>JANQFC010000066.1 GCA_028278035.1 Chlamydiales bacterium
ATGCCTCCGCATCTAATGGTTTTTCGACGGCTGTCTTTCGATTTAAATACCATTTCATTAACAATAATAACGGACTTCCGGGTCGTTCGATACCGGGATATAAAACTTCGGCGTCTTCTGTTAATTTTAAATTTTCACCCATTTTTTCCGCTAAAATCTTTCCTTTTTCGGGTAAAGTTTTTATCACTTCAGATTTATTTTTCACCTCTCGCCAAAGCCCGTCGTTCTGATCTCTCCGAAAAAATATTTCACGAGCCATAGATCTCTTTTAAAATTGATGGTAATATCAAAGGAATGAATCTGGGGCCGTATTTTATAAATTGCGAACGTTTTTGTTCTAAATTTTTCTTTTTCTTTCCCAAAAGATCGATAATACGGCTAGAATTTTTCAAAAGTTTCCTAGCTGTAGGAGTTAAAAGAAATGGATTTTCTAGCACATTAGCGAATATTTCGGTTAAAGCTTCTAATAAACAATTATCACTTTCTTTGATCAAAAGTTTAATTAATTCGGAAGATCGAGCTTCCGACAAAACTAATAGATAAGGAAATGATTCGATCAAACATCGACTCATGACTTTTCCTTTTCTGAAACTAAACCTTCTTTTATTCATCGTCTTCTTCTATGAAAAGACAAAAATCTTCATCCTAAAATGATGAGAATGAAAAAATAAAACTGCAAAATAAAAAATTTAAGTTAATCGAATAAGTACCGGTAAAATATTTGTTCTTAATCGATATTTTAAAGGGGTAGTAGGTGTTAAATCCACCATTAAATACCCCCTAGGCTGCGAAATAGCTTTTTCGTACGCGGAAACCATAAAATTACTATTATTCACAAAAATTTGTTTAGCCTAAAAGTGAAAAAAATAATAAAAATATATAGATTAGCAGAAAAGTAAAAATAATAATAATATTACCATTGTACGAACACTTAAAGAATCTCTAGGGGAATTAAATAAAACCAAATGGGTCGCATTTCTTTGACATATTCTAATATTTTCGCTAGGCCAAAATAAACATTGAATAGTAAAAAAAATGCTCCAATTCCTATGATGTGACTTTTTCGTAAAAAGTTGTACCAGCGCTTTACTCTTTTCACAATCTTCGACTAAATCATCTAACACTATGCAACCATTACGAGCCCCCTTTAATATCGATTCCTCTAATATTTCTTTTTCCGGAAATCCTTGATAAAATTGTATTCCGGGGATTAATTTTTTTAATTCCCGAAAAAATTTAGGTTGTGAAATTCCATAACTCCATAAAATTTGGTCAAATTTATTATCGAAACAATAATCTTGAAAAACTAACATTCTAGTTAATAGATAAGTTTTTCCCGCTTGACTAGGTGCCGAAAATATAATACGCATCGGTAGTTTCATTCGAAAATCCATTTTTTAAGCGGTTACAGTATCTTTCCACTCTCTATTTTTATCAATTTGAAGAACCCTTTCCTCTTCCAAAATAGCCAAAATGGCTATATTCGACGGCGTATCGGCGGCGAAATGAATAGTCAATTCCAAAGAACCTGATCTTTTAGGCGGGTAAAAATTCTCAGATATATTTTTCTGGGTCAAATCGAAAGGGAAAATTACGAAACCATCTCGAAATTCATCTTTAGTCAAATCTATAGTTTCCGAACTACCTATCGATCGAAACAAGTAATCGTACAATTCTGCGTAATTA
>JANQFC010000008.1 GCA_028278035.1 Chlamydiales bacterium
TACGAAGTTTTCAAAAGACTCATTCGCTTTCGGAATGAAAACCGTTATAGCGAATGCCTTCCCCTCAGTCAAGTAATTCTTAACATTTTTTTAAAAAAATGTGCAGATTTTTTTGTCGAGGCAATAAAAAGAACGCGCACTCAATTAACGAGTGCTTGGATATAAGAGACCACGACTCAAAAACTGTCAACATTATTTTATATAAAATTTATTTTTTTTTGTTTTTTTGTCATTTTATATATTTTTTAATGTTTTTATACTGAACAACATATTCTATTACTACATAGTCATCATATATAGTGTATTTTTTTACAAGACCATTCCTTATAACATCAACTTCTGGTTTAAGATAATTTCCGGCTAACACCTGAGCGTTCAACAGAGCAGCTTCTTTTGCAAGTGCTACTTTTTGTATTTTATTATCAATTCCTTCTTTAGGGTATCCTTTACAAATAATTAAATATTCGTTTTGAGATATAATCTTCTTTTCAACCAGAACGTCTCTCTTGTTTGATGTTTTATCACAAGCAACAAACGTAACGCTAACAAACAACAACACTATAAATAAATTTCTATTCATTTTATATACCTATTTTGCTTTTATAAATTAAAATCCACTCATCAACAGGCTACCTTTAAAATATCCTGTTAGTCAATAAATTAATTTCCGTTTATCAAAAGCAAAACAACATTTAGGGGAGAAGAGAAACTAGCCAACAATCTACTTTATACAAAACCCATTGCTTCTTTAACAAGAACACATTTCTCTTTAGAAGTCATTTTTTCTAACAATTCAAAAGCTACGTCTAATGCATAGGCTGGCGACGAACAAGATATAACATTGTCATCTACTACCAGATGCTGATCCAGTACATTTACATTAAAGCCTGCCAACTGCCTTCTTTTTCCATCGTTCACAAGGTGATAGGTTGTGGCATTTCTTCCGGCAAGTGCACCTGTCTTTGCCAATGGCAAGACTCCTACACATACAGTTGCAATTATTTTATTCTTAGTGTTAAATTCTTTTATTAACTCTAATATTGGTTCGCTATATGAATCCTCATAAAATCCTGCAGTTCCAAATCCACCTGGAATTGCTAAAGCATCATAATCATCTACATTTACTTCTGACACTAACTTGTCTGGAGTAACTAAAAAGTTCCAGGTTGCCTTTATTTTGTCTTTTGTACCAACAGTAGTGACCTTTAGAGATGTTTTTACAACATCATTACTCCATCCTATCACATCAGTAAAGACACTTGCTTCGTAAGCTTCAAATCCCTTTGACAACAATAATAATATATTTTTTTCTGTATTCATAGACTCCTTTCCAAAAAACTTATTTGCAATTTAGGCCTCAATAGATATAAAACATGAAGTATAATATTACTTTTTTTACTATAAAATCATTTTGCTTCAAAAATCGGAGATTTTTTCAGCAATCGCAAGATATTCTCGCTTCGCTCGAAATCTGCGTACATGTTATGTTTATTTTGTTAAATACTCTTAAAATGTGGCTATTGTACATCTGTGCGCTTACAAAAAACATCTTAATATTTATTCATTCACTAATACATATCAATTTTTTCTCTTTAAAAGTATTAACTCTTTACACGTGTTTTTTGCACTGTCTTCATTTTGCTTCAAAAATCGGAGATTTTTTCAGCAATCGCA
>JANQFC010000041.1 GCA_028278035.1 Chlamydiales bacterium
TGTATTTATATTTTATATTATATTTTTATTTATTATTATTTTATATTTACCTTAGTCTCTGCTTATCAAACAAATGTAAATGAAAATGATTTTAAACATACACGTGAACACGACGCTTACAGCTTAATAAGAAAGGTAAATCTAAATAAAATAAAAAAAAATAATATGTAGAATCAATACCAGAACTTTAAAATAAGGATGTTGAGCTTCTTTTCTCAAATATAAAGGCCTACCATAATACTCTACTAAACCTTCCAGATTTCAATCTGGCTGCCTTGTTCAGTAACATTGTAGAAAATGCTTTGGTTTGTTACTTACCGACCGATGAAAACTTGTTTTTTTGTAACCTTTTTAATCCCTGCATTCTGATTCTAGTTGCTATTTCTCTCATATTTATCGTCCATATATCATATGGCTTGTCATATTTTTACTGAAGACATGCACTCAAATAGCAAAGACAACACTTATCATCGTCGTAATCCTACTTCCAAACAATCAGATTTCTGGTTACTTGAATTTTCCAGATTTCTCGTGGCTACTAACTCTCAACTCAATTTTATTTTTACTTATGCCGGACTTAGTGAATTCGTTCGTGAGAGTATGTAACTACGGTAATTCATTTCACCCATAACTTTCAGGATTTGATTCCAAGTAAAGGTTTACACGAGCACCATAGCGAGGTTCTGGTTGGTGATGGTTTTTGATACTTTTTACTTTTAAATGCAAAATTATAATAATTTTAAATGCAAAAATTTTTATAATTTCTGAGGGTGCTTTTCTGCTACCTCCACTAAATGGAGAAAAAAGTAGTCATGTGATGGGACCAAGGCTGCATTAGCAGAAACGATTTTCAGAATAATCAATGAAAATGGTTTTGCAGAAGTAATTGAATAGGTGAACAAGGTAAGAAAAGGAAAAAACAGAGTATGACGATTAAATCGGACCACCTTATTATAGAAAAAAACCAAAAACCAAATTAAACTATTAAAAAAATTAGAATCGCAAAGAATCAAAAGTTTTCAACCATTTTCTCCACTGCTTAAAAAAGTTGAAAAGTTTTCAACCAAATTGAACAAGGCAGTAGAGTGGCAACACATTCCTCGAGATCACATGACCCTAGCAGAAACGGATTCAACGATTCCGCTTACAA
>JANQFC010000072.1 GCA_028278035.1 Chlamydiales bacterium
CCTTTCTCACGACTCTTCTTTTTTTAATATTTTTCTTTTTCCCTGTCTTCGCTATTTTTTGAAAATTAGGATTACTAGCTAAATTACACAACTGTTGACATAAAGCGCTACCTCTACTGTATGATGCCATAATATTCCATATTTTCTTTTCATATAAAACATAATACTAATTTAAAATTTTCTCTTCTTCATCGGGCTTTATATGTATCAAAACCCATGTGTGGGCGTCATCCATGGTGACTAGTCTTCCATATTCATCGGTGAAGTAAAGCGTAATTTCTTCCAACCTTTTCTGGTTTAAAGAATGATAAATCGGAAAAGGAAACCTTCTCGAAATTATATCGTGTTCATATGAGTAATCGAATGAATCTAATATGCGGGAGTACTGATCTCTGAAATGCTGCGATGGAAAAATATATTTACTTTGTATGTATATCCTCGAAAAACCACTTTTTAAATTCGGAGTTGAATAAATTGTTGTCGCATCTTTGCCTGTAATTTTTCCACCTTTAATACCGAGATAGCGACCGAGTTCATTTGAAAAACGGAATTCGATATTATTTGGTAAAGTCCATCTTAATTGTGTCTTCTCATGAACTATTACATTCACCACACCATTATAGATTGTTTCTTTTATTAGTTTTCTTAATTCTGCTGCAATACCTTTAATGTTTGTCCAATGTTTCCTGGTGAATAATAGAACCTCTTGATCAGTTCCATCAGTTTTACTAATTATAAATCCCCGTTCGATCGGGCTATTATCTATTTTACTCGATAATGATACGGCAACAACACCAACTTTATGCGGCTTTTTGAAAACTATCGGTGTAGGAAATTTATTTTGAAGAATAACACCTTTTTCACCTTTTTCACGTTTTAAAAATAAATTAACATACATGTTTACACTGTTTTCTCTTGTTCATAAAACAAATATATACTACTTATTGCGATGAAAAGTCATCTACCTTCACCATTTCTTCCGCGTAGAATGTCCCCATAACTTCTGCATTATCTTCTAATGACTTAATTTTATAAACAGGTGGATATCTATACCTTACAACTTTTATTATTTCAAATATTTCTTTTGTAAAGTTTTCCCTGAAACCTTTTTGAAATGGAGTGCGTAGTTTTGAAATACGAACTTTATCACCGGTTTGAAAAAGTGGTTTACTTCCTTTTATTCTGTTTTTATAAAAATTTGGATATAATTTTTCAAAGATAGCTTGTTGGTTATTTAGGTCGACATCAATAGGTCTAAAACCATGACTGGAATGTCTCGTATTATTAATTCCGTGCACAATTTCTTTCAGATCATTAATGTATGTTCTGGATTTTTTATTTTTTGAAAAATATTTATAAATTTTTGATTTTAGGTGCTTAATAGCCCTCTCCACTTGAGCCGCTTTCATAGCACCTCTGGCGCCGTAGTGTCTTACACCATTTTCTTTTAACACATTTCCTACGTGTTGGTTCCAAAATTCTGTTCCAAAATCTGTTCGTAAATACACAGGCTTTCTTTGTTTTAATACTTGCTTTAAAGCATCCGCTACTTCTTCTCCTCGTTTTGTTTTCATAGGTATAGCCGATAAATATTTTGAAAATGTACAAATACAAACTAAAATCCAGGGATGGTTGGACGTAGCCCATTTCAAGTCGGGAATGTGGGCTAAGTCTGCTTCAAAAAGCCAGTCTATGCCCCATGACAAAATTTTGTTTCTTTTTATTTTTATTTTTAGAGGAAAATGTAATGTGTAAGATTTCTGTCCACTCAGCCATTTTTTAATTAATTTTTTACTATAGGGTAGCTTCTTTTCTTTAACTGTAGAATACAACCTTTCAACACCACCAAATGCAGATTTATTTTCTAAATTATACCACAAATCACTCAAAATTTCATCTATACTAGGATCCATTACTTTTTATTTATCAAAGTGGTTTTTTATCAATTTAAATACATCTCGCTTCATCGCTTCACGTTCTTCTGATGAAGTAAACTCGACATTAAGTGTCGTTAAACTTAAATCAAAATATAATTCTAACAGATCATCTGATGGGAGTCGTTCAGGTTTGGGCAACCAAGAAAAAAGTTCATTATATATAAGGTTTCTTTTTTCATAAAATGCATCATCTTTAATATTATTTACAAAGGGAGTAATCTTAGTAAAGGGGATGATAACTGGTACAAAAGCTTGAACAAAAATAGGTTGATCATTTTTGCTTTTCTCTTCTTTGTGATGATGCTGAGACTTAGTAACAATCGCATTGCAAATAGAACACCAGGTGTGTATCTTCATGTGTCTCGCGAAACTAAAAACCAGTTTTATTATCATTCTACTTTCAAAATAATATTCATTCAACTTACTTGCTTTTTGAACATTTTTTTGAACAAACCCAACAAGTTTTAATTTTTTTTGAGTCCATTATTGATATAATTTCTCTCTTAGACACTACTTATATAGTTTTTCTGGGGCGTACTTCAGAGCAATTTTAAATAGTGAAACAATATCATTTCTGGTAAAGATAGTTGAACCAATAAATCCTCCAGAAATGTAACCATCATAAGAAAAACATACAGTAATTACTTTAGAACTATAAAAGTTACAAACAACATTATTCGATGGTTCGTGGGTTTTAGTTCTCAGAAAAAAACATGGTTCCTTCTGTTTGATACATTTGTATAATAGACTAAAAATGTCATTCATATCACTTTTAGAAAAACTGTGTGATAACTTTCCCGTTTTTGATGAATACATATCAACTCGTTTGATTATTTTTTCTGTTAAAAAATGGATGATAGCATAATGCTTATCCATTAAGAAAATTTCCAAACTAGCATTTTCCTTTTTTGTACAATCTAGAGTTATAGTTGTCTGTTTTTCAGAAAGTATAGGGGCTGAAAAAACATTTCCCTTCCAAATTTTGTTGCATAAAAAACAAACAATTATCAATTGAAGAAGAACAGTTATTATAAATGGAATAGATTTCTTTAATTGTTCCATTTTTCAAAATTACTTGTTTGTTTAAAATTATTTAGTTTAAATAGTTAAGGGTTGATTGAATATCTTCATTATTCATCCTTTTTCTCGATAATACAAATTTTATTTTAAAGGTCATATTTGATTTTCATATATTAAACATACATTATCTCTACACCTTTTAGAAATAATGGAAAAAAAGATAGAACAGAGAAAAAGTAGTGAATCTTGTATTCTGGCTTTCGACTACATTAACTATTATTTTCAAAAATGTGGTTACAATTGGGTAGATTGCCCATTAAATGGAAGAGATACAGAGCAATTTATGGTCAAAAGATGGTTTATTCGTTATTATGCTGGAAAATTTGCACAAAAAAACCACAAAGATCTAGATCTGATGTGCACAGATGTGGACATCGTCGACCCGTTATATCCGACTTACTCAAAAATTGCTAAAGAATTATTTGTGGGTGGAATATCTTGGCAAAAAATAATAATCTTATTTTCATGGACCGGTGTGCTCGCATTAAAGAGCTTTAAAAGCAAAAATCCTTATAGTGCTGTCGATATAGCGAGTTTTTTGGATGTTTTCCTGGATGGAAACTTAATGTCTTGGATCGTGTCTTCATCTTGCTAAAAATAAAAAGTACTTTACTTAACTTTTAATATTTTAGATATGGAAAAAATTATAAATTTTATGAAAAAATTGTGGATATCAGATGGGCAAAATGTTCAAAATGATTCGCACACTTTAGCTTTTTATTACATAAAGGAACACTTGTGTGATCGGGGGTATAGGTGGAATGATTGTCCGGTCCTACCGAGGCCATCCGAACAGAGTCTCATAATTGCTTACTGGGGAAAGAAAATAGAATCGGAACATTACGAGGAGTTCGAAGAAATGAACGCGACCCTAAGTTCCACTCCTACATATTTAGAATATTCAACAATTGCGAAAGAAATATTTAAAGAGGAAATTAATTGGGGAAAAATTTTTGTTTTGTTCGCCTGGAGTGGATTTCTAGCAACTCAGTTGTTCAAAAATGATGCACCCTATATGATAGTAGTTTTAGCTGATTATTTAGCAAATTTTGTAAATACAAATTTGCTAAGCTGGATGAAATCAAATAGTATATTAAAACCTCCATCTATATTGAAAAAAGAAAGGAATGTTTCTCCATTAAGAGAGAAAACTGTTCATTTTCAATAATTTCTTTGTGTACCTCATTTTTGTATTTGCTCGGTTATTTTTGTAAACAATTCTATTTTTATTATAGAAAATAATGAAGAAAAAGAAACAAAGGGTTTATTCATTGCAAAGGCTTTGTGGAAAAAAAGTCTTACAACTCATTCATAAAAACAGTTCCTTTTTAAAGATAATACAAAAGAGTGATAGAAAAAAAATTGAAGTCCACGATCAACATTTTTGGTGTGGTGACATAACTAGATTAGCTCAACTTCCGATAGGATTACAGATAAAGCTATGGTTAATTGACCAAAGATACAAAAAAAGAAATTTTTTTGATAATTTGGATATCGACTTGCTGTTCAAATATCACAAGATCAACAAAAAATACAGATCAAGAGTAAATTTTGTTGGATCATGTGAATATCAGTCGATGAAAGAACTGCTATTTTATAAGAAAGAAAATAATGTTTTGAAACATCCAATGTTATGTTTTCTATTGTGAACAGCTGACGAAATAACAATTTTTTACTGATAGTGTTTTTATTTTCTTATAGCCAGTATCATCTGGATTCATAAATTACTTTTACTTTTTATTTCAATTTTAGATTGGCTCAAATTAAATTTACAGAGGCCGGAGAAGTCTACGGAGGGATACGATCTGTTCGCATCACATGATTGTGAAATTAAATCATTTGATCGAAATATAGTGGACACAGCTCTCATTTCCGAGAAATATGATGGCCCTAGATCGAGCTCGGCTTTTTTAACTTTATCGATATAGGAGTGGTATCATAGACAACAACTATAGGGGAACTATAAAGATAATTTTGTTACATAAAATTTTTTTGTCAAAATGAGGGGACAAAATAGCTCAACTAATTTTTTTGCCACTAACAGAGACACATATGGTTGAAGTTACGGAATTAGATAAAACCGGCAGAGGGTCGGGATCATTCGGCTCTACGGGTTAATGATTTATATTTTTTATCTAGATGTTGGAGTCAGAAGATACCATATATGGTTTAGAATACCTAATAACGCACGCTAATGGAATACATAAAGATGGGAAGGTGTTAAAAGATTTAAAAACTCTGTGCTACGAAACTGTTTTGGAACATACTCACAGAAACAATGTGGTGCAGTTCTACAACTATTTTCACTTAATCACGTATATACAATCGGTGTGGTGCGACCTCCTAAGAATTTTACGCTTACCTTTGCCGAAAGGGGTCATAAAAGAACTGCTCTTGCAGCGATATAAAGAACAGTTCAAGTTCACTACTTTTGATTTAAAAAATTATAAAAATTTTGTTTGCCTTGGTAAAGCGAGCAGAGTTAGAACAAATAAACTAAAACAACTTTTTGGTTCTATGCATAGAGACTATAAGGATATAGATGAATTTTTGACCTATTATTCTGTGTAATAAATTTTTCTATACAAATGTTTGGTTTTTGAAGTTTTGGTTTAAACCAAATGAAAGTTTACTTTAAAAATAATATTTATAGTTTTTCTACTACTAGACAACGATTGCTTTTAATTAAGATACAATGAGAAAACGAAGATATTTGAATACAAAGAAGAAGAGGGAAAAATACAAAAGGAAAAAATTTGATGCTGAAAAGGTACAGAGAAAAGTGGTGAAATCATAACCATATGAATTAAAAATTTTAGGTATCATTGGATGCTTTTCCAACAGAAATTATTGAAAAGATTTTGGGAAATCTCGACGCAGTAACACTAATAAGAAACTGTTCACTGGTGTGTCGACGCTGGAGTTCTATAATATTCTCCGCCCCGTGGAAAGTATTGCAAAAATATCGATATGAAGAAATAATTGTGTCAGAAGTAGGAAGTTTTCATGTAAAATTTGAAAAGCTCGCTAACCCTTACAAACAACTACGAGATATAGAAAATTTATCCAGAAGAACTCGCTCTACGAACTTTAAAATAGCATCTTTTGATGAAGCTGCCAAACGGATGCAATATATTTCGTGCGAGAGGTTGACATTCGAAGGCCTATCGGGTGAAAATTTTTTGAGGGTCCTGAAGGACTATACAAAGTTGTGTATAGACACAAAAATTATGTCTTTTGAATTTTGCAACTTTATAAATATAGAAGGAAATATTCTAATCTCATTTTTTAAACCACGAAAGAATAAGCTGAATGAAATCTCCTTAGATACCTGTAGAAATATGAACAATTGTCTATCACCGGATGAGTTCTTAGATGCAATTGGGAAACTAAATCTTCCACCAGCAACTTACAGACTGAGAGACCAGTATACTAATTCTCCGTGGCAAAATAGGTTGGCTGAAATAATCTTGGACACACAAAATGTTTACATCTTTGATATGGATGGGGTACGTCCTGATATAACAAAAATAAAAGATCGTTTGTTTCGCTGGTTATGTCCGTGGGAAGCTATCAAAAAAACTGGTAGACCAGCTATAGATCTCTCTAGCTTAAATCCTTTATTAAGATATCCTTTAATAATGTCATTCAACAATGGTAGATCACAACGGCTATATCCCGGTTGGAAAAATGCTGGGGATATTATACCATATCGAACAGAGGCAATTTTTAATGGAATAAGATATCATGAATATGATAAAAACTGGTGGAAAAAACATGTTAATGTTGTAAAGGTATTAGAAAGTAATTTACAAAATAAATTTAGTAGTGTTGAGGTAAAGGATAGATTAGGAATTCGTTTCGGACTTCGTTTATATCGTTAATGCAAATTTGTAGAAGACTCAAAAGTTTCCATTTTATGTGTAGGTGACTTTTTGTCTTATTATTGTATATAATAAAAAGTTCTCGTATAAGTGTTTGTTTTTGAAATTATGGTTAAAACCAAATGATATTTTGCTTCAAAAATAACATTTATAGTTTTTCTACTAGACAATAACTGTTGAACATTTGATGATTAGGATACAATGAAGAAACGAAAGTATTGGCGTGTGAAGAAAAAAAGAAAAAATTACAAAAGAAAAGAAATTGATACTAAAAAGGTATACAGATAACAACAATAGAATCATAGCTAAATAAATTAAAATTTTTAGATATTACTGAACAGTTTTCCAACAGAAATTATAGAAAAAATTTTGGGGAATCTCGATGCAGTAACACTTATAAGAGACTGTTCATTGGTATGTCGACGTTGGAATTCCATAATATTTTCTGCCCAGTGGAAAGTATTGCAAAAATATCGATACAAAGAAGTAATTGTGTCCGAAACTGGAAGTTTTCATGTAAAATTTGAAAAGCTCACTAACCATTACAAACGGCTACAAAACATAAAAAGAAAAAGTCGCTTATCTTTTGATAAAGCTGCTAAACGAATGCGACGTATTTCGTGTGAAAAATTGACATTCGAAGACCTAGCGGGTGAAAACTTTTTGAGAGTCCTTAAAGACTACACAAGCTTGTGTATGGACACAAAGTTTATATGTTTTAAATTTTGCAACTTTATGGATATAGAAGGAAATGTTCTAATCTCATTTTTTAAAGAAAGAAAAAGAATACTAAACGAAGTCTGCTTAGACATGTGTAGAAATGTGAACAACTGTCTGTCACCAGGTGAATTCACAGATGCAATTAGTGAAATCCCCATCAGAAAAATGCTGGAAATATTGCACCGATGGAGACGATTTTAAATGAATTAAAATGCCACAAATGTGTTAGAAAATAATATCAAACTGCTTTCATCATAGAATAGAAATATGGTCTATAGTATATTACATCGAGCGCGGCAGGTGTCTGGCGAAGTATAGTATTACAATACAAAAATATCGGTGCTAGGCACCGGAAAAAAAATCAATACTCCTATGTTTTATCATTAGGCCAAATCC
>JANQFC010000009.1 GCA_028278035.1 Chlamydiales bacterium
ATTGCAATTTCAGAAATAGGAAAAGAGCTTAACAAGCTGAAACTTTAGGAATAAAAAATATTTCCTTAGATTTAATTAATAAAATACAATGTTTACCAGGAGTTCGATATGGAGATATAAATGTTTCTTTAGAAGAAGCTGTAGATGCACAACAAGCTTCTATTGAACTTTGTTATATCATAGCTTCAAATCTAAATTAATATAAAAATGAAATAAAATTATAAACTCCAAGGGTTATCAATCCCATTCACAAAATTTTTAAATTGATGCTTTTTATCGTATAAAAATTTGTTAGCAAAGCCGCATTTTTACAAACATGTTCAAGACCTTCAATTTTATATTGTCGTTTTTGAGGAATTTTCTTTTTTGATAAAGGCGGAGGGGAAATATTAATTTTTACTTTATAATAATGATATGAAAATATTATTTAAATTTTTAATTTTAAAAATAATATCTTGCTCAATAATAACAGTTGTTTTTAGTTTTTGCTTAGCAGCGATTGTTTTGACGAATAATTATGACTGGCAAATATTGTTTTAAATAATTTTTTCCATTTTTGAATTAACTCTTGTCTTGAAAGTTGTTTAAGCTCTTCTATCATGCTTTTATCCTTTTTATGGCTGTTACAGTTATATTAATCACTCTCTTTGTTTGATTAATCAAGTCTTTCTATGAAATATGTTCTAAAGCTTATCATCTATAATTAGATTTAAAGCCTGTTCTCTTGTGCAAGTATGATGATTACAGTAATCATCAATCCATCTGAAATATTGCTCAAGCTCTTTAGCACAAAATCTTTCGTTACTTTTTCTGACTTCCGGGTGTTCTATATTAATGTAATAAAGAAGAGCCTGAGCTTTTTCCTTGTCCGGCTTTGAGTTTTTAACTTTAAGTTTTTCCACATCACTGTAAATAATTAAAATTGCACTAATAATATCATCAATAGCGATTTTTAAATCATTTCCCACTCCATTGATAAAAGTATCAAAATCCTCTTTACGCATAAAGTTTCTCCTTGTTTTGTCAGTGTGACTGATTGCATGTATTGTCAGTATAACTGACTATTTAAAACATGGATAAATCATTTTTAAAAAAAGTTGGAAATCGTATCAAATCTTTAAGAAAAAAGAGAGGTCTGTCTCAGGAGGATTTAGCTTGTGATGCGGATATCTCTCGCTCTACAATCAGTATGATTGAAACAGCCCAAAACGATATAACCTTGTCAAAAATAAAAAAAATAGCTAAAGCTCTGGAAGTAGAGCCTTATGAGCTACTTAAATTTGATAATGATTGATTTTAATATTTGGACCAATCTATAGGATCCACATAGCCTCTGGTGAGTGGGATGTCTCTATTAACTTTCCTTGTAACGATTCTACAGATTCCAGGAGCCCTGTAATTTAAAGCTTGGCTAAGTGCATCACACTGATCATCGTGTTTGCTTCTTGGAAAGGTTATTAACTCCTTTTCAAAATCAAGCCACCAGTGATGATTGCCTTCAGGAAAAAGGCAAGTGCCATTCTCTATCAAGTGTGAAACTGAAATTAGCCTTGATTCTTTATCATATTCTGGCTTTATTCCTATAGGATAAACTTTATGTTTAAACTTTAACTCTTGTATCAGGCTTGTTCCTGAGTTTTGGTCTTCAATCAAAACAATTACCCTGCTTTTGTATTTTTCCTTGGCAAATTCATATTTTTCAACAATTTTCCTTATTAATGAAGGAAATTCAAGTTTTTCTCTATAACATTCAAGGATATAGCTATTATTTTTAAAATCTCTTAAAAGAGTTAAACAAACGGAATAGTCGTTATGTT
>JANQFC010000022.1 GCA_028278035.1 Chlamydiales bacterium
GCTCGATTGGACAAGTTAAGCACATGATACATGATGAAATTTACCAAATTCGTGATGCTCATGAGCGTTTACTACAAAAGTTGGCTGCCTAAATCTCTAGTCCAAACCGTTCAAAAGGCTTATAAAGATATAATCGATAATGACCCTGACTTTAATGAATCACAAAAAAGTCTTTTAAAAGAGTACCAAAATAGTAAATTATTCTTCTATGTTGTAACTGATAAAATTAAAGATTCAGCTGCTATTGAAGAAATAGAAGGAAATACCTATGAAGTAACTGAATCACTGGCAAAAGAAAAAGATGATATTCAAGAAAAAGCAGATGCGGAAGTCTTTTCTCCTTTAAAGAATTATGGAACTGTATTTGAAAATATAGATGACCCTGAAGTATCATCAAAAGTTGATTTAGTCTTTGACTTACTGGGTAATAAAGTTGAATTATCAAATCAACCGGAAGCAGATAAAACAAAAAACAATCTTATAAAATTTAACCAGGAAATTGAAAAAAGTTCTAATTCTAATAATGCAGGAAGAACCTGGAATAGCTTAGTTGATGAAGCTCAAAGGTTCTTTAATGCAGAAACAGTAAGTGCAGCAACTACCAAAAATATTAAAAATCTACATTCAATAAATACCAAACTAAGCACGGAAGATAGTAAAACTATCAAAGATGCGGTTGAAGATAAGTCGCTGGATACTATTGAGCAAAGAGAGTTTATCGCAAGATACAAGAATGACAAAAACTTTAAGACCATATTAGCTAATTCAGGAATTAATAAAAAAGAAATAATTGATAGCTTATTAGCTTTTGAGGGCGTAAATAAATCTACTTTCAAGCTTATGTCTCAAGCCTTTAGAGAAAATTTAAATCTTGAATCAGTAAAAGAAAATAAAGAACTTGCAAACAAGTATATAACAGCGTTAGGTCAGGAGCCTACATCGATGGATGACAGACGTAAGTTTGAAGTTCTAAGTTCAATACCTAAAGAAGAATTAGAGCTTGTATCTCATAAAGTATCAAAAGATTGGAAAGCAGGTACTTTAGCAAAAGCTATGAGTGAAAAATTTGTAAATATTGAGCTGGAACATAATATTAATCACGGTCAGAAACAAATTATAAATGAATTAGCTTGTGCAAATAGCTATTTAAATACAATAACTGTTAATACCGGAAGACAAAATGAAACCTTAGAACATCTTTCCAAAAACTTTGATAGTTATGTAAGAAACTATAATGAAAATGAAAGTGTTAAAATTGAGCACTTAAAAGGTATTAACGAAAATACGCTAGGCATAAAAGCTAATACAAGAGCAATATTGATGAATGCAGCGCAAAAAACTACAGATAAAGACATGCAAGCAGAAATCAATCAGGTATTAGCAGAAGCTGATCAACAACCAATGTCAAGCTTTTTTGAACTTGTTAATAAAAAGGCTAAAGAAAAGAAAGAGGCAAAAACTGCAAAGCAATGGCGAGCAATGGCTGGTTTAGTAGCAGGAGCCGCTGTAGCAATGACAGTGGCAGCGGCAGCACCTGTGGCATTAGGTGTAGTTGGTTTAGGGCCTATTGCAAAGTCTCTATCTGACCAAGATAGCCCTCTTCACAAAACATTAAGTTCAATGGGATCAGCGTTTAGTAGCTATTATAGGATAACCAGGTTAACAAAATTATCAAAAAAATTAAAATATTAAATCCATAAAAAGTACGGTAGGCAAGCATAAAAATAGCCTACCGGCTTTTTTATTAAGTAATGTTACAGAATTAGCATTTTTACATTTCCAGAGCCTGCGGAAATTTCAAAAAAATGTTATTATATATATTAAAGACATAAAATGTAAATGCATTCAATTTTTATTTTTTTTATGAAGTGAATCCAAAGGCTAAAATATGAAAATTATTCAATACTTTAAAACAATATTTTGTATTTTGTGGAACATCATAGCACTCCTATGCCCTGTTATCGTCCCACAAAATTTAAGTAACGGGAAAAAGCTTTCTTTTTCAGCTTTTGCGCGTATTGATATTTATTTTTATAATATATTTTTACTTTTAAAAGAATTAAAAAAGAAAATAATAAAAAATAAAAACAATAAAGCTGATGCCACATCAGCACAACCTACTAATAAGAACAAAAAGCAATCATCAAACATGCTTGATGCTAATAATCAGATGTCAAATCAAGTATTAAAACTTTTAAAATTACTATCTTACAAGAAATTAAAGGATGCGCTAGCCACGCAAAATTTAATTTCAAAACAGCACATTTTTCGCTTGGAGGATAAGTGTGCCTGTTTATACCCTTTTGCGGTGCAAAATTATCGTTGTAGTGAATTATTTTTGATTTTTACGTAACATACAATTGAATATTTTTTTTAACTCTCTTTAAGGCTAAAAGTACGGGTTTTG
>JANQFC010000026.1 GCA_028278035.1 Chlamydiales bacterium
AGTATTAGATGGAATAGCTACAGTAGACGGTGGTGGTGGAAACAATAAATTAATAGGACCTGACAATGATAAGACCTGGATTATAGACGGAACTAATTCAGGATCTATTTCTGGAGTGCCCCCTATTACATTTACAAGAATACAAAATATAACAGGCGGAACAGCCCAAGATCTATTTGTAATGCAGCCGGGAGGAACGCTGGCCGGTATATTGGACGGCGGGCCGGGTATTAATACATTAGATTATACAAACTATCCGAAGCCTGTTTACGTAGATCATGTAAATCATCTAGCTTCAGGTTTAGGTGGCTGGTTGAATATCCAGATATTTATCGGAATAGACTTTATTCTTTCTAATAATAAAAAAGCTTCTTTTTTAACGGATCTTTTCTTGCTTAATACAGAAGTAGAGCAGGATTCTGAGTACTACAGCCCGTATGATTTTTTTGTAAAACCAACTATTCGATTTTTTGATAATGACCAGATTTATTTAAATAAAAACAGATTCTGGACTCTAGATCGTCAAGTAGAGGCAGATAAGGAATAATTAAGTTGTCTTCTTAGTTCGTTGGCAGCGATAGAATAAGCGCATGCTATATTTATGGAGTTTTTAAAGCCGAGCATCGGTATTTCAATTAGATAGTCTAATTCTTTTAGCATTTCATCACAAATGCCGTACTCTTCGTTGCCAAGAACAATTGTAAATTGTTTAGGAAAAATAAAATCATAGATACTGGTTGATTTTTCTGAGGTATCTAATCCGATAAAAGGTCTAGGCAGATCTTCTAAATTAAAGTCTTGATAGCATTTAACTATTGAATAGGCTCCCATAGATGTTTTTTGTATTTTATTGTTATCAACATAGGGAGTGTTCTTTGAAAAGTAAATAGAACCGAAGCGAAGAGCTTCTGTTGTTCTTAAAATACTTCCGACGTTATATGCAGATCGAACGTTGTCCAGATATACTGCGTTATTTAAGAAAGGTTTTTCTTTGTTATTTCCATCGTTTTTTCTAAGAGTTGGCAATAAATTATGTTCTTTTAAATTTATATTAGCGAGCTTTAAATGAAAATGATATCTGTCTGCTATTTCTTTTAAGTTAGTAGATGAAAAACTGTTTAATTTTAGCCATGAGCTTAAATTATTATAATGTTGAAAAAATTTATTCGGATCTTTTTTAAATAGAAAAGATTCGTAAATACATCTCAATAATTCAGCGCATTTTTTATGCTGTTGTTTTAGGTCTAATTGCAGAAACTTTTTTTTATGAAATATTTGCATTGGTCTTTTCTAGATATTCGTCTAATGTTCCATGAAAAATATGTATGTTGTCTTTCTCTAAAGAGATAATTTTATTAGCTACTTTTGATATTAAATCCCTATCATGCGATGCAAAAATTAATGTTCCCTTGTATTCATTCATTCCCCAAGCTAGAGCAGATACAGCTTCCAAATCTAAGTGGTTGTTAGGTTCATCTAATACCAGTGCATTAGGATTTGTGAGCATTAATTTAGCAATGATAAGTCTGGCTGTTTCTCCTCCGGAAAGAGCTTTGGTCTCTTTGAATGCGTCATCTCCTGAAAATAACATTTTACCTAATACACTTCTTATTTCCTGATCATATACATCGGGTTTTTGGGATTTTAAATAATCAAATAATTGAGTGTTGTCTTTTTTGATCTCATCTTGATGATTTTGAGGAAAATACCCGGTAAACACGTTATGTCCTACTTGCACTTCTCCATAATCCGGAGTTAATTTTTCTACAAGCATTTTAAGAATAGTTGTTTTTCCCATTCCGTTATTTCCAATGATAGCAATTTTATCTCCTCTCATAACATCAAATGAAAAATCTTTGATAACCCGGTTGTTATCGTAAGATTTTGAGACATTATTTATTTTGAAGATGAGTTTTCCGGGAATGATATCTGATGAGATAATTCTAATATAAGGTCTTTGGATATTTGATTTTTTTAGATCTTGAGGTTGTAATTTTTCTATTTCCTTTATACGGGATTTTACCTGGCTGGCTCTTGTCCCTGCTCTAAATTTTGATATAAACTCTTGAAGCTTTTCTATTTTCTTTTCTTTATTTTTAGCTTCGTGTTCAACCCTATCTCTTACTTGAGTTTTAGCTATGACCATATCATCATAGTTACCGGGATAAATTATAATAGTTTCATAATCAATATCAGCAATATGTGTTGCTACTGTATTCAAAAAGTATCGATCATGGCTGACTACAATCAAAGAGCCTTTGTAATTATTTAAAAAGTTTTCAAGCCATGTAATAGATTCTAAGTCTAGATGGTTGGTAGGTTCATCAAGTAAAAGGGCCTCCGGTTTTCCAAATAAAGCCTGACATAATAAGACTCTAAATTGTCTATCTGTTGGAATAGAATTCATTTTATATTGATGAAGTTCTTTTTCTATTCCCATTCCAATTAAAAGCTCTTCTGCTTCCGCTTCTGCCGAATAGCCGTCCTCTTCGGCTATGATCTCTTCAAGCTCGGCAAGTCTCATGCCGATATCGTCTGTCATGTCCATTTCATACAAGGCATCTCTTTCCGTAAGAGCTTTGTGAAGTCTTTCGTTTCCTGCTATTACTACATCTATTACTGCAAAATCTTTAAATTCTTCAATATTTTGTTTCAAAAACCCTATTTTTTTAGGCAGTGTTACATGTCCTTCCAAAGGTTTTTGCATTTTCATTATTATTTTTAAAAGAGTTGATTTACCACATCCGTTAGGGCCGGTAAGTCCGTATCTGCATCCGTCGTTAAATGTAATAGAAATATTTTCAAATAAAAGCTTTGTAGAAAATTTTTGTGTTATGCTGTCTAATATAATCATTTTTGTACTTATAAAATATTTTTTTTTGATATGTATTATAATAGAAAAAAAAAGAAAATACAAGCATTGCTTATATATGGATTATGAAAAAACAAAAGAGGATTTTTTAAGATATTTGTCCATTGTTAAAAATGTGTCGGACCATACTATAAGAAATTACTCGATTGATTTAAGTGATTTTAAAAATTTTACTGCAAGATCAACAGATAAAAAAAACTTAAAAAAAGACCTTTCTCTAGAGCGGTTAAATAAGTGGCATATCAGAAATTATCTATCTTATTTACATGAAAATAAAAAAAAGACCAGAACCATTATGAGAAGAGTATCATCTTTGAGGTCTTTTTTCAGATATGCTATGAAAGAAAAGATTATAACAGTCAATCCTATAGAAGATATAGAAAGCCCCAAAAGAGAAAAAGCTCTTCCCAATGCGCTCTCTTATGAGCAAGTTGTGCATTTATTTAATATACCGGATATTTCTACTTATTTGGGTTTTAGGGATAGAGTCATTATGGAGCTTTTTTACAGCTCGGGATTGAGGTTAAGTGAGCTGGTCCAGTTAAACAGAGATGATTTTGATGAGGAAAATTTATTAATAAGTGTTTTTGGTAAGGGGAAAAAACAAAGGGTAGTACCTATTACAAAAACAGCAAAAGACTGGATAATAAATTACCTAAAACATGACTCTAGACATAAAAAGACCACAGAAAATAAAGAGCAGAAAGATAAAAAAGCAATTTTCTTAAACAAATGGGGAGATAGAATAACTGTTAGATCAATAGATAGAAATTTTAAGAGGTATTTAGCTTTGAGCGGACTACCGAACAACATTACGCCTCATACTATAAGACATACTATAGCCACTCATTGGCTGGAAAACGGTATGGATTTGAAGACCATTCAGATGCTGTTGGGCCATACCAGTTTGGCAACTACTACTATATATACTCATGTATCTACTAAATTAAAAAGAAAAGTATATGATAAGGCTCATCCCAGAGCTTAAATAAAATTACTGATAATTAAGTATTTATGATAAAAAACGACTAAATTTATATAATTTCGGTTATTTTTTTGTCTGAATTAATGAAAATTCAGTTAAATTTTTATCTGTATTTTAATAAATTCAGTTGTAATGTTATATTTAATTTAAAAGGAGATTAGCATGTATATTCCTAGAATTCAGCTTGAAAATTTAAAAAGGCATGTTATTGCCAATAAGGTAGTTGTTGTATATGGGCCTAGAAGAGTAGGAAAGACCACTTTGTTAAAAAAATATATTGAAAATGAAAAAGACTGCTTATTTATAACAGGGGAAGATATTTTTGTAAGAGACTTTTTATCAAGCGGATCTATTGAAAAATTGAAGAATTTCATAGGGGATAAAAAGCTGCTTATTATTGATGAAGCGCAATATATTCCGGATATTGGTTTGAATTTAAAGCTTATCGTTGATCATTTAGATGGTATAAAAGTAATAGCTACAGGATCATCTACTTTTGATATTGCAAAACAAATTGGAGAGCCTTTGACTGGCAGAAAATATGTTATTAAGATGTATCCGATATCTCAATTAGAGTTAAACACAATAGAGAACAAAGCACAAATTCAAGCTAATTTAAGCAATAGGTTAATATATGGATCATATCCGGAGGTTATTACTTCGAAAGATGATCAAATTAAAACAGAATACCTGCATGAATTGGTATCTTCTTATCTTTTAAAAGATATTTTGGCTTTTGAGGGGGTGCAAAAATCAAAAAAAATAATAGATTTATTAGTGTTATTATCTTTTCAAATAGGCAAAGAAGTATCTCATAATGAATTAGCAACCCAGTTATCAATTAATAAAGCAGTTTTGGAAAGATATTTGGATTTATTGCAGCAGGTATTTGTTCTTATTAATATAAGAGGTTTTAGTAGAAATTTAAGAAAAGAAGTTACCAAGACATCTAGATATTATTTTTGTGATATTGGGATTAGAAATGCTTTGATTAATAATTTCAATGATTTGAATAAAAGAGATGATATTGGAATGCTTTGGGAAAATTATATGGTAATGGAAAGAATAAAATATCAGCATTATAAAAAGACATTGAGCAATAATTATTTTTGGAGAACATATGATCAAAAAGAATTAGACTGGGTTGAAGAAAGAGAAGGTAAGTTATTTGGATATGAGTTTAAATGGAATAAAAAAGAAATAAAGGCACCAAAACTTTGGTTGAAGACTTATCCTAAATCAACTTTTAAGTGTATTAATCAGAATAACTATTTAGATTTTATTTCTTAAAAAATAAGGAAAGGCGATAAGCCGGATTCTGTCGGGAACAATCATTCATCTAGGAACCTTATCACTAAGATTCTCACGCGGCTCACTTGAGCTTTAATGCCTGAAAAAGCTAGCTCATTTTGCCTTGCATCGGATAGGGTTTACAATACTTTAAATTACTTTAAAGCAATAGATTCATAAAATCTATTTTTTCAGCCTGTCCAAGGTATTTGGCGGTGTGTTTTCTGTTGCACTTTCCGTAGCTTTGCAGCCCCCAGTGTTTCACTGGTATCCTTTTCTTTGATGTCCGGACTTTCCTCTTTTATAAAAAAGCGATTGTCTGCCTTTCCTTTAAGATTTAATAGTTCTGCGTCTTCTTCTTTTTGTAGCAACTGCAGTTCCTTCCAGCTCTTCGGATTCTTGCCAGAATAATATTCTAGAGCAATGTTCGCAGAACACTAGTCTTTCTCCTTTTCTCACTGCATTTTCATGTTGAGCTGTAAGTGCTATGTGACATCCGCTGCAGGTTCTGTTTGCCATAGGAACTACTACTCTATCTTTTTTATTGCGTAGAAGTCTTTCGTAAATTCTTAGAACATCGCTTTCTGCCGAATTTGTTAATGCATCTCTTTTTGTTTTAAGGTCTTTTCCTTCTTCATTGATCTTTTTGATATTAGTTACTATTTCTTCTTCTAAAGCTTTAGAGCTTTCTTCAGTAGAAGATAAACTGTTTTTAATTTTTTCAAGTATTTCTTCTTCTGTATTTTTTTTGTCGATTAAATCAGAAGTTAAATGTTCGGTTGCAACTCTTTCTCTTTCTGCCTGGCTCATTTCTTGAGTTAATGCGTTGAACTCTTCAACTTTTTTTATAGAGCTTTGTTTGGTTTCAAGTTTTTTTAATTTTTCTTTGATTTCAGAAATTTTATTTTCATGCAGCATTATATTTTTTTGAAGTCCTTCAATTTCCAGTTCTTTATCTACCAATTGTTTTTTTAGATCGTTTCTCAAAGTTGCTATGTGTTCCAATTCAGTCATTCTTTCTTTTTTTACCCGCATTAAGCGAAGCATTTTCATATCGAATTCTTGAATTTCTAAAATTGCCTTAAGTGCTTTTAGCATTGTTACCTCAAAATGAAGTTAAATATTGACATATGAATAATTTGTCACTCATTTTATGAAGTTTATTCGATATCTTCAAGTAAAATATTTTTTTAATATATTAAATACGGATATTTTTGAAAAAAAATTATTTTAAAGTATTAAATGTTTCAAATTTATATAAATTTTCTGCTATTAAAATATCTGTTTGATATACTTTTTAAAAAAAAGGGTTTTATATGGGCTACTTAGAAAGTTATTTTCAAAAAGTAAAAGAAGGTAAAAGAAAAAAAACAGCTGTATCTTTTTTGGCTGCAGTAGATAGCATTGAAGAGAAGTTTCCTGAAATTGCCAAGGATATTGTTCAGGAATTGAAGGATCAAAGATCCAACTTAAAATTAATAGCCTCTGAAAACTATTCGTCTTTGGAAGTTCAGCTTGCTATGGGGAATCTTTTGACAGACAAATACAGTGAGGGTTTTGTAAAACACAGATTTTATGCAGGCTGTGATAATGTTGACAATATTGAACAGCTTGCAATTGATGAAGCCAAGAAATTATTTAAAGCCGATCATGTCTATGTTCAGCCTCATTCCGGAGCTGATGCCAATTTAGTTGCTTTTTGGTCTATTCTGACTCATAAAGTTCAGAATAAAGAAATCGAAAGGCTTAATAAAAAAAGTGCTATGGAATTAACAGAAGAAGAGCATGAAAAAATCCGTCAGTTGATGATCAATCAAAAAGTTATGGGAATGTCTTTGAATTCAGGTGGGCATCTGACCCATGGATATAGATTAAATGTATCTGCTAAAATGATGAGATCTGTAAGTTATGATGTGGATCCGAATACCTGTCTGTTGGACTATAAGAAATTAAGTGAGCATGTAAAAAAAGAAAAACCTTTGATTTTATTAGCTGGGTATTCAGCTTATCCCAGAAAATTAAATTTTGCTAAATTAAAAGAAATAGCTAAAAGCGTTGATGCTGTATTAATGGTTGATATGGCTCATTTTGCCGGATTGGTTGCCGGTGGAGTTTTTACAGGGGAATATAATCCTGTATCATATGCGGATATAGTGACCACTACTACTCATAAAACCCTAAGAGGGCCTAGAGGCGGAATGGTGTTATGTACCAATGAATATCGGGAAACTGTCGATAAAGGCTGTCCTTTGGTACTGGGCGGACCTATGCCGCACGTTATGGCGGCAAAAGCAGTGGCTTTTAAAGAAGCGAACACTAAAGAATTTCAAGATTATTCTCATCAGATTATTAAAAATGCCAAAGCTTTAGCAGAAAATTTGATGAAAAATAATGCTAAGGTCATATCCGACGGGACGGATAATCATTTAGTATTGGTCGATGTATATAAAAGTTTTAATTTAACAGGAAAACAGGCCGAATATGCTTTGAGATCTGCTAATTTAACGCTGAACAGAAACTCTATCCCTAATGATACCAATGGGGCATGGTATACATCGGGCGTAAGGCTCGGTACTCCAGCTGTAACTTCTTTGAAAATGAAGGAAGATGAAATGAAGTTTATAGCAGAAACTATTTGCAAAGTATTAAAAAATTCCAAGCCGTCTATTGTTAAGAAAACACAAAAACCATCTAAAGTAAAAGCGATAGTTGATGAAAATGTTTTGATAGAAGTAAAAAAAGATATAAAAAATCTTTTATCTAAATTTTTGTTATATCCGGAACTTATCGTTGATTAACACTTGAAAAAGTGATATTGCTAAGGTTATAATAAAGTAAAAAAGGACAAAAAAATGCCGAAAGAAGAGAAACAACATAAGTTAACAGAAGACAAAATCGAAGAATCTATTTTATCTCAAAGAAGAATTTTCTTGTCAGATGCGGTAGATCAGGACACTGCGAAACAAATTATCAGAAAACTTTGGTATTTAGAATCAATAGATCCTAAACAACCCATTTTGTTTGTAATCAATTCGCCGGGAGGTTCTGTTGATTCGGGGTTTGCTATTTGGGATAATATAAAGATGCTTAAGTGTCCGGTTTATACTTTAGTAACAGGATTGGCCGCTTCAATGGGATCTTTATTAAGCTTGGTTGCTTCTAAAGGAAAAAGATTTGCTACCAATAACTCTAGGATAATGATCCATCAGCCGTTAATATCAGGAGTTATTAGAGGACAGGCTACAGATTTGGATATTCAGGCAAAAGAAATGCTGAAAACAAGAGAAATGATTGTGGATATTTATGCTGAAGCTACAGGCAAAGATAAAAAAGTTATTAATAAGGCAATCGACAGAGATAATTGGATGAGCGCTCAGGAAGCAAAGGATTTCGGTCTTTTGGATAAGGTTATTACTTCTTTTGATGAACTAAAATAAATGCAGCATTTTGATTTTTCAAAATTTTCAGCATCTGGAAATGATTTTGTTGTTGTAGATAATAGATTTAAAAAATTTTTGTTTACAAAAGCTATTATTCAAAAAATTTGCGACAGGAATTTTGGCATTGGCGCTGATGGTCTTGTGTTTTTAGAAGACAGTAAGTTGTATGATTATAAAATGAAGATCTATAACTCAGACGGGTCTTTAGCGGACATGTGCGGCAATGCACTTTTGTCTTTATCTAAATTTATTAAAGAAATTGATAATAAATCTAGTTATATAATTGAGACCAAGAGGTCTTTTTATCAAACAGGTTTTTTAGATGATAAAGTTTTTTTTATTTCTAAAAATCCGAAAATCATAAAGATGAACCAACTTCTTAATTTAAAAAATGAACAAGTAAAAGTTCATATTATCGACTCAGGGGTTTTGCATGCTGTTTTATTTTTAGACGAAATAGATAATATTGCAATAGATGAACAATCTGCAGAAATAAGAAGAAATTTAAAAAATGATGCAAATGTAAATTTTGTTAAAATTAAAAATAACAAAGTATTTGTAAGGGTTTTTGAAAAAGGAGTAGAAAAAGAAACTTTAGCCTGTGGTACAGCAGCTTTAGCTATTAGCAGGGTTGTTAAAAATATTTATAACCTAAAAGATCCTGTGAATCTTTTTTTCAAGGGCGGAAAATATCAAATTTATTTCGATAATCTAAAAGAGCAGGTAAAATTTATAGGATTTGCTAATTGTATATTTAAAGGCAGATATTTTTTATCTTAAGATGTTTTGCCTAAATGCAAAAAATGCTAGAAAGAAGAAAAGACCAAGATAGTTTTTCTGATGGAATTTAATGATCTTAATAAAAAATATGAGAAAAAAGGTAAAAAACTACGTGATAATGGTTTTGTAAAAGAAATTATCTTTTCTGAAAATATTTATGAAATTGAAATATATGATCCATTAGATAAAAAATCGTATTGGCCTTTTTTGCAGTTAGATGATGAAAAAAATATTTTAGATGCTTTTTGTTCCTGCAAAGAGCAGGAAGCAAAAGGATATTGTAGGCATTTAGCGGCCTCATATTTAAAAGTCTGTGAAAAAGATCAGGTTTTACATGTTAGATTTAAAAAATCTTTTTTTAACTGTATTTTTCAAATTATTAGTTTCCAAATTGGTTTTGATAAAAATCTTTTAAAAAAGAAAAAAGATGGAAGCTATTATTATACTAAAAATAAAAAGGATATTTTTTTCATCCTTCCTAAAACAAAAGAAGGAAAAAAAAGACTTAAAGATATTTTGTCTGCTAAAACTATAGATGAAGAAATGTCCATCAAATTTTCTGCTCATTCTTTTGAAGAGATAAATTTATATAAAAAGGGAAGGGCATCAAATCAATTAAAATATGAACTTTCTTTTTTTTCAGATATTGCTAAATGGTTTTTTATGATGCAAAGTGATAATGAAAAGTATCAAATTAAATATAATAAAACAGATTTTCTGCCGAATTTTATTACTGTTGATTTTAAAAATATCGAAGCTACGTTTTATATACCTGAATCTTCTTGGAAATATTTAATTGATAGCTTAAGTACGGTTGAATCTTCTTTGAAGGTTTTTAAATATGAAGAAAGAAAAATAAAAAACATACATTTTGATCAAAAAAACGTATGTTTTGATATTAAGAGTGAGCCTGGATTGCCCAAGCAAAAAAAGCCTGGAGTAATTGAGGGTAAAATAATAGATAAATGGAAATATGTAGAAGGTAAGGGCTTTTATTTGAATAAGCCTGATGAGTTATATCAACTTGATCATATTTATGAAGATAAAATATCTTATTTTTTATCGAAATATACAGAAGAATTACAAAAATATTTAGATACTAAGATCTATCCTAAAGAGATATCTTTACAATATTATTTGTTTTTTGATCAGGATAATAATTTTCATATAAGATCATATCTTTTTGATGTGGAGGATTTTGATAAATCACATTCTAGATTTTTTAAAAATTGGGTCTATATACAAGATAAGGGTTTCTATAAATTAGGACCGTCTGTTTTTGATGCAAAAGAAACTATTATTCATAAAGAGAATATGTCTGAGTTTATTACTAAAAATAGACATTGGCTTTATAATTTTCAGGGATTTCAAACTAATTTCGGAACAATAGAGTCTTATCTGGTTTATTCGCTTTCTAAAGAAGAAAACCTTATTTTTTCATCAAAATTTGAGCTGCCGGAAGATTTAGAGGATTTTATAGATTTTGATGACTGGCTTTATATTAAAGGCAAAGGTTTTTATTCCAAAAAAGAAAAGCAAGGGATTATGCCTGTAAGGCCGGGACTTGTTATTAAAAAAGAGGAAATTTCGAAGTTTATAAAAAATCATATTGATGAATTAGAACAGATATCTAATTTTTTTATATCAAAACAGCCTATTGAAAAAATTGGTCTTGAAATAATTTTAAATCAAGATGAAAAAATTGTAGTAAAACCTAAAATAATTTTAAAAAAGGGCTACAATATTGAAGATATTTTATTTTTCGATAATTTTGGTTATATCCAAAATAAAGGCTTTTTTGAAATTCCTAAGAAATTTAAACTTCCTCAACGCTATGAAAAAGAAAAAATTATTACAGTTAGCAATGAATCATTTTTTATTACATATGAACTGCAAAAATTAAAACCGTTCATAGTTAATTTAGATGATAGATTGAAAATACCTAAAAAATTAAGTTTAAAACTTTTAAATATAATTAAAAAAACGCATAAAAATAAAAAATCATGGCTGGCCGATTTAGTATATGTTTCGGAAATAGGGTCAGTAAACGCTACAGATCTGCAGCAGGCTGTTTTGCAGCAAAAAAAATATTTTTATTCTGATGCGGGATTGATTTTTTTAAAAAAAGCTAGATTCAACTGGTTTAGAACGCTTTCTAAAAAACAGGCGAAAAAAGCAGGTGGCTATTTAAAATTAAGTACTCTTGAATGGATAAGATTATTGATCTTTGAAGATTTGAAACCGCCCAAGACAAAAACTAAAGAAGCTCTGCAGACCAAGAAACTTTTAGAGGAAATTAAAAACTTTGAAACAGATAAGTTAATAAATATAGAACCACTAAAAGCGAAACTGAGACCTTATCAAGAGTTAGGTGTTAAATGGCTGTGGTTTTTATACTGCCATAGTTTGTCAGGCCTTTTATGTGATGAGATGGGACTTGGAAAAACTCATCAGGCTATGGCTTTAATAGCTGCGAGCATTGATAAAGGTAATAAATATCTAGTAGTATGCCCAACATCTGTTATTTATCATTGGCAGGAGTTGATAAAAACATTTCTTCCCAGTTTAAAAGTATATGTATATCACGGTCTTTTAAGAAATATTGAAAAATTTGAAGATTATGATATTTTATTAACATCTTACGGAATTTTGAGATCAGAAAAAGAATCACTTAAAAAAATTAAGTTTGAAATAGCTATATTTGATGAAGTGCAAATTGCTAAAAATGCAAATTCTTTAACTCATAAATCTTTAAAAGCAATCAATTCAAATATGAGATTAGGTCTTACCGGTACTCCAATTGAAAATTATTTAAAAGAATTAAAAGCTATATTTGATCTTATTATGCCAACATACTTGCCGACAGACAGTCAGTTCAAGGAAATATTTATTAATCCTATAGAAAAAGAAAAAGATATAGAAAGAAAAAAACTTTTAAAAAAGATTATAAAGCCGTTTATTTTAAGAAGAAAAAAGAAAGAAGTATTAAAAGATTTGCCGGAAAAAATAGAAGAGATTGCTTATTTTGACTTATCTGATGAACAAAAGCAGCTGTACAATAAAATAATAGCATCTTCCAAAAAACATCTTATTAAAGACTTAAAAGATAATGAAAAGCCGATATCTTACATTCATATTTTTTCACTTTTATCTAAATTAAAACAGATTTGCGATCACCCCTCATTAATTTTGAAAGATACCAAGGCATATCAAAAACACAAATCAGGAAAATTTGAACTTTTTCAAGAGCTTATTAATGAAGCAATGGAAAGCTCTCAAAAGGTAGTTGTTTTTTCTCAGTATTTGGATATGATCCAAATAATTGAAAATTATTTAAAATCAAAAAAAATAGGATATGCTTCAATCAAGGGAAAAACAAAAAAAAGATATGAGCAGATCAAAAAATTCAAAGAAGATCCCAATTGTGTTGTATTTGTAGCATCATTATTAGCTGCAGGAGTGGGCATTGACTTATCAACAGCTTCTATTGTCATACATTATGATAGATGGTGGAATCCTGCAAAAGAAAATCAGGCGACAGACAGGGTGCATAGATTAGGACAGAATAGAGGAGTGCAGGTTTTTAAATTGGTTGCAAAAAATACGATAGAAGAAAAAATTCATGAAATTATAGAGAAAAAACAGACTTTAATTGAAGAGACTATAGGCAAAGACGAAGCTGATCAAATTAAAGCATTATCAAGAGATGAGTTGATTGATGTTTTGAAAAAAATTGAAGGTAGTTAACCGCTATTTAAATAAGAAATCTGTAATTTTCTTCGCAATATTACATATTCTAAATGAATTCTTGTGATTTCTAAACGGGTTCTTATCATTTCTTTGTAGATTGTATGTATTTTTTGAGGGGTTGGTTTATCTTGTGCTGCTGCTCTTTCTTCGGACATTTTATGAAAAAAAACTATAGACCTGCCTACTCTTTTTACTAAATCCAAAAAATCTTTTAATTTTGTTTCATAATATGTTTCAAAATTATCAAATATAGAAGGATTTAATGGCTCCAGAGGAGGAATAAGTACTTCTGCGGCCTCTGGTCGATAATGGAGCTCTGTTAATAATTTGTAACCCGCTTGTTTAACTAATGCAAATTTTACAAAAGTTGCTTTAGCTAACATGGGAATTGTATTTTTATTAAGACGTACAATCTCAAGACTGGTTTCTGAATATGAAGGACTTAATGGGTAGGGAGGAGGAGACTGTTCTGTTGCAAATCGTTTAGCTTGGGGAGTCTGGGCTGTTGGAGGGGGAGTGTTTTTTATTATTCTGGGGGGGAGTTTATTAGGTGGTGTTATTTCTGGAGAGGTAAATGTAGAGGCTGGTGTTGATGATGGAGGTGTTATAGCAGGAGGAGATGTCATAAAAATTACTATTTTTTTGCAAAATTTTATAAAATATTTAATTAAAAATAAATAAATCTTTATTTTTAATTAAATATTTTTTGTTTGGTGATCTTTTTTTTCGGTTATATTATTATATTGGCAATAATTTAGGAAATATTATGTTAAAAGTAGCAATAGTTGGCAGACCGAATGTTGGTAAGTCATTATTATTTAATAAAATACTCAAAAAAAGAGTTGCTATTGTCCATGAAAAAGAAGGGGTCACTAGAGATAGGCTTTATTCTATTGCAGAATATAATGATTATAAATATATTTTGATAGATACCGGCGGTATCGATCTTTTTTCAAATATTTCTTTTAATGAGTCTATCAAAATACAGTCTCAGATTGCTATCGATGAAGCGGATATTATTATATTTACGGTTGATGTCAAAATAGGGATGACTAAATTAGATGCTGAAATAGCCAAGAAGCTTTTAAAATCTAAAAAGAAAGTTATTTTAGCTGTAAATAAAGTAGATTCACAAAAACAGGAAAATGATGCTTTTGAGTTTCAGGCTTTGGGAATTGAGAAAATTATTAATATTTCAGCACTTCAAAATTTAAATATAGAAGCTCTTTTGGATGTAGTCTTTGATAAAGAAAAATTATCTCAAGAAAATGAACAGATCAATATGGAGAATGTATCAATTATAGGACGGGCAAATGTTGGTAAATCCACTTTATTAAATTCCATTCTTGATAAGAAAAGATCCATCACATCAAAGCTAGCGGGAACTACAAGAGACAATATTGATGTACAGATGAAGATCAATAATAAACATTACAATTTCATTGATACAGCAGGAATTAGAAGAAAAAATAAGGAAAAAGACGTTATTGAAAAATTTGCATTTATACGGTCTAAAGAAGCTATAGAAAGATCGGATATTTGCCTGTTGTTAGTAGACGCGGAAGAAGGTCTTACTTTTCACGATAAAAAAATTTTAAAGCTAATTGAAGAAAATAACAAAAGTGTGATCATAATATTAAATAAATGGGATCTTGTAAAAAACGTTCGTATGGAACACTATGTAAAATCTTTAAAAAATGAGCTTCATCATTTTCCGGTTATTGCAGTTTCTGCAATAAATAAGAGAAACATAAATAAAATATTTCCGCTAATAGAAGATATTATTGAAAAACAAAAACAAAAGTTTCAAACCTCTCAGTTAAATAAATTTTTTGAAAAATGTATTCAAAAATATCATCCTCCTATGATCAGGGGTAAAAGACTTAGAATTTACTACACCGCTCAAATATCTGACAATCCTTTGAAATTTATTATGTTTGTAAATTATAAAGATTTATTTTCCAGAACATATAAAAAATATTTAATAAATCAATTCAAGATGTTTTTTAAATTAGAAGGTGTACCTATTGTTTTTAATATAAAAACAAAACCTCAAAGATAAGTTAGAAAAGCTGAAAATACTTTAAATTATTGAAAAATACCTCTATAAATTATGGTTATAGAGGTATTTTTTTATGCATAAAAAGTTTAAGGGGCTTTATTTTTTTGAAAATAAAATATCTTTGATGCCTTTTAAAAAAGATATTAAACGATATAAGCCAAAATATTTTAAAGATGATATTATAGCTGCTTTATCTGTTGCATTATTAACAATACCTCAGTCCATTGCTTATTCACTGTTAGCCAACCTTCCTCCGCAAGCAGGTATTTTTGCAGCTATTTTTGGGTCTATTTTTACAGGGCTTTTTGGATATTCAAGATATTTGGTCGCAGGTCCGTCTACAGGCGTTTCAATTTTGATACAAACGACAATAGCTAATATCATGTATCAGTATTATCCCCATTTAAGCGGAACAGGAAAAGAGCAGATGGTATTTCAGATACTTACCCAAATTGTTATTTTAATTGGAGTTATCCAATTGCTCTTGGGCTTTTTTAATTTAGGAAAACTTTTGCAGTTTGTGTCCAGGTCTGTGATATTGGGCTATTTTGCAGGGGTTGCTATTGCAATTTTTGTAAGTCAGCTTTTTTATATTTTAGGGATAACAGAAGTAGCCAAGAGCAGTTTTGTTATTAAAAAAACTATTTTTTTATTTAAGTATTTAAATAGGATTAACTTTTCTACTTTTTTTGTAGGAGGGGCAAGTATTGCAGCTTTAGTTTTTTTGAAAAAAAAACTGCCAAGATTTCCCAATGCTATAATAGTTATAGTCCTGGTTTCAGGAATTGTTTATTTTTTGAATTTTTATGTTAAAGATGAAATTTTACTTTTGAAAGATCTGGGAATGGATGACGTTCCTACTTTTAGATTAGTAGTGCCTTTAGGAAAACTAAAGTTAATAAATAAACTTTTATTTCCTTCTTTAGCTATTGCCTTACTATCTATTTTGGAGATAACATCTATTTCTAAAGCAATGGCTGCGAAAACAGGACATAAGATTAGATCTAATCAAGAGATCTTTTCTGTCGGTATTGCTAATTTTATCTTATCTTTTTTTTATGCAGCTTTGCCAGCGTCCGGAAGTGTATCTAGAAGCACTGTAAATTATGAACATCGTGCCAAGACTAGATTTGCTTCTGTTTTTAGCGGAATTATGGTAGCGGGTGTAATATTTTTTTGCTGGCCTCTTGTAAAGCTTATTCCTTTATGCGCACTATCGGCAATACTATTTGTCATGATTCCAAAGATAGTAGAGCCCAGACATGTTAAATTATGTTTTAAGGCCACCATCGGAGATGGGGTTGTTTTTTCATTGACAATGATAAGCTGTTTGATTTTTAGTTTGGACGTTGCTTTTTTTATTGGTATTGTAATTTCTATTTTATTTTACTTGAAAAGAGCGGCTGTTCCTCATTTAGTAGAATATGCTTTTGATTCGGCGGGAAGGCTTGTTATCATTTCTCCTAAAAAATTAATGCATAGAAAAATACGCATCATAGGAATATCAGGAGAATTATTTTTTGCAGCTGTAGAACTTGTGCAAAATACACTTCAAAAAGTAATGAAAGATCCTTTTGTTGAAGTAATTATTTTAAGGTTAAATGGAGTATATCATGTTGATGCTTCCATGTGCTTTGCAATACTAAGACTGTTTGATTATTTAAAATCTACCGGCAGACATTTGATAATAAGTGGAGTAACGGAAGAAGTGTGGGATATTTTTGAAAAGGCTGGAATAATTAAGCAATTAGGATCGGACAATGTTAATTTATCAGATGAGAGCAAACCTCAATTATCTACCTGGCGGGCGTGTATTAGAGCAAAAGAGCTTATTGAAGAATAACTTATCTAATATATTTATCTTCTCTTGCAGGATCAAATTTATATTCGGTCCCGTCAATTGAAATTGTTTGATATATCCATTTATCTTTGTTTTCTCTTAAAAGACGATCGCATCCCATAACATAACCTTTAAAAAAGCCGTAGCGTTGAATAGCAAGCTGCATATATCTTGAACTGGTTGGTCTAAAATTAGACCGGGGACCGTCTGCCGGAGAAAGAACTTTTTGATGAAATAAAATTATTTTATCCGCAATTTTAACAAGAGGAGAATGTGTTTTGGGAGCATCTGTTTTAGATTTATATTTTAATTTACTGTCCTTGCCCCAAGGTTCCACATATCCGTATTTAGCGAAGATACTTATTGGAATTAAGAATAATAAAATAAGCTTTTTCATTAAAAACCATATTTTAGCATGAACATAGGAAATGTTTTATCTTTGTTCATAACGGGTTTCGTTAAGCTTTCATAGACCTTTTCATTATAGTACTTGGCTTCTTCCCCTGCTCCATAGATTCCTCCAAAATACCAGCCCGTCTCAAAGCTTATGGTAATTAACCCGGCTGCAGTATAACCTCTTTTTAAAAATTCGTAAGATGCATAAATAAAAAGTCCGTTTAACATGAAAGAAGTGAGGGCAGATTTACTTTGGCCTATATATAAATAACCGGCTCCCGGCATTACTGCATTTAAAACCTGAGCTGCTGCAACTGATTTTTTTTGCTGTTTATACAAATTTAATTCAGATAAATATTCTTTTTTATCTTCTAAATTTGCATATTCTTGTATCTTTTCTAAATTTGCATCTAATAGAGCTGTTGAGAATTCTAAAGTTTTTTCTGTTCTAGGATAATGCTTTTCGATAAGTTCTAAAATAGCCTCTGTTTTTTCCGTGTCCTCTATTTGTCTGTAGCTTTCATATAAAACAATCAGCAAATCCTCAAATGCTGCAAAGGACTTATCAACATAAGAAAGTGTACTTTTTTCAAAACTGTCTATTACATCATCATATTTTTTAGCGAAATAGTAACATAATAAAATAGAATACTCAATTTCTTGAAGTCTATTTGTATTTTCTTTGTCCATTAAAATTTTAGCTCTTTTAAAATTTGTAATGGCTCTGTACAGATCTAATTCTTCAGCAAATTTTTTAGCTATAATATATTCTTTTGCCCAGTCTTGTTTTTTTTCTTGATCCTCTAAATCTGAAAAGGGATTTTTTAAGTTTTTGATATATTCTTCATCTAAATTACAGGATATTCTGGGTGATAATGTGTCGCTAATAGTATAACAGCCGAAAAAAGCAAAGCTTAATAAAATAAAAAATATATTTTTAATCATTTTCATAGGACTTCATTATTTCCACAGATTCATCATATTCTTTTTCCAAATTAGGAGTGCCTGTTTGATCTCTAAAGTAATCTTCCTGGTTTTCGGTAATATTCAACATGTCTTCGTATGAATTAATAATATGAGGTCTTAAGAAAATTACAATGTTATCTCTATTTTCTGATTTATCATCTTTGGAAAAAGCAGCTCCGATGATAGGAATACCGCCTAAACAAGGAACTCCTGATTTGGAACGGTTCTTGGTATCTGTTACCATACCGCTTAATACCAAAAAGTTTTTGTTGGGAACATGTACTGCTGTTGACATTGTAGTTTTTGTTGTTGTAATACCGTTTACTTGTCCTAAGTCTAAAGACTGCTGTGTTGTGTCATCTGGTTTTGCCGTACTTTCTAATTCAATTGTCATGGTAACAGTGTCACTGTTTCCTAAAATCGGCGTGATTACTAGGTTCATTCCAATATCTCTATATTCAACGTTTGAGGTTACTAATGTATTTTGGGACTGGTTTTGTACAACAGATCCTAAATAAGGGAAGTTAGTGCCGGAAAATATTTTTGATGTTTTTCCATCTTGGGCTATGATCTTGGGGGTCATTACAATAGATGTTTCATTATCTGTTTGAAGAGCTTGCAAAAGTGATCCTAAAGATAAAAAGGATTTACCACCGTGCATTAGAATATCGCCGATTATTCCTAAGTCAAATCCATTACTTAAATTTAAATCTGTGCCGACGGGTGTTCTTGTATTTGTGATTTTGTTAAATGAATCGGCAAATGCATTGGAGCTGCCAGATTGTACTGGGGCCATGTTACCGGTTCCTAATACAGCCTGATCCTTATATTTAAATTTAGACCCCCAATCAAGCCCAAATGTTAATGCATTGGAAAGAGTGGTCTCTATTACAAGAAGTTCAATGAACACTTGTTTTAGAGGAACGTCTAAGTTATTTATCAGTTCTTTTAATTTAGCTAAAGTCTCCGAGTCACCCGAGCATAATAAGGAGTTTGTAACCTGTATCCACTGAATTGAGTCTATTGATTTTACAAGTTTGAATTTAACAGCGGCTTCTCCTTGCGCATCTTTTAAATCTTTTGCTATTTGTCTTAATGCTTCTTGTATTTCGTTTCCTTTATGATATTGGAGCTTGTAAACCAAGAAACCAAGATCTTCAAGGCCTGATATTTCTTGAGTAGAAGGATGGGAATGATCCGCAACGTCAAAGAGCTCCAGAAGTCCTTTTACTTCTTCTATAGAAGATGCTTCTCCTGTAAAAACTAAAGAGTTCGTCTTGTCGGAAAACTGCATAGAACTTATTGTTTCAAATAAATCTTCATTGCCAGCGCCTGTAATTTTAAGTTGCTCTGCAAAATCATTTAATACATTTTCAATTTCCGGGCCGGTTAAGTATTTAGGTTTATATACAAAATAGGTAATAGCTTCTTTCACGCCTGTTTTTATATCAAATTTTTCAACTAAGGGCTTAATTCTTTCCAAAGCATCTTGAGAACCGGTAAATACCAAAGAATTTGTGTTTTTTACATATTTCATACTTTTTAATGCTTTGATAAATAATTTGTTAGATGAGTCCATTCTAACTAGATCATCTGTTATCGATTTTAATGAGTTAATTAATTGCTGCGGTGTTGCATTTTGAATTTGATATACCCAGAAATTTGTTTTTCCAAGTTGTTGTATCGGCTGTTTACTAGGTGATGTAACATCAATACTTTCTAAAATATTTTTTATTTTTGCTAAAGTTTCCTGATTGCCTGTGAATGCTATTGAGTTTGTAGAATCTACAACTTTCATAGTTTCAATAGATTCCAATAGGCTTTCGTCTGCAAGGCCTGAATTTTTTAAGTTTTTAGCAACGTCTTCCAAAGAATCTTTTAAATCATCTAAAGATACATTTTTAGGAGAGTACATCAAGAAATTGCCTTTTGTTGTAATGGCTCCTCTTGGTGTATCGTAATTTTGTATAATGTTCTTGGCTTCTTCTATTGAAACAGCATCGCCTGTTAAAAGAATGGAATTGGTCTCTTTTACCCACTTGGCATTTTCTATTACGTTTAAAAGTTTTGAATCCGATGCTTCCTGACTTCTTAAATTATCAGCTAGCTGTTCCAAATCATCTTCAATAACCTGACCCGATACATTTTGAAGCTTGTATAGGAAGTATGTTATTTTTAAATGTTTGGTTTGTTGGCCCGGGATATCTATGCTTGCTAAAATATTTTGTATTTTTACTAAAGTATTTTGAGAGCCGGTAAATAAAAATGAATGAGTATCTTTGATCCATTGTACTGTTTGTATTGTCTCTATAAGACCGGATTCCGGGAAGCCTGCATCTTTTAAATTTTGGACTATTTGGTTTAATGAGCTATCAATTTCTTCTTCCGATTTATATTTAGGGGTATATAAAAATACATTTTGATTTTCTAAGGATTTTATTTCTTTTTCAGGTGGCAGATCTAAGCTCTGCAGTATTGAAATTGCTTTATTGGCAAGAGCAGGAGTTGATACAATGTATACCATTCTGGTTGAACTTTGGGGGACCAACAAGAAAGGGTTGCCTTCTATCATAGGTTCTATAATTTGCTGAGTGAGCTGTATTAAATTAGAAGGATGATTGTCCTGTACTTTGTAAGTTTCAATTAAAAGCGGGGAATCTTCAGAATCAATGCTTTCTATTAAATCTGATATTTTTTTTATGTTTGTTGTGACATCCGTGATAATCAACTGCCTGGTCTCAGAAGATATTTCCAATATGGCAGCATTTGATATCATTGGACGAAGTATTGTTGCCAAAGTTTCTACTTTAGCATTTTGTACTTTGAAAACTTTTGTAATTATTGGATTCAAATTGTCTGTTTGATCGGTTACTACCTGGGCCAGTTCTTTGACATCGGAATTTTTAGAAATAATAATGTTATTATTTTGTTCTATCATTGACAGACCGTGTATTCTAAGAACTTGGATAAGAGTAGATATTACACTGTCTTTTGTAATAGGGTCTTTAGAGACTACTGTTACTTTAAAGTTTAAATCTTCATCGTTGTAAATGAAATTAATATTAGTTATCTGTCCAACGAAATTTACATATTCGATGATACTTACATTTTCATAGTTGATTGTAAAGCCATCAGTATCTTCTTTTGCAAATGCATTTGAAGTTATACAAAAACTAAATATTAAGATGCTTAAAAGTTTGTATATTTTTTTCATTTTATGTCGACCTCAAAAGAAGAGCGTTTTATTTATCCCCCTCTCTATATAAAATCCTAAAATACTAGTGATATATTTTGCAAATGTTTATCTGGAAAAATTAAATTAAAATAATAAATTATAACTAATTTTGTTTTTAAAAAAAATTTAAAATTTTCTTTGAATACTAATTATTGTTGGTTCTTGATGTATTTTTTTATGAAAGAAAGTTTTAGAGTTTTGATGTATTTTTTCTATTAAATGCATAGAGGAATGTAATAAATTATCCTGAACTGTTTTTTTAAAAAGCATTTCTTTTTGGGGATTTATTTTTTCTGATATTAATATCACTCTGTCTCCAATATTGAAATTCATTTTTGTTTCTACAAAATTTGTATCAGAATCTTTTCCAAGTAGTAAATTAGGAGTATTTATAGAATTTATTTTGTTAGTGGCCTCAATTACGTGATAAGAATCAATATCCTCAGATGTTGAAGAAGATATTAAAAGATCTTTTTCCAAATCTAATAAAATTAATGAAATTGAAAAACAAAATTTTGAAAAATCTGTTGTTATAATTTTATTAAGATCATTTAAAAGTTCTGATAAAGACAAGTCTTTATGGTTGTGAGATAATTTTGTTTTTATCATAGCTTTTAAACTGGATAAATAAAAAAAAGATTCGATAAAAGATTCTTTGGATTTCGCTAGGATTATTAGATGGGAATTTTCTTTTATGTTTATAAAGTCTATATAAAGGCCCTGCAAAGAAAATTCAATTTCTTTGGATAAGCCTATATCTAATCTTTTTACTATCGGGGGTTTTACTAACAAAAAGTCTTCCACTTTTTTTAAAGAAGAATAAAGTTTATCAAACTTCTCATCTTCTTCGATTTCTTTTTCTTCTTCATGTATTTTAATGTATTCAGAAATGTCTGTTATGAAATCTACAATATCTTGATAGCGGTCTTTAATATTTAATTTTAAAGCTTTTCCTAAAATATTTCTGAGTCCCTTGGGAAGAAGGGATAAATGGATCACTCCATGGGATAATCTTCCCAATACCAGTTCGTATGTTATAATGGCTAGAGAATAAATATCAGAGGGAAAACCAACTTTCTTGGGATCTTCCTTTTGTTCGGGGCTCATATAAACGGGAGTGCCCATTACAAGTTTTCTTTTTGTTATTCTTTCTTCTTTTTCTTTGGTAAGCTGAGCTATGCCAAAATCAATTACTTTGATTTCTCCTGTTTCCGTAATCAGTATATTTTCGGGTTTTAAATCTCTATGGATAATATTGTGAGTGTGCAGATGACAAAGAGCGTAAGATACCTGCAGAATAATTTCTAAAGCTTTTTTTAAAGAAAGAGATTTTTCTAATAAAAATTGTTTTAATGAAATTCCTTGTATAAATTCCATTGCGATATAAAGACCTTTGTCCCATCTTCCCTGGTCGAATATTTTGATAATGTTTGGATGATTAGATAGTTTGATTATCTCAGCTTCTTTTAAAAATCTGTCCACCATTTCTTTTTTAGAGACAAATCTAGGAGATAATACCTTTATCATTATAGGCTTTTTTGTTTCAGGATGAACTCCTAAATATAAAATACTCATGCCGCCCTTTTTAAAAAGGCTTTCGATTTTATAAGGCCCTATTTTTTCAGGAAAAGGGATCGTTTTTGCTTTAGCTGTCGGTAGGGTAGGCTGGTCTTGTATGAGTTTTTTCATTATCCCATCTCTGTAATTCTAATACCTAACGTTTCACCTAAATTAATAAGCTCTGCTTTGCCGATTTTTTGTCCATTCACACTAAGATCAACCCCTTGCTGAGGGTTTATCTCTAGATCTAAAACATTTCCAGGCTGTAGGTTCATTAATTTGTCTAATGTAATTTTGAACCTTGCAGCTTCCACTGTTATAGTAACCGGCATTTCCTGCATGGAAGCTAAATTTTCTTGCGATTGTGTAACTTTGATCTCTTCTGGAGATAAGTTAACATTTTCTTCTGATTTTTCTTCTTGCATAATTTTATTTTCCTCAAAATAATCAGCGTAGTCTAAAATTTTTATTTTATTTTGCTTGATTTTTCCGTAAAGCAGGGGAGATTCTTTTAGATAAAGAAGCGTCTTGCCTTTATGATGGTTAGGATCGTAAGTTACTTTATCTAAAATAATAAAATCTCCGCATTTTACTTTTTTGAATTCTTCTAAATTTAATTGAACATTTCCTATCTCTGCTCTTATTGGCAGGTTTAAAGAACTTGCTATTTCTTTAGCGTAAAGCGGCGGGTTGTGCAGAAATGTTTTTTCCCAAGATGTTCTAAGCTCAGGTGTTATTGCAATTCTGCCTGTTAAATTAGTGTTATTTATTTTTATTGTGATATCTAAACATAAAGAGGCTTCGGTTATGGGTTTGACATTTTCTGTGAGTTTGACAGATAAATCTTGAAAAAGGTTCATCTGGGTTAAATAATCTATTGTCTGCATTGCTAAAAATCTGTAAAAACCTTCGGCTAATATTGAATTTGAAAAACCGTGCTCATGTTCTTTGGTAAGGCATTGCTTGGTTAGTTTGGAAATATCTTCTTTATTCATTAAAAAATATATAGCGCCGTCCAAAGGAGATAATGTAGCTGCCAGATATTCGATATCGTCTCCCATGTTTTCTTGTATTTCAGCACCTGTTTTCCAATTTAATTTGGAAGCTTTTAATGACACATGTTCCAGTTGAAATTTATTAGCTAATAAAGAAGCTAATTCTTCAAAATTAAAAGGAGCCTGCAGTTTAAATAATGGAATATCATCTAATTTCAAGATTGCTTTATTGATTTTTTTAAGCCATGAATAATTTTCTTGCGTTTTCATTTCTTACCTATTTTAATGGACCTGAATCACCCTCTTTTTTTTCGCCTGTTTTTTCTTTTCTTTTAAATAGAGGCCTTTCATATTCAGTTTCTAGCCTGTTAATTGTAAAACTGAAATTTCCTTTTTTAAAAGCATCCATAAGACCTTCTAAATTTTCATTAAAAATATTTACTGCTTGCGTAGGCCCTTTTAATGTAATGTTGAAAGCATTTAGAGCTGTTGAATATTTTTCTAATACTATCGAACTGCCGTAGAATACAGAGGTTGTAAAGGCCGCAGAGTTCAGTATAACTTCAGTTTTTGACACACCTTGCTCAGTCATTTGAATTATCGTTCCTACCATTTTTTCAAATATTGGAACGATATCAGGATGTAAATAAGAAGAAGTTGTTGTTGTAAGTTCTATAGCTTGTGCTGCAATATGGGGAGGGAATTCTTTAAGTGTTTGAGATAATTGGGCTTCTTTTTTTATATCTTCGATTGTTTTTTTCTTCTTTTCTTCTTCTTTGACAGGCAGTGATGTTTCTTTTTTACCTTTTATTTTTTTCTCATCGTCTTTTTCTTTACTAGGAGGCGTTATTTTTCCTTCTTTAGAAAGTTCTTTCTCATGGAAGATGGCATCTGTAGATTCCTTTTTATCTTCAGTTTTTTTATGCTCTTGAGTTTCTTTTGGTTCATCTTTTTGTTTAGAAGGTTCTGCATTTTGCTTATGAACTCTTGGTTCTTTACTTTCCTGTGACTGAAATGTTTGTCTGTGGCTTTCAGGAGGCGGAGGTCTGGATTTTGGTTGGGTTTCATAAGGAGAAGGAGCTCCTTTTTGAGTAGTTTCTTTTTTTCTAGATGTTTCTTTTTTTTCTTCTTCTAAAGATTTTTTATATTTCTTTTTTCTTTTTCCCTCAAATTCGGTTTCTCTTACTTTTTCAGTTTTCATCATCTCGTGAAATTCTTTTGAATCGGGAGTAGATTTTCTTCCTTTTCTATCTGTCGGTTTCGGACCGCTTGGACCTTCAATTTTTTCAACATTCATATAATTACCATCTTTATAGTTATGTTAATGCTTTTTCTTTTTTATTTCTTTTTCTTTTTTGTGGATAATATGCCGGGCTGAGCCGATTTCATCATGAAAAATACCTTCTTCATGCGCCTGCCAGAACTTCATTTCTTTTTCCCATTCTTTTTTATGAATATTTAGTTTTTCTACATCTTTTTGTTTGGCTAAAAGATCTTTTTTTGCCAGTTGCAGATCTTTTTTTGCGTCATTAACATTTTTTTTCTGGTCTTTAACTTTTTTGTCCTTTTCAAAAAGTTGTTCTTTTACAACTTCTAGATATTGTTTTTTTTGTCTTATCTTATCCGTTCTTTCTCCTAAGTCCAAAGCTTCTCTTAGTTGATTTAGTTTGTCTTCTTTATGCTGGAAGACTTTGTCTCTTTCCTTTTGAACTTTTTTTAAGATCTCTTCTTCTCTTTTTAAAATAGCTTTTTTTTCTTCAACTACCTTGACAGCTTGCTCGAATCTTTTTTTCTTGATAGTGACTAATTGGGCTAAGGGATAGTTTAAAGCATCCATAGGCTTATGGGAAAAGTTCTTTTAGTCGACTTAAAGTTTCTTCAAAAGAGGACTTTTCATCGATATTTTGTTTTAAAAAAGTATTGACCTTGTCTATGTACTTAATAGCAAAGTCAGCGTCTTTATCTGATCCCGGCTTATATTCTCCAATTCTGATTAAAAGTTCATTTTTTTTGTAGTTTGCGAGGACTTCTCTTAATTTTTTTATAACTTTTAAATGTTCTGGCGTTGTGATGTTAGGAAGTATTCGGCTAATAGATGTTAATATATCAATTGCTGGATACTGGCTTTTTTGAGCAAGTTCTGATGATAATACAATATGTCCGTCTAAAATGGACTTTGTTTCATCAGATATTGGCTCATTTATATCATCGCCCGCTACTAAGATAGTGTAAAAAGCTGTAATAGAGCCTTTATCGGAATTACCAGAGCGTTCCAAAAGTCTTGGAAGTGTTGCGAAGACGGACGGAGTATATCCAGCTCTGGCAGGAGGTTCTCCTGCAGCGAGCCCTATTTCTCTTATTGCTCTTGCAAATCTTGTAACAGAGTCCATCATTAATACTACAGATTTCCCCTGATCTCTAAAGTATTCGGCAATAGCCGTTCCTACATATGCAGCGTTGATCCTAAGCTGGGCTGCCTGATCTGATGTAGATACTACAACAACTGATTTTTTTAAACCTTCTTCGCCCAAGTCATTTTTAATAAATTCTCTTACTTCTCTTCCTCTTTCTCCAATTAAGGAGATAACATTGACATCCGCATCGGAATTTCTGGCTATCATTCCTAAAAGGGTTGATTTACCAACTCCTGCCGCTGAAAAAATACCGACTCTTTGTCCTTTCCCGCAGGTTAAAACTCCGTCTATACATTTTACACCGACGGATATAGGATCTTTGATTATCCCTCTTTTCAAAGGATCGGGAGGAGGATTAATTACAGGGAATGATTCTTCCAGGTCTAAAGGTCCTTTAGTATCTATGTCAATGGGTTCACCAATACCGTTTAATACCCTTCCTAAAAGTGCATCGCCAACTTTTATGTGAAGGGGCATACGAAGAGGAATAACTTCCGATGACGGACCTATCCCTGCCATATCAGCTAAAGGAGATAAAAAGACTTCGTCTTTAGTAAAGCCTACTACTTCTGCAATTAACGGTTCTGGTTCTCTTTTTATTAAACATACTTCTCCCATTTTCACTTGGGGGATAACTGCTTTTATAAGCATGCCGACAACTTCGGTAATTCTACCGTGAACTGTAGTGATCTCTATATCTTCTAGGTGACTGATCAGTTTGTCTACAGGTTCTTCTTGCATTAATTACCTATAACTGGATGTTTAATATTTGTTTTAATGAACCTACTACTTGAGATAAAAGCACAGAAGAATATTCTATTTCCTGCTGCGCCTGCGCCAATTTCACCTGTACTAAAAGCAACTCACCGGGCTGCAGAGCCTGGCCTTTTTCGTTTAAAGACTGGATCTGGTTTTGAGCCTCTTGAAGTTTATTTTGCCCATCGGTCACCATACTTAAATATCTCGATACAGGATCTGCATTTTTAGGTACTTGTGTATCTGGAGGCAGTTTTGCTCCTAGTTTTTCGTTTGCTGCTTTTAAATGGTCATTTGCGTTAGAAAGTTTTGTGTTCAATAACTGCGATTGAGATCTTTTCAGTTTTAAATTCGGTGTTTTTAAGTTCTTTTCCACTTCTCCCAATGTATCTCTTGCATTAGCAGATTGAGATAATAACGTTTGAAAGGAAGGAGTAGTTGAAATCCCTGCTTTCGATTGGAGCTCCATAGGTGAAATTTCCTGTCCCGCTTGAGCCTTGCCTGCTGACGGCGCTTCTTTCATCTCTGATTGAAAAGCAGACTTATCAGGTGTTACTGTTTTATCTCCTTCTACCGATTTGTCTTTAGGTACGCCACTAGGTCCGGCCGCACCTGATGGATCTATTGGAGGCTTGGGCATTTTTTTATCCTTTTGGTTTTGGTTTTTTACCTTCAACAGGAGAGGGTTCTTTTCTAACAAATCTATCTATAAAATCTAAAGCGATTCCCGCTAGCTTTTTAATGCCTTTGTCATCGGACTTCATAGAGTCTTCCAGCATATTTTCGCCTTTAGGCATATCGTTTATTGTCATTGAAAGAGTAATTCCTAAAAATGTTTTTGCCATTTCATTTTTCGGGTCTTCTTTTAGTACTTCTTCAAAGTATTTTTGAGCTCTGTCAAGCTCTAATTTGTGTAGGTGCAAATATCCTTTTCCAATTTTGATCAAAGGATTTTTATGGTCTAAGACTTCAGCTGCTTTTAAAAGTTTATTAGCAGAATCTTCATCTAATTGGTTGATCGCAATAAATGCTGATTCTAAAAGCATTAAAAAATCTTGTTTGTATTTATCAAGTTTTTTCATTTTTTTTCCTTAAGTTAAATTAACTTATTGTGATTTTTGGTTACGTACAGCTTGGTTGATAACAGAGTTTACCTGACTTATCATGTTTGAGATAGATTCACCCATTTGTGTAACCTGGCTCATTGAGAACTGCACAAGCAAAAACTTTCCGGGGGTTGCCTGACATATAGAACTTGCTAAAGCTCTAACTTGGCTTATTACCTGCTTTTGTTTTGCTATGTAGTTTCTTATCAATGTGCTTAAGGACATTGTCCCTCTCCAGTCTAACATTTTATTGCTCCCGTATTTTTATGATTTTTGAATTTTTTTAAGAACTTTTAAAAGAGCTGTATATCCTTGCAGCAATACTCCCATTTTATCAAGTTCCTCTTTGCTTCCGCCCTCTTTTAAATCAGCTTTAATTGAACTAATATGTTTTTCAATTTTGTCGAACATTTCTTTTGCTTTAGCTGGACTTTCTTTTATATCGATTTCCAAATCGAAATCGAACTTTTCATGAGGGGATTTTTCTAATCCGAACATAGTGTCTCCTTTTTTTACCGGCTATAATTTATTTTATATTTTAATTCATCTTTTTCAAGAAGAATTTCATCGGGGGTAATAGATGTTATTTGCATCCCATCTAGAAGCCCTCCAAGTGATACTATTTTACCATTGGCTACAACACTGAAATTTTCACCATCGTATTTTGCATAGCCAGTAATTTTATATTTATTCGATAAATCTATTCGTGCTGCGCTGGCAGAAGAGGGAATAGCTAAGTTTTTGACAAAGTGTATCCCTTCTGTTTTTTTAAACTCCGTAATTAATCTTTCCAAGTCTTTTTCTTCTTTTTTATTGTATCTGCCGGCTAGAACTAGTTCTCCGGCAATTATTTCAAATGTAATGCCAGACATATTTTGAGCTGCAAGCTGCGATGCTATCTGTGCTTGCAGTACTTCTTCTATTACTACTTTATTTTGCAATTTATCTATGTATGGGAAATTAGAATTTATATAGTCTGTAAGCTCTTCAGCAGTTTTAGGATCTGCCACATATCCCGATATTACAAAAATTCCGGCTTTTGGAGAATGCAGGCTTACACTTCTAAATGCTTCTATTTCATTTAAGACATTGTTAAAGTCTTTCCACACAAACTCGTCTACAATTACATTGTCTTCAATATCATTTATGTAAGTTAATTGATCTAAATCATACATCAGCTCTTGTTTATCGATAGAAGTAAGTACGTGCCCTGTCAAGAACAAAGAGGCTGAGGAAGGATTGTAGGAAAATTCCAGATCTTCATATTTTTCCAATGCATTTTGTATTGCTTCTTTCGGTTCTTTTTCCGCTATTTCAATTTCGTGAGATTTAAAAAGTCCGAAAAAGCTTATGAAAATTACGAAAATAATAATTGTAATTGATCCTGCAAAGATTAAATGTCTGGTCGGTATAAACTGTTTTTTCCAAACAGATACTTTTTTTTCTTCTTTTTCTTCTGCTTCTTCTTCCACTTCAAACGTAGGGGCTGGAGAGTATATGGTTTCTTCAGCTGCTTCTTTTGAGACAATTAAAAAAGTAGTAGTACCGACTGTTATTAAGTCCTGATGTGTTATCTGGGTTTTTTCAATAACAGGTGTATTGTTGATGTATGTTCCGTTTTTAGATTTTAAATCTTCTATAAAAATATTGCCGTCCGCGTCGGCTGAGATCTTTGTATTTTGCTTTGAAACACTTAAATCTGTAAAAATAATATCTGCCTGATTGGGATCTTTGCCGATGATGTATTCTTTTGATTTTTCTATGCCGAATTCAGCTCCTGCATTCGGCCCGGATATTACTTTTAGAACAAAAGGAGTGTCGCTTGTCATTGTTGGAAATGATATTTCAGGCTCTTCATATATAGTTTCGTATTCTTGTTTTTCTTCTTTTTTTATTTCTTTGTGTTTTACTTCTTTTTCACTTTCACCGGTAAATAAAAAGATGTTGTCACCGATTTTAACTTTATCATTTTCTTCAAGAAGATATTCATCAATTACAGAGTCATTTACTTCCGTCGGATTTGTAGTAGATAGGTTTTTTATGAATATTCCTTCATCAGTTTTATATAAATGAGCATGTTTTCTAGATACTGAAGTATCTTCCAATAAAAAATTCGTTTGGTCGGGGTCTCTTCCTATTATCCAGTCTTTCCCCTTATCAAGATCTAAAACTAAATCTCTTAAGGGACCTTCTTGTGCAATTAATTTCATACTTTGCCTATTTTATAATATTTTGCTCTATTTGTTTTTTGTGATTTTCAATTTCGTTTCTATAGTAAATAACAAAATTCACAAAATCTTCCAAACTTTCTTTAAACTCATCATACTTTACTTCATAAGATAACGCGCGTGTAAGAGTCAAGTTTTTTTCTTCTTCATCTACTCCGATTTTTGATCCGTCAGTGCCCTGATATAGAAAATTTGCTTTCATCAGGTAAATAATTAGATCTTCTTTTTTTGCTTCCGGCAGAGGATCAATTACCGCATGAAATATCAGTTTGGGCTCATAGTTATAAATCACCACATTTAAATCATCATTGATCTGTACTGAGTAGCTTTTGTCTTTTTCGTTTTTTATGACCTTGAAATTCAGGTCTTTTTCAAGCTCTTTTACTATTTTTTCCATACTATCTCCTTGACCTATAACCATTTTGATGATTTTTTTTATATATGAAAAGGAAAAAATATACTTGTCTTTTTAAGTGGCTTATAATAAGTTACTTATAAAATAAATAAGTTTTTGATAATCAGTTGTTTATGTATTACGTTTATCTACTTTACTATCAGCCGTTTATGAAATAGTTTTAAAATTCCTTTAAATATTATTAATAATTCCTTAATTATTTTTTTATTGCTTAAGTTGTTTATAAATAGGTTTTTAAGCTAAAGATTTCGTTAAGATAATGTAAATAAAATATTGACAAACATTAAATATTTTACTATAATGGTGATTGGAGACATAGATTAATTTAATAAGAAATAAAAGGGCAAGAATATGACTAACAAGGTAAACAATTACTCAATAGAAGCTTCTAAGAAATTAGATAGCTCTATTGCTAATATAGATTCCCGAAAGACAGGGAAGGGATCAGGTGCAGGTTCTGCTTCTGTATTCTATTTTTTAGCTCAGGCTATGCAGAACAAGTTGGACTCGACTAATCAATGTTTTGCTAACAACTCTAAGTACGAAAGGGATAAAGAGATAATTGAACAGGCGATGAATAATATTAAAGACTTAGATGAATCTAAGGCTATATTAGACTATTTAATTAAAACAACAGGAGTTGGAAGTGATGTTAGGCTTCAAGGTTGGTTAATGTCGCTTCGAGATACAGTGCAAGGCTTAATCAATAAGAAAAAAGAGGCTATTAAAGAATTAAAAGATGCTATCGCAAAACTTGCAAAAGACGAAGACTTGGCAAGAGGTGTTGAAGCCGAGATCAAGAAGATAGAAGCGGCTATTAAGAAAGATAAAGATTTGATTAATGACTATAAACACGATGCTTCGAAAAGGCATTGGTACGATCCTAAAAAAGCTTGGGATGGTATGAAGATCTTAGCTTTAGAAGTTGCGATCGAAGACATGGAAGAATGTAAAGGTGGATTGGAAATAGTCAAGGATATATTGCAGTTTAGTATAGTAAAGGATCTTGCTGGGGTTGGTAATGCTAAAAAAGAGAATGAAGAAATTCTTAAAGATGTCCAAAAACGAAGAGATAAAATAAAAAACGAAATTAACAAATTAAAAAATAAGAAAAATAAAACAATTGTAGATCAAATTATATTGGTGAATCTTGAAATGAGTTTGGTGTTTGTAGAGCATTTTATTGTACAGCAAAAAGCTGGTATGAAGCTCAATGATAAAACGAATAATTGGCTTGCTAATGCTGATAAATGGATGAAAAAGAATTGGATAGAGCCTCTTCAGAAAAGAATTAAGCAAATAGGAAATGAGAAGCATGATAAATGGTATACTTTCTACGAGTTTTTTGGAGCGGAAATAGCTGATGGTATAGGTAAACTTGTAGATGGAACATTTAATGACATTCATTTCTTAATGAATATGAGTGATAGGGTAATAAGAAAAGATAATGCAAATATCGATACATATAGAGCTAAAGTTGCTGGTGAAAACAACTTAGGAGAAGCGATTACTCATAATGAAGCTAGACAAGGAGCGATAGAAGCTCAAAAAGTACTTGAGCAGGACCAAAGGGTAAGAGCTGACTTAAAAGTAGCGATGGGACATTTGAAGAACCTAGAAAAATCATTTACTCAAATAGTAGAAGTAAGAGCTTAAATAAAAACGGGCATTTTTAAAATGCCCGCATATTAATAAAAACAAGAGAGAGGAAAAAATAAAATGGTTAAGTTAAAAGAAGAACTTCCAAACTTCTTAGACTTCTTCGATCAAGAAGATGATGTAAAAGTAGAGAAGTTTGAAGAAGCTATAAATGAGGCAATGAAGTTTTCTGAGATCATGCAGGACAAAGCAGCTAATGGAAGTGAAGAAGAAAAAAAACAAATACAGGAATACTTGGATGATATGAGAGCTAAATTAGAAGAAGAAAAAAACAAGCTGTTTGAAAAGATTGGTATATCGCAAGAAGAATTAAAGGCATTTATTGAGAACAAGGATAATTTTACAGAAGAAGAATGGCAGTCGATGCAGCAGGTAAAACAGTATGTTAAAGATCAAGCAGAAGACGCTTTAAAAGTTAATAATAATACAGTTAAGCCTAAAAGAAGAAAAGCTAAGGCTAACTGGATACAAAGTTAATAAAAAAAAGAGGTATTTTTTATGGAACATGCAATTATGCAAAATTTAACTCAGTCAATTCCTGAGACTAAAAAATCAGATAATGGGATGAAGGGTTTATGGGCAGATTTGATATTGTCGCATTTAAATATTAACCCGAATGATGTTAAAAAATATAGTTATGCATACTTAGTGATGCTTGTGATGAACAAGATCGGTATTGAGAGATCTTCTCAGATCTTGAAAGCGATCGCTGACGTACAAAAGATTTTGGACAAGGTAGTAAACGACTTATCTAAATTAGAAGACTTACTTGCCGAGCTTGCCCAGCTTAGGGGTAAAGGTAAGAATGGTGAGGCTACTGAATCTCAGATCGACCATTGGTTACACGATAAAGGCCCGGATGGAGTTTCTAATGCTGAAAAAATGAAAAAACTTTGGAGTGAAGTATATAAGAAAGATCCTAATGATAAACATGGTTTGTCTTTAATACAGCAGCTTCATAATGCGTTAAACAACCCGTTTTATAAGCAGGGTACAGGTACTGCATTTAATTCGACTAAAGACTTGGATGGTCCTGATGGTCCTTTCAGTCAAAATGCTTGGAGTGATGGAACCCACTCTTTCCAGGATTTCTTGGACGGTAAATGGACATGGGACCCAAATACTCCGGAAGGTCATAAAATGGAAATCGAGTTTAACAAGATAGTATGGAACGTGTATAACAACTCGTTTTTACACAATACAGATACCGATAAAGGTAATACATATAACGACGATATTGGTAACGCTAAAAACGCTACTGAAACAGCTAAACAGATGGACAACGGTCTATCTACAACAGAGTCTACTGATATGTCTATGTATTCTCAGAACTTAACATCGGATATACAGATTGCTCAACAGGTAATACAGGCAGCTCAAAAAGAGATTAGTACAATAGTATCACATCAAAGGGCTCAATAATAAAAATATTAAATAATAATAAACAGGGAGAAAAATATGATAACAGCATTAAAAGCAGAAAATAGCGGACAATCGCCAAATGTTTCTGCATGTAAATGCGCAGCTTTACAAGAAAAAAGTTTTGTAAATAGCATGCTAAATAAATGGAATTCCCTTAGCTCAAAAGAGCAGGATGATTTGTATAAAAAAGCGGTTTTATTAGGCTCTTTTTATACAGGAAAAGCGACAGCTAAAGAGCATAAAGAAATATTAAATATAATGATGATAATTAATGAAGCTTTTAACAAGTCTATGGACACAAACTCTTTAGATCAGTTGTGTCAGTCTAAATGGGTAGATGCGTCTAACTCGTTTTTGGAGCTAGCCCAAAAGGCCTTAAGAGAAAACTTTAGTAAAGAAAGTGATATTACAGGATCAAAAGCAAGTGGTGGTTCTTGGCAGTTCTGGCTTATACTAGGAGTAATTATTGCAGGGGTGATATTAGCGCCGGAATTAATGGAATTAATGCCGGAGGCTGAAGCAGGTGCCGCAGCTGCCGATGGAGGAGCTGCTTCATTAGCTGAAACAGGAGCTGGTGCTGGTGCAACAGATGGTGCAGCGGCTACAGTATCGAATACTGCAACAACAGCTGCAGATGATGCGGCTGCATCTTCTGAGGTGGGTACTACAACAGAGGCCGGAACTCAAACTACAAATGCAGCGACTCAAACTACAGAAAATCAAGCCGCAGCTGCAGCCCGACAAGAACAAAATCTTTCTAAATTAGAAAAAGAGAAAGGCTTTTTTGGTAGAATGGGTTCTCAAGCTGCAAAAAAAGGCGGTAAATTCTGGTGGAAAAGAGCAGGAAGTGCTTTAATGCGAGGTGGTATGGCTGGTGGTGCTGGGTTTATGATTGGTCCGCGCATACCTGGAGTTGAAAAATATGCTCCTCGTTCAGCAGGACAGCCGGATCAGGGCAAACTTGTTCAGGCTCAGACAAAAGACCAGATAATTACAGGGATAACTAATAAAATGAACAACGATATTCAAACATCTACAAAAAGGATGTCCGACGATAGCCAGGGTATTCAGCAGGATGCTGGGTATATACAGCAAGCGATAAACGAACTTGGTCAAGCAATGCAGATAAGAGTGTAAGGAGAAATAAAATGGAAAATATTAAACCGGTTATTAGTTCAAAACCGCATGAAAATAACGGTGTAAGTACTGCTTTTTTAATCGAAAAGATTGGAAAGTGTCTTGGTAAAGAAGCAGTACTTATGGTTACTTTGTCGGATATTATGAACAACCTAAATGATAATATGCTTGCTGCTACTAAAAATATAGGTAAGCTGGGAAGTACTTTAGCAACATCTGTAAAATACGGTGATCTTGCTAATTCAATTATGACATGTGTATTTTTAGTTTCCATGTTAGGAATACCTCTCAGTGATAAGTTTGCAAGTATGTTGCAAGGGTCTTTCTTACCAAAAGCTATAAGTAGTGTTGGATTAGTGCAGGCATACACAGGAATGCAGTCAGCTACAGCGAGAAGTGGAATGGAAAAATTAAAAGGTTATGAAAACCTGCAAAGGCAGGAACTTGATCTGCAAAGTGATCAGTACAGCGTGTCTTCAGATACCGAGCATGCAATAACAAAAGCTGCAAAACAAATAATAGAATCTGATTACGCTGCACAAAATGGAGACTTATATTTTTTATATAATAATTAATTAATAGGAGAATAAAATGACAAGTCATACAAATATAGATGCCAAGGATGCTCTACAAGCTGCAAAAGCTTTTCTTCCCGGGCTTACTGCAAAAGTAAATAATACCCTGGATGAATTAAGAGCTTCTCAGCAGACTTTTATGAAAGCTGCGATTGATGCGGCCTTTTCCATGGCATCCAATATTACCATGGAAGGACTGATGATGGCGGCCGGGCAAATAGGTACGGCCTTAGGTTCTTATGCATCTGGATCGGAGCTTAGATCTTTTGCTGAAAAAGAAGGGAAAGAGATCAGTGATTTAGCTAATCAAGAAAAAAATCTTAGCAATCAGTTAAAAGATACTGATTTAACTTCTGCGAAAAAAATGGAAATAAAGGATCAAAAAAGAACTTGTGAGGAAAGAAGAAAAACTTTGGAATCACAAAAGTCAAGTTTGGAAACAAAGAGCAATCAGAAATTCCAAATGTATAACGGAGCTTCGCAAGCTCTTACCGTTCTTCCTCAGATGGTAGCCAGATCTATTCAAACGATGGCTAACTCGATGAAGGAGATATTCGATCAGTGTAACAGCTTATCGGAAACTGCATATCAAAAAGCTCAGGAAGTTGTAAAAGCTGCATTGCAGGTAGATTTCTTAGCTGGTTTGGTTGCTTTAGGCTCAATAAACTTAAGATAAAAATACTCTCTAATTGGAATAACTCTCTCAACAAGGCTTATGACCTACCGGTTGTAAGCCTTATTTATTTAAGAGATTGTTTGAAAGTATATATCACCTTCTTCAAGCATTTTAAATAAAGTTTTTTTTCTCTCATAGCCTTCTTCTAGATTTAATATGGATTCGATTAAATCTATGGACTTACTGAAAATTTTAAATGCCTGCTCAAATTGTTGTGAATTTACATAATTATTAAATTTGATTACGAAAGAGTGTTGTTCTTCTTCTAAAAAATAGGAATTTGCAGCTAAAGCTTTAGCTAACATATTTATAGCTTGATTTATTTTGTGTGCCTTTATATATCCATCTAATGTATTTAAGTATACCTGCTGCTTGTCCCAATCGTCATTTGTAATGGATTCTGCTAGTTCAGCAGTTGTGTTCAAAATATCTAAAGCTTGGTTGATTTTTCCTAGTTCAATGTATTCAATAGTTATATCAGATAAACAAAAGCTAAGATATAAAGGCTCTTTTATCTTTTTTGTTATTAATAACGATTTGTCTAAAAATTCTAAACTTTTATCCAAGTTTTTTATTTTTTTATATATTTTTGCTGTTAATAAATAATAATCACTGTTTTGATATTGTTCATCTTCTATAAAATTAAATTTTTCCAAGACCCTATTTAATATTTCTAAAGATTTATTTGAATTTTTTACATTTGCGTAAACCAAAGATAACTGCAGTAAAAAGTCAATGAGCTCTGTATCATCAACTAGATCAATGTCTTCTATTTCAGTGAGGTTTTCTGATATTAAATCTAATATTTCTGAAGCTTTTGCTAAGTTTTCTTTTGTTGCATACTCTTCAGCTATACTAAGATATATATAATTTCTTGTAAAAAAATAACAGTTAGTAGCTGACCACCAATAACTTGGATTATTATCATCATGATAATATACGTGTTCTTTATCCGGTATTAATTTGGCTACAATTAAAGCTTTATCTAAAAGTTCTTGATTAACTAACTCATCTATAATCTTAATTAACTTGTCTGCTTTTAAATTTGTCAGACTTTTTTCTGAAATACTGTCTATTTTATCATCAATTGGAATCAAATCGTAAAAAGACTTAAAACAAAGAGGGCATCGATGATAAAAAGCTAGATCTATATCTGAATGGACACAATTTTCACAAAACATATGAGGACATACTATATCCGTTTTCCCAACTAAAAGCATTTTTTCAGAATTAAAATCTTCTTGTGACAGTATTATCGGATAAACTAAAGAAGAGTTAGAATTTTCATGACAAGAACTGCAAATATTGGAATGGGGCATTTCTGCAAATGCCGTATTACAAAATATTTGACTTCCCAATAACAAAACAAAAGTAAAAATATTTAAAAATTTCAGATGGAATGTTTTTGATATTTTGATAATTGGTGTTAATAACACTTGTCTCATAAGGTTCTCCTAAAAAAAATTAGAAAAATTTTTAAGATATTAGAAAATTAAAAACAACTAATTATTATTTTTTAGATAAATTTGTTTTGTAAATATAGGGATTTAATAGCGGCATGAATTGCAAGTTGCAAATCTTTATTTAGATCTTTTTATGATAGGGGGTTTTTGATCTATAATAGTTTCTTTTTCTATTAAGATCTCTTTGATTGTTGGATCTGATGGCGTTTCAAACATGAGGTCTCTTAAAAGATTTTCTACAATCATTCTAAGAGCTCTGGCGCCTGTTGTGGTTTTCTTGGCTTTGTCTGCTATTGCTTGAAGCGCTTCTTTTGTGAACTTCAAATCTACATCTTCATCTTTAAATAGTTGGACATATTGATTTATAATAGAATTTTTTGGTTCGGTTAAGATTTTTACCAGATCTTCAATTGTTAATTCATTGCAGTTGGCAATGGAATTAAATCTGCCGATAAATTCGGGAATAAGACCAAATTCCACCAAGTCTTCGGGCTCTACTTGGGAAAGCAAGTAGTTAGTCTCTGTTTTATCAACTGACTTACCTTCTTCCGTTTTAAAACCGATCGTTCCTTTACCTAGTCTTTTAGCTATAATTTTATCAAGGCCTACAAATGCTCCACCTGTTATAAAAAGAATATTTTCTGTATTTATTTTGATGTACTCTTGGTGTGGATGCTTTCTTCCTCCTTTAGGAGGAACGTTTGCAACTGTTCCTTCTACTATTTTTAATAATGCCTGCTGCACACCTTCTCCCGATACATCTCTTGTAATGGATACATTGCCGCTTGTTTTTCTAATCTTGTCAATTTCATCTATATAGATAATGCCGTGCTCGGCTCTTTCAACATCGTAGTCGGCAGACTGCAAAAGCCTTAATATGATGTTTTCAACATCTTCTCCGACATATCCCGCTTCTGTTAGGGTCGTTGCATCTGATATCGCAAAAGGCACATCTAACATTTTAGCTAATGTTCTGGCCAAAAGCGTTTTTCCTGAACCTGTTGGACCTATTAGCAGAAGATTTGACTTTATATACTCATTTTCTTGGTTTTCTTTTGCTAGGGATCTTATTTTTTTGAAGTGATTGTAAACAGCTACTGCTATTGTTTTCTTGGCTTTTTCCTGGCCTATTACATATTCGTCTAGCTGTTCTTTGATTTCTTTTGGTTTTAGAACATTGATCTCATGGTGAGTTTTCTTTTTTTCAATTATGTTTACACATAAATTAATGCATTTATCACAGATAAAAGCATGAGGTCCGGATACTAGTTTTTCTACTAAATCTTCAGTTCTGCCGCAAAAAGAACATGCAGCAACTTTAGTTTTTTCTTCGTTTTTCATCATTTTTTTGCGATCTTGTCTACTATTTGGTATTTTACTGCTTCTTCTGCACTCATGTAATAATCTCTTTCGGAGTCTTCTAGGATTTTTTCTATATTTTGGCCTGTTTTTTCTGCCATTAACCAAGCTGTTAGTTTTTTAAGTTCTAATATTTCTTTAGCTTGGATGGTAATATCTTCTGCTGATCCGCCAACACCGCCGTAAGGTTGATGAAGCATGATTCTGCTGTGAGGCAGGGCGTTTCTCTTGCCTTTGGTTCCGCTTGCTAATAATAAAGCAGCAACTGACACTGCTTGACCAATGCAGTATGTGTTAATATCACAGCCCAAGAATCCCATTGTGTCTAATATTGCTAAACCGGATGTTATCTGGCCTCCGGGAGAATTAATGTATAAGTTAATATCTTTTTTGGCATCTTCCATTTTTAAAAATAAAAGTTGTGCAATAACTGTGTTTGCAACTTGATCGTGAATTTCTGTTCCGATAAATATAATTCTGTCTTTTAAAAGACGGGAATAAATATCTAATGATCTTTCTCCACGTGGTGTTTCTTCTATTACATATGGTGTTAATGACATACTTTTTCCTTTTGCTTTCTTTTTTTTAGTTTTATCAGTTTTTTGAACAATTTTCAAGTATATAGTCTTGAGCTTTTTTCAAAACTAGTCTTGATAATGCTAAAGCATAGGTATCTTTTGGTATGTTTTTGGAATCTGGAACCTGAGTTTTTCCAGACTGCATAAATAAGATATTTAAAGCTTCTTGTTTGATTTCTTCATCCGGTATTTGGATGTTGAAATCTTTTATTATTTTTCTTGTGATATAGAATAATTTTATTGCTTCTTCAGCATGTTTTTGAATATCTTTTTCAGTATCATTTTTTTCTTCTTTGGTCATTTTGTCATATTTTGATTTGAAGTTGGGATCTTTTAAAAGAGACTGTTTTCTGGATTCAAGTTCTGTTTTTACTAAAGTAGAAGGAAGTTCGAATTTAACTGTCAAAAAGAAACTATTTACGGCTTCTCTTTTTTCTTTTTCTTCTTTTTCCTCAGCCTGTTTTTCCAACATAGATTTAATATTTTTTTCCATCTCTTCTATGTTTTTAGAACCGAGCTTAGCTGCAAATTCATCATTTAAATCTGGAAGCTCTGCTTCTTCGATTTTTTTGATGGTGACCCTTACTTTTTTTTGCTCAAATGCCTTTTTTTCTTTTTCTGGAGCGTCTTTGTCCGGTTTAGAGATTCCTTCCAGAACATCTCCGACTTTTGCGCCGAGGACTATATCTTTCATCCATTGGGCCATGGATTTGTCAGATACTTCGAAGCGTGTATCCGCAAAAACTTTTGTAGGAGGGTCGATATCCAAAGATTCTAGATCTAATATAATATAGTCGTTTTCTTTGATCTCTCTATTTACACTTTTCCATTTAGCAAAGAAAAATCTTGATTGTCTTATCGCTTCATTAATTTCTTTTTTCGTAACTTTTGTTTTTTTAATTTCTTTGGGCTTGTATGCTTTTGGATCGATTTTTGGGATTTCAGGCTCTGTTTCATAGGTGAATATAATTTCAGATCCTTTTTCTATTGAATAATCTTTTAGGTTAAATACAATTCTAGAGCTGGAGCCGAGAGGGGGAAGTTTATCAGTTTTGTGAGCTTCTATAAAGCTTAGGTCCGCTAATTTTTTTTCCCATTTATCTTTGACAGCTTCTGGATACTTTTTTAAAACAGCATCATCAGGTGCTTTTCCTTTTCTAAAGCCCGGTATTGTTACTTCTTTTTTTAAATCTTTCAAAGCTTCTTTTCTAGCTTTTTTTACGATGGAAGAATCTGTTTTTACCTCAAGTTCAATTACGCAGTGTGGTTTTTTATTGATCTTGGTTTTAATGGGGGTATCTTTTGTCATTGTGTCCTTATATATATAAATAAAAAAGCGGGTGATGAGGTTCGAACTCACGACCCTCACGTTGGCAACGTGATGCTCTACCACTGAGCTACACCCGCAGAAAATTAATGATCTAAAGTATAGCTTGTTTTATTTTTTTTCATCAAGGTCGAATAAGCTTTGTATATTTTTTTTAAAATTTTTTTAAATAAAAAAACCGCTCAGAAGTATTTTTGAAAAGCCTTTTTATAAAAGTAATAAAAAAAACTTAAATTTTTTCGTTGATGAACTTTTATAAAAAAGGTAAAACTAATCTGGAGTGTAGTAGTTATTTAAAAAAATAAAAAAAATACATTATGTTAAATTTTCGTAAGATCAAATTAGATTTTTCTCCTAATTTATTAAAAGAAGGAAAGCATCTCCATGATGATAAAAAAGTAGTAGCTGCAAAAATTCTTAAATTAGATACAGACATTATCAGGTTCTCCGCAAAAGTAATGGGGAATTATAAAAATACTTATGAAAGTGAAATTGAAATAGATAGATTTGAGTCTGAGACAATTCATTCGAACTGTGATTGCACATATAGATATGATTGTCAGCATTTAGCGGCTTTAGTTTTTTATTTAGAAGAGCACATGGACTCTATTCTCTTAAGATTTTCTAAAGAAAAAGAAAATAAAGACGAAGAAATAGATGAGGAATTAAAAGAAAAAATTCAAATTGCCGAGACTAAGGTTGAAGAGAAAAAAGACAAGAACTTACAAAAACAAATTGTGCATGAATATATAAATTCTTCTGATGTTTTATCTTCTTCTTTGTTTTTTCTGCCTCAGGAAAAAAATAAAATTGTAAACGCAGAGCTTGCTTTTATATATAATCCAAAGTCTTTAATAGGTAATCAAAAGTTTGTAGATTTTTCATTGGCATTAAGGCTTCCGAATAGATCTAAACCTTTGCATGTACCAAATATTAGACAGTTTTTAGAAGTTTTGAGATATGAGGAAAGTATTTCTTTAGGGGCTAAAAAATATTATTTTTCTTTTGATTCTTTTGGAGATATCGAAAAAGAGATTTTAAAGATATTGATGGATACCTCTAGGTTTAATGAGAATTTAAATAATGAGAGGGCTCAAAGAATTGCAAAGGTAAATATTGAAACATTTGGGCTTTTGCTTGCTAAAACACATGCAATAGCAGCAAAGAAAAATCCAAACAGAAGTTTTAAAGATTTATCAGAAGATTTGCCGGCTTTGCCTGGGATTTTCAGTTCTAATTTAGAAAATCCTTTGAATTTTTCTTTTTCTAATGCATCTGTTAGATTTGAAATAAAATATTTAGAACATCCTGCTTCTAAATTATTGATTACTCCCACTTTTGTAATAGATCAAAACATTATAAATATTGATGAGGCTATTTTGTTTGAGTGTTCTTCTCCCGGAATGTTGTATCAGGATGTATACTATAAGTTTCCTGATCATATTAACAGGTTACATTTAAGAAACTTGGAGAGAATAAGGGATATGACAATACCGGAGCCTTTATTCGGAACTTTTGTTGAGAATGCCCTGCCGGAGCTTAAAAGGTTTGCAAGGGTTGATAACCTGGATGTAATAGAAAAGTTCGTAACACTTCCCTATGCAAAAAATTTAGAAGCCAGATGTGAGCTTTCTTATTTGGATGGAGAATTGGAAGCTACTTTATATTTAATATATGATGGCAATGAAGTTAAATCCTCAAATGCTAATTTAACATATGACAGTATTTCTAAGTTCATTACTGAAGAAGGAATTTTAGCAAGAGATCTAGTGGCCGAAAAGAAAGTGATAGACTCTTTATTTCAGGATTTTGTATTTAATCCCGAGCAGGGAACCTATGTAGCAAAATCTGAAAAGAAAATAGTAGAGTTCATGACGGAAATTATTCCAAGAAATCAAATGAACGTTACTTTTGAATGTCCTCAAAATCTCTTGGATCAGTTTATTTATGATCAAACGAAATTTGAATTAAGTTTGGACATATCGGATAAAATTGGATCTTATAATTTTGAGCTTAAAGTAGATGGTGAGTTAAAAGGGGTCAAATTTGATCTTTTATTTGACTGCGTTGCATCGAGAAGGACTTTTATTGAACTGAGTCACATCAAAAAAAGAAACACTTCAAGATTTTCTAAAATACTTGTATTGGATTTAGATAAGATTTCTAAAATTGTAAATATCTTTGATGAGATTGGTATTAAAAAACTGTCTGATCATAAAGAAGACAGGCCTTTATGGAGCTTGGTCAATTTGGAAGATAAATTGTTTGAAGACCTTCCCGTTAAATTTAAAATGTCCAAGAAAGTAAAAGAAATCAGAAATCAAATGCTTGGAATAAAAGATTTCAAGCCAACTGCTATTCCAAAAGACATAAAAGCAGACTTGAGGTCTTATCAGATTGAAGGTGTTCATTGGTTGGAGCGATTAAGAAGTATGTATTTAAATGGTATTCTTGCCGATGATATGGGGCTTGGTAAAACGCTTCAGGCAATTGTGGCTATTACTCAGGTAAAAGACAAAATAAAAGAGCCTTCTTTGGTTGTATGTCCTACGTCTTTATTATACAACTGGCAAGAGGAGATGCATAAGTTCAATCCAAGATTGAAGACTGTTATAATAGATGGCGTTCCGAACCAAAGAAAAAAAATTATTTCTTCCATTCAGGATTATGATGTGGCAATCACATCCTATACGTTAATGCAGAAGGATATCGATTTTTATAAACAGACTTGTTTTGCATATACTATTTTAGACGAGGCTCAGCATATTAAAAACAGAGGTACCAGAAATGCCAAGTCTGTGAAAATGGTAAATTCTATTTATAAGATGATATTAACCGGAACACCCATAGAAAATACCTTAGATGAGCTGTGGTCTTTATTCGACTTTTTAATGCCGGCATTTTTAAGTTCATATGATAGGTTTTCGGAAAGATATATCAGATCTATTAAAGATGTATATGTGCAAAATATAGAGTACTTAAAAAGAAAGGTAACACCATTTATTTTAAGAAGAATGAAAGAAGATGTTTTAAAAGATCTTCCGCCTGTTTCTGAAATTACTTATCATTGTCAATTGGGTGGTCAGCAGCTGGATCTTTACAAATCTTATGCAGAATCTGCAAAAGATGAACTTACAAAATTAGTTCAAAGAGACGGGTTTGAGAAAGTACAGATCCATGTGTTGGCAACATTGACGAGATTAAAACAAATTTGTTGTCATCCAGCAATTTTTGCAAAAGAAAATCCTGAAGTTGGAGATTCTGCAAAATATGAAATGCTGCAGGAATTAGTGCAAAACTTAATTGATGGAAATCATAAGACTGTCATTTTCTCTCAATATACTAAAATGCTTCAGATCATGCGAGAAGATTTCAATTCAAGAGGAATTAGATTTTCATATCTAGACGGTACTTCTAAAAATAGACTGGATATAGTCAAGGATTTTAACAATAATAAAGATATTCCAATATTCTTGGTTTCTTTAAAAGCCGGAGGGACTGGACTAAATATAACAGGAGCTGATACTGTTATACATTACGATATGTGGTGGAATCCGGCTGTTGAAAACCAGGCAACTGACAGGGTGCACAGAATAGGACAGAAAAAATCTGTTTCATCTTATAAGTTGGTTACTGTAAACTCGATAGAAGAAAAAATTGTTGCAATGCAGCAGCGTAAAAAAGGACTCGTAAAGAAAGTCGTAAGTTGCGATGATGAGGCAATATCAAAACTAACATGGGAAGAAGTTTTAGAACTTCTACAGACATAAGGGTAAAAATTATGCTTACTAAAAATGCTATGAATATTAAAGATTTTTTACAAAAAACAGGAAAAACGATTATTAACAGATTAAACCAGGTGCAGGTTTTGTTCTCTTCTGATATCGGGATTGATTTGGGAACGGCAAATACTTTAGTCTTTGTGAAAAGCAAGGGAATTGTTTTAGCAGAGCCTTCAGTTGTTGCTGTAGACTCTTCCACCAACGAAGTCTTAGCAGTAGGACATAAAGCTAAATCCATGCTTGGTAAAACTCCCAGAAAAATACATGCCGTAAGGCCGATGAAAGATGGTGTAATTGCCGATTTTGAAATAGCTGAAGGTATGTTAAAAGCTTTAATAAAAAGAGTGACTCCGACCAGATCATTATTCAGACCAAAGATTTTAATAGCAGTACCATCTGGCATCACGGGAGTTGAAAAAAGAGCAGTAGAAGATTCTGCTCTGCATGCAGGAGCGCAAGAAGTTGTTTTGATAGAAGAGCCGATGGCGGCAGCAATAGGAGTGGACCTTCCTGTTCATGAACCTTCGGCCAACATGATAATAGATATCGGTGGCGGTACAACGGAAATAGCAATTATATCACTGGGCGGTATCGTTGAGTCCAGATCACTTAGAATTGCGGGAGACGAGTTTGATGAATGTATCATGAACTATATGAGAAGAACTTATAATTTAATGATCGGTCCTAGAACTGCAGAAGATATTAAGATGACAATAGGTTCTGCTTATCCGCTTGGCAATAATGAATTAGAAATGGAAGTAAGAGGGAGAGACCAGGTTGCCGGTCTTCCTATTACTAAAAGGATTAACTCAGTAGAGATAAGAGAATGTTTAGCGGAACCGATTCAGCAAATTATAGAAAATGTAAAACTTACTTTAGAAAAATGTCCACCGGAACTTGCTGCCGATTTAGTGGAAAGAGGAATGGTGCTAGCTGGAGGCGGAGCTTTAATAAAGGGATTAGATAAAGCTTTAATTAAAGAAACAGGCCTTCCTGTTTTTGTAGCACCCAATCCGCTGTTGGCTGTTTGTTTGGGGACTGGTAAAGCTTTAGAATATCTTGATAGATTTAAAAGAAAAAAGATGTAATACTCACCCTTTTTTAAGAAATTAAAAAAGGGTGTTTCTATGGATCAAAATATATCATTTTCCTCATGGTCTGAAAATTCAAAATTAATAGATTGGATTAATCAAATAGTCAAATTATGTCAGCCTAAAAATATTCATTTAGTTAAAGGTTCAAAAGAAGAATATGACCTTTTAATGAACGAGATGGTCAGTCAGGGTAAGGCTGTAGCTTTAAACAAAGACAAAAGACCAAACAGTTATTATTTTAGATCAGATAAAGAGGATGTAGCAAGAGTAGAAGAGAGAACCTTTATTTGTTCAAAAGATAAAAAAGACGCAGGGCCTACCAATAATTGGCATGATCCAAAAGAAATGAAGGAAAAATTAGATTCTTTATTTTCAGGGTCCATGAAAGGAAGAACAATGTATGTTATTCCTTTTAGTATGGGGCCATTAGGTTCTGATAAATCCCATATTGGTGTTGAGATTACAGATTCGGCATACGTTGTATGCAATATGTACATTATGACAAGAACCGGCAAGAAGGTGTTAGATATTTTGCAAAATGGTAATTTCATTAAATGTCTGCATTCTGTTGGATATCCTTTAAATGAAAATGATAAAGATCCTCTTTGGCCATGTGATCCGGAAAATAGGCATATAGTTCATTTCCCGGAAGATAAAAGCATTTATTCTTACGGAAGCGGTTATGGAGGAAATGCTCTTCTTGGCAAAAAATGTTTTGCTCTTAGAATAGCCTCTTCCATGGCAAGAAATGAAGGATGGCTTGCAGAGCATATGCTTATTTTAAAAATTAAAAATCCTCAGGGCGAAAAAAAATATTTCGCAGCAGCTTTTCCGTCTGCCTGCGGCAAGACAAATATGGCAATGCTTCAGTCTTCTCTTCCCGGTTGGGACATTACTTGTATTGGAGATGATATTGCATGGATGAAATATGCAGAAGACGGCAGACTTTGGGCGATAAATCCAGAAGCCGGATTTTTCGGTGTTGCTCCCGGCACTTCTTACCAAACAAACTATAATGCGATGAAAACTTTAGAAAAAGATTCTATTTTTACTAATGTAGGTCTAACTGAAGATAAAGATGTTTGGTGGGAAGGCATGACGGATGAAGTGCCTGAAAATATTACTAATTGGCACGGAAATAAATATGAGCCTAACTCTAATGTAAAAGCATCTCATCCTAATGCTAGATTTACATCTTTTGCTAAAAACTGTCCTATCATTGATGAAGGTTGGGAAAATCCAAAAGGAGTTCCTATATCTGCTATTATATTTGGTGGTAGGAGAGATGATACTGTTCCTTTGATTTATGAAGCTTTTAATTGGGAGCACGGTGTCTTTTTAGGAGCAAGTGTATCCTCTCAGATGACTGCTGCTGCCAAAGGAGTTGTGGGCAAGCTTCGTCATGATCCTTTTGCCATGCTTCCGTTCTGCGGATATAATATGGGATCTTATTTCAAGCACTGGATAGAAATAGGCAAGAAAACAGACAGTAAAAATCTTCCAAAAATCTTTTATGTTAATTGGTTCCAAAAAGATCAAGATAATAAATTTATTTGGCCGGGTTTTTCGGACAATATTAGGGTATTGAAATGGATGTTCGAACGAATAGACAATACAGTTGACGTACAAAAAACACCTATTGGTCTATTGCCGAAGGCAGAAGATTTAGATTTGTCAGGTTTGGATTTATCTAAAGAGGTATTGGATCAGTTATTTTATATAAATGACAGTCTTTGGATGAAAGAAACTGAAGAGCTAGATAGCTATTTTTCTATCTTTGAAGATACTTTGCCAAATGAAATGACAAAGCAGCTGCAAAACTTAAAAAATAGATTGGAAGAAGAATCATGCGAGCTGTTATCCAAAGAGTAAAACAGGCAAAAGTTGAAGTAGATAATCAGACTGTAGGATCAATTAATAAGGGTATTTTGGTTTTATTGGGATTTCATAAAAATGATCAGAAAAATCAAATAGGCTATTTAATTGATAAAATTATAAACCTTAGAATTTTTAGCGATCAAGCTGATAAGATGAACTTATCTTTATTAGATGTTAAAGGAGATATTTTAGTAGTATCTCAATTTACATTATATGGAGAAACCAAGAAGGGTAGACGCCCTTCTTTTGTAGATTCTTTGGAGCCTAAAACAGCAAATGAGTACTATGAAAATTTTGTTGAGCTGTTAAAAAATCAAATGAAGAATGTTCAAACAGGAATTTTTGGGGCAAAAATGAAGGTCCATCTGATCAATGATGGACCTGTAACTTTTATAATAGATGCTGATTAGATTGAAGTTTTTTCAAGATGTATTTTTGTCTGTGTGATTTCTTGGGTTAGTTGTTGGCGTTCGGTTATTAATGTCTGAGTTGTTTTACGTAGATTTTGGAAATTTTCTTTTTCTTTTGCGACTAGAGGTTCAAAATGATTTTGTAAAACATTAATCATTAATTCGCTTACTGCAGCTTGAAGGTCTTTGGAAGCTTCTGCAGTTTCAAAAGCTTGTGTAAAAGTATTTTGTGCTATTGTTTGATAAGATCTGCTCACATCAAGCCAACCTCTTGTAGCAATAATTAAAGGATTTGTAGATTTATATATTGTAGTTCCTAATGCTTCTAATAAACCGTATTCCTGGCATTTTTCCCATAAAGCTTCATTTGGTAAATAAGTGTTGTCTGGAGTTGTGGCTTGGTAAATACTCTCTACAGCATCTATTTCTTGTTTTTTTAACTTTAATTCTTTTAAATTTTTTTGTGTTATTTTGATTAATTCTTCAACTCTAACTTGTTTTCTTTGAATTTCCTGATGATTATGTTTTTCTTCATCAGTTAGTAATTGAGCAAATTCTTTCTTTTCAAAATAAGGAACTTTTTGCCCTTTATATTCTGTATTGGATACTACATAATCTAACAATACTCTTGTTCTTTGTATTTTTTCTAGAAGAGTGGCAGTTTCTTCTTCTGTTAGCTGTAAAACTTCAGTATCGTCTTTTACTTGAATTGGCTCAGCTCTTGCTGTTTTTATCAAGTTATATGTTTGAGCAAGCAGTTCAAAAGGTTCATTTTTTAAAAGGTCTGTAATTTCAGTGTTTGTTAAAAATGTTTTTGCTTGTAGCCAGTTTCTTTGTGCTAATAATTTTTTAGGATTGATTAAAGCTAGTTCTTTTCTAGCTATTATTCTTTGGTATAAATCTTGGGCTTTTCTATCAGTTAGTGGTTTTTTGTTAAATTCAAAATAAATTTCTACAGCATCTAATGCCCTATTTCTTTTTTCTATTTCTGATGCTGCTGTAAAATATGAGTCGTTAATAGCTGTTAAAGTTTGTTCGGTTAATTGTTTTTGGCCTTCTGGTGATTCGAATTTGTATTTTGCAGCTATTTGAACTATAGTATTATTGACCTTTTCTAAATTTGTTTTTACAGTGCTTTGTAAAGTTTCAAATGCTGCTTGTCTTTTTAAGCTTTCTTGGCTTAACACTCTTGCTGTCATGGTTTTCTCCTTAATTTTTTATAACATTATTAAATAAAGTTTATTTATTGTTAATTGTATATTATTATAACATTAATATTATTAAAATTTAATAATAAAAATACAGCGGCAGTAAAAAAATAATAAAATAATAAATAAAATTTATATACAGTATTAAGTTAACTTTTTATTTAATGCTAGTAAATTTATTAATGAATATTGGAAAATTTTAAATTGGTATGGGTAATAAAAATATTTTATTACCCATTTTTAAATGGACTATCTGGAAAAGATCTCTTCTTTGGTAAAGAAAAAGTCAATTTCTATTTTAGCATTTTCTGGGCTGTCAGATCCATGTACAGCATTTTTTTCAATAGATGAAGCAAATTCTTTTCTAATAGTGCCTTCTTCTGCTTTGGTAAAGTCGGTAGCACCCATAATTTCTCTATTTTTTTCTACAGCATTTTCTCCTTCTAAAACTTGTACTATCACAGGGCCTGATGTCATGAACTTTACTAAAGAGCTGTAAAAAGATTTTTCTTTATGTACTAAATAAAATTTTTGGGCTTGATCTTTAGATAGATGGATCATTTTACAAGCTATTATTTTAAGGTCGTTTTCTTCAAATTTTGTCTCTATTTTTCCGATAGCATTTTTTTCGACTGCATCAGGTTTAATTATAGATAAAGTCATTTCTTTCATAAATTCGCTCCTAAATTAAATTTTGATGGGTTATATTATATGAAAACTAAATATTTATTTCTATGAGTTACCATAAGTATATAGACAAGTCTAAAGTAAAAAAAATTTTAGTAATCAAGTTGAGACATTTTGGGGATGTTTTGTTATCTACTCCTGTTTTGCATGTATTAAAAAAAAGTATACCTGATGCTGAAATAGATGCTTTTGTATATAAAGAGTCTTTTGATATTTTAAAAAATAATTTGAATGTCAGTAAAATTTTTACATATGATAGAGGTATTAAAAAGTTAGGCTTGTTTAAAAGGCTGAGAAGAGAATTAAAAATTTTACTTAATATCAAAAAGCAAAAATATGATTTGGTAATTAATTTAACAGAAGGGGATAGAGGGGCCATTATTGCCTTTTTTTCTAAGGCTCTATACAAAGTAGGATTTGATCCTGGTAGAGAGGGATTTTTTAAAAAAGACAAGATCTATACCCATTTAGTTAAAAATGCACACAGGCCAAGGCATGCAGTTGAAAAGAATTTAGATGTTTTGAGAAGAATAGGTATATTTGCAGAGAATATAGATAAAAAACTAGAATTTAATATTTCTAAAGAAGTAAATGAGACAGTGAAAAAGATCTTAAAGGATAATGATCTTGTGGAAGGCGGATATATTCTTATACATCCGACCTCTCGCTGGAGGTTTAAGATTTGGGACAAGTTTGATCAACTTATAGATGCTTTAATTCAAAAAAATCAAAAAATAGTAATAGTTAGCGGTAAAGACGGTTTTGAAATCGATATGGTGAACAAGATTATAAAGGATAAACCTATTATTAATTTAGCGGGCAAGATAAGCATTGAGGAATTAGCCAAGTTAATAGATTTTTCTAGGTTGCTAATATGTAATGATTCTTTAGCTTTTCATATAGCCAGTGTTTTGAAGGCTAATAGCTTAGCTTTTTTTGGCCCAACCTGCGATATTACTTGGGGTGCTTGGCAGAATCCAAACGGCAAAGTATTAAAATCCAATCATAGCTGTAGGCCCTGCTTTTTAGACGGATGTGGAGGGAGTAAAAAAAGTGAGTGTTTAACAGATATATCTATAGAATCTATTCTGCAAAAAATCAATTTACAAGTTTTTATGCAAAAAAATTGTAAAACACCAAATTAAATATGAATTTGATATTAGAGAACTATTTTTATAAACAAAACTCTTCGCCGAGATAATGTTTTTTTGCAATGTCGCTTTCTATAAGTTCTTTTACGCTGCCGGACAGCATAACTTTTCCGTCCTGCATTATATAGCTTCTGTCTACTATAGAAAAAATCTCTCTGGCATTATGGTCTGTTATTAGAACTCCAATTTTCTTTTTCTTTAAGTGTTTGATTAATAGCTTTACATCTTGAACGGCTAAAGGGTCTATATTTGCAAAAGGCTCATCCAAGAGCAATAAAGAAGGTTCTGTTATTAATGACCTTGTAATTTCCAGTCTTCTTCTTTCCCCGCCGGACAAACTTATTGCTTTTTTCTTTTTTAAGTGTGTCAAATTTAATTCACTTAACAAATCTTTTAATCTTTTTTGTTTTTCTTTTTTAGAGATATTTAAAGTTTCTAAAATACATACTATATTTTCTTCTACGGTTAAATGTCTGAAGACTGAAGGCTCCTGCGCTAAATAGCCCATTCCCAATTTTGCTCTTTTATGAATAGAAAAATCGGAAATATCCTGAGAATTGAAAAAGACCTGTCCTTTATTAGACTTAATAAGTCCTATTGTCATATAAAAGGCTGTGGTTTTGCCAGCGCCGTTAGGTCCTAATAGCCCGACTACCTCTCCTTGCTTTACTTCAAAGGAAAGTCCGTTTACAACAGGTTTTTTTTGATAGTATTTTACTAAGTTTTTTACTTCTAAAATTGTTTTTTTTCTAATCATTGGCCCATAAGTATTCTGAAAAGATTTCATTAAGTATGTTTTCTTCGTCCACATTAAATGTGAATCTAACGTCTCCTATCCCTTTGATAGATTCTTTTTCTTTTTGATCTATTACTATAGCGTTAGCACTTAAGTGAATAGACTCATCATCTTGCCAAAAAAGTACTTTTTTGTCTTCTAAACACGATAATTTAATTATTTTGGACTCTGGTGAATATAATATTTTATCAGCTATTCCATAACCTAGAGTGTTAGCGTCTTTTTTGTAGATGAACTTTACGCTGTCTTCCAGATCTATTGTTTTTATAGTGTTATCAGTAGTATAGCTAAGTGTTGCTTTTTTTGAGGTTATAGTTACGATATTATCCTGAAAGATAATATCGTCATTGTTCTTTTTTTTGGAGGTGAACGCGTTTACTATTTTTTTTTCATTGTCCAGTTCAATATTTCCGGAACAGGACAGTTCTGATTGGATATCATTATTTTTATCAAAAAATATTATGTTTGTATTTCCTCTTGTTATTATTTTATGAATAGAAGAATCTTTTACTCTTTTTATAAGCTCTATTTCTTCACCTGTCATTTCAAAAGAGTCTTTTTCTTCTAAAAAGACATTTCCTTTTAAAGACAGGGAATTTTCAAAATTGTTTATTGTTATTTCATCTGATAAGAATTTTAAGGAATTTTGTTTTTTTACAATATTGGAGATATTTCCATTTGCTTTTTCTGCATAAATTGTACTGCTGTTAACGTCATATTTTGCTGTGTGGAAATAGATTTGGCTGCTGTCGAATAAAAATTGACACTTTTTATTTTTTTCAGGATATAAAAATAAATATGTGCTGTCGTTATCATTTTGATATATGCCTTTATTGGCAAAAATCTTGTATTTGTTATCTACGAAAATTAACAGGTCATCTAAAAAACTTATAGAATAGACATTATTGATATTAGGTCTATTTTGAAAATTTGCAATATTTAATAGACATTCCACTGTTTTAGAAGAAATAAAAATGTCTTTATTTTTTTTTAAAGCGTTATATCTGACTTTGTTATCTGATACAAAAGTTATTTTGGATGTTGTTGCATCAAAAAATGCTGAATCACTTTGAAGAGTAGCATTTTCTTTTGTTTGAAGAGTAACATTATCGAACAAGGCTAATTTTATATTACTTTTCTCAAATCCTTCAATTTCCGCTTTTTTAGAGGTGATCTTTCCAAAGTCATGGTTCAGAGTAAAATCATTTGTGAAGATTAATTTGTTGTTATCAAATAGGACACTGTCAGATGAGATTTTATATTTTTCTTCAGTAAAAACAGATGTTATTAAAAGAAGAAAAAATATAATTTTTTTCATTTGAGGCCTCTTTGAGGAAAAAAAGTAGCTTCAAAAGAATTTACTTGTACTTTTGGTTTTTTCGAAGATAGGGAAAATACAGCATCACTGCAAATGCCTTCTAGATAGGGAGTTTCTTTTTCTAAATTTTCAGGCAGATAAGATCCTGCTAAGTAGTAAGATGATATTAAAACATCTTTAAGCAGAAAATTATGGGATGGAAAAGAATAGATGCCATTGTTTGCTTTAATGTATCTTATATGCTGATTTGAGTTTTTAGAAGCTATTTTATCCTGAAAACAGCATCCTATGTCTTTTAAGTTTTCTACAAGTTCAAAATTTTTTTTCTTTTGGGTTAAAAATATTTCAGAGGAGTTACTATGCAGTCTGAAATGTTTTCTCTTGTTGTCATCAATTATATATATATCTTTTTGTACGTTTTGCCTCAGTTGATATGCTTTTTGATAAGTTAGATTAAAATCACTATGAGTTAGTTTTTTATATTCTTCATAATCTTTATTACTTAACGTGAAAACTTTTGAAACAACTAGCGCTACTACAAAAACTGCAATACTTAAAGCTGTTATAAATGTTTTTTTTAACATAAGCACTCTTGTTTGTTTGCTTCATGTATTTTTGTTATTTGAGTAAGAAGTTTTTCCATATCATTAAAAGGAAGCACGCAGGCAGCGTCGCTTTTTGCTTGAGCTGGATTGGGATGGCTTTCTAAAAATAAAACATTAGCGCCTATTGCAATAGATGCTTTTGCTAAAGGCAAGATAAATTCTCTTTGTCCGCCGCTGATCGTATTTAATCCGCCAGGAAGCTGTACGGAATGTGTTGCATCAAAACATACAGGGTAGCCGAAGCTTTGCATTACAGGTATTGCTCTAAAGTCAGTCATTAGATTGTTATATCCAAAAGAGGTTCCTCTATCAGTTAAGATAATATTTTTGTTATTAGTAGATAAGATTTTTTCAATAGTGTTTTTCATGTCCCAAGGAGACATGAACTGTCCTTTTTTTATGTTTACAGGTTTTTGTGTTCTGCCTGCTGCTAATAATAAATCTGTTTGGCGGCATAACAGGGCAGGTATTTGGATAATATCTAAAACATCTTTTACAATATCTGCTTGGTCGGGAGTATGGATATCGGACAAAACTACAAGGTCCAGTTCTTCTTTTATTCTCTTTAAGATTTGCAGGCCTTTAGTAATCCCGGGGCCTCTAAAGGAATGAACGGAAGATCTGTTTGCCTTATCAAAGCTTGCCTTGAAAATAAAGTTAATATCGAAATTTGAAAAAAGCTTTTTTAGTTTTTTTGCATAGTTAAATGTAAAGTCTTCGTCTTCTATAACACAAGGACCTGAGATCACTGTTAATTTGTCATTTCCGATTTCTGTATTTTTTATTTTTATTACATGCATAAGTTTTTTCCTTTTTTAAATAAGTCCGACATTGTAAAAAAGCCGTTTTTTTTATCTTTGATAAATTTTGCTGCAATTATTGCGCCTTTTGCAAATGTGTCTCTTGTCGTTACCGTATGTTTAATGTTTATCTTTTCTTCATTGTTATAAAATAAAAGTGAATGCTCTCCAATAACATTAGAAGATCTGATCGAATGAACTGAGGCATCTTTTTTTAAATATTTCTTAATTTGATCTTTTAATGTTAAGGCAGTACCGCTGGGACTGTCTTTTTTATGGATATGGTGTATATCAATAATATCAATGAAGCTGTCTTTTAAGAAATGGTTAAATTCTTTGATAAACTGATTTAATATTAAAATACCGATTGAAAAATTAGCGCTGTAAAAAATCGCTATTTTTTCAGAGGTCTTTTTGATTTTATCAAAATCTTTTTTTGAATATCCTGTAGTTCCCATTACTAAATTAGTGTTATTTTCTACTGCAGCGGATAAAATTGTGTCTAAAATTGATGGATTTGAAAAATCTATCGCAATATCTGTTTTTTCGAAATTTGTAATAATTTCATTAATATTATTAGAAGATATTTGTGATTTAATATCAAAAATGTCATCATTTTTTAATAAATTAATTGTAGCTTGGCCCATTCTGCCGGAGCTGCCTATTACGGAAATTAATTTTTTCATAACTACAAAAATACTTTTTGTGTATAATTTTAGCAGATTTCAATTGAAGATAGAAGCATTATATAAAAACTCTTGAAAAATAGGGTTTTTTGCTTTTAATATAATATCAATGGACTGATAGCTCAATTGGATAGAGCACCCGCCTTCTAAGCGGGTGGTTGCAGGTTCGAGTCCTGCTCAGTCCGTATCTTTTAATAATAAGTGATTTATATAATTAATTGATTTTACGAAAGTATACTCACTTGAGTTGGGGTATAATTAGGAATTAATCTAAAAAAAGAAAATTAAAAAAATAAACTCCATAAATTTTTTCCAAGTACCTTGTTTTCAATATTATTCATTATATCTTTATTATCAAGAGGATAAGTGGATAAAAAAATATTTTAAAATAAACCCTGAAGCAATTGACATAAAATAAGTTCTGGGTTATGTTCAGGGTTTAATGATTAGTTTGGGATAAAGTATATGTTAGAAAAATTAATCAAATTAGAAGAAGGAAAAACCTTGGAATTTAAAGAAAATGCAACTTCTTTAGATTCAATTATTCGTACAGTTATTGCTTTTGCTAATACAGCTGGTGGAGGCATAATTATTGGGGTTAGAAATAAAACAAAAGAAATAGTAGGAATATCTAATGTATTAGATATTGAAGAAAGAATTACTAATAAAATATATGATAGTATAGAACCAGCAATTTTTCCTGATATAACTATAACATCTTGGAGAAAAAAAGAAGTTATTATTATTCAAGTTCCTCATTCAACAGGTCCTTTTTTCTTAAAATCAGAAAAAATGGAACAGAGCACATATATAAGATTGGGTTCTACGAATAGAATTGCAGATAAAAATACAATCGACGAATTATTAAGACTAAAAGAAAATAAAACCTATGATGAACTTCCTGCAATTTATTCTAAAATAAGCGATTTGGATGGCAATGCTTTGAAAGATTTTTTTTATAGGATAAATAAGAAAAATACTAAAGATAAATGTTTGTCATTAAAATTATTTCAAAAAAAGAATTCAAAAATAGTACCTTCGAATGGAGCTTTATTATTATTTTGTAAAGACCGTGAAAAATTTTTTCCTAATAGTATAATTCGATGTGCAAGGTTTGCTGGTTTCGATAAAGTAGAAATAATTGATCAATATGATTTCAATATGGATTTAACAAAGGTAATTGATGAAATATTAAAATTTATTAGAAGGAATACTTTTTTAAGAAGTGAGATAAAAGAAATTGAAAGAAAAGATATTCCGGAATATCCAACAGTAGTTATTAGAGAGGCTATTACGAATGCAATTTTACATTCAGATTATACTGTTAGGGGGAGTAATATTCAAATAGCTATTTTTGATAATCGTATTGAAATAACAAATCCTGGTGCATTGCCATATGGCCTTAGTTTGTCAGATGCTTTAAGCGGAATGTCATTACTTAGAAATAGAGTTATGGGGAAAATTTTTAAAAAATTAAAAATTATTGAACAATGGGGATCGGGATTTGGTAGAATTTTCAATCATTGTGCTAAAGTAGGTTATAAAAATCCTAAAATTGAAGAATTAGGTCATTTTTTTAAGATTACTATTTACAATGAAAAATCAGATGTAAAAACAGTTCATTTTAAAAAGCAATGGATGAAAACACTATTTGATTATATTAACGAAGAAGGATTTATTTCAGTAAAACAAGCAGCAATAATATGGAAGGTTACAGAAAGAACTGCTAGAAAAAGATTATTAGAAATGATTAATGATGAAATAGTAATTGAAATTGGCAGCAGTCTTTATGATCCTAAGAAGAAATATGTTTTATCAAAACATTTTAATAATCGATTTAATTAATGAAATAGTGCGAATGAGACTCAGCCGGGTCGTATCTTTTTTAAGTTATTAATAGTTAGTTGTTTTTAAAATAATAATTTAAAAAATTTAAATTAACTGTTCACTAAAATAAACTGTTCACTATATAATGAACAGTAAAGAATAGTGAACAGTATGAAGGGTAAATTTTTATTATTATCAAACATATCAGATTCAGATCGAAATATTTATGCTGATAAATCTTCAGTCATATTATATTGGCTTTTGCTCATTGGAAAAAATAAATCGGATTTTTCTATTAGAGAAGTAGCTAAAGAATGCAATTTAAGTGTTGGTCTTGTTCAGAGAGTTTTTAAAATATTAGTTTTGAAAGGATTTTTGCAAACTGAAGGAATAAGAACTTCAAAAAAATTTATATTTAAAAAAAACAAAGAATTATTAAAAAATTGGAATGAAAACTATTCGATTGTAGAAAATTGCAAAATATGGACTTATCATAGTCCATATCAAACTAAAGAAGAATTATATCAAGCTATAATTAATAATAAATTAGATAAAGAGATCGTCTTAACTTTACATAGCGCAGCTGAAAGTTATGGATATAAGAATACTAATCTACATACTATTGAATTATATATACTTCAGCGTGAATTGAGAACAAAAATTGAAAAGAAATTATTGTTAAAGCCTCAAGAGAAAGGATATGATGTTCTATTAATAGAACCATATTATAAGACTATCCTTAATAAATTTTCTGAAATTTGCCTGAAAAATAAATTATTATGTTCCCCAGTTTTACTAACATATTTAGATCTTTGTCACTTTCCTTTAAGAGGAGAAGAGCAAGCTAAATTTATTCTAGAAAGAGATAGTATTTTTAAAACTATGAAACAAAAGCGGTAAATGAATTTTACTTTAGAAAAAGAAGACAAGATAATTTCAATTTTTTTGAAATCAATAGGCCCTTGGAATCAACATGAAATTATTAGTGGGGGATTTGCTCCAATTATTTATAAGTTGTATTTATCAGATTATAGAACAGGAATTAATCCTATTGGAACACGTGATCTTGATTCAATAATTTCACCTAAGGTTTCAAATAAAAAGGATAAAAAATTATTGCAATATTTATTAGATTTTGGATTTAAACCAATTTATAAAGATTTAGAAATTCCAGCAACTGAATCATATATTAAAGAAATTGAAGGATTTGAATTAGAAATAGAATTTTTAACATCTGCGAATTTTCGCGGGAATAATATTAAAAATGTTCAAATTTCTGGAATTAATGCTCAGCCTTTAAAATATTTAGAATTAAGTTATAAAAATTCTATTGAATTTACTACTAGGTCAAACAAGAAAGGATTAGTTGTAAGTCCTGACATTTGGATTTTTCATAAGGGTCTTACGTTTTCAAAAAGATTTAATGATAATAAAAAATGTAAAGACTTATATGGAATTTGGTATGTTGCCACTCAGTTAGGAGAGTTTTCTGCAAATTCAATTGAAAATTTTAAAAAATTAGAAATATCTCAATCAAAATGGTTCCAAAAATTTAAAAAGAATTTGTTTGAATGGATGGAAAATGCTTCGCCATTACATTGGACAAAACTAGAATCTCAAGATCCATATGGTAAACTTAACAAAACTCATTTTATTTATACGATAGATAAACTGATTTAATTAAACTTAATTATAATTAGCATTAATGAGATGGTGCGAATAGGGCACAGCTAAGGTCGTATCTTTTTAATTATTAATATTTTTTCAAAATTCATTTTCTAATAATTATTCAATATTAAAAGATTGTTTTCTTAAATAATTTTTTGTAATATTTCTTCAAAATTTTTCCAAAGGATAAAATCATGACTATGGCTATACTGGGTATTCCGTCAAAATATATAGATCAATATGATGATTTATTAATAATGGAGCCTATTGGGCATCAAGATCATTTATATGATTTACAGGGCAAGATGATAGCTATGTATCAAGAATCACATCCGGAACATAAAATGATTAGATGTATGGAACCTGGATGCACTAAACGTTTTTATCCAATAGTGCTTAAAACAGAAGTTAAGAAAATAAAAGAATTATTTTTATCGCGTATTTTGAACAAACAAGAAGTTTTTCAGGCCCTGCAAGCAGCTAATATGAAAAGTAGGGAGAATTTTATTCAATATTGGCAAACCTTTGTTGTGGAAGATAGTGATTATAAAAAAAGTCGTTCTGAGGCAAGGAGAGCTGACGGATATTATTTTGACACAGGTGCAGGTGCTGATATAGGTGATGAGGAAGAAGAAGATTCAAATATGGGATTTGAAGAAAAAGCTTAACTGCAGGATTGTTCTGAAAATTAATTGGATCGTAAAGATAACATGTAGATGATAATTGTCAAAAATATTTCTGTACCGTTTTTTATATGAAGAGTTAAAGGCTTCGCCATAAATTTCTTTTTATCAAAATATTTTTGTTGTAATTTTTTTTTTTAATTTTGTATAAAGTTTACTGCTTAAAAAAGATAGTAGGCTAGCAAATATTTATATAATTATTAAAAGGGTTATAAAATGGCGGCAATTAATAGGGTTGTTTCACAACCTGCGGCTACAACAGCTTTACCAACCGAGGTACATAGAGACATTGAAAGCACTCCTTTATTGGCAAGAGAAGAAGCTGAAGTTCGAGGAAATTTTATTGAACGATTGCGGCAATGGGATAAAAAGGTGTGTAAGACGAGTTATAAAGTTAATGGTGTAATAGCTGGGGTTTTTTTTATTAGCACTACTATTATGCTATCTTATTATGATCTTACTTCATTCATCATATCTGCTAGTTGTGTAGTATTATGTTGCGGATACAATTGCTGCTATGGTTTGGAAAAAGCTTTAAACCCTTAATTTTAAAAAGGAAATATATATGACAGTAACGGCACCTTCATTAACAACGTATAGAGAGGGGGACTCTGAGCGCACTCCTCTTACATTAAATGCCACTCCAATGATAGAAAATCCTGAAGAACTAATTCAAGGCATAAATAAAGGCAGTCAACGAATAATGACACATTGTAAATGGTGTAATTGTATTTTATTTACTGTGGTGTTTTTTCTTGGCATTTCTATTACTGCATCGAAAAAAAATACTGTGGGTGCAGAAATTACCGGTTATGCAATTATTGGTATAATTGCTTTAAATATCATACAGAATTTACATGCTTGCTATTCGATAAGAGAGGGTCGTAATATGATTCATAAAATAAAAAGTAGAGTTCGTCAGGGACATAATGTCTAAAGGAATCTAATTAAGAAAGGAGTTAAAAATGACGACGGCAATTTCACAACCTGCAGGTATTTCGGGAGCATTACCAGTTGAAGATCGTACAGATATTGAAAGAGCTCCTTTATTAGCAAGGGAAGAGACTTCCGTTCAAGGAAATTTAGCTGATAGAGTTCATCAACTAGATGATGAAGATCAAAAAGTTTTTAAAATTAGTTATAAAGTTAATGCTTTTTTATGTTGCGGTATTTTTTTTAGTACTTTGTTTGCTTTTTTAGATGGTAATCTAGAGTTGTTAGCCTGTTGGTTTGTTTTTACAAGTACATTTGTTATATATAATTGCTGTTGTTGCGGATGTATTAAATATCAGAGTTTAAAAAAATAAAAATTTTTTTTGAAAATAATTAGACGTTGCAGACCTTTCTATATATTAAGTATTAACTTAAACTTAATTAGAATTTTGTGTATCTGTATTTAACGCACTCATCATTATCTTTTATATAAAATATTTTTTAATATTGGGAATAAAAGATGGTATAGAAGAAAAAATAATATTACTAAATAATCTAAAAAATTGATTAAAAGAAGATGATTATTTAGTATTTTTCATTTTTATCTAATATTAATTTAATTAAAAAAAGAGCTATAAAATGACAGCAACAATTGTAGGGAGCAATGTCACATCTTACAGGTATTTATGTTGCTCAGGTTTATTAATAACAAAAAAAATATTACAAAATAGAGCTTATTTGTAATTTGCTTATTTCAAAAACTTATCTGTCTAGATAACAACTTATCAAGCATTTGTTTTTTGTGAATTTTTTTTGTGGGTTAATGTTGTTTATTAATCCACATTAAATATTAACAAATAATAATTTTATGCCGTAGGAGGTGGTGATGGTGGGGGGAGATACATGTCGATGAGGATCTTCTGTTTGCTGAACAGGACTAATTAGACATAATTATAGTGTAATTATAAAAAAATTTCACGCACTGTATCAGGCATTGTTTAATTGTCAAATTTTTAATTTAAATTTTGTTGAAAAAAAATAAGAATAAATGACTTTCTTAACAGACCATAATGAATACTTATCTCGAGATAAATAACATTTTGTTGACCTAAAGTCTATTATAAATTGTAAATTGAGGATGCAATAATCTCTTTTCAGCCTCTATGCAATTAGGTTAATTAATATTCAGGAAGGGAGAACTAGCTAATGAATATATCATACCTAATTGAAAAGATAGCCATGCACACATATCTGCTTTGACATTTCCGAAAATAACCGGCAATAAACCACTATTTACGCCAAAATAAGCAATTGCAAATGTAGCTATTAAAGAGCTACAAACGATTATTGCATTTTGCTTATTAATATTTTTTATTGCAGTAAGATTGATGATATTGATTTTTCTGTTTGTTTCATGTGCAAATTGTGGTTGATCACAAGGTGGTAAGCTAGCATTAGGATCTATATTTAATATGCTCATAATTAACTCCTATTTAAAACGTTTTTAACATTATTTCAAGCATGAACTTATAGAGTTAAGTTAAATTATTATCAAGGTATGAAATTAAACAGATTTTAAATAAAAAAACTTTTCATTTATATAAAATATTTTTTTTATACAATAAAATTAACGGTTAGGTATGAATTGATTTATGCCGAGTTAATTTTTATTGTATGAGGATATAATGCCGAAAGCATATTTAAGTGATTTTCCTATAGAAAAAAAAGTTTTTTCTAATTTAACTAAAACTTTTTTATTGTTTAAAAAAGCTCATTTCAAAAAATTAAACAAATTAGAAAAAGCGCATTTTGTAAATAAAACGCTATGTACTTTAATAGAAAAACAAAAAAGTCCGTGTTTTTTACTTTTTGCTGTAATCGACTACATAAAAAGAATAAAAGAAAAAAAGATTTTAGATGATTATGATATCAATTCTTTTGAGCTTTGGCTCAATCAGTTTTCTAAATATGACTTTGAAAAGAATTATGAAATCAGAGCTAAAATTACAGGTAAATATCTGCCAAGGGATGAGTATCAACATTACTTTCCTATCGGTATGGGAAAAATATACGAAGGTTCTCATATAGTAACAGCACATAAGTCTCCAGATCTGGATTCTACCATAGCTTCTTTTTGGGGATGGATGGACGCTTTTTCTGCTAGAGTTGGCAAGAACTTACATTTATGGAATGTGCCCGGAGGACTTCCTGTATCACTTATCGAAACTAATTTATTATTTAAAAATATTTTTTCGGAAGGCATTTTTGATATAGCCAAGTCAAGACCTACTTTAACTTTGACCAGCAAAGATATTATGACTCAGGAAGGAGTTGTTAGAAAATGCTATACTGATCAGTCAATCGAGATTGAAAGGGACCAAAGGTTAAAAGCAGTAGTTATAGTGGATGAAAATGGAAATTATTTAGGAGACTGGAGAAGTGTAGATGTTGAAGGTGTAAGACAGATTATTATGCTTTTAAATAACTGTCTTAGATGGTTTGAAAATAATTTACATATTACTTTGATTTCACTTTTCGCTAAAAAAACTTTAAAAATTACAGATATTCCTAAATTCGTACAAAAAGTGTTTAGTAATAAAATTAAAGATTGCGCTCCAGCTAAAGAATACAGTGAAAAACAAAAAGAGCATTTAAATGATTATTTGGAAAAAGTTTTAAAGGTAAACAAAGGAATTAATGCAAATTTTGATGAATTTGCAGAAGCTCTGTATGATAATAAAGTAATTCAGCTTCATAATTTTCATAAGATATTTAATGTTTTTAAAAGATCGAATCTTTTTGATAAGAAAGGCCAGCTAAAGGAAAACAGAATTCAAATTTTTTTATATTTAGAGAAAATAATAAAAGGTCTAAATGATGCTTTGCTATCAGTTAGGTCTTTTATAGAAAAAATTAATATTTCTTTGGATATCAAAAAACAGGTATTTGGATATCAGCCTCATTTTGTCTCGCATAAATCAGATATTGAAGAAGTTAAGATGAAATTGGGATCCAGATCTTATTTGACTGTTAATTTCCCATCTCAGGAAAACTGCATACCTATGGGGGTAGTAAGATCTATTGATCTAAGACAAAAATTTTTAGGAACGGTGTCTTTAAGGGACTTTTGTAATTTCGAAGAAATAAAAGTAGCGTCATATTTGCAGGTAATAAGTGTTATTGATCATCATAAGACTAATTTAACATCATATGAGCCGCCTGTTGGACTATTATCCGATGCTCAGGCTACCTCTACTTTAATAGCAGAGCAGGCTATGCTGGTAAATGATAAGTTTTCTCTGCAGGGATTTAGTAAGAATACCGTTATGACGCAGCTTAAGAAAAAATCGCATCCTGCAAAAGTATATTCAAGATTGTTAAGTAAAAAAGAGCTTTTAAAACAAAAAGAAAATTACTTTGTTCATCCTCAAAGAGAATTTATAGAATATCTGCATTTCTTGTTTGGTATATTAGATGATACAGACCTTTTGATGAAAGTCAGTAAAAGAGATGTTGAGTGTGTTGCTAATTTATTAAACAGAATGAGATCTTTGATGTCTAAAAAAGAAGTAGAGATCATTAACTTAGACTTGATCAAAAAAAATAAGGACTTTGCAAAAGCGGCAGCTGATTTAATATTAAAAAATAAAGATATGTATTCTTTGTATAACAAAGTCTATAACTTTAGAGAAAAAGAGGTGAAAAAAAATATAGATCTTTGTTTGAAAAATAAGCCGTCTACTTTCTTTGCAGATGTTAAAGAACAAAATGGTTGCTGTAGGATAGGGCAGACAAAGATGTTTATGAAAAATATTTCTTATTATAAAAATACCTCCATTCCGCTTAGGAAAAAATGGGTGGAGTTGTCTAATCATGTTTATCAGGAAAAAGAAGAATTTGATCTGCATCTACATATGATTAGTACAATAAGAGGTTCTCAAGAGGTATTTAAAGGGACTAAAGTTAAATACAAACATAAAGATGAATTTTGGATCTGGCTGCCTGAATCTGAAATAGCTGTGGAGCATTTAAAAAGCTTTTTGACCTCTTTTTCCAGAGCAGAAGAAATTAAAAACAATGATATGTATGTTGAGTTTTTAGGAGAAAACAACGAAGTTTTTGAGCAGATATTTCAAGAGAGCTTTTTAAAAATAGAAAAAAAGAAAATAAATAGAAAGCTCAATATGGCTGTTTTATATTATAACGCAGGTTCCGTAAATTCAAGAAAAGCGATGGTATCGCCTTATCTTCCTAATGTTACAGACTAAAGTCTGCTGAATCTAATGTTTGATGTATCTCGTCCCAATGCTTTGTCAATTAAACCGCTTAATACTTCTAAAGCGATATTTTTAATAATATCTGCAACAGCCGATCCTACTATTGTTGACATGTATTTAGGAAGCTCTTTTGTAAATTCTGACGAGTTATTAAACAAACCGCATGCTACTACGGCAAAAAATGAATAAGCTCCTATAACTGCACCTACAATCCCTAATACTTTCAATGCGGTAGCTGTGCATATTATAGCTGTAGCTGCTCCGGCCGCACCTAGCGCAAGAGATGCAGCTCCATATGGAAAAGCTGTTTTAAATATTGATTGTTGTTGAGGGTTTGCTGCTTGCTCTAATGACATAAGGTCCTCCTTAATTTTTGTTAAATTGGCGGTGATTATATTTAAGAAGTTTTTTTTTAGCAATTATTGAAGTAAATTTTATATGTGATATAAGAAAAAGGAGCAATTTCTTGCTCCTTTTTTAGTAATTATTCTTCAGTGCTGCTACTGGATTTGCCTTCTTCAATGATTTCAAGATTTACTCTAATACCATTTCGGCTTGCTACAGACATTAATAATGTGCGAATAGCATTTATTGTTTTTCCTTTCTTTCCGATAATCTTGCCAATATCAGATTTTTCTACAGCTAACTCTATAATAAGAGTATGCGTTCCACCGATTTCGTTAATACGAACTTTATCTGGGTGGTCAACTAAGTTTTTCACAATGTATTCTACGAATTCTTTCATAATGTCGCTTCCTTTTGTTATATTTCATAATATAAAAATAACTTTATATACGCGAAAAAAAGTATATATGAAAAATATATAAGAATAAAGGAATTTAAAGAAGTAAAAAAATAATTTAAAATAATTTGGTTATATATTTTTTGAGATCATCAGGAATAGGGGCTGTGATTTTCATAGGCTCATTAGTTATTGGATGTGAAAATTCTAGAATATATGCATGCAGAAGCTGACGGGGGATTTTTAAATTATTATTAATACTTTTGCTGCCGTATATCGCATCTCCTAAAATTGGAGCATTTAAATGTTTTAAATGTACTCGTATCTGGTGGGTTCTTCCTGTTTTGGGGGAGGCTAATATTAAAGAGTAATTATCTTTGAAGGCTAGTATTTTAATATCTGTTTGAGCTTCTTTGCCTGTGTCTAATATAGACATTTCTTTTCTTTTAATAGGATGTCTTGCTATTGGAGCGTTTATTATCTGATTATTAATTTTACCATGCGATATTGTTAAATATTTTTTTGATATTACTCTTTGTTTGAATTGAGTTATTAATTTTTGGTGGGCTATTTGGGTTTTAGCGGCTAGTAAAACGCCGGATGTGTCTTTATCTAGTCTGTGTACAATACCGGGTCTGATATCATTATCTGGACAAACGAGATCTTTACAGTGATATAAAAGAGCGTTTACAAAAGTACCGCTCCAGTTTCCTACAGCCGGATGAACAACCATGCCGGGTGGTTTATTAACAGCTAATATATGTTCGTCTTCATATAGTATATTTAAAGGAATGTTTTCGGCTTGAAGAGAGATATCCGGAAGAGCCTGAAAAAATATTTCTATTTCATCATTGTATTTTGTTATATAACTTTTTTTAATGTTCTTGCTGTTTATTAAAACGCATTTATTATCAAGAAGGTACTGAAAATAAGTTCTTGATTTAGCTTTGAACCTGTCTGCCAAAAGCTTATCAATTCTTATATTTTCTTCTTCTTTTAAAACTGTTATATTTTCCTGCTCTATTGTCATAGGTTAACATTTTAACACATGAGAAGGCTTTGGGCAAGGTTGGATAAAATTTCAAATCATCAAAAATTATATATAATTTTATAATACAAAAACTGATTTATGAATTATTCAATAAAATTAATACTCAACGTCAGTTGGACGAGTATCTGATGAACAGCCATTAATACAGCAGTAATTTAAAATTTTGTCAAAAATGTTTTACAATGCTTTTCAACAAGAACTTGTTTATTTGATACTTCAAAGTTATCAGATAGTTCCTAGCTTGTTTGCTTCTTTTAACTTAACCATTAAATTATTAACATTATTCAACATATATTCGCCTGTAAATAAATTTTTAAAAAGAATACACTACTTTGCCTTTTGTGAAATATTTTTTTAAATAATAGGAGCGTAATTATGAGTTTTTCAATATTTCCATATACAGTTACTCAAGATTTGGCAGGTATATTGTATGTATGTGATATAAAAAATAAATCTAATGTGCAAGTAGCTGTTTATCATAAGGTTTTTAGTAAACAGTTTATAAAAAAGTTAGATCCATTTGTGAAAGATTTATTTAGGAAGTTTGGTAATGTAGAAGATATACTTATGAAATTTAATCCTAAAAAAATATCACGTAAATCTGTTTACACAACAACAATTGTTGTTATAAAAATTGATAAGATAATGGTAGCAATTCCAAATACTTTGCAATTAACGGAAGAAGAGGAATATCTATTGCTTAGAAAAATTATACGCTATTGATCTTCTTCGCTTTTTCTTAATTTTTTAAGAGCCTTTGTCATTCTTGCGCTATCTTGTTTGACTTGGTTTAAAGCGTTTTGCATGAGCTGGGCCATGAACTTATTCCACTGAGCTTTGGTAAAATACATGCCTAAATATTCTCTGCCACCTTCTTCCAGGGGAACAAGAGGTTCTTTTTGGGGAGGTTGAATAGGTTCAGGTTTATTGGGTTTTCCGGCATTGTCGGGGGGGGGGATGTTTGTAGATCCTTCTGTCATAATCTCTCTCCTTTTAATTTTTAATTAGCATATTTCGGTTTCTCAAGCAATTTAAAAATCAGCATGACCGGGCGTTCTTGGAAATGCAATTACGTCTCTAATATTTTCTATTCCTGAAATAAATTGAAGCAACCTTTCAAAGCCTACACCGAATCCGGAATGAGGAACGGTGCCGTATTTTCTTAAGTCTAAATACCATTTATAAGTATCTAAATTTAAATTTTTTTCTTTTATTTTTTTGAGGAGGGTATCATAGTTGTCTTCTCGTTGAGAACCGCCGACTATTTCTCCTATTTTGGGAACTAATATGTCCATTGCAGCAGCTGTTTTTTGATCTTTATTTTCCAGCATGTAAAAAGCTTTGATATCCTTGGGATAATCTATTACTACAACAGGTTTTTTGAAATATTCTTCTGTCAGATATCTTTCATGTTCTGACTGAAGATCATTCCCCCATTTCACCGGATATTCGAATTTCTTGTTTGATTTTTCTAAAATCTTTACAGCTTCTGTGTAGGGAATTTTTTCGAAGTCAGATTTCAATACATGTTCTAATCTTTGAATGAGGTTTTTTTCCATGAACTTATCGAAAAACTCCATATCTTGTTCATTTTCATTTAAAGCGGTTTCAATCATATATTTAAGATAGTCTTGCGCCAATTTTATACAGTCATCTAAATCTGAAAACGCCATTTCAGGCTCTAGCATCCAAAATTCGGCCAAGTGTCTTGAAGTATGGGAATTTTCAGCCCTAAATGTTGGACCGAATGTATAAATATCAGATAAGCTGCATGCATATGCTTCTGCATTTAGTTGACCGGATACGGTTAAGTATGTCGATTTTTTAAAAAAATCTTGAGATGGATCTTTTTTAAGGTCATCTAAAGTTGTTACTCTAAATAAATCTCCCGCTCCTTCTGTATCAGATGCTGTTATTATTGGCGTTTGTATGTATAAAAAGTCTCTTTCATGAAAAAACTTATGTGAGTGATATATTAAAGAATGTCTTAATCTTGTTATGGCGCCTCCTGTATTTGTACGGGGACGAAGATGCGCGATGGTTCTTAAATATTCAAAAGAATGTCTTTTTTTCTGAAGGGGATAATCATCGGAAGCCATTCCTATAATATTGATTTTTTCTATATGCATTTCATATTTTTGTCCTTTGCCTGGACTTTTTACAATTTTACCCTGAATGCAGGCAGAAGATCCTGTTGTTAATTCAAATGCTTTTCTAAAGTTTTCATTTTTCGAGTCTATTACACATTGAAAATTAGCAAGAGAAGAGCCGTCGTTTATTTCAATAAAAGCAAAGCTTTTTTGATCTCTTATGCTTTTTATAAAACCGCATACTTTTACAGATTTTCCGATTATTGAAGAATCTGACAGCAGTATTTTTTTGATCTTCATTTTCATTTTTAACCCGCTAATTTTTTTAATAATTTTATTTCATCTACCCATTTTTCATTCCCCAATGGTGTTTCTAGGTATTTGGGGATATCTTTAAATTTTTTTTCCTGCATTATATATTTAAAACATTCAAGACCAATTTTTCCTTTTCCTATATTTTCGTGTCTATCTTTTCTGGAACCTAGTTCATTTTTAGAGTCATTTAAATGGAATAGAGCTAGTTTGTCTATTCCGATTATATCAGAAAATTCTTTTAATGTTTTATTCCATTTTTCTTTTGTTCTTATGTCATAGCCCGCTGCGAATATATGACAGGTATCCAGGCAGACTTTTAAATCAAGGGATTTGGTATTTTTAATAATATATGCTAAATGTTCAAATTTATATCCGACATTACTGCCTTGCCCTGCTGTTGTTTCTAATACCAGTTTTGTTTTTCCTTGTTGTAGCAAACCTTCAAAAGAAAGAAGGCTGTCTACTATTGTGTTCAGGCAGTTATCTGCAGTGGTTTCAACAGCTGATCCGGGATGGAAAACTAAATAATTTATTTCTAGCGAATGACATCTTTTTATTTCTTCAGCAAAGGCTTTTTTTGAAATTGATAGATTTTGAGGTTTTGCAGAGCCTAAGTTGGTCAGGTAATTATTATGCGATGTTACTATTTCAATACCGGTTTCTTTTTTAAGCTTTTTAAATTTTTCTATGTCTGCTTTAGGTATAGGTTTTGCTGCCCACTGTCTTTGGTTTGTTGTAAATATCTGTACTGTAGAAGCATTGATTTTTTGTCCTTGCAAAAGAGCATTATAAACTCCTTTTGCAATAGAAGTATGTGCTCCTACTAAAATATTTTTTGACATAAAAAACCATATTTTTGCATTAAGAATAAATTAATTTGGATATTTAGTAAATCTTGAGTTTTAAAATATTAAACCTAAATCCTTGCGTTTATATTTTAATATAAATATATAACTAATTAAGAGGGACTATAAAAAATAAATGGTTTAAATCATGAGTAAAATTAATAAAAAACAGATAGGACTTATCGGAGCTACTGCTATTGTTGCAGGTAATATGATGGGCTCCGGCATTTCTCTACTTCCTGCTAATTTGGCATCTATCGGATCTATTACAATAATTTCTTGGTTTATAACATTTGTGGGTGCTTTGGCTTTGGCTTATGTTTTTGCAAGATTGGGACTTATTGATCCAAAGCAAGGCGGGCCTGTTGCTTATGCAACAAAGTTTTCTCCTGCTTTAGGATTTCAGACTGGAATATTATACTGGCTTGCCAACTGGATAGGAAATTTAGCTATTGCTACAACTGGGGTTGAATATTTGTCTGTTTTTTATCAGCCTTTGACAGAACCGTTAATTGGAGGTATTGCAAGTATAATATGTGTTTGGCTATTTACTTTTATTAATTTTTTTGGGGCCGATAAAATTGCAAAAATAGTATCTGTTACTGTTTTTTTATTATTAATACCGGTTTTGGGTACGGCGATTTTTGGGTGGGATAAATTTACATCTCAAAATTTCGTGAATAATTGGAATGTCTCTCATGCAAGTAATTTTCATGCAATTTTTACAGGTATTATTTTAGCTATATGGAGTTTTATTGGGGTTGAATCAGCATCTGTTAGTGCAGGCGTTGTTAAAAAACCCAATAGGACTATTCCTTTAGCGACCATTATTGGAACAAGCATAGCTGCTATTACTTATATAGCTTCAACTACTGCGATTTCCGGAATGTTCCCAGCAAAAGAAACCGCCGCTTCCGGCGCTCCTTTTGCGCTTTCTTTTGGAGCTATAGTCGGAAATTGGGCTCAGCCTTTTGTATCTTTATTTACTGCTGTTGCCTGTTTGGCTTCTTTGGGAAGCTGGATGATGTTAGTGGGGCAAGCGGGTATAAGAGCTGCCTATGATGGAACCTTGCCTTCTATTTTTGCAAAAGTCAATAAAAGAAACATTCCTATAGCAGGACTTTGTATTAACAGCTCATTAATGACGGTTTTAATGATAGTCTTAATGTTGATCAGCTATCCGACTCATCAAAGTACTACAGCAATATTTGGGTATATTGTTTCAATAGCTGTTGTAATTACAATCTTTCCATATTTTTATAGTATCCTGCAGTTAATAAAAGCAGATAAATTATGGAAAAATAAAGTAGCACAGTTTGTTACGGCTATTATTGCAAGCATATTTTGTTTAACTGCATTGATAGGAGCAAACCAGGTAGAACTTAGCGGTACAGTAGTTGTATTTTTAATATGCTTGTTCTTATATGCAATAAAAAATAAAAAGCGGATTAAACGGGAGTAACTTTTTTATGAAAACAATTTTAATGATTTATCCTAAAGATAGAGATGGAAGGGATAATATATTTGATGAAATTAGACATGAGATCATTAAAAGATCTCAATATACATTAGAAATTGTAAATACGGTTCAAGATATACTGCATAGATTGGAGATGAACAGTCGTATTTGCGGTATTTTGTATGATTGGGATAGTTTAGGTATGAAAGTTCCTCATGCTGTTACAAAAATAAATGAGAACCTCCCTATATTTGCTTTCAGCTTGACTCATACTGTAAAAGATTTGAATATCGCGGATCTGTTGTTGCATTTATATTTTTTAGATTATAAGTCGTACTCTGCTGTAGGCAGCGTTGATCGAATTGATAAGGCTATTAAGATATATTATAATAAGATCATGCCTCCTTTTACTAAAACGCTTTTCGAATATACAAAAGAAAATAAATACAGATATTGTACTCCGGGACATTTAGGAGGATCTGCTTATTTAGCATCTCCCGTAGGATCGATTTTTTATGATTTTTATGGAGAAAATATTTTTAAAGCCGATATTTCGGTTTCCATGCCGGAGCTAGGATCTTTATTAGATCATTCCGGTCCTCATAAAGAAGCTGAGGTATATATAGCAAAAACATTTAATGCTGATCGAAGTTATATGGTCTTGGGAGGAACTTCCGCTGCTAACAAAATAGTTGGTATGGGAATATTTCATAGTGGGGCTACTGTATTAATTGATAGGAACTGTCATAAATCAATTACTCATTTATTAATGATGACGGATGTGAGACCGATTTATTTAAAACCGACGAGAAACAGGTATGGAATAATTGGTGGGATTCCTAAAAGTGAATTTGCTAAAAAAACAATAAAAAATAAAATTCTAAAAGCAAATAAAACGGCCAAAAAACATAAATTAAAAGATAAGTTTACCTGGCCGCTTTATTCTGTTATTACCAATTCTACTTATGATGGATTATTATATAATGCCGAATATATCAAAAAGAATTTAGCTATAAAACACATTCATTTTGATTCCGCTTGGGTTCCTTATACTAATTTTAGTCCAATTTATAAAAATTTATACGGTATGCATGGAAAGGCGCCTAAGAATAAAGTGATTTATGAAACTCAGTCGACTCATAAAACTCTAGCTGCTTTTTCTCAAACATCTATGGTTCATATTAAAGGTAAATATAATGAAGATGGTATGGACGAGTCTTTTATGATGCATTCATCTACTTCACCTCAATATGCTATGGTGGCGTCTGCTGAAATCGGTGCGGCAATGATGAAGGGAAATGCCGGTAAACGATTAATGGAAGTTTCTCAAAGAAGGGCTATGAATTTCAGGCAGGAAATTAAAAAACTTAACAAGCAAAATAAAAAGGGATGGTTTTTTGATGTTTGGCAACCGAAAAAAATAGAAAATAAAGCCCAGTGCTGGCCATTAACTACTAAAGATAATTGGCATGGTTTTGGAAAAGTAGACAGCAATTTTTTATTTTTGGATCCTATTAAAATTACAGTTTTAATGCCGGGATTGAAAAATAATAAATTAACAGATTTTGGTATCCCAGCATCATTAGTTGCTAAATATCTAGATTATAAGGGTATTGTTGTAGAAAAAACAGGTCCTTACAGTATTTTGTTTTTGTTTACGATCGGTATAGACAAAGCTAAGAGTTTGAAACTTTTATCTACATTTATGGAATTTAAAAGAGAATTTGATGCTAATTTGACAGTAGAAGAAATGATTCCTAATTTATATAAGGAAGATCCTGTTTTTTATAAGAAAATGAAAGTACAGACACTTGCTAAAAGTATTCATGATATTTATAAAAAATTCAAACTTCCTCATGTTTTAGATAAGGCTTATAATATCTTGCCTGAACAGTGTATGACTCCGTATGAGGCATATCAGGAAAGAATTCAGGGTAGAATTGAAAAATGTAATTTAAAAGATATTAAGAATAAAGTCTGTGCTGAAATGATCTTACCTTATCCTCCAGGAATTCCTTTGATCTTGCCGGGCGAGATGATAACAGATGACAGCATCAATATTTTAGATTATTTGCTGACAATAGGTGATATTGGTAAATGCTTTAGAAATTTTGCTCAGGATATTCATGGTGCTTGGCAGGAAGATGACGGTGAATATTATACGCATGTTTTGAAGTAGAATTATTATTATTATTTTATTTCACGTTTATGTATTATGATCCTAGTTAGGGACATTTATGAGCGTAGATACAAAACTTTCAATAGCTAAATCTGCTAAAAATTTTTTTATAGGGACTATTCTGAGCAGAGTTTTTGGAATGCTAAGAGATGTTTCTATGGCTATTTTTTTTGGCAGCAGTCCGCATATCGCCGCTTTTTTTGTAGCCTATAGATTTTCTAATCTTTTTAGAAGGCTTTTTGGAGAAGGGACTTTAAATTCTATTTTTATTCCTCATTTCGAGGCTATCAGGCAAATAGATAATAAAAAGGCTGCTTATTTTTACAGGGATTTATTTTTTTCGATAGTAACTATTTTATTATTTATAGTTATTATAATTGAGTCAGGGCTATTTTTTTGGATTAAATTTCAAATCAATGAAAACACAAAAGAAATCATTTATTTGATATCGATTATGCTGCCGGGCCTTGTTTTTATTTGTTTATATGCTTTGAATAATGCTCTTCTGCAGTGTCATAAAAGATATTTTCTGCCGGCTGCAGCTCCTACGTTATTTAATATTATTTGGATAGTATGCGCTGTTTTATTTAAAGATCAACTGCCTAAAACAGCAATGATCGCTTTATCTTTTGGAGTAATAATAGCTTATTTGGTCCAGTGGCTTCTTACTGTTCCCTCTAGTTTTACTAATTTGGAAAAATTGGATTATAAAGAATGGTTAAGACCTAAGATATTTTCTGAAGAGATAAAAAAAATATTAAAGCCGTTTTTCTTTGCTATTTTGGGGATAGGAGCTGTGCAGATAAATAGTGCTTTAGATCCTATTTTTGGGAGGATTGCCGATATTAAAGGTCCTGCTTATTTATGGTATGCAATGAGACTTTATCAAATTCCTTTTACTTTATTTGGAATAGCCATATCTTCTGCTCTTCTGCCTCCTTTGGCCAGGGCTTATAAACAGGATAATATTGATAGATTTAAAGAGTTTTTAAATACTTCTATTGTCAGAAATATGTTACTTATGATCCCTTGTTCTATTGGAATATTAGTTCTTGGTAGTTTAGCTATAAATTTGATTTTTGGAAGGGGAAATTTTGATCAGACAAGTACTGTGAATACCGCTCAATGTCTTTGGGGATATGTTTTGGGATTGTTCCCCAGTTCTTTAGTTTTAATTTTAGCATCAGGATTTTATGCTAAAAAGAAATATTTTGTGCCTGCAGTATCGAGTATTTCTTCTGTTGGACTTAATATTTTATTAAACGCTGCTTTTATTTTTATATTGAACTGGAAAACTATAAGCGTAGCTGTAGCTACTAGTTTAAGCTCTTTTTTAAACGCCTATATTTTATATAGGTTTTTAAAAAATGAGCATCAAAATCTTTTTGAGAAAAAAAATATAATATCTTTTTTTAAAATTACTGTCTGTTCATTAGTAGCTTTGTTTTTTGTAATTATAGTAGGGCTGTATTTGAAAGAACCCTCAGTATATCTTCTTTTGAATTTAAAGCCTTATGTTTTTCCCAGAAGCTTTATGATTCAACTGTCTAGCTTTTTAGTATATTTCATTGTATATGTATCTACATTTTTAATAGCTGCATATTTTATGAAAGTAAAAGACATAATAAATCTTTTGAAAAAAACATCTACAAGTTCATAAAAAATAATTAGCAAGTGTGTGCTAAAAATTCACAAACTAAAGGAACGTTTATCATCAAAGGATAAGGTATTTGCTCTGGAAGCGGCATTGAGCTTAAGGTACCTGAGCATTTATCATCAGCTATCGTTACATATTCAGGAGCATCGACTGTTGTATTTTCCTGAGCTGCTTTGACTATAACCATTTTTTTCGCTTTTTCTTTTAAAGAGACTGTCATTCCCGGTTTTACCTGAAATGATTTGATATCTACTTTTTTGCCGTTAACCAATACATGTCCATGAGATATCAATTGCTGTGCGGCAAAGATGGTAGGAGCTAATTTTAGTCTGCATACTATATTGTCCAGTCTACATTCCAATAATTCTATTAGATTGTGGGATGTGTTACCGGGCTTTTTCAAAGCTTTTTTATATGATATTTTTAATTGTTTTTGGGTAAGCATTCCATATACAGCGCGTAATTTCTGTTTTTCTTCCAGCTGAATGCCGTAGTCAGATTTCTTTTTTCTTTTCGCCCCATGTACTCCAGGAGGATTTGGTTTATGTAGAAGAGGGTTTCTAGCTCTTCCGAATATGTTTACGCCGTATTTTCTTGCGATACGATTTTTTGGTCCAGTATAACGAGACATTTTTTCTCCGTAATTTATATGTGTTTTAGACATAACATAATAAGCGGGATTTAATTTTTTAACAAGTATATTGAAGCAATTAAAAATATATTTTTATGATTTTTTTGAATTTATCAGATCTAAAAAAATGCTTTGATCGTTTTTAGACAGGTATGTAGTAGTATTTTTTATACTGTTTTCAGCAAATAAAAAACTTTTAAAGTTTAAACAAGTGTAGCCTGACAGCTCTATTCCAAGACCTGTTATTTTTAGTATATTTGAGAAATCTGCAAACATTTTTATTGAAAATTCACAAGAAGATATTAAGAAAAGTACTTCTTTTTCAGGGTTTTGTGTTATTTTTTCGATTATTTGTTTACTTATATATTGAATGTCCGGGATATTTAAAAAATAAATATTTTTCTTCATTTGAGTAGTGTTGCCGATAAAGCAGTTTTGACAAACAGGGCTGTTGGGATCATTTATGCAGTTAGATGAAAATCTTTTGCTGGGACAGTTTTTGGGTTTTTGGCAATAACTGAACCCAACAATAAGTATTGTATTGGGATTTTGAAGTTTTTTTTTGAAAGAGGATATATCGGACACATTAAAACAGTATACTCTCTGATCTAGGGTATAAGGCCTTTTTTTAAAAAAAGACTTTATTATATTAAAGGTATGTAAAAAAGGCCTTTTAAAAAAATATTTTAAAAGATCTTTTTTTTTGTCCGCTTTTAACACGTACAATAGGCCTTTTAATCTAAATAAACGGCTATCTTTTTCCAGAATTTTTTTTTTCATACTAAAAGAGTATAGCCGACTTTATCTATTTTTCTAGGTAAAATTTACCTAGCTGGGCAATTTTTGCCTAGATAGCCTCGGGTGGCTCATAATTATCTGACTCTTGTTCCTCTATCATTTCTAAAGCTGCTAATTTTAAAGTTTTTATGCCGTCAATGAACCCTACTTGCTTAGCTAGACTATCAATATATTCTAGCTCAGCAAGTAATTGATCATTAAGAGTTTCTAGTTTTGATATTCTATCTATTAATTCTTTTTTTTCCATGGTTATTATTCCTCCGTTTATATTAATAGTTGCAAAAACTGTGCCAAAAAGCATTTTTTTGTATGACAAGAAAGGAAAAATTTTTATTATTTGAAAAGATGTATTTAAAAATTAACGGAGATTGAAGATGAAAAAATTTTTATTTTTACTAGTTTTACCTTTTATTTTTGTATCTTGTGATCAAAATAATCATGATCATAAAAAAGAATGTTCTAAGAAAAGCAGATGTTGTACATATGCTAAAGAGGTGAATAAAGATGAGTCAATTCAAGCTGCAACAGAAGAAGATGCAGTATTAGATAAACAAGAAGAGAACTTTACTGCTGAAGAAGAAAACTTAGACGATGATAGTGTTGTTGAAGCTAATGATACTGTTGAAGAAGAAATGTCTGATATGAAGGAAACTGCTAAAGTGGTAGATGTTAATGAAAATGAGATCGTAGAAAATATCACTGAGTAAAAAAAAGATCCCTTCCTTTGAGGGAAGGGATCTTTTTTTATAATTTTAAATTAGTCTTTCATAGCTTCTTTTTCATCTAGGTTTTCAATCATTAGCATGAATTGATCTTTATCTGCTACTAATTGTTCTCTATGAGAAAACTCTTCATATCTTTTTAGGCTTACCGCTTTGCCTTTATAATACCATTTAATTAGGGTTTCTTCGTCTTTAAAGACCCTGTGAGAACCGTGTTTCTTATCGTTTTCCCAGTGGATCTCTTCTGTTAATCTTCCATTAGTATCAAAATGTCTTTCAACCCCATATTTTTTTCCTTTTACATATGGAATTTCGGCTATCTTGCTGCCTTCTCTATATAAGACTTTCATTCCGTCTAATTGGCCGTGATCCCAGGTCATTCTGGACATTAAAGAACCTTTTGGTGAATAAGTGATCTGCTCTCCATGAAGTTCGTAATTTTCATAGCTCATTTTAGATTTTACCTGACCGTTTGGATGATAAGTTGTTCTTGCTGTTAATAGACCTCTGTCCATAACATCTTTGTAGATTAACTCACCATTTCTATCTCTTTTTATTCTGATTCCATTGCCGTTGAAAATTGTTGATTCTAAATCATTGTCCGGTTTGAAATATTTACCGCTTACCAAAAAGTCTTCTTCATATTCTTCAACACTTATTGGAACGCCGTGGTTATCCCACAAAGTAACTATTTTTTTGTTATCTAGTTCGTTAGATTCTTCTTTATATGGGAGACCTGTTTGATCATGAGATATTTCTTTAATCAATACACCCTGCTCATAAACATAAACTTTTTCTATAATTGAACTGTTAGGAAATGTATATGTTGTAGGGCCGTGAAGTACTCCATTATTGTAATTGTTTGTTACCGTTACTCCATCATCCAGTACAGAAATCGATTGCCCTTCTTTTTCTCTGTTTTCCCATTCTTCTTCCGACATGTCAAAACCGTATTTGTGAACATAATGTTGTGCTACAACATTTGAATCATCATTATCATTACCACATGATATTAAAGTTGATGAAACGAGAATAAAAAATACCCATCTCATTAATTTCATTTGAGACCTCCAAAACTTTTATACCTTATATATTATTTAGCTAAGAGGGTATTTTGCAAGTTATTAAATTTGTTTTTTTATTTCTTTGGTTATTTTCTCATGCTCTTTTTCAGCAGTATCAAACAAAATAGTTTTAAATTTATCTCTATAGGTGAATCTAAAAGTAACATTTTTAGTATTTTCTGTTGTTTTAAAAATATCTATTAAATCTACTTTTTCCAATACAGGGGATTTAATAGATTTGATGTAATTGAAAATTTCATCTATTTCTGTGGCAGCATCCAATGGAATAGTTAAATCTCTTTGAGTTGCCGGATATTGTGAAATATCTTGATATGTAATTGTATCCTTTTTATTTTTATATACTAAATCTAAATTAATTTCAGCAAACAAAACTCTTTTTTTAATATCCATTTCTTTTAGAATTTTTGGATGGACTTCTCCTAGTATTCCTATTTCTTCCGAAGCAATTTTAATGTTTGCCTGTCTGCCAGGATGAAGAGCTGAATATGTTGATTTTGTAAAATTTAGATCTTTTGTAACTACTGCTGAGAAAATATTTTCTAAAATTCCTTTTAAGTCATAAAAATTTATTTCGAAGTTTTGTTTTTCCCAAATTTGAGGAGCTTTTTTTCCGCATAAAATTAAAGAAAGGGCCCATCTTTCAATTATTTTATTATCTTTTTTGAAATGCAAGTGAGATGTTTCATACATTGACAGATCAAAATTTTTATGATCATGGTTATATTTTACAATTTCTAAAAAAGAAGGAAGCATTGAAGGTCTTAAGATAGACTGATCTATTGATTTGTAATGAATCACATGAGCCAATTCTTTTTTGTTGAGACCAAGGCTGTATGATATTTCAGCTAGTTTTGGGCTTATTAAGTCACAAGTGATTATTTCTTGCAGGTTAGAAGATCTAAGATAGGTTTTTAAGTTTTTTTCAAACAGATATTTATCTGAATGATATATGTTTGAAGAACAGTAAGTGGGACGTACTTTTGTAATATTATTATAGCCAAAAATTCTAGCAATTTCTTCTATTAAATCTATTTCTTCAAAAAGATCATTTCTGTAATTTGGAATTTCTAATAGTATTTCATTATCTGTTGATTTTAGTATGTTGAACTCTAGTCTTTTAAAAATATCTAAAGCCTCATTTAAACTGATCTTGGTTCCTAAAATCTGTTGAATTTTAGAAAGTCTGCATTTTATTTTTTTTAGTTTGAAATCGTCTTTTTTTATGTCAATTTTACCTTTCGCAATGGATCCTTTTGTAGTTTTTACAATTAATGCAGCTGCGTAATCCAAAGCAATAGGTGGCATGTCAGGGTCAGTGCCTTTTTCAAAACGCATTGAACTTTCTGTTTTTAAAAAAAGCTGCTTAGAGGTTGTTCTAATAGAAGTGTTGTCAAAGTATGCAGATTCTAAGAGGATGTTTTTGGTATTTTCATCAACTGATGAGTTTAGTGTGCCAATGATACCTGCTACGGCAATGGTTTTTTTACCGTCAGATATTAAAAGCGAGTCTTTAGGTATTTTCCTTTCTATTTCATCTAAGCTCATTATATTTACATCTTGAGTATTAGTCGTTATTTGAATTTCTCTGTTGATTTTATCAAAATCAAAGGCATGCATAGGCTGGTTAAATTTTAGCATTACTAAATTCAAGGCATCTACAATGTTATTTACAGATCTAAGTCCTAATTTTTCTATTTTGCTTTTTAACCAAAAAGGTGATTTTTCTACTTTGATGTTTTCAATAAGCCTGCAGGTATATCTTTTACATCTATTATCTTTGATTATAACTTTTACTTTTTTATTTATATCAGTTTCAGCTTCTTTGATATTGCTTTCAAACATTTTGATTTTTGTATTAAGAGCGCTGGCAAGCTCTCTTGCTATTCCTATAGCTGACATGCACCTGCCGAGATTTGGAGTGAGTGAAATTTCAAAAACCGGTTCGGATAAACTAGTTAGGTCTTGACCTAATTTGAACGAGTCGTCTAATTCTAAAATAGTATCTTTTTCATCGAAAAGCTTGAGCTCTTTTGCTGAACATAGCATGCCGAAAGATTCAATATCTCTAATTTTGGTTTTTTTGATAGTTATTAAATTCTCTTTATCATCTAAAAGAGTTGCTCCAATAGGTGCAAAAGCAGTAATAAGTCCTTTTTTGCAGTTAGGGGCTGCGCAGACGACCTGATATGATTTTTTGCCGTCATAAACAGTTGCTATGCTCAGTTTATCTGCTGAGGGGTGTTCTTTGGTATCAATCACTTTAGCTGCAACCACTTTTGAAAAAGAAGGACTTTCATTTAAAATGGAGTCTACTTCAATTCCTAAGTTTGTAAGCTGATCTGCAATTTCTTCAGAAGATAATTTTATATCTATAAATTTTTTTAATAAAGACAGAGATATTTTCATGGCTAAATTTGAATGTTAAATTTAATAACTATAAATTTATAATAATTCTTTATTGCAGGAAAGATAAATTTTTATTTGAAGTGCCTTAAATAACAGGATCTTTTCCCCCTTTATGGAAGGGGTTGCATTTTACAAATCTTTTGATTATTAAAAAAAATGCTATTACAATGTTTTTCTTTTTTATGGCGTCGATAGCATAATTTGAGCAAGTAGGCTCAAATCTACACCTGTTGCCTAAATGTGGACTAATAATTAATTGATAGGTTTTTATGAGAAAAATAAGTATCTTTTTCATCTTTTTTGTTATAATTGCAATAAATGTGTTTTCAAAGGATTTATTTATGCAAAACGAGTTTGCCATCTTTTTAGAAGATTTTATAAAAAAAGTAGAATTTAAAGAAGAACAATTAAACAAGGCTGTTTGGCTTTTAGAGACAACTGGATCTAAAGATGCTTCATTTTTGGTTTCGAGTTTAGATAATGAATATAAGTTTTTATATTCAGATGAGGATACTTATAAAAAATTATTAGAATATCAAAACAAGGGCTTTGATCCTTTATTTCAAAGACAGCTTAATATTTTGATTAATCACTTTAAAGCTAACATTCTGCCAAAAGATCTTTTAAAAGAAATATCTGAAAAAGAAGCAGATCTAGCTTTAACCTATGCGGGATTTAGAGCAGATATTGACGGAAAGAAAGTAACAGAAAACGAGATCAGAGATATTTTAAAAAATGAAACTGATGTCAATATTAGAAAAAAAGCCTGGTATGCCTCTAAAGAAGTAGGGGATGTTTTAGCGGATAAAATTATTGGAGTTGTCAAACTGAGAAATAAAGCTGCTAAAATTTTAGGATATAATAATTATTTTGAAATGAGCCTTGATCTTCAGGAAATTGATAAAGACAGATTATTATCTACTTTTAATGAGCTAAATGAAAACACTCAAAATTCTTATGATCAAATGATGAGCCAAATTAATGAAAAACTTGCTGAAAAGTTTGGTGTAGCTGTTGAAGATATCGGCGCCTGGGCGTGGAAAGATCCGTTTTGTCAAATGGACCCTCTTTTATCAGATGAGCTGAAACATATTTTTAAAAAGCAGGATCTTTTGGATATTACTAAAAAGTTTTATGAAAAAATGGGATTTGATGTTCAAGATCTTGTGAAAAATAGTGATCTTTATGAAAGAGAAGGAAAAAATCAGCATGCCTTTTGTATTGATTTGGATAGGAAAGGAGACGTTAGAACATTAAATAATGTTAAACCGAATGTGCAGTGGATGGAAACGCTTTTGCATGAGTTTGGTCATGCTATTTATGATGTTAAGATTAATAAAGAACTTCCTTGGTTGCTTAGATCTCCGGCGCACACTTTAACAACGGAAGCTATGGCTTTATTTATGGGCAGGATCGCTTATTCTCCCGAATTTTTAGAAGATTTTTTTAAAATCAGTAATGAAAATCTTTTTCATCATTTAAAAGAAGGGCATAAAAGAAGACAGTTGGTTTTCTCAAGATCTGCTTTTTTAATTACCGAATTTGAAAAAAATATGTATGAAAATCCGGATCAGGACTTGAATAAGCTTTGGTGGGATTTAGTAGAAAAATACCAAAAAATTAAAAGACCGGAAGGTAGAGAGGGTAAAAATGATTGGGCTGCCAAATATCATGTAGGGCTAGCTCCTGTTTATTATTATGCGTATTTGTATGGAGAAGTTTTTGCATCAGCTTTGCATAATGAAACTTCTAAAATTACTGGTTCTAAAAAAGTTTGGGATAAAGAGGTAGGAAAATATTTAATAGAAAAACTATTTGCTCCTGGCAGTCAGTATAGATGGGATAAATTGGTTCAATATGCTACCAACCAGCCGTTTTCTATTGAACCTTGGGTTGAAGAATGCAATAATTAGCATTCATTTTTGCGGAAGTGGTGGAATTGGTAGACACGCTACCTTGAGGTGGTAGTGGGGTTTTCCTGTGGGGGTTCGAGTCCCCCCTTTCGCAAATTATATAAGATCTTTGAAAAGATTATGTGCTTTTTCTACAAATTCTTTTGATACATCAATGTCTTTTAGCAAAGAAAAAGATTTTGCATAAGCAAAAACCAAGAGCTTATTGTATTCTTCTTCTGAAAACCTAAAAGCAAAATTAGAAGTGTGCTTTTGGCAGAGACTTTCTCCGGATTCTATATATCGGGCTTTTTGAGAGCATTTGTTACAGATGTTTTTTAAATTCAAAAATCCTTCATTTATTAATATTTTTAATAAAAAGCTAATATATATGCCGTTCGGGTTTGTAGAGATATTTTTTAAATACTTTTGCAAAAGTAAAAAGATGTTTTCTGTATTTTTTTGAGGGAAGTGAAATTCTAAAACAGCTTTTGTTATCAAAGAAGCTATTTTGATGTATTTTAAATTTTTTCGAAGGTAAATGTTCTCATCAATAATGGATCCGTCTTTATAAGTGTGGATGTCAGAATTATTTTTTTTAAAAACTATTTCTGATATGGAAAAAGGAGTTGCAATAGATAGCAAGTAAGATTTTTTAGCAGATAAACCGTGTATGATCAAAGAAATTATTCCATAATCTTTTGTTAGGACCTTTATTATTTTAGATCTGTCTTTATAGGGAGTAGAAAATAAGGTTATTGCTTTTGTTTTTTCGTTCATCATGCATTACAAGATAATTTATAGCTTTTTCAAAAGCAAATAAATTATCCGCCAGCAGTTGAAGAAAATATTCTTTCTCGATCAATTTCTGAATAATCTTCTTCTAATTGATCCATACCTGAAAAATCTGAAGGGATTATGTATAAAGAGTATGCCAAAATACCGATAATTCCGAGTGCTATTGAGCATACTGCAGCCTCAAGAGAATAATCTGTAATTTTTGATATAACATAGTGGGTTGCGGTAATAGTTGCCATTCCAATACATGCTTTTACGGTCATTTTTTACCTCTAATTTTTTTGCATAATATTATAAAGTATTGTCACATATTTGCATAGAAGTAGCTTTTTTTATAAAAAGAAGGTATAACTATAAGATTCTTTGCACCGGTAGCTCAATTGGATAGAGCACTTGGCTTCGGACCAAGGGGTTAGGGGTTCGAGTCCCTTCCGGTGCGCTTTTTGTATCTTTTTAATCTTGTAATTTTGGATTTGCAAGTATGCAAGATCTTTATTTCGAAAATGAAAATCAGAAGTATTTTCCTTGTGTGGGATATTCTTGTATCGGGTTTGATGTACATGATAGGCCTATGGAGTCATAGGTGTATCTGATAATCGATTAAGGGCATTAGGATGCAATTGAATTAAAAAAAATACCAAAATAAAAAGGCTGCTAAGCGGCTTTTTTATTAATCAGTTAATGTATCATTATAAAAATACTTTTGCGACTCTTGTGTAGGGTTGGGCAGACTTTGTTTATTAACCGACATTAATTCAGTTACAGCCAGAGCTGTTCCTGTAGCAACCACTGTAAAGGAGATAAGTTTTGTTTTTAAGGATTGGCTTTTAAAAATTCCTCTAATTCCTCCAAGAGCTATTATTACTCCCGTTGCAAAAAGAACAGTTTTTGTATATTTGGCATTATTTTCAAGTGTAGTGAACTTACTTGCAAATTCACTTAAAAAGCTTTCTGCAACGTTCTGGTATGTATACAAAAAATTTCCCATATTTTCACATGTGGAAGAACAAGTTTCTTTGAAGAAAGACCCTAGATTAATCATAAAAAAACTCCAATTGTGATAAAAAAAGATTCTAAATTCTATTTGAAAAATTATTTTTCATAAAATGTTTTTTTGATTTTTTTGTTTAATAAATTCTATGATGTAAAATAGGTGCAATTATGCTTGAAGAGATTATTTATTTTGTGATTTTAGGGATTTTAACAGGAACCTTAGCGGGACTCTTTGGTATAGGAGGTGGTATTTTTATAGTTCCTGGAATGACCATTATTTTAAAGTTGTTGAATTTTCCGGATAATGTGATTATGAAATATGCAGAAGGAACATCGCTTAGCATTATGATCTTTACTTCTATTTCTACCATTTATTCTCACTATAAAAGAAACAATATTTTATTCGATATTTTCAAAAAAATAGTTATTTGGATTGTTTTGGGTACAATCTTGGGTGCTGTAATAGCGCATTTTGTAAAAGCGGAATTCTTAGAGATATTGTTTGGGATATTTTTGTTTTTGATTTCAATGAAAATGTTTTTGGGTTTCAAAATAAAAAAAGGCAACAAAAAATATCCCAAGAAAAAAACGCTTGCAATAGCCGGATCTTTAATAGGATTGAAATCGGGGATATTGGGAATAGGGGGAGGTTCGATCAGTGTGCCTTTTTTGTCTTATTTTAATGTGCCGATGAGAAAAGCTGCCGGGACATCGGCCAGCTTTACTTTTCCTATCGCTGTAATAGGAGCAATATCTTTTATGATTTTGGGCATGCAGACAATAAAAGAACCTCTTTCTTTAGGATATATATATCTTCCGGCTTTTTTTACAGTATTTCCGCTTACTATGATATTTGCAAATATAGGAGCAAGACTTACTCATATATTTCCAAATAGAGCTCTTCAAATTGGATTTGCTGTCTTATTATTATTACTTTCCTGCAAGATGTTCTTTTTCGATATGATCTTTTCTTTCTAATATTTCTTTTGTTACTTTTTTCGGTTTTAGATAAGCTGTCAGCGTTTCATGAAATTTTTCTGGATCACAGGTTGTGCCGCATGTGAAAAAATCAACAAAACATCCGCCATGTTCAGGATAGGTATGAATACTTGCATGGCTTTCCGATAATAATATTATCATTGAAAATCCCTGCGGTTCAAATTGATGGGGAATGCTGTTTAAGATTGTAGCTTTTGCATTTACGCATGCCTGTTTTAATGCTTTTTCCAAACCGGCTGCGTCATTTAATACTGTTTCATCACACTCAATATAATTTGCCACTAAGTGTGAGCCAATAAATTCATATACCATAAGCCCATCCCTACCTCTTAAATTGTTATATAATTTAATATCATAAAAAAAATGAATTTTCTTATAAAAGTTTTTTTTCTTGTTTTGAGCTTTTAAACCATGTAATTTATTTCTATATATTTATAAAATGAGGTGAAATATGGTTGATAAAAGCAAGTTTAAAACAGAAGGGTTTAGCGTTGAAGTCACAGGAAAAAATCTTCAAATTACTGATGCTATTGCAAAATATGTGAAAGAGAAAATTGCAAAGATATCTCGTTTTAGTAAACAGATATTGGATGTGGTTGTTACTCTAGAAGTACAAAAAATTGCACATACAGCATCTGTTGTTGTGAAATTTTCTCATTATAGAATTCAAGTTCATGCAACTACTGAAGATCTTTATGCGGCGATAGATGGAGCTTTTACCAAGCTTTATAACTTAATAAAAAAATATAAAGAAAAACTGCAGGATCATAGAGCACAGGATTTAGCAAGCATTGATATGAAAGTTCATGTCTTAAAACCCATAGATGAGCTAGATGATATCAATGATGATATTGAAGAAGAGAATTTGAAAGAAGAATTAGAAAAATACAAAATGCCCAAAATTGCGGAAGTGGAATCTCTTCCTTTAAGAATGCTTACTCAAGATGAAGCAGTGATGAGACTGGAGCTGAGCGGAGAGCATTTCTTAATATATAGATGCGAAGAGGATCAAAGGTTGAAAGTTATCTATAAAAGAAAAGATGAGCAGCTGGGGCTTGTAGAAGTTGAATAAAGATCAAATATTTGATCCTATCAGAGGCTATTATGTATCAGCTTTGCCTGAAGAAATAGTCCGGCAAAAGCTGATACTTCAGATGGTTAATCAATTAGGATATCCCAAGAGTCTAATAGCGGTTGAAAAGGATTTAAAGCTGTTGCCGCATTTAAAAAATAAAGAATTTGTTATTACAAAAAGAAGGGCGGATATTATTTGTTTTGCAAAAAATATTCATCCTAAGTTTTCAGTTTATCCTCTTCTTATGATAGAATGTAAGGCTGTAAAATTAACGGACAAGACAATAGATCAAATAATTGGCTATAATCATTTTGTTGAGGCTTATTTTATATCTATTGCAAATGATAGTAACATTAAGACTCTGTGGTATAATAAAAAACAAAAATATTACGATAGCGTTAATTTTATACCAAAATATGATGATTTAATTAAGGCTGTAAGATGAGCGATACTTTATTTGTCTATAAACAACAATTGGATGATATACAAAATATTTTAAATATTTATTTAAATAGCAAAGAGAAAAAAGTTGTAATAATAGAGGATGATGTTTTTGCGTATGAAAAAGCTAAAAAAAAATATTTAAATACAAAAATAGAAGTATATTTTTTAGATGAAGAGTTTGATAAAATTTTAAAAAGGCTTGCCTGGGAAAATATCTTTTTGAAAATTCAAATTGTAACTTCTAAAGATTTTATAAAAAACAAAGTGTTTAAAAAGTATAAAAAGATTTTAGAAGAGTATCACTTAGGAGCGAATTTAACATCTTTTGAATATGCAGATTTTGGCGTTAAGGCATTTAAAAACATTTATTTAAATTTATTGAATACCAATAGGTTTAGATTATCTGAAGATCTTTTTTACAAATTTAAAAATATTCCTGCTGTAATAGTAGGAGCAGGTCCCAGTTTAAACAAGAATATTCAAAATCTTAAAAAGATTGAAAGTAAGGCTTTGATCTTTGCAGGAGGTTCTGCCTTAAATGTATTATCTAATGAAAGCATACATCCTCATTTTTCCTCTAGTGTAGATAAAGATGCTCCTTTTGACAGATTTAAGTTAAATACTTTTTTTGAGTCTTATTTTTTCTATCAAAATCATATGTCGAATAAGAATTTATCGATAGTGCATGCGAATAAGATATTAACTGCAGATTATGAAGCTTATCCTTTGGAAAGGTTTATTTATAAAAAATTAGGTATGATGCAAGAGGTTTTTGACGGCGGATGGAATGTTACTACTTTTTTGATTAATCTAGCTTCTTTATTGGGATGCTCTCCAATTATTTTAACAGGGGTTGACCTTTGTTTTGAAAATAAAAGATATGCAGAAGGTGTAAAATCAGGAATTGATAAGTATGAGCTTATCAAGACAAAAGACATTTATGATAAAGATGTTTTTACTCAAAAAGACTGGCTCATGGCTAAAAATTGGATAGAAGATTTTTCTAAAAATAATCATTGCATCAATGCAACTGCAGGTGGGCTTGGATTTAAAAATATTGAAAATATAAGTTTAGTAGAATCGTTAAAAAATATAAATAATACTAAAGATTTGCCTTCCATTGTTCATACTGTAATGAATCAGACAAAAGAAAAAATTATAAACAAAGAGGAAGTTGTAAATATTATTAAGAGCATAAAGACCAGTTTGGAAAATATTTTGCTTATAGCAGATGGATATCTCAAAGATATTGCCAAACATGTGTTTGATTATAATTTAATAAAATTTCAAAAAGAATTTACATATTCCCTTTTACTGGACCCTGTTTGGAGTGTTTATAAGTTTATATTTCAAAGGAAAGTCAAAGATGATAAAATTGATCTGTTAATTAATCAAATAATCTTTTTAAAACAAATAGCTGAAGAACACTTAACTTTAATTAAAGATATCTTATGAAAAAATATGAATTTAAAAATAATAATCTGACAATTATTGACCAAGACTTAAATCTGAATTTAATATCAGATTTAGAAGTAGATGAAGAAAAAAGCTTTTATTCTGACGGCTCTTTAAAGTCTTTATGTTATCATCATAAAGGCCAGTTACACGGCCCTTCTGTTTTTTACAGTAAAATAGGTAAGCCTCTTACTGAAAGCTGGTTCTATTTGGGCAAGAAAAATGGACAGGAAATCTATTATTACTTGTCTTCAAAAATATATTCTTGTCAAAAGTATATTGATGACAAGTGTCATGGTCTTCAAAAGTTTTATTACGAAAACGGCAGTTTAAAAAGTATTATAAATTACAAAAATGGTCTTTTACATAATGAGACCAAGCTTTTTTATGAAAATGCAAAATTGAAGAGATATTCTTTATTTAAAGAAGGTAAAATGATAAAAGATCAGATATTTTCAGAAGATGAAAAATTAATTGATGAATCTGAATTTGAGTTATGAAAAGTATTTTTAGAAAAAACGCATCAATTTTAGAAAATAAATATCCGGCTGTTAGCTTTTTTATAGATAAAAATCCTTTAGCTAAAAATTTTGGTTTTAACAATATTTTATCGATAGAAATTGATCTCAATAATATTGATACTTTATATGTTTATAAATTGATAGATTATGTGCCGGATAATATTTTCAAATGGCTTGAAAATAAAAACAACAAACTTATTTTTATTGAAGATGATTTAGACAGTATCCATAGGTTTTTGCATTTAACTCATGCAACTAAGGTATTAAACAAGCAAAACATTCATATTCATTATCTTTTGAATGAATTTCAGTTATTGGAAGAGATCGGCCATAAATATCCAACGAATCAATTGAAATTTGTTACTTTTTATAAAAAAGATAAAAAGTTTGAATATCTAAAATATGAAGTTATCAAGAGAAGTCTTATTTCTTTTTATTTAGTATATGATGTTTTGTTTTCCTATAAGCATTTTAAAAATTTCTCATCTAACATAAAAAAAATCAAAGGTTCTTTTTATGTGAATAACCTAAAAGATAGTTTCAAGGATATTCCAGCCATCATTTGTGGAGCTGGGCCGAGCTTGAAATATTCTTTTGAAACTTTAAAGAAATTGAATAACAAAACTTTGATCATTGCTGTGGGATCAGCAATTACCTGTCTTACCAGAGCAAATATTTTTCCTCATTTAGGAATTATAATTGATCCTAATCTAGATGAATATAAACGCATGAAAGATGCTTTTTTTTATGAAGGTCCTATAATTTATTCAACTAGAGTAAATAAAGGAGTTTTTCATGCCTTTAATGGTCCACGAGGCTATATTAAAGCTGCTATCGGAAGGATGTTTGAGATCTGGATGGATGAAAAGCTTGAAATTAACAAGACTTATTTATCAAATGAATTAGACGATAGAGCTTTAAGTGTATCTTCTATTGGTATTTCGCTTGCTAATTTTTTAGGGTGCGGCCCCATTATTTTAGACGGGTTTGATCTGGCTTATTCTGAAAATCAGCTGTATTCAGCTGATATCAAAGAAAATACAGTAAGAGATGATGAATTGGGTAATCTACCTGTTTCTGCTAAAGACAAAAATAATTTACCGGTTTTTACCAATTTGAAATGGCAGATTGAAGAGGAACTTATATCTTCTTATGTAACTAATTATGCAGATGATAAATTTTTAAATGCTACTCAAGGCGGAATGAAAATAAGAAATATCAAAGATATTTCTATCAAGAATATTGAAAAACAGTATTTAAAGAAACAGTTTGATATAAAAGGTCTGCTTCATAGCTTAATTCAAAAAAATATGCTGAAGGTAGAAGAGGGTGAAGTACAGGATTTTGAAAAAGAATTAATAAGTAGTTTAAAAAAATCTAAATTTCACATTGAAAATATTATTAATGCCGATGCCGAGTATAAGAAAATATTAAATTTTGAAGAATTGAAAGATGAGTTTTTTTATAAGTATATTATTTTAGAACTTAAGCATACCTTGGACAGAATTTATTTGTCTGAAGATAGGTCTTGGATAAAAATTCATGAATTTTTAAATAACTTATATATACAATAAATTAAAAAAAATATTTATTTTTTTGCTCATTTTTTTAAAAAAAGAGAAAAAGATGACTTCATTAGTATTTGAAACAGGCAAAGAATGTCTTAAATTTCAGTTGGACTTGCAAAATTGTTTGAAAATGGTTCATTCTTCTAAATTCATGAGAGAAGAAGAGTGTAATCCTATTGGGAATGTAAGACCTTTAAATGAAATGAAGACTGTTATGCACTACATATCACATATTTAACTCCGAAAATTCTTTTCAAACAAAAATTAGAAAAGCTACAGGAGCAAGCTGAAGCTGTCAGTATATATTAAAAAGAACAGGAAGATATATCAGCCGAAATTATAAGAGTTGAGTTTGTTTCTTAAGGTTCTTAAGCTTATTTTTAAAACTTTTGCTGTTTTGGTCTTATTATAGTTTTGATTTTTTAAAGTTTTTAAAATAAGCATCCTTTCTACTTCTTCTACCGATTTTCCGATTAAACTATCTTTGGAAATAGAAGTATTTAAATCTAATCCTAAATGTTCTTTGGTTATTTTGTCTGCTTTGTCCATTACAACGGTTCTTTCTATAATGTTGGCAAGTTCTCTGACATTGCCCGGCCATGAGTGATCAATTAATGCTTCTATTGCTTCATCGGTGAATATCTTTAATTTTTTGTGGTTTTCTTTTACAAACTTGTCCAAGAAGAAATAAGACAATATTGGAATATCTTCTTTTCTTTCGCGCAAAGGAGGCAGGTGGATAGGAACGACATTTAGTCTGTAGAAAAGATCTTCTCTAAATTCGTTTTCTTTGATTGCCTCTTGTATATTTTTATTAGAAGTTGAAATAAACCTTGTATCGGTGCTTATAGGCTTGGTTCCTCCTATCCTTTCAAATTCTTTTTCCTGCAAAGCTCTTAGTAGTTTCGCTTGCAGGTTGGAGGGAATTTCTGTTATTTCATCTAAAAGAAGGGTTCCTTTATTAGCAAGTTCGAATCTTCCTTTTTTTTGATCGAAAGCTCCTGTAAATGATCCTTTTTCATGACCAAAAAATTCAGATTCTATTAAGGTATCTGGAATTGCTGCGCAATTAACTTTTATAAAAGGATTGCTAGCTCTTTTAGACCTAAAATGGATTAATTGCGCTATTACTTCTTTGCCTGTGCCTGATTCTCCGCTTATAAAAACAGATGCATTGCTGACAGCTATCTTATCTATTGTATTGATTATATTTTTCATAGGAAGAGATTTAGCAATTATCTGAAAATTTTTTGGGTATGTTATTTCATTTCTTAGATAAGTATTTTCCTGAAGTAAATATTTATATTCTTCTGCTTTTTTCAAAGCAGCTTCCAAAGAGTCGATTGAAAAAGGCTTTATTAAATAATTAAAAGCTCCTTCATTTAATGAGTCTATAGCAGTGTCTAAAGAAGCAAATGCTGTTATTAGAATAACTAAAGCGCTTGGATTTTTTTTTCTGGCATATTTGAGTACGTCAAGACCATTTTTTTTAGGCATTTTCATATCTGTTATAATAAGATCGAAATTATCTTGTTGGATTTTGGAGATTGCCTCTTCTCCGTTTTCTGCTTGATGGATATCTTTATTTAATCTTGCAAGAGAGTCCTTTAAAAAATTTCTAATTAAAGGCTCGTCATCTACTATAAGTACTTTTTTTATACTCATTTTTTACCTCTTAATCGGTATGTTTATTGTAAAAGTTGTTCCCTGGTCTTTTAAAGATCGGACATCTAAATGACCAAAATGCGCTTGAATGATTTTATAAGCTTCTGAAAGACCTAGCCCATTTCCTTTTTGTTTTGTTGTGAAAAAAGGAGAAAAGATGTTTTCCAGATCTTTTTCTTCTATGCCCAGCCCTGTATCCGTGATAGACAAACTTAAATGATTTTGGTTTTTAATTATTGATATTGTTATCGTTCCGATATCATCCATTGCCTGATAGGCATTTACTATTAAGTTTAAGATGGCTGCTTTTAATAAATGCTTGTCGGCTTTTATTTCAATGAACGAATCGGATAGATGAAGAGCAATTTTAATATCGTTGGAAAAACTTGGATCGACTTTTATTGATTTTATTAGGTCTTTTGTTAAAAAGACTATGTCAATAGGCTCGAATGATAATTTTAAAGGTCTGGTATAATGAAGTACATTATTTACCAATCTTTCTAATGATTTTGTAGCTTCTAAGATATAAGAAGACATGTTTTGTAAATGTTTTGAATTTTCCAGGTCTCTATATAATAAAGATGCGTAACCTCTTATTGCGCCAAGGGGATTTCTGATTTCATGAGCCACGCTTGCAGCCATTTGACCTAATTCTTTCAGCCTTTCATTTCTGTTTGCAAGATTTTGCAGTTTTTGCAGTTCTGTTACATCTCTTAAGATTATTATTATTCCTTGATACGACCTGGGACAGTCATGTACAAAAGAAGTAGTAATTTCAATGTCTTTGGAGTTAATTGTTATATAATTTAAGTTTCTAGACAAGCTGTGGGATAAGGCGTTGTTTATTGAAAATCCAAAAAAGTCATCGGAAAAAACATCGGAAAATTTATGAAATAGCAGATCATTTTCTTGTTTTTGGATTATTTTTTCAGCAGCCGGATTATATGTTGTTACTATTCCATCTAGATCAATAAAAATTATTCCTTGGGAAATATTTTTTAAAAGGTTATTTAAATAACTTGTAATAGAATGAAGATCTGTAATTTTTTTTCTAAGTTCCAGGTAAGTTTTTTCAAGCTCGGTATTGACGTCTTTAAATCTATTTTGTAGTCTCATATATGCATTTTCTAAACGATGTGTTTCTTTAGAAAATAAACTAAATGCTGTGGCTAAATGTTTTATGGATTCTTCTTTTGTATTGGAAGTTAGTGCTTTGTTAGCAGCTTGCTGCAGTTTGCTTAAAAGAGAATCTGGCATAATGATTATAAACCCCTTTTTTTTAACTATAAGTAATTTTTATGAGTATTAAAAGTATTTTTATTTTATTTTTATTAATTTTTGTAAGCTGCTCTAGTAATTCTAAATATAAAAAAGAAAAAAAAAGCAATATTGTAGCTGAGTGCATTAACAGAAAGTCGGATGAATATTCTTATTTGATGAAACCTTTTGTAAAAAGACAGATGAAACAATATCCTTTTGAAAAGGGAAATGTTGGGAATTTATTTAAAATAACCAAGGAATTTTTTAGATGCAAGGGGAGCCCTTTAAATCCTGAAAGATTAGATGAAAATGATCCTATGAATATCAAGGTTTATTTGGATTGCGAAGGATCTTCCAAGCATAGTCTTCCATTAATTGACGGTAAGGAGGGGGTATATCCTATTTTATTAGATGTTTTAAATTATCTGCAAAGAAAGACAAAGAGAAAAGTAGTTATAACTTGCGGTCATAGATGTCCAAAGCATAATAATTATGCAGATATTTTAAAGAATGCTAAAGCCTCAAAACATATGATAGGAGCTGAGGTAGATTTTTATGTGCAGGGATTTGAAAATAGGGCTTTGGATATTGTAGATTTAATAATGCAGTTTTATAAAGAAAAACCTAAATACAAAGGAAAATTAGAATTTGAGGATTTTCAAAGGTATGAAAAAGATACAGATGTATCTATTAAACCTTGGTATAATAAAGAAATTTTTATGAAGGTTTATCATAAGAATGAAGGCAGAGATTTTTCTAACCGTCATCCCTATCAGTATATTTCTTTGCAGGTAAGATGGGACAGAAATAAAAATGAAAAGGTCATATATAACTGGAATAAGGCACATCAGGGATATTTACGTTGGTAGAAATTATAAAATTTGGCAAAATGTTTAACTTTGCCGATGTGGCGGAATTGGTAGACGCGGTAGATTCAAAATCTGCTTCTGCTTGCAGAGTGCTGGTTCGATTCCAGTCATCGGCATTTTGAAAGTCTTGCTAGAAATAGTAAGGCTTTTTTTATAGTTCTAATTCAATTTTTTTCTTTAAACTATTGGCTGTTTTTAAAAATGACAAGATTTTTAAAAAAAGAGTGATTTTATTCAATAGTTAATCCTAAAAAATATCACAAATTTTCATTTGTTTTTTTGTAGAAGGTGATAGTATTTCAGGGTAAAAAGATTTTTTTTACATATCATTTTTTTTTTAATATTAATATAATTTTGCTTGCTATATCTATAAAATCATTATAAAAGAAAAATAAAAGACAAAGAGGCTAAAAATGGCTAAACAAAAAAAATCTGTAGATGGAAATACAGCAGCGGCACATATTGCATATGCATTATCTGAAGTATGTTCGATATATCCGATAACTCCATCGAGCTCTATGGCAGAAGAAGTTGATGAATGGGCTGCTGCAGGTAAAAAAAATATATTTGATCAAGTGGTTAAAGTTGTCGAGATGCAGTCAGAAGCGGGAGCAGCCGGTGCTTTGCACGGTGCATTATCTGCGGGGTCTTTAGCAACGACTTTTACAGCTTCTCAAGGTCTTTTATTAATGATTCCGAATATGTATAAAATGGCAGGAGAGATTTTACCTGCGGTTTTTCATGTTTCGGCAAGAGCGCTAGCCGGAGCAGCTCTTTCTATTTTTGGCGATCATCAAGATGTTATGGCTGCAAGGTCTACAGGATTTTGTATGTTATCATCATCATCTGTGCAGGAAGTGATGGACATGGCCTTGGTAGCTCATTTAGCTTCTATAAAATCTTCATTGCCTTTTTTACATTTTTTTGATGGGTTCAGAACCTCTCATGAAATACAAAAAATTGAAATGATTGATTATGAGGATATTAAACCTTTGGTCGATATGGACTGTATTGAAACATTTAGAAAACGAGCTTTGAATCCAGATCATCCTCACACAAAAGTAGGAGCGGAAAATCCGGATATTTATTTCCAGGCTATGGAAGCTGCAAATCCTTTTTATTTGAAAATACCGGAGATAGTGCAGGAAAAGTTAGAAGTAGTTTCTAAGTTGACAGGCAGGAAATACAGTCTTTATGAATATTACGGTGCTCAAGATGCTGATAGAATAATAGTAGCTATGTGTTCAGGCATTGAAACTATAAAAGAGACTATTGACTATTTAAATGCAAAAGGCGACAAAGTAGGACTGGTTACAATAAGATTGTTCAGACCTTTTATTGTAGATAAGTTTTTGGAAGTGATTCCAAAAACAGTTACAAAAATATCTGTTTTAGATAGGACGAAAGAACACGCCGGTATAGGAGAGCCTTTATATTTAGATGTAAAAGCAGCTTTTCAGCATGTTAATGACAAGATAATAATAGTAGGCGGTAGATATGGACTTGGTTCCAAAGAGTTTACCCCTTCTATGGTAAAATCAGTTTATGACAATTTAAAATCAGACAGTCCTAAAAATCAGTTTACAGTAGGCATTGTGGATGATATTACCCATACTTCTTTAAAAACTGAAGAAGAGATTAATACAGAAGATAAATCAACTGTTAGCTGTAAATTTTGGGGTATGGGAGGTGATGGTACTGTCGGTGCTAATAAAGATGCTATTAAAATAATAGGGGACAATACGGATAAATATGTACAGGGATATTTTTCTTATGATTCTAAAAAAACGTCAGGATTTACAATTTCTAATTTAAGATTTTCTGATAAGCCTATTTTGTCTACTTATCAAATTACCTGTGCTGATTATGTGGCATGTCATCATCCTGCATACTTAAAAAGATACGATATGTTGAAAGAATTAAAACAAGGAGGGACTTTTGTATTGAACTGTCCTTTTAAAGAAGAAGAATTAGAAGAAAAACTGCCTGCAGAAGTAAAACAGCAGATTGCTAAAAAGAAGATCAAGTTTTATATGATCGATGCAAATGTAATTGCTAAAAAAGCAGGTCTTGGTATGCGAATAAACATGATCATGCAGACTGTCTTTTTTAAATTATCCAATATTTTACCTATAGATCAATCTATTAAACTTTTAAAAGATGCTATTGAAAAAACATATGCTAAAAAGGGAGAAGATATTGTTAATAAAAATAAAAATGCAGTGGACTGCTCAATAGCAGAGCTCAAAGAAATTAAATATCCGTCTAGTTGGGAAAATGCAGAGTTAAAGGAAAAAGAAATAGATCTTTCAAGACCTGATTTTATTAAAAATGTGATTGATGTTATCGGGAAATTAGAAGGAGATTCCTTACCGGTAAGTTCAATAGAGGCGGGAGGTGTTTTTCCAATGGGAACATCGGCTTATGAAAAAAGAGGGCTGGCAACACAGGTATCTACCTGGATTCCCGAAAATTGTATTCAGTGTAATCAGTGTGCCTTTGTTTGTCCCCATGCAGCTATCAGACCATTTTTATTAACGCAGGAAGAGATAGATAAAGCGCCTCCGGGATTAAAAGTTTTAAAACCTTTGGGACAAGGTTTTGAAAATTTATTTTTCTGTATTGCAATTACTCCGTATGACTGTACCGGTTGTGAAAATTGTGTGAAAGTATGTCCTGCTCCTAAAGGAAAAGCTTTAGCTATGAAGCCGATTGAAGAAGTAAAGCTGGAGGCTGGAAAACTTTGGGATTATTTAACAAAATTGCCGGAAAGAGCGGGAACTATGGGTAAGTTTACTCTAAAAGGTTCTCAATTTAGGAAACCATTATTTGAATTTTCCGGAGCCTGTGCAGGTTGTGGAGAAACTCCTTATTTAAAGCTGTTAACTCAATTGTTTGGAACACGCTTAGTAATAGCCAATGCTACAGGATGTTCTTCTATTTATGGGGCATATCCTCCCAGCATAGCTTATACTATAAATGAGAAAGGACAGGGGCCTGCCTGGGCCAATTCTTTATTTGAAGATAATGCCGAATACGGATTCGGTATATACCTAGGGCAGCTTCATAGAAGGGAAGGACTTAAACAGATGGTTGAAAAAGCTAAGGGTGAAAATATATCGGAAGAATTGAAAACTGTATTTAACAAATGGTTGGAAAATTATGAAGCTAAGGAAATATCTAGAGAATTAGCTGATCAGATAAAACCGCTTTTAGAAAAAGATAAAGATAAATCAATACTGTTAAAAGAAATTAATAAAACGTCAGACATGTTTGTTAAACAGTCTGTTTGGGCTGTAGGTGGAGATGGTTGGGCTTATGACATTGGTTATGGAGGCCTAGACCATGTAATAGCAATGGGACAGGATATTAATATACTTGTTATGGACACGGAATTATATTCCAATACGGGAGGACAATCTTCCAAAGCTACTCCGATGGGAGCTATTGCTAAATTTGCGTCTGGCGGTAAAAGGACTATGAAAAAAGACTTGGGCCTTATTGCTATGGTTTATGGTAATGTCTACGTTGCTTCTGTTTCTATGGGGGCGGATAAAATGCAGGTATTAAGAGCATTTCAGGAAGCTGAGGCTTATAATGGACCTTCTATCATTATTGCTTATTCATCGTGTATAGGTCATGGCCTTAAGTGCGGTATGAGTGAATCGCAGCAGGAAGAAAAAGAAGCTGTTGAATCTGGTTATTGGTTTAACTATAGATATGACCCTAGGTTAAAAGAGCAAAATAAAAATCCATTCCAGTTAGACTCTAAAGAGCCGTCTTTAGATTTAAAGAAGTTTATAGAAAATCAAATTAGATATGATTATTTAAAAAAATCACATCCTGAAATAGCTGATAAGTTGTTTGATGAGCTTGCTGGTCATTTAAAAGAGAAGCTAAGGATATATCAAAAGTTAGCTCAACAAAATGGACAATAATTTTCCTTTTGGGTAGCATTTTTGCTCTTATTTTTTAAAAGGGAAAAATTATGAGTATTTATGCTGCAGGTATGGCGGATAAGAGATATGAGATGTCAGAATATTTAATTAAGATTGAGTCAACTGCAAATGCGAAAAACAGCTTTGTATAAAGCTGTGAAAGAGCATATGTTGGAAGTTGTCAAAATGTTATTAGAAATTGGGGCCAATCCTAATGAGAAAACAGAAGATGGCTATGGCTCATTCCCCATTACTAAAGCTATTAATGGTTCTTTTCATTCTACAGCTAAGCCGGGTGATTTAGAAAAAGTTGTTCAAGCATTATTGGAGTGTGGAGCTGATCCCGGAACAAAAAGATGCAGGGGGCATAACTCCTAAAAATTTGTTTGCAACGATGTCCTCGGGAGCAGCATCTATATTTTAAACGTATTTAATTGCTTATTAATTATTGATTTTTATTAAACTTAATTATAAAATATTTATAAGTAAGGATTAATAATTAAAGAATGTTTTTATGGCTAGTGTAATTAATTATGCTTTATTAAACCCTTTTGAAGAAAGGCAGCGTCATAAGATAGAAGAAAATACCAACTATAATAAATTTTTTTTTATTGCAGGGATTATAGTAGCTGTTGGTGCTGTTATTGGTGCTGTATTAGGATATAATATCGGTTTTTGTCTTCATGTGCCAAATCCTTTATTGGGAATAGGTTACGGAATGACAGGCGGAGCCTTTTTATCTACGGCAGGGTCTGCCAGTTTTTTAATGCGGAAATATAAAACGAAACAGATTAGCTGGAACAATTTTGTAAAGATTATGAACACATTTAAAAAATCTATTAATATTCCCAGAACTATAGGGGATATAGGTCTTTTGATTTGTTTAGTACAGATTTTAATTTAAAAAATATTTTTTAATTATTGATTTGTAGTTATTTAATATAATTTTCAATTAAATCAATAATTATTGTATGATTGTTAGTGTTAATTTTTTGATAGATAATTAGGGAGTATATTATGTCTGGTGTAATGAATGCATTAGAGTTTCGAAAAGCGCAAACTATGAAATTTAAAGAGGCTCTAGCTGCTGATCGTCAACGTATTCAAGCAATAATTGCAGAACGTTTTTGTGTCCAAGAGCAATCTTTTTTACTGCAAAAAAGCTCAGATTTAGTGTTATCGGGAAGATTATCTATTAGATCTGGTAGTCCATCAGACAGTGAAAATAAATCTCCTCAAACAGCAACAAGAAGAAAAAGACATATAAACTATTTAGGTAAAAATTATCCTTTAGATCAAGAAGGTTTAGAAACACTGTCTACACAAGATTTACATTTAGTTTGGAATTTAATAGATTTTAATAAAAAAAAGATTATAGCCAATCCAGCGTGTTTGAGAAGTAGAAAAAATGTAGAATGGGTAGATATTTTTACAAAGGCTGCAAAAGTTATTGTAAATATCTTAAGGCAAAGAAAGCAGGTAGACTTTAGAAGTTTTTCAGATAGAATAGAGAATACTTTGCAACAAAGATAAAAAATACTCTCTAATTAAATAATAATTTTTTTAGTTTTTCTGCACTTCTAATTTAGTACTTTTTTTGGGTGTTGCTGAAAGCTCTTCAAATCTTTTGGATAAAGACTTAATAGCTGACAGCCAAAACGGCATGATCAGTATTAATATTGCAAAGATATAAATAGATGCTCCCATCGGTGTTGCGAAGATCATTAATAAAAACTGCATCATAGCAGAGCTTCCTGATTTACCAAGTCTTGAGCCAATTCCGTCGATAGCGGATTTGCCTTGGAGTTTTTCTGAGGGAGAAAGAGGAATAAACGCCATTTCTTTGGTATCGTCAAATAAAGTGTATTTAAAAGCTCTGGAGAAGATATTTTGAAGAGAACCGAAAAATACGGTCAAAACTAGGGGAGATATTCCGATTACTGCAACCCCAATATTTACAGAGACCGCGTATTTTTTTAAAAATAAAAAATAAAAAAATCCAAGTCCTGTAATTATCATTGCTATAGGAGTGATAAGAGCTGCTGTTTTCCAGCCTAAACGTCTTACTACATTACCGGAAATCAGATAAGAAGAAACTGCAGCAATAATTCCTGTTAAATAAGTAATTTTACTCATATATGCCGTATATGCTGAAGAACTTGGATAAAGCTCTTTAATTTGCGACTTCCAAAGAATTTCAGTGGAATTTATAAAGATATTATAAGAAAGGACCATTATGGTTATGCAAAGCACATATTTCGATTTGAAGATATAAAGAATACTTTCTTTTAAAGAAATTTTTTGCTTTCCCTTATTTTTAATATCACTTCCCATAAGGTATCTATTTGGGAAAACGAATTTATGAAGGTACTTATATAAAATAATTATTACTATTCCGCATAGGATAATTAAGCTTATGAATATAAACATTTTTTCATCCCAAGAGGAGTTGTAACCTAAGAAAGTAGCTATTCTGTTCATTGCATTAGAAGGTAAAATTGTCTGGGTTGCAAGTCTTTCCCCTAAAATTCCTGATATTACTCCGGCTAGGTTTCGAGATATTCCGAAAAATGCGTAGAATCTTTTTGCTTCTCCTATAGATAGGACATCTACTACAAACATCCATAACAATAATGACAGCATAATAGTTGACCAGGCTTCTGCCATAATATAGAATATGGCAAAAGGCCAGTATCTAATAATAGCTATAAAACCCTTAAATCCGAGAGGGAGTTTTGAGGTTAAGAAGTTTGCGAAAGTATGCAATTGGAACGTCTCTCCTTTGGGATATAAGAAAAATATAAATAATGCAAAAAAACCTAGAAAGATACTTGTCATTACATAAAAGATGTTTTCTCTATTGAACTTAGAAGAGAGTTTTGTGAATAAAAGGGTAAGCATTATGGCGGAGGGCAGTATTACCCAGACTTTTAAATAAGGTATTACTTCTGCACCGGATTCGGGTGCTGTTATCATTAAAGTATCTTTTAGGATTTTTAAGAGGTGATAATTGAAGGAAATTAAAAAAAAGAGAATGGATATTGGAATGAACTTTTTCAGTTCATGTCCAAACACCGGCCATAAAAACGATCTGAGTTTGCCGAAACTCTTCTCGTCCATTAAGGCCTCGTTTGATTATTAATAATTCGAGGCTTAATAAATTCTTCTCCTTTTAAAAAATTTATCTACTTCTGCTATACAATATAACTATGTAATCATTATATGTCACTGGAAAAAAATATATTTTTTTTCAAACAATTTTTTAAATTGTGTTTTTACGAAATCAGGAATAAAATATAGCTGCAATTAATAAGAAAGGGGGATGATAAAATGGCTAATAAGTTCATATTATATCTCAAAAAACATTGGATAGTTGTTATAAATATTTTAATAATTGCATTTTCTTTTTATTTCATTTGGCACTCAGAAAAATTTCAAGAAAAAATTGCCCCTAAAAATTTTTGGGAAAATAAAGTAAATAATTTAGAGAGTTCTATAAAAAAAGATAGATTGAAAATAAAAAATTTAGAACTCAGTTTGGAAAAAGAAAAGAGTTTTTGCGAATATCATGCTCAGGAAGCTGAGATCCAGGCTGAAGCATCCGGTCAGGATTTTAATAGGTCTTTGATGTGCATAAATGAAGAACATAGAAAAAGATTAGATGAAATCCAAAATGAACTGAAAGAGCTGAAACAAAATGAAAAAGAAATAGAACAAAAATTAATGAAGGCTATAGGAAAATTAAAATCAGTGTCTCTTCAGTAGTTTTTCAAAGGATTTTTCGGCTTTAATATTTACATTGTCATAATTATCTAAAAATTCAATCTCAGTAGTATTTTTTGTGAAATTTAATTTTGCATGTATATTTTCATTTGAGTGGATCAGTATTTCATTGGGCATAAATGCTCCGTTTTGATTAACGGATATAGTATAGGGGATTGTTTTATTGAATATTGACTCTCCATCAAAAAAAGAAGAAGTATCTTCTTTTATTACATCGGATAATATTGTAGGCATAATATCTATGTGAGATGCCATATTGCTTACGGGATCTTTTTTATGCAGTTTGAAAAAGATAGGAACAGAAGTTTGCGTGTCATTTAATTGCGAGGAATGAAATAAAGCTCCGTTTTCATCAAACTCTTCTGCGTGATCTCCTGTTAGTGCAATAATAGCATCATCATATAAATTGGTTTCTTTAAGAGTGTGAATAACAGAGCCGAAAAGCTGATCTATGAAGTGTACAGCATTTTTGTATCTGTTTATTACTAATGGAAGATCTTTTCTTGAATGGCTCAGCGTTATGTAATTTATATGATTTGCAACTGGCTGGAAATGAGTTTTTCCAAGCCAGCTGTATTCGGAGTGTGTTGAGTCTAAAAATACAACAAAGATATTAGAGTCTTTATTTTGTTTGAGATCTGTATTTAGCTTATTTATAACTTCTTTATCTCTTATTGCCGGATTGTTGGATATAGTGGACAAATCATAAAAATTATCGGCTAATATTTTGTTTTTACCAAATAAAAGCTCATCCATTTTAAAGTATGTCATTTCAGCTGAAGTATAGACATTTATTTTGTAGCCTAGTTTTTTTAAAATATTTAAAGGAATACTTCCTTTGGTGCTATTTTTATTGGCATGAGCCCAATATATGGGGTAATTTGAGTGAAAAATAGAATACCAGGAAATTTGTGTTGCATTAGCTGCTGAAAAAGATTTTTCAAAAGAAATATTTTCTTGGGAAAAATTATATAAGTTAGGAGTTGTTTTTTTATTTATGAAATCCTTTCTGAAAGTTTCTACCACAAAAATAAAAATATTAGGCTTATGATCGGCTGTAATTGTTTGGTTGTGTATTTTATTTAGAAGCTTTTCTTCTTTAGGATAATCTTTTAATGTAGCTTTTACAGATTTTTTATTTTTGTACATTGATAAAATAGATGAGCCCAAAGGCATTTTCATCTGATTTTGGTGAATATATATGTTTTTAGAATTTTTAAAATAAATATCTAGTGAAATAATTGTAAGAAATAAAAATAAAATTGACAAAAGTAAATTTCTTGCAGTAATTTTAATAGGTTTTTTTAAACTGATTTTGTTTGTGATTTGGTACGTTGCAATGCCTATAATAGGAATAGTTATAAAAGCTATCAGGGCGCAAAATGAAATTATTAGATTTAAGTTGAGAGCTCTAAATGTAATGATCATGTTTTCAAAGCCTGCAAAGAAAAATGATTTCATTGCAAACATCAAAGATGTTTTCATAAGGCCTATTAATATGAAATTAGCAAAATAGATCAAAAGCATAAAAGAAAAAAAACCAAGAAAAATGTACTTTACAGGTTTAGATTTTATTTTGCTTATTATATACATTATAGAAGTTGTAATTAGTGCTGCTTGCAGGGTTGAGTACAAAAAAAATGTTAAATTAGTTTTGAAAGAACTAAAAAATAACAGGTAGCAAAAAGCGGAAATAAAAAATATATAGTTTATAGAAATTTTTATTTTTTCTTCTTTTTTTAAAAATGATTTAAACATAACAATAAATATAGCTTATTTTATATTATGAAATTATACCGAACTTTTTTTGTTTTTAACAAGTGTATAGCTGTTGTATTGTAATTTATATATGAAAAGAGGTGTTGTATGAAAAATCTTATTATTGCTTTTTTATTGTTTTTTAGTGCTTTGAATGCTTTTGCTGAGGAAATAAAGCCTACTTCTTGCAAAGACAGTGAATTTTGTGTTGCTATATTAGGAGGAGGGATCGGAGCTTTGACCTCAGGAATATATTTAGCAAGAGCTGGATATAAGCCGATTATTATTGAAGGAAATATTCCAGGAGGGTTGATCACCCAGTCTCACTCTGTTGAAAATTGGCCGGGGGAAATGAAAATAACAGGAGTGGAGTTAATGGATAAGATCAGAGACCAGGCCGAATCCAATGGTTGTGTTATTATTTCAAAAGAAGTGATATCAGTAGATTTTTCTAAAAAACCTTTTATTGTTAAAGTTAGAGATCTTTATAGAAAAGATCAGATAGATGATATAAAAGCTAGAGGCTGTATTATTGCAATGGGCACCTCTTCTAATTATATCAATGTTCCGGGCGAGCAGGTTTATTGGGGCAAGGGGGTCTCTAACTGTGCTGTTTGTGATGGCTCTTTATATAAAGATAAGATTGTTGCTGTAATAGGAGGAGGGGATGCTGCAGTAATAGAAGCTAATTATTTATCAAATATTGCAAAAAAAGTTTTTTTGATTGTAAGGTCCGATAAATTAAAAGCTACGGAAAAGCAAAGGTTAGATAAGCTGCAAAAAATAGAAAACATTGAATTTTTGTATAACACTAATATTGTTCAAATTACAGGGGATGAAGATAATGTTTCCAATTTAGTTTTAAAAGATAAAAAAAAGACTTTTAATTTAGAGGTAGATGGTGTTTTTTTAGCAGTAGGGTCTACTCCTAACACTCAACTTTTTAAAAACAAGCTGTCCTTAGATGCCAAAGGTTATATTAAAGTAGAAAAAAATCAAAAGACTTCTATTGAAGGAGTTTTTGCTTTAGGAGACATTGTAGATCCGGAATATAAACAGGCTATAACAGCTGCCGGAGACGGAGCAAAAGCTGCTATTTCAGCACAGAAGTATTTAGAAAAATATTCTAAGTCTAAAAATCAGAAGATCAATAATAGATTTTCTTTTGATCAGTCGGTCGTTGCTATTAATGATAAAAATCAATTTGATGAAGAAGTAAATAATTCTGATCTTCCTGTTATTATTGATTTTTATGCTTCCTGGTGCAGACCATGTCAAAGAATAGCTCCTTTTATTGAACAGGTATCTGCTAGATTAAAAGGTAAAGTCAAAGTAGTAAAGATTAATATTGAGAAGTTACGTGATATTGCACAAAAATATAAGGTAAGTGCTATGCCGGCAATTGTTGTTTTAGATAAAAATCAAAACTTTTTATTTAAAGAAGTTGGGCCAAGCGGTATTTCAGATGTAATGACAGCACTAGAAAGAATGAATGATAAATCTCCTGAGGAAATAAACAAGTATTTGAAAAGTTTGAAGTAGTCAATCGGAGATTTTTTCTAAAGCCTTTTGAAAAGGCTGTAGATCTTCTTTTGTAGGAATGGGGACCATCTGATTATTTTCATTTTTTAAAGAGACGATTTTTAAATGCTGTTTTTTGAAAATGTCTTTATTATTTTTAAAGCGAAGCGTTAATTTTTTGCCATCTTTAAAGATGAAGAACTCGAAGGGAGTTCTGCTTGCATTGTATCTTGTTGTTATAACATATGGCCAGCTGTTATTATCAAAAATAGAAGAGCCTTTCAAAAGACTTTTAAAAATATTTTTTCCAAAAATATATTCGAAAATACTGGGAAAAACGTCCATATGACAAATAGTTGTTTTATTATTTGCAATAGCTTTGCAATTGTTCGGAAATTTTAGGTAGATTGGGATTTTAGTTTGTGCTGCACTTAAGTGAGAGCAATGGAATAAATGCCCTTCATCATAAAACTCTTCTCCATGGTCCCCTAATATTACAATTATTGAATTTTCGTAGAGATTTTTTTGTTTTAGATCTGCAATAAAATTTTTAATAAGAGAATCTACATAATTAATGGAATTTTTATATCTGTTCTCAATTAAATAGACATCTTTTTTAGAGATGTTTATGTAGTCTATATTTTCTAATATCGGTTTGAATTTAATATGATCTTTTGGAAAGCTGTAGATGAAATGGGTTGCATCTAAAAATGCAATTTGAATGTTGGGATTATTTTTGTTAATATTATGATGCATAGCATTTAAAACATCTTTATCTGACTCATAGGCTTCTTTTGGATGGTAATGGGGGTATAGATTAAAAATATTGGCCAGATAATTGCTTTTACCGAAAAGCACCTCTCTCATAGAATAATATTTAAGTTCAGGTGCTGAAAATATATTTATGCTATAACCTATTTTTTTTAATATATTTAAAGTTGGACTTCCTGATGTCCAATTGCTGTCTTTTATATGTTTCCATAAATATGGATATTCGGAATAGAATAAAGAAAACCAGGAATGGTGAGTAGCATTTGCATTTGCTATTGAATGCTTAAAAGAAATATTTTCTTTTCTAAATTGAGAAATAGTCGGGGCTATTTCTTCGGTGAGGTAATCTTCTCTTAAACTTTCAATTATAAATAAATAAATATTTGGTCGGTTAACTGGTTTTAATTTTTTTTGGGATAGATATTTGATGACTTGTTTTTCTGATTTAGGTTTTTTTATACCTACAGGCTCTTGTATGTTCAAGGATTTAGGTTGAAGAAAGGTAATTTTCCAAGGAAGTGTTCTTTGGTATGTTAAATAAGAATAAGAAGTTATTGAGCTCGATGTAGAAAAATCCCATATACATAAAGCTAGGGGAATACAGAAAAATGCCTGCATGAACTGTTCATGATAAAGAACGAAGTCCATTTTAATAGTAAGTTTGTCGGTAATTTTATATAAAAAGATTCCTATGAAAGGTATTGAAAGGGTAAAAATACCAAATATTATCCATAAATAATAAGGGATTCCTGTCGTATGCAACATTTCTAAAAAATTTTCTAAGTTTTCATCTAATGCTAAGTCCAGCCCTTCCCAAAAGGTCATATCCATAATTTTTAAAATAACAAAGTCTATTATGTGGCAGACAAAAAATATAAAAGTAAAGGCAATAAAGATATTAAACATCTTTTTGTGTGTATATTTTTTTAAGAAGTACGCTATGAGAGCAAACCCTAAGACTTCTAACGTTAACTGTCCATATGAGTATATTATGAAAAACGTCTGAGCATAAGAAGAAGTGGTAGTTGTTTTTAAATGCAGCACACTGAAAGTAGATATAATACACAAAAGTATTAAAAAAAATCCGAAATAAATATAATTTATATGTATTGGATATTTCCCTTTCATACTTTTTTGATATCAAAAAAGATCTTTTATTTTGAAGCCCAAAATGATTAAAATGTTATCCTTATGTAAAAAATAAAAGGAAAAAATGAAATTTTTAAAAGATTTTGGGTTGTATCTTTTTGATTTTGATGGACTTTTAGTCAATACCGAGTTTATACACTATCAGGCATATATTGATATGCTGAAAAAAAGAGGTTTTGATTTAGACTGGGCTTTTATTAAATTTTGTGAGGTGGCTCACTATGATGATCAAAGTTTAAAAGAGGGTATTTATAATAAATTTCCAGATCTTTTAGAAAAGGAACCTAATTGGGAAATTTTAAGAAAAGAAAAAAATAATATTTATTTATCTTTATTAATTTCTTCTAAAATTGAATTAATGCCGGGAGCAGAAAAATTGTTGAAAGCTTTAGAAAAAGACGATATTGCCAGATGTGTGGTTACCAACTCTTCTAAGGATATGATAGATCTTATTAAAAATAGAAATAGTGTTTTGCAATCTATTTCTCACTGGATTACAAGAGAAGATTATTTAAATCCCAAACCTGATCCTGAGTGTTATCTGAAAGCTATTCGATTATTTGCTAAAAAAAATGATAAAGTAATTGGTTTTGAAGATTCGTTAAGAGGTATAAAAGCCTTAATGCAGACTCCCGCTCAGCCTGTAATGATTGGTGGAGTAAATGATCCTAGAAAAGATGCAATCTTATCTTCTGATGTTCTACACTTTGAAAGTTTAGAAGATTTTTTAAAGTCTTAATATATTACTTTTATTAAAGTAAGTCCATGTGCTGGTACAGCGTATTTTGCTTTAGTTCGGTCTTTTGCTTTTAATATTTTAGGGATTTCATCGATAGAAATTTTTCCAGAGGCGGCTTCTAAAAGAGTGCCTGTTATGTTTCTTATCATTTTATATAAAAATCCATCTGCTTCAAATTCTAGGATTACACCTTCAGATGTTTTTATAACATTTAATTTTTTTAATGTTTTAATAGGCTTGTTTTTTGCGCAGCCTTGGTCTGTTTTGTTTGCAAAGGATGTGAAATCATGCGTCCCTATAAATTTTTCAGTAGCTTTTATCAGTAGGTCTGTATCAATTTTTTGTTTGGGTTTATATGTATACTTTCTTGTAAAAGGGTTTTGGGTATCATTCAAACATAATTTATATTGGTATATTTTTCCCTTGGCGCTGTACCTTGCATGAAAATTATTTTTTGCAGGCTCTATTTTTGTAATTCTAATATCTTCGGGAAGAAGAGAATTAAGTGAGTATTTGAATTTTTTAAGATTGATTTTTTTATCAGTTGAAAAATGAGCGATTTGCGCTTTTGCATGAACTTTAGCGTCTGTCCTGCCAGCTCCTATTATGTTAATTTTTTCTCTTAAACATGTTTGTATGGCCTTTTCAATTAGACTTTGAATAGATATTTTTTTGGGTTGGATCTGCCAGCCGAAATAGTCGGTTCCATCGTAAGAAATTGTAATTTTATATATTTTTTCAGAGGATGTTTTTTGCATAGTTAAGGTCATCTATTGTTGTAATTTTAATATTTTTTTTAGGGCCTTGTGTTATTTTTACTTTTTTGCCGATCGCTTCTATTATTGAAACATCATCAGTTACTTGGATGTTATTTTTTTTGATGTAATCGAATCCTTTTTTCAAAAGATCAGTCTTTATTATTTGAGGAGTTTGTACTTCCCAAATAGCAGATCTGTTTATTGTTTTAATTACATATCCCTCTAAATCGCATTTTTTCATGGTATTTATAGCTTTGTAGCCGATGACGGCAGCTTCATGGACTGTTGCATCGTTAAGGACTTTTTTGACAGATTCTACATCGATAAAAGGCCTTGCGGCGTCGTGAATGCAGACAAAATCTGATTTTGGAGATATTTTTTGTAGTGCGTTAAAAACAGAGTCCTGTCTTTTTTTACCGGGAGAGGTGAATATAATATTTTTTTTTGCTATAAAAATATTTTTATATTCTTTTTCGCAGACTACTATAATTTCATCGATTTCTTCCATTGAATTGAATATATCAAAACTGTACTTGGCTATAGGCTTGTTATTTATTAGATGGTATTGTTTAGGAGTTACAGATCCGAATCTTTGTCCCTTACCTCCAGACAACAATATACATGATATAAATTTTTTCATAAGTAGCTGAATTTTTGAAGTATTATATCAAATGAGGAAAAAAACCCAAAGATGTAAAAATCTTTGGGTTTTTGAAAAAAAGATTAAGACAAGTGCTTGCTAACAAGTTTGGTCATTTTAAACATGTTCACTGATTTACATGATCCAAATACTTTGCCTAAAGCTGCGTCTGGATTGATGTTTCTTTTATTTTTCTTATCTTGTAGTTTCTTTCTTTTGATATAAGCCCAAAGTTTTTTAGTAACTTCAGTTCTTGGCATTGGTCCTTTTCCAACCACTGCAGCTAAAGTTGCACTAACTTTTAAAGGGGCCATGAATTTAGCATTGCTTTTTCTTTTAGTTTTTCTTTTTGTCTTAGTTTTTGTTTTTTTGACTTTTCTTTTAGTTTTAGTTTTTTTTCTTTTAACTTTTCTTTTTGCCATATTATTTTCTCCTTTGAGACTGTTAAAGTTTAAAATAGTCTTCTATTTAAAAATTTTTATCTCTCTAGGTATTTTATAGTCAAAAGAAATCGTAAAAAAATATTTTAATTTTTTTTAAAGAAGTAGAAAAAAATAAGAAAAATAACTACTCTTAGATACTTCTGAGGAGCTTTTTAACTAAAAAAAGACAGCAAGAAAAAAAATCTTGCTGTCAAAGTTATTTTTTAGCTGGCAGGAGTTTCTGCTCTATTTGGCCCAAATATAATCATTAAAAGCATCGCTGTAATTGTAACTCCGATTGTTGCTCCAATTGCACCTTCTCTATGATTTGCTAAAAATTCTTTTGTGTTATAGAAACTTGTTTTTAAGTACTGGAATCCAATTTTTCCCCATTCTGCTATATTTTCTTTAGCAGCTTTTAAAATGGAAAGAACTAATTTACCGATGGTTGCTACTCTTGTAGCTACATATCCACCAATTGAATTAAGATTTGACCCGGTCCATTTTATTGCTTTAACTGATACATCTTTAGTTGTATGATAAGCATTGGCTGCCATTGATTTAATGCCTTCTGCTGTCATGAATACCTCCTGCTGAAGTTTTTAATTTTTTAAATAAATTATGAAATATTATAACCTGCTTTTGTTTATTGTAAAGAAAAGATCAAAATTTATTCAAAAGAAGCTCGGATTATTTTATTTTTTATTTTTATTAGCTTTGTGTTATTATTTTATCTTTCAAAGACATAGGAGAAAATATGAAAGAAGATGTGCAGAAAAGAGTGGATGATATTGAAAATAGATTAACTCATATGTGGAGGTATCTTTGACTTAGAAAAAAAGGAAAAAAAGATAAAAAAATTAGAAAATGAGATGGTAGCATCTGATTTTTGGGATAATGCAGAAAAGGCGCAAAAAACAGTCAAAGAATTAAATATTTTGAAGTCATGGACCGTTCCTTATAAAGATCTTGTCGAACGAAGTAAGGATTTTACAGAATTATTTATAGAGGCCGAAAAAGAAAATGATGACAGTTTGATAAATGATTTATATAAGGAACTAGGTCAGATAGAACATCTATTAGAAGATCTTGAAGTTAAAAAGATGCTTTCGCATGAGTTGGATCCAAAGAGTTGTTATTTAAGTATTAATTCGGGGGCAGGAGGAACGGAGTCTTGTGATTGGGCTCAAATGTTGGCCAGAATGTATGAAAGATATGCCGCTAGAAAAAAATACAAACTATCAATCATCGACAAGGTGGATGGTGATGTTGCCGGAATTAAGAGTATTACTTATAAGATTGAAGGGGATTTTGCATATGGTTATTGCAAATCAGAAAAAGGAGTTCATAGATTAGTTAGAATTTCTCCTTTTGACGCTAATAAGAGAAGACATACCAGTTTTGCATCAGTAGATATTTCTCCTATTATAGAGGAAGATATTGAAATTGAAGTAAAGCCGGAAGATATTAGAATAGATACGTTCAGAGCATCGGGGGCTGGAGGTCAGCATGTCAATGTTACAGACTCTGCTGTTAGAATGACCCATATGCCAACAGGAATTGTAGTAACATCTCAAAGTGAAAGAAGCCAAATTCAAAATAGACAGACTTGTTATCAGATGTTAAAATCCAAACTTTATGAAAGAGAAGTTTTTGAAAGAGAGGAAAAACTGCAAAAGATATCGGGAGAAAAAAAGAAAATAGAATGGGGATCACAAATTAGAAGTTATGTTTTTCAGCCTTATACATTAGTAAAAGATACAAGAACTAAGTATGAGACATCTAACGTTAATGGAGTTTTAGATGGAGATATCGAAGGGTTTGTTAATGCTTATTTAAAGGAATATAGTTAATGGATGATTTAGATATTAGATATACAAGAGTAGATGATTATCCTCATCTTTTAAGTTGGCTTAAGGATCCTGATATTAATAGATGGTTTCCTATGTCTTCCGATAAGGAAATTGAGGACGTTGCTAAAAATTGGATAGGGTTTTCTAAATATAATTCCAGCTTAACCGGAATATATAAAAATGAAGTGTGTGCTGTAGGTACTATCTTTTTAATGTCATATAAAAAAATCATGCATCACGCCATGTTTTATCTGGTTGTAAAAAAAGATTTGCAGAAAAAAGGCATAGGCTCTTCAATGCTTAAAAATATACTTAATTTAGCTAAAAATTATTTTAAGTTTGAAGGATTGTTTGCTGAAACTTATGAAGGCTGTCCGATAATTGATGTACTTAAAAAAATGAAGTTTAATGAATGTGCCGATCAGCCTATGTTCGTTCAGGAAAAAGATGGTCAGTTTTTATCAAGAATACTTTTGGACATATGGTTTTAAATGGATATTAAAATAAGATTTGCAGAAAAAAGCGACACTAAATATTTAATCAAATGGCTTGATGATCCAGAAGTATTAAAATGGTTTCCCATGTGCAATAAAATTGAGGTGGACGATTCTGTTCGGATTTGGATGAGCTATGCGCAGTATAAGGCAGTGTTGACTGCTGAATTAGATGATAAACCTGTTGGCAATGCTCTTATATATTTACAACCATATAAAAAATTAGCCCACCAGGCCTTATTTGCTATTATTTTGGATAAAGATTATAGGGGTAGGGGTATAGGAACGAAACTTTTAGATGAGCTTTTTAAACTAGCCAAAGATAGGTTTAAATTAAAATTTCTACATTTGGAAGTATATCAAGGAAATCCAGCTGAAAGATTATATGAGAAAATGGGTTTTGTTAAATATGGTGTTCACAAAAAGTTCTTAAAAGATACGGACGGTACATACTACGATAAAATAATGATGCAAAAAGCGTTGTAATGCTAAATTTACTGCAAAATAAACTTAAAGCTCTTTCTAAAAAGAAAGTTCATATTAAAGTAAAAGAATATAAATCGACTTATATCAGTGTTTATAAAGATAGATATAATATTAAAATATCTTTGCACTCTTTATTTTTGTCAGCTCCTCAAGAAATTATAGATGCTATTGTTAATTATTCCGTCAAGAAAGATGTTTTAGCTTTTAAAGAGATTAAAAAATACGCTGCCAATTATTTTTCTAAAATAGATTATTCTCATAAGTTAGACAAAAAAAAGCTTGTGTCTAAAGGTAAGTATTATGACTTGCAGCAGATTTATAATAATTTAAATGATATCTATTTTGAGGGTAAATTAAATTTAAATATTACATGGTTTACAACAAAATATAGAAATTTTTCTCATTTTACTTTTGGATCTTATGACAAATCAGTAAAGCTTATTAAAATAAATTATTTATTAGACAGCGACAAAGTTCCGTTTTATTTTATAAATTATGTCGTATATCATGAGATCTTACATCATATTTTTCCGGAAACCATAGATGAAAATGCAAGAAGATGTCATCATGGACCGGATTTTAAAAAAAAAGAAAAACAATTTCCCTATTATAAAGAAGCTGTTTATTGGGAAAAAAAACATTTTAAGATAAGGAAACTCTATGGCAGGACATAGTAAATGGGCAAATATTAAACATAAAAAAGAAAGGGCAGATAAGAAAAAAGGTAAACTTTTTTCTAGAATTGCTAAAGAAATTATTACCGCGGTAAAACACGGCGGGCCTGATGTTCAGGCTAATCCTAAACTTAAAATGATTCTGCAAAAAGCCAAAGATGCTAATTTATCGAATGATGTAATCGAAAGAAATATTAAAAAGGCAAGCTCAAAGGATCAAAAAGATTATTTGGAACTGTCTTATGAATTATATGGTTTTGGTGGTGTTGGTATAATTGCAGATATCATGACTGATAATAAAAATAGGATAGCATCTGATATTAGAATAGCTACCAACAAGTGCGGAGGGACAATAGCATCTCCGGGATCTGTAAGTTTTAACTTTTCCAAAAAGGGAATGATCAAGATTGATAAAAAGTTAATGCCAGAAGATGAGCTTTTTATGCATGCAACAGATGCTGGAGCAGAAGATTTTATAATAGACGATGATAATTATGTGGTTATTACGAAACCGGAAGATCTGCATGCTGTAAAAGATAAGTTAAATCTAAAATGTGAATCTACTTTGGAGATGATCCCTAAAACTTACATTGAATGTTCTGAAGAGGATACAGACTCTAATATCAAGCTTATCGAATTTTTAGAGAATTTAGATGATGTAGATGTTGTCTACCATAATATGAAAGTTTAAAATTAAAAAAGGAATATTGTATAGCCAATGGGAACGCTGTAGTGGAAAATAAGTGCAACTTAGAGATCATCTAACCCACCTAAGCCAGATGGGTTTCATTTATCTGTTTATATTCAAACGTATCCTGAAATAAGACGTGTGTTTATGTAGGACGATATTGGTCAACAGATTGTTAAAATGTATCCAAGATTAGAGTACTATAATTTTGATTGGAGCCATATTTCTGATGGCAGCACACAATACGATATTGATTGGAAGGCAGTGTTTTTAAGAGATTTGCAAGAAATAGTACTTAGAATTCAAGGATTATCTAGTCATAGTCCAATTTTTATAAGCCTTATTCCAAATGATGGTTATTGGTGCACTATTGATGAATATTCTAGACATGTTTCTCCGGAATAAGCGTAAATGTTTATCTTCTGGGTTTTCTGGAGAATTGAATAATAAATATATTTCCAGCTAGTACCAAGACTATTCCTAGCCAGGATATAATGTTGGGGATATCTTTGAAATAGAACCGATCAAAAATAAAACTAAATATTATACTAATGTACAAAAGAGTAGATGTTATTTTAGCGGGGGCATAAACAGATGCCCTTATTAAAAAATCCTGATAAAATGTTCCGGTTAAACCAATAGCCATTAATAAATATAAAGTTTTTAGATCAGGTGTTTTCCAGTTAAATATCAATAAGAAACCGCTTAGGATTGCAGCAAAGAACATATAGTAAAAAAGTGAAGTGTTAGGATGGTCTTTAATGCTTAGTTTTCTAATGAAAATAAAAGTAATGCCGGATAATAGACCGGCTATTAGCGCATATAATGCTTTTGGCTCAAATGACAAATAGCCCGGATTTATTATTAAAATAACACCTAAAAATCCTGTTAAAACAGCTATCCAGTGCTTGTATGTTACATGATGATGTAAAAACAAAACACCGATCAATAAAATAAAAAGCGTATTTGTCATTACTAATACATTTGCTTCTACTAGAGATATAAATCTTATTGAATAATACAAAAAAAACATTGCCAGAAGAGACAGCACAGCTCTTATAAAATGAAGCTTTACATGCTTGATTCTTAGATGTATTACCTTATATTTTATTCTTTTGATAAATATCCATAAAGAAATATAGACAAGTCCTAGAGAAAATCTGGAAAATAAGATCATATTAGTATTGGTGTCAGGCACTACAATTTTGGTCAAGAATATCATGATGCTTAATGATATTGCAGCCAATATTGCTAAGATAACACCTTTTTTTAAGTTAAAATTTTTGTCCATAATTTAAGAGTAATAAAAAAAATAATGATTTTCAATCTCATTTTATGATAAAAATTTTGTAGAGGGTTATTTATGATGAAGAGAATCTTTATTTTTTTATTTTTAATTTTTTCTAATATTTCATTTGCAGCAATTGATCTGGGAGTAGACGTTTTTTTTAAAACATCCTATCCGACTTTAAAAAATAAGAGACTTGCATTGATTGTTAATCATACCAGTGTTGACAAGGATTTAAAAAATACTTTGGATTTATTTTTGGAAGATGAAAATTATAACGTTGTATCTTTGTTTTCCCCAGAGCACGGCGTTAATGGATCATTTCATGCAGGAGACAAGATAGATCATACAAAATTTCAAGATATTAAGGTTTTTAGCCTTCACGGGCAGACCAAGAGACCAAATAGCGAAATGCTAAAAAATGTAGATGCTATTGTTTATGATATACAGGAAATTGGCTGCAGGGGTTACACATATGCAACAACTCTATTTTATGTGATGGAAGAAGCTGCAAAGAAAAAAATAAAGGTACTGGTTTTGGATAGGCCCAATCCCATAAATGGGTTGATCACAGACGGGCCTATGTTAGATGATGAGATGAGATCTTTTTTGGGTTATATTAATGTACCCTATTGTCATGGCATGACAATAGGAGAGCTGGCAATGTTCTTTAATGGTGAGTATAAAATTGGCTGTGATTTAAAAGTTGTTCAAATGAATGGTTGGAAAAGAGAGATGAGTTATGAAGATACCGGGCTTTACTGGATACCGACATCACCTCACATACCGGAGCCGGACTCTCCTTTTTATTGTGCCTCTACCGGTATTATAGGAGAGTTGGAGCTCGTTAATATTGGGATAGGATATACCATGCCTTTTAAAGTAATAGGAGCTTCATGGATAAACGGTAGAGATTTTGCAAAACAATTAAATAAACAAAATTTAAAGGGAGTGAGATTTATTCCTTTTTATTACAAGCCTTATTACGGTGCGTATAAAGGCAAGAACTTAGAGGGAGTTAAAATAGTAATAACTGACAGAAAAAAATATAGGCCTCTGGCCGTTCAATATCTTTTAATAGGTATGTTAAAGTCTTTGTATCCTGAGAAAGTAGAGGCTAAGTTAAATACCATATCTCAGCAAAAAATAGATGCTTTCTGCAAGGTAAACGGAAATAAGAAAATTTTTGATATATTAAAAAATGAGAAATATGCGGCCTGGAAGATGATCCAGTTTGAAGAAGATAAAGTAAAAGCCTTTTTAGAAGTAAAGAAACGCTATGAGCTTTATTGATTGTTGGTATGTTTTATTTCAATAATTAATTATTGAGTCTGTTTTTTATATTCGGAGATTCTCATAAGTGATGTTAAGATCACTAGTGATACAAAAACGGTTGCTAGCATATAGAAATAATGATTGAATAAAATCATTAGTATAAAAAATATAAAGGTCTCTGTTCTTTCCATTATGCCGGAAGAATAATGGAAACTTTTTTTTGTGTTGTTTTCGGAAAAAATTCCGATAGTTAAAAATGATGTTACACATAAAAGACAAGCTCCTAGCATAACAAGGCATGTAAATGCTCGATGATCAGGATCTGCAAAAAACAAGGAAAGTATAATAAAAAACTCTACTACTCTATCAGAATAAATATCTAAAATTGTGCCGAGATTTGATTTTTTATTTTGAAGTCTTGCAATAGAACCGTCTAAAGTATCAAAATAACCCGATAGAAGTAAGATTAAAGAGCCGGTTATTTTGTAGTTATATATGATAAAAAATGAAGATATGATTCCTGTTACACAGCCTATAAGGGTTATTATGTTAGGATGGATCTTAGTGATAAGCTTGAACTTTAAAATTGGATCGACTGCTATTTTTTGATAGGGCGTTCTAAAGTTAGTGTCTAACATTTTTTTCTTTTATTTTTTTGTAAATTACCGGGATTAAAGCAAAAATACCGAGAGCTATTAAAGCTATTTTTATCTCTATTGTAAAAAAGGAGGAAATTGTAACTTCTTCCTGCTTAAGTAAAGAGCTTAATCCAGTTCCTGCTTGAGCAAAAACAAAGCTGCCGGGAATGATTCCTACAAGCGTTGTCCAAAAATAAGTAAAAAATCCTACATTAAAAAATGCAGGAGCTATATTCACCAGCCAAAATGGAAATAGAGGAACCAGTCTTAAAAATAACATGTAGTTTGCTGCATTTTTAGAAAAACCTGCGGATATTTTTCTAAGCAGCTTTCCAGCTTTTTTCTTTAAAATATCTCCAAGGGCTGTTTTTGCGGATAAAAATATAATACAGGCTCCAATAGTGGCTGATATTACAACATATATTGTTGCCATAGGCTGGTTGAATAAAAAACCAGACAACATTGTTAAAAAAACAGCTCCGGGGATAGATAGTGCTGCGGCTATTATGTAAACTAGCATAAAAATTATAGGAAAAACAACAGGGTGATTATTTAGATATTGCTGAAGAATTAAGTGGTATTTTTTGAGTGAGTCAAATGATAAAAAATCAAAGCCGCCGTATATGTATGTTATTATCATTAAAATTAAGATGATTAAAATAGGTAAGTATTTTAAATATTTTTTCATTGTTTTTTCTTAAGTAATACTTCATTTACATATTTGTCTGCGATTTGCCTGATTCCTAAGTTATAAGTAGGGTATGGATGAACTATTTGTATTAATGATTTTAACGATATTTTTTTGTTCATAGCAGTATATATTTCAGAAAGCATCTCTGAAGCTCTTTTTGAAACTATTGCTGCTCCTAGTATTTTACTGGAATATTTTTTTGTAATTATTTGTATAAAACCGTCTTCTGCATCTTGGGTTTTAGCTTTGTCGATTTTGTAAATAGGCAGTGTATAGGTGTGTATTTTCTTTTCTGTAAACGTATCTATCGCTTCTTTTTCAGACATGCCGACAGATGCTATTTCAGGGTCTGTAAATGTAACTTTAGGTAAAAATTTAGGATGTATCTTTATATTGATCGGAAGAGGGAATAATAAAGTCATTAGTAAGGATCTGGCATGATGTTCTGCCAGATGTGTAAAATAAGGAGGACCGATAACATCTCCTATTGCAAATATATTTTTTTGAGAGGCTCTTGCATATTTATCTACAACAATGCCTTTTTTTGTATATTCAATATCAGCTTTTTCTAAATTAAGCTCTTCTATGTTTGGTTTTCTGCCTGTTGCTATTAAAAGTTGTTTAGATATTATTTCTTTTTTTTCTGTAGTATATTTGGATTTTAAGTGTAGTTTGAACTCATTGTTTTCAAAAGATATTTCATCTACCAAATGATCGAGATATAAATTGATATGTTCTTTTATGAAAACATCTTTTATTACATCAGAGGCCTTTTCTTCTTCTTGGGATAATAGTCTATTTTGATTGTCTATTATAAAAACATCGGATCCTAATCTTTTAAAAGCTTGGGCGAGCTCGCATCCAATAGCTCCTCCTCCTATTATTGCAATAGAAGATGGGACTTTTTTTAAATAAAAGACAGTTTCATTTGTTAAATAAGGTGTATTATGAAGTCCATGTATTGGGGGGATTAATGGAGAAGAACCTGTTGCTATTATAATATTTTTAGCTTTGATTTTATGCGTTGTGCCGTTTTCTTCTCGAGCCTCTATTACATGAGGACTAACAAAAGAAGCGGTTGCTTTTAAAGTTGGAACATTAGCCTGTTTTAAGTTTTGAGTATCTTCTTGTCTTATTTTTTCAATTGTTTTTCTAACTTTTTGAAAAACGTTATCTGTATTGAAATGATTTAATGTGATATCTATTCCGAAATCATTTGCTATTTGTATGTTATGAGATATTTTAGCTGAATGTATTAAAGTTTTGCTGGGAATGCATCCAAAGTTTGTACAGTCTCCTCCTATCTGGGATTTTTCGATTAAGAGAACTTTTTTTTTGGACTTGGCAAGACCGAGGGCTACTACTAAGCCGGCCGAACCGGAGCCGATTACTACGTATTTGTATTTCATAATTTTTTTTCTTTTTAAATTAAAAGTAATAAAAATTTTTTTTAAATACAAATTTTGTATGATAAAAAAAGAAAAAATATTTAGAGGTAATAATGAAGTTAGGGTTTATAGGACTTGGTAAAATGGGTCTTAATATGACAAAACGTCTTGTTAAAAATCATAAGATAGTCGCTTATGATGTGAATAGAAAAGTCTATAGTAAGTTAGATAAAAAGATTGAAAGGGCCAAGTCTTTGCAAGAGCTAACATCAAAGCTTGTGGGTAAAAAGGTTATTTGGATGATGGTTCCGGCTGGAAGGATAGTGGATGCAACTATTAAAAAGCTTATGAAACATCTGACAAAAGGGGATATTTTAATAGATGGCGGGAATTCTAATTACAAAGATTCTCAAAAAATAGAAGAAGAGCTTAAGAAAAAAGGGATTATATTTTTGGATGTTGGAACATCAGGCGGCATTTGGGGGATAAAAGAAGGGTATGCTCTTATGGTAGGAGGAGACAAGAAAGCATATAATTATATTCTGCCTGTTTTGAAAACTTTATCTGTGAAAGATGGTTATGAGTATATGGGAAAATCAGGGGCTGGTCATTTTGTTAAGATGGTCCATAACGGTATAGAGTATGGTCTGATGCAGGCATATGCCGAAGGTTTTGAGATATTAAAGACCAAGAAAGATCTTAATTTAAATTTACATAAGATATCCAAACTTTGGAATATTAATTCAGTTGTTAGATCTTGGCTTTTAAAGCTTATTGAAAAAGCCTTTAAAAAAGATCAGAGTTTAAAAAATATAAAAGCTTATGTTGAAGACTCTGGAGAAGGCAGGTGGACAATAAAAGAAGCAATAGATTTGGATGTATCAGTGCCTGTTATTACTAGTGCTTTATACGAAAGATTTACATCTAGAAATAAAAACAGTTTTCAAGATAAACTCTTGGCAAAACTACGAGATGAATTCGGGGGACATGGAGTAAAAAAAGGATAAGTTATGAAAGCTACTTTTCAATCATGCATGAAGGCTAAAGAAACATTTAAGGCGCCTCCTTTTACTATGGTGATATTCGGAGGCGGTGGGGACTTATCTCAAAAAAAGCTTTTGCCTACTTTATTTAAGTTATTCAAAAAAAACTTTATTTCTAAATTTTCTATTTTAGGTTTTGGCCTTCCTCAAATGAGTGAGTTAGAATATAGAAAGCAGGCGAAGGTTTGGATAAAAGAAAATACTAAAGAACATTTTGATGAAAAAACTTATAATTCATTTAAGAAAAATCTTTTTTATGAGACAGCGGATCTAAAAGATGCAAAAAAATATAAGGTTTTATGGTCTAAGATAACAAAACTTACTAAGAAAGATAAAAGTGACAATTTGCTTTATTATTTAGCAGTACCGCCTAGCATGTTTCCTGTAATTGTAGAAAACCTGTCTGATTTTAAGTTATGCAAAGATAAAAAAGGAGCAAAAATAATTGTTGAAAAACCTTTTGGAAAAGATAAGAAAACAGCGAAAGAGCTCAATAAAAAACTTTTAAAAGCATTTGATGAAAAACAGATTTATAGAATAGATCATTATTTAGGAAAAGAGACCGTTCAAAATGTATTTTTCTTCAGATTTGGCAATGCTTTGTTTGAGCCTTTATGGAATAGAAATTTCATAGATAATATCCAAATAACGGTATCGGAGGATTTAGGTATTGGAAATAGGGCCGCATTCTATGAACAGGCAACAGTTGTAAAAGATATAGTGCAAAACCATATCATGCAACTGATCGCATTAATAGCGATGGAACCTCCGGGAAATTATGAAGCAGATTCTATAAGAAATGAAAGAATTAAACTTTTTAAATCAATAAAGCCTATTGATAAAAAAGATATCGATAAGAATTTTGTGATGGGACAGTACACCAAAGGAAAAATAGACAATAAAAATGTAGTAGGGTATCTACAGGAGAAAAATATTAAAAAAGGATCTAAGACGCCAACGTTTTTCGCAGGTAAGTTTTTAATAGATAACTGGAGATGGTCGGGCGTTCCTTTCTATGTAAGAACAGGAAAAAGACTAAAAAAGAGATTTACTGAAATAGCAATTATTTTTAAAGATGCTCCCCACAGGCTTTTAGGGCATGCTTGTCAGGAGTTGGAAACTAATAGCATTGTATTTAGTATTTTTCCAAAACAAAAAATTGAGATTCATTTCAATGTTAAGTTTCCCGGTATGGCCAATGCACCGTACCCTGTTGACATGGTCTTTGATTATAAAGATGTTTTTAAAGTAGATTATCCCTTGGCTTACGAAAGGATATTAATAGATGCCATGAAATCAGATATTACACTTTTTGCCAGAAAAGACGGGATAGAGGCTATGTGGAACATAATAGATCCTTTAGTAGACGCCTGGAATAAGAAGAAGACAATTTATAAGTATAAAGCCGGATCATATGGGCCGAAAGAAGCCAAGAAGCTTTTGGAAAAAGATAGTAGATACTGGAGAGAGTTTTAATGAAAGTTAAAACATTTGAGACCAAAGATGAAATAGAGGATTTTTTAGTAGAATATTTTTATAGACTATCTAATGAAGAGATCAATAAAAAGGGTTTTTTTTCAGTGGCTCTGTCTGGAGGGAATACCCCGCTTGGTTTTTATAAGAAACTATCCTGTGAAAAAGATATTTTGTGGGACAAGATTCATGTTTTTTTTGTAGATGAAAGGATGGTATCTGATGATAATGAAAAAAGTAATACTTATCAAATAAGTAAGTATTTGATAAATCCCTTAAATTTAAAAAACGTTCATTACATTAATAAAGAAATAGATGCAGCAGATTCGGTTCAAAAGTACGAGCGGCATATATTGAATTTTTTTAAAGATAAACCTTCTTTTGATTTTATACTTTTAGGGATAGGAGAAGATGGGCATACTGCGTCTATTTTTCCGAGGTCTAATGCTTTAAAAGAAAAGAAAAAGCTTGTTATAAAGACCCAGAAGGAAGGAGAGAACTTTTCAAGAATTTCTTTTACTCTGCCTTTAATTAACCAAAGTAAAAATATTATTTTAATAGCTGTAGGCTCTGAAAAAGCTGAGGTTATTAGACAAATAATAATTGATAAAAACAGCAGTCTTCCTGCGCAAGTGATTGCTTATAAAAGGGATGATATTTTTATTCTTTTAGATCGAAAATCTTCTGAATTAATTTAATTTTAATTTTTATTATATGGCATAGTATTTAATATTAATAATTAATAGGAGATAATAATGGCAGCCGTAGGAGCCGTAGCAGATAGACAAATAATTCCACATACAGAGAAAGAGACTGAATTAGGGCCTGATTTTGGAAAGCTTTCACCTGAGCTGATTTTAAAGATTATAAAAGAATCTCAAGATCCAAAAAAAACATCCCTAGTATGCAGAACTTTTAGGGATATTTCAGAAGATAGAGAAGTGTATGATAATCTCTTTGAAAAATTATACGACGATTTATTTGATAAAGGCGAAAAAGAAGTGGGAATACAATTAGCAAAAGCATTTTATGAGAATGATGAAAATAGAAGGTTAATTGAAGAAAAAGCTCCTATTTTGCCGCCCAAAGAAATTGAAAGAAGATTAACATTTATTTTTACTGCACGTTCAGTAACTTATAACTCATTAGGAATTGAAAACAATCCGCCCGAAGTAATTGATATGATAACGAATGGTGAAATATTTACTAAAAAAACTTTTCAAGCATTCGAGAAAATGTTGCTAACAAGATATAAAAGACAGTTCGAAGGCTTTGCCGAAACGGCAGACTTTTTTGATCGAATAAAAACATCAAAAGAACCCGCATTAAAGTATATAAAACATTTGATGCATGTATTTGATAAAACGATACTGCCAATAAAAGAAATGGGGGGAAAAATTGGAAAATTTATATTTCCCTTTGCGAGTTTGTTTATGCTATATTATTCAGCATCAAGGGCTATATCGGCATTATCAGTTGATGATATGTTTTTGATGGATTCATTAGTAAATTTTTTAGGAATTACTATTTTCAATCCATCAAGTTTAGATTGTCATCAAAGATATATGATTTCTTTCTGGTTTATGTATTATAAATAGCACTAAAGGCTTTTGGAATGCCAGGCATATATTTAATGCATGTGTGCTATAATGGAATTATAACCTTAGCGTCGCAGCAGGATATATTACTAGAGGATCTAGAGGATGTAATAGCCTTTTTGGGGAGATTTTTCAAAAATTCCATATTTGCGATACCTGTTTTAATGGAACATTTTTTGAACTTAAATCAATTTTCTCATTGTATATCGAGAGCTTTTTTTACTTTAATGATTAGTCTAAATATTGAAGGTCGACCTGCGCAATTAGGATGTGATATAGGCTCTTATGTAGCTGAAAAAACATATAGAGTATACCGGTCAGCTAAAAGATTCTTTAGTTAGTGGTAGTTTAAAAGTCCCAGCCGTCTATAGCAGAAGACCGGTTGTATGATGTAACGGTAGCTTCAAAAAAGTTAGCCTTTACATCTTCTTTTCCTTTAGTGTCAGCTATTTTTTTCAGGTGTTTATAGGGATTGTCGGTATATTTGTCTGCAGTACTTTCTTAAAAGAACACTCTCGCTTGTTTTTTTTATAAAAATTTTTTTTACGAAAATTAAAAAAGCATTGTCTAAAAAAGAAAATTATTTTGTAATGCTTTTTGCTTTAATTTGGGAGATTTAAAATATGAGAGGAGTAACTCAATTGTTTGCATTGAATTCCACAGAAGATGCAAGTTTTAAATCAGGGATAATTCATTGCAATAATAATGGCTGCACAGCTTTATCTCAGCCGGTTATTTTTTCTATCATTGGTTCAATAGGAATTGTTGTTGCAAGCTTTATGTTATATGGTTTTGCAAAAATGAATTTTAAATATCAAGAAATAAAAATGGCTGAAGAAAGTAAAATAAAATCAGCCGAGGCTTTAAAAGCTATTGCTGCACTACAAGCAAATAAAAAGGATGAAAATACAACGGTTATAAGGTCGAAAAGCAGATTATGGAATTATATTGGTCCTTGTTGGGAAACGTATATAGCTCCATATTGGGATAATATTACATTAGTAGCTAAAGTTGTAAATATTGGTTTTATTATATGGAGTTTTAAAAAGAAGTAATTAGTCGAAAAGGAGGCTAAAATGTCAGTAAGTTTTAATGCTGGAGCAGATGCATTTCCCTCTTTAACCAGATGCCAAAAAAGAGGGGCTGCAATATTTAATCTTACAGCGGGCTTTTGTGGATTAGAAGTGGCAGTTGTTCTTGTTAAACAAGCTGCAAAAATAAACCAATGGTTTTGCAGTTCTGGAATTATTTTTGGAAGTAATTTATTAATAGCTGGAGCTATTTGTTGCGCTTTTAGCGTAGCAATAAAATCTATACGAAATGTAATAAATTACATTGATAAAGATGAAATAAATCAAAATTCTAATTTTAGGTTATTGCAAGATTTAGTATGGGGTGCGTCTTTTTTTTGTACTCAATATTTGTTTTAACTGCTTGATTAAAGGATAAAAATACAAAAATTATGAAATCTGAAAGCAGATTATGGAATTATATTGGTTCTTATTGGGACAAATACGCTCCTAATAAAGAATAAGTAGGCTATCTTTGGAGGATTCTTGCAGTATGTGTTTATGGATTAGATGTGAGTAATAAAATAAAGAGATTAAGGAAATAATAGGAGATATTTTTATGGCAGGCATGACTAATACTCAAAATATAAATGATAGCTTTGGGCAAAAAGCTATGTTTTATTTAGTGAATGGTACTGTTCTAATGGAAGGTATAGGTTTATCAAAAAAAATTATCCAGCAAGCTGGAAAAATAGCCAGTTTCTCTCATGCTTCAGGGATTTTTTTAGGGTCAAACTTATTAGTTGCTACAGGAGTATACTTAACTTTTCGTATTGCAGTATTATCATGTCAAAATATAATTAATCGTTTATTGGAAAAACAAGTAAATCAGAGTATGGTATTGCATGTAATGCAAATTGGTGTTTTAGCAACTAGTATAATTTATAAGCTTGCAGAAGTGCTTTGAGATAGAATAATAAATTTATTTAAAGAAAGTGTTTTAGTTAACAGTTTTTAAAAATCCCAACCGTCTATAGCAGAAGACTGGTTGTATGATGTAACGGTAGCTTCAAAAAAGTTAGCCTTTACATCTCCTTTTCCTTCAGTATCAGCTATTTTTTCCAGGTGTTTATAGGGATTGTCGGTATATCCGGGATATAAAGGCTTTAAGTTTATCCTTTCTAAAAGTGAGTTAGCTAAATACTTGGTATATTTATCGGTAGCCTCTTCAGAGATGCCCAAGATGTTATTTCCGATAATATGGTTTGTCCATTCAATTTCCTGGTTTGTAGCGTTTTTAAACATTTCGTATATCCAGGATGTATCATTTTCATCTATTACTTCGGGGATAATTTTTTTGAAGATGACAACATGTAATAATTCATCTCTATTAATATATCTTATAATGTCTGTAGTACCATGCATTTTATGGCGTGATGCTAGATTATAAAAAAAATTAAAACCATTATAAAAATAAAGACCTTCTAACAAATAGTTAGCAATAAGTACTTTTTTGAAGTTGGCAGTAGATGCTTTGTCCAAAAAACTCTGAAAGATGTTTGCTATGTATTTGTTTCTTTTGAATAATGTTTCATCATCTCTCCAAAGATCGTATATGTAGTTTCTTGTCTGTTGTGGTAAAATAGACTCTATTATGTACTGATAGGATTGAGAGTGGATTGCTTCTTGGTATGTCTGTATAGCCAGTACTAAGTTTATTTCAGGTGAGGTTATATAATCGGATATATGTGGAACATTGTTTGTTTGTATGCTATCCAAGAAGATCAAAAAGCTTAAAATTCCATCGTATGCTTTTTGCTCTTCTTCAGTGAGATTTTTATAATCATTTACATCTGATGTTAAATCCACTTTTTCAGGTATCCAAAAGTTTTCCATCATGATTCTGTAGAGCTTATTGGCCCAAGGATATTTTACATTATTTAAATTAAAGATATTAGTGGTGTTGCCGCCAATTACCTTTCTTTCATTAATAGAGTCATTGCCGTCAGGATTAAATAATTTCTTAGCTTTCATATATCTCCTAATTTGCACATGATATGCATTCTTGTTTTTCTAAAGACGAGCCGTCTTTCTGGATCGTTCTTATGTAGTATATTGTTTTAATATTTTTTTTATGAGCGTCAATCAGGCATTCATAAATATATCTGGCATTGATATTTTCCATATTTAAGTTAAATATCAATTCATAAGATATTCCTGTGTCTATCCATTTTTGGATAGATGAAATTACCTCATTTACTTTTTTGATGTCCATATGTTTATATTCTTTGTAGTACCAAAATCTGTTTTTTATATAGGGAGGGCAAACAGGCACTGCGCCTTTTGCATTTTTATCAAAGTAGAACTTTGAAAAAATAGGTAAGACTGATGCGGTACATCCCTGCACTAGTGCAGAGGATGTGTTAGGCGCTATTGCCAATAACTGGGAATTTCTAATACCGTATTTATTTAGATCTTTTTGCAGCAAGTTCCATCTCTTTGGAGATTTACTTTGTTTTTTATATTTATTGATTCTAAAGCCTTTGTCCCACATAGAGTTTTTGTATGCTTTGTAAGCCCCTCTTTGTTTTGAAAGTTCAATAGATGCTGAAATTACCTGATAGGCAATTTCTTCAAACAGATCGGAAACTGTTGAAGATGCTTTTTCATATAACGTTTCATTTTTAGCTAAAAAGTCAGCAAGGCCCATAGCTCCTATGCCTATAGTTCTATATTTATCATTATGGATGTTGCTTTGTTTGTCTGGATTTTCAGTCAGGTCTATAGTGTTATCTAATATTCTAACTGCAATAGAACAAATTGATTTCAACTCTTCTTTTTTTATGTTAGCTAAATTAATAGAAACCAAGTTGCAGGTGTGTATTTCCTTATTAGCTAATACATTGCTAAAAGACTCCATACAAAGATTTCCTCCAGGAATATAACCTTCGTGTGAGTTAGGATTGTCTTTATTTGCAATGTCTTTAAAAAATAAATAAGGCATGCCTGTTTCTATTTGCGTTTTCATAATTTGCTTGAAAAGGTTTTTTGCATTTATTGTTTTTACAAGTGTAAGTTTATTATCTTTATAGGCCTCAACGCATTTTAAATAGGCATTTTCAAAGTTTTTGCCCCAAAGGGTAGTAAGATCTATGTTAAGGTAAGTTTTTACTTCATATGGATCAAATAGATGCCAGGTTTTATTTTCTTGTACATACTTCATGTAAAGATCAGGAATTACTATTTGAGGAAAAATATCGTATGCTTTTCTTCTTTGGTCGCCGTTTTCTGTTTGGAGTTCTAAAAAATCTTCAATGTCTAAATGCCATATATCCAAAGAGGTTGTTACTGCGCCCGCTCTTTTACCCATTTGATTCACGGCTACCGCCGTATCGTTTATAATCTTTATCCATGGAATAATGCCTCCTGAAGCATTTTTGTTTTTAGATACCCAAGATCCCTTTGCCCTTACTTTTGATAAATTAACACCGACTCCTCCTCCGTTTTTTGATATCTTGGCTATTTGTTTTACTGTATCGAAAATAGAATGAATATCATCATCTACAGATATTATGAAACAAGAAGAGAGATTGCCTTTTTTTCTTCTTAGATTTAACAATATTGGAGTGGCAAGTGACAGTTTTCTATCTGCTAAAATGTTGTAAAATTCTTGTACGTGTTTTAGCCTGTTGTTTTTTTCATTTACGGCCAGTAAAAGAGCAATTGTTAAATAAGCTTCTTGCGGAAGCTCGTTTTCTATTAGATATCTGTTTGTCAGCAGGACCATTCCTGCATAGTCGTAGTCTAGGTCTTTTTTTATATTTAGAAACTTAGCGGCTTTTTTTATTTCTTCCAAAGTATATAGATCTAGGATTTTTGGATCATATAGTTTTTTTTCGACCATGTGTTGTATGTGCGTTGTATAATCAGAGTATAAATAGCCTCTTTTTTTCTGTTTGCTTTTCCAGGTGTTCATCATTAACAACCTGCCTGCGGCTATTCTCCAGTCAGGTTCTTGTATATTGGTAAGGGCTAATGCATGGTAGATCAGATTTTTTTGGATAGCAGATGTTTTTATTTTGTCTTTAAATATTATATCGATGGATGCTTCCAGCTTAAGGGGATTGACATCTAAGTTTTCTGTTGCCCAGGCTATTACCTGTTTGACTTTGTTGATATTAAACCTGGATATTTTACCGTTTCTTTTTATGACTTTTTTTAACTGCAGAGCTTGTTTATTTGATGTTTTTACAGTTGACATATGACCTCTGGTTATTTTTTATTATCTAAGCCGGATGTTAGTAAATTTAAATAAATATTACAATACATCAAATACAATATATTGTGAAATTGAGTTGTTTTTATTACTATATATTGATTTTTGGTGTTGGTTTTCAAGGTTTTAAATTTTCGGCGTTTATCAAAATTTAACATAAAAAGTTTGCATAAAATGTTTATCTGAATATCATTTTGTGATTTTTTTGAAATTTAAAAAAAGGAAAATTATATGGCAACAGAAGTGAATTTTAAAAATCCATCTGTCTTTTCTAGTGTTATCAATACTGCAAAAAATGCGGCAAAAGGCGCTTTTTTAGGAGCGGGGGTAGTGACTGCTATTACTCCTTTACTTTATATAAAAAATAGACTGCAGACAGAACAAAAAGTAGTGCCTGCTCATTTAATGAGAGGGGCTCCTCTTTTAGCCTTAAATATTGTGCCTCAAACGGCTGTTGCAATATCTGTTAATGAACTTATGAAGAGAGGATTTAAAGAAGAAAAATTAACTTCTGCTCAAAAAGCTGTAGCTGCGATGACAGCGGGAGCTTTTGCGGGAGCTGTTTCAGCCCCTATGGAGTTTGTTGTGCAGAATTATCAAAATAGTTGGAGAAGTTCTTTGTTAAAAACAGCTCAAGCTGCTTGGAAAGAAGAAGGTGTCTTTTCTTTTACGAGAGGATCTTCAGCATTGGCTGTAAGGGAAGCGATGTATGCAGGCGGATATTTGGTATTAGCCGGAAGTATTAAAGACAAGGTGCAAAAAAAGGTTAAAAGTGAAGTAGGGGCCACTGTGATCGGCGCTGCATTTTCTGGGCTTATTGTAGGAGCAATAACTAATATTCCGGATGTCTTTAGGGCGAATAAACAATGGCTTGAAAGGAATTGGGGATATATTGATGCTTGCAAACAGTTAAAAATTCGGCAGTTTATGTCCGGAGTGTCTTCTAGGTCAACTGCAGTTGTTATAGCAAATTTAATAATGGTCTACGGGACTCAAACGGATTTTTCAAAATTATGGCAAAATTTAAAAACTCAAGCTTCGATTGAATAAATAAAAAAATATAATAAAAATAATTTGAAAAAAAGGAATACTTGGTTATGCTGTGCCGCACAAAAATAAACCAAGGAATTTTATTATGACAGCTTTAGCAAGGGTAAAAGAGCGTTGGCAGCAGGCTACTCAAGATATTAGGCAAGTTGCACAGGAATTTGCACAGGAATTATGCCATGCAGTAAAGAGCGATAATACGAGAGAGTTAAAAAGGCTTTTAACAGATGACACTAGCAGAGGAATGAATAAATTCCGGGGGAGTATTAATTATTCCCAATTATTAATTTTAGCGATAAAAAATAACAACACACAAACTTTAAATCAATTATTAGAGCATATAAACATTACAGATATTCCTCTTATAAAAGTAGAAGGTAACTCTGATGCATTAACTCTTTTTAATGTTTTAGATGAGGCGTTAGCAAAGGGACCCGCTTTTTTTATACCAATAATAGAAAAAACACCTTTAAAAGATTTTTTTCAAGATCCTACTATTGCAGGATTTGAAATAGAAAAAGGTAAAAAAATAATAGCAGACATTTTATGTAGAGCTATTACACATCAAACGATTGAAGGGTTTGATTTTTTTTGGCAACTTCCTTGTTTGGGAGATATTCCGCTATGCTCTCCAGATCCGAGAAATCATTATAATTTATTTTCTTTGTTAACAATTGCTTCACAAACGGAATTAGATAAAGCAGTTATTAATAATATTACTACTAAAATTTTAGAAAAATGTAAAACAAAAACAACTAATTTGAATGATAGAGAAATAAGAAAAATTCAACGTTTATTCGATTCAATCCTTAAATCAAGAAATTATAATTTTTTACAAAGTTTTTTAGAGGTGTTTGGTCAATATGTTCCTATGAGAGGGGGCTTTTTAAGTTTGACTAAAGCAGTGGAAAGATTACAAAGATTGCCGAATATGTTAATGGTATTGAACGCCTATATCAAAACAAGAAATATCCAAGCAAGAAGAACCCCGCTGTCTTTTAGAAATATTTCAAAAACATTATGTCCTGTACCTGTGACATTTACTATTTTATCAATAGCTGCCGCTGCATTAGGTTACTTTATTAGCTGTTATGTCAATGATTATAAATAAAATTAATTGACTAAATATTGTTTTGTTTTTATGGTTTTAAACTTTTTAATAAATATAAATGAAGGTTTTATATGAGCTTTGTTGCAATAGATGGAGCAAATTCAGCAAATTCGTTTTGCATAAAGTTTGTGTGTATCGCAAAAAGCTGTTTTAATAACTTCAACTGTTTCTGCTATTACTACAGTTGGTTTTTATATAACAAGTATCACAGCGAAAAACCGGTAGAAGTTCTGCAGGTGGACACTATTGAGGAAGATTTTGAAGAAGAAGCTGTAGTGGAAGATGTGCCTCAAGGATTATGTGGATATTTTCAGACATATGTAAAACCTTATCTAACCCATGTTATTGCTGCTGCAACTTTTATTGTGATGGCTGCAGGAAAAAGAAGACTAATATCATAAAAAGGAGATGAGAAAATGGCTATTAGAGAAATTTCTCAAGGTAATAAAGATATGTATTGGGATATTGCAGCTTTAGGAATAGAAGAATTTCTGCCTGCTGTTTGCGGATATATTAATGGCAGTTTATTAATCTCGCAAGCAGCTAAAATCACTAAATTTTTAAAAGCTATAGGTTTTGTGATGAGCTCTAATTTTATAATTGGAACGGGAATTGCTTTTTCATTTTATATGATAGCTCATTCTGCAAAAAATATTGTTAATTACTGGCAAGGTAAAGAATTAGACAATCATTTAAACATGGAAATAGCTAAAAAGATAAATATGATTGCTAGCTTAATTATACTTTTATAACGCTATTTTGCTACATACTGGTTTTGTTTTAAAAATTCATCGGACGTTACTTCTTGGTAAGTCAGTTTTTTGGTATTTGCTATTTCTCCTTCAAAAAGCAGGGCCAGCCTTTTCTTGTTCGTTTTGGATAATGTATCGTTTGCAAAGACCAAGAATTCTTGATATGTCAGATCGTTTAAGCTGTTAATTCTTTTGTTTATAAGCTCAAAGTCTTCATTATATTCAAAAGCAAACGTATAGAGCCTGTCTGTCATTTCATTCAAGTTTTTAGGAGGTGTTTGTAAAAGGGTAATTATATTTTTCTTGATAGTTTCAAATCTGTTTTCAGGGATATTTATTTCCAGGTCTTGGATGTAGTTTTCTAAAAAGATCTCAAAACGTGATATCAGATCTTTTGGAGAATGAGAGTTAGACTGTACTCCAAAATATTGAAAAAGAGTTTTTTCTTTTTCCAGATCAGATGCGTGTGCCATATATGCTGTTTTTTGATGAGAGCGGAGCTCTGTAAAAAATGCTTCTCTAAGAGCGCTTCCTATGATATTTTGAGCTGCTCTATTTTTGAAACTATAGTCTCCCTGCTCTATTACCAAGACAGCGCCTGTTCCTTTGATAGAAGAGTTTTTCTGGATCATAAAAGGTCCTGTTGACATGGAGAGGATCTCTTTTTGGGGAATTTCATTTTTGTAAAATGGAGATTTGCCGATTGTGTCTTTAATATCTAAAAATATACTTTCGGCTTCTTTTATTGTTATATTGCCTGATATAAAAGATTCTAAGAATATTTTTGTGAAAATTTCATTTTTAAATGCTTGAAAGTCCGAATAAGATATTTTTTTAAGGGCGTTATATTTTTGTTTGGCCAAGAGATTGGAAGGGGTTAAATAGTAGCTCATATATTCGTTAGCTTGATATAGAGGAAGCATTTTTTGGTGATTTTCATACGTTTTTAAAAGGTAGTTTTTATAAAGATTGAATTTGTCTGATGGAACATCTAAAGTTTTAATGGTTTTTAGAGTTTCTTCTATAAGCAGATATGCTTTTTCGCTGTAGCCTGATATTGCAAAATCAAAGCTGTAGGTCTTGGAAAAGATATTGGCTGACAATCCGGCATCTTCTGCTGCATTTAACATAGGTTCTAGATTTTCTAAAAGAGCTTTTGTGTAAAGATCTTTTAATACTACGGCTTTTGCATCTTTTGTAAAAATTGGATCTTTAATAGAAAAATGCATTGCTATTTCCGGCACTTTATAAATATTGTCTTTTGCGTAGTAGATATTGGCAAAATCGTTAGATACTATTTTTTTAGGGTCTGCAAACGTTGGGTCTGTTTTTTGTGTTTGAATTATTTGCAGATTAGTTGGAATAAAAGGATTGGGATCTGGGATTTTTATGTTTGAGTTTAAAGGAGTATCTTCTAAGTTTTTAACTAAGTTTTTCGAAAGATCTTGAATTGTATATTCCGCCTGCATCCATTTTTCTTTTTTGTTGGGATATATTTTTGTTTTTTGAGGATTTGCCTGGATATAGAACATACAGTTTTGATAATTGATCTCTGATAGCGCCTGCTGTATTTTTTGCGGATCGTATTGAGATGCTAGTGTTGTATATTGAGGATAGGTAGATATATCCTCGTCCATTAGCTTTGTGGTTTGATCTATGATGAATGCAAATGCTTCTTCATGAACTTGGTATTCGTAATTTAATTTTGCCATTGAGTTCATTTCTTGAAAGAGATAGAAAGGGATATTTGATTGTTTTAAGTTGTTAATAGCCTCAAAGCATCTTTGTATTATTGTATCTTTATTTTGCAGACCTTTGTCTGTTAGTTCCACTTCTATTGTGAATATTATGTGTTCTGTTCCTAATTTTTCTGTTTCCGCTTTTAGATTTTCTGCTAAGTTTTCTTTTTTTAAGTTTTCTAAAAGAGAGCTTTTTTGACCTCTATTGATTGCATAGGATATCAGCTCTACAGATTTTGTTGTGTCTTTTGCAAAGCTTTTGTCTAATTCAAATTCCAAAGAGAGGGTTTGGAGGTTTCTGATAGGCTTAATATAGACAATTTTGCCTAAAGTGTTTTGAGAAAACAGTTTTTCATCTGTTTGAAAAGCATCCCTTCCTTTATTTTGTATTTTAGAGAATTTTTCTACGGCCATTTGTGTAAGCTCTTCTGTCGAGAGAGGAGAATAGATAACAAGGGTCATTAAATTTGCGCTGTAATGTTTTTCCCACCAGTCTTGTAGTGCCTGAGGTGGTATTCCTCCTAGAGTTTTAGAGTTTCCGGTAGAGAATTTTTTGTTCGGATGGCGCTGATTGCCGATTTCTTTGGTAATCATATATCTGCGCCAGTTATCAGCTTCAATATTCTTGGAATGTTCCTGGTCTACTGCAAATAATTCTCTTGCTACATCGTCAGTATTAAAAGATGGTGATATAAAAAAATAAGATAATCTATCCAGGCCTTCTGCAAAATAGTCGTTATTTATTGAAAACATGTAAACTGTTCTATCATGTGCTGTAAAAGCATTCGGAGTGCCTCCGTGATCCCACATGAAGCGGAAATATTCAGCTTCATCAGGATATTTAGTAGATCCTTTGAATAACATGTGTTCGCAAAAGTGTGCCATTCCGGGATAATTATCCGGATCTTCCCAATGACCGACCATTACGCCAAGAGCAGCGGCTGACTGGTCTGCATTTTTGTCGGATATAATTAGTACTTTCAACCCGTTATTTAATCTAAGTTTTTTTATTTGCCGGTTTTGCAAATAAGGGTTTTGTATTTGAAGGGTATTTTTATCGTCAATTTTTTGATAAGCTTCTTTTAGATCAGCTGCGTTGATTTGCAAAAAGGTTAGTATAAAAAAAAATAGGCTTGTTAAAGAAGCTTTCATTAATTGACTCCTGTTATTTTTTCGAATTCTTGTTTTACTAAGTTATGTATGTACTCAGCTCTTTTTTCTCTTTTTTGAGTTTTATTTAAATTTAAGGTGTTTGGAATGCTTTCCATATCGACTTCGTTCAAAAAACTTAAATGGACACCTACTCTATTTGCTATTCTTTTTTCACCCAAATCAATTTGTGTGGTCTCGGGAGGAGGAAGCATGTCATAGGTAGCTAAGGCAAATGGGAAAAAATGAGTTTTTGTTTTAGCTTTTTTGCTCATTAGGTAAAAAAGCTCTAAACTTTTTGGATCAAATTCAGCTACTTGTATTTTACCGTTTTTATCTTTTCTGTCTCTGCCGCCGCTTGGAGCCACGTATATGATCTTGCCGCCTTCTTTTAGAAGAGAGCACATTTTTTCCATGGTTTTGGTGTTGTGTATTTGCTTTTGATGTTTTGTTTTGGGATCGATGTCTATGTACTTCTTGGAATATATGCAAAGTAGGTTACAGCCCATACTAAACGGAATTGCTAAAGCATCTGTTATTACTCTGTCTCCTGCTACAAATATTATGTCGGAGGCCAGTTTAGGGTAAGTGTCCTGCAGTACTGCATTTATTGCTTGAGGGTCTACTTCTGATTGGTGGTTTGATAAGAGTATAACATTTTCTTTGTTGTTTATATAACTTTGTATTTTTTTTAGGTTATCTTGATGATGTATCGAAGATTTTTGCTTATTTAAAAAAAATGAAGAGAATTCTATTCCAAACTTATAGTAATTAAAAGGTTTTGTTATTTTTTCGTGATATAGATCAAATTGATAAGGATTTTTTAACTGCTCACAGATCATTTCTAAAAGTTTAGCAAAATAAGGAATGTATTCTTCTTCTTTTGTAGAGGTGTTTTTTACTGCATTTTTGAAAGAAAAATAAAATCCTTTAAGAATATGGTGGTATTTTTCGTTAATTTTTTTTTCTTGCAGATAGCGGTTGAGTTTATTTAGAAATTTTTCATGCATCGATTTTATTTCCGTTTAAGTATATTTGAAATTCATTTAAATGCAGGGTATCTTTAGTTTTAAACTCTATTTGCGAGTTTGTTTTGTTGGCCATTTTTTGATAAAAATCTTTGTCGGTTGTTTTTAGGTATTTGTCAAGTTCTGGATGAGTAATTAGTTTGATTGTATGTTTTTCTTTAGATTTAAAGAGCTTTTTCAAGGCTCTTTCTATTTCTATTGAAAGAGTCTCGTGGTTTTTGATTAAAGCGTTTCCGGCGCAGTACGGGCATGTTGTGAACATGGTTTGTATTAAAGATTCTCTGGAACGCTGGCGGGTCATTTCAACTAAGCCGAATTCGCTCATTCCCAAAATAGTGCATTTTGCAAAGTCTTCTTTCATGCACTCTTTTATTTTTTCTAATACCCTTCTTTGGTTTTTTCTATATCGCATATCGATAAAATCACAGATTATCAGTCCTCCGACATTTCTAAGCCGTAACTGCCGAGCTATTTCCTCTGCTGCTTCCAAATTTATTTTTACAAGCGTTTCTTCAACATTTTTTACTTCATCTTTTGTGCTTCTGCCGGAGTTAACATCGATAGTGAACATAGCTTCTGTTCTATCAAAGAATAAGTATCCGCCAGATGGAAGCCATACTTTTCTGTTGAGAGCTTTATCAATTTCTTCTTCAACATTTGTTTTTTCGAAAAGTGGGATTTTACCTTTGTAGAACTCAATTTTTATGGGATGCTCTTTTTCATAGTTTTTATAGATAGTCTCACATTTTTTAAGTAAAGAAAAGTCGTCGATTAGGATCCTGTCATATTTTTTGTCTATTGCGGTAATTATTGCTTTTTTTACTAAAGAAGACTCTTCAAATAAACACTTGGGGCCTTTTGATTTGTGAAATTTATTTACGATATCTTCCCATATTCTTAAAAGCTCATGAGCTTCGTTTATTAACATATCTGTAGATGCTGTTGCAGATGCTGTTCTACAGATAAGACCCATATCTTTCGGCATTTCAAATGCTCTGATAAGTTTTTTGAGCCGATCTCTTAAATTTTTATCTTCGATTTTTCTGGACACTCCTCTATGGGGGGTGTTTGGAAGAAGAACCAAGTATCTTCCGGCTATAGATATGTTGGAAGTGAGCCTTGCTCCTTTTGTGCCGATAGATTCTTTTACAACCTGTACTAATACGGGTTGGTCTAATTTTAGTATTTTTGTAATGTCCTGTTTCGAAGAAGTTTTGTTGTTTGCAGATTTATAATCTATTGCAAAGTCCATATCAAACATTTCTTCGAATTTTTTTCTGTTTATGATGATATCATTGATATGTATAAATCCATTGTCTGATTCATTTATATCGATAAAAGCAGATTGAATGTTATGTAATATATTTTTTACTTGTCCGCGATAGATATTCCCGGTTATTTGCCTGGATTTTTTTCTATCTATTATTAGATCGTGAAGTTTTCCGTGGTGCATGTAGGCATATCGCACTTCTTTAGAATCTACATTGATAAGAATTTCTTTCATTTTCAGCTCTTTTAACAGTTTATTATTATAATATATGAAAAAGGCTTTTATTTTTAGGTAAAATTTTTTTAGAAAGAATTAGGCTTTAAGTTTTGATTTGATAGCTTCAGATAAAGAATTTTTAGCATATTCCATCGCTCCCTTTACTCCGTTTATAAAGGCTTGGGAAGAAGAATAGCCGTGGCATTTAATTACTATGCCGTTTACTCCTAAAAGCAAAGCTCCCGGATACTCGGCATAGTGAAGTCTTGTTTTTAAGGGCTGGAGTATGTCTGATATTTCTGTAAACTTAGATTTTGGAATTTGATTATAGATCTTGTCTAAAATATAAGATGCGATTCCTTCCGCTGTTTTTAAAAAAACGTTTCCTGAAAAGCCATCTGTTACCAAAACATCTATATTACCTTCAAAAACTTCTTTACCTTCCATATTTCCTAAAAAATCAAAAAAGTGTATTTCATGAGAAACTTTTTGAAGTTCTTTGTAGGCTTTTTGAATTTCAGAGGTCCCTTTTTTTTCTTCAGCTCCTATATTTAATAAACCGATTTTGGGAAGTTTTATATTGCGTGTTTTTTGATAGGCTGCTCCTAATAGGGCATGCTCTACCAGAGTATCTTTAGTGTATGTGATGTTTGCTCCGACATCTAAAATTGCCAAGGGTTTTTTTTTTGTTGGGATCAATGCTAAAAGCGCTGGTTTTGTGATAGGATAAATTGTATCGAGTATCATCTTAGCAGAGGTCACTAAAGCTCCTGTATTGCCGCAAGATACCAAGGCATCAATTTTATTGTCTTTAATAAATCGCATCGCTTCGAACATGGTAGCATCTTTTTTTCTTCTGATCGCAAGAAGCGGATCTTCATCCATTTCAACTAAGTTTTCAGAAAAATGAACTGTAAAAGTAGATGGTATATTTTTTAAGTCTTTTACAAGATTTGAAAAGTACTGCTCTAGTTTTTTAGTCGCAAAAAAAACAAAATCTATTTCGTCTTCTAAGTTTTTTGCGAATAATACTACAGCTTTTAACAGATCAATGGGATTTGTGTCAGATCCCATTAGATCGATACCTATTCTAGTCGTTTGCTTTTTCTTCATGATTTATAACTACTTTGTTTGCATAGTATCCACAATAAGGACAAATTCTATGAGGTAGTTTTTCTTTTGTGCAGTTTGAGCATTTAGAAATCATTTTAGGTTTTTTAGCTGAATGTGCACTTCTCTTGTTTCTTCTAGCTTTTGAAATTTTATTTCTTGGCGCTGCCATTTTTGTCTCCTATATTATTAATTTAGCTTCGAAAAGGGATAGTAATTAGTTACATTATCTTTTTTCAAATATTTACTAATATCGTTTCTTTTCGAACATTTTTCATTACATTCTACATAAGATGGTATTTCTAATAAAATAACATTTCTCAGATCCTTCTTATAATCGTAGATAGCGTTGGTTTCTTCTAGTCCTGTCATATGATAAAAATTTTTAATTTTTATCATTTTTTCTGTAAATTCATTACAGATAGAGCAGGGGATGGAAATGAAATATTTAATAGATAGATTTAAAATAAGTTTATCATTTGCAAGATAAGCTTTACCCGATATTTCAATCGGTTTTTGAATCTTTAAATCTTTTTCATTTAAGATCTCCAAATCTTTAGAAGAGCATTTTAAAGAAATTTTTTCTTCTTTATTTTTTACTCTATCTATATATATTTTGAAATCCACATCCATATTAAATCCAATTAGTTGTTTTTTAAGTGTATATTATAAGTTATTTTTTTTCGAGATGAATAAAAAATAAAGGCGGGATCTGAGAGAGATTTTTTCCGAAAAATGACAAAATGTCATTTTCTGGTACGACTTTTTATCATATTAGTCATTTTTTGGTAGTTTTTAAGATATGAAAGATTATTAATGCAAAAAGCTTGTTGATTGAAAAAATAGGTTGATGCTAAATATTTAAAATTTCCTCAGCCGCTAACTGATTTGCATTTAAAGACTTTAAGTTTTTAATAACTTCTTTGCAGCCTAAAATAGAGGTTTGATTTATTTCTTCATCAAATAATAACTTTTTTAAAGAAACATACAGTTTGTCAACCGAAAGGTTTGGACCGTAATGCTCAAAGAATATTTGTTTATTTAAAATGATATTTACAATCGAATAAAAAGGGAGATTTATTTTTAAGACATTTCTGGCGATAAAAAGATCTAACGACTTTATTGCAAAGTTCACTGCGGTCGGTACCTGGTTTAGAGCAAGCTCTAAATTAATAGTGCCTGACGTTGCCATAGCGGCTTTTAGTTTAGGCATTATTTTGTAATTTTCAGAAGATGGGCATATTTGGAAGTTGATTTTATTTTGTATGTGATTTTCAAAAATAGGTTTTATCAGGTCGTCATTTATGGAAGATATCAAGAATATGAGATTTTCATCATCTTTTAAAAGTTTTTTTGCAGCTTTTAGCTGAATGGGTAGATTTCGTATGATTTCTTTTTGCCTGGACCCCGGAAATATTCCAATGTATTTTTTATCTGTTAGATTAGGTGCTGTGTTTTTTAATGTGTAAGCTAATGGATGTCCTATATATTTTACTTTTAAGGAGGTGTCTGCGAAATATTTTTTTTCGAATGGAAAAATTGTAAGTAATAGATCTAAAGATTTTTCCATTAGATATTTTCTTTTGTTTCTCCATGCCCAGATAGTCGGGCTGATATAGTGGATTAATTTCCCTGGATAATTTTTTTTTCTTAAAGATTTTTCCAATCTTAAATTAAAGTCTGCATAATCAATAAAGATGCATTTTTTAGGGTTGATTTTTAGAAGAGCTTTTCTTAAAAAATAAAAATGTTTTATCAGTTTAAAAATCGATAAAAGCACATCTATAAATCCCATAACATGAAAATCTTCCATTTGCATAAGAACTGTAATAGGATATTTTCTCATTTTAGGACCGGCTACTGCTAGGATTTTTAATTGGGGATTTATTTTTAATAATTGTTTTATAAGATTTTCACCGTGAAGATCACCGCTGTCTTCTCCTGCGAAAATAAAAAGATCATACTTTTTCATTTTCTTTAGATTTTTTTAATTTTTGAACATTATGCCATCTGTTCAATATCTTATAAAGATTAGAATCTATTAAACATCTTAACTTAAAAAATTTAATAGCAAGTTTGAAAAAAGGGTCTCTTGGAATTTTGATTCTTTTTTTTCTTTTCTCATCAAAAGGATCTAATCTAAACTGATTAGTTAAAATTGATGTCATTTCTACTTTGATTCTTCTGGGAAGGTGAACAAAAGGACGAAAGATATCATCTATTAAATGCTTTGCTTCAACCGTAATTATTCCAAGATGCAGGAATTTATTTTTTTTTATGTAGTCTAGGGTTAGTTTTTCTTTAAAGATAGGAAATAATAAGGCCGACAGACAAACTGACCTTTCTAGAGTAAAGGGAGATATTTTTTTGTTGTATTCGTCAGACGCTTTTAAATAAGTATAGATCTCTTTGTTTTTTTCGAGGTTATGAGCTAAGGTCGGTAGTAAGATATGTAAGATTTCATGTTTAGTGAGAAGCTTAAAAAAAGCTTCGGACTTTGTAGATGTAAGCATTCTAAGAAGCTCTTCTAATATTCTGGCAGCAGAACTCTTTGTTATCTCTTTTTTACATTCTTTTAAAGCTAAGAGGGTATCTTTATGTATTTTTAAGTCAAAGCGTGCCTTGAACTTTAAAAGCCTGATCATTCTAACAGGATCTTGGATAAATCTAATTTTGGAATTGCCGATTGTTCGTAGTATTTTTTTGCTGAGATCAGGGTATCCTCCAACGTAGTCAATTACTGTTTGTACTTCAGGATCATAATACAGGCCATTGATTGTAAAATCTCTTCTCATTACATCCTGTTCGGGAGTGCCATAGATATTGTCTTGTAAGATGAGTTCAGCTTCTTGGGGGTTTCCTGCTCTAAAAGTAGAGACTTCTATTATTTTTCTGCCGAACCTGATATGTGCCAATCTAAATCTTCTTCCGATCAAAATGCAATTTTTTTTAAAGATTTTTTTGATCTCTTCAGGTTTGGCAGCAGTTGATATATCAAAATCTTTTGGGGTTTCTTTTAAAAGCAGATCTCTTACTGAGCCTCCTACTAAAAAAGATAAAAATCCGTTTATCCTTAATTTTTCAATAACATAAAAAGCATGTTTATCTATTTTATTCGGAGGGATCAAATGTTCATCTATAGAATATACTTTTGGTGGTCGCACGGATTTTTTTATTTTGTTAGGCTTATTACTGATCCTAAATGAATTATGTAAATTCGTCAATAACTAGAAGCAGAAAATAAAAAAGTTAAGATATTATTTAAAATTTGCAGCTGCAATTATCATAAAAGCACAATTGTTCATAAGGTTAGTTCGTTTGTTATTTTTTTCGATTTGTTTAATTTCATGAAGGTTACTTTTGCTATCTTTTTAAAAATGCTTTTATAGAAGCTGAAAAACCACATAATCATACTAGGAATTTACAGAACTAACAGTTGACATGTTTCTTCTCTTATTTTGTTTTTCCTAATGTATTAAGCCTTAAAAAAATTACATTTGATAAGAGAGATAAGAGAGATTCCTGTAGAAACTAAAGATAATTTAGATAATCCTTCAGTTTCCATGCATGTAGCTCTATTACTAAGGCAGATTTGATTGATTTTATAACAAATATAAGTATTTATTGTTAAGGCTACTGTTACACATGTTAGTTTAATTGAAGTAGATGATTTTATTTTTGCTTCGGTTTCTTTTTCTTCTCGAGCTATTCTTGCTTCGACTTCTTTTTTTTCTTGAGCTATTCTCGCTTCGACTTCTTTTTTTTCTAAAGCAGCTTTTGCTGTGGCTTCTTTTTGGATTAGAATTATTTGCTGACGTGAACTTTCAATAGCAGCTTTTTCTTCCCGAGTTATTCTTGCTTGAGCTGCTCTATCTTTATCAGCTGCAATAGCTGCTAGAATTGGCTCTTTTTTTGCATCATAAAGAGCTGTTTTAACTAGACATACTGCAGTAGTCGCGACTGCAGCTGCTGCTGCCAAGGGCATGAAAGGAATAGCTAAAGCTCCAGCTACAGATGCAACTGTTGTTAATTCTGCACATAAAGATATGTAATTAGTTATGCTTTTTGGAACCGGGTGTTTCTTGGGTAAAGAATCTGAAGGTTTTTTTATAATTGTTGTATTAGAATGTTGTAAAGCTACTTTCTGCAACCCCATATGCCACCTCTTATTTTAAATAATTTGAAAAAGTATTAAAATAATTATTTTTTGTGTCAATTTATTTTTAAAAATTTATGATAAATTTCCTAAATTGAATAGTTATTAGTATTCTATTGGGATGAAGCTTTCTATTAATTTCTCCCATTTTTCTTGATAGATTAATGAGCCTATTTCCATTGGATCTAAACCTGTTTTTTTACAAAAACTAAGAACGAATGAAGTTTGCAGCTCATCTTTTGTTTTTTGTCTTTGAAAACTGCTTATAAATCCCTGTACAGATTGCACTTTTAGGGTAGTAAATAACCAGTTAGGTTCTATAATAGAGCGTGTCTTTTTGGGGTTTTCAATATAGATATTTCTTAAATATTGTCTCTTTTCTTCTGTTTCCAGCATAAATTCCCAAGCTGTTAAAGGATGTATGCCGTTTGCTTTTTTCCCTAAACCTATACATTTCAAAGATTGAGCTAACAATTGCCAACTATTGGGAGTGGCCAATATTTTAACAAGCTGGTCAATTAAATGATTATTTTTAGTATCTCCATATGTTAATTTTTCATTTGGAGTATTTAAAACTTCCAGGACATAAGTTCCATTTATTATTTTTTGAATTATTGTTGTTGCCATAAATTTTTATTTTGAAGTTTTAGTTATGTGATAAATGAAATCCTCCCATCGCTTTTCTTTTATCAATGGCTCGATAACATCTTTTTGTAGGCCTATTCCACTGCAGAAATCATCTAGATGAGTTTCTATGTCATCACGCCTTTCTTCAAAGGTTTTTACATATTCTGTTACAAACCTGTTTCTTATTTCTTTAAAACATTGTCCTTCTAAAGACCAAGAAAAACGTTTTATGTCAAAAATAATTTGTATGTGACTCATTGATACGGGGGACAATAAAATAACCTTCCAGGCTTTTAAAGGATGTACTCCCAAATTATTTCTCCCAAAAGTTAGTAGATCCTCTTGATTGGCTTCCAATTCTTCAATACTGGAAACAGCCATTTTTGCAATAACTCCTAAGATGCTTTGTTCTTTATCTTCAAGGGAGGCAGCATACGGTAATTTTTCATGTGGAGAAGCCCTTAACTCCTGAAATTTACTCTCATTTCTTGCCATTCTGACTAAAGAGGCTGCTGTACTAAAGGTCGAAGCTATTGAAGATGTTATTGTATCTAAAAATCCCATATTAATACTCATTTTTTTAAAACGTCAAAAGGTTATAATATTTAGATTTTTAAAAAAATGTTTTTTAAAAAAATCTAGAGAAAAAGAGCAGAGGACTGATACCATAGTTATTATGAAAAACTTTATTAAAATATTAGGCGGAGCTTTATTAGTAGCTGGGACATCGGTCGGAGCAGGAATGTTGGCATTGCCGGTTGTTAGCGCTATGGGAGGATTTTTTCCTTCTATTTTAATTTATGTCGTTACATGGATTGTAATGACAGCGACCGGTTTTTTGTATTTAGAGATAGCTTTAAATATGCCGAAGGATTCGAATATTATTTCCATGGCAGAAAAATATTTAGGAAAAACCGGAAAGGTTTTTTCTTGGATAGTGTATATCTTTTTATTTTACTGTCTGTCTATTGCTTACATTTCAGGTGGGGCCGGTTTAATACAAAGTGTTTTTTCAAATCTTTCATTAAATGTAGCTGCCTTGATTTTTGTTTTGTTTTTTGGTTTTTTTGTATATCGGGGAGCCTTTTTGGTAGATAAGACTAATTTTGTTTTAATGATAGGTCTTATTGTCAGTTACTTTCTTTTTATTTTTTTAGGGATAAAACATGTTCATGTATCTTATTTAAAGTTTGTGGATTTTAAACATGTCGTTTTTATTCTGCCGGTAGTGCTTACTTCCTTTGGGTATCAAGGAATAATGCCTTCCTTAACATACTACATGAAAAAAGATGCTAAGAAGATAAAGACGTCTATTGTACTTGGTACTACTATTGCTTTTGGTATTTATGTTTTATGGGAATTTTTAATAATGAGCATTATTCCGATAGAAGGTAAGTTTTCCTTGAAAGAAACCTTGATCTTGGGGAAAAATGTGATAGAACCGATGAAGTACCACACTAAAGCAAAAAATATTTATGCTATCGGTCAGTTCTTTAGCTTTTTTGCGATAACCACTTCTTTCTTGGGCGTTTCTTTAGGACTTTTTGACTTTTTAGCGGACGGGTTCAAAATAACCAAGAAAGGCGTTCATAAATTAGCTATTGCCTTTTTGACCTTTTTACCGCCAGCTTTAATTACCTTGATAAATCCTAATTTGTTTATCACAGCTTTGAATTATGCTGGAGGAATAGGAGGAACCTTATTATTGGTTTTATTGCCTTGTTTATTGGTATATTCTGCGAGGTATGTAAAAAAAGATGATGTGAAAAGACAGCTTTTGGGTGGAAAATCTATTTTATTTTTAATTATTCTATTTTCTTTATTTGTATTAGCAATCAAGATAATTCAAGGAGTAATTAATATTACTGCTTGATCAATTTTTATTTTTATTATATTTATCAAATCATAAGAACCAAGTGTTAAAAAGTATGAAAAAGAATATCGATAAGCTTTGGGTTATAGCTTTAAGCTCATTTTTTGCTTTTTTACTGGTCTCTATATATTGGGTAGATTTTTCCCATCCTAAAAATATAGATATCAAGAATCAATTGTCTTTCGGCAATCCTGATGCAAAAGTGCAGGTGGTCGTGTTTGAGGATTTTAAATGTGACTACTGTAAAAAATATGCATCAGAGGATCTTATACATATTAAACAAAGATATATCGATACTAATAAGATAGGATATACAATCATTCCAATTGCCAAGATGTGCGGATCAAAGTCTATTGCCCATGCGGTCATTGCGATGTATGAACTTAAAAAAGAAGATTTTTTTAAGTATCTTGAGTTGATATCTCAAGAAGATTTGGAAATAGATTCCAAAGGAGATTTAGTTAAATTAACCGAGAAAGTTCAGAATTTTAATGTTACTTTATTCAATGAACTTATTCAGCAAGAGGTTTTTACTGAGTATTTAAATAAGAATTTAGCTTCCGCTAAATCCTTAATGAAAAGAGCTTTTCATCTGCCTGTAGCCTATATAAACGGAGAGATGGTAGAAGTTGATAGATTAGACTGTAAAATTCAAGAGGCACTAGAGGGATTATGAGATTTTTTCAAAGATGGGGATTATTATTTGCTTGGTTCATTTCTTTAATAGCAACTTTTGCAAGTTTATTTGCATCGGAGATATTAAATTATGAACCTTGTATGCTTTGCTGGTATCAAAGGGTTTTTATGTTTCCTTTAGTGATTATTTTAGGGATTGCTGCATATAGAAGAGATAACAAGATAGTGCCGTATGCAATGCCCTTAGCTGTTATTGGCGGACTTATTGCTATCTATCAGTTTATTTTGGCATCTATGGCGGGAGACGAGGGATGTATGAGCGGATGTCCAAAAAAAATGAAGATTTTTGGATATCTGGATTTTTCAGCTTTAAGTTTTCTGGCTTTTTTAGGCATTGTTGTTTTTTTGTTATTTGCTAGAAAAGACAATAAGAAAAAGAAGAGCTAAAAAATAGTTAATCTATATTACTATTGATTTTATTTTATTTAATATATAAATTTATTGGTTGAAAAAATATGTAGGTGTTTTTATGAATGTTTCTTTTGTTAATAATTCCGGAGTGCCTTGCGGATTGGTCAGCGATCCCGATGTGTCTGGAAGATATGCTGTTATTTGCATAGGTGAAAATAATAACAATATATTAATCGGAA
>JANQFC010000062.1 GCA_028278035.1 Chlamydiales bacterium
AAAGGTATACTACTATATTTAAAATCTTTAGGGTATCTGCAAAAGTACTTACAATCGCTTTTTCTTGTTCAATCGAGTACCGAAGGTGCTCGTGCTGAGCAAAGCGAAGTATCTTCTCAGAAGTTTTTTAGACTTTTGCATAAGGTCTATTGTTTTATAAATGAATTTAGCTTCCTTGTTACATAAATCTGGAAGGGTTTTCAGTTTAATTTTTGTCCAAATGTTTTTATATAATATTTTTTTTGTTCTTTTGCAATTATAAAAGGGGTACTACTATATCTAATACCTATTATTTTATAAATAGACTTAGCTTCCTTGCTTATATCAGAAGGTATACCATAATGACATTTAGTCTTTCGATGCTCTAATACACTCAATTGTATATGGACTAAAGCTTTTCTAATCTCCTCTATTGATAAAGAGTTATTCGCTAATTTAAGGATATAAGACAAATATTGCTGACAACAAAAAGCAATAAAGCAAAGAGCTATATGAGCACGTACTCGTTTCGGTGTCCAGTGAAAAATTGGTCGAATTTTCAAATCATGTTTTTGAACTCTAAAACAACTTTCTATCTGCCATAAACTTTGATAATGAGTTACAACGTTTTCTTTTTCCATCTCTTTTAGGTTAGTTATAACACCACATATCCCATCCCATTGTGCTGCTTCTTGAACCTTCTTTTCATTAATTTTTACTGCTGTTTTTCCTTCAATTTCAATAAATTTTTTATATCCAAAGTTATTTAAAAAAGCTTTTGGCTGCTTTTTTTTGGCTAAGATTTTCTTAAGATTTTCAATAGCTTTTTCACGATCATGCTTATCTTTCCTTGCTCTTTTAGGGCTATAACGAACTATAAGCCGTTGCCCGTTGTAGTTGATTTCGGTTAAAGTTTCTTTTTCTTCTTTGGGATCGCGCTTAGAGATTGAATCTAAAACTGATTTTTTAAATTTATTTGAGAGATTTTTAATACGTGCTCCTAATATATAATGGAAATTATTTTGTTCTAAAAAAGCTCTATTCTCTTTACTTAAAAGTCCGCTATCAGCTACAAAAACAACTTTTTCTAAGTCATATTTTGATTTTATCTTTTCTAAAATGGGCTTAAGAGTATGCCCCTCAAACGTGGCTCCTGGGAAAACTTCATAACCAATAGGCAAACCTGATGTTGTTACCAAAAGTGCTAAAAGTACTTGCGGTTGGTTGAATTTTCCATCTTTACTATAGCCATTTTGTTTGAGCTCATCTGAGCTGAACGATTCAAAATAGAGCGTAGTACAATCATAAAAGAGTACATTGATTTTACTTCCTAAAAGGTTTATTGTCCCTTGGTAAGCTGTATTTTGTATTTTCTCAATTACTTCTTCATCTAATTTATCCATCATTCTGTATAGTTTATCTAAATTAATAGTAACTCCAAAATCCTGTGCTAACATGGCTACAGATGCTTTTTTGCTTAATGGGCAAGCTAAGCGTGCCATAACAGTTTGAAAAAGTAATTTTGAAGCTGCTTCATGCCTTTTAGTTAATACGTTATTGAAACCAAGTTGCTTAAATACATGTCCATACACTTGATGGATTCCACGGATGACACGTGCTTTTTCTCTTAGTTTTCTTATATCTATGATAAAATTTCCTTTTTTATTTTGACCTTCTTTCCTCTTTCGTGCTTTTATTGCTTCTTTAGCTAAATATTCCTTGTCAAAAAAAAATCCCTTCTCCTTTTTTTCGATATCAGCCTTAATATACTCCCCTAAATCTCTAAGTTGTTCAATTTCCTCTTCATCAAAAGCATACCCGACGGTATAAACAACTTTTTGATTTACTTTATCTTTTTGTCGTATACTTTTGACAATTTGTACTGCCTTTTTTTCTGTATCTAGCCTGGTTTTAACTCTTACAAACATGGGCAAATATAAAAAGAAAAAACCATAAAAAAAAATTTTTTAAAAAAACAAGGCACTACGATTAAAGTTAGCAAAAAAATGACACTATAGATGATTTAAAAAAACATTTTCAAGTAAATGTTATAAAAAAAATACAAATAGTACTATGGTTAATGTTTTCCTAAAATCGGCCTATAAATAGTTTTTATAAAACATGAACTGGGCACTACAATTAAGGGTAGCCTGAAAATGGCTTCATACGTGCTGCTAGAGATGGTTCGTGTTGAAAAAGTGCTGAAGTCAGGAAATTGATGTTTGGGTTTATATTTGGTATATGTCTATGGCTTTATTGTGATTGTAGCCATTCGAGAAAAAGCGGTATGATTT
>JANQFC010000093.1 GCA_028278035.1 Chlamydiales bacterium
CAATTTGCTCTACACTTTGAGTTCTAATTAGAATTTATTAAAGATATAAAAAATTCCAAAGGCCTTGGTTTTCCAAGGCCTTTTTCTTTTTTTAAAAAATACTTTTACATTTATTTTAATATAAAGATATTCTTTTAATTAGGTATCAAATTGCAATTTTGGAGATACAATATGAAAAGAAAAATATTAGCATTATTATTTATAATTGCTGCAAGTTCTGCTTTTGCAATACCGAAAGCACCTTGTGATAAAAAAGACGTTTGCTGTGAAGATCCGGCTCCTGGACCTTTTGGATTTGCATATCCCAGAGATATCGGCCTTGAGTGTCCCATGAACTTTTATATTTACGGAGATTTTTTATGGATGAAAGGTTCTGAAGAAGGCTTGGACTATGCACTAGTAAACACTAATTCAAACACTAGCTGGGCTTTTCCTTTAGTAAAAGGAGAGGTTCAAGGTTTTTCATCCGGTTCAAAAGAATGGGACTGGAGACCCGGTTTTAGAATAGGTCTCGGTTATTATGGCATACACGATGACTGGAGTTTTGATATAGAATGGACATATATTAAAATAAAAGCCGATGCTTCAACAAATCTAACAGGAATAGGCGGAATTGTACCGCTTATGTTACCTCCTCTACAAACATTAAATACTTTTACAGCAAAAGATGCTTCTGCTCGCTGGACAGGTGATTATAACACAGCTGACTTAAGCTTTGGAAAACCTTATCACATCAGCAGATATTTTGTTGCAAAACCATTTTTTGGAGCTAGAGCAGCTTTTATAGACCAAGATTATACAGCTAGATACTCTATATTACCTACAGGTAATTTACCTCAAAATATTAAAGTGAAGCATAAAAATGATTCTTGGGGCGGCGGTTTGAGAGCCGGTTGCTACGGTGAATTTTTAGTTAGCTCTAATTGGTATATTTTTGGTAAGGCTTCAGGTTCCATATTATTTGGTAAATTTGATTTATCTCAAAATGCTAATTGGCAAAGTATAGAGACATCACCTTCAGCAAGAAATTTAAAAGTAAATGATTCTCACTACCAAGCTCAGCCTAATGCTGAATTAGGCCTTGGTATTAGCTGGAACCACCTCTTTTCTAAAAACAAGAATATGTTTTCTTTAAGAGGAAGCTATGAGTTCATTCACTGGTGGAATCAAAATCAGATCAGAAGATTCTACAATACAACTAATCCAGGATCTAGTGATCAGACAAGCCGTGGAGATTTGTCGTTTAATGGTTTCCAAATTGAGATTAGATTTGAGATTTAATTCTTAAATTAAATCAACTCACAAAAAAAGCTCCGGATTTCGGAGCTTTTTTTATTCTTAATTTTAAACAGCACTTAAAACCAGATAAAGAGCCATCCCCGCTAAATAGCCGGCTAATGCCACTAAAGATATCTTTTTCATATACCAAATGAAATCTACTTTCTCCAACCCCATTAAAGCAACCCCGGCAGCCGACCCGATCAATAAAATACTACCCCCTGTTCCTGCAGAATAAGCTATCATTTGCCATAAAGATGAATCAGGAGGATATACCGCCAAATCATACATACCTGTACACGCAGCTACTAATGGAACGTTATCTACAATAGCCGATAAAAATCCGATAGTTGTAGCAACTACTGCTAAGTTACCAATATGAATATCCAACCATATAGCCAACTGTTTTAACACCCCAAGCATTTCAAGAGAATTAATAGCTAATAAGATAGCCAAGAAGAACAATACTCCCGATGTATCTATTTTAGTTAAAACATAAGGAACCCTAAGATGTTTTCTACTATCATATCTATGATGCATTAAATCGGTTATTACCCATAAAAGACCTAACCCAATAAACATACCCATAAAAGGCGGCAGTCCAGTAACAGATCTAAAAACCGGAACAAAGATCAATGCTAAAATACCCAACATTAAAACTACTTTAGCTCCAGGCTCGAATTTTACATTATCTTTTTGTTCAACTGTTTTATAATTACCCTTTAACTTCATGCTAAGAAGTAAAATAGTCACCATAATAGAAAAAACAGAAGGCAGAAACAATGCCTTCATAACAGGAACTGTAGTGACCTGCCCTTTTATCCAAAGCATTGTGGTAGTCACATCCCCAATTGGCGTCCATGCACCTCCGGCATTGGCAGCAATTACTGCAGTAGATCCTAATAACATTCGATCTTTATGTTCTGGTATTAATTTTCTGAGAATTGAGATCATAACAATTGTAGTAGTCAAGTTGTCTAATACAGCCGATAGAAAAAAAGCAATCCCTCCAATTATCCATAAAATTTTTTTCTTGGATCTTGTCTTAATTAATTTTGTAATTATCTTAAATCCTCTATGCGTATCTATTAATTCCACTAATGTCATGGCCCCAAGCAGGAAAAATATTATTTGAGAAGCATCCCCAATATGAGCTTCCAAAGAATTATAGCTGATATTTTCCCAACCTTTTACTTTGATAAAAAATAAAACCCAGGTAATAGCAGCCGTTAAAATAGCAGAAGCTGTTTTATTTACTTTGATGTAATACTCAAAGATAATTGCCAAATAACCTAAAATGAAAACAATAATTATTAAAGTATTAATAAAATCCATTTTTTTAATTTTCCTTACTTAAACTTTATTGTCCAAATTTTATGATTTTTTACAATGAAAGAGATGAAAGTCCTGCTTGAATAATATCATGCATCCTAATAAGACCGATAAGTTTGTTGTTTTCAACAACAGGAATTACAGTGATCTGTTTTTGCTCTTCCATTTCTTTCATCGCATCTATTGCAAGAAGATCTTTTATAATGACTTTGGGAGATTTTGTCATTACATCTTTAATTTTTATAGATAAAAAACCAGAACCTTCTTTTTCTATCACCCTTCTTAAATCCCCATCAGTAAAAATACCTTTTATAGCTTTATTATTATCTATAGCTATTAAACATCCGCAATTTTTAGTAGATAATAAATGCAAAACATCTTTAATAAGATCTTCTTCTTTGCAAATAGGGAGATCTTCTTCTTTTTTCATTAAATCTTCTACCTTTAAGGTAATCTGCTTGCCTATTGCTCCTTTTGGGTGATTGATCGCATAGTCTTTTAAGGAAAAGTTTTTTTTCTGCATTAATGCAACTGTTAGAACATCCCCAAAAATCAATTGAACAGCTGTAGAGGTTGTCGGAGCCAGATTGTATGGACAAAGCTCTTTTAAAACAGGCAAATAAATAAATTCATCTGCGATCTTTATCATTTCAGATTTTTTATTGGAAACAACAGCTATTACTTTAGCGTGTCTTTTTTTTATATATGGAATAATTTCTAAAAGCTCGTCTGTCTGTCCACTTTTAGAAATAACTACAAAAACATCATCTTGCGAAACAATACCAATATCTCCGTGAAGAGCATCTGTTACAGGCAAATATATAGCTTTTGTACCTGTAGAAAGCATAGTCATTGCTATTTTATTGGCAATAAAACCGCTTTTTCCTAATCCTGTAAAAATAATATTATTTTTACAATTTAAAAGTATTTGAAGAATACTTTGAGTTTTTTCGATATCAATATTTTCAAAAAAATACTCAAGGTACTTTCTTTTTTTTTCAAATAGAGATCTTATGTCCATCTTCAAGCACATGTTTTATTTCATTTAAAAAACTGCAGGCATACATACCATCAAATATCCTATGATCAAAAGCCAAGGTTATCATTACTATAGCTCTATTTACTACCTTACTGCTGTCTGTAAGTATCGCTCTTTTTTTGACAGCTCCCAGCCCAATAATCGCAGCTTCCGGATATTTAATTATTGGAAAGCCCATTAAAGTAGATGCCATTCCAAAATTAGTAAGTGTTATGCTTCCATCTTTAGTATCATCTATTGTAATTTTATTAGACCTTACCTTTTTCGCAAGATCCGTAATATTCTTAGATATATCTACAATATTTAAATTTTGAACCTTTTTAATAACAGGCACTAATACTGCATCGTCATGACTTACAGCAAGACCTAAATTAATATCTTTTTTAAGAAGTATTTTATTTTTATCATATGTAGAATTTAAAAGAGGGTATTTTTTTACAGCTTTCGCTATAGCATAAGATATAAAAGTAGTAATGGTCAGCTTGGCATTATTTTTTTGTAAAAAATTAGTCTTGTTCTCTTCTATTATTTCCATAATTTCAGTAATGTCAATTTCATCTATCAAATATGCATGAGGAATTTCTGAATATGATTTTTCCATATTATCAGCTATTCTTTTCCTGATAGGACTTAAATTTATTACATTTTCATCATGTACTTTTTTTGAAGAAATATATTCTTCAATATCTTTTTTAGTAATTCTTTTGCCTTCTCCCGATCCTTCGATATTTTCGAGTTCGGAAATATCAATATTATGTTCTTTTGCATACCTTAAAACAGCAGGAGAGAAAAATGTCTTACTGTCTTTTTCAGACTTAGCTTCTGGTTTCTTTTTTATATCTTTAGAAATCTCAATATCTTCTGCTGTTGAAATAACAGCTATTTCCTGACCAACCTTTACTTCTTCTTGCGCTTTAGCTAAAAGCTTTGTTACTTTTCCGCTAACAGGAGATGGGATCTCACTATTGACCTTATCTGTCGCCACTTCTAATAGGGCTTCATCTTTTTCTATTAAGTCCCCTTCTTTTTTAAACCAGTTGATAATTGTTGCAACAACAATGCTTTCACCTAATTTTGGAAGGGTAATCTTTACTTCTTTCATATTTTTACTCTTATTATATATTTGAATCTAACCAAGTAGCCGCATGATATTTTTTCTCGTTGATCTCTTTTTCTTTTTTAGCAACGAAAACTGCAGCAACAGCATCTCCCAATACATTTGTTACGGAAGATACCATTTCTCTTAATCTATCTACTCCTGCAATTAATGCTATGCCTTCCAAAGGAAGTCCCATAACATTTAAAACTAAAGATAACATAATAATTCCGGTTCCTGGAATTCCCGCCGCTCCTATTGCAGAAACTAAAGATATTAATATCAAAATAACATATTGAACAGGCCCTAAGGGTATACCGTAAGCCTGGGCAACGAAAGCTGCTGAAACAGCTTGTCCAATAGCTCCTCCGTTCATATTGATGGTAGAACCTAAAGATAATACAAATCCTGAAATATCTTCAGAAACCCCCAAATGCTTTTGGGTACATTCCAAGGCAACAGGCAAAGTAGCCGAACTACTGCTTGTAGTAAAAGCTAAAACTATAGCATCTTTCATTCCCTTAAAAAATGGAACAATCTTAACTTTAGCCAAATATTTCAACGATACTGTAAAAACCAAGAACAATTGAATCAAACAGGCTAAATAATTACAGGCTAAAAATTTTGATAAAGGAACCAAGGCTTTTATTCCAATTTGTCCGATAGTCGAGGCCATCAAAGCAAAAACTCCATATGGAGCCAATAACATTACAAAATGAGTTAGTTTATGAGTAACATTGGCAACAGACTCTAAAACATGAAGTAAAGGTTTACCTTTTTCCTTTGCAAAAATAATAGAAATAGCCAAGAAAATTGAAAACACTATTACCTGCAGTATCTCGCCATCTGCAAAAGCCTTGAAAGGATTAGCAGGAATAATAGACATAAAAACGTCTTTTAAAGTCTTTGGCGAATGTGTAGAAAAACTTATTTTCAATTTATATAAGTGAAGAGCTTTTCCCGGTTTTATTATATGAGATAAAATAATTGCAATAATTACTGCTATCACAGTTGTAATTATATAAAATCCAATAGTCCTAAAACCGATTCTGCCTAACTTAGCCGGATTATTTATATGACATATACCTACCACCAATGAAGAAAAGATGATGATAAGAACAAGCATTGTCATAAGGTTGATAAAAATTTCTCCAAAGACATCAAATGCTTGCGCTTTTTCTTTAAGAATAAGCCCGAATAATATTCCGAGCACAAGTCCTATCAGTATTCTTAACCAACCTTTCATAAACTTTCATCAAACTCAATTTTTATAATTTTATTAATTATAGATCATTTCATATATTTTTTCAACTAATTGAGATTTACACTCAGAAATTATCTCTAAATTAATCTTTAAATATATAATTGGAATATTAACATTAATGTTATTATCTAATTTAACAGCATCTTTTTCTGTAATTACAATGTATTTAGCATTGTTTTCTATTGCCTTTTTCGCAAAATCTTTAATTTCATCCATATCCACATCATCATGATCTAAAAATATCCGTTTATAAATAATCTCAAGATTAAGTTTTTTTAAGTTTTCAAAAAAACTCTGAGGGTTGCCAATAGCGCAGTATGCAGCTATTTTAGCTTTAGAGCTAATACTTACTTTTTGATCTTTTAAATCATAAAACCCATCAAATATTTTTTCTGCTCTTAAAATTTTTGCATTTGTATACTTTGATAATATTTTTTTGCTTCGCTCAAAAGCATCAATACAACCTACACCAACAACAAAATCAGCTTTTTTTAAAGAGCTTGGGCTTTCTCTTAAAAAACCTCTCGGAAGAAAATAATTATTACCAAAAGGCTTATTTGCATCCAAAAGCACTATCTCTAAATCTTTTTTTAGTTTTTTATATTGAAACCCATCATCTAATAACACAACTTCATGCTTTAATTTATTTGCATGATTAATAGATGCAATTCTATCTTTTCCTAAAAAAATATTTAAATTAGTTCTTTTTTTTAATAATAAAGCCTCATCTCCTATCTGTTTAATATTGCTTTTTTGCACCATTACATTAGAATTCTCAAATTTAGATCTATAACCTCTTGTTATGATTGCTACATTTAACTTTTCTTTTAATAAATCTGCTAAAAAAATCGTAAAAGGGGTCTTGCCTGTCCCACCGGCCACTATATTTCCGATACTAATAACTAAAGGGTCGACCTTTTTTGCTTTAAATATTTTAATTTCGTACAAAAAATTCACTAAAAAAACCCCTGCTTTCCAAAAAATGGAAATAAAAAACAAAAAGATTTTGATGAAATCAACAAATAACCCTTTTTTATTTTCGGATATTAAATTATGGAAATACAAAAAAACTCTAGACTTGATCTTTTGCATTAAACTAAAGCTGTTTTTTTCTCTTTTAACTCTCCTAAAAGTCTTTTTGCTTCTAAAGACTGCTCAACCATTGCAATAATAACGTGAATAGATGCCATATGAGCTTCTTGAATTCTATCTGACGTTTCAAAACCATCTACAATCCACTCAAGATCACACATGTTTTTCATATCTCCTCCTGTCTTGCCTAAAAAAGAAATAGTCTTACCACCTGCCTTTTTAGCAGATTGTACTGCATTTATTAAATTCTTGGAATTTCCGGAAGTTGTCAAAGATATAAACAAATCTTCTTTTTTCATATAAGCTTCTACCGCTCTAGAAAAAACAAAATCATACCCTGCATCATTGGAAACGCATGTTAAATGCCCAGGTTCTGATAAGGCTATGGCAGGGAGAGGCTTTCTTTGTCTGCTTCTAAAATATCCGGTAAATTCCTCAGCAAAATGCATAGCATCACAAATACTACCTCCATTACCCGCTATGATTAACTTACCTTTATTGTTAAAACATTCAATAATCATCTCAGATGCCTTTTGCATAAAATCAACAGCTTTTTCCGTCTTTAATTTATTAGCAGCCGTAATTGCACTTTGAACTTCTTTTAAAATCGCATCTTTCATACATAACCTCTTTTATTTAATTTTAACTTTTGTAAAACTATCACAGCATAAAATAATAAGTATTTGTTTTCCATGTCTAATATAGCAATTATAGGGGCCTCGGGGCTCGTAGGAAGAGAGCTCATCAAACTTTTTGAAAAAGAAAAAAAACAAAAATTATTTTTTTTTGCTTCTGAAAAATCAAAAGGAATAAAAATAGCTTATAAAAATTATAAGTTACCGGTTTTATCCTTAACACCAAATATGTTCTCTCATATTGATATAGCCTTTTTTGCTGCAGGCTCAAAGATATCTAAAGAATACATCCCAATAGCTTTGAAAAATAATACTACATGCATAGATCTAAGCTCATATTATAGAATGCAGGACAGCTGCGCATTAATAATCCCCGAAATAAATCCCCATATTCTCAAAAACGAAACAAAATTAATATCTTCACCGAACTGTACAACAACTATTATGTTAATGGCCGTACATTTTCTGCATAAAAAATATAAAATTAAAAGAATTGTAACTTCTACATATCAAGCTGCAAGCGGCGGCGGAAAAAAACTGATAGACAAACTTATAAATGATACCAAAGAAACTTTAGCTCATGATATTTCAACTTCTTACGGATTTAATCTTTTTTTGCATGATAGTAAAATAAATGATGCCAAATATTCTGCAGAAGAAGAAAAAATACAAAATGAAACTAATAAAATCTTAAATTCAAACATTAAAATTTCTTCTACATGTGTAAGAGTTCCTGTAATAAGGGCCCATAGCATGAGCCTGAATATAGAATTTGAAAAAGATATTGATATAGATGATATCTATTCAATTCTAAAAAAATCCAAAGGCATTAAAATTTTTGAAGATTATGAAATTAATCAATTTGCCTCCCCTAATTTTGCAGCTTCAAAAAAAGAAGTCTTTATATCTAGAATAAGAATCGACAAATCTCAAAAAAATACTATTGACATGTGGGTAGTAGCTGACCAAATATTAAAAGGCGCCAGTTTGAACGCCTTTCAAATATATAAAAAACTATAATTAAATATATTAATATCTAAATAAAAAATATTAAAATAAAAATTATTTATTGGCCAAATATCACTAATTTAATATACTCTGCGCAAATTAAAAAAAGGAGAAAAATATGACAACTTCATTAAATCCAGTCACAGCCGCGTCTACTACCTTAGCCAATGAACCTATAAAATCTACTAAAACTTCTCAAACTGTAGGACTTTTAACAGGCTTAGGCTCCGGTATATGTTATAACCTATGCGGAGCTTCAATCACACCCTTGCCGATTTTCTATAAAGCTCATACAGCTGTAGCCTGCATATTCGGATCTATGGCAAGTTTAGGATCTAGCTTAATCAATCATGGAGCATTAAAACTAGAAGCTAGATATACTTTTAAAAGAAATATTTCAAAAGTTTTAAACGTAGGCGCTGTTCTAGGAATCCTAGGAATTAGTTACGGAGTCAAACATATGTTAAAAAATATTCAATTTATTAACAATCCTTCTCCAATAAGCTCTATGCAAAGTTTGGCAATTACTATTTGCACAACCACAGCTTCTTTAGTTGGTATGTGCTTTTCTAATAGATTAGCAAATACCATGATCAAATAAAATATGTCTCAGATTACTGCCATAGTAGTATAGTGAAAGTTTTCTATTAAAAAAATAAGATCAACAATTATGCAAAAAACTGGTGACCTTATTTTAATTTTCTTATTAAAAAGCTACTACCCCAGCGCTACAAAGCACTTTACAAGCAGGCAATGCAATTAAAGCTCCCCAACCTCCTATTGTCTCCGTTATTCTTGTAATACAGGCTCCAATACAAACTGGCAAAGAATAAGTTTCAGGCCCTCCTAAGGCTTCTGCTTTAGGAAAATTCGCTAATGCAATAACTGTAGTGATCGGCACTACAAGCGCACAAATTCTTTTTGCAATACTCGGAAGAGATAAAGAAAATCTTCCTTTCGGTTGTTGAAATATCTCTTGAACGTCTGTTCGTGGCAAAGTTCCAATTGTTTCTACACCCATAAAACCTCCAAAAATTCTGATTTACGGGAAAATCAAAAAAAATTTAATAAAAAAAAGAATTACACGCAAGAAAAACTAGATTCGATTTTAAAAATCATTTTCTTTTGTAAAGTTGGATGAAAAATCTCCAACTTTACAGCTTTTAGTTTTATTTTTTTAAGGTCT
>JANQFC010000007.1 GCA_028278035.1 Chlamydiales bacterium
AGAAAATGAAAAATTTACATCCTATAAACATGACCCTAATAATTCTGAAAGTATTAGCCATAACAGAATTGAATACCTTTATGAAGATGCATCCCATAATTTATGGATAGCCACACGTGGAGGCGGTATTAATATTTTAGACCTTAAGCCACAAAAGTTCTACAATATTACCCATGAACCGGACAATGCAAATTCTTTACCTCACCCATCTGTTATGTCAATTGATAATGATTCCTATGGTAATTTATGGATTGGCACAGACGGAGGAGGAATTTCAATATACAACACCTTAACGCAATCATTTAAACATATAAGGCATGGCCCCTTAGATAAAAATTCTATTAGCGTAGATAGAGTCTGGTCTATATTAGTTGATAAAGAAGGAATTATCTGGGCTGGCACATACCGCGGAGGTTTAAACCGAATCGAATATAGAAATGAGAAGTATCATATTACAAGATATGCATTTAGTAAAAATGACAAATTTGGGTTAAGCAACAATCAAATAAACTCGATAATAGAAGATAAGGATGGTACCATATGGCTAGCTACAGCAAATGGCTTGAATAAAATTGTTAAAAATAAGGACCCAAATAAAATAACTTTTGAAAAGTTTTATCAAAATAAAGGAAACTCGCAACAATTTATTGATAATTATATTAGTGGGCTGTTTATTGATAGTAAAAATAGGATTTGGATTGCATCCTACGCCGGAGGGTTATTTCAATTTCTGCCAAATAAGGAAGAGTTTATAAATTACAAACCAAATATTGAAGAGAATAAAGTTCTTAAAAATTTACATGCATTAATAGTTTTTGAGGACCGAAAAAAAAATATCTGGATTGGAACAGAAGCCAATGGCCTTTTAAAATTTAATCCAGAAAATGGAAATTTTGAACCGCACCCTAAAAATGATGAACTCTTAAGTGGTATGATAGTAGGAATACTTGAGGATGAAATGGGAAATTTATGGGTCAGTACCTCCAGAGGTTTATCTAAATATTCGCAGTTAAATAATAAATTAATCAATTACACACATCTTGAAGGCCTTGAAAGTAGTGGTTTTAACAGAAACGCTATTCATAAATCAAAAAACGGGCAAATGTACTTTGGCAGTAACCAGGCCCTTACTTACTTTAATCCTTTAGAGGTTAGTAACAATCCTTATATACCGAATGTTGTAATAACCGATTTTAAAATTTTAAACAAATCAATTTGGAATAATTATTTATTAAAATTTGCATCTCTTATTTCAAATCCAGAGGCTGTAGAATTAAAGCATAAGAATTACTTTTTTACAATTGAATTTGCTGCACTAGATTTTACACTACCAGAACAAAATCAATATAAATATATGTTAGAAGGCCTTGATGAAGATTGGATTGAAGCTAAAAACAATAGGACAGCAACATACACAAACCTCAACCCAGGTACTTACACTTTTAAAGTAAAAGGAAGTAATAACGATAAGATATGGAACGAAAACCCTACCGAAATTGAAATAAAAATAATTCCTCCATTTTATAAAACTGGATGGTTTTTAATAATAATTTCTTTAAGTGCTATATTTATTTTTATCTTTTATATAAAAAATAGAGAGAGAAGCTTAATTAGGGATAAAGAAGTATTGGAGAAAAAAGTTAAGGAAAGGACTCTTGAAATTAACCTGCAAAAAGAAGAACTAAAATCGCAAGCAGAAAACCTCGAAAGAATTAACAAACAATTAGAGGGGCAACATGAAGAACTTGAAAAAATTGTAAAAGAAAGAACGACAGACCTTAAAGCGGCAAAAGAAAAAGCAGAGGAGTCAGATAGGTTAAAATCAGCTTTTTTAGCTAACATGTCACATGAGATTAGAACTCCAATGAATGCTATTATTGGGTTTTCAAACCTGATAAATGATGAAGAAATACTAAAAGAACAGAGGTTTGAACTAACTAAGCTTATTAAAAAAAATAGTAATACTTTATTAAACCTTATCGATGACATCATTGATATTTCGAAGATAGAATCGGGGCAGCTGGAAATAAAACAGAAAAATGTTAAAATAAATAGTATCCTGAATGAAACCTTATTGGAGTTTGAAGATGAATTATCAACTAACGAAAACATAACTTTTAGAGTAAGCGAAGAACAATTAATAAATTCGCTCGAAATAGTTTGTGACCCATACCGGTTAAGCCAAATATTAAGAAACCTAATAAGTAATGCCATAAAATTCACTGAAAAAGGTATCATTGAATTCGGTTATTCATTAGATTTTATAAATAGCAAAAAGGAATTATTGTTTTTTGTTAAAGATACAGGCATTGGGCTAACATCAGAGCAACAGAAACAAATATTTTCGAGGTTTACAAAAATCGAAAATAATAAACAAAAAATTTATAGAGGTGCCGGGCTGGGTTTAACAATTACTAAAAACCTTGTTGAGTTAATGGGAGGAAATATTAACGTGGAATCTGAAGTTAACAAAGGGTCTACTTTTTATTTTAATATACCTTACATTCCGGTAAAAAGTGAAAAGAAAGAAAAACCAAAACCTAAAAAAGTTATCTCCAGTTTTAATTGGGATGGAAAAAATATCTTAATCGCGGAAGATGAAGAAAGCAATTTCAAATTCCTTGAAATGATAATTAGAAAAACCGCTGCAGAAATTTTTTGGGCAAAAACAGGAAAACAAGCAATTGATTTAGTTAAGGGTAGAGACAAAGTTGATTTAATACTTATGGATATTAAAATGCCTGAAATGGATGGGCTGGAAGCAATTAAAAAAATAAGGGTTGAAGACCAAAATACTCCAATTATTGTTCAATCTGCCTATGCCATGCCAGAAGATAGAAATTTAAGTTTTGAAGCCGGGGCTAATGATTTTATATCAAAACCGATTGGAGGCCAAAGGTTACTTAAAATAATAGATAAACATTTAAATGAATAATTATAACAGTTAATGGCACTTAATCCCGTTTCGTTAAAGATTCGGGATTTTTTATTATTAAATTTATAGCACCTTAATAAAATCTTCTGTTATGAAAAACATAGTAAAATT
>JANQFC010000046.1 GCA_028278035.1 Chlamydiales bacterium
AAACAGTTACTCCCGATAAAAAAAAGACGATTAAATCATTAAGTCCTTATGTATTAGAAACTGATGGACATATGTTTAATATAATGAAAGGAGAAAAGCTTAAGCTAAATGATCTGTTATATGGCATATTGTTTGATTCCGGCAACGATGCATCCAATGTGGCTGCAGAAGCTGTAGAGGGATCAGTTGAGATCTTTATGAAAAATTTAAATAAGTTTGTAGGAAGGCTGGGCTGCAGGGACACTAATTTTTGTAATCCGCACGGCCTGCATCACATAGCTCATGTAACCACCGCATATGATTTAAGTCTGCTTACCAAAGAGGCGTTGGATAATTCTGATTTTATGGATATTTTTACTTGTAAGTTCTATGTAAGGCCTAAAACAAATAAACAGGACAAAAAAGAATTGGTTACAGCCAATAAATTATTAAAACCGGGCAGGTATTATTGCCCTTATGTTATTGGGGGTAAAACAGGATATCATGCAAAGGCAGGATATAATTTATCTTCAGTTGCAACAAAAGACGGAAGGACTTTGATAGCGGTTGTTTTGGGATATAAAAAGTCGGATGATCGGTTTGAAGATGTAAAAAAAATGTTCGAAAAGGCTTTTGAAGAAAAAAAGGTATCTAAAAAAATCATGGATGCCAAAAAAGAGTTTAAAGCTAAATTAGAGGGAGCCCAAAAAACTCTGACTGCTTCTTTGAAAAAGGATTTATATATAGATTATTTTCCCTCGGAAGAAATGAAATACAAAGCCTATTTGGTATGGGACGATTTAACTTTACCTGTTAATATTGGACAAAAAGTTGGAATGTTAAATATTACAGATCAAAATGGCGGGTTAATTAAAAAACAGGCTGTTTTTGCGGATAATAAAGTAAAGAGGACTTTTACTTTTTATTTGAAAGAGCTTTTTCATAAATAATATAATTTTTTATATATAACCCACTTCTATTTGATCGTATTTAAATATCTCTTAGTTTTTAGAAAAAGTTCTAATTTGGGTCATTGGTAATAGCTATATTAGTAGCATAAGAAGTTGTGTATATTAAGATTGATATTAGTAGCTTTTCCAACATAGAAGTCTTAAAGGATTTTTAGGACAATTGGTAAAACTTTAATTTTTTTAGTAAAGAAAAATTATTCTAAAAAGAAAATCTCAAATTTATAATTAGCTTTTTTTCATTTTTTTAAGAACTTGTTTTGCTTCTTCTAAAACTCTCAAAAATTCTGAATACTTAAAAACCCATTTTTTGGCGTTAGTAGGAGGATAAATTTCGATTTCCAAATTTTCAAAACCTTCTTCTTGTATCAATATAGCTACAAATAAATCTTTATAATATATTTCTGCGCAAAGTTGTTCGTATTCCAAATCACTTGATAATATTATATGAAATTCTTTTTTCATACAGCCTCATTTTTTAGGTTGTAAAAAACCCATGAAATTATTTTTTTCATCAAACCTCACTCCCTTTCCTTCTGAACTAAAAATATCCATTCCTCCAAAACGATTTTTATTATATCTAACATTTTGATCTTTCAAAATATTCTCTAAAATTTTCTGCCCTTGTTTATTAATGTCTTTTGGTGAACCAGTAACTTGAGGAAAAACACTACCTTTTCTTCTTCCATGCTTAGCTAAAGCTCTACCGGCTCTAGTTAATCCTCCTCTATCATATTGAGATCCTGCTTGGATCAATTTTTTCAACTGATTAACAGTAATACTTTTTGTTTTTCCAAGCAAATCAAATCCACTATAATTTTTATTAGTAGCAAGAAAATCCAAATTCTGAGAATGCCATTGATTCATTCCCCTATTAACTTGTAAAGATCTATTAAAAGACACTTCTGCTTTAATACCTGAATATATATTTTTACCTGCAAAAAACAATGTTGAAGCAGTTAAAGCTCTATCAGTCCATTTTTCAAAATTTTGAAAAATTGGACTGTTGAAATCAGCATGTAATTTATCTCTCATCCAATTATTAGCGCTTTGATTAATATAATTTCTGCTAACCTCTCTTTGTTGATAATTGTTATATTCTTTTAAAACATCCCAGTGAATAAAATCATCATTGCTGCCGGCGTTAGAAGTTATGAAATTTGTAGTAAAGTTTCCTGCTCCTGCAAATATGCCTTTTGCAGCTTCATCTATATAGGGATTACTTTTTGGAAACATATATGGATTAGCATACAATCCATATAAATCAATATGAGTCAAAGGATCATTTAGTACAAAAGCATATAAATTAAGCCCGTCTGTAAACCCTTCTGGATCTGCTGTTATCCACCTGCCATGGTCAGGATCGTAATATCTTCTTCCGAAATATATCAATCCGGTTTCTTCATCTATTCTTTTTGATGAGTATTGCCAAGGATTGCGAATTCGAAATTCTGTATTTTCCTTTTTTGCACAATTATATCTTTTTCTTTCTCCGAATACTGAATATCTATAATGCTCCAATATAGATTTTTCAAAAATTAAGGAAATTACATTTCCGGATATATCATAAATTGGAATATAGAGATTATCATCAATCTCAAATGAGATTGCCGATCCAATTTCAGCTGTATCTGTACTTGATAAAACTCTAAGTTCTTTTAATTGATTATTCTTATCAAATGAACCTATTTCATTTTGTTCATCATATAAAAAATAAAATGTATTTTCTAAATTATTTGGATTGTTATTATAAATGGCCTTTTTTAAAATTCTTCTATTTAACGGGTCATATAAAAATTCTAATTGAACATTTGATTTTTCAACTTTTACCAACCTATCTAGAGAATCATAATAATAAAATATTTTTTCAGAATTTTTGTTTTGACTAATTGGATTGCCATTTAAATCATAAGAAAATTGATTATCGCCGGTAGAAATAAGTTCATTTAAATCATTAATTTGATAGTTATCATTATTTTTCTTAATTCTATTAAAATGAGAATCATGTTCGTATGATATTTCAAAATCACCCGTTTCCGATCTAATCTGATTTAAATCATCATATTCATAATAATTCGAACTGCTTAATAGACCTTCCCATGATATATTTGAAATTCTGCCGATGCTATCATAATTAATGTGTTGCTGATGATATTCGGTATTAATTGATCTTACTTGAGCTAAAAAATTTATTTCATACTCTATTTCGGAGCCATTAATTAATTTTTCTTTTAGTAAATTATTGGATAAATCATATTTTAAAAAATCATGCTGATATAATAACCGATTGTCACTGCCGTATCTTTTTGTGGTTTTCAAATTTACTGGATCATAAATATATTCAATATATGAGTTGTCCGGTAAAATGCATTTAGTTTTATTACCAAATAGATCATAAGTATTTTTTATGGTCCATTTATCTAGTAAACTGTCTTCTAGTAAATTTCCGAAAATATCGTACTTTCTTGAAATAGTAATATTATTGACATGATCAATGTATTTTACTATTTGATTTAAATTATTATATTTAAATTCATATGAAATATCATTGCTTGAAGAAAAAACATTAATCTTATTGCCTATAGGATCATATTTATTAATAATCTTTGTGCCGTCAGGCTTTAGAGTGGATTCCAATAAAGAAGTCTTTGTATAACAATATTTAGTTATTTTCTCATCTTTAGAACCATGAGCTTCATGAGTGGATATTATTCGGCCCATATTGTCATATTGCCAAAGGGTAACTACTTGTCTTTTAGATCTGTCTAGATTGAATATCGTACTTATTTGTTGAGTGAGATTATTATTTAAATCATAATATTTTTCTTCTAAAGATACAGTTTCATTATAAGGATTTTTCTTTTCGCTTCTAATTTCCCTATTAAGGGAATCATAAATAGTAGTAGTTGATTGATCAATGGCATTTATTGTTGTTGCTTTTTTTACAAACTGATCTAATTCATTTTTATAAAAGTCATCATATTCAGTCAAAGTTTTGTTGTTATATGCATCTTCGATTTCTATTAATCTATCAAAAAAATCATAAGATCTTTTTTCAATAGATTCTTTACCATCAATAAAATTAATTATTCTAATTTTGTTATCTGCATTATCATATTTATACTTAACTTTACTGATGATATAATGATTGTTTTCTACTTTCTCTTCTAAAATTCTACCGGCATTATCTAATTCATAACATGTAATTAATAGGTCATTTTCAATTTTTTTATTTAAAAATCCCAGTTCATTATAAAAAAATTCTTCTTTGGCAATTAGTTCGTTTTTATTTGTATAAATCTCTTCTTTTACTTTTCTTTGAGCTCCATCATAAAAATATTTCGTTATATTATTATCCGTATCTATTTTCTCTATAAGATCTATGCCGTCATATTTATAAACTTCATGCCTTAAAACTTGATCATTAAAAATAATTTTTTTAGAAGATATTCTTTTTAAAGGATCATATTCATATTCAGTTATTGTATTTTCTTGATTGATATGGCTTTTTAAATTTCCATTTAAATAATACTCAAATTTCTCTTGAGTCTCATCCGGATAAATAATTAATGTAGGCTTGCTTAAAGAATTATAAAATGTAACTGTTTTATTATTGCTTGAATCAATTTTCTCAATTTGTCTGCCAAAATCATCATATGAATATTTTGTTACCGGATTTCTGATATCTCCATAAGTATCTTTAACTAACGACCGTTGCTCTGCAGTTATATTACCTAATGCATCATATTCATAATTTGTCCTATTTCCATAAATATCAATATCTTGAATTTTATTATCTTTAGAATCATATACAAATTTTTCAGAATATATATTATTTGATTCTTTTAAAATCAGCCTGTTGCATAGATCATAGTGATATCTATACTCTTTATCTAAAAAACTTTTCTCGTAAACTTTATTATTATTTTTATCAAATTCATAAACAGCTTTTCTGTTCAACGGATCTGTTTCATAAATTAAGTTTCCTTTAGCATCGTAGTCATAGTTTATTGTATATTTTGATTTATTATCCGAACTGATAATTTCTTTACTTATAATTTTTCTTTGATCGTTATATTTATATTTTTCTTTTCTAAGTAATTTCTCTTTTCCGTCGATATTCCTATAAAATATTTCTATAAAATCTGTCATTCCATATAAATCGTCATGCTTGAGATGTATTATTTTTCTTAGCCTTTTTGATACATTGGATAAATTATCTTTATCATTGGAAGAGCCGTTATCTTCTATTGTTTCAATCAAAATATTTTCATTGTCATAAAGATAGAATTTGCGTTTAATGATATTATTGGCGTTATTGAAAGCAGTTAATTTAGATGAAATTTTATCTGTATCATTATGGTAAGAAAAAATAGTTATAAGACCGGAATCATTTGCCTCTTTCAATAATAAGTTTTTCCCGTCTTGTGAAAAAGTTCTTTTTTTAGAAAAAACTTCTGTTTGCTCTTCTGTAGGCAAGCCATTTTCAATCTTCAAATCAGTCAAGCAGTTGCCTGAAAGATTGCCGTATAGTCTTTCTTCTACAACGTTTCCTTTATCATCATAAAAAAATCTCTTTGCATATAATGGCTTTTTATGAGAATCATAAAATGCTTTAGCTAATAAAAAAGTTGCTTCTGTAGAATCTGTTTTACCCCAAGTAAAACTCTCAATATTAATGAGATTTTTTTGGTCATACTTTTCAATAGATGTGAGCATTAAATCTTTTGAATATCTATATATGGTTTTATTATTTTTTGAATCGAAAACTTCTGTATAAGCTAAATCTTTTTCCCAATCGTCTAAATGATAAATAAACTGATATAATGTTTGTGAAAAAGATTTTTCATCATAAGTCACACTTAGACTTTTCACTCTCATAAACCGCAAATCTTTTTCATTTGCAATATTAATTTTTTGATTATGAACAATATGTTCTCCTATAGTGTAGTATTCTAAATGAATATGTCTGTTATCTGGAAAACGACAATCTTTAATTACTTTTCCGAAAGATTCTAAAAAATCATATTTTTCATCAGGACTTTCCGGACAAATTTTTTCAGAACATTCAATAGATTTAATTTTATTGATTGTTTTCTTTTTAACTTTTTGTTTTTTTTTGTCCCAACCATCCGGAATTTCTATAGCTTCTTTTTTAATCTGAGCTTTTAATACCAACTCTTGATTATTACTAGATTTACACACTATATCATTGTCATATTGAATGTTTACTGATGCAAAATTTTTTTTCTTTGAAGGGTTTGTAAGCTGCACTCCTGTTAAATAGCCAGCATTGTCGTAGGAATAAAAAATCCAATTACCATTAGAAAGTTGTTCTTTATCTAATTTAAAGAAAAATACATCTTTTTGATTTTGCAAAGTATCATATAGTTCACTATAAAAGTATTTGGGTCTTTCGCCTTTGTATTTTTTTTCTAATATCTTAGTTAATGAATACGTTTGAAATGAATAATATCTTTTACCGCCGTCTGCACAGTTAATTCGAATTTCTTCTTTATCATAATTATAAAAAACTTTGTTGTTTTTAATATTTAATTTACCGCTATTTTCAAGGTTTGATGAATTAGCAATTCCCTTCAAAGACTTGGGGTTTAGTTTTAACTCTATATCATTTTTACAATACTGCTTTAAGGCCTTACTTGAATCTATGTTCATGGATCTATTATATTCTAGTTTAATTCCGGAAGGTTCGGTTATTGCGAATAAACAATTTTTAAAACTCGTTATGAATAAATGTTCCGGAATAATGAAGCCTGCGCAATAATTGCCATTACGAAATCTACTTGTATAAATATGATTTAAGGATATTGAATCAGCGCCATCTGCTACTAAGTCTTTTGAAAAAAAAACAAAATCACCTGTAATTGCATTCACACATCCGCCTACAGTACTTGAAGGATCACTACCTAAAGATGCTGTAGCATATGAATCTATTTCTTCTGCAAAGCAATATGTATTAATAAAAAACAATGAAATTATAAAAAGAACCTTTTTTAACATAAGAACCTCTTAAGAAAAAACCGCTTAATCTTATGTTGAATCTTAAAATTATTGTAAAGATATAAGTTGTTAGTTTTTGTAAATTACACAACAATTAATAAAGATATTACTATATATTTTGTATACATCTGAAAATAAATAAAAAGTCTTCTAAAGAAAGATTTTCCGCTCTGGCATTTAAAGAGATGCTTTTTTCTTTTAGTGCTTTTATTAAAGTATGTGGACCACAAAAAGTTTTCAAAGCAGTAGTAAGTTTTTTTCTTCTTTGATTGAAGGCCAGTCTTACAAAAGAAAAAAATGAATTTTCATCTTTGATTTGATACTTGTTGTTCAATGTGAATTTTACAATAGCTGAATCTACTTTAGGTTTTGGCATAAAGCAGTTCTTGCTCACTTTAAATTGTTTTTTCGCATTAGAGTGATAATTAATAAAAATAGTAAATGAGCTGTAAGATTTGCAGTCTTTTTCAGATACAATCCTGTCAGCAACCTCATTTTGCACCATAACAGTAATATCTGAAAATAAATGCTTGTTCTCAAGCAGCCTGATAATAATAGGAGAAGTTAAGTGATAGGGCAGGCTGGATATGATTTTTATTTTTGTGTCAGGGGGTATGATTGTTGTTAGGTCTATTTTTAGAAAATCTTCTTCTATGACTTTAAGGTTTTCGCTTTTTGTTAGGTTTTTTAAATTTTTGGCGAAAATAGAGTCTTTTTCAATAGCTATTACTTTTGCCTTTTTTTGCAGTATTTTTTGTGTTAGAACGCCGGGTCCCGGACCGATTTCTATTACTGTGTCATTTTCGGATATTTGAGCTGCTTCTATGAACTTGTTTACTATGTTTTGGTCTATTAAAAAATTCTGGGACAATTTTCTTTTGGCATGAGTGTTTATTGAATTTAAATAATAGATTAGATCTGTAGGTTTATAAAGGTCCATTATTTTAAAATAAACGGTTGGAAGTCGCTGGATGATATTACTTCATTTTCAACTACTAAATAATCTTTTCTGAGCTTTGCAAAGTATTTTTGAGCTTCTGTGGTCATTGCTTTATTAAGCATTTCTTCTTTTAAGGTCTGGGTCATTTCGTTAAATGCAGGGACTTCTTTTTTTTCTATGTCTTTTAGATAAAAAATTCTGTTGATTTTTTTATTGTCAAACCTGCTTGTTTGGGAAATTACATTGCTGTAGGAATTTATAGATAAATTACTCAAGGCGTTTTTATGTGATGCGGAAATATCTTTACTGCTTACTGTGTATAACTTTGAGATTTGGATTTTAATATTGTCTTTTTCTAATTTGCTGATCTCTTTTTCTATTAATTGAGGCTCGCTGTTATGGTCTTTTAAAAGTTTGCATACATCATCTGCTATCTGCTTAGAAATCGCGTCATTGCCTTTTACTGATATTACCTGATAAGAGTAAATGTCTTGAGCTGGATTTTTTTCGCAGTATAACCTGTAGGCCTGTCTTATTTTTTGGGGAGTAATACTTTGCATAGCTTTTGACTGCACGTAAAACCACATCATTCTTTGGACTATCATTTCATTTTTAATGCTGTCCCAAGTCTCATCGTATGTAACTTTTTTCTCTTCTAAGGAGATCATGATGTTTGGGCCGAACTTTTTTTCCATCTCTTCCCGAATTTCACCATCTGTTATATTTAATTGTTTGGTCTGGGCATCAATTAGCATTAGTTCTATATTTATTAAATCATCTAATGTTTGCTTCCAGCCTGCAGAATAAAATTGATATCTGGACTGTTCTGAGTCAACAAGATCGGGAAAAGACATTTGAAATGCTATGTTTAATTTTTTTTCAACATCCAGCACTGATATAGTTTTATCATTAATTTTTGCTAATACGGTATTGTTCATAACCATTTTAGGAGCGCCTATAGACATGTAATCGGGATTAGCAAAAATTAGTGTGCATGGAAGACATGTAAAAATAAAAATTTTTTTTAGCATTTTCATATAACTTTTTTATCTTTTTTAAACACTTACAATATCAAACAAGGTCTTTTAATAAAATGAATGAAAATATTTTTTTCATATTCTTTTTAAAATACATGCAAAGAAACTGTCCATTTTGTTTTCTTGCATATGCAGCCTGATAGGGCCTTTTTCAATTTTTAAATTATATTTTTTTATAAAATAATTTATTTGATCTTCATTTTCTTTAGAAAATATGCTGCAGGTCATGTAAATCACTTGTCCGTCTTTTTTTAAAAAAGACAAGCCTTTTTCAAAAATTAGACGCTGCTCATCAATTAAATTTTTTAAATTGGACGGTTTAAATTTCCATTTCATGTCCGGATTGCGTCTTAATGTGCCTGAGCCTGAGCAAGGCACATCTAATAGTACTATGTCCATTTTATTTTTTAATAAGTTTAAAGATTGTGAGTTCGGCAGTTTGATCTGGGCATTTTGAATACCTGCTCTTTTAAGCCTTTTTTTAGCCTCATAAAGAATAAACTCTCTTATATCATGCAAATATATCTGACCTTTTTTTATTTTATGAGCAAATGCAAGCGTTTTACCACCGGAGCCTGAACAGTAATCTAAAATTTGGTAGTTATCCTTCGGCTCTACTAAAGCAGCTATAAGCTGGCTACCTTCATCTTGCATTTCAAAAAGCCCTTCTTTGAATTCAGGCATTGCAAAGAAGTTCGTTTTTTTATGAAAGACAATACCTAATTCAGATGATTCGCATTTAGAGATATTGTAGTTTTTTTCGAGCTTCAGAAATAGATTGTCTCTAGATATTTTTAATGGGTTGGCCCTTATTGTAGTAGGAGCTTTGGTATTGGCTATATAGCAGAATTCGTTGGTTTTTTCTTTTTTTTCTTCTTTGATAAGATCATAATACTGTTTGGGAAAGCTGTATTTAACATGGTCTTGAATATTAGGGTCTTTTAAGTATTTGTCTATTTTAAGGTTTTCGTGGGTTTCTATTCTTTTTGGCCAGGACAGTGGTTTTGGGCATAAATAATCTATTAGACCTAACCATCTGATTATATTATATGTTTTTTCGGCTATTTCTTTTCTGTCTTTCGATCCTACGCTTTTATTTAATCTAAAGTACTTACTTAGAAAAACATCCAAAGGAAGTTTTTGATTAGAATATTTTTCTAATATATTAATAAGATGGTGTTTTCTAAAGTTTTTGCTCATAATAAATATTTAATTAATTTGTTTAATATTTTAGCATTAATTTTGCTTTATTTATAGAAAATTAATTAGACATATGCCAGTGTAAAAATAGGAGGCATAATAAAATGAAAGGGTTTCAAAAGATATTAGCTTTAATAGGAAGGCTTTTTTTAAGTACAATTTTTATTTTATCAGCTGTGCATAAAATATTTGAATGGCAGAAAACAGAAACGGGCTTGATAAATCTTTTTTGCGACTGGCAGTCATATGTAAGTTTTTCTTCAACTTTATCAAAGGTATTTTCAGGATTGATTTCCTGGGTGCCTGAAATTTTAATAACAGTGACCATTTTAGAATTAGTGGGTGCGGTCATGGTATTTTTCGGGATAAAAGAAAGAATAGGAGCGTTTTTATTACTGATATTTTTTATTCCGGCCACATTACTTCTTCATCCTTTTTGGTTTCTGCAAGGGAATATGCAGACAGCGCAGATGATTATGTTTTTGAAAAATTTTGCGATTATCGGTGGTTTGATGCTCATCTTAGCATTTGGCACAAAAGTTCATAATCATGTATTCTTAACACCGCCTCCAATGCCGAGTATGCCTGAAGAAAATGAATAAATTATTTTTTTGGTTAATTAGTTTTGTTATTGCAGCTTTTGCTCAGCCTGCATGGAATCCGTTCTTAGGCTATTTCGCTTTTACTTTGGGATATGCTCTTTTTTTCTATTCAATTTATGCATTAGAAAAAAGGAAAAGGTTTATTGCCGCTTTTTTTTGGTTTTTCTGTGTGCAGGCAATTCAGCTTTCCTGGTTTACATCTACAAAATATCAAGGCGTTTTAATTTTATTTGTATATCTTTTTATATTATGCTGGTTTGGTCTGGAATTTGGAATAATAACGCTTTTACTGCCAAAAAAAAATATAAGGATATTGAATATATTAGCAATTGCTTCTTTATGGACAATATTTGAATGGTCAAGACTGTTTTTATTGTGCGGCTTTTCTTTTAATCAAATAGGAATGTGTTTGGCTAATAACTATTTTTCTATGCAGTTAGCTTCTATTATTGGAATTTACGGACTTAGTTTTTATGTTATATTGGTCAGTTTAACAGCTTTAAAGGCTGTTATTGATAGATCTGTAAAAGTGGGGACATGCTGGGCTTTCTTGGTTATTTTTCCTTATGTGTTCGGGTTTATTAGCCTTAAAGTTCATGAAAATGATTTTAATAATACAAAAACAGTAAATGCTGTTTTGGTCCAGACTTCTATTTTGCCCGAGCAGAAAAACTTGCTTGCAACATATGAAAATGAGTTTGTTTCACCGATCATACAGTGGCAGAGAATTATTCGTTTTATAAAAAATGAGGCTCAAGAAAATATTGATTTGATTATTTTGCCGGAGGCTGCTGTTGCGCTTGGTGCTTTCGATAATTTATATCCTATTGATTTAGTTGAAAAGCTATTAATATCAGAGTTCGGCAGAGATATTTTACCTAATTTTCCCGATATGAAAGAGCCCTATGTAAAAAAATATAATGACGAGTTTTATGCGTCCAATTCTTTTTTTGTAAAGTCTCTTTCTAATTTTTATTCTTCTGAAATAATTATAGGGCTGGATGATTATGAAAAAAAAGAAGACAAGAGCTACAACGCCGCTTTTTATTTTAATAAAGACACTGATGAAATTCTAAGATATGAAAAACAGGTCTTGGTCCCTATTGGTGAGTACATACCAATGTCCTGGGTTCAGGACTTTGTTGAAAAAAAATATAATATAACAGGAGCTTTTACTCACGGAAAAGAAAGTAAAGTTTTTTCCAACAAGATTCCGATGTCGGTTTCTATTTGTTATGAAGAGACATATCCGTACTTAATGAGACAAGGAAGGGTAAAGGGGGCGAATCTTTTTATAAATATTACCAATGACGGATGGTTTTATAACTCTAAATTATTCAAGCAGCATTATGACCATGCGGTATTGAGAAGTGTTGAAAACGGTGTTCCTTTATTGCGTGCTTGCAATACTGGGATTACGGCAGCAGTAGATTCTTTCGGAAGGGAGATAAAGGCAATAAAAAATGAAGACGAGGCCAAGGCAATTTTTGTTAAGATGCCTGTTTACCATTATCCAACCTTATATGCATATTGGGGAGATTTATTTATTTTAAGTGTATCTTTAATATGTCTTTTTGCAGCGCCTTTTATTGTTTTAATAAAAAAAAGAAAAGATAAATAGGGTTATTTAAGAAATAGAATATATTTTTTCGTACTAGAATTTATTTAGAGAAATCACATTTGTCATAAATCCATTTCACAATATTGCTGTGGGCTGTGTGATTATAAATATCATTTAATACTTGTTCAGCATTTTCTATATAGGGCATTTTATCAGTGATATTTTTGTTTTTTTTCTTTTTTAATATGTTTAATACTCTTTCTCTAGAAAAATCATAAATCTGAGTAAATAGAGCTTTGACAAAAATTGGACCAAGTTTTAATTCTGAAAATTGTTTTGGATTAGCCTGCTTTAAATGTACATATAGCAATTCTTGAACAAAGGAAAAAAAACCTATGTCATACGGCAGTCCAAAAAAAACATCCGAACTTCTTGAAAAAAATGAACAATATAAGGTGTTTTCAATAATAAAAAAATGAATGCTTATTGCACAGGGAAAATCTTTTGATTCATCAATCTTATGAAATACTTGATTAATGTTTATCATAGCTCTCCTGCTATCGGGGTTATCTAAAAGCATTGTAAGAGCCCATTCATACTGAGATCTGTGGTTTTTTGTTTTTTGATGAAAGACATAATAACCATAATTTGAAAAAATATATTCTTTGTCGTTTGTTAGTTTCTTCCAAAATGAAGAAGCTTGTGCTAGTCCTTTATTTACATCTAAACTACCTTCGAAATAGGCTAGAAGTTCTCTGGTTAGGTATTTTACTGATGTAGGGTTTCTAAGCCAATGTACTCTATTTCTTGGCTGGGTAAGAACATAGGTAACTCCACAGGCTTGTTGACAACTTCCTGCTCGATTTTTAAAAAATTTACCTTTTTTTTTGATATATCTTATTGCTTTAATTATTAAATTATCTAAATTATCTGCTTTAATAACTTTAAAACTGGGAATAAAAATGTTGTCCATATTTATGTATTGTTTTTATTTTTTAAAATATTCGATTTTCAAAAAAAAGCAATTATTTTTTTATGTACATTCAATTAAATTATAGATATAAAATATTGTAGAGGAATAACAATGACTGAAGAAGATAAAGATAATAAATTACTTATTTATGGAATGTATTCTAATTTTATAAAAGAAATTATGCATTTTGATAATATGCAGACTTATTTCAGGATTTTAACATCTACGGTTTTACTAGGGTCTTTTGCTGCTATTGGATTTATATTTTCTGTTGCAAAACTTACTATTCCTTTTGAAAGATCTTTTGCTGCTTCTGTTATAGCTGTAATAGGAGTTACTACTTTATGTACATTATGGTTTGTGGATTTAAGATTTTATGAAAGATTATTAGTGAGTAATTTTGCAGAGGCTTATCGTCTTGAAAAAGAAAATCAATGGCTGCCCAAAGTACATCATAATATGCTTTATGCTGTACATAAAAAAGATCATCCAACAAATATTGCAAATTATTACATAGGTGGTATTTCTATTTTAATGATAACAATTGGTTTGGCTGTTTTTTATGATTTTTATTATATTCATAATGAACGTATTTATGGAATTGGTTCATTTATTTTATCCTTAATAATAGTGTTAATATTTTATGTAATGATAAGAAAAAGAACTAAATCAATTAGGGAATTACTTAAAGAAGCAAAATATATAGACGAATAATTATGTTTACTAGTGATTACGAAGAAAATAATGCAAAAAGAAGAAAGCCGGAAGATCATAAAATAGAAAGAATTACTGAGGATGAAAAATCTTTATCTTATGGAATCTATTCTCAATTAGTCGCTTATGAAGATCATTATAATGCTATACAAAATAAATTAAAGGGACTGACCATCACATGGACTTTGGCTACGTTTGTTGGTATAGGCTATTTAATTTCAGGATATGAAAAAGCATTATATATTGATGTTTTGTTGGTTATATTTTTCTTATGCGCGTTGTCGGCTCAAGGAGTCTTTTTTTTATGGTTTTTAGATGCAGGATTGTATGAATCCCTTATATTTTCCATATGGAAAGAAGTATATAAATTAGAAGAAAAACAACCAATTGTAGGTAAGTCTCATCATGTTGCCAAAGATCTTTTAAAAAAAGAAAAAAAAGTGGCTGTTTTTCATGGCGTATTCTATGCTTATTTTATTTTTATTCTATTAATTGTTGGTATTGTTAGTTTGTCAATTTTTCTATTTTATATTAATGAATGGATGGTGGCGCTTAGTATACCTATAATCGTTGCTGCTTTATATTTAATTAATCGAAAGGCTAAAAAAGATTTTATTGTACTAAACAATAAAAAGAATCGTTAGATATTACTTGTTTTTTTCGGTTTAGCCATTAAATAACATGACATGAACGCAATTAAAATAGCTATAATAATTGCAGTGAAAAAAATTGAATTTAAAGAAGTATATTTACTTATTACACCTGCTGTAATAGCTCCTAATAAATATCCTGCAAAATAACCTGTAATCATTATTCCTGAAATTATTTCAGCAATTTCTTTAAATGACAGTTCTACAAAACTCAATGTAAGGGGGAAAAATGACGAGCATCCTATCCCTCCAATAATAAATCCAAAAGTTGAATATATGCTATTATTGGAATATAACATAATGAAAAAACCGATGGTTATTAAAACTGGTAATATTCTATAAAAATATTTTGGAGCAATAAATCGTAACAACCAAAAAATGAGTATTTGTCCAAAGCCAAAAGCAGCCCAGAAATAAGAAAGCTCATATCTAGAAAAGAACAAAGAGAAACCTTTGATTTTATTTAAAAATACTATTCCCCAAAAAGCATAAATATACTCGCATATTGAATATAATATTAATATAATCAAAAATAACCACATTATTCGGTATTTTTTTTGAACAAGATTAGCATTTTTAGTTTTTGCTAAGATATTAGGATTATGAATTGCGGGGAGGAACTTAAGTGAAATTAGTAATAAACTAAATAATAGTATTACAATAATGAGGCATTTGACCCACCATTTGTGACTAGGTTGTATGTTATAAAATATTGGGCATAAAATAGAGCCTAAGTTGATGCAGGCAAAAAGTCCGGTTAAAGCTATTGCACTAATATTAGGAAGAAGAAGACAAACATAGCTTGTCAGAGAAGTTAGTAAAAAACAAATGCCAATACCCAATAATATCTGGGCTAACATGGCAATTCCAAAAAAATGATTAATCCAGGCATAACCCATTAAATAACAAGATAGACCTAAAAAAACTAACGTTAAACCTCTTATTATCATAGTCTTGAGACCGTGTTTTCTTCCTAAAACGCCTCCAATATTGGCAAAAATAAGGGCAGATACAATAAAAACAGAGGATAAAATAGCGTAATTTTTTGCGTTAACCCCGTAAAATGAGTTATTTATGATTATATTAATAATTGAGGGCAGGGTTGTCCAAGACAATCCTATTGAAGAGGCTATTAAACCCACTAAAAATAAAGTAATTATTTTAATTTTTCTTTTCATAAGGCACTGGTAATTCTTTCCTTAGAATAATTAAAATAATAATTATATGCAAATTGTTTGATTTTGAGTTGAAATTAATTAAAATAATTATTATAATTAAAGTCTTTTATTTAATAAATAAAATTAAATTTTTAATAAAAGTATGTTAATAATAATTTAAGGAGAAATAATATGAAAAACTTGAAGAAAATTTTGAAAGAAAATTTAACTTTATCAAAAATAATTGGTTTCTTAGGCGGTGCTTTTATAGGTTTTGTTATTGCCGGATGGTTTGGAGCTGCTCTAGGGGCTGTTATAGGAACATTTATTGAGCAACTTTTAGTAAGGTCCATAAGACATCATAGAAAGACTCAAAATATTTAATAAAGAATTTTGGAGAAATGTTATGGATTTACCGATGATAGAGTTTGCTTGTGATTTATTCGCAGAAGATGCTTTAGAAGATTATTATATTATTGGAGTACAACATCTGTTGGTATCAACAGTATCCATGTTTAAAGCATTGTTTAAAAAAGGCTTAAAGCTGGCAAACCTTTCTTTATTAGGAAAGTGCTATTCAACAGAATCTAAAGCTTATTTTGAATTATTAAAAGAAGGTATAGATATAAGTCCTGATAGTATTAAATTTGATTCTCATAAAGATTTTGATGAAACTCATAGATCTTCAATTAAAGCTTTTTTAGAAGAAAGAAAACATAGAATACAGTCTAAAAAATATAAAAAAATAATTGTTTTGGATGATGGTGGAGAACTAATAGAATATATTAATGATTTATTGGATTCTCATGATAATATTATTGGAATGGAACAGACTTCATCTGGATTTCGAAGGTTGCAAAATAAAACCATCAAGTTTCCTGTGATAAATACAGCAAGATCTAAAGCAAAGCTTTCTATAGAAACCGATAGGGTTGTTTCGTTGGGTTTGGAGAAAATGGAAAAGCATTTGAAAAAAACAGATCAAATAGAAAAAGTTCTGATTTTAGGGCAGGGGCCAGTTGGATCTACTATACATAGTCAGCTAAAGGATAATTATAGTGTTTTTAGGTTTGATTACGAGGTTGATAAGAGTGATATCACTATTGAGGAATTTAATAATAAATTAAAAGATTTTGATTTAATAATTGGATGTACGGGGGTTACATCAATTTCAAAGGATCAGCATAAGTATTTGAAAAAAGGAGTTATTCTTGTAAGCTTGTCTTCAATGGATAGGGAATTTGATGCATCACATTTAAGGAAAAAACATCCTAAAATGACTTCATGCTGGAATCATCTTGATTGTAATGGTATTAATTTAATAAATATGGGCTTCCCAATTTCTTTTGACTGTCCTGAAGATATCGATGATCCTTTGTTTTTTCAATTTACCCGTTCTTTAATTATGTCGGCAATATATCAGGCAACGAATACATCTACTAAAGCAGGATTTATAGATTTGGATGAAAATTTACAAAATTCCATGATAGAAAAATTTCAAGAATATAGAGTAAATAGCGTCTAATTGCTAAAAAATAATATCTTTCATATAAGTAAAAAGAAAAACCGTCTAAAAAAATATATGAAAAAAGCAAATATACTTCCTGATATGTCAGAAGAAGTTGCTATAGAAATTTTTTTGCATAAGGTTGATAAAATCAATAAGATTAAAGATCTTTTTGATAAGGAAGTATTTTATAAAAGTCTTTTGGGTTATATTTCCTGCACAGCTAATATTTTAATAATCAATTATATGAAATATTTGTCTATTGTGCAGATATTATTATTTGTAGGGCTTTTTTTTCCATTTCATTATTTTTGGTTTCAGGGTATGGTTCGTTCTTTCAAATTAACAAAGAATCAATTAATTCATGAAAGAACTGCAAAATTATTAAATAAAGAATATTCAGGTATAAGAAATTTTATCAAAATAAAGTGTGATGAAAGCTTGTTGCCTGCATATACTATTGATTATTATCATAATTATGGAATAAATCAATACGTAAGAAGCGGGTTATTGCTTATGTTTACTGTGCCGTTTAGCATATATATCATTTGGGGTATAGAATTATTAGAATATAGCAAATTAACAATTATTTTATCTATGGTGTATTTGCTTGCTTTGAATTATTTTGGTATTTTGATTTTTTTTAAAAGATTTATAAAAGAAAAATCTTTTAATTACTCAAAGAAATATACTTTTTGATATTAACTTTTTTGTTATGGGGTATATTTTTCTTTACGAAAAAATAAAAACTCATTATCAATTCTTTCTAATGAAATTTCTTAAGGCTTTTTATGTTGAAAAAGCTCATATTTTTTATCTTTTTTTGTATGTATCTAAATGTATATTCATCCGATTATAGATCTGAAGACAATATTTCCGGTTACAATATAGGGGAAAAGGAAGAAAGGTTCGAATATGATCCCAATGGTAATTTGGTATACAAAAAAACAAAAGAAGGCGAAGAGTATTATAAATATGATGCTTTGGACAGGCTGATATCTATTGTTAAACCTGATGAATATGTTCTGGAGTTTGAATATGATCCTTTGAATAGAAGGATTTCCAAAACATATCATACCTATCATGAATATTTTTTCTCTAATTCTTGGGTAAAAGAATATCAGGAGAAATATCTGTATGATGATCAAAATGAAATAGCATCTTTGGATGAGAACGGTAATATTAAAGAATTAAGGGTATTAGGAGATACTGATCAAGCGGAAATAGGCTCGGCTGTAGCAATAGAGATAAAAGATCAAATATATATACCTATTCATGATATTCAAGGTAATGTTTCTTGTTTAGTATCTAAAAAAAATAATAAGCCGGTAGAATATTACAGATATTCGGCATTTGGGGAAGAAAAGATATATGATTCGAAGGGTATAGAATATCCAACTTCTAAACTTAATAATTTCTGGAGGTTTTCTTCTAAAAGAACAGATGAGTCCCACTTAGTATATTTTGGCAGAAGATATTATGATCCGGAACATGGCAGGTGGATAACAACAGATCCCGAAGGGTTTGTAGATGGAATAAACCTATATGCTTTTGTAATGAACGATCCTTTGATGCATGTGGACTTGTATGGATTGTTTATGATACCTCCGGCAATAATGAATGAGTCTGATTTTAAACCCAATAATGTTTCAGAATATTCATTTCCAAGATATCAAAGTACTTTTGATGCTCGACGATTTATGCAAGAAGCATGCGATTACTCATTTGGTTGGTTAGGAAAACAGATTGGAATGATGATGTTCCACGATGATCCTATGAGGAAAATAGAAATAAATAATAATAATTTTGCAGACGGCAGGAATATTACAGCAGTATTTGGAATAAGAACTACTAGTCAGGAGGCTATGAATTATGCTAAAATAATATCTAATTATGCGGGAGGGCATAATGTACATTTATTATATAATGAAACTAGAGGAATTATTTGGGATGGAGTAAGAGCTGCTTCTGAGCTTTTGTTCCATGCGAAAACTGGGGTTGTTAGACAGCAGCAAGAATCATGGAAGAATTGTTTATCTCATTCGAATAAAAACATATTACATGTGACTCAAAGCGAGGGAGCCATTATTACTAGAAATGCTTTAGAGGGTATGTCAGAAAATTTACGTTCCAGGATTAATGTTATTGCGGTTGCTCCTGGAGGGTATATTGATGAAAATTTATGTGGTAGTATTAAGCATCATACAAGTAGGGATTTTGTGCCTTTATTAGATATACTGGGACGTTGGAAAAATCGAAATAATACCATAAAATTGAAACCACATCCGAATGCGAAATTATTAGATCATAATTTTAATAGTCCTACTTATAAACGAAATTTAATGGATGAGATAGAAGGATATGCAAAATAAAGGAATAATCGTGAGATGTATTAATTTATTTTTAATTATGATTCTTGTGGGTTTAAGTAGTTGTTCTCAAACAGAATATGAAAAAAAACGTGATTTAGAAAATAAAATTATAAAGCAAACAGGTCAACAACTCTATAAAGAAAAAAGGTTGGAGCTCGGAGGTAAAGGAAAAAGCATAGTTCCCGGCAAAGAATTTATAGGATTATATTTCGATTATTTTAAGCCTTTAACGATAGATGAAGCAAGGGAATTAGTTATATATGTGGCAGAAACTTTTTTGCATAACTTAAATTCGAATGAAAAGTTAAATGTATTAATAAATAAACCTTATCCAATGAATTGGATTGAGATTCGTATATATATATATAATCCTGATTATTCTGATATTAAACCTCCAGGTATAAGTATTGTTGGTTTAGAAAAGAATAATATTACTTATTTATATCAAAGAGAGAAATTTACGATTAAAGGAAGGAATTTTGTGCCAATTTATGAAGAAACATATGAAGAAGCTTTAGAAAAATTGAAGTACAATAAATTTTCTGAAATAAAATAAAAAAATCATAAAAAATAAGTTGAGCTTGAATAAAAAACAATTTTAATTATAATTTATAATTTTATTTTTGTATAATGATATTTTATTGAATTAAGATTTGAATTTTAAAAGTAATGTTTTAATATAAAAGAGGAATGTTAAAAAATGGTTAAACAATGTAGAATTTGTGGAGCTGTAGATAAATTGGAAAGTTATTTTGCTAAAGATTATTTTACAGGATCAAAAAATGAATATGAATATATTTTATGTTCAATTTGTAATTCATTGTCATTAGTTGATATTCCTGAAAATCTTAAAGATTTGTACAATGATTATTATAGTTTTGCAACACCAAAAAAAATTTCCACATATAAACTAATAGCATATAAATATATATTAAAAAGGACAGATTTGTTATCGAAATTTTTGAATATATTCTTAAAACATCAAGAAGATTTGCCTATAAAAAGTCTTGCTAAAATCAATCCTCAAAAGAACGCTTCTATTGTTGATATAGGATGTGGATCAGGCGCTTTACTAACTTTATTGTATGATATTGGATATAAAAATTGTATTGGAATTGATCAGTTTTTAAAAAAGGATATCTATTATCCTTCTGGATTAAAAATTTTAAAAAAAGATTTTTTTTCTTTAGGGGGACAGTTTGACATTATGATGTTTCATCATGTTTTTGAACATTTTTCTGATCTTAAATCAGTTTTAAAAAATATTAATAATTTATTATCTAAAGATGGAGTTTGTATTATACGAATGCCTGATGTAGAATCATTTTCTTTTTTTAGGTATAAAAATAATTGGTTTAGTATTCATGCTCCTTTTCATGTTTCATTGCCTTCTAAAATCGGGATGAAAGAGTTAGTTAAAAATACAGGACTAGAAATTAAAGAAATACAAGGAGAACAATTAATTGAATTTTTTTTCTATAGTAAAGGCCATGAATTGGGTGTTTGTGATTATGATAATTATGGTAATAGAAAATTTATTGAAAAATATGGACTCAATAAAATTCCTCCTTTACATATAAAAAATGACATTAAAATTGCCAAGCAACGATTAAAACAAGTAAAAAAGTATAATTTATGTGATTGGAGTGTGTATTATTTGAAAAAAAAGAGCAAATAAAAGGATTATGGCTAATAATTTTATTAAAAAAATAAATTACAAAGGAATTAATCATCCGATTAATTCTCTTATGTATCTTGCATGTTTAGGTTTAGCTCAGATAATTAAAGGAACAATGGTAGTAGCTTTTCCTCATTTTTTAGCCTATTATTTTTCTTTTTCCTTTTTTGGCTCAACTATTCAAGGAAGTTTATCAGATATTTATAAACGATCCACTATATTAAATATTGCGCTTGTTATACTTGTTTTATCGTTACTGGGTTTGGTGGGAGCTTATTTCTTTCAAGGATTTTTTATTTCTCCATTATTAATAGGAAGCATCATAATTATAATAGGAATAGGAGGAAATGCAGACGTAGTAAGTCGGGCAAGTCTTATTGATATTCATTATAAAATGAATAGACGTAAATTAATGGCATGGACTGTATTTGCAGAGGCCTTTAGTTGGGTTGTTATTGGAGTCTTGATTCGGTTTTTTAACTTTAATCCATTTAATGTTTTAACCCTTTGTCTTCCTATTGCTTTAATTTTATTAATTACTTCTTTGTTGTTAAATATAGATAAAACAGAAGATAAGAAATATTTACATGATATGAAAACAGAATTTAAAATTGTAATAAGAGAACAATGGAGAAAGCTTATTGTTATTTCTATTTTAATTATAATTGGAGAGCTTGGATATTTCTTTTTTTTCTATAGTCAAGAGAATTATATTCAAAAGACTAAGATATTAGCTGACTCATATATTGCATGGTTTATAGGAATGTCATTAGGGGCTTGGATTTTGAGTAAATTTAAAAATCATTCTGATTTTCGATTCTTGTTATTAGGATTTGTTATTTCAGTGTTATCAATTATTTTATTTATGTGTAATGGAATGAAAAGTATTGTTGATCCAAATGTTTTTTATTATGATTCTTTTGTATATGGATTGGCTGGTTTTGGTTCAGGAGTTTATTTACCTTGTTTTTATTCGATGATTTCTAAAGGGCACAGTATTCATTTTCAGGGAATTCTAACTGGTTGGGTAGATTCTTTGCGTATTTTAGGGGATGCTATTTCTAATATTTTTTTGCCTATTATGGTAATTTTTTCATTTTTTATACCAATTTATCTAAGTGGCGTATTATTTATTTTTTCTATATTATTTTTTGTATTTTATAGAAAAAAAATATGTTTGTGATTCTTTTAATACTAAATAAATTAAAAGGATAAGGCTTTTGGATATTTTATATTAGATTGATTTGAAGATTCTTTATCTGAGAAATTAGGATAATAATTATAAAATTCATATAAAATTTTATTTTGTAAATTTGGTAGTAAGGTGAGTATTGGAGATAAGGGCTTTGATTTTGAATAAAGTGCTTGAAATATTGCTCCTGTTAGTAAAGATCTAGTTAGCTGAAATCCTTTATGATCAATCTTGGAATAATCTTTATCAAAATTTACAGGAAAGCCATTATTTAATAATATTAAATCTTTTGTATGAATGTCTAAATGCACAGTATTAAAAGTATTTTTAATTAATGAATTTTTGCGGATAGAAAACGCATTAAATTCTCTATCAGACGAGGAGGCGCTAACTAAAATAACTCCTTTTTTGAGATTGTTAAAATCTTGTTTTGTTAAAATAGATTTACCTGTGCAACCGATAATCATATCATATGAATTTAATGAAGCTTTATATTTTTGTAGGGATATAGTACTACGGGAAGCTGTTAAATCAAAACAGTCAATATTTGAGAAATGTGTATTTAATAGCTGATTAATTGCTTGGCCAATAGGGCCATTTCCAATAATTAGTACTTTTTGAGGAAATTGCTTGGAATTTTTAAAGTGTTTTAATATTTTTTTTGAGATTATTTCAGCAACAAGAAAATTTTCATGAGTTAATTTAGCTTTTGATCTCGCTACATTAATGATAGGAAAATGCAATTTTTTAAGTTGATTAATTCTATTATAGCCTGCTGAAGTTTGCTCTATACCAACAATATTTGAGAAATTATGCATTAGTAATTGATTTGCAAGACTGATTAAACTTCCTCCATCATCTAAAATAATAATTTTTTTAAAATTTTTTAGATTAATTGTATTTAAAATTTCATTAAAAAAAGTTTTTACTTTTTTTTCATATAATTGATCATAAGGTAAATTAGATTCAAATTTAAAGCTTAAAGGATGTGGATTTAATTTGATTTTTAACATTTTTCTATATGTTTGTGGATCTGTTGAATAACATTTACCTAATAAATAAACATTTTTTGGTTTAAGACCTTTGTTTATCAAAGAATAGAACATTTGTAATGTTGTAGGTAAAAGATGTTGACAACCAATAATTAATACATCATTTAATGAAATTTTTGGAAAAAAAGAACAAACAGATTTTACTAAAGGCAATTCTTGAAATTGCTGTTTATTCATTTTATATCCCTCCTTTAATAAGAAAGTATAATTATAATCCTTTCTTAAAAGATTGCCAAATTAATAATTCTTTTAATAAAAATCAATAACATAAAAATTTTATTAATACTTTTTGAGTTGCTAGAAGTATATTTTTTTTATTCTTGAAACATGGTATTCTGTTTATCTTAAAATTTTTTGTGTTGTCCCAAATGAGTATAAATAGTTCTATAATTAGAGATTTTATTGATAGAAGAGTAATTTTAGAAGAACCTAATGTTAGTATTCAAAATACTAAAGCACAGCCAATTCTTAAAATTATTGGAATTTCATTATCTGCATTAGGGAAGGTTCCCTTTATTCCAATAAATCTAAAACTTAAAAGTTTTGGGCAGTTTAGATATATTCTAACAGGTGGGAATATCATTGGATTTTGGGCTTTAGGAAGCTGGAGTATCATAAATATTGTAGATGATTTGTTTAAGTCTCTTGCTCCTGAAGAAAAAAAATTATTAAAAGATCAAATAAGTAGTATTCAAAAAATAAGTTCTTACATTTCTGCTATGATTGTCAGCGGGATATCTCAAGGAGTAATAGCTTATCTGGCTTATGAGTATAATGATAAAAATGTTTGGATGTCGGTGGCTATTATGGCTTCAGATGTATGGTTTCCATTTTATTCGACTTTGTTAAGTTCCCGAAAAGCAATGCAAAAATATGAATTTTCTGAATTTGAAAAAGAGTTAAATAAAATGAAACAGGAAATGATATTGTTATTTGAAAAGCACAGACAAATATTTATTAATATGTCCAGTGAACAAAAAAGAAATTATTTAAGAATAATTGAAGATATTAAAACATTGCCAACAACCTCTGATAGAATAAATGCTTTTTTGCCTCGGCTGTTACAGGAAAATGTTGAGACGCAAACAAAAGTTCAGCAAATCGGCAAAGCTTTTTTTGGATTAAATGGATTGCATTTTAGTGTTAATCATTTGATTTTATTAGGAATTGTCTCTTATATAGGGGGAGAATATTTAACTTCTTCTCAAATAGGAGGTATTATTTCTTCTGTTTTTACAGTATTATCTACTTTTTATTTAGAAGCTCAATCAAATATAACGACTGCACAGAGATTTTTTTCTTCAATTTATAATATTTTTACTCATCAAACAAAGCCTACTTTAATGGAACAATTAAGACCTAAACTTACTTTTACTTTAAAAGCAATGGGATTGTTGACTGCTGCGCTAGTATGGGGGCCTACTGTTCAGGTAAGTCATGATTATATAAAAGAAGAAGGGTTTAAAACTTACATGCAGATAACGGGATCTTTAGCAGTTACATTGCTTGTTGCTACAGCAATATTAGATATAATTGATGATATTGTAGCTGCTCGTATAATAAAAAATGGAACGGAAGAAGAATTAGCTATTTTTAAAATTCATACAAATCTAAAAAAATTAATTGAAATATTAGATAAAAGTTCTCTTTTTGAATTTGCAAAATTTGCGAAAATGCTCCCTGTTGATATTCTTCAAAGGGTGCAGAGAAAGTTTAAAATTACGGAATCAGAGTTGGCTCAATATTTGGATGAAGAATTTGAAAAAAAACGAGAGCGTTTTTCTCTATTAGTGCAATGATGTATTTTTACTGATTGCAAACTAGATGAAATAAAAAATGAAGACGAGGCCAAGGCAATTTTTGTTAAGGTGCCTGTTTACCATTATCCAACCTTATATGCATATTGGGGAGATTTATTTATTTTAAGTGTATCTTTAATATGTCTTTTATTGTTTTAATAAAAAAGAATTAGATAAAATTAATATAATTAGATATACTTGCTGTATAAAAAATAAAGAAAAGATATGACAGAGAAATTCTTAACAAGCGTTTATAAAACAGCCAAGCCTTGGGTTTTAGGAGTAATTGCTACAGGTGTCGGTATATCGGTAGCCTTAAATCCTCATGAATATTTAACAGTTTGTAAATCTTTATTTAAAATTCCTGTAATCATATTAAAAAGCCTTGTTAAAGATGAAGTTATTCATGATATTTCTGCTATTTTTATAGGCTCTTTTTTTATTAATTTAGGGTTAAAATTATGGGATCCGATAAAATTTCCTCTCAAAGGGTCTAAGATTTGGGGATTATTCTTTTTTAATTGGGGTTTCGTTGCTTTATTAAGTCTTTTAATGCATCTCAAGTAGTACTTTTTAAGTTAAAACTTAACAGAACCTCCTGCCGCAATAGTAATGCCCGAACCATCCTTTTTAACTCCAAATAAAAAATTGCCGATTTTACCCCAAAAACCTACTTTTCCGTTTTCTTGGATATCAAAATTTTTTATGAGTTTGTTTAATTTAATTTGTTCTTGAGCATGTTTAAGCAGTATTTCGTTTCTTTCTCCGGCTCTTTCACTTACTTCTATCTTGGCTTTTGCCAAAGGTGAAATATCTTTGACTTTTGTAGAAGTTCCAGGTGGTATTTTTATGGAAGTTTCATCTATCATGTGAGAAAAAGCAGCCTTTTCTTTGGTCTGGGCTTCAGCTAATCGTTTTTCCGCTTCTTGTAATTGCCGATCTAAATTTTCTACCAATGCTTGTTGGTTAACTATGTCGTTTTGAGTTATTTTAACTGCCTTTTTGCATTCTATAATTTTTCCTTTTTGACCTAATAATTTTCTTTTTTCATTTTCTATTTGTAATAACTCTTCAACAGAAGATGGATCTTTGCTATCTAAAACAGCTAATTGTCTACCTTTTGCAAAACCTGCGGCAGCAGAAAAACCGAACATTGATCCAATGCTTTGAAAAGTTGATGTTAAAAAAAACTCTTGATTTTGTAATTGATGAAGTCTTTCGATTTTATCATGAAGTTTTTTTTGTAAATTTTGGATTTCCGTGTTGGATGAAACGTCTGAATAACAAGAAATAGCAGAATCAGATAAATAAGCTCTCTCATCTACTTCTTTTAAACAGTCAAAAATGATCTTATTATCATATCGCCTGGACTCAACACTTTCTAACATGTCATTAACATCTAAAAGTACATTCATTAATCTTTTTTTGCAATCTCGGCCATTTGCATGGTAATATAACCAATCAGTCCATGGGTTTTTATATCTATCAGAACCGATAGTAATAGATGAACTCATAATTTATGTCCTTTTATTGAATATTTACCAAATGCTATATAACTAATTTTCATGGCAAAATCTATAATACCCGTTGCAGCATAAGCACCTATTCCAAAAACAAGGCCAGATAATCCTGCATTCACGACTTTTTTCAAAGTTGATTCAGGTACCGGATTAATTTCTTTTTTATGAACATGGACGTCAGGTTTTTTCAAAACTAGATAACCAATTAAACCTAATAATGAAAAACAACCAACAGCAATTAGTTTAATGGTAGAATTTTGAGAGTCTTGAGCTACTACAGCAGTTATACAGGCCATTTTGTCAATAGCTCCTTCACATACATTAGTAATCATATATAAATACTCCTATTTTATTTCTCTTGCAAAAAGTTAGTTAAAATATGTTAAGATTTAGGATGTTTTTTTGTAAAGGGTAATTAAAATAATTATTTTGCATGTTTGATTTTAGTATTTGGACGAAGAATTTTAAAGATGAGGACGTTTTTTTACTATACTTTAGAAGTGCTTAATAAAGAAAAATAAACTATATAAATACTCTTAATATTTTCCTAATTGTCTGTTGCTCTAGAGGCTAAAATAGCACTTGCTCTAAACAAGAAATTAAGTTAACTTTTTATAAATTAGTTATTTGAAATTTTTATTGTAATAAGTAATTTATTTGAAAAATTTTGAAAGAGGTTTTTGTGCAAAAACAAAAAACTATAAAAAGAGAAGTAACAGCTACGGGAGTAGGGCTTTTTACAGGGGAAAAAGTTAAGATAACTTTAAGCCCTGCAAAAGAAAATACGGGGATTGTGTTTCAAAGAAAGGATATTGAAAATAGACCTGTTATCAAAGCTGATTTAAACTTTGTAAAAAACACATTCAGAAGAACTGTGTTGGGAAATGACAATTTTGCAATTCAGACAGTTGAGCATTTGTTATCGGCTGTTAGTGCTTATAAAATAGACAACATTTTAATACAGATTGAAGGAAATGAAGTTTTAGTAGGAGACGGCAGTTCCAAGATATTTACAGAACTATTAGAAAAAGCAGGAGAACAAGAGCAAAATGAAAATAAAAAAGAATACATATTGGAAAATCCTGTTTATTTTTCCGATAAGAAAACTCATATTGTAGCTCTTCCTGCTGATGAATATAAAATCAGCTACACTCTTCATCATCCAACGAATTTATTTTTAAAATCCCAGTATTTTTCATATGTTGTAAGTAAGGATACTTATAAACATGAAATAGCCCCTTCTAGAACTTTTTCGATATATGAAGAGATAAAACCTTTATTAGATAAGAATTTAATTAAAGGCGGCGGTTTGGACAATGCTGTTGTTATTAAAGATAATAAGGTAATTAACCCGGAAGGAATAAGGTTTTCAAATGAAATGGTAAGACATAAAATTTTAGATTTAATGGGTGATTTATGTCTTATGTGCAAATCTTTTAAAGCGCATATTATTGCAATTTGCACCAGCCATACATATAATGTAAGTTTTGCTAAAAAACTTGAAAAATATTTAACTCTAGCTTCAGAGGAAAACAAATGACATCTAAAAAGACTGTTTTAGATCATAGAAAAATAGCTGAAATACTGCCGCATAGATATCCATTTTTATTAGTGGACAAAGTGGTAGATTTAAATTTAGAGGAAAATGAGATTATAGGAATAAAAAATGTTACGGTAAACGAACATTTTTTTGTTGGTCATTTTCCTAACGTCCCTATTATGCCGGGAGTTTTAATTATTGAGGCAATGGCTCAGACAGGAGGGATTTTAGTTCACCAAAAAGGATTTGTTGATAAGATTGCTGTACTTTTAAATGTTGCATATGCAAAATTTAGAAAGCCTATTTATCCCGGTGATGTGATAAAACTGCATGCAAAGGCTTTGCATGTAAGCGGTAAAGGCGGAAAAATACAAGCTAAAGCTATTGTAAATGAAAAAATTGCAGTGCAAGCAGAATTGAGCTTTGCTTTAGTTGATAAAGAAAAATTATAAAAAAAACGGTTATTTCAACATGTCAAAAATTCATCCTAATGCATATATAGAAACAGGTGCAAATATCGGAGAAAATGTAACGATCGAAGCATTTGCCGTAGTGAAAAAAAATGTAACGTTAAAAGATAATGTAACCATTAAGTCCCATGCTTATATTGATGGCAATACTACTATTAATGAAGGAAGCATTATTTGGCCAAGCGCTAGCATAGGCACAAAAACGCAGGATAAGAAGTTTAAGGGTGAGACTACTTATGTGGAAATCGGAAAAAACACTGAAATAAGAGAATTTGCTACAATTAACTCTTCCTGCATGGAAGGGTCTGTTGTAAAAGTAGGCGATAACTGTTTGATAATGGCCTATTGTCATGTTGCCCATAACTGTGAGGTGGGAAATAATGTTGTTATGGCGAACAGCTCAATGTTGGCAGGCCATGTAATTGTAGAAGACAATGTAATAATCGGCGGAATGACGCCCGTTCATCAATTTTCCAGACTTGGCAAGAATGCTATGGTAGGAGGTTTTTCCAGGGTTTCTCATGATGTTCCTCCTTATACTATCGGCGGGGGATACCCATATAAATGCTCTGGTCTAAATTTAGTGGGTTTGAAAAGACATAATTTTTCACTGGAAGTTAGAAATGAGCTTGCCAAGGCTTTTAAAATTACCTACAGGATGGGACTAAGGTTAGATCAGGCTATAGAAAAAATAGAAAACGAATTAAAGCCTATAGAAGAGATTGTTCACTGGTTAAATTTTTGTAAAACAACCAAGAGAGGCCTTATTGGTCTGGAAGGAGTTACTCATATAAAAGAAGAAAAGCCTCTTGAAGAAATGCTGAGAAATTAATGAAAATAATTTTCTTTGGAACCCCGGTTTTTGCTGCAGAGATTCTTGAATATTTATTAGATAATAAAATAGATGTTTTAGCGGTTGTCACACAACCGGATAAGACTAATAAAAACCGAGTGCATATTCCTGCTATAAAAAAAATAGCTGAAAAGTTTCCTGAAATAGATATTTATCAGCCTGAAAAAGCATCAGATCCCGATTTTATTCAAAGTTTGAAAAAATACAAGGCTGATTTGTTTGTAGTAGTGGCTTATGGACAGATTCTTAAACAGGAATTATTAGATATTCCTAAATTAGACTGCATTAATATTCATGCTTCTTTATTACCGAAATATAGAGGCGCCAATCCTATTAGAAGAGCTATTGAAAAAGGAGAAGATACAACAGGTGTTACCATTATGAAAATGGTAAAGAAAATGGATGCTGGCGACATGATAAGAACAAAAGAAGTAGAAATTTCAGATAACATGGATTTCGGGGCTTTAGAAGAAAAGTTAATAGAAATTTCAAAACCGCTGCTTTTAGAAGTTATTAAAGATTATGAAAAAGATCGGGTTCAATTTACTACTCAAGATGAAAGTGGGGTTACTTTTGCAAAAAAATATACTTATGAGGAAATGCAGCTTGATTGGAATAAAGATGCAAAAGACAATTTTAATTTAATAAGGGCTTTGTCCCCAAAGCCCGGGGCTTTCATAAAAATTTTAATTAATGACCAAACTAAAATTTTGAAAATTTTGAAGACCAAGATATCAGATAATTTTTTACCCCCTAAAAAAATTGATATTCAAAAAGATGCTTTGTTTATTGGATGTAAAGATAGATCTTTGAAGATTCTAGAAGTGCAGTTAGAAGGCAAAAAAAGAATGAAAGCAGCTGATTTTATTAGAGGTATTAAAAATCAATTTTTAATTGTTGATTAATTAATTTTTCTATCTTTACTTATAGTTTAATTGCCATTATTATATAGCTGCTTGAATTAAATAGGTAATTAATGGGCGATAGATTAGTTGTTAGGGACTCAGTTTCCAAATTTGCAGACCAGCAAAATTTAGAGTTAGTAAATAGATATAGAAATTTTGAAGAAAAAAAATTTACTGACGTTAACAATTATACAATATTTGCAAATTGGGTAGAATCTAGTGCTGGTTCGTATAAGTTTATTAAACTGATTACCAATGCTTTTAAATGGACAGTTTTAATTGGTCAAAGACTTAAATTTGATTTTAATTCGATTCAAAAGTTCATTAATGTAAATAAACAATTGGGCTTTGTATCTAAAGCGCTGATCTTAACTAAAGTTCCTGCTACTTATGAAAATTTTAGAAATTCAATTAAAAGTTATAATAAGCAGACTAAACAACTAGCTATTCGGCAAAGAGATAAGTTAATTAAAACTGTAGTTGAAACCATATCAGATACGGGTTTTTTGCTTCAGTTTGGTGAAATATTAGGCGTTATCACACTCGGAAGTTTCAAGCCTTTGGTATCTTTTTCCTCTAGTTTATTTTTATCAATATTCCATATGGTAAGTATTAAATTTGCAGCAGAAGATCTTTCAGTTCATAAAAAACTTCAAAGAATTGCTCAAAATACGGATTCTGAAAGATTCAAGATAATTACTAGTGAATGTAAGAATTTAGAATTATTAAAATTGGTAAAATCAGTCACAGCTTTAGCTTTAAGCTTTTTTACAATAGCAGAAATGCTAAGCATTATAGCACTATCTCAAGTGGCAATGCTTACCTTGTCTACAACTTCAATAGTTTTGGCTATGTGGGTCTATTTTTATCAAGAGTCTATGACTTATCCTAAAAACCATGACTAAAATATTAAATAGCTTAAAAAAAATTTTTACAGGCCGATCCCTTTCTTATGTTGAATGGGCTGTTATAAGTATATTTATAAGTTTTTTGATTTTTTTGATATTGTATGCCAATTGGTTTTATTGAGAGTGCAGTGTGCTATTGAGACAGCCGTTTTTATATAAAATAGAATAATCAGTTTCCTTTCCATTAGAGTCTCTATTTCGGAAAATGAATGTTGGAAAGTTTTTTCCTAAATCACGTATTTGGGTAATACCCAGGCATGTATTATCAGGCGCGAAGACATTGGCTTGTGGCACTGCTTTAGAAATTGCTTGGGCCAAGCCGCCTTGTCGGCCTGTAAAGCAGGAATTTAATACTATTGTAGCTGTTTTTGATAAGTGGCTAAAATCTTCTTTTTTAATATCAGATATTCTGTATTTTTGTTTTGGGTTGATCAAAGCATTTTTTCCTAATAAAAAACAATCATTAAGGCCATGAGTATTAATGAGCAATAAATCAATTTTATCAGCGGTTTTTAATGCATTTTTAAATTGATCGATTGTACTAACCTGCCATGTTTTATGGTCATAATCTTTATTTAATCTGGGAATAAGATCACAGAGATTGGAGTTTTTTCCGGTAATTTCTCTAGGATCATATGTAGGGACAATAATGAGCGCCTTTTTTTTAGATCGGGCTGAAGGTCTAGGCCTTGCCAAAGGGGCTGTGGCTTTAGGTTTAACGGGAATAGGAGAGGGTGTTTTTTGAGCTGTAAAGGATTTGTGCTTAATAGTTTGAAATTTTCTGAGCTGGTGGATTAAATAACCGAAAGGAATAATATTGCATGCGAAAAATATGCCGTACGTTTGCCAAAGCACACTTGAAATTAAAGGAGTGCCTGCAAAACAAAAGTTTAAAGAAATGCCTACCAAAGCTATTGCTGAGATGGCAGAGAAAATTAAAATATTTTTTTTACAATTGAAAATTTCTTCATTGATTTTATCTGCGGTAGCAGTTTTAACAGGTATAGGGGTATAAGCTATAGTCGACATTATTAAACCTATATTAAAATTAATTTAGTAATTATTATATAAAAAATATAATTAAAAATATAGTATATAAATATATTTAATTGCATAGCATAATGTAGTTTTTTATGTTGATGTGAATAATTTTTTGATAAATTCATTAGTAATATTTTAATTATACTTGTATAGAATTCATAAGTTTCTTATATTATTTTTTCAAACACATTATAATAGTGTGATTTAGGAAAAAGAAAGTATAAGAATTTGATTGAGCGAAATCTAGCATTTTGCTAAGCTCGTTTGTTAATCTTTTGAATGTTTTTTCAAAGGTAAGAAATAAGTTTTTTCGATTTTTATCGGATATGATTTTTTAGTTTATTGAATATTGAGGAATAAAATGTCATTAAAGTTAATTGGAAGAAAAAAAGGCATGACCCAGATTTTTGATGAGAAGGGAAATGTAGTAGTTTGTAGTGCTATTCATATTGGTTCAAATTATGTATCTCAAGTAAAGAACAAAGAAAAAGACGGATACTGTGCTGTTCAAATAGGTTCTATAAAAAAGAAAAAACCGAATAAGTGCATAAAGGGACATTTTGAAAAAAATAAGATCGAGCCATGTACTACCCTTTTAGAAAGCCGAGTAGAAGATCCAAGCCAGTACAGTGTTGGGCAGCAATTAAAAGCGGATTATTTTGAAAAAGGTGATTTTATTGATGTGATCTCTACTTCAAAAGGTAAAGGTTTTCAAGGAGCTATGAAGATGTACGGGTTTAGAGGAATGTCGGCATCCCACGGCTGTTCCAGAGCTCACAGGTCTTTAGGTTCTACTGGAATGAGATCCACTCCCGGTAGATGTTTTCCGGGTGGTAAAAGGGCGTCTAGAATGGGTGGAGATAAAACTACAGTTCAGAATTTGAAAATAGTAGATATAGTACCTGAGAAAAATTTAGTTCTTGTTAAGGGAAGTATCCCGGGCAGCAATGAGGCTATTATCTTTGTTAGAAGAGCTAAAAAAAAGCAAAAAGTTAAGACTAAAGCAAAAAAATAATCGAGGAATATTGTGGCATTATTAAAAAAATACAACATTAGCGGAAAAGAGATCGGAACAGAAACAATTGATGATGCAATTTTGGATGTAACCGCAAATACTCAGATGATAAAAGACTATATGGTTGCAATGCATGCCAATGCAAGACAATGGTCGGCAAATACCAAGGGCAGAAAAGAGATTAACTGTACAGGCGCTAAACCGCATGCGCAGAAAGGAACCGGAAGAGCAAGACAAGGGACATATGCTGCCCCTCAATTTAGAGGTGGAGGAATTGTTTTTGGTCCAAAGCCCAAGTTTGATCAGCATGTAAGAATTAATAAAAAGGAAAGAAGAAAAGCAATAAGCTCTTTGTTAGCTGAAAAATTAAAAGCAGAAAAAGCCTGCATTTTAGAGTTGAAAAAAGATGATGAAGTTACAAAAACCAAGCAGGTTGACGAATTTCTAAAAGCGTTAAAAATCAAAGGATCCAGAACTCTAGTAATTACAAAGCATAAAGAATTTAATAATTTAAAAAGATGCATGCAGAATATTCAGAAAATTGAATTTAAAGATGCTCTTTGCATGAATGGTTATGATGTAGCTTTAAGCAAAAATGTGATCATTCTTAGTTCAGTTTTAGACGAAGTTAAAGATATTTTAAATAAAGGTAAGAAAAAATAATGGAAAAGAGCCCTTATAGCATAATTGTTTCACGTTTAGTGACAGAAAAAGCAAGTGTTTTAATGTCTTTAAAAGATTCAGAAAGCAATAAATGTTTAAAAAAATTCGATAAGCCTAAATATGTGTTCCTTGTGGACACTAATGCAAATAAAAGAGAAATAGCTTGGGCTATAGAAAAAATTTACGAAAACAAAAAAGTAAAAGTAAAGGCTGTTAATACAATCAATGTTCATCCTAAAAAACGAAGAGTTAGAGGTTTTATGGGTATGACCAAGAAGTATAAAAAAGCAATAGTTACACTAGATGCTAAAGATAGCTTAGACGATCAAGTTTAAAAAGGATTTAAAGATGACTAAGAAATTCCGACCTATTACACCATCTCAAAGAATGTTGGTACTTCCTACAATGGACCAACTTAATCCTAAAAAGAAAGGGCCTGAAAAATCTTTAACTACAAAAAAAAGAAGAAATAACGGACGTAACAATTTAGGAAGAATTACTTGTAGGCATAAAGGTGGTGGACATAAAAAGAAATATAGGATTGTCGATTTTAAAAGAGATAAGGAAAAAATAAATGCTAAGGTAGCTTCTATTGAATACGATCCGAACAGATCTGCACATTTGGCGCTTCTGCACTATTTTGATGGGGAAAAACGCTATATTATAGCTCCTCAAGGTTTAAAAGTAGGTGATGTTGTATCAACTACTCAGGGGGCTCCATTTAAGGTTGGCAACTGCATGCGTCTAAAACATATGCCACTTGGTTCAATAATTCATAATGTTGAATTGAATCCATCAAGAGGAGGGAAATTGGTTAGATCTGCTGGTCTTTCTGCTCAGTTAGTAGCTAGAAGTTCAGGTTATGCAACGATACGTATGCCTTCCGGAGAGTTTAGATTAATTAATGAAGACTGCAAAGCAACTTTAGGAGTTGTTTCTAATCCAGAACATAACTTGAGAGTTGATGGAAAAGCTGGCCGAAATCGCTGGAAAGGAATAAGACCGACTGTTAGAGGTACTGCGATGAACCCTGTCGATCATCCTCATGGTGGTGGAGAAGGAAGAAGCAAGGGTAATCATCCTCAAACTCCTTGGGCTAAAATTACAAAGGGTAAGAGAACAAGGTCTAATAAGAAAAGTAACAAGATGATCGTTAAAAGTAGACGTAAAAAGAAATAGGTAAGTTATATGGCAAGATCTTTGAAAAAAGGACCATTTGTTGATCATTTTTTAATGCAGCAAATAGAAAAACATGTGCAAGAAAAAAGCAAAAAACCAATTAAAACATGGTCAAGACGATCAATGATTATACCTGAAATGGTAGGATTAACTCTTGAAGTTCATAATGGGAAAAAATTTATTCCTGTTTTTGTATCTGAAAATATGGTTGGTCAGAGACTTGGTGAATTTGCGCCGACAAGAACATTTAAAGGGCATCCAATTAAAAAAGCGGGAGAAAGTAAGTAATCATGAAAAATACAGCCAAAGCTATAACTAAATTTGTAAGAATAAGCCCTTATAAGGCTAGACTTGCAGCTGATTTAATCAGAGGGTTAAGTGTTGAGGATGCTGCATTGCAATTGAAATACTCTCCTCTAAAAGGAGCGCGTCTTTTGACTAAAACATTAAATAGTGCAATTGCCAATGCTGAAACTACTCTTGATGCAAGAAGAGAATCTCTTAAAGTGCATGAAGTAAGAGTGGACGGCGGGCCGATAATTAGAAGGGCTAAGCCCAGAAGTAAAGGTGGACGAGTTCCTATAAATAAGAGAACAAGTCATTTTACAGTAGTACTTTCGAGTGAGAAAAAATAGGAGAAAAGTTAATGGGACAAAAAGTTTCGCCAACAGGTTTTCGTTTAGTTTGTAGAAAGAAATGGTTATCAAACTGGTACGCGAATAAACAGGAATTTGGTTCATTGTTGGAAGAAGATAGAATTATTAGAGAATTTTTATTAAAACAACCTGCTTGTATTGGTACTTCAAAACTGGCAATTAAAAGAACAAGCGGAAAAATTGAAGTAACTATATGTACAGCCAGACCTGGTCTTGTTATTGGTAAAAAAGGAGCTGAAATAGATGTCTTAAAAGGACAGCTTAAAAAACTTACCGGTAAAGAAATATGGATAGAAGTAGAAGAAATTAAAAGACCTGATTTGGATGCACAGTTAGTGGCTTCAAGCATTGCTAAGCAATTAGAAAGAAGAGTGCCTTTTAGAAGAGTTTTGAAAAAATCAATTCAAACTACGATGGATGCCGGCAGTGCAGGTATAAAAGTGCAGATATCCGGAAGAATCGGTGGTGCAGAAATCGCGAGATCTGAGTGGTATAAAGAAGGAAGAATACCTCTTCATACTCTTAGAGCAAATATCGACTATGCAATAGCAAGAGCGTATACTCCTTATGGAATAGTAGGGGTAAAAGTATGGATTAACAAAGGCGAAGAAATAATTTAGGGAGGCATAACATGGCATTACTGCCAGCTAGAACAAAACATCGAAAAAAGCAAAAAGGAAAATGTACAGGATTAACAAAAGCAGGAGCTTTTGTAGAGTTTGGTGAATTTGGAATGCAAGCATTAGGAAGAGGTTGGATAACTTCTCAGCAAATAGAAGCATGTCGTGTTTCAATATCTCGTTATTTTAGTAGAAAAGGTCAGGTTTGGATTAGAATATTTCCAGACAAACCGATTACAAAAAAACCGGCGGAAACCCGTATGGGAAAAGGAAAAGGATCTCCTACTGCCTGGGTAGCTGTAATAAGACCGGGTAGAATATTATTTGAAGTTGGAAATGTATCAAAAAAAGAAGCTAAAAAAGCGCTTAGAATAGCTTCTGCAAAAATACCAATAAAAACAAGATTTGTAGAGCGTGTAGAAAAGGTTTAATTATGGCAAATATTAAAGAATTGAAAGATCAAGCAGAAGAGCAGTTGAATTTTAGGACTCAAGAGATTGATCGGGAACTTTTTGATTTAAGAAATGAGCTTGCTTCTACCCATAAACTAGAGAAGCCTCATTTAATGAAAGCTTTAAAAAAGGAAAAAGCTCAAATTTTAACAATACTTACTGAAAAGTTAGGTGGAAAAAATGCAAAGAAATAAAAGAAAGGTTTTCAGGGGAACAGTAGTATCTGACAAAATGGATAAGACAGTTGTAGTGAAAATTTCTAGAAAAATAAGACACCCAAGATATGAGAAATTAGTTGAAAAATGGAAAAAGTTCTATGCGCATGATGATACAGGTAAGGCGAAGGTTGGTTCGGAAGTAAAAATAATGGAGACCAGACCGCTTTCTAAATTAAAAAGGTTCAGAGTAGTTGAAGTTCTTTAAAAATGCAAAGGTAGGAATATGATTCAAGAAGAAACAGAGCTGAATGTAGCTGACAATACAGGAGCTAAAAGAGTTAAATGTTTTAGGGTTCTAGGCGGAACTAAGAGACGTTATGCAAGAATTGGAGATATTATAGTTTGTTCGGTAAAAGAAGCAGATCCAAAAGCGAATGTTAAAAAAGGCGAAAAAATTAAAGCGGTAATAGTTAGAACAAAAGCTCCAATACCTAGATATGATGGGTCAAAATTGAGATTTGATACTAACAGCTGTGTTATTATCGATGATAAGAACAATCCAAAAGGAACCAGGATTTTTGGGTCGGTTGCAAGGGAAGTTAGAGAAAAAGGTTTTATTAAAATTTGTTCGTTAGCACCAGAGGTAATATAATGAGTAAGTGGATAAAAAAAGATGATCGGGTTGTTGTAATTGCAGGAAATGACAAGGGAAAAATAGGAACTGTTTTAGCTAAGAAAAAAGATAGAGTTATTGTGCAGGGTGTGAATATGAGAAAAAAACACCTTAAAAGGACTCAACAAACCCAAGCAGCTCAAATAATTGATATGGAAGTTCCTATTCACATATCAAATGTAGCTTTTTGTGATGAAAATGGAAAAGTAATAAAGTTGAAAGCTAAAGTAGCAAAAGAAGGTCGTCAGTTGGTTTATAAAAAAGATGGTAAAGAAGTAGTTTTCAGGACAGTTAAAAAATAGGTAAATAAAAATGTCAAGATTAAAGAAAAAATATTTTGAAACAGTAGTGCCGGAGTTTAAAAAGCTAAAAGACGGTATTAATTTATTTCAAGTACCGAGAATGAAAAAGATTGTGATTTCAATGGGACTGAAAGATGCTGTTAAAGATAAAAATGCTATTCAAGATCATATTAAAGAATTAACAATGTTGTCTGGGCAAAAGCCAATAGTAACAAAGGCAAAAAAAGCTATATCGAACTTTAAATTAAGAGAAGGACAAACAGTAGGATTAAAAGTTACTCTTCGCGGAAAAAGAATGTATGATTTTCTAGATCGTTTTTGCAATATAGTTTGCCCTAGGATAAGAGACTTTAGAGGTTTTAAAGCAAAAGCAGACGGAAGAGGGTGCTATAATGTTGGTTTGGAAGATCAGCAGGCATTTCCTGAAATTAACTTAGATGCAGTGAAAAGGGCACAAGGCATGAATATTGCATTTGTGACTTCTGCTAAAAATGATGAAGATGGAATTACTTTACTACGAATGTTAGGGTTTCCTTTTAAATCAGAGGTGAAAAAATAATATGTCATTTAACGATCCAATATCAGAATTATTAACAAAAATAAGAAATGCCCAAGCAGCAAAGCATAAATTTGTAGATGCTTGGCAGAGCAAGATTAAATTAAGTGTAATCAAAATTTTGAAAGACAAAGGTTTTATTGAAAATTATCTGGTAAATGAAAAAAAGAGAAAAATAAGAATATTTTTAAAATACTCTAAATCAAGAGCCGGAATAATTAGAAAACTTGAAAGAGTTTCTAGGCCGGGAAGAAGAAAATATGTAACGAAAGATCAAATGCCGTATATTTTAGGGGGAATTGGAACAGCGATTATTTCCACTTCTCAAGGTGTAATTGATGATGAAACCGCAAGAAAGCTTCATATCGGTGGTGAAGTGCTTTGCAATATTTGGTAATAAGGTAGGTAAAAAATGTCAAGACTAGGAAAAACTCCAATTATGTTAGCCAAAGGTGTGGAAGTTAAAGTTACGCCTCAAAATGAAATTACGGCTAAAGGGTCTAAAGGGACCTCAAGTCTTTTATTGCCTAAGGGAATTTCGGCTAAAGTTGATGATGGAAAATTATTAATAGTATTAGATGAAAAAGCGAAAGTTACATCTGAAACATACGGGCTATATAGATCATTGGCTAAAAATGTTGTGGAAGGAGTTGAAAAAGGCTTCCAAAAAGAACTTACTTTAATAGGAGTAGGATTCAGAGCTACAGTAAAAGGTACTAAGCTAGATTTACAAATCGGTTTTTCTCATCCAACAGAACTTGAGATTCCTAAAGATCTGCAAGTAAAAGTTAATAAATCTGTGGAAATTGTGATCTCAGGGTTAGATAAACAAAAAGTCGGGCAGTTTGCTGCATTGGTTCGATCTAAAAGACCACCGGAACCTTACAAGGGTAAAGGCATAAGATATAAAGATGAGTATGTTCGTAAAAAAGCAGGAAAAGCTGCTAAAACTGGTGGGGCTTAAAAAAATAAAGGTATAAAAAATGGAAAGTGAATTAATAAAAAGAAACAGATCAAGAAAAAGAAAGGTCTTGAGAATTAGAAAGAAGTTAAAAGGGACTTCTGATAAACCGAGACTTACTATCAATAAATCGAATAAAAATATTTATGTTCAGTTAATTGATGATGAAAAAGAAATAACTCTAGGTGCAATAGGAACGAACTCTAAAGAAAATAAAATTAAAAAATCGAAAAAAGCTGCTACTGATCTAGGCACTAAAATTGCAGAAATAGCTAAATCAAAGAAAATTCAAAAAGTAGTTTTTGACAGGGGTAGAAATAAATATCATGGAATAGTAGCTGAGTTTGCTAATAGCGCTCGTAAAGCAGGATTAAAATTTTAAAGTTTAGGAAATAATATGGCCAAAAAAGAAATGAAAGAAGAATTTGAGGAAAAGGTTCTTTATATTAACAGATGTGCAAAAGTTGTTAAAGGTGGTAGAAAGTTTAGTTTTTCAGCTCTTATTTTAGTAGGGGATGAAAATGGAAAAATTGGATTTGGTTTTGCAAAAGCTAACGAAGTTGCTGACGCTATTAGAAAAGGTTCTGAAGCTGCAAGAAAAAATATAATGACTTTTGATATGGAAAATACAACAATTCCTCATGAGGTAGTTGTTAGATCGGATGGAGCGATGCTTCTTTTAAAGCCGGCTCCTGAAGGAACAGGGGTTGTTGCCGGTTCTACTGTACGTGCTGTTTTGGAACTTGCCGGAATCAAAGACATAGTTGCTAAATCACAAGGGTCAAATAATCCGATTAATCAGGTTAGGGCGACATTTAAAGCTTTACAATCATTGAAAAGCAAAGAAAAATCATTCAAAGAAAGGGGTCTTGAGTAATGTTTGATCTTTCAAATCTAAAAGATACACATAGAAAAGAAGTAAAGGTACAAAGAGTAGGCAGAGGCCCTTCATCAGGAAGAGGTAAGACATCTTCCAGAGGACATAAAGGAGCTGGATCTAGATCTGGATATAGAAGAAGATATGGTTATGAAGGCGGTCAGATGAGACTTTATACCAAACTTCCAATTAGAGGGTTTACAAGAGGTAAATTTATTGTACCGACAATGGCTGTCAATTTATCTCAAATTGAAGAAAAATATAACGATGGTGAAGTCGTTAATATTGAAACAATGAAACAAAAAAAACTTATTTCGAAAAACTTTATAGGCAAACTAAAAGTTTTGGCAAATGGCAAAGTAAATAAAAAAGTTTCTATTGAAGCAAATGGTTTCTCAAAAGAAGCTGTTAAAAAATTAGATGAGAAAAAAATAAAATATAAAGTTATAAAATAATGATAGCTGCTATTAAAAGAATATTTTCTGTATCAGATTTAAGAGCAAAAATACTTTTTACATTATTTATGCTCTTGGTTTGCAGAATTGGTGCATTTATTCCGGTTCCTGGAATACATGGTGATGCTGCTGTAGCAATGTTCAAGCAAGCCGCTGGCGGTGGACAGAATTTATTTCAATTAATGGATATATTCTCCGGTGGAGCTTTTAAACAATTAACTGTCATAGCACTCGGAATTATGCCTTATATTTCTGCATCGATTATAATGCAGCTGGTCGTAGCAATTATTCCATCAATCCAAAGAGAAATGCGGGAAAATCCTGAAACCGGAAGAAAAAAGCTTACGAAATATACAAGAATGGCAACTCTTGTTTTAGCTTTGGTGCAAGCGTTCTTTATTGCTAGATTTGCGCTAAACATGAACGAGTCTTCTCCCGGGATTGTAGTAAACGAGATGCTTGGAGCGCAAATATTAGGAGTATATTGGCTGTTTTATGTAACAGTTATGATGACAATAACTACAGGAACCGTATTTTTAATGTGGGTTGGTGAGCAAATCACCGAAAAAGGTATTGGGAATGGAATCAGTTTAATAATTACAGTAGGTATTTTGTCATCCCTTCCATCGACTATAGGTTCAATCATTAGACAATTAAATTTAGAGTCACAAGAAGTAGGGCAGTTGACATTCTCATCGTTAGTAGTGTTAGCCGCTGTCTTTGTGTTTATTATAATAGGAACTATTTTGATAATACAGGGACAAAGAAAAATTCCACTTCAGTATGCAAGAAGAATTGTAGGAAGACATGAAACTCAAGGGGGAAGAGCTTATATCCCTCTTAAGATTAATTATGCCGGAGTAATTCCTGTAATCTTTGCTTCATCACTATTGATGTTTCCGGCTACTATTGGCCAATTGACTGGCAGAGGTAATTGGATAGGGAAATTAGCAGGTTTATTGAGTCCAGGTAATTGGGTTTATTTAACATGTTATGTTTTATTAATATTGTTTTTTACATATTTTTGGACTGCAACTCAATTTCATCCCGAACAAATTGCATCGGATATGAAAAAAAATGGAGCTTTTATTCCCGGTATCAGACAAGGGAGGCCGACCCAGGATTTCTTAGAGGGAACAATGAATAAAATTACTTTAATTGGGGGGCTTTTTTTAGCAATGATTGCTATACTTCCTACAATAGTAAGTAAGGTATTAGGCATTGATCCTAGAATAAGTCATTTCTTCGGAGGAACTTCTTTATTGATTTTAGTAGGAGTAATATTAGATACAACAAAGCAAATTGAGTCTCATTTGCTTATGAAACGTTATGACGGTTTTATGAAAAAAGGAAAAATAAGAGGTAGATAAAATGCCACGAATTATTGGAATAGATATTCCTGATAATAAAAGATTAATAATAAGCTTAACCTATATCTATGGTATCGGAGATAAAAAAGCTGAAGAATTAGTTAAAAAATTAAAATTAAATCCTAATATGAAAGCTAAAGATTTAACAGAAGATGAAATAGCAAAGATTAACTCATTGCTACAGACAGATTATGTTGTTGAAGGGGATTTAAGAAGACAGGTTCAAAATAATATAAAAAGATTAATTTCAATTCATTGCTATAGAGGACTTAGACATAGAGTTGGTCTGCCTGTAAGAGGACAAAGAACTAGATCAAATGCCAGAACTAGAAAAGGCAAGAAAAAAACTGTAGCAGGAAAAAGAAAGGCACCACAAGGATAAAAGGAGATAAAAAGTGGCAAAACAACAACAAACTAAACCAACTATAAAAAGAGTTAGAAAAAAAACAGGTAGAACTATTCCTCAGGGAATAGCATATGTAACAGCTACCTTTAATAACACTATAGTAACAATAACCGATCCTGCTGGAAATGTTATTTCATGGTCAACATCTGGCAAATGTAAATTTACAGGATCAAAAAAATCATCAGCTTTTGCAGGAACAATAGCAGCACAAAATGCTGCAAAAGATGCGGCAGCTTTAGGAATGAAAGAATGCGAAGTAAATTTGAAGGGACCGGGGGCAGGCAGGGAATCTGCTGTAAGAGGTCTTCAAAGTGCAGGGCTTACAATTACAATGATAAGAGATAAAACACCTGTTCCACATAATGGCTGTAGGCCAAGAAAAAGAAGGCGTGTATAAAAAAATATTAAATTGAGGGAGATTATATGTCAGTAATGTACGGCACATTTGAATTGCCTAATAAAATTAAAAAAGAAGAAGATGAAAAAGTAGAAAATTTTGCACGCTTCGTAGCGGAACCTTTTGAAAGAGGGTTTGGTCATACTTTAGGAAATTCTCTAAGAAGAGTTATGCTTACTTCTTTAGAGGCGCCGTCTATTGTTTCCATCAGAATAGAAGGAGTTCATCATGAGTATGCGGCAATGGAAGGTGTTGTAGAAGACATGACTTATATAATATTAAATCTTAAAGCAGCTTTATTAAGATGTTTGCCGATAGAAGATATGGATAATCCAAAAGGATTGAAAATGATATCTAAAATATTAGAAGTGACTGATGAAGATATTGAAAAAGCAAACGGAAATTATAAAGTATGTCTAAAAGATATAATGGGTCCTTCTAATTTTGAATTAGTAAATCCGGATTTGCATATATTTACAGCGACAAAGCCGCTTACTAAAAAAATTGATGTTAGAGTAGGCATTGGTAGAGGATACGTTCCTTCAGAAAGGCATTCTTTTGAAAGACTTATGGACGAGATTGTAATTGATTCTGCTTTTTCTCCTGTTAAAATAGTAAATTATTTTGTAGAAAATACAAGAGTTGGACAAGATACAGATTATGATAGACTAATTTTAGAAGTATTAACAGATGGAAGAGTAACTCCTCAGGAAGCATTGTCTTTTGCAACACAAATAAGTGTGGAACATTTTCAGATATTTGAAAAATTGAAAACACATGCTATTTCATTTGAAGAAAAAGAAATTGAAGAAAATAAAGATAGAGATGAGCTTTTAGGGAAATTAGCATTAAAAATTAATGAAATTGAGCTTTCTGTCAGATCAACTAATTGTTTAGCTGGTGCTCATATAGACACAATAGGTGAATTAGTTGTTATGCCGGAAATAGAAATGCTTAAGTTTAGAAATTTTGGTAAAAAGTCTTTAACTGAGATTAAGGAAAAATTAACCGAAATGGGCTTAAGTTTAGGTATGGATCTGTCAAAGTACGGAATAACTAGAGATAATATTCAAGAAGTAATAGACAAATATTTAGAAGAAAAGTCAGGAGCAGGTGAATAAAAATGAGGCACGCAAAACATACATGTAAATTATCAAGAACAGGCTCTCATAGAAGATGCATGTTTTCTAATATGTTAAAATCATTGATTGAACACGAAAGAATAGAAACAACTCTTGCTAAAGCAAAAGAGTTAAAAAGACATGCAGATAAAATGATTACACTTGCTAAAAAGGATACAATAGCTGCTAAAAGATTAGCAAAAGCTAGAATGATGATTAGATTTAATCCGCTGACTTCAAAAGACAAGAGAAAAGTAAAAAAAGATAATGACACTTCTAGTTATAACGCAGATAGAAAAGTTGTAAAAAAATTATTTTCAGATTTGAAAGATAGATTTAGTAATAGGAACGGCGGATATACAAGAATTATAAAAAAATCAGATGTCAGAATAGGTGACAGTGCTGATAAATGTATAATTGAGTTTGTTCAGTAACTTCTAGATCGTATCTTTTGTCTTTTGAAGATTCTATCTTTACTTTGATTGTGATCTAAATTATTATAAAATAAAAAATTAATTAATAAAAATGGAGGCCAATATGATAAAAGTTGCGATAAATGGATTTGGAAGAATTGGAAGACTGGCTTTTAGATTTGCTCACAAGCATGAGAAAGTTAAAATAGTTGCTGTTAACGATTTGATTCATCCTGAGAATTTAGCATATCTTTTAAAGTATGATTCAACTCATGGTAAGTTTGATGCTAAAATAGAAGCTAAAGATGACCATTTGATGGTTGACTCTGATAAAGTAGTAATTACTGCAGAAAAAGATCCCTCTAAACTTCCTTGGAAAGATTTAGATGTTGATTTTGTAATAGAGTCGACCGGTAGATTTACGAATTTAGATGATGCGAAAAAACATATTACTGCCGGTGCAAAAAGAGTTATTATATCAGCTCCTGCCAAAGGAGATGTCCCAACATTTGTTTATGGTGTTAACCATAAACAATATGATCCAAAAACCCACTTTGTTGTATCAAATGCATCTTGTACAACAAATTGTTTAGCCCCAATCACCAAAGTTTTATTAGATAATTTTGGAATTGAAGAAGGGTTAATGACCACAATTCATGCTGTTACTGCGACACAGCCGCCAGTTGACGGACCTTCTCACAAAGATTTTAGAGGAGGCAGATCGGCTATGAGCAATATTATTCCTTCATCTACAGGAGCAGCTAAAGCTGTTGGTTTATGTATTCCTGAGATTAAAGGAAAATTAACAGGTATGGCATTCAGAGTGCCGACTGCAGATGTGTCGGTGGTAGATCTTAATGTGAAACTGTCACAAGAGACAACTTACGAAGAAATTTGTCAGGCGATGAAAAAAGCATCTGAAACAGATATGTTAGGAGTGTTAGGCTATACTGAAGAAGACTTGGTGTCTACTGACTTTATTAGTGATACAAGATCTTCAATATTTGATAAAAAGGCCGGAATTGCTTTGACTAGTAAGTTTTATAAACTGATTTCATGGTATGACAATGAGATGGGGTATGCTGCACGTATCATTGATCTTGTTGAAGATATGGCATCAAAAGAATAAATTATTTATAAAAATTAAAAATATTAGGTAGATCTGTGAACTATACAAGGGAACCAATAATAGAAACTGTCATATCCCCAAAAGAAGGTTGTAAATTAGTTGTAAGAAATTCTAAAGGGGGAGGACAGGAAGAATATTTTGTAGATTCTATTGAGGTTGTTTCTTTTGGAAATGCAATATTTTATAGATCATTAGAAAGACCAAAATCTTTTCTAGTTCCAGCCAGTGATTACGAAGTAATTGAAGTGAAAGAGACCAAGATGGTACTTAAAAATGTAGGAATAGAAAGGTCTATTAAAATTGGAGGTGGTAAAGAACCTTCAAAACAAGATATTGAAAAACCCAAGAGAAAAAAACAAATAAAGAAAAAACAAGCTCAAAAACCTTCTTTAACTGAAGAACAAAAAGCAAAAGTACAACCAGAAGAAGAAAAAGGAGGTGGTCCTGATGAAGAAACGCATGTTTCTTCATCCATAATCCGAAGATTATTTCCGCCACCACCAACTCTCATCAAGGAAAAACTCAATCATTACAAAAGTAGTGAAAAACTTGAAGGGGATATTTCAAAAGAGATCGTCACTGAAGAAGAAGAAAAGAAAATAGAAAAAGAAGAGATAAAAGAGAACATAGAAAAAATAGAAGACAAAAAAGAATTGCAAAATAACGAAACTTCTATCTCTGAAGTTGTAGAAGAAATAAAGGATATTCAAGAAGATACAAAAGAAGAATAAATTCTTCTTTAGAAAAATTCTGAATATCGTTAACATTTTAACATAATTAAATGCTCGGATGGTGAAATTGGTAGACACAAGGGACTTAAAATCCCTTGGGCGGTAACGCCCGTGCTGGTTCGAGTCCGGTTCCGAGCATTTGCTTTTTCATATTATTACTATGAAGATTGGTAATAAAAATCGGATTTAATTAAAAATTTTATTTTAAATTTAGCAATTAAAATAATTTGATTTTTAATAAAATATAACTAGCTTAAAATAAGTGGTATATGATTTAAATAAGAAAATCAACCCCATGTTTTTAATATCTAATTGCAAAAACAATACCATGTTTTCTTGACTTAAAATTAAAAAATAGTTAATATTAAATCAAAAAGAGGCTATGATATGAAGCGAGATCTTACAGATTTTTTAGAGAACTGGTTTAATTCTGATGATCGAAAACCTCTTGTAATTCGAGGAGCAAGACAAGTTGGTAAAACATGGCTAATTAGAAACCTTGCTGAATCTATGCATAAACAACTTATTGAGTTAAATTTCGAAAAAAAACCTGATTTTGCATCTCTATTTTCTTCTAATGAACCACAAGAGATTATCAATAATATTGCTGCATATTTCGGGATAGTTATTGAACAAACAAATGTTATTCTTTTCTTAGATGAAATACAGGCGGCTCCTCATCTTCTTGCAAAACTTCGGTGGTTTGCTGAGGAAATGCCTCAACTTCCTGTTATTGCGGCAGGTTCTCTGTTGGATTTTGCTTTAGCAAATCATGAATTTAGTATGCCGGTAGGTAGAATTGGATATATATATTTGGAGCCTTTCTCATTTGAGGAATTTTTAGATGCAGCGAAGCATGACCAGCTTCGAACATATCTAAAAAATTATCATTTAAATAAAAAAATTCCTGTTGCTATTCATCAACAGCTGTTGGTATTGCTAAAAGAATATTTAATTATCGGCGGTATGCCAGCAGCAGTATTATCTTGGATTAAAAAAAAGAGTCTAGAAGCCATTAATCAAATTCATTTTGATCTTCTAGCTACCTATCGGGATGATTTTACAAAATATCGGGGTCGACTTGTAACTGATCGTTTGGAAGATATATTAACTTCGATTCCCCAGCAACTTGGAAAAAAATTTGTATATTCTCATGCTAATATTGAAGTAAACACACAATCTTTAAGGCAAGCTCTGGATCTATTATCTAAATCACGTGTTTGTCATAAGATTTTTGCTACTTCTGCAAATGGCTTGCCTTTAAATGCAGAAATCAAAGATAAATTTTTCAAGGTAATCTTGTTAGATTGTGGACTTGTCAGTGCAGAACTGGGGATTTCTTTGCAGCAGTTGAATTCTGTATCAGAACTTATATTTGTCAATAGCGGTGCTTTAGCAGAACAACTAGTTGGGCAGCAGCTTAGAACCCTTTTTCCTCCATTTGCACCTCCTTTATTAAACTATTGGCAGCGCACTGAGGTAAATGCAAATGCAGAAGTTGATTATGTAATTCAGCATAAAAATCAAATTGTACCAGTGGAAGTCAAAGCAGGAACTACTGGGGCTCTCAAATCGCTTCATTATTTCATGGAGATTAAAAGGAGAAATTTAGCTGTTAGAATCAATTCAGATTATCCCACATTTGGGCTTGTTCAAGTAAAGACAACCATTGGATCCTCTGTGGCATATTCACTTCTTTCAATTCCTTTTTATCTGACAGGACAGCTCCATCGGCTTCTTTCTGAGATAACATAAACTCAGCCAATATTTTTATAATTTCAAAACAAAAAGATAATCAGCAGAAAAAATTTGAATCTTAAGATTATTTAAATATATTTTTTTTAACATTTGTTACCGAACTGAAGCTTTAAAATCCTTTAGATTAATAAACCGTGCTGGTTCGAGTCCGATTCCGAGCATTTTCTTTTTTTAAATACTTAATATTAATAATCTAAAATTATCAAATAAGTTCTATTTTTAAAATAGGATATTTTTGGGATAAGTATTAGATTTAATTGTACATAACATAAGAATGATTTATGCGAACTTTAATGTATGTTATTGCCTTTTAATGTTTTATAATTGTACACGAATTGTATAAATTTTATGTTTATCCAAAGATATTATTGAGCATCTTTAACAAATTAATAAAAATATGGATTTAAAATTATTACTTCGATTGAGTTAAATAGAAATATCCTATTCCGGTTTGAAAAGTGTGACATTCTAACTTACTTCTGACTTTTTTAATATTAATTTAATAAAAAATATTAAATAATCAAGTAATTGATTATTAGGTATTTATAATATAAAATTAATTTTTTGGTTTATTTTTTGAACATTAAAAATATTTTTTGGTTTATATTTAAAACAAAAAACATAAATTTTGGTTTGTATTTTAAACATGAAAAGATTAATTGATTGGCATTTAATAAGTTGGAAAAATAAAAAAAAACGAAAACCCCTTTTGATTAGAGGGGCAAGGCAAATTGGAAAAACCTATTCTATTAGACAATTTGCTAAAAATTTTGATTCTTTTGTTGAGCTAAACTTTGAGCTTACTCCTGAAGCTAAAACAATATTTGAAAAAGATTTACAGCCAAAAAGAATTATTTGGGAATTAGGGCTTTTAACTCAAACAACAATTACATCAGGTAAAACTTTATTATTTCTTGATGAGATTCAAGCTGCTCCTCAAGCTATTTTAGCGCTACGATATTTTTATGAGTTAATGCCGGATCTGCATGTGATAGCTGCGGGATCTTTAATAGATTTTGCTATTGAAAAAGTAGGAATGCCTGTTGGTCGAGTGAATATGCTTTATTTATATCCTCTTTCTTTTATGGAATTTTTGGTTGCTACCAATAATTCTAAGTTTATTGAAGGCATTTTAGAAAAAAAAGAATTATCGGATATTCTTCATAATAAATTACTTGATCTTTTAGGCCATTACCTTGCAATAGGAGGTATGCCGGAAGCTGTGCAGGCTTGGTTAGAAACCAAAGATCCAAGAGCTAGTTATGAAGTACAAAAAGGTCTTGTAGAAACGTATAGACAAGATTTTCCTAAATATGCCAAAAAACAGCAGTTTTCTTATTTGGATATTCTTTTTCATCAAATTCCGCATTTTATCGGAAAGCAGTTCAAGTTTTCTGAAATTCATGGTGATTACAAAAAAAGAGAATTAGCTCCTTCTTTAGACCTTTTATGCAAAGCAAATGTAATTCATCAAATAAATCATGCTTCTGCCCAAGGTCTTCCTTTAGGAGCTGAGATAAATCTCAACTGGTTCAAAGTTATTTTTCTTGATGTAGGTATACTTCAAAACCTTTTAGGGCTTGACCTTTCAGCATGGTTCTTAAATCCTAATAAAAATCTTGTTAATCGCGGTACTATAGCGGAAGCTTTTGTAGGGCAAGAACTTTTAGCTTATTCATCTCCGTCATCGAAAAATGAACTTTATTTTTGGAAAAGAGAATCTAAAAGCGCTCAATCTGAAATTGATTATGTATATGATTTTCAACATAAAATATTACCCATTGAAGTAAAAAGTGGGCATGGAACTACTTTAAGAAGTATGCATAGATTTTTACAAGAACATAAAGACTCTAAATTTGGTATACGTTTTTGGGCAAAAAATTACTTAGCAACAGATAATATTATTTCTAGGCCTCTATACAGTGTGTGTACATTAGCGCATTCAGGTCAGCTTAAAGCTATACTTAGTATTATATCAGATTGAATATCTTAAAAAATGTTTTAAATTTTTTTAAATAATAATCCGATCTTGATAATAAAAGAGTAATTTCAAGCATATATTTAAATCAAAGTTTAAAAGAGCAATAACAATTTAAATATTTTTATGTCTCATCTTTGTTTAAAAATATGACATTTTAACTTAGCTCATATGTAACATTTCAACTTTGCCCTTACAACCTAAAAAATACAATTTACTACTAAAATGTTTTTCTTTAAATTCTTTCTTTTAAATTATTTAAGTTTAGTATAAATTAGTGTTTATTAATGAACTGAAGACTTAAAATCCCTTGGGCGGTAACGCCAGTGCTGGTTTGAGTCTGGCTTTGAGCATTTTCTTTTTATCGGAGGATTAATGAAAGATTTAGCTCCAGATATCGTACGCAAAAGATTAATTATTGAAGGCTATTTTACTAATGTAGTTGATAAATCAATTATTGAAAAATTTTTTAATAGCATTTGCGAAACTCTGAATCTCAGAAAATATGGTAAACCAATTATCTTTTCTCCTGGTGGAGAAGGAAAAGAAGAAAATCAAGGATATGATGCTTTTGTTCCTTTGATTGATTCAGGGATAAGTTTATATGTTTGGTCGAATAAAAAGTTTTTCTCTTGCGTTATTTTTACATGTAAAGATTTTGATGAAAAAAAAGCTGTAAATCATACAAAAAAGTTTTTTCAATCTTCTGAAGTTGAGTTTAATTTATTTTAAAAAAATATGAAGTGTTTTAATGAATAATTTCAAAACAAAGACACTATCTAACTTTATTGCAATTAAGCTATATTTGGAGTAGGTTAAAACGGTATTGATCAACTAATGCATAGTAACTTGCTCCATCTTGTAAATCCACTCGATTATTGTTATTGCAACATTGTTGCTTAATAATACATGGAAGGCAACAAGAACAAAGAATAGTGAGAGCTATCCATTTTATAATTGCCGTACAAAGATTTATTTGTCTTGCAATTTGAGGTTCTGGTAAGCCATTAATACCTTTAGTCATTAAAATAGTTTTCCAAGATGCTCTTTTTAATTTTTTCTCTGCATTAATTAATTGTTGAGCTTGTTGATAGGTTATATGTGCTATTCTTCCAGTAGATATATGTTTTAATGCTTTTGGTTTATAAGAATTATTTCTATCAATGTACAAAAAGATTGATTTACATGCAGTGTCTAATTTTTCTGTAAATTCTAACGTAGACATATATAAATCGGCTTGCTCGTTTGTTAAAGGGATATATATATTATTGGTGACAACAAGAGGACGTCTTTCATCTTCCAAAAGCTGAGAAGCTCCATAACCTGCTAAAAATGGAATCGCCATTTTTTCTTTCTTTTTAAATTTTAATAAAAATTTTTAATCTCAATACATTTTAAGTCAAATTAAATTTAAGAATTTAATAAAAAATAAGACTTAAAATTCCTTGGAGGAAACCCCGTGCCTGGTTCGAGTCCGGCTTCGAGCATTTTCTTTTCTAAATACTTATATCATTAACATCAATCTTTTTAGGTTTAAGAAATTTTCAAATGGAACACTCTTTAATAAAAAATTATTAAAAATAAAGACAATGAAATTGCCAATTGCAGTTGATTTCTCTTTTTTTATATGACAATTAGAGACTGTTGCATAACTAAGCCTGGTGATGTAAAATATTTCTTTATTAAATAATAATTGGAATGAAAATGATTGAAAAATTAGAAAAAAAAGTAATAGAGAATAAAAAAAGCATCATTCCTGCTGGATATAATGATTTATTAAATAATTTGAAAAAGAAAGTAAAAGCTTCTCAATTAAAAGCTGCAATAAAAGTAAATCAAGAATTACTTAATTTGTATTGGGAAATTGGCAATACAATGCTAGAAAAACAAATAAAAGAAGGTTGGGGATCTAAAATATCAGAAAAATTGTCTTATGATTTAAAAAAAGAATTCACAGATATTCAAGGATTTTCGGCTAGAAATTTAAGATTTATGATCCAATTTGCTAAAGAATATCCAAATATTGAAATTAGGAAACAGCTTGTTTCCCAAATTCCATGGGGACATAATATTATTCTTATGCAGAGAGTTAAAAATAAAGAAGAAAGACTTTGGTATATACGAGAAACAATAAAAAATGGTTGGAGTAGAAGTATACTTGAAACATGGATAGATTCTAATCTTTATAAAAGAAGCGGACAAGCAATCACTAATTTTGAATCTACCTTGCCTTTAGCGCAATCAGATTTAGCAAATCAAACATTAAAAGATCCATATTGTTTCGATTTTCTAACTTTAAGGGAAAAACATGATGAAAAAGAATTAGAAGAAGGTCTTCTTAAGCATACTCAAAAATTCTTATTAGAATTAGGAGCAGGGTTTGCTTTTATTGGAAGTCAATATAAACTTTCAGTAAGTAATAAAGACTTTTATATTGATCTATTATTTTATCATTTAAAACTTAGAAGTTATGTTGTTGTAGAATTAAAAGCTAAAGAATTTTCACCAAGAGATATAGGACAAATGAATTTTTATTTATCTGCAATAGATGATTTGCTTAAACAACCAGGAGAGAATCCAACAATTGGATTACTTTTATGTAAAACAAAAAATAAAGTAATTGCTGAATATACCTTAAGAGATGTAAATAAACCTATTGGCGTTTCAGAATACACAACTAAAATAATAGAATCACTCCCTGAAAATCTAAAGAGCTCACTTCCTTCTATTGCAGAGTTAGAGAAAGAACTTTCTGAAAAATAATTATCAAAAATATTTAAATGTTATCTAAGTTATTGCAAAAAAGTAACTGTTTTTTCAAAACAATTGTATTTATTTATTCCTTGTATTGATAATTTCTTTACAAAATTCAACAAAAGTCTTATCAATTTTTTCTAATAAATTTTTTAAGACTTCTATGTTAAAAAAGCTTCTAATTTTAATCTTACTCTCTACCACTTTATATGCTACAGATAGAGCTATTACTAATGACCCAAATAGAAATCTCTCTAAAAACCAAGAGATATTTAAATACGATCCAAATGGCAACCTAATATATAAAAGAGATCATGATGGAGAAGTATATTATACATACGATTCACTAGATAGATTAATATCTATTATCAAACCAAATGAATACGTATTAGAATATGAATATGATCCGTTAAATAGAAGAATATCTAAAAAATATCATTCTTATCATGAATATATGTTTTCTAATGAATGGATAGATGAATATGAAGAAACATATCTCTACGATGATCAAAATGAAATAGCATCTTTAGATGAAAACGGTAATATTAAAGAATTAAGGGTATTAGGAGATGCTGACCAGGCAGAAATAGGCTCAAGTATTGCTATAGAGATAAAAGATCAAATATATATACCTATACATGATATTCAAGGTAATGTTTCTTGTTTAGTATCAAAAGATACTAACAAGATAGTTGAATATTATAGGTATTCAGCATTTGGAGAAGAAAAGATATTTGACGAAAAGGGGAGAGAATATCCCTCTTCTCAAATAGATAATTTTTGGAGGTTTTCATCTAAAAGAACAGATGAGTCAAAATTAGTATATTTTGGAAGAAGGTATTATGATCCTGAGCATGGCAGATGGATAACTGCAGATCCCGAAGGTTTTGTAGATGGGCTTAATTTATATGCTTTTGTATTGAATGATCCTTTGACTCATATGGATTTATATGGGTTGTTTCTTGTGCCTCCAATTATGTTGGATCAATCAAATTTCAAGGCAGACTATGTTTCTGAATATTCATTTCCGAAATATAATAATAGTTTTGATTTTAAATCTTTTATACAAAAAGATCATTCTAAAACATTAGGATTTGTCAGAAATTTTATAAAATCAGAAATATCTCAGATGATATTTCATGATGATCCGGTAAGAAGAATAGAAATAAATAATAATAATTTTTCAGATGGAAGACATATAACAGCAGTATTTGGAATTAGAACAAATAGTAATGAAGGAATAAATTATGCTAATTTGATATCTAATTATGCAGGAGGGCATAATGTTCATTTATTACATAATGAAACAAGGGGTATTATTTGGGATGCTGTAAGAGCTGCATATGAGCTTTTCTTGCACGGACAGACTCAAGCTGTTAAAGATCAAAGAGCTTCTTGGGAACAGTGTTTAAGAAATCCAAAAAGCAGTGTATTACACGTAACTCAAAGTGAAGGAGCTATTGTTTCTAGAAATGCTTTAGAAAGCATGCCAGAGAATTTAAGGTCTAGGATTAATGTTGTAGCTATTGCTCCTGGAGGTTATATTGATGAAAATTTATGTAATAATAGAACTCATTATACAAGTAGAAGGGATTTTGTGCCTTTATTAGATATATTAGGGCGTTGGAAAAATCGTAGTAGCACTATAAAATTAAAACCACATCCAAATGCAAATTTACTTGATCATAATTTTAATAGCCCTACTTATAAGTTTTTTTTAAAAAATGATATAAATGACTATGTGAGATAAGAGGGATAATAGTGAGATGTATTAATTTATTTTTTATATTAATTTTTTGCGTTTTCAGTAGTTGTTCTAAAACAGACTATGAGAAAAAACGAGATTTAGAAAATAAAATTATTAAAAAAACGTGGAATCAACTTTATCAAGAAAAAAAATTACAACCTGTTGGTGAAGGAAAAAGTATAACTCCTGGAAAAGAATTTCTTAGATTAATTTTTCAATATTTTAAACCCTTAACAATAGATGAAGCGAGAGAATTGGTTGTATATGCAGCTGAAACTTTTTTACATAATTTGAATTCAAATAAAAAACTTAATGAATTAATAGATAAACCATATCCAATGAATTGGATTTTGGTAGATATTTTTATTTTCAATTCTGATCATTCACATATTCCTCCTACAGGAATTAGTATTGTTAAATTTAAAAGAGATAAAATTGAATATATCACTGATGATTTAAAAAATTATGAAGTAATTTACGAAGAAACATATCAAGAAGCTTTGGAAAAATTGAATAATTAATTATATTTTAGCTTAAAATTTAATCTAAATCAATGCTTTTTTAGCTTAAAATTTGATCTAATTATTATAAACATTTAAATATTAAATATTTATATAGTAATTTTTTATAAACTAAAAACTTAAAATCCTGGGGTAATAACGTTCCATGCTGGTTTGCATCCGGTTCCAAGTTTTTCCAAACCGCGAGAGAACTAGCCTTTTTGTAAAAAAGGCTTTATTGCCTCTCTTTTTTTATAATATGTTTAATAATTCCATATTTTTTCAGTTCGAAAAACACAGTGATTGGCTTTGATCATAATAGGGGGTTATAATTCTACTATAATTTAAATCCATTGTTTGGATAATTGCAATAGAATAGATAAGCTACTTTTAGCTGCATAAATATGAGTCCAGTTTATTTCAGCACTATGATCCAATAATGTTGTAATTGTATTAGTAGCACCCTTTTTAACAGCCCAATAAAGGGGAGTTAAACTGCAATTATCTCGAGGATTTATAAAAGCTCCTCTAGCCAATAATAAGGCTGCTGTTTTATATTGATCAAATACGGCGGCAACATGCAGAGGTCTCCAATTTTCGTTATTTTGGGCATCTATATCGGCGCCTTTAGCCAATAGAAGTTTGGTTAAGGTGATGTTGCCTCTTTTAGCAGCCCAGTGCAAAGGTGTTAGACCACACTCATCTCGAGAATTTACAGAAGCACCTTTGTCCAATAAAAAGGCTGCTATTTCATTTTGACCAAATATGATAGCAATATGTAGTGGTGTAAATCCTTTTTTATCGATTAAATCGATCTCTGTTCTTTCATTTAATAAGAGCTTAGCTATTTTTATTCTTCCTAATTTGGCTGCTACATGCATAGGAGTCCAATTCATTTTATTTTTAGCATTAATTTCGGCTCCTTTTATCAATAATAATCTAAATATGTCATATCTGTTAAACTCAGCAGCTAGATGTAATGGTGTCCAGCCAGCTTTGCTTACTGCATTAATGTCTGCGCCAATTTTTAATAATAGGTTTACCATGTCTAAATCATTATTTTGCACAGCAAAATGTAGTAATGTACAATTAGCCTTGTTTTTAGCTGTTATGGCTTCTTGTTTATTACGAATTAATTGCCATTTAACAATATCCCATTCTTGTTTTTCAACAGCAGTTATCGTGGGATTTTCTGTCATTTGACAGCTTATAAATGTTTGTACCTGGGATAAACTTAATTCGTCCAATGAGTGATTAATTAATAAATGAGCAATACTTGATATTTTCATACTTGCAGTGTTTGTTGTAGAAGGTGGCATAACTATAGCAGATACTGCAAAAGTAGATAGTTTACATATTCTGTCTATCATAAAATAATTTTGTTATGAGTAACATTTTAAAAGTCAGTAAATATATATTTTTTTAATAATAAATTATAGGCTAATTATTTTTTTTTATGGCTTTTTCCAAACCTATAACCCAAGCCGAGACCAATATTCCAAGTATCCAGGTTGGATCTTGATCGTGCTACAGCATTATTGTTGGTATCGTTAAATTTTGCTTTTAATATGGAATAGTTAGTAAACAGATCTATGAAAAAGTTGTTTTGGAAATTAAATAAAACACCTACTTTAACAATGCCACCTACAGTCCATTTTTTACTTTCAGGTATTACATAATTAGATTTATCTTTAAATTTAACATAAGATGGTAAAACACCTGCACCAAGATATAGATCCATGAAGTTAATAGGATACATATATTTTAATCCGACCCCTACAGGAACTAACGTAACTTTAGTTGAATCACGTAAGCCTATAGATTTTCCACTGTCATGGTAATAGTGCGAACTTCCCCATAAGTATATAGGACGATATAATTGAACAGTTAGTTCGCCTCCTCCAAAAACATTTCCGTTTCCATAGATATCACGAAATTTTTTAGATGTGGGAAAGAAATAGCCTGCTTGTCCTTCAATTAAAACGTCAGCAGCTTGCAGGTGGGCTATAAATAACAAAACAAAAAAATAACCGAAAAGAATTTTTTATTCATATATTTTCTAGGGTAATTTTTTATTGATGTTTTAATAAAAAAAAATATATACATTTTAGCAATTTTTTTTTAAGAGAGGGGATTTTATGAGATGTATATTATTATTTTTGTTGCTAAGTATTGCTACAATTTTGCGAGCAGAGCAAGCTTATGTTGTTAATTTTAGTGAGGGTAATGTTTCTATTGTTAATACTTCTACTGAAGCTGTAACAGATACTGTTTCTGTAGGTACTCAGCCTTATGCAATCGCTTTTACATCTGATGGAAAAAAGGCGTATGTCGCTAATTTTGGTTCAAATACCGTCTCTGTTATTGATGTTGCTTCTAAAACTGAGACTAATACTATTTCTGTCGGGACAGAGCCTCGCGATGTGGCTATTTCTATTGATGGAACCAAAGCTTATGTTGTTAATAATGGTTCAGGTAATGTATCTATTATTGATGTATCTACTGAGTTGGTAACAAACACTCTTTCTGTAGGTTCTAAGCCTATTTCAATAGCATTTTCTCCTGATGGAACTAAGGCTTATGTTGCTAATAGTGACTCAAGTGATGTTTCTGTGATAACAGTTGCTCCTGAGTGGATTTCAAATACTATTCCGGTAGCTATCGGTACCGGAGCACTTGCGTTTACTCCTGATGGAAGTAAAGCATATGTTGCTGACATAACTGGTACTAGGGTTTCTATTATCTCTACAGCTTCTGAATCAGTGACAAATACGGTAATTGTCGGTGGTAACCCTTATGATGTGGCTTTTACATCTGATGGAAGTAAAGCTTATGTTTCTTGTGGTGCGGTGAATAGTGTTTACATTATTGCCACTGATTCTGAGACAGTATCAAATACTATTTCAGTAAACAGTGCACCTTATGGGCTAGCTTTTACATCTGATGGCAATGAAGTTTACGTTACTAATTTTAGTTCGGATAATGTTTCTGTTATTTCTGTCGTTTCTGAGACTGTAACAAGTACTATTGATGTAGGAACAGGTCCTATAGCTGTGGCATTTACTTCTTTTACTGCAGATGTAAGTGGAAGCTGTGCCAGCAATATATTTTTATCACAAAAAGACCTTTATAATACAATTGCTTGGGCGGCTGAATCTGAAGCTGTATCATATAGAGTATATAGAGATGCCGGTCTTTCCATTCGTGCAGGAGAAACGACCAGTACTCAATTTCAAGATCATAATAGAAGATCTGGTGTATCTTATCAGTATTATATTGTATCGGTGAACAATGTAGGGAATGAAACACTTATCGGGCAAACGACTGTAGTCTGTCCATAAAAAACTTATTGTTAACCATAAATTTTTTTTTTAATTTTAGTAAGTACTTTATTTTTTAATGTTCCATATTAGGTTTAATTGTATAGCCTTTTGTTATTCCCGTATCTATTGCATAAATTTTTGGAGGATTAACTTGTCTTTGACGGGCCGATAATTCAAAAATTGGAACTGTTTGGATTAGATAAGAGTCTTCGAAATATTCTGAATAGTCATATAAACTATTGCGACTTAAGCTTTCACCTCTTGATTTAATTGTTTTGTAAACTTTTGTAACACTTAGAGGAGAGGCAATATTTTGTAAACATTGTATTAGAAATAGCTTGACTATATGGGGATTATTAAATTCATATCGATCTATAACGTCTCTAAATACTGCAGCATTTATATAAGCTTGAATAATTTCACTATGTAAGGCTTCCGATAACGATAAAACTTCCGGAAAATTTCCAAATGTTAAATATTTATGACAATAGTGCTTTAGGATTGCTAGTTCTTTTTTAGTAATGTTTTTGAACTTATGTATTTTATGATAATTGAGATATTCTTTTAAACTTAGTGGGAATATTTATTTTTCTTTTAAATAATGTGGGTAATTCATCTTGATGAAATTCTAAAATGATGTTTTTAATGATATTTTTCATATCAACCTCTATTTTCATTGATTATAATTTTAGTTCAAAATTTAAGCTAATTATTATATGTCTTTTATTATTAGATATTTACATTGAAAGGTTTAATAAATATCGTCAATTTTTGAATCGATTAGATATTCAGTGATTTCATTCATTAATTCTTCTAGATTAGGCTTTTTCCAACCTTTTCGAATAGATCTCATAAGTTCATTTATATCAGTTAAAGCCGAATACATATTATGAGCGTGTTGGTGTAATTTTAGTTCATACGCATCATTTTTTTCCGGGTCATTAAGATCAAATTCATAAGTTACTTTCATTTTTCAACCTTTATTAATGCTAAAAAATAATACATATTTCTTTTTATAGAAATCAATTTAATTAAATAATAGTATTACAATTAAGAAGAGATTAAGCGGGAAACGTATGCATTACAGTACTTTTTCTATTAAGGATTTTGTTATTCAAAATTATGCGGTATTTTTAAAAATCGCCGGTATTGTCTTATTAGCAGTAGCTATTAGTTATGTTATTTCTCAAATATATAAAAAGATGCACCCAAAATTTTTAGGTTCTAAAAGGTTTTGGGATGATGCATTACTAATAGCAATTTATAGGCCGCTTCAATTGACTGTATGGTTTGTTTCCATTATTGGTATTATTCTTTTGGCAGTAACAGATAAAGCAGAAATACAATGGATCGATAAGTTTAGAACAATAACGCTTATTGTAATACTTTTTTGGTTTTTCATAAGGTTTATAAGACAGTTAGAAAAAAACCTTTTTCAAATTTCTTTATCTCCTAAAGGAAAAGTTGATAAAACCTCTTTGAGGGCGTTATCTCAGCTTTTTAGACTTATTGCAATTATTATTGCTGTTTTAATACTTCTGCAAGTGATTGGCATTCCAATATCCGGTGTTATTGCCTTTGGTGGATTCGGTGGTATAGCATTAGGTTTTGCAGCGAAAGATACCTTGTCTAATTTCTTTGGTGGGCTTATGATTTTTTTGGATCGTCCTTTTGCAATCGGAGATTGGATAAGATCTCCAGACAGAGAAATAGAAGGATATGTAGAACAAATAGGCTGGAGGCTTACTAGAATCAGAACCTTTGACAAAAGACCCTTATATATTCCCAATGGACTTTTTTCTACTATATCTGTAGAAAACCCTTCAAGGATGCAAAATAGACGGATAAAAGAGACTGTTGGTATTAGATATAATGATGCTTTTAAGGTAAAAGATCTTTTGGCCGATATTGAAAATATGCTAAAAAACCATCCGGAAATAGATCATAGAAGAATCTGCTTTGTAAATTTAATCCATTTTGGACAGCATGCTTTAGAGGTAAGGATCTATACTTTTACGAAAACCACCAAATGGGTAGAGTTTCAAAACATCCGACAGGATGTATTTTTAAAAATCATTGATATTATTAAAAAACATAAGGCTGAGTGCGCATTCCCGACTACGACAATTCACGTTCCTGAACAAATTAAACTGTCTAAAGAATAAAAATACAAAATCTCTTGTCTATAATTATACTCTATTATAAAGAATAAAAGTAAGGGGAGAGAGTAAATAGGAAGGGGATATAGCCTTAAAGCCTATATCAACTCTTCACCAAAAAGAGTTTCTTCTCTATTTGTAGCTTTCCCCTCATTATCTCTTTTTTAAGTTAGTCAGCAGAAAAATTCAAATTATACTCCCCTGTGCTTCTGCCACCTTTCAAGACTTCTCCATAAGCTTCTAGATGATTTAAAGCTTGTTGATAAATTTCGGTAGTTTTTACATCTTGTGCTGGTCTTAGTTTCTGTTGTATGATTTGTAGGTTCTTGCTGAACCGGAAAAGTTACTTGTATTGCCATAATATTAACTCCTTTTTTATGGCGCAAAAGATATAAAAAACGAATCTATTTTTTTAAAACTTTTTATGAATTTTTTTTAAGGTATACTTGTTTCAAACTTTTCGGAGGTTATATGAAAAGATGTGAAAGTTGTGCCATGTCTATCGAGAAAACAGAAGATAGAGCCTGGTTTTGATGCAAATTGCAAGTATTGCAAATACTGTGCTCCTAATGGAAAGCTGAAATCAAAAGAAGAGGTAAGAGACGGTCGGATAAAAGTACTTGTAAAGATGGAAGGTGTTTCAAACAGGAAGCGGCTATTAAAGTGGATGAAATGATGACTCAGATGCCGGCTTGGAAAGAAAAGAATTAAATGCCTGATACACAAGACTTTAATTATAAGCAGTTGATAGTCAGTTGTTTTTGTTTTAATAAAAGTTGTAAATATTTAATTATTAATTATTAAATTTTGTAATTATATTGTTATAATTAATCTTAACATTTATTAAATTAAATGTTATAATTATATTAATAAAATTAATAATTAGGTGTAAATATGACAACTACAGCTTTCGAAACTAATCCAGATAATGTTTCATTAGAAAATAGATCCATTGTAGATGGTTTATTAAGAGATACAGATGTTAAGCATCTTGCTTTCAAAACGAATGAAGATAGCAAAATTACTCATTTGGCTGTAAATGGTCAGATAATTTATGACGGGTTCTTGCCTAGTAATAATGAGCAGATGAAAAGAGCTGTTCAAGAATTAACTAATATTGAAGATTTGCCTGCAAATTATGAATGGCCTGAGGTAATGCCTTCTGAAGTAGGACAAGGGCTTTTCGGAAGGGTTTTTAGTCTCTTTGGCAGAGGGGTTAGATACATAACAGGAACTGCTGAAGCTCAAGAAGAGCCTACAGTAAATATTTCCCCCCAAAAGCTGCAGGCTATTAAGGACCAGGCTGTTAAAATCTATAACAGAGGGCATGTTAACAAGACTTTTGATGTTGCTAAAGTTCATGCTATTGCAGATATTGATAAGACAAAATTATCTAAAATATCATGTGTTGTTTCTTTAGTTGCAATGGTAGCGTTATGTTCTATGATTATCGGGACCGGATCTTTATTAACTAATGCCCACATAATCAATGCATCAGCCGGTATTCAGGGTATGAGCAATACTACAGCGGGAATTTTAGCGGGTGTTGGAGGATCGATAACAATAGCTTATACTGGTTTATTAATCAAAGCTATGAAATCTAAAGATCCGGAAAAACAGTTAAACAAAGTAATGCTGCAAAGTTTGAAATGGATCAGAGAAAAATACATGTTCAGTAACATTAACGATTTATCCGGTGGGGCATATTTTATATTAACAGCTGTTATGCTGGCATCAGCAGCTACTTTACTTCACAACCCATCATTAATAACGCTTCAGGGATGTTTAGCATATCCTGCCGGAGCTTTAATGATAATGTCCGGTATTTTGAATTTATATGAAATAGGACTTTTCAAGGTGTTGTCATGTAAAGATAAAGAAAGCAGAAAATTAGAGTTTCAAAAGCTTTTAAAAAATGTAAAAGATAAAGAATGGATTGGAAACTTTTTAGCTTCAATTTCTGTTATGGCAATTGGATATTTTACATTGGTAGGACTTGCCAATACTCTACCTGGAATAATATCTAACTTTGCAGTTGGTACTTTTTTCTTGATGGTAAATATACTGTTACTGAAAAAAGCAAAAAAATATTTAAACGAATTTAAAAATATTAAAGATAAAACACCAGAAGATAAAAGATTGTTTTTAGAAAACCTGTTATCTTTAACTGACAATGCAATCAATCAAATGCTTGGAATATATGATTGGAATGAAGAAAATGTACAAGCTTGGATTCATCAACATAAAGAAGCTGAAGATATTGTTCAAACTTTTGAAAGATATCAAGCATTAGCTGAAGAAGATGAAGCTAAAGATATAGAGTTTTTAGAAATTAAGAAGATGATAATCAATGAAGAGATCAAAAATTCTATTTTGGAAAATATAAAAGCCTTCGGCAGCAGTTTGGAATATGATGTATTAGCAAATGCTGTAGCAGCCATAGGGCAAGACGACGATGCGTTTACAAAAGCATTTGATGAGGTTTATAAAAACTTAAATAGAAAATTTAAGGTTGAGATTGTAAAAGCGGTATTGATCAATTCTCCGCTTTTAGTATTTCCTGTTTTACAAATGGCCAATATGATCAACCCGATTGTTTATGATGTGGCAACAGGTGCTTCTTTACTTGGCAACTTAGGGGTTAATTTAAATCCTGACTGGAGAAACGTAGGTATGGCAACTTTAGGTAAGTATTTAAACGGAAATCAAATTCATGCCAGATCTTTAGCCGGTAGAACTGTACAGCTGCCCGAAGCAGAAGCTCAAGATGCTCTGACAGAAGAGACTGCTACTGTTTAAATTTATTCAAAAGAGCTTTTTTATACATAGCATTTTTTTACCGTATTCAATATAATAGCTTGATTTAATAAGTATTAACATAAAGTGAGATTAATAATGGGACATGTAAGAAAACAAGCTATTACTTTTTTTTTAACTACAAAATGTAATTTAGATTGTATTTATTGCTATGCATATAGAGATATAAAGTTAGAAAAAAAAGACCGGGTTTTAGAATTTAGTTTTGCTCAAAAAGGCATAGACGATTTTTTTAGGGACTATCCTTCAAGACATATTAGATTTTACAGCTCAGGAGAACCTACTTTAGAATTTGAATTAATGAAAAAAATCACGGATTATGCAAGATCTAAGGCCAATAATAATCTTGTCGTAGAACTGCAGTCAAATGGCATTTTTTCAGAAAAAATAAGGGATTGGATTAATGAAAATGTTAATATTTTATGGATTTCATGTGACGGTCCCAAAGAAATACAAGATTTTCAAAGACCTACAATTAATGGCGAAAATAGTTCTGAAATAGTTGAGAAAAATATTAAATTTTTTGCACAGCAGCAAGGTCATATGCAGGTAGGTGTAAGAGCTACATTATCAGCGAAAGTCATAAAAAAACAGATGGATATTGTTAATTATTTTCATAACTTAAACATCAAATATATCAATGTTCATCCTGCTTGTGTTGCTGTAGAAGATGATAGGGAAAATGTTTTCAATTGGAAGGCTGAAGATTTTGCTGAAAATTTTTTAAAAACTCATAATGAAGCAAAAAAACTCGGTATTTTTTATAATACTTTGTACATCACCAATTTTGATGAAAAGACAAGGCATGCATGTAGATCTACTGTTCCTTATCCGCAATTGACAACAGATGGTTATGTGTCCTGTTGCGATTTTGGACAGTTTGGTCCAAAGTATTCTCCAGGCAATCTTCAACAGTTAATTTATGGTAAGTATGATTCTGAAAAAAAACATATTGAGTATGATGAGAAAAAAATCCATCAGATTCGATCGCGATGTGCCGAGAATTTAATAAAGAGTACATGTAAAGACTGTGAATATGTTTGTCATTGTTCCGGAGGTTGTTTAGGTCAAGTTGTAAATGAAACGGGTGATATTATGGGGATGCATGATAAAAACTGCGAAATTACTAAATATTTAGCGGCTAGGATGCCTTTAAATAAAAAATTACATCCGGTAGTACATTCATAATTTTTTTTTGAAAGTGTGTTTTTTTATTAATTTTTGTTATTATTTATGTAACAAAAAATTAATTAAAAATTTATGGGTACTTTTTTTACATTAGCGATCATTCAATTATTAGGATCTGTTTCTCCAGGCCCTGATAGTATGTTGGTAATAAATAATTCTTTAACAGGTTCAAAAAAAAATGGCATTTTTACAGCTTTAGGAATAGTTTTTGCTCTTCTTGTTCATGTTGTTTATATTAATCTGGGAATAGCAGTTTTGATTTCTAAATCTGACAAAATTTTATTTTATATAAAAATAGCGGGAGCGATCTATTTAAGTTATCTTGGAATAAAAATGATTTTGAGTAAAAAGATTACTCAGGATATTCAAGATAAATTTGTTGTAAAATCATCGTATCAGGCTTTTCAAGAAGGTTTTTTATGTAATTTATTAAATCCCAAGGCTATTTTATTTTTGCTGGGAGTTTTTACACTAGTAATAAATGACTCAAATACTTTTTTTTCTAATGCTATGTATGCAATAGAAATATTATTAATCCCTTTATTATGGTTCTTTTTGCTCAGTTATTTAATTAATATCAAAGCTGTTAAAGAAAAATTACTAAAAATTCAAAATATTATAGTAATTTTTATGGGTATGATCTTAATTGCCTTTGCTGTTAAGTTGATGTTAGTATAATTTTTTTAAGCTGCCCAAAAGATTTAGGCAGCTTTAGGTATGTAAAAAAGATGTTAGGCTCGACCAGCTTCTGCAGCATCTTGCTGTTCGTGCATAACTAGGTCTTCTCGGACAGTTGTATTGTAACCTATTGTGTATTCACCTTTTTTAGCTTTGATACTTCTAATGGCAAATGTTTTTATTTGATTGGCATTAGATAAATGTGTGCCTCCGCAGCCAACAGGAGCCGAATCTCCTATTTGTATTGCTCTGTCTTCTCCTATTTGCAATGTAATTATTGCTAAACCTTCGGTTATCGCTTTAAGCATATCACCGGTTAAACTGGCACTTATTGTGTCATAATTAGGTAAAGCTGCGGCTGCTCCTTCTTGCTGCCTGAACTTTACCCTTGCTTCGCCTGGATAATGATGAGCTTGAAACGCTTTTAATTGAGGATAGCGCGCTTCTGTTAATGCAGCTAAAACATGACCGGCAGAATGAGAAGTTGCATTTTGCAGACGTCTTTCAGGATTTATTTTTAAGGCTACTTTTTGGCCTATTTCTAAATCCGGACGTCCATCAGATTCTATGTAATGATTTATTTCATTACCTTCGGCTTTTATTACTGCAGTTACATTTAAACCGTTTATTGTGCCCTGGTCATCTTGTTGCCCCCCTCCTTTTGGATGAAAGATTGTATCTTGTAATTTTACTAGCCATCCTTTAGCGTCTTGCTCAATAGAAGTAACTGTTGTTTCATAAGATCGTAAAAAAGTATCTGTTAAATATTTTCTGACTATTGCAGCCATTTTTTATCTCCTTTGAAAAAGTTTAAAAAAAGTTATATAAAAAGATTAATTACTGTCAATGCAAAAAAGCTTAAAAAAGACATGCTTTTTAATCTTTAAATACTTAAAATGCTTTTCTTTTAAAGAGAAAAAAAATATGGCGATTACAAGTTTAGAAGATCTATGTATTTATAGTGCAAATATAGAAAGTTGGGAAAATTTGACTTATTTACACATATATGAAGAAAAAATAATAACCCTGATAGATAATTCATTAGAAAAAAAATTGATTCCTGAAGGTAAAAAGATAGGCTCTTATAAACAAGTATTTAATGAAAGAAAACAATTTTTAGAAAAATATTTTCAGTGTCCGGATACTTTAGATATTTTCAATAGACGATTTATTGAAAGAAATATCGAGCAACTGAATTTAGATGATTTTAAAAACATATCTTTGGAAGCATCTGAATTGGGTTATATTGATATAGTAACGATAGCTTTCGATTCCAATAAAATAAAAAATATACAAGGGAATAATTATTTTTTATGGAAAATTTATAGTAATGCGGAAGTTAATGATTTTACTAAATTAATACGTAGCATAGGAAAAACTCAAAGGTTTATTAAAATAGCAAGTACAGCCGAGTATTACACTTATTTTAATGGCATCGGAGCTTTTGCTTGGGATAGAAAATTTACGCAGACTCATGCTGCTATTCGTGCTCAGGCCTATTATACAAGTTAAAATAAATCTTTTTTCTCTAACATATGAAGATTATTTTTTGCACTGTAGGCATTATCAAATGCAACTTCAATCCTTTTAGAGCCCGGCTGCATTATAATAGTGTGCGATGTTAAAATGTTATTTACAAAAGGCAATTTCATGGCAGCTTTTATAATTTGGTTTTTTATCAGCTCTGAGGGAGCTATTACTATTTTATTATAGGCATCTTTTAACAGGTCTTGAATATTATTTTCTCTTTCTTTAGAAAAATTTACATTGTCTGTTATTTCCGGATCTAAACTTAGATTACCGACAATTAAAGGTTTATCTTTTTCTAAAAAAGATACTTTTATTTCACTAGCCTGTTTTATATGGAAGGCTTTTGCTTCATTTGTATCTGCAGCTATTAAATGGAAAGGCCCTAAACTTTTTATTTCATTTAATTTTCTTTCTACTTCTTGTACGCTTTTGCAGGTCTCTAATATGTATCTTACAACAAATGAATTTGGAATACCTTCTATAACAGTTGTATTTCCATAAGAGATGTTCATGCAGACTGAAAGACCGTGCTCATTCATTCCGGTTAAAGTGCTGATAAGTCCTGGAATTCCAACTTCTGCTGTTTTTTTGCCGGTAATAGGACTTTTCTTTAAGATTACTAAACTCTGTTTGCCGGCAACACCTAAAGTAGGCCAGTCCATATTTCTTCCGAATGTAATACCTTCTTTATCATCTTTATCAATGACAGTCGTGCAGGCAGCGGAGCTTTTTGATAAACAGTTTGTTTCATATTCAGCTCTTAAATGTTTGAAATGAGGAACGTCAGGTTCTAAATGAAATAATATAGCTTCTTCTAAAATAAGTTGTTTTGGTCTTAAAGGATTATAGCTAGAATAGCTTTCATCTATCCATTTATTAAATCCATCTACCAGTCCCTGCAGCTCTGTTAAATATTTTTCAGGTATTTGTTTTTTTACTTCCCTTAAAACGTTCGGCAGTTTTTCAACTATTGGAGTAGTATGGATAAAGGGCATTAAAGGAGGAAGCTTTTGCATTGCAAGTGTCCATTTTGATTTTAAGTGATTAATATATTCTCCCAGTATGTATCCATGAGCATATCCTGCTTTATAAGGATCGTCTGTTTTTATTTTTAAAATAGGAACATCATTTTTGTAATATATTTCAGCATTTTCAGTTTTATTGGGTTTTATCGTATGGGTTGACATTTCATGCTTGGGAGGAGCAATTATGTCCAATACTCTATATGCCATTACAGATATAGCAGATACGGCTGTGCCGGATATTGCAGCAGTAAATTTATAAATAAACGGAGCTGTTATATAAAAAGAATAGGCCATTAAAGACATTCCAATCACTGCCATTGCTAATTTTATAGCCTTAACACTTGTTGTATGATTATGTGCCCAAATGATGACTTTTTCTATTGGGATTATGTTCCTTTGGTTAAAAGATCTATTAGGTAGGACTGTACTTAAATATGCAGCCGTCATAGTTTTTTCCTTTTTCAAAAAAATTAGGATAAAATTCTATAGAACCTTTTGATATTGCACAAAGAAAATTGAAAATAAGATATGCAGCTATAGAAAAATTTTTATTTAAATTATCTGAATTTAAATTTTTTCAGTTTATCTAAATTCTTTTTTTATTAAGATATTGCGACAATTTATAAAAACGGAATTCTTGAGTATGTTTTTTTTGTTCTTATTGTTTTTTTTGGTAAAAAGTATTCTTTTTGCATCAAGTATATTTGAAAATGAACCTAAGTGCATTTTTAATTCTGTAAATATATTTACAGGTCAATATGTTAATGAACTAGATATTGAAGCAAAAGCAAAAAACTCTATTAAATTAGATCTGTCTTATATCAATCTTTTATATCAGGATTCTCGTTTAAGAGATGAAAAGAACATTGAAGAGTATATATTGGCAGGGTGGCATTACCATATGCCTACAAAAGCTTACCTTTTTGCAAACCGTATTGAAATAATTGATGATGACGGTTTGGTAATAGCTTTTGAGAATTTAGATATAAAAGAGGCTAAAAAAAATTTTTTTGAAAATAAAAAAGACAGAAAAAAAAGAGAGGAAGAAGAAAAAAATCAGGAAAGTATAATTCGAAATATTAATTTTTTATATTCAAAGCCGCTTCCTAATTATTTTGTACAAAATAATAGAAGACCTCTAAATTTCAAAAAGATAAAAGCTTATTTACAAGGGATGAATACTTTAGTAGTTGAGTTTCCTAATAAAAAAACAAAAATATATAAAAGACAAAATTCCTTAGAAGATGTTTTTTTATTGAAAAAAGAAATAGCTCGTACTTTTGTGGTAAATTATGAACATGATGAGTTTTTAAATTTAAAAGAGATAAAAAAACAAAACATACAAGAAAATAAAACCTATTCCTGGATTAAATTTTCTTATTTACATCCGGACATAAATTATAAAGAAAAATATAAGGACAAAAAAGATTTTAATATCACTACAAGTGATGGAAAATCTTATTTTTTTCAACATGCTAATTATTTTCCTGTTATTAATAAAAAAGAAAGATCAACGCATCCTTTTTATATTTTAGAAAACATCAATACAAATCAGGTGTCTCAGCATTTTAATTATCATCTGGACAACAAAAAAACATCTCCCTTGATTAGTCAAAAATTTTTACCGAACGGTCTGTGTCAGCATATAACTTATTATCTCTTGGGAGATAAAAATTATGATGTAGGAGTTTATATTTCTGATATGACTGACATGCGTTTTCAAAGGGTCGCTTGTTTGAAATACCCCTATAATAATCAGATTGAGACCAGGTATAAATTTTATTATGAGCCCGGAAGACTTAATGAATCAAAAGGATCTACTACGGTTCAAGACAAAAACTTAAATCAGACGAAATATTATTATGACGAGCATTTTAATATTGAAAAAATTGAAAATTTTACTCATCAAAATGGAAAAAATATTTTATCTTCTACTTTGATCTACACCTGGAAAAATGATCCTTTTTTTAATATTAACTTTTTAATGTCTAAATCTTTTTTAGATTCAAATAATGAAATCATTTATGCCAAGACATATGAGTACGATGAAGAGGGGAATAAGACAAGAGAAACTATACATGGCAATATAACAAAAGAGAATAATAATAAAATTTACTTAGATTCAAAAAACTATCCGGTAATTGCTGATGTAGATAGTTTTTCTTCATATTATGTGTATTCCCAAGACGGACAAAATGTTTTAATTGAAAAATCAGATGATGGTGGATTAAAAGAAAAATATTCGTATTTGCCAAACACGAATCTTATTACAGCTAAATACATCTGTGATAAAGATAAGATTAAAACGAGATATTTTTATGAATATACAAATGATTTTTCTCTTACTCAAGAAATAGAAGATGACGGTGTCTCTTTAGATAAAGATGATTTAAGTTCAGTATCATATAGAATGATAAAAAATATTAAACTAGAAAATGATACAGATCTTCCTAAAGTTATAGAGTATAAATATCTGGATTTACAAAAAGGGCTTGTCAAGCTGTATAAAAAAGAAATTTTATTCCATTCCGAAACAGGAAAGGTTATTAAAAAAGATGTTTATTCTTCAAAAAATGAATTATTATATTCACTTGCTTTCGAATATGATCAAAAAGGCAATCTGATAAAGCAAACGGATCCTTTAAAAAGAGAAGAATTATTCACTTATGATCAAAATAACAACCTAGCATCCCATAAATTTTTAGATTCGGATAAAATTGATAAATATTATTACAATAGTTTAAACCAAAAAATAAAAAAAGAAGAAATAGCTGATAATAAGGTTTATTCTACCAATTATTTTTATAATGCAGATCATAATTTAATATCTGTTATCGATCCGTTAAATTATGAAACTACATATGCATATGATAATAGTTATAACATGTCAGAAGAAAGCCAAGAGTTTTTGGCAGGTTTAAATGCTAAAAAAACGATAACAAAAAAATATGTATCGGACGAACTTTCTAGAAAAATAGAAATTACAGATCCTAAGGGCTGTAAGAGCAGCATAACTTATAACATTTTTAACAAACCTTTAATTATTAAATATTCAGATAATACAGAAGAGAGATTTTTTTATAATTTTGATAATACTTTGCAAAAGCATATAGATAGAAAAAATATCACAACAATATATTCTTATGATTATCTAAAAAGGGTTACCAGTATTAATAAATACTCAAACGACAAACGGGTTTTTCACTCGAGCTATAAATATAACAGTTTTGATGTTGTAGAAGAAATTGATCATTTCAATAATCAACATATATATCAATATGATGATTTAAAAAGATTAAAGTCTAAACAAACAATTTCTTCTCATAGTTCTAATGTAATAGATTATTTTTATAATGATTTAAATCAATGTTATTTAAAAAAATGCTCCGATCTTTTGGAGTATGAACACAAAGATCTAATAGGAAGGGTAATTGAAGAAAATAAGCAGGATATTAACGGAAATATTTTTTTTAAAAAATCATATATTTATGAAGGTCTTAATGTTTTGAAAACTATTTCCTATATAAATGGACAAGAAAGTATTGAAACTAAATATTTCGATGATTTTAAAAGAATAAAAAAGATAATTGATCCAATCGGATATGAAACTAAATATCAATATGATGATTTTTTTGATTTTAACGGCTATTTAACAAAAAAAACAACCATAGTCAATCCAATAGACCAAAAAGAGATAAATATTCAAAATTCGCTAAATAAAAGCGTTCAAGAGATGAAATTAAACGCAGAGGAACAAAATGTTTATGCGGAAAATAGATTTTATGATGAAAATTTAAACCTTATTAAAAAAGAAATAACAGAGTTTGAAACAGAGGTCGTTAATAAAAAAATATATGAATATCAATTTAATGATATGAATCAATTAGTTTTTTTTAATAATATGACGGACAATAAACAGACCATTTTTCAGTATAAAAACGGAAATATTTCAAAAAAAATCAATCCGGATAATACATATATAAATTATGAATATGACAGTTTTTCAAATCTTATTTCAACTAAATCTTCAGACAATAAAATAAATTATTTTTTTGAGTATAATGATTTAAATCAGCTTGAAAAAATATATGATTTAAATACTAGTCAGACAAATACAAGAAAATATACGTCAACTAATAAACTGATAGAGGAAAAATTATTCAACGGCTTAACTATTCAATATGAATATGATTCTCAAAACAGAAAAATAAAAATAAACTATCCCGATAGCTCAAAAGTTGAGTATGAATACGAGCCTTTTTATCTATCTGTGATTAAAAGAAAAGATTCTTTGGGAAATATTTTATATACTCATAAATTTTTAGAGTACGATTTATCCGGAAATCTTTTAAAAGAAGAGCTAATGGGGAACTTGGGAATTTCTTATTATGAAAAAGATCTTTTAAATAGAAATAAATCTATGGACAGCCCATTCGGTTTTCAAAAGGTCGAAAAATATAATCCTATTGGAAATATAGAAAAAATTAACTGGAAGATTTTTTGGGGCAGTGACGATACCTCATATTTTTATAATGATAAAAATCAAATTGAAAAAGAAACGGGACTTTTTGAGGATTATCAAAATGATACTGTCTATGTTGAATACAACGATGATAATAAAATAATTTCCAAAAAAACAACAGACGGCCAATTTTTTTATTTTTATGATGTTTTAAACAGATTGATCAGAATAGAAAAAGCTCAAGAATATGTAATTTTTTATACTTACGATGCTTTTAATAGAAAAATGAGCCAGGAAGTGCATAAATATGAGAACGGTAAACATAAAAAAATATCTTGTTTGAATTTTTTGTATGACCATGATTTAGAAATTGGGTCTTTTAATGAAGAGGATAAAGCAGTAGAGATGCAGATTGTAAATGATCATAAAGCGGTAGCCTTTGAGTTAAACAATGAAATATTTGCTCCTCTTTATGATATAACAGGAAATATTGGATCTTTAATGTCTTTGCATTATGGGTTGGTTGAATCATACAGATATAGTGCATCTGGCAATACCCTGGTATTTTCGCCGTCCGGTAGAGTTAGAAAAAATTCATTTTTTTTGAATCCATGGCGATTTTTGTCTAAAAGATATGATTTATATTCCCAAATGTATGAATTTAACGGATCATATTATGATCCTAAAATTCAATACTGGTACTTACCTGATGAAATACTTAGAAATATACCGGTAACTCAAATAGAAATAGAGCAAGATTTTTTAAAAAAATCAAATGAAATACAAAATCTTAATTTTAAGGCAATGAACAATAAAGAGGTTGAAATATCTAAAGGCGTGTTTGAGAAGATGAAAGAAAATAATATCATGCTTTTTCAAGTTTTGAATGTGATTGAAAACCCTAAAGATATTATTGAAAAATCAAACGGTATTTATCAAATTATAGGTAAAGGTTTTTCTTTTGAGATGGATATGAACGTTAAAAAGATTATATCTATTGAGTTACTTTGATTTTTTTTTGTTTTTTACAATCCAGTTATTCTCAATATTTTTTGCCATTCTAGGGTCCAGCTCGGGAATAATGGGAGTGGTGGTCGGAGGGATTGGAATATATTCGTTTTTTTCTTCTGGAGAGAGCGTTTTTGGTTTTTTTAGTTTGTAGTATATGCCAAGACTACCAACAAGCAATCCCAATAGTCCTATGTATAAATAAAGCCCTGATACATGGATTTCCATTATGTAAGCAGATATCACAGGCCCTAAAATAGCTCCTATTCCATAAATTAAAGATAATAAACCTATTACATAAGAAATGTATTTTTGATCTATTCTGTCGCAAACTTGGGTAATGCTTACCGGATAAACGGTAAATGCACAGCCCCCTAAAAGAAAAGATAATATTAACACAGCTGCAGAGGAATGAGAAAATATTATCATCAATATTGAAATTACAAATAAAGACAAAGTAGAAAAAATTAAAACAAGTCTTCTATCTATAATATCGGAAATATAACCCAGAGGCCATTGAAGTAAAAATCCGCCTGCTATTGTAATGGACATAATATAAGAGACTGAAATATTGTTCGTTTTTGCAAAAACAGGAGTTAGTCCATATATTGCACTTAATATAAAGCCGGCAGAGCATGCTCCGATAATTCCTAAAGATACCTGTTTATAAATAGATTTAATTTTAAGTTTATGGCTCTTGGTTTTACTAATTTCAGGACATTCATGAGTGATTGAAACGGGCAGAATAGAAATTAAACAAATAACTCCAAAAAGCAAATAAGGTATGAAAGAGCTTAAGTTAATATTTTTAATAAGCATTTGACTGGAAGCTTGAGAGGCATAAAGTGCAATCATATAAATAGATAATATTCTTCCTTTATTATTAGGAGAGCTGTCTGTCATAAGCCAGCTTTCAATTATAACATATGCTGCAGCTAAACAGAATCCTGAAATTATTCTTAAAAAGCACCAATAGAATATATTCAGATATAATCCCTGAACAATAAAAGACAGTGCCATAATAGACGCTATCATTATAAAAGATTTAATGTAGCCGATTTTTACAATGAATTTTTCTATTACAATAGACCCTATTAAATAACCTACCCAGTAGAATGCCTGGACATATCCGATAATGGCCTCTGTATAACCGGAGGCTTGAAGTTTTAGGCTTATAAAAGTTAAGAAAGGAGAGCTGCCAGCTACAATAAAAGCCAGACTAAAAAGAGGAGGTAGAATTGATTTGATATATTTGGTGTTCAAAATATCAGGTCCTTTTAAAAAATATATACTTAATCACTGATATAGGAAATTTTTCAATTAATTTAAATAAATTGAAAAAAATTAACGAAAAAAACCTTTTATTTTATCAAAAAAAGATTTTTTTCCAGGATGATTAGCTGGAGTCTCTGTTTTTTCAAAAGTTTTTAATATTTCTTTTTGTTTGCTTGTTAAATTTACAGGCGTTTCCACAATGATATGTACTAAAAGGTCTCCTGTTCCCTGTCCGTGCACATTAGGAATTCCTTTTCCTCTTATCCTGAATATTTTTCCAGATTGAGTTCCTTCAGAAATATTTATTTTATAAGATGTTTTTAATGGTGTCGGTATTTCTTTTTTGCAGCCTAAAGAGGCTTCTGTTAATGTCAGGGGTAGGGATAGATGTATATCATCACCGTCTCTTTCAAAAGTATCATGAGATTTTACTTTAATGAATACATAAAGATCTCCGGCAAGCCCGCCATTTTCTCCAGCATCACCGTATCCGGTCATTTTAAGACGCATGTTATTATCAACACCGGCTGGAATTTGAATTTTTACTTTTTGTTTTTCTTTTTGTCTGCCTAGGCCATTACATGCGCTGCATGGATTTGTTATAATTTTACCTTCTCCATGACATTGGTGGCAGGTAGAGGACATAGAGAAAAATCCTCGAGACTGAAAAATTTGTCCGGATCCCTGGCATGTAGTGCATGTTTGGACATCATTAGAACTTTTTGCGCCTGATCCCGAGCATTGAGAGCATGTGGCATAGTTTGTTATGGCCAGTTCTTTTTGAGTGCCGGTTATTGCTTCTTCGAAAGAAATTGTAATTGCAGCTTTTTTGCTGGCACCTTTACTTCCTCTGGTTTCCTGCGAGTCAAATCCTCCTCCAAAAAAAGAATCAAATATAGACTCTCCGCCTCCGCTTCCCATAGGGCCAGAGCCTCCGAATGCTCCCATAAAAGTTCTTAAAGCTTCTTCCATGGATGAAAAACCGGCTCCGCCGCCCATGCCGGCAGCTCCTTTTAGCCCTTCTTCACCATACTGGTCATATATTTGTTTTTTATTATCGTCGCTTAAAACTTCATATGCTTCAGAAACTTCTTTGAATTTAGCTTCAGCTGATTTGTCATCGGGATTACGGTCCGGATGAAATTTTAATGCTTGTTTTCTGTAGGCTTTTTTGATTGTTTCTTTGGTAGCGTTTTTTGAAATGCCGAGAACTTGATAATAATCTTTCATAAATTTAATAAAATTGTTTGTTTTCTATAGTTAATATAACAAAAAAGCAAAATCTTGAAAAGATATTTTTAGCAGATGAGATATTTGAGTGCTAAAAATTTTAATATCTTTTTTTTGCTGCGTTCTTAGCTCTTTTTCTTGCAGCTTTTGATTTAGCACGCTTTTTGATAGAAGGTTTGTCGTAGAATCTATGTGCTTTAGCTGATTTCATGATTCCTTCTTTATCAAGTTTCTTTTTTAATATTCGAAGAGCTTTATCAATTGGTTCTCCGATGCGCACTTTAACACTTGGCATTTATTGTATTCTCCGGTTTGTTAAATATTTAATAGTTGATAGTCTAAAAAATTATAGCTTATTTTTCAACAAGCTTTGGTCCTCTTAAGTATAAAAGCTTTAATTTTTCGCTCTTTTCATAATTTTTTTTATTAAATTTTTCATAAGTATAAAATGCTAATTTTTTTTCTAAGTTAGGAGGGCTTATAAAAAAAATATTTGAAATGTCTATTTTTTCGCTGAGTCTGGCTTTGATGGTTTCAATATCGGGGCTAACTATAAAAGGAATTGATTTCAATAGTTCGATCAAACTGTTTTCAGATATGACATTAGGATCTGCTGTATATTTCACGGCAGTATTATTTTTTGAGCCTTGCAAATAATAAAAACCGGAGGTTTTAGCATCCAGAACGCTTAAAAAGTTTCCGTCTGTTTCGGGTACGTAAGTATAAAGCGAAGAAAATCCCAAAAGAGGTATTTTTTTTGCGTAAGAAATTGTTTGAGCAATAGATACAGCTACTCTTATACCTGTATAGGATCCTGGGCCAATGCATGCGGCTACATAAGAAAGATCGGATATTTTTACGTTATTTTTTTTTAGTATTTCATCTAAAGAAGGCATGAGGTAAACAGACAGACTTTTATGGCCCTCTAGTTTTGAACTGTCTATTACATGATTGTCTTGGGACAGTACTATAAATGAAGTATCGTGAGTAGTATCTATAATAATTGCCGGCATAGTATAAATATTTTTTTTAAATGTTAAGTTAAATGCGATTATTATATCATAAGATCTTTAATTTAAAAAGAACATATCAAGTAAAAAATAATTTACATGGTTTATAAAAATAGAGGTGTATTTTGAATAAAGAAAATAATAACAATCCAGATCATAATGATGACGGTCAAGATTATATTTCTATTCCGGGAAAAGAAGAAACTATTTCGGATTCTCAAAAAGTATCTATAAATCCCCCTTATCCGGACCAGCTTTTTATTCTGCCGCTTAACAAGAGACCTTTTTTTCCAGGTATGGCAGCTCCTGTTGTAATTGAGCCTGGATCTTTTTATGAAGTATTAAAAATTGTGGCTAAAACTCAGCATAAGTGTTTAGGTCTTTTTTTAACGAAAAAAGAAAATGCAAATATTTATAAATTAAAACCGGAAGATCTACATAATGTAGGGATTGTTGCCAGAATACTTAGAATTATTCCTTTGGAAAAAGGGGGCGCTCAGGTTGTCTTCAACATGGAAAAAAGAATTTCTATGCAAGAGCCTATAAAGGGAAAATACTTGAGCGCAAAAGTAAAGTACCATGATGACACCCCATTAGATCAATTATCCAAAGAGCTCAAGGCTTATTCTATTAGCATTATCACAACTATTAAAGAACTGTTAAAACTCAATCCGTTGTTTAAAGAAGAGCTTCAAATATTTTTAAGCCACTCGGACTTTACTGAGCCCGGAAGGCTTGCTGATTTTGCTGTGGCCTTGACTACGGCTGCAAGAGATGAGCTGCAGGAAGTGCTTGCTTCTTTCGATCTGCAAAAAAGAATAGATAAAGCTTTATTGATCTTAAAAAAAGAGCTTGACCTGAGTAAACTTCAAACAAGCATTAACCAACGAATTGAATCTACTATATCTAAAGCTCAAAGAGAGTTTTTTTTAAGAGAGCAGCTAAAGGCCATAAAAAAAGAACTTGGAATGGAAAAAGATGATAAGACATCTGATATTGAAAAATTTCAGGAAAGATTAAAAATTAGAAAGGTTCCTGAAAAGGTAATGAAAGTTATTGAAGAAGAAAAAGAAAAATTAAGTTCACTGGAAATACATTCTCCTGAATACGGCGTATGTAGAAATTATCTCGATTGGCTTACTATTACTCCCTGGGGAATGTTTAGTGAAGAAAATGTAGATCTTTCCAAAGCTGAAAAGATTTTAGAAAAAGATCATTACGGTTTAAAAGATATTAAACAAAGAATAATAGAATTTATCGGGGTTGGTAAATTAACAAGCGGAGTTAAGGGAAGTATCATTTGTTTGGTAGGACCGCCCGGCGTTGGCAAAACGAGCGTTGGTAAAAGTATCGCTAGGTCTCTAAACAGACAGTTCTATAGATTTTCTGTTGGAGGTATGAGAGATGAGGCTGAGATAAAAGGACATAGAAGGACATATGTCGGTGCTATGCCTGGTAAAATGGTGCAGGCCTTAAAACAGACGCAGACAATGAATCCGGTTATTATGATCGACGAAGTTGATAAAATGGGTAAAAGTTTTCAAGGAGACCCGGCTTCTGCTTTATTAGAAGTTTTAGATCCTGAGCAGAATAAAGATTTTAATGATCATTATCTTGATGTGCCAAGTGATTTGTCCAATGTATTATTTATCGTTACAGCCAATATCTTGGATACCATCCCAGATCCATTAAAAGACCGTATGGAGATCATGAGATTATCTGGTTATATTTTAGCGGAAAAAATTGAAATAGCCAAAAAATATCTGATTCCTAAAAACAGAAAAAAAATGGGGCTTAATTCAAAGGATATTATTTTTAAAAGAGATGCTCTTGCGAATATCATAGAAGGTTATGCGAGGGAATCAGGTGTTAGAAGTTTGGAGAATAACATAAAAAAAATCTTAAGAAAAATTGCACTGGAAAAAGCAAAAGAAATTGAAAAGAAAAAACAGTCTAAGAAAACAGAAATCACAAAAGCTAATTTGAATAAATATCTTGGAAAACCAATTTTCACATCTGACGTATATTATGAAAGACCTCCTGTTGGCGTAGCTACAGGGATGGCTTGGACAGCACTCGGCGGTGCTATCTTGTATGTGGAATCGAGAAAGTCTTATAATGAAAAAACTTTAATGAAAATAACAGGTCAGGCTGGGGATGTTATGAAAGAATCTTCTCAAATAGCCTGGAGCTATTTGGCGTCCCAAGTTAAAAAATATACTAACGATGAAAAGTTTTTTGAAAAATCCCAGGTGCACCTACATATTCCCGAGGGAGCAACTCCTAAAGACGGGCCTTCAGCTGGGATTACTATGGTAACCTCGCTGCTTTCGTTATTATTAGATAAACAGATAAAAGAAAGCCTTGCGATGACAGGAGAGATAACCTTGACAGGAAGAGTTTTGCCTATTGGGGGATTAAAAGAAAAATTAATAGCGTCAAGACGCTCTAAAATAAAAAATCTTATTTTTCCGAAAGGCAATTTAAGGGATTATGATGAACTGCCGGATTATTTGAAAAAAGGGCTTAAGGTTCATTTTGTAGAACATTATGATGAAGTGTATAAAATAGCATTTGAAAATGAAAAGTTGGGCACAAAAGTATCAAAAAAAGCTGTTGCATCCAAAAGATCTAAAAAGAAAAGCAAGAGATCTAAAAAGTAACAGTAAAACTATTGTTACTTTAAATGGATCATTTGATCTTTTGCATGCAGGGCATTTAACAATTATATTTGAGGCTTCACTGTTAGCGGACATTTTAATTGTAGCTTTGAACTCGGACAGCTCAATTAAAAAATATAAAAGCAAGAATAGGCCTATTATTCCGTTAAAGTACAGGTTGCAGATGTTGTCTGCTTTGGAATTTGTAAATTACGTAACATATTTTGATGAAACAGATCCTATTAATATTTTATCTGCAATAAAGCCAAATATTCATGTTAATGGATCTGAGTATGGAAAAGATTGTATAGAAGCTGATATAGTAAAAAAATACGGAGGAAAAATCCATCTTGTGAAATTAAAAGAGGGACTGTCCACCACTAAAATAATAGAGAAGATAAAATTATGCGAAAAATAGCAAGCTTTGAAAAAGAAAATTTGGCGAAGAGATTTTCTATGTTTTTAGAAAAAATGAATATAGAAAATACACTAGAGCCAATATATGACGATGCGAAAAGAAAACCTGTGTTTCATATTTGGGTTCATAATGAAGATGATATTATAAAAGCTACCAATACCTTTGATGAGTTCATGAAAGATCCCTTGCAGCCGAAATTTGATGTTCAGATAGAAGAAGTCGTAAGAAAAGAAGCTTCTGATAAGCCTCAGCCAAATAATCAAGAAGAAAGACCAGCTACCGATCCTTTGGCCCAAAAACAAAAATTTCCATATAAAACTACATTTTTTTTCATTTTTTTATGTGCTGTGTTTTTTGTAATAAACTTTATGCAGGAAATGAGCTTAGCTAAAAGATATGAGCTAAAACAAACAGTGCTTTTGACTCCCATTCAAAAGTTATTTTTATACGACATGCCTATAGTCAGAGAAAAAATAGATGATATTATTATTAAATATAGATTAGATACTTTAGAAAAATTAGAAAAACCTCCGGCAGAGGCGCAGGAAGAAATTGAACAAGTGGAAAACATGCCGCTGTGGCAGGGGCTTTATGATGTCGTTTTAAAAAAGCTTTCAGATAAAGATGATAGACTAACAGGCCCCATGTTTGAAAAGATCAGAAAAGGAGAGATCTGGAGACTTTTCACTCCATGTATATTACATAGCGGTCTTTTGCATATCTTATTTAATATGCTTTGGCTTTGGTTTTTAGGAAAACAAATGGAACCTAGAGTAGGGGTAATTAGATTTGTCTTGTTTATATTAATAATAGGTATAATATCCAATACCTTCCAATATTTAATGGGAGGGCCTTTTTTCTTAGGATTTTCCGGGGTTGTAATGGGAATGGCCGGCTATATCTGGGTTCGACAGCTTGTCGCCCCATGGGAAGGATACGCAGTGCCGAAAGGAATATTTTTATTTATCGGCTTTTTTATTTTAGCTATGTTAGGGCTGCAGATAGTAGCTTTCATATTCCAAGTTATGAAGTCCAAATTAGCATTTACTCCGGCTATTGCAAATACGGCTCATATTGTCGGAGCTTTAACTGGAATGGTGCTTGCTAAAATACCATTTTTTTCTTGGAGGTCCAGTGAGTGATAAAGAAGTAATAATTTTAGGGAGCTCAGCTCAGCAGCCTACCAGAAGAAGAAATCATGGGGCTTATTTAATAAGATGGAACAATGAAGGTCTTTTATTTGATCCGGGAGAAGGTACGCAAAGACAGTTTATCTTTGCTAATGTTGCCCCTACCTGCGTTACAAAAATATTTGTATCTCATTTTCACGGTGATCACTGTTTAGGTTTGGGCTCTATGCTAATGAGATTAAATTTAGATAAGGTAACTCATCCTATTCATACTTATTATCCTAAAAATAACCAGAAAAATTACGAATATTTAAGAGACGGATGTATTTATCATAGAACTATAGATATTATAGAGCATCCTGTTGCTAAAGACGGAATAGTGGAAGACGATAATTTTATAATCGAAGCAAAGTTTTTAGATCATGGTATAGACAACATAGGTTGGAGAATAAAAGAAAAAAATAAGATAAAATTTCATAAAGATAAATTGGAAAAATTAGGTGTAAAAGGACCAGACGTTAAACTTTTAGAAGAAAAAAAAGAGATAAAATTAAACAACAAAATTATCAAATTGGAAGATGTGAGTTATGTTCAAAAAGGAGACGTTATTGCAGTTATTTTAGATACTCGTTTATGCGACGCTGCTTTTGAGCTTGCAAAAGATGCAAAAGTTATAATTTCCGAGGCAACATTTACTCAAACACATAAAGATCTAGCAAAGAAATATATGCATATGACGGCAAAAGATGCTGCGACTATTGCGAAAGAGTCCAATGCTGAAATTTTAATATTAACGCATTTTTCTGCAAGATATACTGATCTGCAAGTCTTTGAAAATGAGGCTAAAGCAATTTTTGAGAACACCTTTATAGCAGAAGATTTTAAAAGAATAAAATTTAACTAAATTTTCTTAGCTTCTTTTAAAATACTTATCAAATTACTAAGTCCATGAGTGTCTTTTTTTATTAAAGATTCCATAAAGCTTTCAAGCTCATTTAATTTTTTGAAATGAGACTCTTTTGCAGCAAAAATAATATCTGAAAAATTCTTATTGTTTTCTTCAGCTGTTTCGATCCAGTTTAGAAGTTCTTTCATGGCTTTTGAAAAATGCTTCGATTCTTTAAAAGCGATAAGTTCCTTTTCCAGTTTACTGGCATTTTTTGCAAAAGTTGTAAGCCATGAATGACTGTTTATTAATTCTTTATCTTTTTTCAGCTCCAATAGATCATCTAAAAAAAGCTCAATTTCTTCTAACGGGTTTTTTTGGGGATAATCGGCAGGTCCACCTGCAAGTCTTGGAATTTCCATGATAATGCCTCATGTTTTTTAGTTGAAAATGGTGTTTTTATCCAATAAAATAATTGTAATTTTTTTTTTTAATTATTAGTATAAATTTATTATGCGCATGAAAAATCTAATGAACAAATATTTTTTAATTATTTTTGTATTGATGAATTTTTCCCTGCATGCAAATCTGGACAATTTGCAAAACAAGGCCATAGCCAAAAATCAAGATTGTTCTGAATCAGAAGAGATAATTAAAACAATAACATTTTCATCGTTGGAAGATTCTAGGAATTACGAAGAGATTGAAAATATAAAAATATCTAAAGATCTTCATGTTCCCGACAACACTTATTTTGCAGGTGAAATGCAGAATTTTATCGGCAGGGAAATTACAATTGATAATTTGAACAAGCTATTAAGATCTACTGAAAAATATTATAAAAAACATGGCTATCCACTAGTCATAGCCCGTTTTCAGGATAAAGAAATATCTAATGGAAATATCAAAATTATTGTGATCATTGCAACATTAGGAGAAGTCAAAGCTTATGGCGAAGGCGAGTATTTTTCTAATGCGGAAACCATAAAAAAAATAAGGACAGAGAAAGGACAGTTCATCAGAACTGATAAAATGTTAACAGACCTTTTTTGGATAAACCAAAATCCGTTTAGAAATACAAACCTCATTTATGAAAAAGGCGAGAAAATAGGTGAGACAAATGTTATTTTGGATACCGAAGAAAGGCTTCCTTTCAGACCATATGCAGGTTATGAAAATACAGGAAATAATCCTGTCGGGACAAACCGGTATTACGCCGGGTTTAACTGGGGTAAGTTTTTAGGTTTTGATAATCAAGTCAATTACCAATACATGAAAGCAGATAAATCAAAGCGCTGGGAAAGCCATACTTTAAGTTATATTCTTCCACTTGCTTGGCGAAATATTTTCAAGGCTTTCACAGCTTGGGTAAGAACAAAGCCATCTGTCCCGACTTCTTTACAGATGTCGGGTAGAAGTTGGCAGATAAGCGGCCGATATATAATTCCGACTTTTTGGTTTGGGATGAAACATGAATTTATTTTAGGATATGATTTCAAAAGAACAAATAATTTCTTGTTTTTTGTTAGTTCATTAGTGGAAGATTCTCATGTGGATATTTCTCAATTCTTGCTTAGTTATTCAATTACTGAATCAGATAAATTAGGAGTCTCCGCTTTCACTGCTCAAACATATTTGAGTCCGGGCGGTATGACGCCATTTAACAAAACTTCAAAGTTTATGGGCTTCCGTCCTCATGCTAGAAGCGATTATGTTTATGCAATATTCAACTTAGATAGAACAACCAAACTTTTTGCAAACTTTTCTTGGATATTAAATGCATATGCCCAAGTTGCATCAGGCAGGCTTCTTCCATCAGAAGAATTATCTCTAGGCGGTTATAACACAATAAGAGGTTACCGGGAAAATAGACTCTTGGGTGATGCCGGATTTCTAATAAGAAATGAGATCCGAACACCGGCCATCAAAATCAGAAAAGACAATATCAAAAATATTGGGGAGATTCAGTTCTTGGCTTTTTTAGATTACGGCAAAGCATATGATCTTGACCCAAATATTTTATACAGAAAAGCTACTGCTCTTGCCGGAACAGGTCCCGGTGTCCGCTACAACATAGCCTCTCATCTTACTGCCAGAGTAGACTATGGGATCAGGCTTAGAAGAGCTTTAGAGCATAACAAGAAGTATAAATCTCGCTGGCATGTCGGTATAAACGGCTCATATTAAACAAATCTTAAATTTATTGACAAATCATCCCTTCCGTGCTAACAAAATAAATAGGGGAGGAGTATATATATTAATATATATATATATATGTATTTAAAAAAGATGGCATTATCTAAATTAAAATTTATTAATTATTATATAATTAATAAGATTTTGTCATGCTCTTTTTTCCTAATATTCACCTCACTGTTTGCCAATCCCCAAAAAGAAAGTATTGTTTCGGGCAGTGTTAACTTCGATAGATATAATGGAGTTTTAACAGTTGAGCAATCTAGTGACAAAGCAATTGTCAACTGGCAGGATTTTTCCATATCGCCCGGTGAAATGACAAAATTTATTCAGCCGAACAACTTTTCAGCTATTTTAAACAGAGTAGTAGGAGATAACCCGTCTTCCATTCTTGGAACACTTCAGTCTAACGGAGCAGTTTACCTTATCAACCAAAATGGAATCCTGATCGGTCCTTCCGGGATAATAGATACTAACGGTTTTATAGCATCAACTTTGGACGTGTCGGACAGTGAGTTTTTAAATAATAACAACCTCAGGTTTGTAGGGGATTCTTTAGCAAAAGTAGAAAATCAGGGAACAATAAAGTCAACAGACGGGGATATATATTTA
>JANQFC010000058.1 GCA_028278035.1 Chlamydiales bacterium
ATTCCGGAGTGCCTTGCGGATTGGTCAGCGATCCCGATGTGTCTGGAAGATATGCTGTTATTTGCATAGGTGAAAATAATAACAATATATTAATCGGAATGGCGATTGCAGCTGCAGCTGCAGTAATTACTGTTGTAGCTGTAAGATATTTACAGTGTCGGTGTCATCAAAAAAAGGTTGAGGTTCTAGATAGGCCTCAAGCTGCACCTCAAAAACCTAAACAAGAAGAAGGCTATGACTGGCAGAAAATGATTCAAGTCGCTGCTGCAGCTGCTTCATTAGTTTTTACATTAGTTCGTATTTTTCAAACGATAAAAAAATAAGGAGTGCATTATGAGTACTTTATCTCAACCTGTGTCTTCTCAAGATACTATAAAGCCATGGAAAGAAGTTTGTAAAAATGTTTGTCATTTAGTTGCTAACTCTATTTGTATAATTTCAGCTTTTGAACTTATAGAAGAAACAGCCGCTATATCTACATGGGCATCTTCTAATACATCTGTGAGCTTAGTATGGACATATGTTGCAATAGGGACGTTAAATTGGGCTTTGTTGAGTATTGGATTTGTAGGAATGTATTTTACGAGTAAAAATGTTTTATTGCTTTATAATTATTGGGCGAATAGAGAAATGGTAGTTCAATAAAATTGTTATTCTTTAGCTAACCTATCAATCTATAATATACTTCTAAATTCATATGTAAAATCAAAAAAACTAGAAATATTTGCTAATGTATTTTGTTATTTTTTTTAAAATTAAAAAAAAATCTTGAAATAATAAATTAAAAAAACTATTTTATATGACATTTAAAAACTGTTAACAGAATCTTTAAGGAGGAAATATGGCAGGTTTATTTAATTCTTTAATGACTTTAACTAGAATGGGAGTGGAAGGTTATGATGCTTATGATAGAATGAAAAGAGATACTCCAACTACCAGTCAAAAAGTAGATGCTGTTTTTAATGTAGGTATATTAACCTTGGAAGTTGTTTATAGCATGATTCCCGGTAAAAGTTTCTCGGATTTTAAATTTGCAAGTGGTTGTAAGGCATTAGAAGGTTTGCTAAGAATGATTAAAGTGCCTTATTCATTACAAGCTAGAATTGATTCGGCTGATGGAGCTGAAGGAGAAGAACAGGAAATTGTAGAGAAGATGTTTGGTGATTTTACGGGGGTTATGAGGGCTTTAGCTGAACAAAAGCGTGATACAGAAGAAGCATATATTCATATGACACCTGAAGAATTGGCAAGTATTACAAAACCTATTTATGAACATGACGGAGATTCTCTAGTGCAGATTGGAGAAAAGTCTGTAGATGTAGAAGAAAGTACTCAAATAGTTGACGGTTGTAATAGTCTTATCAGCATACTAAAAGTTGTTGAAGTAAGTTTGAAGGCAGGTCTTGCTACTAAAGGGCATCAATTTATTACAAGCTTGCGTCAAAGTATGGAGCAAAGAGAGGAACAGCATGTTGTTGCTGAAGAACCTCATGAATTTCTTAACTTGGGTAATCGCCGCTCTATTCCTGTAGAACTACGCAATGATCCAGTTTTATCAGAATATAAATGTCCAATAACACAAGAACCAATAAGATTTGCTGTACGGGATAGAAGAGTGCCTCACACATTATATGAGAAAGAAGCTATTGAGCAATGGGTAAATCATGCTCATAATAATCCGCTTACCAGAGAAGTGATGGATCTAGAGGATATTATTCCTGTTGCTGATGTTCAGCAAACTATTAATGCTCGATTAACGAATTTATCTCAAAGGTTAAATCAGGCGCTGCAGACTATTATGCAGCAGCAAGAACAGCAAGCTGCGGGTCAGGCATAAGGAGGTGTTATATGAGTACATGGAAGACGATAGGGTCTGTTGCCGATGTGGTTAGTAAGGGGGGTAATTTACTTAGCACCGGCATTCAGTTATATGTATATAGGCTATTATGGGGACAACGTCCTTTAACAACTGCTGAAAAAATTGATATTTTTGCCAAAACAGTTTTTATGACTTCAGTTACCACAGAAATTGGAATGGCAGCGGTGTATGGATCAGAAGATAAAAAAACTACGATAGCCTCGCATGTAACAAATGTGTCTGGTTCCATTAGAGTTTGTACGGAGATAATCAAAGATATATTAAACTCAGATAAAAAGTGGAGTGATATAGATGTGCTTTGTTTATTGTCCGGTGCTTTAATCAATATTGCTGGAGAAGGATATAATGCATATCTGAAAAATCAATTGAGAACGGCTGATCTTTCTGAAGAAAAACAACAGCAAATAGAAAAACAAATTAAAGATCTTAAATTAATACAATCAGGAGCTTTAAATTTACCTCCAATATTTATATGTTTGGCAAAAATAATAAATAGACGACAAAGAAGGGAAGCAACTCCAGCTGCAGCTGCTGGACAGTTGATAGACTATGATCGTGAATTATCAACAAGACTTTCTGCTATTTCACAAGAGAGATTAGCAGAAATTCTAGAAGAAGAATTTCAAAACTCTATTCCCGTGGAATTTTATAATGATGAAGTTTTTGAACTTCATCGATGTCCTATTGGGAACACCCCTATTAGGGATCCTGTTTATCTTGAACAAAATGATGGTTCAGTAGTCTTGTATGAAAAAAATAATCTTATCAGATATTTATCACAGCACCGCAATGAGTCTATTCCTCAAGATGATAAACCTCGTAGAAGGATGCAAGATGTTCAGGAAGCGGTTCATGTTAAAAGAATGATTGATAATAGAATTCAAGAGATTTGTAGAAATGCTCAAGAGCTTGTACAGAGGGTTCGAAGAGTAGTTTAAATAATTACATACAAAAGGAAATTTTTATGGCTTATGTTATGAATGCTTTGCAAAGAGCTTTTAAAATTTGTGATGCTATTGTAAATGGGATTGTTCTTTATAATAAAGAAAAATTAGTAGATAGCAATAAGGGAGTTGCGGGGCAAGTACAGGATGTGGCTGATGTTTGTCATGTCGGTGCAAGAGTAGTAGAGGTAGTTGGTACTGTGTTTTTAGATGAACAGACAACTAGCTGTATTTCAAGTTTTGCTAGAGCTGCTAGAGGCGTATCTCTAGTTTCAGAGCAAGTAGAAAGAGTGTCTTCCGGAGAAACTTCATTTAAAGATACAGAAGTTATTTTAAGAATTGCCGTAGGAGTAATAGCAGGAGTTTCAGCAGCTCCATGTGTTTGTGAAATAGATAAAGAAATTCAAGAGAGTTTAAAAAGTATAGGAGATGCAGCTCTTGCAATAAATGATGGTCAAAGAATGCTCTCTTGGTTGATAGTGCATATGCAAAAGGAAGATGGTCAGGAACCTTCTTTAAACTTACAGGAAGTAGCACGCAAATTAAGATCGCTAAATATTAGCCAAATTGGTAGAGATTTTTTCGCAAAAGAGATACCTCCCATATTTCATCATGACGTAGTTTTCAGACAAAATATGTGTCCGCTTACAAAAAAACCAATACGTAATCCTGTTTATTTTAGTGGTAATACGGTTCTTTATGAAAGAGAAGAATTAAGAAAGTATTTGGTTAATAATAAAAAAGTACCTGGTGATTCTAAACCCCGCAGATTATTACGGGAAGTTGAAGAGGCTCGTCTTGTGAAAAACACTATTGATGATCGAATAGTAAAATTGGTTAATGCTTTAAACGCTGAAATAAGTGGGTTACAATCAGTTTATAATGAATAACAAAAAAAGCTATTATGATTCCCATGATTGCCTGAATATCAGGACAATGTTTACTAAAGTGTTTCTAATAGCATGTATTACATATTATGCCAATGCCTTCTGAAATGGATTCAAATATATTGCTTTCAATATAGTTGTTGGACTCTTATCTGCTAGCAAGTAAACGTGAACTATACGATGGTTTTATAATTGTTTGAATGTTAGGAAAGCGTTTACATAAAGCATTTCTGATTATATGTATTACAACACATGTTACCCCAATGCCTCCTGCAACATGGTCAAATACAGTTGCTGTAAATAAATTTATCGCTTTGTAGTCTGCCATATATTGAAATAGAAAATATGATAAAAAAATATTGTCAGCAGCAGCAGACATTACCTCTTTAATTTTTTGGTTTGCTTCATTAGTCAGCGGTAAATCACCATATCTTTGTGTTAATTTTTTTGCAGTGAAAGTTAAAACTCTTGGAACAACATATAATGTTGCTGTTACATAAAGATTAGTTGTACTTGGTAATACCATAAATTTTCTCCTTTTCTTAATTAGTAAGCAGAAGGGCCAATATATTGCGCTATAGCAGGAGCTCGTCTACTTAAATATGTACGAGTGATATGAAGCATAATACTGCTTCCGCAAAGTCCCAATATTCCATGATTAATCAAAACGTTGCTTGTTAAAAGCGTATTGGAATTACATTCAGCAAGGCTTTGGAAAATAAAAAAAGAAATTCCTAAGTTATCTCTTAAGCAGGTTACTGCAAAATTTACTTTTTCTGATGTGTGTAAAAATTGAGATCCTGCATTATATGCTCTTTGTAAAAGAGATGGTAAAAGATTATTATTACCAAGAATCATAATAACTCTGGGAACTGTAAATAGTACTGAAGAAATTCCAAGGTTTAGAGGTGATAAACACCCTATTGCCGGTTGCGATAAAGAAACTATTTGGTGAGCCATAAAACACACTCCTTAGTTTGAATGAAAAAAATAGAATAAACGAAAGAGTCTTTATTGTCCAATAAAAAGATTAATTAAGAGCTATTTAATAATGGAATAATTTTTTCAACTATTTTTTATATAATAATTATTTTTTTAACTTCAATTAAGATTGGGTTTTATCTGAATTAAATTCAATCTTATGTAAGACTATACTAAACTTTTTTCTTAAAAAACAACTTCTTAAAAAGTCCAGGTTTAATAATCAAGACCAATATAAAACTACTGACTAAAACAAACAGTGGAATAATAATCCATAAAAGCCATTTATGAATAAAATACAAATACCCGCTAAGACTTAAACAAGCAATAAATAATAAAAACAAAATAAAGAAAATATAAAAATATCCGTGATAAACAATATGAGCGGTCTCTTTGCCTAAAAATCTTAAGCCCAATAAATGGGTCTTCCCTAAAATTTCATGCTCTTGCTCTAACCTGCAGGTCTCATGATAAATAGATCTTATTAGTTTATCATAGACCATAACATCCAAATACCAAAGCAAAAATACTCCGGTTGCTGCTAATATGCTCAAAAAAGTAATAATCAATAGCGTACTGACACTCAAACCCTTTTCATAGCCTGATAATAAATACCCAATAGCGATAAAGGTAGCGATCACCCAGGTAACAGTAAGTCCCTTGTATTTATTCTGCAGATTATTGTAATGGTCCTCATGAGAACAAAGTAGTGCATAAAGCCCATAGGCAATAGACTCATTATCTGCCGTCACCTCTTCTATTTCGTGATCTGTAGGCATTGTTCTTTTCGGAAATTTATCTTCCGGGGGTTCTACGAACATCTTCTTTTCCTATGTAATTTATGGATATCATGAAATCACTAATCCTCTTGGTCTTTTTTTTCAAAAACCAAACAGATAAAATCATTAAAGAAACAGTTGCTATTATTGTATACAAAGAGTTCATTGGCAGGTCATGTATATAATAAAAGTTGGCTGAAACTACCAGTCCTATAGTGATTATCAAACTCAATACACATCCAATATAATAATAAACAATATTGGAAGGATGGTCCTGCTTGTGTACGCTAAACAGCATGTTATGCTGAACCTTAGGCAGCCATTCATGTTCTTTTTCAAGTCTAAAGGCTTCAGCAAAATGAGATACCAGAAGTCTTTCGTAAAAGACCAGATCCAAATACCAAAGAGTAAAAAATGAAGATATGCCAATAAAGCCGATCATAATAACAATAAATAATCTTCCAAATAGTATATGGGTTTGAGCCAAAGAAAATATAAAACCGATCGCTGCAAAAGATGCTAATAATAAGGTAGAGGTTAAAACCCTAAAAAAGGTCTGCATGACATCAAAGTGCTGTATCTCTTTGATGTGATTGCAGTACATGCCGTATGTTATTAACTTTTTTTTATCTTTTTCGCTCATATTAACTCATATGCATTTTTTCTGTATTTTGCGTTACCTTGCTTTTTAGATAGCTCATTTCCCTGCCTACTATTAAATATAAAAGCTCTTTAGTGAACATACATATAATAAACCAAATAAGTATGTATACCCATGCAAAACCAACATACTTCCAGCCTATGCCGACAAAATCATTTGTTCCCAAACCATAGACGGATACTAACGTTCCTACTATTTGAGATATTAAAGTAGCTCCTAAAAACTTCCATTCCGGATAGGGCTTTGTCCAAATAGCTTTTGTGTTTCTGGTTAAATAAATAGTTAAGTTTCCTCCACAGAGTATTCCCATAAATGCCAAGGTCCTCAGCATATAAAATTTCATATTAGGATCCGGCATGTTTGCAAACCAGAACCTGTCCCCGATCCAGAAAAGCCCGAAGGTAGATACCACTCCTACTATTGCAAGGCCGACTGCTATCGTTATAATCTCTTTCATGTTCCACGTCGAGGGTTTTTCATCTATCGGCATATGGTCATATGCGATCATCATAATAGGTATATCATTTAAAAGAGCGATCAAGATAATCATAATAGCGGTAAGTGGATGATTATCGAATATCAGCATGGATAAGAATAAGAATAATAATAATCTTACAGTTTCCGATATTCTGTACATGGTATAGCTTTTCATTCTGTTGAATATCTTTCTGGATTGTTCGACAGCATGTGCTATTACTAAAAGACCGGGTTCTGTTAGTACAATATCTGCAGCTTCCTTAGCAGCATCTGTTGCGCCGGACACTGCAATTCCGATATCTGCCTGTTTTAAAGCAGGGGCGTCATTTACACCATCTCCGGTCATTCCTGTTATATGGCCATGCATCTGAAGCGCTTTTATAATACTGAACTTATGCTGCGGGTAAACTTCAGCAAAACCATCGGCATGTTCCAACTCTTCTGTTCTATGCTCCGATGTTTCTCCTTCCTTGTATAATTTAGCGACAGGAACTATATTATTACCAAGGTCCAATTTTCCGGACAGTTCCTTAGCAATAGCCTCATGGTCTCCTGTTACCATTTTAACGTCTATTGCCATTTCTTTTAGATGATCAACTGTTTGTTTTGTGTCATCTCTTGGAGGATCAAATAGCGGTATAATTCCCAGATAACTCCATTTACCGGAGCTGTCGGCTTTGGCTACGCCTAAGGTTCTATAACCCTTAGATGCGCATTTTTCTACAGAGTCTGTAATTTTTTTGTTAAGTTCTTCAGATCCTCCCACTAATTTAAGTATTACCTGGGGCGCTCCTTTAGTAGCTTGGATAGCATTGCCTTCTTTTGTTTTTAGCTCGACCGTAGCTTTTTTACTGACTGGGTCAAAAGGAGTGAATTTCAATCTTGTAAAATCTTTTAAGATATCTTTATTTTCTAAACTTTTATAAATAGCATCGTCTATAGCATCCCTTCCATCAGGGTTAGATGCTAAAGATGCATATGTCATAACTTCATTTTTATCTTTTCCCTCGAATATCTCAACATCGCCGACAGTCAGTTCGTTTTTAGTTAGGGTCCCTGTTTTATCGGAACATAAAACATTCATAGATGCCATTTCTTCAACGGCAGTAAGCTTTGATACAATAGCTTTCATTTGAGCTAATTTATTAGCTCCAATTGCCATTGTAGCAGATAAAACTGCTGGTAGGGCAATTGGAATTCCGGCTACTACCAATACTAAAATAAAAATAACAACCTGACCTATGGTTTCATGAATCTGATGGGTGAATTCTATTCTATATATAGAAAATACTAAGATTATGGCGCAGATAGTCAAAGTAGAAAAAATCAAAAAGTCTCCGATCTTAACAACGGCTTTTTGGAAATGAGATTTTGTGTCGGCCTCTTCCACCAGTTTAGCTGTTTTTCCAAAGAAAGTGTTCATTCCTGTCTCTGTTACAATTCCGTTCATTTCTCCTGTTTTCGCAATTGTTCCCGAAAAAGCTACATCTTCTACTTTCTTGGTAACAGGCAGGCTTTCTCCTGTTAAAGCAGATTGATCGACTGTTAAAAACTCTCCTTCGATGAGTTTTAAATCAGCGGGGATAATATTACCTAGTTTTACAGATATTATATCTCCAGGAACTAGCTGTGAGGCTTCGATATCTATCCATTTATCGTCCCTTAAAACTCTGGCATGAAGAGCTAATTTTTTCTTTAAAGCTTCAATTGCATTTCCGGCTTTGAACTCTTGGAAAAAACCTAGAGCCGCATTGATAATCAGCATGGATACTATTACAATAAAATCCGGCCAGTTCTTAAGAACGCCCGATAAAATAGCTGCTATTTCTATCATCCAGGGAATGGGTCCCCAAAAGAATTCTAGGAGCTTTAAAAAAATAGATTTTTGTTTGGCATGCAGTAGATTAGGTCCGTACTGTTCTAATCTTTTTTTAGCTTCATCAGATGACAAACCCTTGGTCTTGTCGACTGAGAGTTTGCTTAAAACGTCTTGAGAGGACATTTTGGTATAAGGGCTTTCATCGCCGGATGTTTTTTTTTGCTCTTCAGTCATTATTTTTTCCTTAATTTAAATAATATTTTACCTTAATTTAGGAAATAACAATTTTAGATTTTTAAATCTATAGTTAACTTAATTAAAAGGTATTTATACGGTAATAAAAGAACAGGCATAGTATCAGCATTGTTATTTTTTGAATTGAATAATATTGAAATTCATACGACGAATAAAGGGTTGGAACAAAAAATATTATTTATAGCTAAAGGAAAGTTAAAAAAAATCGAATAGCTAACTGCTTTAAATCAAAACATTATATCATATAATAATAATTTGAATTATTTTTTTTAAATCCATACAATCCAAATTAAGGTTAATTCAATTTGAGGATTGTTATGAACAAGTTAAATATTAAAGCATGTACGATTGCTGGCGGTTTTACCTGGGGCATTGCCATGCTGCTTTTAGCATGGGTCTCGGCTTTCGGCTGGGGAATAAGAGATGTTTCTGTAATTGCCGGCATTTATCTAGGTTATACTCCAACTTTTTGGGGCGGCATTATCGGAGCTCTATGGGGTTTTATAGATGGATGTGTAGGTGGATTTTTATTTGCATTTTTTTATAACTGGTTTGCTATTCGAGTTAAAAGATAGATGCCAAATTCCTTCGGACAAAAGATTCACGTTAAGGCTATTGTGGGGAATATCGGATTGTTTTTGCATATTCCTGCGGTAATAGCCTTCATTTCTATTTTTATAAGTTTGATATTTAAAGAGTATTTTGCTGTTTATCCACTTTTAAGTATTGGGCTTATAAATATTATCTTGGCTCATATTTTATATAGATGCTTTTTTTATCCGGAAGTAGTGCATCTTTGGGATGCAATGATATCCATTGCATTAGGATGGCTGATATGTCCTGTATTTGGCGCTTTGCAGTATTTTTGGATAGCAAAAGAGTCAGTTTTAGCAACATCTGCAATAATTGACATGCAAAATTACATCAATGCTTTGTTTGAAGCTTTTTCCGGGTTTACAAGCTCGGGTTTAACTATGGTAAAAATGCCGTCAGAGCTTGGTTTTACTTTTCAGTGGATAAGATCTTTTCAGCAGTGGATAGGGGGAATAGGGCTAATTATTTTTGTTTTATCTTTAATAGAGCCTAAAACAAAAGAATACCAATTATATTTTGTAGAGACCAAGACTATTGGGTTTGCAAAGAACTTAAAAAAAACAACAAGGTCGATTTTAATAATTTACACAGCTTTTACTTTATTGGGAGTGGTTTTGTTTTTTAGTTTCAAGATGCCTATATGGCAGGCAGTAAACCATGCAATGACAGCAATTTCTACAGGTGGATTTACTATTACGGATACAAGCTTTGAAAAGTATTCTCTTGGGTTAAAGATTATAGCGGTTATTTTAATGATAATGGGGTCCATGAGTTTTTCCCTTCACTACCAAATGATATATAAAAGAGAGTTTTTATTATTTTGGAAAAATATCCAAAATAGAGTTTTTTATTTTATTTTGATAACAGGATCTGTTTTATTTATTTTTTTAAATTTTAAGGATCAAATTATAAATTGTATTTTTCAATTTACCTCTTCTTTGGCTACATGCGGATTTAGATCTGAAGAGGTTAGTAAATATTCAATGGGTTCAAAGTTGTTTATGATAACAGCCATGATAATAGGAGGATGCTCCGGTTCAACAGTTGGAGGTCTTAAGGTAAGAAGAGTAATATTCTTATTTAAATCAATAATTTTAAGGCTGAAATCTTTTACAATTAAAAAAGAAAAAAAAGTATTAAAACAAAGAAAGGTAAAAGAAGAGCCGTCCGGTGTGTCTCTTCCCCAGGGATATACAACAGAAAGGCTATATGAGGCCTCTACTTTGTTTTTTTTATGGATAGTAACTTTGGTATTATGTGTTTTTACTTTAAGCTTTTGTGAAAAAGACCAAAGTCTTATGAGTATTATTTTTGACTCTGCTTCAGCTTTGAGTAATGTGGGTTTGTCGACAGGTCTTATATCTACTTCTTTATGTACCTTAAGTAAGTTTATATTAATGTTTGTAATGTGGCTTGGAAGATTAGAGATTATTCCAATAATTATTATGTTTTTAAGCTTTTTTATGCCGATGAAAAAAGTTCATAAAAAATTATAATTGCTAACAATTTTTTTCTTTTATACATTTGTTGAAAAGGAGTTTTTTTATGGCAAAATTATATTTTCGTCACGGTGCTATGGGATCTGCAAAAACTTTAAATTTACTGGCAGTGGCCCATAACTACAAACAGCAGGGTAAAAAAGTATGTTTGATAAAGCCTGAGTTAGATGACAGGTTTGGAAAAGAGTCTATTAAATCAAGAGCAGGGCTTACTGCCACAGCGGATATTTTAGTTAAATATGATACAGTTTTAGATCCGAAAGAGTTTGATCAGGTGCACTGCATTTTGGTAGATGAAGCTCAGTTTGTTTCTAAAAGTATAATTGATCAATTAAGAGAAATTTCCATAACATTAAATATTCCCGTGATCTGCTACGGTTTGAGAACAGATTTTAAATCATATCTTTTTGAAGGGTCCAAGAGATTGATGGAGCTGTCTGATTCAATTGAAGAGGTAAAGAGCACATGCAACTTCTGTAATAAAAAGTCTATTATGAACTTAAAACATGTAAACGGGATTGCTACTATAGATGGGCCTTCTATTCAGTTGGGTGCTGAAGAAATGTATTTTCCGGCATGTTATGACTGTTATAGAAAGCAGATAAAAGATGCTAGATTAAAACAGGTTCAGGAAGCTTATCAGTCTTGAAAAATTATTTTTGATTTTTTATTTTAAATAATGCTTCTAATTTTTTTATAGCCTTTGGATAATTTAAAAGTCTAAAATAGATTTTAATAGATAAATAGAGTAGTAGTCTTGTAATTTCACAGGATATTTTTGATGATAATATATGTTTTTCATGAGTACAACCACCCGCACAAATATATTTTGCGAAACAATTTTTACACTTTGCTTCTTTTGCCACATTAAATTTTAATAGCTTTTTTCTAATAGATGATTGTTCATTAAAGCCAGTGTTTAAATCACCTATTTGAAATTTATCGTTTCCAACAAATCTATGACACGAGTAAATTTTTTCATCAATAGATACTGCAAAAATGTTTTTTCCATTATTGCAATGATTATATCTTTTCTCTCCTATGTGTAATTTGCGAAGAAAAGTAGAAAACATTAATACATCAATTATTTCTTCTGCTTCAATAATATGTTTTGAGTAAACTTCAGAAAATTTTTCTAATTCATTTTCAAAAATTTTCTGATTTATTTGAAATTCATCGGAAGAACAAAGAACGAAATTTATCTTTTTAAACCCTTTAGCTTTTAAATGTTCAAATAAATCAGATAACTTGATGTTATAAGGAGTAATAGTTACTCTTGCCATTAAAGAAGTGTTGATTTTTTTTAAAATAGGTAAATTTTTTTCAATGATTTTAAAAGATCCTGATCCATCTAAAGTAGGTCGAAGATAATCTTGGATTTTTTGCCCTCCATCCATACTCAAACAAAAAGAAACTTCTTTCTGTTTTATAAAAGAAATAATTTCTTTATTTAAAACTGTACCATTTGTAGCAAAGGTAAAAAAAACTTTTTTTTCTTTAAATTTTTGTTTTGCAATGTTTAAGAGATACTCAAATTTTTTAAAAAAAAATGCTGGTTCACCACCAAACAAAGAAATTTGGACGGATTTTACCTTTGGAAAATTTTGTAATACAAAATCAAAAGCTTTTGTTATCGTTTTTTCAGACATATTTTTATTCTTGAGGAGATAATTATTTCTTAAATAACAATATCTACATCTCAAATTACAATTATCCGTAATATGTAATTCTAAATTTACAGTTGGCACATTTTTTAAATTTATTGATTTATTAGTCCTACTGGGTAGAATTTTTTTTATATGTACCTTATAATTATTAATTGCTTCTTGGATACTAACATCTGCCTTTTTAGAAAAAATAAATAAATTATTAGGATCAAAAAAACAAACTCTATCTTTATCATTCACAATTAATATTTCATTTACAAAATCAAACACTTATTAATCCTTATAACTTTCATTTTATACAGCTCTTCAAATAATAAAAATAGAGCATCAACCCATAGCAGTAGCGCAAGTATCACATCCGTCATGTGCAACACAACCGCCTTCCTCACAATTTTTCTGTATATTCTCATAAAAACATTGGGTCATGCTATTTTCCCAAGCTTTTACATTTAAAATCGTAAATTTTTGTTCATACGGTTTGTGTTTTTTTTCAAAAAAAGTAGCTGGAATTATTTTTGTATCTGGAGAAATTTTCATCGTGAAACTCCTTAAGTTTTTTTTAATTTGTTAAAATTATATATATCATTAAAAAAAATGCAAATATTTTTTATTACATTAAAAATATATTTAATTCTTTCAGATGGTTTTTATCGAAATTTTTTGTAAGATTAATACTAGGTTTATAAAGTGAATAAATTTGAAAACAAATTAATTGCTATTTTTGGCTTTTTCAAATGCCCAATCAAAAGTTTTGTCAATTCCGGAAGAATAATCTTCCCAGGTGATAGGCATAATAAATTCTGGATAGAAATCATTTGCAATATTATCGGAAGTAATATGAAAATATTTTGAAGAGCATGTAAAAATATTCTTGGAATAAGGCAACTGATATTTCTTGATCTCTCCAAAATGGTTAAGTTTATTCGAGGTAGGTTCTCCAATTGTAGTCACATTGGTAAGTTTTAAAAGATCTCTAATAACCCACATGCTTGCAGAAAATGTTTTTCTTCCGGTCAAAAGAAAAATACTTCCTCTGCTTTTTTTTATGTGTTTTTTTATTATTGGAAGAAAATATTTTGAAAATACTAAAGAACTTCCGCCTGAATTAAATCGAATGTCTAATATAATAGAAGAAATTGTTTTTTGTTTTAACATTTGAGATAATTCTAAAGCAAAATTTTTACAATCTTTTTGCGGGGTATTCTGGCACTTATTATATTGAAAATACAATATACGTTCTTCTGGAAAAACATGACTCCAAAAATTTTTTTCAATATAACGATAACTCAAGGGTATTTTTTGTGTAAATTTATCAAAACATGAGACCATTTTTTCATTGTAGTTGTCACCTCTGGAAATCATTATATAACTAATATTTTTTTCTTTTTGTAGTCCCAATTTAATTGTATTGGAGTTTTTAGTGATTTTCAAACCATCTAAAATATCTACAACTTTTAAATATTTAGGAATAAAATTTTTGATACTATATTCATTTTCAGCAGGTATAAGTAGAGAAATTTTTTCAATAATAGCTTCAATTGGAATATCCTCAATAGAGACCAGTTTGGCGCCGATTTGAGTTTGATGTTTTTCTATAGCTTGCGTTATGAATATGCCTTCTTCAAACCAATAAAATTGAAAAGGCAAGCAATAGGATTGATTGGGATAAACAAAAAGTGAAGTATGAGCGTCTCCAAGTTGAGCAACAATCTGCATTAACTCAACTCTGATTTCCTTGTCATTTAAATTTGATAAGTTTTTTTTCAAATTTTTCAAATCTTGCTGAAAATCTTTTTTTGAGAATTTGAAAAAAGGCTGAGGGTGTGTTTTTATAAGTTTTTTTTCAAAAAAATCAATATCATTTTCCCATTTCAAGGTATGATCAGATAAAATTTCACTGCAAAAAAGATTGCAAGTAAAAATTATTAGAAAAAGGGTATATTTTATATACATGGCTTACATATGTTAAAGTACAGATGAATATTATATCAAATTAAACTTCTGATAATTATTAAAAATAATATTGCCAAGGGTAGAATAAAGCTGGTTATACAAGTTTTTTTAGTCCTGATTAAAATGAAATTCGATATCTTTTCTCAGTAAAAAGATGCCGATCAAATTAATCACAAGGAGCATAGCCCCTATTATTGAAACAAATATAAATGCCGTATTTGCATTTACAAAGGAAAAAGAAAACAGCGCTATTGTGCCGTAAATATAATATATTATTTTTCCGTATTTTTTTGAGACAAAATTCATACATTTAAGCCCTATTAAAAAAACGGTTATCACAGTTAAAAATCCTAATAAAAACAAGAAAACGGGCATGAAGTACTGCATATAAGGAAAATATGATCCCAAAGCTTCTTGGAGCATTAAAGTGGAGGCTGTAGAACTTTTCCATGCATTTGTTATTAAAACAACGAAAGAAGTAAGCGTACATAATATAAATGTTTTAAAAAAGACATTTAAAGTGCCTAAGGCTGCTTGTATATTGGGGTGTTCGACATTGGTCTCTGTATTAATTACTGAATTATAACCTGTTCCTAAATCTGCCGCATATGCTCCCCGAGACAGTCCGATCGATAGGGTAAGAAATATTGTGCTTCCTGCAAAACCGCCAGCTGCAGCCTGTTTGGAAAAAGCAGATTTAATAATTAATAAAAATATAGAGGGAACAAGGCTTAAATTATTTAAGAGCAAATATAAGGCCATTAAAATGTAAGATATTAAAAAAATCGGAAGAAAAAAATGAATTACTCTGCTTAACCTTTTTATACCACCTAGAGTTACAAAAATCAAGAAGCTTAGCAAAACAGTGGACAATAATATTTTACTTATCTGCCAGTTAATTGAAATGCTTTCTGTAATAACATTGAAAAGATAAATTTCAACTCCATAAACCGCAATAAACAACGCTACTAAAATGCCTATCCAGTTATTTTTATATGCCTTGGGCAGAAAATACATAGGTCCGCCGTCATATCCTTTTTTTGTAGGAGTTCTGTATTTCATACCTAAATATACTTCGCAGTACTGTACAATCATTCCTAAAAAACCAGCTATCCATATCCAGAAAACGGCTCCTGGGCCTCCCAGTTTAATAGCCGCACAAACTCCTATAATATTACCGATCCCAATACTACCGCCTATTGCAGTAAAAAGGGTTTTTAAAGGATGAAGGCCTTTTTGGTTATTATTGGATTTCATTGATGAAAAAAATAGTTGAAAGATTTTCGGAAAATTTCTTATTTGAAAGTATCTGGAAAAATGAGTGAAATAAAGCCCTAAAATTATCAGGACGGCAAAGACAATATATCTCCATAAGATATTATTAATATTAAAAAGTATAGAAGATAGATCCGACATTGTTTATCCTTAAAGTCTTCTATTATCATGATTTAAAGAATTTTTATCTATTTTTTTATTTTTTAAAAAAATATTTTATTATTCTTTAACTAACCTGAGTAAATTAAGAGTGATAATTTAAGTTTATCATCAGATTTGATATAATAATTTTGATGTAATTATTAATTTTTAAAAGATAATAATAAAAATGACATCTTTAGCTACTATGTACAGATCTTTGCCGGAATGTTCTTATAGTTATGACGATTATATGCATAGAGTCTTTTTGACTACTAATGAAAAAGGTTATGCTAAAGTCTTACAACAATTGGAGCATATTAAAATCAAAGGAAATACAATAATTGGAGTATCAGGTCTTTATACTTTGAATATAGCAGCTAAAAGATTGATGATGGATTATAACAATAAAATTAGAAATATCATAATTATTGACAGAAGTGATAAAACTAAGTTTTTTTGGGAAAATATTTCATCAATAATAAAAGAATCACCGAATAAAGATATAGCTATGGAAAGAATTCTGGATAATTTCTGGGTTAACAAAAGAATATATTACACAGATGATGATCAGCAAAGCGAGAAGCAGGCCAGTAGTTGGATTATTTCTGTATTGTATGAAATACAAGAAGATACTAGTTTTTTATCGACAGAAGAGTCTTTTAATGCAATCAAAAAGATCTTTGACCAGGATGGTTTTCAGTTTTTAAGATTGGACTTTTCAGAAGAAGAGACTTTTCAGAAATTTGCTCAAACTTATAAACAATCAAAATTAGAAACCGATACAATTTATTTATCAAATGTATTAGAATATTTGAATTTTTCTGAGCAGGATAAAGCACTTGCTTCATTGGTAAATTTAGTGTCTTACAGATCTTTGATCGTGGATACAAAGCCAAGAGAAAAAGAAAAACAAAAATTGTTTCAAAGAATGCGCAGATATAGACCTAATCCTTCTAGAAGAGTTAAGTCTTTATCCAGTATTTTAAGAGGCGATAGGACAATACTTCATCATTCTTTTGGGCAAAACCTTTTGGAAGATAAAACTGCGAAAATATTATTTGAAATGAAATTTCAAATAATTAATTGTCATAAAATTTAAATTTTTTGCATGTCAATCTTCAGTTTAAGTAATTGATAATAAATGACTTAATTAAACAAAAATTAAAATATTTACTTTATTAAAAAATATTTGAATTAAGAGTTGATTGATGTTATAATATATGTAATTAAAACTAAATTAATAATTAAATAATATATAACAAAGGTAAAATAAAATGGCAATTAATGTAGAAGATTTTAAGAATAAACAAGTTGCAGCTCATGAGGCTGGATCTGCCTTTCTTTCTCCTGAAATAAGAGATTTAACTGACGTTTCATTAAGTGCTGTTGAAAGAGCAGTATTTAATGCTTTTGAAAAAACGGAGCATGCAGTAGCTTTTTTGAACTTGGATCATTCTATTCGATATAAAAATCCTTACATGAATATTTTGTTAGAAGACATTGAGTTACATTCAGCAATAAATTATTCTTTTATAATAACTCAGTTGGATTGGGAAAAATATGATGAAACACAAAAAGTCAATTCATTGGTTTGCAAACTTTCTAAATCTGAAGATTTTCCATATATTCAATTAGAAATAGCAAAAGAAGATCCAATAAGAAAAAAAATGCACGATATAAGAGCTGCTTCTGCTCCTATTGAAGACCATATAAAAAATGGTGATATGCCAAGTATTTTAGCTTGTCAAAGAGCAGTTATGGATATTGCTGAAGCATCTTTGTCCCCAGTACCTAAAAGCAAAAATTTTGAGATTAGTGAATTAATAAGTGCTGTAACTTCTCAAGTAAGGCATATTAATCCTGAAATTAATTTAAAAATCGATGTTCAGGAAGGGGTGTTAAATGAACTTAATGGCCCTTCTACAGAAATTAATCAAATACTTGTCAATTTACTAAGAAATGCATACGAACATGCTTTTGTAAGATCTGACAAGACTGATTCTACAATAACTTTAAGAATAGAGTTAGCAGACATTCAGCCTAAAGGTCAAATAGCGTTAAGATTTATGGTAGAAGACAATGGAAACGGAATACCGTTAAATGCAAGAGATACTTTTATGCTCTCTGGAGTAAGCGGCGAGTCGGATTCTCCGAAAAGCGACAGAAATTATGGACTTGGTATGTCTAGTGCTTTAACTGAAGCTAAAAAAATTGGGGCTGAATTATTATTAGTTAGAACTAAAACTATCGATGAAGTACCGGCTGATCAAACAGGAACTGTTTTTTCAGTAGATGTTGTATTAAATAAAAGAAAAACTCCCCCAACAGCAGTCCAGCAGCAAAAGTTTCAGCTGAAAAGTGATGATCATATATTATTTGTTGATGATAATTCTGTATTAACAAAAACTACTCCTCGTTTGTTGAATAAAATAGGATATAAAAATGTAGATATAGCAAAAAGTCCGCAAGAAGCTTTAGCTTTGATATTAGCAAAAAAATATTCTGCGGTTATTTTAGATAATAACTTTGATGAGGTAGGAGAGTGTAAAGCTTTAAAAAAGGGATTGGAAATTGCTAGAATTATAAATATTGCATATCAGGGCTCAAATTATATTATTATTTCATCCTCCGCTACTCCAGCCGATGAAATAATGAAACAAGAGTGGGCTAAAGTTGGTTGTGATAAATTTTTAGACAAGCCTATAGGGCTTCATAAATTAAGAGTTGTTTTAGGAGAGCCTGTTGATGTTAATGTTTTTCATCCAATTACTCCTGAACAGCCTAGAAAGGCAGCTGCTGCTGCGGCTGAATAATTATAAATTGTTGAGTTTTAAAAATTGACCTTTAAAGTAGTAGTTACTTAAAAGATCTGACGTATTTTTTTGCATTATTGTATATGCTATATATAAAGCTTCTATAGATGCCAGGCCATACTTGGGGTCAGGGCACATTGTCTGTTTTCTTGGATATGCGGTTAGGTATTTTTGAGGAATAGATCTGCATTCGATATTGTCCGGTACTGTTTTCAAAATTTTATTTAAGTATATCCATGTGGAATCAATTATAAATAATCCTTTATCACTGTCTTTTTCTGTAAGCTCGGAAGCGTTCATTTTGAGCAAAATATAATTGGAAAGATCAGGTAAAAGATCTTTAGGATAGGTATAAAAATTTATACCTTCTTTTTTTTCTAAACCCTTAAGAGAGCATTTTTTGAGGTTTTCTTTTCTATGTCTTAAAATGATTGTGGGAAGCATATTTTTTATATTTTTCGCTAATTTTAAAACTAAAGATCTTCAATTGCAAGATAAGTCTTTTTTAAATAAATTTTTTGATATGCAATTTATGATGTGCTTTCAAATTTGAAATTTGAGATTTTCCGCTTTTATTAATTAAATTTTATTGGTTAATTCATTTGCACATGTTTTATTATTGGCAATATCATCAATATTTTTAAAGGTTGTAGAAGCTATTATTGCAAGGGCATTTTTCGTGAAAAATGCCTGGTGTGCTGTGATTAGTACATTTGGAAATGTAATAAGTCTTGCAAATACATCGTCGTAAATAATGTTTTCAGATAGATCTTTTGAAAATAAATTCTCTTCTTCTTCATATACATCTAATCCCAAATAACCTATTTTTCCGGACTTTATATTTTTTGTTAAGCAGTTAGCGTCTATTAATGCGCCTCTTGCTGTATTGATCAGCATAACACCTTGTTTCATGAGTTTTAAGGTTTTTTCATTGATCATATGGTGATTATCTTTAGTTAAAGGACAATGCAGCGTAATAATATCAGAATTTATATATATATTGTCTAGATCAGTATATTGAATGTTATTTTCTTTTGTATTTTTTTTTCGGGGATCATAGGCCAAGACTTTTAAGCCTAGTCCCAAGAGTCTTTCGGCCATGACTAGGCCGATTTTTCCCATTCCAATAACACCGGCTGTTTTGCCGTGCATGTCAAAACCAACGAAACCTTCTATTGAAAAGTTACCTTCTTTTACCCTGTTATAAGCTCTATGGATATGTCTGTTTAAGCTTAGCATTAAGCCTATTGCATGTTCTGCTACAGCATAAGGGGAATAGCCAGGGACGTTTACAACCGGTATTTTTAATTCCTTGGCTTTTTTTAAATCAACGTTGTTTACGCCTGTACACCGCATGGCGATGAGTTTGACGTTATTGTTTTTTAATGTTTGAACAACCTCTTTGGATACATCATCATTTACAAAGCAGCAGACAGCATCATAGCCTTTTGTTATATTGGCATTATATTCGTGAAGCCTTTCTTCAAAATATGTAAGCTCATATTTATATTTTTTATTAACTTCATTTAAGAATAATTTGTCATACTTTTGGGCAGAAAATACAGCTATTTTCATAATAATCTCCTTATCTTTTAGATAATAGATAAGATTAGAAAAAGCAAATAAAAAAAATTAAATAGACTTCCAGGCTACTACGTCCATCAGTTCTTTCGGAATCTCAAACAAGAACCGGGAAGGATTGGTTGGTCTTGCTTTTCCTTTGTTCTTGCGCTGTCTGGCCATGCTCAAGGTTAAATATTTTTTAGCTCTAGTAATAGCTACATACATAAGCCTTCTTTCCTCATCTAAGGAAGTTGTCAGCATGCTTTTTTCATGAGGAATTATGTGATCTTCCAGACCAATTAAAAAACAGGCCTCGAATTCTAGGCCTTTAGCGCTGTGAAAAGTCATAAGCTGAACAGCATCATTATTCAAACCGTTTTTTTTATGAAGGTTTTCTTTAGAAAGCATAGTAGTTGAGATAAAGTGATTTAAGCTAACTTCTTTTTTGTCTGTCTGTTCTTCATATATAGAAATCGCATTTATGCATTCCATTGCATTTTCTAATTTTACTTGTCTTGCCTTTTCACTCTTGACTTCTTCTTCAATTGCTTTTTTATAGTTTATTTTATCCAAAAGCCATTTAAGTGATTTATATAAAGGCCTTTGCTTAAAGTGAATTTTTGAAGTGTTTATTATTTCAACAAGCTGTTTTATGCCGTAGATAGTTTTTGATTTGATATTTTCTTGCGATAAGTCAATTTTATCAAAAGCTATTTTTTCTAAAATCTGCCAAATAGTGGATTTGTTTTTTTTAGCTAAATTAGTAACAATTTCTAAGGTCTTGTCTGATATTCCTCTTCTCGGGACATTTATTATTCTTAATAGTGCTTCCTGATCTTTTGGGTTGCAGATGATTTTTAAATAAGCCAGGATATCTTTTATCTCACTTCTCTGGTTGAATTCAAGACCGCCTGAAATATCATAAGGCACTCCTCTTTTCCAGCTATTGTGGTTTTTCCACATGGCGCTCATTAGGCTCATTTCGAAATTTCGAGATAATGCATTTGATCTATAAAGAATAGCTATATCTTTCCATCTAAGATTTTTTTCTGTTTTTATTTTTATGATTCTGTTGACTACCGACTGCGCTTCTTCAACTTCTGAAGGGGCATGAAATAATTTGATGTTTTCATTGATGTCCATATCGGAAAACAAGGTCTTGTTATGCCTCATTTTATTATTTTTGATAATATTATTGGCTGCATGCAGAATTGTTTTTGTAGATCTGTAGTTTTTCTCCAGCTTAATAATATGATCAGCTTTGAAACTTAATATATTTTGTATGTTAGAGCCCCTCCAGCCATAGATGGACTGGTCATCGTCTCCTACAACAAATAAATTATTATGCTTCAAAGCAAGAAGGTTAGCTATTGAGTCCTGTACGGGATTAGTATCTTGATATTCGTCTATTAGGATGTATTTGAACTGGTCTTGGTATTTAGAAAGAATATCAATATTTTGTTCGAATAGTTTTTTTGTAAGGGTCAATAAAGAATCAAAGTCTACTGCATTGTAAGCTTTTAAAGAGCTGTGCAGTCTTATATATAATTCTTTTAAGAATTTATCTTTGTCCTTATCTCCTAAAGAGGGAATTTCATCTATGGGAGTATCATTGTTTTTAGCAGAGCTTATAGCCTCTACAAAAGAAGTTAAGGGAGGTAGGTTTTTTTCTTCTTTTAAAATGTTTTTCGACAGTTCTTTAATAAGTCTTTGCATGTCCGTTTCATCATAAATAGAAAAATTAGATGAGTATCCTACTGTTTTAGCCTCTTTTCTAAGGACATACATGCAAAAGCTGTGAAAGGTAGTAAGCTTTACTTTCTTGGCTTTTGAGCCAATTAAAGATTGAAGCCTTTCTTTCATTTCTTTTGCTGCTTTATTAGTAAACGTAAGACCTAGTATATTTTCAGGGGCAATTTTATGTTTTTGTATTAGGTTTGCGATTCTAAAAGTAATTACCTTGGTCTTGCCGCTGCCAGCTCCGGCCAACACTAAAGATTTGCCATTTTTTATTGATACTGCTTTTTTTTGTTCGGAATTTAAAGTCTGCATATTTTTTTATTATAATTATTATGAAAGTAAAGATGATGACACAAACTTTAATTTTGCAGCAATTGCTTTTAACTGCTCAATTTCAGCTTCATTAGGTAAATATAACATTGCATTTTTATATTCTTGTTCTATGTGGTTATTTTTTTCTATGTACATTAAAACCGGTTGAAAAAGCTGCTTTTTAATTTTTTCATATTTAGTTAAAGGCCTTTCATTTTCGATTTCTTGAATTTCATTAATTTCCTGCATTAGGGGATCATATTCTGCCAGATGAAGATTTTCAAAGCATTTGTTATCTAGTTTTTGTTTATATTTTTGTAAATGAGACTTAATATCTTCAATATTTGCCAAAGATAATCTGCTCCCTGTAATTTCAGATAAGGAATGCATAGTTTCTGATAGCAGCAAAAGTTTTTCTAAATTTTGTTCTTTTAACAAGTTTTCAAAATCATAAGTGAAAGTTAAGACAAAGTTATAAAAATTATTAAATTCTTCTGTTTCTTTTTTACAGGTATTTATAAGTTTTGTAATGCTTTTTTCCAAAGAAGGTTCTATTTCAAGATTTTCAAAAGCTGTTAATCCTAAGGTTCTAACTGCTAACTTATGTTCTCTTTGAGCAGTTCTTGTAAGTTCGCGCACTGTTTTACTTCTAGCTTTTTGATGGGGAGATAGAACAGAAGCTTTTTTTATAGCATGTTTGCTGCCGGTCTGAGGAGTTTGCAAGATGTGTTTTGTAAAAGAGAAAGTATTTTTAGATTTTGATTTTATGTTTTCTTGTAAAGGAGAGTCTGGTGTAGTTTGCATATTAACTGGGCTGGTCATTATTATTTACCTCTTTTTTATTAAGTTTTAGAAACGGAAAAAAGTTTATTTTTTTAATAGTATTTTTTTCTATAAAAAAAAGAAATTAAATAATTTACTTTATATTTTTTTAAACTGAAAAATATAATCAAAAAGATATAAATATAAAAAAATAGTAAAAGTGGTTTTTAAAAAATTAACAGTAGATCCTTTTATAAACAAAAAGAAAAATAATATGTCGATAGATGGTTTAAGAAAATTAAGTGCAGTTTTTAGAATCGTGAATATCAAATTCTGTATTAAATTCGGCAATAAAAAATGATGCTGGAGATTTTGTGAAGGCTTGTTGTTTAAATAGGTTATGAGATACAGCAGTAGACAAGTCAATGAATTTTTTTAATGAAGGATATTGAAATAGCAAGAGTAATTCTCAAATATTTTCATTAAAATCATTAATTTATAGATTGAAGTAATTTAGTGATTTCATTTTTTAGATCGGAAGGCTTTGCATTTTTTGCGGTGGGCCTTAAGTAAATATTAAAATCAATATTTGAAAAAGTATTTTTTTCTTTTCTAAAATACTCTCTTATATGTCTTTTATATTTATTTCTAATATTGGCTTTGAAAAATTTTGAATTAATGGTAAGCCCAAGTCTTGGATGATTGAGATTGTTGTTGATGAAATCTATGCACACAAACTTTCCTATAAGCTTATTTTTAGCTTTTAGGATATTTCTATATTCCAAATTTTTTCTTACCCTTAAAGACTTAGGATAGTCAAGTTTAAGCACTTAAAGATTTTCTTTTGATTTTTCTTCTTCGGTTTATTACTTTTCTGCCGTTCTTGGTTTTCATTCTAGCTCTAAAACCGAATTTTTTAGTTCTTCTTTTCTTGCTTGGCTGATATGTACGTTTCATTTTTAAAAACCTTATAATAATTTTTTATCTATTAAGAATATATTAAAGCCCTAAAATCTTCAAGGTTAAAGAAGTAATTGCAAAGAAATATGTATTCAAATAAAATGATTCATCAAAAAGATAAAAGGTAAATAACCATGAAAGTGAAAGCTTCGGTAAAGGCAGATTCATCTAAAGGTGATAAACTTGTAAAAAGAAAGGGGCGCCTTTACGTAATAAACAAAAAAGATCCAAATAGAAAACAAAGACAAAAAGGTCCTGCTTTAAAAAAATAATTAATAGGGGAAATAATGGCTAAAAAATCATCAGTAGAAAAACAAAAGAACAAAGAAAGATTAGTAGCACTTAAAAAAGATAAAAGAAAAATGCTAAAAGAGATCATCATCGATATGACAAAAAGCGATGAAGAAAGAATGAAAGCAGTAAATGAGCTTAACAAACTTCCAAAAAATTCATCTAAAGTAAGACTTAGAAACAGATGCAAAAGAACAGGAAGATGCAGAGGGTATTTAAGAAAATTTCAAATGTCTAGACTGTGTTTCAGAGAGATGGCTTCGGCTGGTATGATTCCTGGTATATTTAAAGCTAGCTGGTAGGATCTGTTTTCTGATTTAACTTAATATCAGATATTTTTTTCCAACTGTCCATAGTTTCGTTCCATACTAAATTGGATGCTAAAAGTGTCCCATTTTTTACAAATTCTTTTATTTTAGTATGGCTGACAGGGCCTTTTTGAATGTTGTTTTTATCTAAATAATACCAGAAATAATTATCAGTTTTAGTGGGTTTCATGTTTGAAAGAGTGCTTGCAAGTGAGGGATTTGGTTTTTTGGGAGGTTTTAAAAATAATATTAAGGCAATTGCTGCAAAACCGAATAGAGCTCCGTACAGAAACCATCTGTATATATTTTTTTCTTTCTTATTTGCTATATATGCACTGATAACACCAAATAAAATCCAAATAATTATTATATTAGCATTCATAATATTATTTTTTTCTCTTTTTTATATGTATATTTTAATAAAAATCATATAAAAGAAAAGGATGTTTTACGAAAATTATTTTTTTCGTAAAATATTAAACTATAAATTTTTGAAGGTGATGAAAATGGATGATAAATTTAAAGAAATAGATAAAAAAGAGCTTCAACTGCCTGAAACTACTTTTAGCAGGGATATTGAAAGTAAAGTATTTCAAGCTATAGTTTTTAAATGCCTTGCAAAAATTGAAGGAATATCGCTTCCAGGCGGCAGTTTGATAGATTCTTTGCTGGGAAGAGAAGCATCAGAAAGATATACAGGGATATTTGTTGAACAAGATCAAAAAGAGCATTCAATAGCTGTTAAGCTTGAAGTTAATATTCAGTACGGTCTATCTATTCCTGAAAAAGCTGAAGAGATACAGTCGAAGGTTATAGAAGAAGTAAGTAAGCTTACCGGTCTTCATGTATCTTGCGTACATGTTATATTTAAAAATCTGATAGTGGAAACCATTGAGGAAGAAGAGCAGGATGAAGAGGTTTTAGAAAATGCCAATAAAGCAGAAGATGGCTACGAAGGTTTTTAATAAATGAAAACTTCTAATATAATTCTGTCTGCTGTCCATCTTTTTCTGACCTTGATTACAGCATCTGTTGGGGTGTGTTTTATAATACTTCCCAATGCTCCCAAACTGATATTTTATATGTCAGAGATTATAGCTAATAGATCAGATCTATTGGTTAAGTTCGGGATATTTTTGTTAGGTATGGCTTTTCTACTAGGCTTGGGATTTTATGCTTTATATAAAACAAGATATTTAAAAATTAATATGAAACCCCATTCTTTAGACATTGATACCAAAATAATAGCTACATATATTGAAAAATATTTTAAAAGCAAGTATCCGGAGTTGCAAGTAGATTTGGAAGTAGATATTTTATCTAATGATAATTTGGAAGTAATTGCTAAGATATCTTCTGAAATAGAAGATAAGAAAATGTTTTTATTAGATATGGAATCAAAAATTGGTAAAATGCTGTCGAGTCATTTAAATTATCAGAAGAATTTTGTTTTTACTTTAAAAAATAAATAATCAAAGTTTAAGTAGTTTATCGATATCTTTAGAAGTTAAGAATTTTAGGTTTTCCAAATCTTTTCTCTTGGCTTGTTTCAATTTGGCTATGCTCTTGAAGTGTTTTAACAGTTTTGTTTTTTTAACGGGGCCTATTCCTTTTATGTCATCTAAAGAGGATTTTATAAATTTTTTAGATCTTCTTTTTTTATGAAAAGAAATTGCTGTATGATGTGCATCGTCTCTAATTTTTTGAAGTAAGAATAAAAGTGGAGATTTAGGATCTATTATAATAGGGTCTTTTTGGTATGGTATATAAACTTTTTCTTTAGTGAGGCTCTTGGTGTGTTTAGCGCTTTCTTTAGTTAAAGCTATAATATCTAGAGATGCTATATTTAATTTTTTTAATATTTCTAAAGCTGCTGTAAGCTGTGGTTTTCCACCATCTAAAATAAGTAGGTTTGGCAAAGTTTGCTTTTCTTTTTTTGAGTAATGTCTTAAAAGAACTTCTTTCATAGCATCAAAATCACTGAGGCTTTTAGATTTTATTTTAAAAAGCTTGGTGTGTTTTTTATCTTTAAATCCGTCTATATATGTGATCATCGCAGCAACAAAGGATGTGCCTGATATGTTGGAGGTATCAAAACATTCGATAATATGAGGGAAATTATTTAATTTTAATGTTTCTTGCAGTTCTAAAAGCTGTTTTTCATATAAGGCTTTTTTATTTTTTTCTCTGTCAAATATAGTAATAGCGTTATCTAATGCTAGATTTGTTAATTGGAATTTCTTGCCTTTTTCAGGATGGGTTATCTTGATTTTTTTATGAGCCTTTTTTTCTAACATCTCTTCAATTAAATTAGTATTTTCAATTGCTTGGGAAATTAGTATTTCTTTGGGATATGCTTTTTTATTTATGTAATTTTGAAGCAGAAAAGATTCCATTACATCTGCATCATAAGATAATATACTGGAAAAACTAAAATGTTCAGAAGTGGTTAACCTTCCATCTATAAAAGTCAAGACAGCTATTACAACTGCTGTTGCGGATCTATAAAGCGCTATAACATCTGTATTTTTATTAGATAAAATATCTACAAACTGTGACTGCATCAAATGATTTATTTGATTGATTAGTTCTAAATACTCTTGAGCTTTTTCATATTCTAGGTTTTGAGAGGCTATTTTCATTTTGGATTTTAAGCTTTTTAAAATTGATGTATCTTTGCCTTTTAAAAAGCTTTTTATTTTATCGACTAATAGGTCGTATTCTTGTTTTGTGCATTTTTTTACGCATGGTGCAATGCATTTTTTTATATCATATAATATGCAAGGTCTTGTTCTATTGGACAGCTCACTATTTGAGCATTGCCTTAAAGGAAAGAGCTTCAATAAAAGTTCTTTTACTGATCTTGCAGCTTTTGCGTTAGTATACGGTCCGAAATATAAATTTTTGTCTTTGGGTGTTTTTTTTAATCTTACCAGTTTAAGCATAGGCCATTTATGTTTGGTCGTAAGGCATATGCTTATATATGTTTTATCATCTTTTAGTAATATATTATATTTAGGTGAGTATTTTTTGATTAACGTGTTTTCTAGTATTAAAGCTTCTTTATTATTGGATACTACTATTGTTTCTATTTCTTCTACTTGTTTGGTAAGAATGCCTATTTGGACTCTTGTATCTTTTGGGTGGATAAAGTATTGCTTTAATCTATTTCTTAAATTTATGGCCTTTCCAACATATAAAACACGGGTGTTGATATCTTTCATGATATAAACACCGCTTTTTGTAGGGTATTTTTTTAGTTTGTTGGTATCAAATGCCATTATTTTTTATTTTTTCTTTTAATTTATATAAAGCCTGCAGAGCATCAACCGGAGTGATATTATCTACCTTTATACTTTTTATATCTTCTATTACATTTTTTTGCATTTGAGAATTTTCGTTTGTATCAAAGAGAAGGTATTGGGTAGACGGCAATTTTCTGCTTTTCTTGGTCTGTTTTTTCTCTAATGCACTCAGCATTAATTGCGCTTTTTTAATAACATTAAAAGGAAGACCGGCAAGTTTTGCTACGTGAATGCCGTAGCTTTTATCAGTTCCACCTTTTATTATTTTTCGTAAAAAAACAATTGAGTCTTCAGTTTCTTTTACAGCTACATTGTAATTGACCGCTCCTTTAAATTTATCTTCTAATTCAGTAAGCTCCCAGTAATGTGTTGCAAACAGAGTTTTTGCTTTCTTGTTTTCTTGAGTCAATAAAAACTCGGCCACAGCCCAGGCGATCGATATTCCGTCATAAGTGCTGGTACCTCTACCTATTTCGTCTAAGATGATTAAAGATTTGGAAGTGCAGTTATTTAAAATGTTGGCAGTCTCTGTCATTTCTACCATAAAAGTAGACTGACCTCTGGAAAGGTCATCGGAGGCTCCTATTCTGCAAAATACTTTATCAATAAGGCCTAGTCTTGCTTTTTTAGCAGGAACATAAGAACCTATTTGTGCCATAATGGCAATTACAGCTACTTGCCTTATGTATGTAGATTTTCCTGCCATATTAGGGCCTGTTATTAAAAATAACTGATTATTCTCATTATCTAAATAAGTATCGTTTGGAATGAACTCTCCTGTTTGAGAAGAGTGTTCTATGATAGGATGTCTACCTTCTAAGATTTCTAGAACATTGGAGCTGTCTAATATGGGTTTTGAAAATTTATATGCATTTGCAGCTTTGGCTAAAGAAAATATAGCATCAATTACTGAAATAGCATCTGCAATTGTTTTTATATCTTCTGCGTAATGAATGAGTTTTTCTTTTAGTTCTTGATATAGCTTTGTTTCCAAGGCTTTAATTTTTTCTTCAGCAGAAAAGATCTTTGTTTCAAATTCTTTTAACTCTTGTGTTATGAATCTTTCAGCATTTACCAAAGTCTGCTTTCTTAAAAAGTTTTCCGGGGCTTTGAGAGCTTGTCCTTTTGAAATTTCAATGTAGTATCCAAACACTTTAGTAAAACCTATTTTTAAAGTTTTAAGATTTGTTTTTTCTCGTAAAGAATTTTGATAATTTGTAATCCATGAGACTGCGTCTGTATTTATTTTTCTCAGTTCATCTAATTCTTGATTATATCCGTCTTGAAATATACCGCCGTCTGAAATTCTAAGAGGAGGATGATCTACAATTGCTTTTTTTAATAGTTCTAATAAAGAAGTTATGTCTTTTAGATTCTTTGTATTTTCTTTTAAAAGAGGAGTGTTAAAATTTTTTAGATCTTCTTTGATTTTAGGGATATAGGATAATGATGCTTTTAAATTTGATATGTCTCTCGGCAGGGCATAGCCGTTTATAATCTTCATAATAATTCTTTCCAGATCTCTGATTTTGTCTAGTTTCATATGAAAATCCATAAGGCTTTGGGGATTTTTTAAGATTTCTTCAATCGCTAAATGTCTTAAGTTGATTTTTTCAATATCAATGAGTGGAAACTTGATCCATTTTTTAAGAAGCCTTCCTCCCATAGCTGTACAGGTTTTATCTAGAAGTCCCAGTAAGGTAGAAGAAGAGTTTTTATTTAAAGATTCTGTTATTTCCAAATTTTTTAAACAGCTGTAATCTAAAGTCATGTAAGAGGAAAGATTTTCTTTTTTTATCATTTTAATGTGAGTTAAGTCTATAGACATTTCTTCTTTTAAATAACTAATCAAGGCGCCGGCTGCAGCTGTTGCGGCATTTAAGGATTTTAATCCAAAACTGTCCAGAGTATTGATGTTGAAATGATTGATCAATTTGTCGGTTGCTATTTCCAGATCAAAAAACCAGTCTTCTTTTACATTTAACACGAAAGTGAAGTTTTGGGTTAAATCATTTATGAGTTTTGTATTTGTTTTTTGACATTTTTGAGATATTAAAAGCTCTGTTGGCTTTAACCTGTAAATTTCATTTATAATTTCTTTTTCATCTTCAATTTCCAAAACATTAAATTCAGAGGTCGTGATATCCAAGATTGCAAGACCATAGGTCAGACCTATTTGATTGATCGATACAAAGAAGTTATTGGATTTTTCTTTTATAAGATTTGAATTGATGATAGTAGCCGGAGATAAAACTCTAGTCACTTCTCTTTTTACAAGTCCTTTTGTTTTCTTGGGATCTTCTGTTTGCTCTGCTATTGCTACTTTAAATCCTTTATCAATAAGCCTGTCTACATATACTTCACCAGTATGAAAAGGAACGCCGCACATAGGGATGTTCTGTCTTTTAGTAAGGGTTAAGTCCAGTTCTTTTGAAATAACATAAGCATCCTGATAGAAAGCTTCGTAAAAATCTCCTAATCTAAAAAGCAAGAGAGCATCTTTTGCTTTTTCTTTACAATCTTGCCATTGTTGCATCATTGGTGTAGTCATATTATTTTCCTTTTTTTCATCTATTTTATTATCTTTAATAAAAAAGAGCTATTTTTCTTTTTTGTTGAAATTGATATTATGAAATATATGAAAGCATATACTAAAGAAAGTTTAGAGTTGTTAAGAAGCAGGATCAATTTAGTAGAGGTATTGGAGCCTCATGTAAGGTTTACTAAAAGTGGAGCGTCTTACAAAGGGCTTTGTCCTTTTCATGATGAAAAGACCCCTTCTTTTATAGTCAACAGATCCGATTCTCATTATCACTGTTTCGGCTGTAATGCTCATGGTGATGCGATTTCTTTTTTAATGAACTATCAAAAACTGTCCTTTCAGGAATCGGTTGAATACTTAGCTGATAAATTTCAGGTTCATTTGGAATACCAGGAAGGCAAGAAAGATTATGCTGGTCCATCGAAGTTAGAGATTAAAAATGTACTGGACATAGCGGCTAGGTTTTATAATTTTTATCTTATGCATACAGAAGATGGAAAAAGAGCGCTTGAATATTTGTATAAAAGAGCTGTTGATCTAGATTTTGTAAAAATCTTTCAAATAGGGTATTCTCCTAAAGATCCATATATTTTTCAAAAGTACATGGCAGACAATAAAGTATCTAAAAATCTTTTGCAGATAGCAGGATTGGTAAGGACATATCCTTCTGGTCAGGCAAAAGACTTTTTTACTGACAGGATAATGATTCCCATAAAAGATGCTTTTGGCAAGACTATTGGTTTTACTGCCAGAAAATATAATGATGAGGTAATTGGCGGGAAATATGTAAATACCCCAGAGACTTTAGTGTTTAAAAAATCTAAAGTCTTATTTGGTATAAATTACTCTCGAAAACAAATTACAAAACAAAGAAAAGCAATTGTAGTAGAAGGTCAGTTGGATGCATTGCGATTAATTCATCAGGGATACTCTAATACTATTGCCTCACAAGGTACAGCCTTTACAGAAGATCACGCTAACGAACTTATAAATTTAGGGATCAATCAGGTATATATTGCTTTTGACTCAGACTCGGCTGGTATAGATGCTGCTATAAAAGTAGGCGATATTTTTCAGAAAAAAGCAATTGAGTCATATGTTTTGGAAATTCCCAACGGTTTGGATCCTGATTCTATTTTAATAGAACATGGCCCTAAATTTTTTGATAAGCTTTTAAAAGAAGCTAAAGATTATCTGACATTTTTAGTAAATACTTATTCTAAAAGAATTAATGTAAAGTCTCCCGCTGGTAAAAACGAATTGGTGCAAACAATTGTAAATAAGATCAAAAGATGGGAGCAGCCCCTTATGGTGCATGAGTCTCTTCGCAAACTCGCTAAATTGACTAAAACACCCGAAGAAATCATAGATCAAAATAAAATAGCTTTAAATATTTATCAAAAAGAAGAAAAAACCTCAGAATTTAAAGTAAATCCCGATCTTATTTTAGAAGCAGATATTTTAAGGTTTTTGTTTTTGATGGGGCAGACAACCGAAGAATTTGTGAAGATAGCCCAATTAAATTTAAAAGATTTTCATTTTAAAGTGGAAGCTTGCAAGAATATATATTTCAAATATCTAACGTCTTATAAAGAAAATAAATCTAAAGATCTTCTTTCTTTAATTATAGATATGGAAAATGAAGAGCATCAAAAATTCTTATCTGAAATATTAGAAAAAAAAATCAATCCAGACAGAGCTAAAGAAAGCTTTTTCGTAGCTGTTCAAAAAGTACTTAACAGGCATTGGATGGAAAAAAGAGAAGAAATAAGACAAAAGATTCAAAGTGGTACATGTTCTGATGAAAAAGCAATAGAACTAGCCAAGAAATTTGATGAGATCAAAAATCAAAGACCTGAGATTATTTTAGAATAATATCACCGAATGTTAAATTTTTCATACTTATTAATTTTTTTTGAAAAATAAAAGGAGTTTTTTGTGTATACTTATTTATATATTTGGAGATTGGCAAAGATCGCTTGAAGTTTAAATCTCTCAACTCATATTTTCAATATGAATCTGGGAAGGTAAATATGTCATTAGAACAGTATGAAAAATTACTCTACGCAATAAACCCTTCGGTGCATTATTTATTGAAACTAGCTTAATTTTTCTTGAAGTAATGTTTTTAAACTGTCGATTTTTACTCTTTCCTGTTTCATAGAATCTCTTTCTCTAATTGTCACTGACTTATCTTCTAAACTGTCATAATCTGCTGTGATGCAATAGGGAGTTCCTAATTCATCTTGTCTTCTATATCTTCTGCCAATTGCTCCAGACTCATCATATTCGATATTTCCAATTGAATTGATGTCTTTAAATATTTCTTTAGCTATTTTTTTCAGTTCCGGTTTTTTCATTAAAGGAAAAACAGCTGCTTTTACCGGAGCTATTTTAGGATCTAAATGAAGTACTGTTCTCGTTTCATTATTTTCCAAAGTCTCCACTTCATAAGCATCGCATAAGACAGCTAAAATAGTTCTGTCTACTCCAAAGGTAGGCTCTATTACGTGAGGAATGAATCTTTTATTGTTAACATTATCAATATATTCTTGAGATATTTTAGAATGGCATTGATGCTGTTTTAAATCAAAATCGGTTCTATAAGCCAGGCCGTACAGTTCATTTGTTCCAAAGGGAAAATCATAAGTGATATCAACAGTTCTTTTAGAGTAGTGGGACAGTTTTTCTTGGGGGTGTTCTGCTTCTTTTAGATTTTTGGGATTAAGTCCAATTAGTTCGCACCATTTTTTCATGTCCTCAAGCCATTTTTCAAAGTGCTCTTTCCAAGCATTTTCTTCTATAAAGTATTCAATTTCCATTTGTTCAAATTCAATTACTCTAAAAACAAAATTACCGGGGGTAATTTCATTTCTAAAAGCTTTTCCTATTTGGGCTATTCCAAAAGGAATTTTAACTCTCATAGTATCTACTACATTTTTATATTCTAAAAATATAGCTTGAGCTGTTTCCGGACGTAGATATGCAGTGTTATGCTCTGATCCGGTTTTGCTCATTTCAGTTTGGAACATCAAATTGAAATGTCTGGCATCCGTAAAATCTTTGGCTGAACATTTAGGGCATTTGATATCGGAGTCTTGTAATATTTTAGAAATTTTATCTAAAGGAAGGCCTTCGACATCTTCATTTAACTCGTCTTCTATGAGCTTGTCAGCTCTGAATCTAGCTTTGCATTCTTTGCAGTCAACCATTGCATCATTGAAGCTGTCGACGTGACCTGATGCTTTCCATGTCATGGGGTGCAGCAATATAGGACCATCAATTCCGACCATATCAATTCTTTGTTTGACGAAGGTTTTCCACCAAAGATCTTTAATGTTGTTTTTAAGTTCTGTTCCGTAAGGCCCAAAAGAATAAGTATTTGCAAATCCGCCGTAAATTTCAGATCCGGGATATATAAAACCTCTTCTTTTACATAAAGCTACAATATGTTTTAAGGGATCTTCTTTTGTTTTTGTCATAATAGCCTTCTTTTTCAAGCTTTTAAGTTTTTTAGTTTATATGGAAAACTACTTTTTCTCAATCTTGACGTTTAAAAATATTAATTTTATTGTGAAAGAAAGAAAAGATTTGAAAATATGGACGAAAAGCCGTTAGTTTCCATTATTATTATCCTAGATGATTTTTTTCATCTGGCTAATTTGACAATAGAAAGTATTATACATCAAAAAGAAAAGCCTTATGAAATAATAGTAATAGAAACAGCCCATTCAAAAAAAGACCTTGTAATGCTAAAGCCTTATATTGATAAGATTTACAAGATATACCACAGCTTTGATGATAATATCACCCATATTATGAATCAGGCTATTGATAAATCAAATGGCCAGTATCTTCATTTTATGTTTTCAGGGGATACGTATGTGTCTAGATATGCATTTGGATATTTAAAAAGCTTAATTGAAGAAAAAAAGAGTCCGGATCTAATATGTTCCGCTTTTTTAAGAAGGGATGCGTTATCTCCGCCTGAGTCTGTAAATTTTTCTTTTGAGTATTTTTCAAAAGGAAAAATTCCTATGCATATTCAGTCCTGCTGGTTCAATAAAGAGACTTTGAGGCAACTGCATGGATTTGATCTATGTTTTAAATACCAGTCTGGGTTTGATATGATATGTAAGATTTTTTTGAAAAAAGAAAAAAAAGTTATTTTTTCAAATAGAGTTTTAACTGATTACGAATACAAGAAAAAACCTTCTAAAGTCTTTATGCGTAGAGCTTGGGAAAATATTAAAATTATTTATAGACATTTTGGGTTTGTTAAGACAGTTGCATGGTGGGTAATCCATGATCATTTCAGAATGTTTAAACTCTTTATGTTAAATGTTAAAAGAGCTTTTTGGAATCCTTAAGTTTATTTAATCTTATTTATCTTTTATACTTATTTACAAAAAACTCAATTTTATGAATATTTTAGATTCTTTAGATCAGTTAGACGTATATTTTGAGAAGATCCAAGAGAAACAATTTAGAAAAAATCAAATAATTGATTGGATTTTTAAAAAATATGCTACCACATTTGAAGAGATGACAAATATTTCTTTTGTGCTTAAAGATAAGTTAAAAAAAGCTTTTTTTTTATCTAGCATGAAGCTTGTAAAAATTGAAGAATCTGAAAATAAGCAAACAAAGAAGTTCTTGTTTCAATTTGATGATGGTCATTTTATAGAATCTGTTCTTATCTTATCGAATAACAGAAAAACTGTTTGCGTATCTTCCCAAGTAGGATGTCCTATACGATGTACATTTTGTGCATCTGGCAAAAAAGGGTTTTTTAGAAATTTGAAAGTATCTGAAATATTACTTCAGATCTTATATATTTGTAATTTTACGAAGCAGGACATTACTCATGTTGTATTTATGGGGATGGGGGAACCTTTATTGAATTTTGATGCAGTTATAAAATCTATTAAAATAATATCTGATGAGAAATACTTTAAAATATCGCAAAGAAGAATAACTCTTTCTACCGTCGGCATAGTAGAAAATATTTACAGATTGGCTCAAGAGGATCTAAAAATTAATCTGGTATTATCTCTGCATGCACCGAATGATGAAATAAGAAAAAAAATTATTCCTCATTCGAAAAATTATCCTTTAAAAAATATATTTAAAGCTTTAGATGAGTATTTCAATATTACAAAAAGAGATATTGCATATGAATATATTCTAATAGAAGAGATAAATGACAATTTAGACCATGCTCAAAAATTAGTAGATCTTTTAGAAGATAAACAGTGCTCTGTTAATCTTATTCCTTATAATGAAATAGATAGTCTGAGCTATAAAAAACCATCTTCTAAAAGAGTAGATGCTTTCAAGAATTTTCTTAAAAGAAAAAAGATTATTACCACTCAAAGATATACTAAGGGAGATGATATTGCAGCAGCCTGCGGACAGCTGGCTGTTAAAAATTAAGTATTTATTTCCTTGCTAATATTGCAATTCTAACATAACATTTTTATAGTTAAAAAATTTGGAAAATTAATGAATATAGCCAATTATATCACTTTCTTAAGAATTGTAATAATTCCTTTATTTCCACTTTTTTATTTAAAATATGATTTTTTCAAAATTCCAATAATCTGGCTTCCTTATGTACTTTTATTTATATTGGTCTTTTGTGAAGTGACGGATTTAATAGACGGATTTGTAGCGAGAAAAAAAAATCAGGTTACCGATTTTGGAAAAATCATAGATCCTATGGCTGATACTATTACCAATATATCTGTTTTATTTACTTTTACCCAGAACTGGATAGATCTTCCTATTTTATTGGTATTTGTTTTTTTATACAGAGAGTTTTTTATAAGTACATTAAGGACTATATGTGCCTTGAAGGGTGTTACTTTAGCTGCTCGAAAATCAGGTAAGATTAAGACCTTTATGCAGGCAGTAGTTGTTATTTTCATAGTGTTTTTGATGATACCCTTTACTTTAGGGTATATTTCTTTAGAGGTGCTTCAGTTGATTAGTATTACATTAGTTGGTATTTCAGCTATTTATAGCGTTATAAGTGCAGTAGATTATATTTATGCCAATAGATCTTATTTGAAAAAATTTCTACTTCAGTAATTTTTTATATATCTGTAAGTATTCTTTTAAAGATTTGTCCCAACAAAAATCAAGCTGCATGTTTTTTTTGATGATTTTGTAAAAAGCGTCTTTCTTCTGCCAAAATTTTAAAGCTCTTTTTAAAGCTGATTCTACACCTTTTTTAGAAAAGTCTTTGAAAACAAAACCATTTTTTTTGTTTTTAGCAATTTTTTTGTCGTCAATGTCAAAAACAGTATCAGCCAGTCCTCCTGTTTTTCTAACAATAGGTATTGCCCCGTACTTAAAGGCTATTATTTGGGTAAGTCCGCATGGTTCGAATAAGGAAGGCACTATTATAAAATCGGAAGCTGCAAATATTAAATGGGATAAAGCTTCATCATAATGAAAATTAATAGATGCATTTTTATTATTTTTGACTTGTTTTTTTAAACTATTAAAAAATTGGTCCATTTTTTTATTAAAGGGAGTGCCTAAAATGATAAACTGACCGTTTAGCTCTAAAGTTTTAATTAGGGCATGTTTTATAAGCTCTGGACCTTTTTGATCTACCAGCCTGCCGATATTTGCTACAATAGGCAGATCTTTTTGATTTAAATTTAATTTTTTTCTGAGAAGTTTTTTATTTTTGTTTTTTATTTTTATTATTTTTTTTATAGGGTCGGTGCAGCTGTAATTATTTTTTAAAAGCTTATCGCATTTAGGATTGAAAGTATGTTTCTCAATTCCATTAACAATGCCTTTTATTTTTCTTTTGTATTTTTTTAGCAATGATTCTAGTGAGCACCCAAGTTTTTTAGTTAAAATTTCTTTGGCGTATGTTTTAGATACAGGTACTATAAAGTCAGAATAAACAATACCACCCTTTAATAAATTAATAGTTCTTTTATGTTTTGGATCTTGGAGCTTGTTAGGTTGGAGATATTTTTTATGATCGATGCCGATATCTTTTAATAATCTGGCAGGGCAATGGCCTTGATACATAAGGTTGTGAATAGATAAAACGATCCCTTTTATCGAGAGATTTTCTTTTGAGTATGTATCTTTTAACAATGGAGCGATAAAAGAAGTATGCCAGTCATGGATATGGACTATATCTGCTTTTTGTATATGCCTTTTTAAAAATTCACATGAGGTTTTGCAAAAATATAAAAACCTTTCGCAGTCATTTTTATAACCGTAAATATGCTCTTTTTCAAAAAACTTATTTTTGGGTTTTATTAAATAAACCTTAATGCCATTTAATGTGCCTTGATATATGGCGTTTTTGTTAAATCTGTTTTTGTAGCTAATATTAAAGTCTTTTTTTAATATTTTAAGGTCTTTTAAAAAGCTTTTTTTAAGGTTTTTATAAAAAGGGATAATAACAGATGTATCTTGTTTATCAAGATGCAGTCTATAGCTTAGGCCCTGTACTACATCTCCTAGGCCTCCAACTTTAGCAATAGGTGATAATTCTGCTGCTATATGTATGATTTTCAAATTTTTGCCCCCAATTTGCTTTTATACAAAAAAGATTTTTTATAAAAGAGCTTTTTGGACAGTTGATAATAAATCTTGATATTCTGTATAGTTATATTGATTTTTTGTTGGGGTGTCGCCAAGCGGTAAGGCAGCGGTTTTTGGTACCGCCATGCGGAGGTTCGAATCCTTCCACCCCAGAATATTCCAAGGAATTATGCTTAAAAGCAAGCTGTCGCTGAAGCGACAGAGAGGTAGGGCCAAAATATCCTATCTCATGGAATAAGTCATAAATTTTTTTTAGCTTATCTAGCCAATTCCTTGGTGTAAATTTTTTTTATTTAAATTAGATGAATTTCTTTGTGTGTAAAAAGAAATTTTTCGGGTAAAATAAGTACCATTTTGAAATTTGGAGAATAAAATGGAATTAACAGTAAGTGTTAGAGAAAATAAAAGAGTAAATGATAGTAAAAGAATAAGAAGGTGCGGTGGTATTCCTGCAGTTTTATATTCTAAGGGAAATAAAAATGAAAATATTTCTATTAGTAAAGAAGAATTTTTAAGAGCTTTAAGCACTTTAAAGCCCGGGGATTTATCAACTACTATTTTTACTTTGAAATCAGAAAAACAAACAACAAAAGCGATTATCAAAGATATTCAATATTTTGTTACTAATTATGAAGTGTCTCATATAGATTTCATGAGATTAGAAGATAAAAATGTTATTCAGGTAGGTGTGCCTGTAAGATATATCGGTGAAGCTGATTGTATTGGTATTAAGCAAGGTGGAACTTTAAGACAGATTATTAGAAAAGTTAAAGTGAAATGTTTGCCTAAAGATATGCCTAAAGAATTCACAATAGATATTACAAATCTAGAAATGGGTCAAGCTATAAGAATTAAAGATTTACCTTTATCTGACAAAGTAGATACGGTAATCAAAAATAAAGCTGAAGTAGTAGCCGCAATTACCAAAAGGTAAGTTATGAGATATTTAATAGTAGGACTTGGCAACCCGGGAATCTTGTATGAAAATACAAGACATAATATAGGATTCAAGGCAGTTAAAAAATTTGCGAAAAAACATGAATTTGACTTTAAAAGAGAAAAAAAATTTAAAGCTAAAATGGCTCATGGCTTTATCAATGATAAAGAAATTTATCTGATGCTTCCCCAAACTTATATGAATTTAAGCGGGGATGCAGTAAAACTTGCTAAAGACTACTATAAAATAGATATTAAAAATATTTTAATTGTTGTAGATGATGCTGATATTTCTTTTAATCAATTGAGATTGAAAGAGGACAGTGGATCGGGCGGGCACAGAGGACTTGACAGCATTGAAAAGCAGTTGAGTTCCAATGCTTATCCAAGGCTGAGAATTGGAATTGGAAGAGAAGATGAAAATGATTTGAAAAAATATGTTTTAAATAGATTTTCAAAAGATGAAAAAAATCAATTGGATGACCTTTTAGAGCATGTAGTAGATATTATTTCTCTTTGGCTCAAAGACGGTATGAAAAAAGCAGCGAATGTTGCAAACATAAGAAAAAAAGCTAATAAACAAAAGGAAACTAAATGAAAAAAGAAAGAAAACGCCTTTATGAAGGTATGTATATTATAAATGCAAATCTTTCTGAAGAAGCAAGAAATAAAGCATTAGAAAAAATTGTTAGTGCAATAGAAGAAAAACAGGGTGAACTTCATAAGACCATAGATATGGGAAAGAAAAAATTAGCATATCAAATCGGTAAGAAAAAAGAAGGTTATTATTACCTTTTATATTTCACTATTGACGCTTCTAAAATTGAAGTTTTATGGAAAGAATATCATCTTAATGAAGATTTAATCAGGTTTTTAACTTTTAAAACCGATGAAGTAAAAGAAAATTTAGAATTTAAATCATTAATTCAGGAAAGATAAGAGGGAAATATGAATAAAAGAAAACCATCATTTATAACAAGAAAGAAAAAAAATTGTCCCTTTAGTCAGGCCGGTATTAAAGAAATAGATTACAAAGATATTGAAAATCTAAAGCTATTTATTACAGAAAGAGGCAAAATTCTTCCTCGAAGAATTACCGGGGTAAATTTTAAAAATCAAAGATTACTGAAAAAAGCAATAAAACGAGCAAGACATATGGCGCTTCTGCCGTTTGTTTTAGAAGAATAATATAAAAGGTTAAGGGGTTATATATGCAAAAGCTGAAATTATTACTTATTGATGATGTTGAGGATTTAGGGAAAAGCGGTGAAGTTGTATCTGTGAAACCGGGATATGCCAGAAATTTCTTGCTGCCTAAAAGTTTAGCGATGATTGCCGATAAAAATACACTTCGAAGACAGGAAAAACTTCAAAAAGAAAGAGCAATTAAAGCAGCTGAGTTCAAAAAAGAGTCGGAAAACCTAGCTAAGCGATTAGCTGAAATGACTTTATCTATTACAGTAAAAGTCGATCCTGAAGGTAAAATGTACGGATCGGTTACATCTACAGATATCATAGAGCTTTTCAAGAAAGAAAATATAGAAATGCCGAAAAAATGTATTAATTTGAAAAAGCCTATCAAACAAACAGGTGTTATTGAAGTGCCGTTAAAATTGAAAGAAGATGTTGATGCTGTTATTAAAATAGAAGTTATTCCTGAAAAGATAGTAGGGCAAAAAGAAGAAAAGTCGAAAAAGAAAAAAGAGACTGAAGATCAAAAAACAGAAGAATAGGTTTAATGAAATTTATATCTCCTGCAAAAGTAAATTTATTTTTCAGGGTTCTTAAAAAAAGAGAAGACGGTTTTCATGAAATAGCGTCAATTTATCAAGCTATTTCTTTAGTTGATGTAATTGATATTGAAAAATCTTTAAAAGATGAATTTTCTACTAATTTAAAGCCTTTAAAATTCGATAGTTCAAATTTAGTTATAAAGGCTTTAAATTTATTTAGAGAAAAATCTCAGATAAAAAACCCTGTTAAAATTCATTTAGAAAAAAATATTCCTGTTAAGGCAGGGCTTGGCGGTGGCAGCAGCAATGCGGCGACTACGCTTTTTGCTTTAAACGCGTTGTTTGCAAATCCGTTAAAAGAAGAAGAGCTAATAGATTTAGCTAAGCAGATTGGATCGGATGTAGCATTTTTCTTTTCTCACGGATCTTCATACTGCATAAATAAAGGTGATATTTTTGAAAATATCGATATTAATGTGCCTCCATTTTATATAGTAAAACCATTTTTTGGAATGAATACAAAAGATGTATATGAGAATTTCAGTTTGAAAAGTATTCAAAATATTGATCCTATAAAAATATTAGCCAGTTACCTGCAAGATAATAATGTTTATATAAATGATTTGGAAACATCTGCTTTTTTATTAAATCCAAAACTAGTCAAAATTAAAAAGTATTTGTATGACTTAGGTTTTTCAAAAGTATGTATGACAGGCAGCGGATCATCCTTCATGGCTTTTGGAAATATTCAGCCAAAATCATCTAAAGAAATTTTGTTTAATTTAGTTCATCCTATCCAAAGAAAAGAAAAAAAATGGTATGCTTTTTCAAAAAAGGCGTGCGATGAAGTCAGATAACAAGATTATAATAACCGGCGCTGCCGGTTTTATCGGTTCTGGTATAGTAACATTTCTAAATGATCAAGGCCAAGATAATTTACTTTTAGTCGATGATCTTTCTAATGGTAAATGGAAAAATTTGGTCGGGAAAAATTTTTTAGATATTATATATAAAAATGAGCTTTTTGATTATTTAAAAAAAAATCAAGAACCGATCAAAGCTATTATTCATATGGGTGCATGCTCTGACACAACATGCACGGATGAAAATTATCTGATAGATAACAACTATAGGTATACCCAAAAACTGGCTTCGTATGCTTATGAGAATGATATTCGCTTTATTTATGCGTCATCTGCTGCGACATACGGAGATGGCAAACAGGGCTTTCAAGATGATCTAAATGCTATTGAAAATTTAAAACCTATAAACATGTACGCATATTCCAAACAGCTTTTTGATCTGTGGGCGAAAAGAGAAGGCCTTTTTGATAAAATAGCAGGACTTAAATATTTCAATGTTTTCGGACCTAATGAAAACCATAAAAGCCATATGTCCTCCATGATTTATAAAATGTTCGATGTTGTAAATCAAAATAGCGTTATTAATTTGTTCAAGTCAAACGATCCCCAAAACTTTTTAGATGGTGAACAAAAAAGAGATTTCATATACATCAAAGATGCTGTAAAAATGACCTGTATGTTAATAGAAGATGAGTATATGCATATTTCAGGTTTATTTAACATAGGATCTGGAACAGCAAATTCTTGGAACAGCTTGGCCCAAGCTTTATTTAAAGCAGTTAACAAACCTATTAAAATCAATTATATCGATATGCCTAAAAATTTGTATAAACAGTATCAAAACTATACTTGCGCTGATATGACAAAATTTAATAAATTATTAAATTGTAACTTTAAATTTACCAGCATCAAAGATGCTGTAAAAGATTATGTAACATATTTAACTGATGATAAAAGATGGTAAAATTAGCAGGTACTTTTTCCCGTTTTCAAAAGATTAACGCTTTAGTTATCGGAGATTTAATGCTGGATAAATATACGCATGGAGAAATAAAACGTATTTCTCCAGAAGCTCCGGTCTCAGTTCTAAAAGCAGAAAAAGAAAAAATGAAATCAGGAGGAGCTGGCAATGTTGTATTAAATATCTTGTCGCTTGGGGCAAATGTAACTATTCTTGGCAGGATTGGTGATGATCTAGAAGGCGAAATTTTATCTAATGATTTAGAACAACAAAATGCAGATGTAAGATATTTATATATACAGAAAAACTATAATACTCCTGTTAAAAACAGATTTATTGCAGCAAACCAGCAGATATTAAGGGTGGATTTTGAAAAGATTGATCCTTTAGACAAAGATTTAGAAAAAAGAATAATAAAAGACTTAAAAAAGATAATATTAAATATTGATGTAGTGGCTATTTCTGATTATGCAAAAGGGTTTTTATCTGATGCTTTACTGAAAAGTATAATAGATATTTCAAATCAAAATAATATACCTGTGATAGTTGATCCCAAAGGAAGGGACTTCAAAAAATACAAAAATGCGACTATTATTAAACCTAATTTATTAGAAGCTTATACAGCTGCTAATCTATCTAAATCTGAAAATATAGATAAAGCAGCTGATATATTGCTTGATCAGACGAATGCCAAATATCTTTTAATTACAAGGTCCCAAGATGGGATGTCGGTTTTTGAAAAAAGCAAAAGATTCGATTTTCCGGTTATATCTAAAGAAGTAAAAGATGTCACAGGGGCAGGAGATACTGTTCTTTCTATGATGAGTGTTGCTGTTGCAAATAAAATTGATATAAAAACAGCCTGCAGGCTTTCCAATATTGCAGCAAGTATAGTAATAGAGCATCTTGGATGTTTAGCAGTGGATTTGTCTGATTTAGCAAAAAGATTATTAAAATGTGATTTAAATAATAAAATATTTGAGGAAAGTCATTTATACGCTTTAACCAAAGTTTTAGCAGGAAAAGATTTTTCTATTTTAGGTATATCGGGAGCTTATGGCCTTACTACTGCATGTTTTAAAACTATTAAGTTTCTTTCTTTAAACGGTAAAAGACCTTTAATAATATATTTGGATCATGCAAAACAAAATGATGAGTTTATTGATATATTATCTTCTATTCATGAAGTAAGTTTTATTATTTTGCAGCAAGAAAATCTGAAAAATTTATACAGACAGATACATCCAAGCGATGTATATATCTTAAAAGATAATAAATCGATTAAATTAGATAATGCTAAAGATCTTTTAGAAACTATAATCTGTTAAAATATTACTGATTATCTCTCATCTGCATTTTTTCTTGCATTCTCATCATTGGCTTGTAACCTCTTTTGTCACATCGCATCATCATTACGCAAGAGTATATCATACATAAAAATGCAACTATAATAACAAAATAGCTGATTACTTTGATAAAGCCAGTTCCTACTTTTGTATGTATTTTTGAAAGTAATAATAATGCCCCACCAAATGATAAAGCTATTAATGAAAAAATAAATACCATATGCATACCGTGCATCATAAATGCCTCCTTGTTTAATTTTTTAATAAGGTATTTGATTAATTTTGTCAAATAAGTCAATAAGATTAAAAGGTAAGTTATTGAAAAATCAGATACTTAGGTATTTAAAAGTTTTTCCTGTTGTTGGAATAACCGGTCCTAGGCAATCAGGAAAATCAACTGTATTAAAACATTTATTTAAAAATGAATATACTTACGTAACCTTTGATGATTACAGAATCTTTAGCGGGAAGAATAGGGCTTTTATCTCTACTTCCTTTTCAATTTTCAGAAGTGCCAACGTTATTAAAAGAATAATCAATTTATATGGGATCTTATCCGGAACTAGTTTGTTGGGATTATAAATATTTAGATGAGTGGTATTCGGCATATTTAGAGACTTATTTAGATAAAGACATTAGATTAATATATAATATTGGAGATTTAAGAGATTTTAGACGTTTCATTATCTTGCTAGCTAGTAAAGCGTCAGATATATTAAATATGAACAAATTATCGGATGATCTGGGAGTTTCGGTTACTACCATTAAAAGATGGCTTTCAATATTAGAAGCATCTTATATTATATTTTTCCTGCCGGCTTATTTTAAGAATTTTAATAAACGCATTGTAAAAAGTCCTAAAATATATTTTTATGATACAGGGCTTGTATCATATTTAACAGGTATTCAGTCAAAAAGCATGTTTGAGCAAGGACCTATGGCCGGAAGTTTATTCGAGAATTATATAGTATCTGAAATTATGAAGAAAAATCTGCATAATAAAACAAATCATAGATTGTATTATGTTAGGACGTCAAATAATGATGAAATTGATGTTATAGAAGAAAATAGAGGGATTAAAAATTGAGTAGAAATAAAAAATACAAAGACATTTAAAACTCAAATGATAAAAACAGTAGAAAAATATATGACAGGTGAAGAAACAGGGTATTTATTATTCCAGGGTGATGATTTCCCGTACAAAAAAAATATAAATATTATTAACTACAAAAAATATTTGTCTTAGTTATTCAATAATAACAGCGCCGCCCAAACAGACAGCATCTTTATAAAAGACGATAGATTGACCGGGGGTTATGGCTCTTTGTTTTTCTGGAAAGCCGATATGTAAGATATTATTTTCAATTTTTTCTATTATGCACTTTTGGTCTGCTTGTCTATATCTTATTTTGGCTGTACATTCATAGGGAAATTTTTCAGGTTTGTCGCATATCCAGGAGGGGTCTTTGGCTATTAATTTATCGGCTAATAAGGCAGAGGTATCTTTTCCCTGATCTACGATCAAGATATTATTTTTAACGTCTTTTTTGACTACATACCAAGCGTCGCCTTCTCCACCAATGCCGAGACCTTTTCTTTGTCCTATTGTATAGAAACTAAGACCTTGATGCTGGGCTATTTCTTTACCTTTTACTGTTTGTATTTTTCCTGGAGTAAAAGGTAAGAAAGATGATAAAAAGTCTTTAAATTTTCTTTTTCCGATAAAACAGATTCCTGTGGAATCTTTTTTATCTGCATTTGGAAGCTCTATTTCTTGAGCTATCTTTCTTACTTCTTTTTTAGTAAGGTTTCCAAGTGGAAAAATTACTTTTTTTAAGATATCTGATTTTAAGGTATACAAAAAATAGCTTTGGTCTTTCTTCGGATCTTTTCCTTTCAAAAGATGATACTGATTATTGATAAGTTCTTTTTGTGCATAGTGACCGGTAGCTAGATAATCAACCTCTAACATTAAAGCTTTTTTTAAAAAGAGCTTAAACTTGATCTCTTTATTACATAAAATATCAGGATTAGGTGTTATGCCTGTTTTAAAATCATCTAAACACTTGGAAAATACTTTTTTATAATATTCATCTGTAAAGTTTAAAGAATAATAAGCGATATCTAGTTTTGCGCATACCTTAGATACATCGTCCAAGTCTTGTTTAGCTGTACATGTAGAACTGTCATCTTCCCAGTTTTTCATAAAAAGGCCGATGACATTGTAACCCTGTTTTTTAAGTAAATAAGCAGCAACAGAAGAATCAACTCCTCCCGACATGCCGATAGCTATAGTTTTTTTATTATTCATGGTCTTTTAGTCTTTGTATTCTTTCGTCTAATGGAGGATGAGTGGAAAATAACCTTAAAAGGTTTTTCTTGGATGGTGTTGATATTTTCAAAGTTTGATAAGCCGGTTTTTCCGTTTTTATGTCTCTTATGTTCTGCACTCTTTTTAAAGCAGTAAGGGCATTGATCATTTTTTCTTTTCCAGCTAATTTAGCTCCACCTGAGTCTGCTTTGAACTCTCTTTTTCTAGAATAAGTTGCGACTACCATAGAACCCAAGATCATGAAAATCACTTCAAATAAAACAACGAACATTCTCTGCGTTGCATAAGAAGATCTGTTTCTTTCTTTGCCGAATGAAGATAAAGTAAAAGCAAGCACTCTTGCCAAGAACATTACAAATGCATTAACCACTCCTTGAAGAAGGGTCATTGTTATCATGTCCCCATTTTTGATGTGAGATATTTCATGGCCTATGATGGCTTCTATTTCATCTTGGTTCATTTGTTTTATAAGGCCTGTTGATACTGCTACTAAAGAATTATTTTTAGTGGCTCCGGTTGCAAAAGCATTTACTTCTTTAGAATTATAAATCCCCACTTCAGGGGTTTTAAAAAGACCTGCATTTATAGATAAATTTTTAACGGTTTCTAAAATATGTTTTGATCCTGCATCTGAAGTATTTTCATCTATTATTTTAACTCCCATCATCCATTTAGCTAAGCTTTTGGATAATAATAAAGATATAAAAGCACCGGCAAAGCCCCAGATAAGACAAAATACAGCTAAAGATTTCATATCTAGACCATATGCGTTTAAATATGGCTGAACATTGAATATAGAAAGCAGTAAAGTAATAGTAAAAATAACAAGCAGGTTAATTGCTATAAATAAAAATATTCTTTTAAAAAATGTCATAATTTTAATTTTTGTGTATTTTTTAATAGTTATGATAAAACTCTCATGCGAGATAGTCAAGATAGATTAAAATTTGTAAAATTAAATTTTTAATATCTACACCTGCTGGTATCCGACTATATTCTTGTTCCGGCACCATATAACACATCTGGTAATGCAGCAGTCTGCTAATAAAGCAATAGAGCTTAGAACTGTTACTCCTGCACTTATGCTCATTAACATTTCTCTTGGGATAATCTTAATACCAAAATCAGCATACCCTATAGAAAAAGAGACCATCCCTAATGATATAAAAATAAAATATGTACATGCCCTTATTTCATTCCATTGAGATATTTTTTCGTTTTTTTGATGAATCTCTCTAATTGCAGCAATACTTGTCATAAAATACTCTGTGAAAATTTTAAAAAAAAATACATTTTTACATTATTTAAAATCTATAAAAATTGTTTTTTTAATATGTCTAAAACATTTTTTTATTCATAAAAGTATTTGCATAATAATTTGTTTTATGTGATGAATAAATAAGAAAAATAAATAAGTATCATTAAATGACGAAAGTTCCTTTAAAAGATAATGAAAAAAATACGAACGATACTAATTTACAAAAGATCAAAAAACACCTCGAAGACAATAATGCATGTTATGTACTAATAACATGTTCTCATCCTTCGAAAGAGGGAAAGATGCAAGTTGAGATGAATTATTCAGGAGATGAATGTTTAGCTCAATATCTCATTGATGGCGCACAAAGTGCGTTCGATGAAAAAAATCAAAAAATAAAAGATTCCTGTTAATTATGATAGACTCATTAAAAAAATGGTTCTTGGATAATAAAAAACAAATACTAGAAGATTATTTTGCTTTTTTAAGATTTAAGACAATTAGTGCAGATCATTCTAAAATGGATGAGATGATCAAGTGTTCCAACTGGCTTGAAAATTATTTAAAAGAGATCGGTCTTCAGACTGAAATTATAAAAACGCCTACTTTTCCAATAGTTTTTGCGAAAAACCAACCAAGAGAAGAGAAGTCGACTTTATTGATATACGGACATTATGATGTTATGCCGGTAGATCCCATTCATGAATGGCTCTCTGATCCTTTTGAGCCTATTATAAAAGAAGATCATGTATATGCAAGAGGAGCTTCCGATAACAAAGGACAGATCTTTTATACATTAGTTGCTTTAAAGGGCCTCAAAGAGCTGGGGATTGAATTAGATTTCAATATTAAAATAACAATTGAAGGGGAAGAAGAAGCTACAAGCAAAGGATTTTATCAAACAATTGAAAGCATTAAAGATAAGATCAAAGCAGACTTTTTATTGGTTGTAGATTTTAATATTCCGGAAATAAATACACCTGCAATTACTTTAGGACTAAGGGGTATGTCTGCTTTAACTTGTGAGTTTACAGGCTCTCATATTGACCTTCATTCTGGAGAACATGGAGGGTTTGCTTATAATCCTTTAAGGGCTGCAGCAGAGGTGTTGTCTAAACTTTATAATGCAAATGGAAAAGTATTAGTAGACGGCTTTTATGATGACGTTGAAGAATTAACTGTTGAAGATAAAAAATTATATGATTTGGAGTTTGATGAAGACAGATATAAAAAAACATTTGGCTTAAAAGCTTTTGCTGGAGAAAAAAACTTTTCTCCAATTGAGTCTAATTGGATAAGACCTACTTTGGAAATTAACGGGATAGGTGGAGGTTATTTTGAAAAAGGATTTAAAACTGTAATACCTGCAAAAGTAACGGTTAAGATATCTTCCAGGCTCGTTCCAAATCAAAAACCTGAAAAAATTTTTCAATTATTAAAAGATTTTCTAGAAAAAAAATCCCCAAAAGAAATAGATATAAAAATAGAGGCTGAAGGTGGAGGAATGGCTGTAAGAGGCGATAGTACATCACTTTTAGCTAAAGCTGCAGAAAATGCATATACTGAAGTTTTTGGAAAACCTTGTAAAAAAATATTGGCAGGAGGATCTGTTCCTATCGTTGGAGAAATTGTGAGTAAATTAAACTGTAATGTTGTTATGATGGGAATGGCGCTAGCTGATGACAATTTTCATGCTCCTAACGAGCATTTTGGAGTGGATAGATTTGAGAAAGGTTTTCTTACCGTAGCAAAATTACTGAAAAATTTTGATACGGGAAAATAAATTATAAAAGTGTACAAAAATATGTTAGGGATAAAAAGTTTAATTATTAAAGATGATCAAATTGAAAATAAAACATTTTTCTATTTGCTGGTAGGACCGTTTTTTTTAAGCCTGCTGCTATTAATAGCTCCGATTAAGTTAAGTATAGTAGCGCTTGTCGGCCTCTTTTTATGTTACAGATTTCAAAAAAAGGGATTGTTGCTATCCAATTTACTTTTAATAACATATTTTTTTGTAAATCATTTAACTATTTCAAGTTCTCATTTATTTAATATTGGAATGGAGCTTAGTGTAGCTTTAAGCTTTTTGATTACTGCTTTTGCTTTTGAAGAGGTTAGTGCTTATTTTGATGATTTTCAAGATGAAGAGATAGAAGAAGAAAAAGAAGGAGAGGATGAAAAAGAATTTAAACAGTTAGAAGAAAGCCAAAGAAAACTTCAAAGTGATATCAATAAACTACAATTTGAATACGATGAAAAAATAGCAGAACTTAAATCAATTCAGAACTTAAACGATACTTTAAGAAAATCTTTGGAAGAGACTACAGAACAAAAAGATATTTTGTCTTATGAAGCTTTGCAAAAAGATAGAAAAATAGCGGAGCTCTCAGTGGACTGGGATAATAATCAGATAGAAAAAATAGTCCCTGATGAAAAAGTTGTAGAAGAGCTAAATAATCTCAAACAAAAATATAATGAGCTTACATCCGAAAAAGAAAATCTTTTAAAACAGTTAGAGAATTTACCGAAAGAGATAGATGATCAGGAAATCAATGCAGCTGAGAAAGAAATAGAAAAATTAAAGAAAGAAAATGAAGCTTTAAAAGCTTTAGCTAATAAAGATGTTTCTCAAGAGATATTGGAAAAAGATCAACTTATAGAAGACATGCAGACTAAAGTAAAAGATTTTAATAAAGTAAACTCTTTATATCTTCAGCTGCGAGAGCAGTTCAATGAAAAATCAGATGTTTTGCATAAAACAAGATCAGATCTTTTCCATGCTCAAGAAGAGCTGGCTGCTTATAAAAAAGAAAAAGAAAAAGACTACTCGGATTTCACTGATCAGGAAAAACAGCTAGTTGAAGATCTTCAAAATACCCAAGATGAATTAGAAGAGTCAAACTGTGAAAATGAAAGCCTAAAGGAAATAGTAACGGAGCTTAATCATAAGATTGATGATAAAAAACCGAACAAAAAGGTCAAGCCAAAAGATACTGAAGGAGAACAGCTTTCTTTATATGATTAAGGATATTTTGTTAATATCTCATGACCGTCTTCTGTAATTAATAGGGTATGTTCAAACTGTGCCGATGGTTTTTTATCTTTAGTTCTGGCCGTCCAATGATCTTTTTCATCAATGACCGCTTCTCTTACTCCTGCATTGATCATGGGTTCTATCGTAAAGGTCATGCCGGGCACTAAAGGAATTAGTACGTTATTGTGGCTGTGAGGTATTTGGGGGGGCTCATGGAATGCTACGCCTACTCCATGTCCTACAAATTGATTAACAACCGAGCAGTTATTTTTTGCAGCTATGTCTTCTATTACATTGGCTATTTCGAATACCTTGACTCCCGGTTTTAAAATATCGATTGATTTCATTAAACAATCATAAGAAGTATCGACTACACGTTTTTTTTCTTCATCTACTTCTCCTATCAATACCATTTTAGATGTATCTCCAAAATATTCATCTAAAATGCAGGTAACATCGATATTTACAATATCGCCGTCTTTTAATTTTGTATTATCAGGAATACCGTGACAGATCACTTCGTTAACAGATGTGCAGATGCTTTTTGGATATGGAGGGTTTCCATAATTTAAAGGAGCAGGGAGGGCTCCTTTTTTTTTATGAAGCTCATTTGCATAATCATCTAACTCTAAAGTGGTAACTCCGGGTTTTGCTGCTTTACATAGCTTATCTAGTATTTCAGCAGCTAAATGACATGATCTTTTGATGCCTTCGATTTGGTTTTTATTTTTAATTAATATTCCCCAGTTCTTCATGTAGGTAGAGGAAATATTATTTTCTTTTTGCACTTTTGGAAAATGACATTTTTTCCATTTTTTGCCGCTTCCGCACCAGCAGGGATCATTTCTTGAAATCATTTTTTTCCTTAGATTTATATGATAAAATATGGATCTTTTAGAAATTTTTTTCTAGATAAAAGAATTTTTATCGATAAAATATTTTGTGGTATTTTTAATAAATATTTTAATTTATTACTTTATATTTTTCTCTTATTAAGACTTTAGAAAGTCTTTAACTCCACTTAAAAACATTTGCATGGCTATCAATACCATAATAAAACCCATTAATCTTTCAACGGCTGTAATGCCGTTCTCTCCTAATTTTTCACTTATAATAGAAGATAGTATCAGGATTACTAAAGACACTAACCAGGCTATGCTGATAGCTCCTAACATTACAAACATAGTTTGCTGTTGAGAATATAACATAACGGTTGCTAGTACGGCAGGACCTGCAATTAAAGGGATTGCCAAAGGTACTATTAAAGGTTCTTTTATTTTTTGAAGCTCGACTACTTCAACATGATGAGCTTTTTCTGGAGGGAAAAGCATTTTTAAGGAAAGTAAGAATAATATAACGCCGCCTGATATCTGAACGATATTTTCTGTAATATTTAAAAAATTTAAAAGGACGTTACCTATAAAATAAAAAAGGATAATAATAAATAAAGCAATCAAAAGCTCTCTGAAGACAATCTGCTTTTGTCTTTTAACAGGAATTCCTTTTAAGAAAAATAAAAAAATAGAGGCGCTTCCTATAGCGTTCATAACTATGAAAATAGAAAGTGCCACGGAGAACATAGAGCGAAGATTTGCTATCATTTTGAAGACCTTACTTTTATTTTTTAATATATTAATTTAGTTTATTTAATAAAAGCGGATTCTAAATCAATTACTTTTAAAAGTTTTTTCATAAACTTTTTTTGTTCAATGGAAAGATTATATAAAATTAATAAAGAGTCATAATTTTTATTAAAAGCAGACATTGTCCAGTTAGCAGATCCCGATATTAAATGCCTTTTATCTATTAACATAAATTTATGATGACAAAGCTGAGGGCCTCTTACATATAAGATTTTTATTTTTTCTTTTTTTAATAAGGCTAGAGCTTTTGAGCTGGATCCTTTAGATGATGTATAATCTATATATACTGTGACATTGATGTCTTTTTTTTTAGCATTTATCAATGCTTCTATTAAAGTCGGATGGGTTAGGGTAAACATAGCTAGATCTATGGAACTTGCAGCAGAATTTATTAAGCTTTGAACTTTTTTTAAAGCTGTCTGCTGAAGATCTGGAAGAAGATATAGATCTACCTGCTGAGATCCTACCATGGTAGATAAAAAACCTGTAGAAAAAGGGGATTTTTCTTTTAGAAATTTTGCCATTTGGGGACTATAAAGCCCTACTATTAAATTATCGTGCATTAACAAAGATGATGTTGTTAAATTTGCAGAGCCGATAAATACCAGCTCATCATCTATTACTATTATTTTTTGATGCATCAGACCCTTGCCGTATACGGGATGAGCTTGAGAGTGTTTGATATTCAATGAAGCAGATGCTCTTTTATCAAAATAGACATTGAGGTCTAATATTTCCGATTTTTTATTTATTATATCAATCATTACAGGATCGGTAAGGCCATACATTACCAGATGAATAGATTTTTGAGCATTTTTCAATGCTCTGAAAATTGTCATTTTTAAATCTTGTCTGCATTGATTGGAATATAATGTAGCTTTAGAGCCGGCCGCAGGTAGGTTGGGCGATATTGATTTAATGATCAAAAGAGAGAAAATACACAGCACCAAAATTAGAAAAACAGGAAAGATTTTCTTACGTTTTTTTTTCATGTAAAAAAATATAAAACTTTTTTACTAAAAAAAACTAGATTTTTTGTCCTTTGCTTCTCATTTGATTAACAACGAAGTTTAGCCCTTTTTTATCAATTAGGCGGATAGCTGCAGATGTAAGCTTCAAGGTAATGAACCTTTTTTCTTCTGCAAACCAAAATCTTTTTTTGAATAAGTTTGGCATAAATCTTCTTTTATTGATCCCTGTAATGTTAAGCCCGATCCCTTTTTTCTTTTTCGCAATACCTCTGATTGTATAAGTTCTTCCTTTAGTAGGCTTTTTCCCGGTGACTTGACACTTTTTGCTCATCGGATTTCATCTCCATAAATTTTTAGTAAAATAATAGCAATTATGCTTCTTTAGAACAAGAGTATATATTCAGATTTTGAATAATTTTTAACTTGTATTAAAAGATTATATGACAATTTATATTTTTAATATGAAAGCTTTAGAATATAGGTAAAAATAAAAAAAAGTTTTTACATAAAGCTCTATTTATTTATAAATGGATAGAGGGAAAATAATGAAAAATTTTATTTTTTTCAAAAGTATTTTATTGTCAATAGCTTGGATAAATACAGCATTGTTTGCTAATCCGGAAGATCCCAGTGTTATTTCTGGAAATGCTACTTTTTCTCAAATAGACAATACTTTAAATGTCCAGGCTACTAATGATGCAATTATTAATTGGCAAAGCTTTTCCATTGATAAAAATGAGACAACAAATTTTTTACTTCCAACGGTAGATTCCACTGTTTTAAATAGGGTGGTAGGCCCAGATCTATCCAATATCTCAGGAAAATTAGAGTCTAACGGCAATGTTTATCTTATTAATCCCAACGGAATTTTGATATCTAAAGATGGAATTATTAATACCGCGAGCTTCTTGGCATCGACGGTAGATATTAAGGATCATTTGTTTTTAAATAAAAATTTAATTTTTGATATCGACAGCAATACCTCTATTGTAAATTTGGGGAGTATTACTACGACACAAGGTGATATTACTCTTTTATCCTATCATGTGAAAAATGAAGGTCAGCTTGAATCAAAAAATGGTTCTGTTTTAATTGGTGGTGGAAAGAAATTTATTTTAATGCCTCATGAAAAAGAAAAATTGTCAGTAGCAATTAGTGTAGAAAATGAAAAAGAAGAAGATGGGATCATAAATGCGGGCGTTATAAAGGCTTTGCAGGTAGAGCTAAAAGCCGATGGTAATATCTACAAACATGCCATTAAAAATGAAGGTATGATAAATGCAACATCTGTTAAAAAAGAAAACGGCAAGGTGTTTTTAGTAGCTCAAAATTCAGAAGTGACTACAAATGGAAAAATAAAAGCATCTAAAGCTGACATTGGCGGAGAGGTTAGAATATTAGGATCTAGAGTTAGAGTTTATGATAATGCTGTAATAGATGTATCCGGCAATCTGGGCGGCGGAGAAATATTATTAGGCGGAGACTATAAAAGAGAAAATCCGGATATCTTCAATGCAGATATTACTTTTGTAGAAGAATCTTCGCAGATAAAAGCTGATGCTGTAGAAAATGGTAATGGTGGAAGAGTTATTTTATGGTCAGACCGTATTACTGCCAACTATGGTTTAATATCCTCCAAAGGCGGAAGAGATTTTGGTGATGGAGGGTTTGTTGAGATATCTTCGTTAGGTCATATTTTTCCAAAAGGTCAGGTTGACACCTCGGCTTTAAACGGAAAAGTAGGAATGTTGGTATTGGATCCGGGAACGATTAATATTACAGGAGCTACTGCAAATATCGCTTGGGCGGCAGGAGTTGCAACTCCTACTGCGAATACGGCTACATTATCTGTAGCTGATATATTAGCCCAATTGGCATTAACAGATGTTACGGTAGATGCGACAGGAGGACCCGGTACAGGCACCGGTAATATTAACGTCAACTCTTCCATTACTGTAAATGGAGCTACTTACAATACAAGAACTTTATTTTTAAAAGCCTACAATAACGTAGATGTCAATCAACCGATAACATTTTCAGAAACATCGGCTAACTTAATTTTAGAGGCAGGTAATGATGGTGCCGGTAACATTACAATTGATCAGGATTTGACTTTTAGTTCGGCAGGTACTGGAACAAGCGGTGATTTAACATTAAGAACAGCAAGCGGACAAAATGGCAATATTCAAATAAGAGATCCTGTTATTTTTGATTCATCCGGGACCATGACCGTTTCTGCTGGCAGTGATTTTACTGTCAATACCGCAGATTCTATTACTTTAAACGGAACAGGCGATTTATCTATTACGGCTGCTGACGATGCTACTATTAACGGAACGATTACCATTAATGGTACAGGGACTTTAACATTTAATATTACAGATAACCTTAATATTAATAATTTAGTAAAAAATACTTCAACAGGGGATATCAATGTTACTGTTGGCGGTGATTTATCTATGGGAAATGGAAATCAAAACGAACCTCATCAGTTAGGTACTTTTGGAGGAACTTTAACACTGAATATTGATGGTGGGCTGGAGATGATTGGGGGAAGGACGGATAATGATTGGGTGCAGATCGGATATGATACTGGAGATGTTTCAAGTGATATTATTTTTACAAAGATTACAGGCGATTTAATTATGAAGGGAGGGGCTAGAGCTAATGCCGAAACATGTTATTCTTTGATCGGTCATGGAGCAAACACTTCCGGAGCTGCTACAAGAAGCGGTAACATTACAATAACTGAAATTGGCGGCAGTATAGAGATGTTAGGCGGAGCTACTGATGATTCGTTTGTGCAGATCGGTCATGTTTCTGGCACCTCAGGAGCAGTAAGCGCAACAGGAAATATTTCTATTACTGATATAGGCGGATTTATAAGTATTGCAGGAGGGCTTAGCAATAATGAGCCGGGGACTTATGCTCTTATTGGCCATGGAGGAAAAAAAACTACTCAAAATGACACTTATACTGGTTCGATTACAATCACTAGAGCAGCAGGTGCTATTAGTGCTTATACACTAAATTCGGGATTTGATCAGATGCTGAATGCATTGAACTCACTGAAATTTGCAGGGATCGGACATACTGCATATGCTGACGGCAGTGATATCACAATAAATTGTTCTGCTTTATCTATTACTTCAGGAAATGATATTGTTGTCGGTGTCAACTCAAATTCGGAAGCGTTTATCGGTCCTAGGATTGTAACTACAAATTCCGGTACGGGGATCATTTCCAACGGATCAGGTAGTGCCGTGCCTATTACAATAGTTACAGAAAATGCCGGAGATTTATCTTTGTCAAGTAATACTACATCTCAGGATTTTCATGGGACAGTTCTGGGAGCTTATGTAAATACAGCCCAAACCTTTCCTTTAGCAGAATCTGCAAGCAGCTCTGCTCAAAGCAATATTTCTTTAACAATAGATGGCGGACTTACTGTAAGCGCAGGGAACTCTTCCAGCACAAATACCGAAGCTTATGCATATATTGTGAATTCATCAGGATCTCCCACGGGGACTTTTGATATTTCAGCAAGCATTGGAGCTGATATATTTATTCAGGGAGGCGGTGGTTTTGCCTCTATTAATAGTCAAGGCGGAACTGCCGGAACTCTTTCTAGTTTTTCCTCTACAGCGGGAGACATAAGACTTTTAGCCCACCTAAACACTGATCAAAATAGAGGGGCTTCTATTAAGGCGAATGGTACATCTGTATTTACTGCAAACCATTTGTTTATGGAAGGGACTTTGCCTATTGGCTCAGAACCTCAAGCCCTTATTCAGAACACCTCCGGTACTTTAACAATTACTGTAGTAGACGATGTTGAGATGAAAGCAAACTCTAAAATAGATTTGTCCGGCTCAGGACTTTTGTCTGTAACAGCTACCAATGGTGAGGTATCTGTTGTTAACGGTTCTGTAATTTCCCAAAGCGGGACAGGTAATGTTACAGTTACAACAACAGCTTCTACCGGTGGTGATATTTTTATTCAAGGAGGTGAAGACGTCTCAAGTATAACAAGTAACGCTGTAACAACCATTAATGCCAATAATGATTTATATGTGATAGGAGGTGCTTTGGGAGCTGGGATAATCCAAGGGGCTACGGGAGTAGATGTTGATGGAAATCATATAATTTTCAGAGGAGGCAGTGGATCTAATAATGCCATGATCAAAAATACCATCTCCGGAAATTTAGCAATAGATGCTAAAAAAGCTATCTTAATGGACCATACAGCGGATGTTGAGCTATCGGCCGGGAGTGGGACATTAAATATTAATGCAGGTATTTCTGCATCTGAAGGTGATTTAAGTGTTTTAAATAAATCGACCATTAAAAACTTATCTACCGGAAAGATGACTATTAATGTTTATGACAACATCTTTTTAAATGCAGGATATGAAGGTCACTCTTTAGTGTCATCTGCGGGAGAATTAAGCCTTACTTCTCAGACCGGTGATTTGGAAATGACAGGAACCGGTGAGGGCGCTTCATCGATCACATCAGCAGGAACTACCGATATTACTGCCAAACATTGTGTTATCCGGGGAGGGGGTAGCTCTACTCCTGCTACTATTTCAAATACAACAGGTAACCTGACTTTTGTTACCAGTAGAGATTGTTTAATGGATCATCATGCTTTTATAACCTTGTCGGGAACGGGTAATTTAACAGCTACTATTGGATTTGACTCAGGGGATGATGAAGGAGATTTAAAACTTATAAATGATTCTAGTATTACAAATACAGGCACAGGTAGTGTTACTGTTACGGTAAAAGACAATACTATTTTAGCAGGTGGTTATGAGACTAATGGTAATGCCACAATTTCAGCATCTAATTCTACGGTAAGTGTTACAAGCGGTACGGATGTATACCTTATAGGTTCTGCAACAGGTGTTGCCTCTATAGCGTCTCAAACAGGGACTACAATAAATACCGATCACTTTATATCTAGAGGGGCCGATCCTTCTTTTATGTCATTAATTCAAGCTCAAACAGGAAACTTAACTGTTACAGCAAACGATTCAATATTATTAGATCACCATTCTTGTGCAAATATTGTATCAGGTTCTGGAACTTTAACTTTGACTGCCGGAAATGGAAGTTCTGCTGATATTGAAATTTTAACAAATTCGTATGCTAGACACCAAGGGTCCGGTAATATTACCATGACAGCTGCTACTAATATTAATATTGATTCAGGATATCAGGGCGCTGCTTTTGTACAGGCAAACGGCGGCAACATTACAATGACAGCAGGAAATACTATGGCAATATTTGTAAATGAGGGCGGAAACGCCTATGTTACAAATAGTGGGCCTATTACTATGACAGCTGATAATTTTTATGTAGCCGGGAAAACAGATAGCAATCAGGCTTTTGTTTCAAATTCATCCGGAGATATTTTAATTAAAGCTACCAATGATTTATCTATAAGAGATGATTCTTATATTACAACCACAGGCGTCGGCAATGTTACATTAGTATTGGATCAACAAGCACCCGCAGCACCGGCAGTCGGTGCTGGTAGATTATATTTGGATGGGTCGGCTAACGTTAATACAAATGGGGGAACTTTAAGGATATTTACAGCGACTCCTTCTCAAAACCAGACTTTAGGTAAAATGAACGGAGATTCTCTGCCGTCTAATCCATCTATAAATCAGGTATATGACACATATTTTAATACTTTTGCAGGAGGAGAGGGTACACCATTTACTGTTTTTTATAAATCTAGCGGTATAAGTTCGGGAGATATTTCTCTCGTTGCTTTAATTGGAAGAGAATTTTATGATCGATTAAAAGATGGGGAAATGCCGATAGAACATTCTTTTCATGTTGATATGCAGCCGGATGATTTGAAAGTTCCTATTTATAATATTTACCCATACACAAAATATCCTGTGTTTATCAGAAGCTATATTGGTATGACACCTAATATGATGATATTTTTTAGAAATATAAAATGAAAAATTTATTAGTTTGCTTATTTCTTTTTTTTAGTTTTTTATATGCTGATAATCAGCTTATAGATGGTCAAGAAATATCTAAATTAGATTTTGATCCGGAGCCAATGCAGGATGAAGTGATTGTAGAAAAATTAACGGGTATTATTCTGTTAGGAGATGTTAAGGATTATAAAGATGTAAAAGAGTTTCATGGATTTAAAGTTGAGAATTTGGATCTTCCCGGTCCTAAAAAAGAGTTGGAAGCAAAGTTAAAGCCTATATATTACAACAAAGTTTTTACAAAAAAAGTCCTGCAGGATATCAAAGACTGCATTGTTGCTTTTTACAAAAAACATCACCGCTATGTAGTAACTGTTCTAATACCGGAGCAGGAAGTGACAAATGGCATTTTGCAGTTAATTGTTTTAGAAGGAAAAGTAGGAGAAATAACAGTTGTCAACAATCGTTACTGGCCGACGAAAAGAATATTAAATAACATTTGGCTCAGACATAATGATCCTATAGATTCTAAGAGATTACTGTCTGATGTGGCATGGCTTAATAAAGACCCTTTTCAAAATATTGATATTCTACTCCAACCGGGAGAAGAAGAGGGATATACTGATATAGAGCTTGTTGTAAAAGATAGGTTTCCTTTTAGACCTTATGTTGGGGGTGATAACACAGGAACTGAATTTACCGGACTTAATCGAATATTTTTTGGTTTTAACTGGGGGAACTTATTTTATTCTAATCAGGTATTTACCTATCAGTATACTGCATCTTTTGATTTTCATAAGTTCTATGCCCATACTTTAAACTACACCGCTCATCTGCCTTGGAGGCATTCTTTAGTATTATATGGGGGATATTCCAAAAATCATCCAAGTATAATAGGCTTGAACAGCAAAGGAAAATCATCACAGATAAGTGCACGTTATGAAATTCCGATAAATAAAATATACAGAATTTATCAGCATAGCATTAATTTGGGCGGAGATTATAAATCATCTAATAACAATTTAGAGACAGTACAACAAGCATCAAGGGTCAGAATTTCTAGAAGTGCCGATTTGACACAGTTTATGTTGGGATATCAGATGAACGCTACTTTCAAACAAAATATTATGGTGCTGGTATCGGAGTTTTATTTTTCTCCATGTAAATGGCTGGATAATCAGACTAAAGCAAAATATAATGATCTTCATCCTTTTGCTAAGCCTCAATATGTATATTACAAGCTTTATTTTGAAAACCAATATACATTTTATAAATGGGCCTTTAATTTTAAATTAAGAGGGCAAGTGGCCAGTGAGAACTTACTACCGTCAGAGCAGTATTATCTGGGAGGGGAAGATACTGTAAGAGGTTATGAAAATAGGGTGGTATCCAGAGATAATGCGTTAAATATCAATGCAGAAATAAAAACGCCGTCTGTTGAACTGTTTTTTAGGGGAACCAGAAAAATTAAAGATCAGCTGCTGTTTCATGGTTTTGTAGATTTCGGGATAGCCGAAGATCATAAAAAGGTAACACCAGATTCCAATCAGTCTTTATTGGGAACAGGGCTTGGTTTTAGATATTTTATTGAAAATAACGTATCTGCAAAGTTCGATTGGGGAGTTCCTATTTTTAAAATCAACGGCAAGAGAAATCAGCAGGTATATTTATCAGTTGTTTTATCAATTTAAAGCATGTTCGGGACATTTAGCTTTTAGAGCCATATAAAGTTCTTTTAACGCTCTTGGTTTGTGATTATGTTTATCTAATATTTTTTTAGTATTTTTGTAGTATTTCCAAGCATTTAGATAATCATATCTTTCATAACAGATTATAGATAAATAATAATTCAGTGTCGGATCGTTAGGATCAATTTTATATAGGTCATTGAGATATACCAAAGCTTCTTTTTCTCTGCCCAGCTGCAGGTATGTACTTGCAAGCTGCATAAGTCCCGCTCTGAACTGAGGATATTTTTTTACAACTTTTTTTAGCTCTTCTTGTTTTTCAATAATTGATTTTCTGGAAGAGTCCACTCCTTTAAAAATTGCTTTCATGGATTTTATATCTGTTTTTTTATTTAGGTAGTCTTCAACTATTGTATCTTTAGAAGTAGAGTAATCGGGGAGATGGTTTTTTACATCTTCTAAAAGTATTCTAGCTTCTTTTTCTCTACCTACAAATAACATATTAAGACCCAAAAACTCTTGAAGCAGTTTGTCTTTAGGGATGTATTTTTTAGCTTTTTCATATAAGGAGATGGCCATTTCGTGGTTTTCCCTGCCCCAGAAAACAGAGGCTTGGTTAAAAAAAGCAAGTCCTATGACTTCTTTAATATTTCTCATCTGAAGTTTCTTGGTTTCTATTGATAAATAGACTTCGGATGGATAGTCTACCCCTCTGGCTGTAGTTTCGATATTAGTTATTTTTCCGTTATTGTTATGTCTTATGTAAATGTGGCCTGGAGGTGTTACGATTTCTAGATTAAGACCGAGCCTTTGAGCTAAAGATAAATATAAAATGGAAACCCCTAAACATACCCCTCTTCTAGAGTCCATGACAGACGGAAGAAATGTATAAGTATCGATATCTTTTGCATGGAGAGACTGGGGCGGGAACTTAAAGCCCATTTCATAAAAGATGTAATCATTAATAGTCTCTATTATATCAAGAGCTTTTGCATTTTCAGGAAGTTTAGCCAGTATCTGAAGTGCCATTAGATCCAAACATGCTTCGTAGTATCTTAATTTATAAAGGCTATCTTGTGAGTCTCCTACTTCTTCTAAAAACAAGGCTCTTGACAAATCTACTTCATTGACTTTTAATTTCACCAGTTCTTGCGTGGCTTCTATTTTATGGCCCTTTAGTTTTCTGTTTTTTAAATTTTTTCCTAAGCTTTCTATAAATTGCAGTTTTTCTTCTGTCAATTCTTCAGGGGGAACTGAGCTTTGTTTGTTTACTAAGGCTATCATTAGATTTACATCTAAAGAAGGTAAATATACAAAATCTTTTTTATCTTCCTGATTTAACAACTTCCAGGCTTTTTTAAGTGCCATTTTGCCTTCTTGAGTGTCAGGGTACAACTCATAAAAAGCAAAATGCTGAACGACTGATCTGGAATCTAAATTGTTGTATATTGCTTTTGTGGATTTTTTAGAGTCTGTGTCAATTCCCGGTAGTTTTAAAGATGTTAAATTTAAAAAACTAAGCACTAAAAGTAATGCATAAAAAATATTTTTCATAGTATGCGCCTTTTTTTTAGATCATATGAAAAAATTAATTGCTACTCAATAGTTAAAATGATAAATTCTTCGCACAATTTAAATTTTTAGGAGGTTTTTATAATGGCGGGCAGCGTAGCAATAACACTAACTTTGAAAAATCCGTATATAGAAATGTCTAAGGATAAGATGTTCGAAAGAAAAGTTTTTAATCAAATGCAAGAAATGGTGACAGTCATTGTTGATGCTTGCTGTAATCCAACAACTACGGGGATTTATCCTGATTTTGATTCTAAAATTAAATGTTTAATGGATACTGTAAATATTGAAGATGCACAATTGCAGAGAGTTTTTAGAAAATATCACCAAAAGCTTAAAAGATCTGATGAAGGAGAAGTAAAACAAGCAATGAGAACAACTGCTGCCAAGGTAGCTCGAGAAATTTTGCAGACAGCATCAAGTTATACTAAATCCAATTTGGAAATTATAGGAAAAGCATATCGAAGAACTTAATTTTTTAAGATTTCTTTGATGTCTTTTTTTAACTTGGTGTGATTGGTTATTTCTTCAAGTGTCGGTTTAAACCTATATGTCCAGTTGGTTGGAAGCATAGTACCGGGAATATTTATTCTTTCATCATCTGGATCTTCCCATATAAGTTCCGGATATAAGGCTAGATATTCTTGTAGTAAATTGATATGGAATAAAGAAGACGAATGATGGGAGTCTTTTAATAGTTCCATTCTTTGTTTGTAAGATAGTTTATCTGTATAATGCCAGTTTTGAAACTTTGCAAATTTGGTAGCTCCTTTTAAGTAAGATTCCCACCATCCCTGAAAAGTATCGGAGTCATGTGTAGATAGAGTGGTCACGCTTAGTGGTTCATAGTTATTGAATTTAATATATCCAAAAGCCGTTTTTTCCCAAGGTATTACCTTAGTGCCGCAGATGCCCAGCTTATTTAAAGATTTATAAACAATTTTTGGTATAAGGCCTAAATCTTCTGCTATTGGCAATAGATCAGAAGAATCCAACATCATTTGCAGTCTCTTGATTCCTTCTTTTGCCCAATGAGCAGGGTCTTTCGGAATGAACCTTCCTTCTACAGCATCTTCTGAAGGCTTGATCGCCCAAATCCTAAAAAAGCCGACTACATGATCTATTCTATACATGTGATACAGATGTTTGATCACATTTAATCTTCTTTTCCACCATTTGTAGTTTGTTTTTCTTAATGATTCCCAGTCGAATAGGGGAAAACCCCATTTTTGCCCATAGAGACTGTAGTTGTCCGGAGGAGCGCCTGCTACATAAGTTTTATCAAAAATATCTTTATTGAACCATACGTCTGCGCTATGAGGAGATACTAATATTGGAACATCACCTTCTAGGAGTATATTGTTTTCATCTGCATATTTTTTTACGGTTTGCATTTGTTTAAAGCATAAGTACTGCATAACAAAATAAAAATGCATGTCAGTATGGTGTTTTTGTAATAGGGAGGGAAGATTTGCTTTTGTGATATGTTTAATATTGTCCGGCCATGTATCCCAGTTTTTAAAATTCTGTTTTTCTAACAAGGTTCTGTATAGTGCATACTCTTCTAACCATGGATGGTCTTTTAAAAATTGTTCGAACTCTTTATTCTGTTTTATATTTTCAAAATTATGCTGGTAATATTCATAAAGCCATTTTAGCTTGAGTTCTTTTAGTTTTAAGTAGTGAACCCTTTGATAAGTATTGAAAAGATCAAAGTCTTTTAATTTTTTTTGTAAAGAAGCACTGATATTGTCCAATGCATGTAAGGATATATGAATAGGATTTAATGCGCAGGATGATATTGCGTTATAAGGACTGGGATCTTTTCCTGTTTCGTTTAAGGGTAAAAGCTGGATAACATTAAAACCGACATCTTTTGAAAAATCAATTACGTCCAATAAATCTAAATACTCTCCTATCCCTGAGCTTTTTTGGGTTCTTAAAGAAAATAGCGGAACTACTATGCCATGATGGTTTTTACAGCCGATTTTTTCCCAGTGTTTGGCCGATGGACATGTTTTTATATAGTTTTGTATATCCATGTTATTTTAAGTTAAAAGGTTTTTCCTTGCCTGTTGGAATAATTTCAACAGGAGAATCTCTGCCTGTATCTACAGCATCTTTCCATAATAAAGATATATCTACAAAACCGGCGAGTGTTTGATTGAGCATTTCCGGATTAATATCTTCAAAATTCAAATAAGTAAATAATGCTAAAGCATTGTCTTCTTCTAAATATGCAAACGTATATTCAAAATCAAATTTGTTATTTTCTTTTAAAGCATTTATTAAAACGTTTTCTCTAAATTTGCCTGCGGATAAATTTGCAATAGAGCTAAATATTAATAGCTTATCTTCATCAAGATCGGCCTCCAGCTGAATAAAAAGCTTTTCATCTACCATTATCGAAATGATATTATCTTTTTCAATAGAAAGATCTACTTCAATTTTTTTAGAAAGGTTATGGATAATTTCTTCAAATCTGCTTTCCATTATTCTTCTTCCTCTTCCAGTTCATCTTCCAAATCTTCCAAAGCTTCTATATATGCAGCCAAAACGTCTTGTCTATGTTTTTGAGATTTATAAAGTCTGAAAGAGGTTCCTCGTACAGCATCTCTCATTTGAGTGTAAATAATAATCTGAGCTGCGATCTCTTCTGAAATACCTAACATTTTTGCTAAAGCTTTTACTTTATCAGATGATACGTACCTTTCTTTTAAAAGCTTCATAAAAGCTTTTGCCATCACTTCAAAATTAAGGATCGGAAGCATCACTAGTCCATAATGTTCGAACATCGATGCAATTAATTGATTTCTAGACATAAAAAAGCGGTATACTCCAGAAATTGCCTGCAGAATCTGCATGTCTTCCATTAGTTTTTGAAGTTCCGCTCTGGAAATGGAAGGTCCTTTCGATTTTAAATCGGCACCTAAAGAATGCAGCATGAATCTGATAACTATTTTCATTGAGTCATAATTGAATTTATTGGACAGCTCATCAAATAAAGCATGAGGGTCTTGCTCTTGACCTGTAACTTCTCTGTACATATCTCTTAAAGCGCTGGGAGAGCCAAGCCCTTCTTTTGAAAAGGTCTGAGCCTGAAAATTAATATTTCTGCCAGCTGTAATTTCTCTTTTAAAATTAGTATTTAAATATTCTTTTGCCTGCCCGACTTTTGCATTTAGCTTTCCTGTTGTGGTATCTAATAAAAAATCCAAAGCGTCATCTGCTAGAGTGTAGTCAGGATAAAAATTTAAGACCTTGTTTAGTATATCTTCTACAGAGTCCTCTTCTGTAATTGAATCTCTTAATATAAGAAGTGTTTTTTCTTTCAGTTCGAAATTCTTTTTATTGAATTTTAAAGCGGATTCTTCTGATTGCTTAACTTCCTCTATTACTTCTATTTCTTCATCTGCAGCCTGTGATTTATTGAGAGACTTTCTTCTGGCTCTTTGTTCTTCCAAGGTTTTAAAGTTTTTTCTGATAGCTACTTGATTGAAACCGGATTCTCTCATGGCTTGGGCGGATTTTTGGGCAGTGACTTGACGCATTCGAATCCTGGCAAATTTAGCTTGCTGAGCTGCCAATTGGCGCGATATCTGTCTTGCTTGTTGTGATCTTGATACTTTTGCCATATTATGTTAACTGAATCCTGCCAAGTGGTTGTATTCGAATTTCCGGAACTATTTCCTGATGTGATACTACATGCAGGTCCGGAAATTCTCCTTCTAGTAATTTTCTTACATATCTTCTTACATCAACTCCTGTTAATAATACAGGAGGCTGTCCGCCGGGAGGCGTTGGAACTATTGTATTTCTTAAAGAGTTTAATATCATTTGAACTGTGTCCGGGTCCAATGCCAAATAAGAACCTGCAGAGGTTTGTTTGATAGATCCTCTTATCATATCTTCGATTTCAGGATCTAACAGATATGCCGATAATATTGTTTGTCCTTGTGAGTATTTAAAAGAGATATATCTTTTTAAAGAGGTACGTACATATTCAGTTAGTAAAACCACATCTTTTTCCGTTTGCGCCCATTCACTTAAACATTCTAAAATTGTTCTTAAGTCTTTGATAGATACCTGTTCTTGTATAAGCCTTCTGAAAATATCCGTCATTTTTTGAAGAGGGACCAATCTTGTTACTTCTTTTACCAGGTCAGGATAAGATTTTTCAATGAACTCTAAAATTGCCCTTACTTCCTGTATTCCCAGAAACTCAAATGCATACTGACGATAGAATTTAGATAAATGCAGGATCATAACTTCTACAGGCGACCAGAATTTAATACCTGCTTTCTGCAGGATATCTTTATATGTCTCTTCTACCCAGATATTGGGAACACCCAAAGAACTCTTTGTTGAGGTATAGGGAAGATTTAGTCTTTTTAATGTTTCTTCTGATTCATTTGTTAAGAGATGGCTCGTTAAAACTTTGCCTTTGATAATCGGTACTTCATTTAAAAAGATCTGGTATTCATCTTTATCAAGAGAGGGAGAGTCTGTTCTGACGTGCACTCCCGGAAATCTAACTCCTAAATCTTGATAAAGGGCGTGTCGCATTTTAGGGATCATTTTATCTATAAAAGTAAGGCCCTGTTTGTCTTTTTTAATAAGACCTGACAAATCAGTTCCTATTTCTAATATAACAGGCAAGGTTAAAGCATAATCTTCCGCTCCGCCTGATATTACTGAATGATCTTCTGCTCCTTCTATTGCTCCCATTCCGGTTGCTGCTTTTGCTGCGGCCTTTTTAGAAGATAGCCATACTACAGTACCGACAGTTCCCATTAATACTCCCAAAAGTAAAAAAGGAGTTGGAGGAAACCCGGGAACCCATGCCATTAAAAATAAAGCTCCGGCTCCGATCATAAAAGCTTTCGGCTGTCTTAACAGTTGTTCTGATATCTCTTTACCCAAGTGCGCATCTTTTTTCTCTGAAGATACCCTAGTAGTTACAATACCTGCCGTGATAGCGATCATTATGGCAGGAATCTGTGAGACAAGACCGTCTCCGATGGACAATAAAGAATATGTTTTGGCAGATTGAGCTAAGCTCATGCCATGCATAGTTCTTCCAATAATAAGTCCGCCGATCACGTTGATTATTGTGATTACTATACCTGCTATCGCATCTCCTTTTACGAACTTCATGGCACCGTCCATGGCTCCGTATAATTGACTTTCCCTATTTAAAGAAAGTCTTAAAAGTCTGGCCTGGTTTGTATCAATAACTCCCGATCTTAGATCGGCATCAATGCTCATCTGTTTGCCCGGCATAGCGTCTAAGGTAAATCTGGCCGCTACTTCAGCGACCCTTTCCGCACCTTTTGTAACTACTATGAACTGCACTATTGTGATAATTAAAAATATAACACCGCCGACAACATAGTTGCCGCCGACAACGAAGTTTCCAAACGCAAAGATAATTTTACCGGCGTTAGCATGCAGAAGGATCTGTCTTGTCGATGATATGTTTACTCCCAACCGATATAAAGTTGTAAATAATAATAAGGACGGAAAGATAGATAAGTGAACAGCCTGCTGTATATATAAAGATACAAATAACAATGTAACGGACGCTGTTAAATTTACCGAGATCAGTACATCGATGACGTGAGGGGATACCGGGAATATCAGCATCATAATAATGCTTATAACAAAAAAGGCGAGCAGTAGATCAGATGATTTTGTTATCGTGCTTAAGGCTCTTTCCCCGCCTAAAAATCTTGTGAAATTATTTAAATACTTGTTCATTGAAATATTCCTACGTTAACATCTGGCATTTCTTCCATTGTATCCAGCCATTTTAATACTTCTGCAACAGCTTTATATGTATCTTTCGGTATGTAGTCACCAACTGAGCCTGCTGCAAATAATTGTCTTGCTAGTGCTACATTTCTCATTATTGGAACATGACTGTCTGTTCCGATTTTAATAATCCTTTCGGCCATAGAGCCCTGCCCCATGGTAATAATTATCGGTACCGGATCTTCTTCTTCTTCGTATCCCAAAGCTACTGCAATATGCGTCGGGTTTGTGATAATCGCTTTTGCCCTTCTTGCTCCGCTCGCTCCTTCGGTATATGCTATCTCTCTAAACCGCTCTCTTCTTCTTCCTTTTACCATAGGATCTCCTTCAGTATCTTTGAATTCCTGTTTTAATTCAAATTTTTCCATCATCATTTCTTTTGCAAACTGTCTTTTTTGAAAGGCCAGATCAAAAATAGCTACTGCTAAGAAGAAAATGCCGACTTGAATCGCGACAGTTCTCAAGAAGGTGTTTAGAATCTGCGCTGAGCCGATAACAGGCAGCTTTGCTGCCATTATTACTTCCGGCAGCATTTTTTTAATAACCAGGTAAATTATTATTGCAGCTCCTAATATTTTTAAAATTGATTTGATAAGCTCTACTAAGACTTTTAACTTGAATTTTTGTTTTATACCTTCTACCGGATTGAGCTTTTTTAAATCAAATTTCATAGCTTGCATGGAGAATAGGGGTCCTATTACAAAAAAGTTGGCGAGGATACCTACAAAAGCTACGACTACGACAATTGGGAAACTGGCCAAAGCGATTACTTCTATAGCTTGGGTCAGAAAAGCACCGGCCCTATGCTGAAGATCAATGTTAGAGCCTACTGCTCGGAATGTTGTAACAATATAGCCTGCTAATTGTTTGTATAAATAAGATGATGCCATTAATGTTCCGAAAATAGCAGTAACAAATGTAAAAGCTGAGGGGAAATCCTGGGATTTTGCAACTTGTCCTTTTTTCTTGGCGTCCCGAAGTTTTTTCGGGGTCGCCTTCTCGGTTTTTTCTGCCATTTTCTGATCTAAACTTTAATTAATTATGGAAAAAGAGTACTACATCACCATCTTTTACTATGTAGTCTTTGCCTTCAGATTTTGCCAGTCCCATCTCTCTTGCTCCCACTCTTCCTTTATACGAAATCATGTCTTTATATGGAACTACTTCCGCTCTGATAAATCCTTTTTCTATGTCCGTGTGTATTTTTCCTGCAGCCTGCTTAGCTGTCGTACCTTTTTTTATTGTCCAAGCCCTGGTTTCCATCTCTCCTGTTGTAATAAAGGTAATTAAATTTAAAATTTTAAAAGCTGCTTTTACTAAAAGATTTAATCCAGAATCTTTTAAAGAAACTTCTTTTAAGAATTCTTTTGCTTCTTCTTTGGAAAGCTGAGCTATTTCATTTTCCAGTTTTGCGCATATGATAATAGAAGCGCTTTTTTCTTTTTCAGCGTATTCTTGTACTAATTTAACATATTTATTCTCATGCATATTTGGAATATCTTCTTCTCTAATATTGGCTACATAAAGAACTTTTTTATATGTTAAAAAAGGCCATATTTTTAGTATTTCCAACTCTTCTTCTGTAAAGTTTAAAGTTCTAAGAGAAAGGTTTTGGTTTAAATGATCTAATATTTTATTTATTAGATTTATTTCATCTAAAGAGTCTTTTTTTAATCTGTTTTTCTTGTCTAATTTTGTTTTTATGTTTTCAGCTACTTGAAGATCGGCTAAAATTAGCTCCAAGTTAATAGTTTCTATATCTTCTATTGGGTCGATCTCTCCTTTTACATGTATTACTTCTTCGTCTTCAAAACATCTTACAACATGTACGATTGCGTCCGTTTCTCTGATATTGGATAAAAACTTATTTCCGAGGCCTTCTCCTTTAGAAGCGCCTTTTACAAGACCTGCAATATCTACAAAAGATATAGTTGCAAATATTGTTTTACTGCTCCTGGAAATGTTTGTAAGTTCAATGAGTCTTTGATCTTCTACTTCTACTATTCCTATGTTCGGGTCTATTGTACAAAAAGGATAGTTCGCAGCTTCTACCTGTTTTTTAGTAATTGCTGTAAAAAGAGTTGATTTGCCGACGTTTGGCAGGCCTACAATACCGCAGGATAAATTTGTTGTCATAATAATGTTCTTCTGTTTATTAGTTTTGCAATAAGATTATAACTTTTTTTCTTTATTAGTTCTCTAATTAAAGTAGAGGATATCTTAGATTTGTCTGTTGTAACAAGATCTATATAAATTGTTTTGAAAGTAAGAGATTTTTCAAGTTTTATTATTTGGGCTTTGCCTCCGTTTTTATTACTTCCAAAAGAAGCGTCTTTGCCGAGTACTAAATAAGAAAAATCAATGTGATTTTTAATTTGTTTTAAAAATTCTAAATATGTTGTGTTTTTTAAATCATTTGTAAATTTTAAAACTACTGTATAGTCAATATTGTATTTTTTTATTAATTTTAATCTTTTTTCTAAAGAATGGATCAGTATGGGTTTTTGTTTTGGATTTATGATTTCTGACGGGTGGTTTTCAAAAGTGATGACAACTGACTTTCCTGACTGTTTTTTTTTATTTAATGTTTCAAATATTTTTTGATGGCCTAGATGAATACCGTCAAAAAAGCCGATTGTAATAGAAGAGGGTGAGGGGATTTTTATTTTTGTAATATCTTTTATTATTTTCATGAGATTAGATGTTTTGAAATATCAAAACCCTCTTTTAAATCATTTTGATTAACTGCATCTTTTAGGTTAAAAGGACCTGATTTTAATCTTATTAAAGACTCCAGGTAAGCTCCTGTTTTTAAGTCTTTTCCCAAATCATTAGCAATACTTCTAATATAAGTTCCTTTGGAGCAGGTCACTAAAATTTCCAGATATGGGTATTTATAAGATAAAATTTGGGTAGTTAGGTTTATAGTAATCGGTTTTCTTTTTATTTCTTTTCCTTGTCTGGCTAGATTGTAAAGTTTTTGACCGTTGACTTTTTTAGCAGAAAACATTGGGGGAATTTGACTTATTTCACCTTGGTATTTTTGAGCGGCTGTTTCAATTTCTTTTTTCGAGGGGACTATATCCGAAAAAAATACTTTTTCCTCTTCCAGATCATAGCTTGCTGTTGTATGGCCTAAACAGAGTTTTGCAATATATTGCTTGTCATGGTTTATAAAAGCATTTGTTTTAGTAGTGTATTTTTTACCGATAAGCATAATCATCAGTCCTGTGGCAAAAGGGTCTAAAGTTCCACAATGACCAATTTTTCTTACTTTTGTGATTTTTCTAAGTTGATGGACTAGGCTGAATGAAGTTTTATTCTTGGATTTATTAACTAAAAGAATACCCGAAAGCTTTTTTTCCATTGTTCTAGCGGTTTTCTTGCTCTTCGTGAATATCTTTTAAGATTTCTTCTATTTTAAGATGTTTGTCAACCGAAGTGTCTAGTTGAAAAGTAAGTGTTGGAAAATATCGGATTTCTACTTTTTTAGAAGCGTGAAAAGATATAAACTTGGATGCCGAGTTCAAAGCGTCTATTGTGGTTTGTTTTTCTTTGTCATCTCCGATAATGCTTACCGATACCTTTGCATAGTGCAAATCAGGAGATATATCTACTTGTGTAATGGATATCAATTTTGAGATATTAGGATTTCTGATGTCTTTTAAAATTACTTCAGATATCACTTCTTTTAATAAAGAATTCAGTCTTTTTAATCTTTTATTTTTCATATTATTATAAATCTTGTTCGAGATATTTTATGTCATATGCTTGAATGATATCATCTTTTTGAATGTCTGTGAAATTTTCAAATAATATGCCGCATTCAATATCTTTTTTAACTTCTTTTACATCTTCTTTTACCCTTTTTAAAGAAGATATTTTACCGGTATGTATAATTTCATCATTTCTTATTATTTTTATATTGCTGTTTCTTTTAATAATACCGTCTGTTACCAGACAGCCTGCAATTTTTCCAAGCTGAGAAGATTTGAATAGAGCTATTACTTTAGCTTGACCGGTATCATGCTCTTCAGTGATTTTATCTAATGTGGATCTCATTAGCTCTTTTACTTCATCTATTGCATGGTAAATAATATCGTGTTCTCTTACTATCACTTTTAAGTGTTTTATAAGGGGTTCGGCGTGGCTTTCTATATTAGTATGAAATCCTAATATTACAGCTTCGGATGCAGCTGCCAACCTTACATCAGATTCTGAGATTTCACCAACTTCTGAGCTAACGACATTTAGAATAACTTTATCAGTTTCAATTTTCAATAAAGATGCTTTTAAAGCTTCCAAAGATCCTTGAACATCAGCTCTTAAAATGATATTTAGAATTTTCTTGGCCTTTTTTGCCATAGATTCTAAAGAAAATATTTTCGGTTGCTGAAGTTGGGTTAGTTTGATTTTTTCTCTTCTTTTTTCTGCTAAGTCTTTTGCTTGTTTTTCATTTTCTACACAAATAAATTCGCATCCTGCCTCTGAAAGAGCAGAAAGTCCTGTGATTTTAACAGGGACCGAAGGGCCTGCTTCAAATATTTGTTTTCCGAACTGATCGTGCATAGTTTTGATTCGGCCGTACTGTTCACCAAATACAATTGCATTGCCTGGTTTTAAAGTTCCGTTTTGAACTAAAACTGTGGCAACAGCTCCCAGTCCTTTATGCATTTCAGATTCTAGGGTAGTACCTCTTGCTCTTGTTTTAGGATTTGCCTTTAATTCCAAAATTTCTGCTTGAAGAGACAGCATTTCTAAAAGTTCTGGAATACCCTGTTTTGTTTGGGCTGAACAATTTACTGTAATAGTTGTTCCGCCCCAAGCCTCTGGTAATAATTCCTGGTCAGCCAACTGTCTATAAACTTTTTCCTGATCAAATCCGGCCTTATCTGCTTTGTTTAGGGCAACTACGATCGGGACATTTGCCTGTTTGGCCTGGTTTAATGCTTCGATTGTTTGATCTCTTATTCCTTCATCTCCGGCTATTACCAAAACTACAATGTCGGTAACTGTTGCTCCTCTCAATCTCATTTCTGAAAAAGCTGCGTGTCCCGGTGTATCTAATATTGTTACATTCCCGAAAGATGTTTTAGCTATAAATGCTCCGATGTGCTGAGTGATCTGTCCTGCTTCGGAAGCTGTAATGTTTGATTTTCTAATAGCGTCTATCAAAGACGTTTTTCCATGATCAACATGTCCCATGAATGTAATAATAGGAGGTCTTTGTATTAAATTGTCTGTATTTGTAGATTGAATTTCTTCTTGTATTGAATGTTCTGTTATCTGCAGTCTTTTTTCTTCTTCAGTATCTATTTGGATATCACATTTGAATTCATGTCCTAAAAGCTGAACTGTAGTTTCATCTTCTAAATAATCATTTAAAGTTAAAATTATACCTTGCATAAAAAGCTTTTGGATAAGTTCGGACGCTTTTAATTTCATTAAGGCTGCAAGGTCTTTGATTGTAATAGGTAGTCTTACTTTTAAGTTTGACGGTCTTATTACAGGAATTTCTTCTTTTTTTTGTTTTTTGGCTTTAAAGGCCCTTCTTTTTCTCCATCTTTCTTCATCAGATCTAAGGCCTAATCTATCTCTGGTATCAAATGTTTTATGTGCTTCCGGTTTTTTTGCGGCCTTGAAATCTTTATAACTTTTAAAGACTTTTTTCTTTTCTTCCGCAACTTCTTCTATTATTTTATGAGTCTTCTTTTCTGGTTTAGGTTTAGTTGGAGTAGATGGGACTGCCTGTTTTTTTTCTTCTGATATTTTAGTTTTAGGTTTAGCTTTTTTAATTTCTTCTTTTTTTTCTTCAGGCTGTTTTATTATTTCAGGTTTTCTAAAGTCTGCTGTAATTTTACCTTTGGATTTAGGTTTGGCTTTTGGTTTTTCTTCTTTTGCCTGAAGTTCTTTTTTTGCTTCAGCTTCTTTAGCTTGTTTAAGTTCTTCTGCCTTTTTCTTTTCCTGTTCTTTTTCTTTCTTTTTTTCTTCTAGTATTTTAGCTTTCTTTTTTTCTTCTTCAATAGATGGCAGAAGCCTAGCTTTTCTTTTAGGCTTTTCTTCTTTTTTAACTTCTTCTACTTTAGCTTTTTTGGTAGTCTTGGTTTTTTTGGGAGCAGAAGTTCCTTTTTTATTAAGACTTTTTATAGTCTCTGAAATCTGCAAATTTTTTAAATTTAATTTTAGTTTTTTAGCCAATCGTTATTCCTTTGTTTTGAGTTGTTCTAAAATTTTATCGGCTAGATCTAAATAATTGATTCCAGGAACTTTTTCTGTCAATTCTTTAGCGGGAGCTGATAATACTTTTCTTAAAGTATCATATCCGGCAGAGATAAGTCCTTCAGCTAATAAAGAACTAAGTCCTTCAATTTTTAAAGGTTCATCTAATGACGGATCTTCAGAATCTGATAGTTCAGCCATTTGTACGGCTGTTAGCTTTTGGAAGTCAGTTAATTTTTGAACAGTGACTTCTTTATCAATTAATTTAGCTATCAATCTTGCATTCATTCCTTTCTTACCTATTACGGTAGGATAATCTTCATCATTTACAATGATAGTAACTTTGTCATTTACTTTTAATCTTTTTATTTCCACTGGAGATAAGACGTTTTCTAATAACTGGATCGGTTCGTTTGAATAAGGAATAACATCAATTTTTTCGTTATTGATTTCTCTTATGATATTTTTAATTCTTGTTCCTCTTACTCCTACACATGTTCCGACAGGATCAATTTTGCTGTCTGATGAGCTCACTAATAATTTAGTTCTGTAACCGGGTTCTCTTACTATTTTTTCAATGGTAACAACATTATCGGATATTTCGGGTACTTCCTGAGCAAATAGAGCTCCTACAAAGTCTGCATGAGAACGGCTTAGAATAACTTCGGCCCCGCCGATATCGGTATCTCTTACTTCTAAAAGCAAGGCTTGTATTCTTTCTCCTATATGAGGATGTTCTTCTCTAGGATAATTTCTCTCCGGCATCAAGGCTTCAACTTTGCCGAGATCAACTATAAGCATTCTGCCTCTGGCAATTCTTTTAACGGTTCCAGAAATTATTTCTCCTACTCTATGTCGGTATTCTTCATAGATCACATCTCTTTCTGCACCCTTAAGTTTTTGGGTGATAATTTGTCTGGCTGTTTGAGCTGCTATCCTTCCAAAATCCTGAGGAGGTACGCTTATTTCTAATCTTTGGCCTATTTTGCAGCCGGGAGCTAATTTTTCTGCTTCAGTAATAGATATTTCTTCTTCATCGTCCTTTACTTTTTCTACAATAGTTTTTTGAACGTATACTTCAATATCACCAGTTTTAGGATCAATTTCGACATTTACATTTTCAGGGTTTTGATCACTTTTAATAGCTGCAGCTCTTAAAGAATCTTCAATCGCTTTAATAACAATTTCTCTTTTTATTCCTTTTTCCCTTTCAAGATATTCAAAAAGTGCTATTAAATCTTTGTTCATTTTATTTGCCTTTATAAAAATTAATTTTTAAAAAACCGAAGGAATTAATCCTTCGGTTTCGTCTTATCTTAAAATAATAAGATAAGAAATTTATTCTTCTTCTTTCTCTTCTTTTTTAGAAGATTTCTTGGTTTTCTTTTTTCCTACAATAATATCATCTTTAGCTGCTTCGTCTTTTTTTAAAGATAAAGATATTTTCTTATGCTCAGAATCAATTTTTACTATTTTGGCGTTTACCTTATCACCAACAGATACTATGTCTTCTACTTTACCAAAAGGCTGATCGGACAGTTCTGTTACGTGGATTAATCCTTCAATTCCGTTTTCTAACTGAACAAATATTCCAAATGCAGTGATTTTAGTAACAATACCGTCTACATAAGATCCGATAGGTAGGGTTTTTTCTATAGACTCCCAAGGATTATCACTTAATTGCTTTATGCCTAAAGTGATTTTTTTACTTTCTTTGTCCACAGATAAAATAATAGCTTTTACTTTATCTCCTTTTTTAAGAACTTCGGAAGGATGAGATACTTTCTTGGTCCAGCTTAAGTCAGATATGTGTATAAGTCCGTCCACACCCGGTTCTAATTCGACAAAAGCACCGTAGTTTGTAAGGCTTTTAATTTCTGCTTCAACAATAGTTCCTACCGGGTATTTGTTTTCTACGTCTTCCCAAGGATTTCTTTCTGTTTGCTTCATTCCTAAAGAAATTTTTCCATCTTCTTTTTGAACTGAAAGTACTATTGCTTCAACTTCATCACCAATATTTACCATTTCACTCGGGTCTGAAATTGTTTTGGTCCAGCTCATTTCTGATACGTGGATCAGTCCTTCAATTCCGGATTCCAGTTCGATAAATGCGCCGTAGTTCACTAAATTGGTAATTTTGCCTTTTACTCTTGTTCCCGGAGGAAATTTCTGTTCGATTTCTATCCAAGGATTTTCTTCTTTTTGTTTAAGGCCTAAAGCAACTCTTCCCTTATCTTGGTCGATACTTAGGATCATTACTTCTATTTCTTGTCCTAGTTTAACCATTTCTGAGGGGTGTCTGATTCTTTTCCAGGTCATATCCGTAATATGAAGAAGGCCGTCGATACCGTCTAAATCTAAAAATACTCCGAAGTCAGTAATATTTTTAACTGTTCCGATTCTTAGGTCTCCAACTTTGATATTATCTAAAAGTTCAGATTTTTTAGAAGCCCTTTCTTCTTCTAAAATTTCTCTTCTGGAAACTACGATATTTTTTCTTTCAATATTTATTTTTAAAATTTTGAAATCATATGTTTTATCGATAAAGTCATCTAAGTTTGTAATTCTCTTGTTATCAATTTGAGATCCCGGCAGGAATGCTTCCATGCCGATATCTACCATAAGACCGCCTTTTACTTTTCGAACAATTTTTCCTTTAACAATAGAGCCTTCTTTGCAGTGATTTACGATGTATTCCCACTGGCGGTGCTTTCTTGCTTTTTCAATCGATAGGACCACTTGGCCATCGGGGCCTTCTGTCTTATCTAATAATACTTCTACTTCTTTGCCTAAAGCAAGTTCTTCAGGATCAGTAAATTCAGATACCGGAACCAAGCCTTCAGATTTTAGGCCTACATCTACTACCACAAAATCTTTGCTTATTTCGACTATTGTTCCCGTTAAAAGTTGACCTGGTTTCATTAAAGATACAGTGGCTTCCTCTTTGTCTTCCTTAACGCCAAGTAAAGATTTGAATTCGTCTGCTTCTTCTTTTTTATAGTCAACATCATCTAGAATGTTACTAGCATCCCAATCATATGTTGGTTGTTTAATCATTTAAAAGTTTCTCCTGTTATTTGTATAAGCTAAGAGTTTAACAAAAAATAACTAATAATGGCAACTGCAAATAAATAAATTATTAATAGATTAAAAATTAAAGTTGTTTTGATATGTATTTTGTAAAAATAAATGATATATTTATAAGTATTCTTAATATTTAACAATACCTGGACATTAAGTGTTGTTTTTGATCATAAAGTACATACAATAAGATTTTTTTTATGGCTTAAAAAAAACATTACAGATATAAAATTTGATTTAAAATTTTTAAACACCATAAAACGGGATGTACTATTGGCGCTTCAGTATTTGGTCTTGTGGTTGGGTTCCGTTATTTGGGTAACGCAGTAAAAATAATATCAGGAGGTGAATATGCGTATTTTAGATGTTGTTTCTTCACAACAATATAAAACTGGTCAGGACATTAACAGGTGTAATGACAATATTT
>JANQFC010000090.1 GCA_028278035.1 Chlamydiales bacterium
CTATATATGCGTTTGAAAGAATGAAAGGCAAAATGAACAAAAATAGAAAGAATTTGGAATAATAAATTTTCATATTTTTTTTGAAAGAAGAATGTAGACGCTAAAAATGAAATAAAACCTTGTGAAAAGGTAATAAAAAAACTAAAAACTTTAAACTGAAGAAACCTTGAAACTAAAATGAATGCTCTGGATGAATCGAGCAGATTTTTTTTGGCAATAAAAATTACCGATTGTTGAATATTAAGATTTCGTCCTTGGAGATTGCCTCCCTTGTTGAAAGGTTGGCTTTGTTGGTACCGTAAATACTTTTTCTCTCAGTAATCTTTTCCTTTTTCCGTATTTCCTACTGATTTTAATGTCCCGTCTATCGACCAAAGATCGCTTAATATGCCTTATCGACGATACAAAAGGATTGCTCGAGTATTGTGCATTTTTCTATTTTTTTCGTGTTTCTTCTTGTTACCTATAAACATCAAGAAATATTTAATCATTCCCTTCAAAGTACTATCATTAATGAGTCTACTCCTTTTTCGATGTTATTTGCTCATTTAGACACTCATTGAGTATTTTTTTCTTACCCCAAAATAGTTGACGCCCTTTTTTGACCAATTTTCTAAGCTCTCATTAGTTTTTCAGGGGCCATGATTTCACATCCGTTCTAGGAATTTTGCTAATTAACACGGTTCATTGATTACACTAATTAATATAATTAATACCTTACTAATTGAAAATTTCCTCGAAGTTTTGCCCCCGGTGATTTAGCTTATGCGTAGCAATTGTGTTTGCAGAAACTCTAAATACTAATTTCTATTACCAGGCGCGTAGCCAGGAATTTTTTTCGGGGGGGGGGGACAAAGTATAGGATTAAACTCTGAAGAAGCAAACCCAAACGGGGGTCCGGGGGTAGCCCCCGTAAAAATTTTTAAGTGCATATTTTAAGGGTTGGCGCATATTTATGATGCATATTTCAAGGGTTATCACATATTTATGATGCATATTTAAAGAGTTAGCTTATATTTATGATGCATATTTACGTTATGGGCATTTGAGTCTAATATTT
>JANQFC010000036.1 GCA_028278035.1 Chlamydiales bacterium
TCTTGTGCACTTAAATATCCTATAGAAGATATTAATAATAGAAGTAGAAATATTTTTTTCATAATCTTATAGTTTTATAAATCAATATAAGCATTACAAATAGTTTGCCAAAAAAATATTTTATAAATGTAAATTGTTATTTGGTTGATTATCAGTTGAAAATAAACAAAAAATGCTACACCGGGCGATGTAGCATTTTAAATAGAAACGTTGTGTTTAATCCTCCGCCGGAGCTTTTATCTTACTCCAATTTTCCCCCCTCTTAATTCTGGTAACTTGCATTTCGCTTATTGAAAAAAGTTTGGCTATAACATTTTGCTTAATTCCTTTCTCAAGCATGCCTTTTAAAATCTCAACATCTTCAGGTTTTAATTTAGAATTTCTTATAATTCCTTTATTTTTTATTTTATTAATTTCTTGCAGCCTAGGCATAATTCTGGCATATGCTTCATCTTTAGTAACCCATTTTAGGTTTTTATAATGGTTATTACGTTTATTCCAATCAAGGTGTATAGCTATGGTTTGATTTTCATTTTCTTTTGGGACAAATACTATGGCAACCAGTTTATGTACCAAAAATGTTTTCTTTTTGCCATCTGTTTTAAAAGTAACTGTGTGGAACCCTTTAGTTAAACCAGGTTTTAAGATTTTACCATTAATTTTGTCGTAGCAAAAACTCTTTACTCTGCCATAATTACTTATTTCATATTTTTTATCTGCAAAAGGTATTTCCTTCCACATTTCGTCGTTCAGTTTTCTAAGCTTTCTATCAGTCATTTTGAATAAGAATATCGTTCTGTAATAGTCCTTCTATGCTACGTTACGGAGGTGTTAAGGAATGGTTTAAACGTTATGATGAACGTTGTCTTTTTGATGATTAATGTACATTTAATTCATATTAATTTAAGGTGCGTGTATATGAACTTCAGTAATTTTGAGATGAATATATTTGAACAATAATCACTTATTTGCTATCTTTTATGGCTTAATCGGAATATCATGAGCAGGAAAGAGTTGAGTTTTTTATTACGCGAATATTTATTAGGGTTTGAGAGGGAGTATATAAATACTGTAAATACAGATGAAAAGGAAGCTATTCATGAATTGCGAGTGGCAATCAAAAAGTTGAGGGCTTTACTTAATTTATTCGAAGAATCTAAAATTTGCACAAAAAAAGAACTAAAGCCTTTTAAGCAGGTGAAATATATTTTTGGAATTTCCGGAAACATGAGGGAGCACCAAATTAAAGCCGAATTATTAGAAAAATATAAGGAGAGGTTGAATCAAAATTTCGAGAATTTTAGAAAAAGTATATTGCGGTTATCTGCTCAAGCTAAAGAAGAATACTGGAACGAGATGACTAAAATTTCATTTGTAGAGATTTTTAAAAGAACCGAATATTTAAAAGAGAAGATTGTTAATAAAAAGAATGAAACGATAAACAAGAATATAAAGAAATTTATTGATTCAAGAGTAGTTCAGTCATATAATTGGTTAGGGGTGCCAAATTTTAGGGATTATTTGCACGATATCAGAAAATATTTAAAACATATACGTTTTACAACGGAGCAATTGGAGGTTACATCCGGTAAGATTTTTAAAGGTAAATTCAAGTTTAAAAATATTAAGAAAGCTGAAGACTTGTTAGGGGAGTGGCACGATTTAGACCTGTTTTTAATTGATGTTCAAGAATACAAATCAAGAAAAACCGGGTATACAGTTGGAGTTTATGATAACCTAATAGAAACTATCAAAACTGATTTATTAAAAATGGAAACTCAAATGCGCCCAATCTTAATTGAACTTTTCGAAGCTTACCTAAAATTGATTGGAAAGAAAACTAAAATAAATAAAGCCTGGGTTTTTCCTAAAAATTCTGAACACATAAATCTAATTGAAAAGGAGAAT
>JANQFC010000087.1 GCA_028278035.1 Chlamydiales bacterium
TATAAAAAAAGAAGAAAGATGATTTTTGAAACAATTTATTATAAGAAAATCTAGTTTCAACTACATTTTTTAGCATGATCGGCTGAGTGCTCTTTCTGCAGTAATCATTGAAACAGGCAGAATGGAGGAAATAGCGAACATCTTATTAATAGAAGGAAAGTGGAAGGAAATAGGATTGCAAAGATGGAAAGTACCTAATGCTGAGCTGCCATAGGTAACTCTAGACGAAAATTTTCATTTTATGTATTCAAAGATGATAAGTTACTGTTTTTTAAATTATATTCCATCTTATTTTACATATTTTCTCTTATTTTCTGTATTTTTTTCTCTTATTTACCCTCTTTTTCCTCTTATTTTCCTTATTTTCTTACTTTCCTCCTATACTTTGAAATGGCTAAGAGAGGGCAAGCGCCATCCGAGCCTCCCCCTATAAAAATTTATACGCCACTGTTTTCATATATTGCTATAACTGTTTTTATTATGTAATGTTTTCTTTTACCTATCTTGATTTTGTTGGTAAAAATGTCTATCATCAATTGTTAATTCTTTTCTACGTAAATAGTGTATGCGGCAGGGTAGCGTAGTCGTTAACGCGCTGGACTCAAGTCCTCTGGAAGGTCGTGGGTTCGTATCCCCGTCGGGGCCTACTCAGCCTCTTTGACGACATCGTTCTGCTCCCTATGGCCGAAAACGGCTGATCGGGATTACTTTTACTTTTTTTACTTTCCGTAAACAGTGTGCATTTCCCTTAAATTATTCAAAAGATCTTCTTAAAAATAATTAATAAAACTCAATATTGACTGAATAAAAATAGGATTTTTGGCTAAAATTTATTTATTTTTGCAAATTAAAAACAAATATTCTTAATCCAGAATGTTTACAGGTTTTGTTTACAATATAGCATTTCAATTCACAATTGTTTTTTAATTACAAAACTATCCAGATAACTTTAGTACTTTAGTAATTTTGTACATTTTAGTACCTATGATACTACACAAAAAACTTAGAAAAT
>JANQFC010000006.1 GCA_028278035.1 Chlamydiales bacterium
TATTTTTTTTTCGGCTTGAGACCCGATAAAACGTCAAAAAAATCGAACCACAAGCCTATAAATATAACTATACCATATTATGGATATGTTTTCAAGAGGTTTTTTGAGAAATCAATACTTTGAAACTATTTCACCTATCATATCCCTGTAATTAAGGGAGGAAATGTCTAATTTTTCAAGCAATTCCAGGGTGATTTTTACTCCTGCCAGGTTGAGGCCCAATTTTTGTGTCAGATATTGAATAAATTCACCTTTTTTTATGTCATCAATGGAATATAGCCTTCTGTTTTTAGGTGTTCTTTTAGGGCATAAAATTTTTTCGTCGTCATAAATTCTCAGCGTACGTTGATGAATTTGTAGTTGCTGTGCGGCAGCGCTTATGGGAAACACTGGCGTATCCGGGTTTATTAAATTTTTGTTCATGAAATTCCTGCCTTTCTTTAGTTTAATAAATATTTCTTAATATAATATTTAAAATTTTTTACATAAATTTCTTGCTATTTATAGATAGAGAATAATTTTGCAATAAGTTTATTGTCTTTTAAGACAATGATTTTGTCAATAATTATTCCTTATAATTTACCTGATATGAGTGCAAAAGAAAAAAAGGACTTAAATAATAAAATAGTTAAAAAATTAAATGAGCTTCTGGACATTTTGAAAGCTGATTATAAAGATTTAGCTGAAGAAATGGATTATTCTGATAATGCATATACTTTTAGAATACTGAAAGGGGAAAAGGTAATTAATATTTATACCCTGGTCAGGATTTCCTCAGCTTTAATATCAATAAATGAGAAAAAAGAAAAGAAATTTGATAATATTCTTTTCCTTCCAAGCAGTATATTTAAGCAAATAGAATTGTAAAATACAAACCTTTAGCAGTAGAGTGGGCAAAATTTTTGCCTGCTCTACTGCTTATATGTAAAATTTTTCTTATATTTGATGAATTTTGGGCAATTTTTATTTTTCAAGGGGATTTAAATAGTTGTTAGTAACCAAGAAGGTAAAAGCAATGATTGCGAATACTTATCCCGTTAACTTGCATAAAGCAACACCCCCCGGTTTTAAAGGTAATTTAAGAGTTCTAAATAGATTAACAGACCTATTTATTGTGCCTGAACATAGAAGGGGAGAGTTGTCGATTACTAGCGTTGGTATATACAGACGCATAGTCACAAAACTGCAAGATGAAGGCAGGGCTACTCCTGAAGATTTTGCTAAAGAATTATGGAAGGACACATCAGGATTAAAAAAAGCGGACATGCTTGAAGTTGAAAATTTAATGAATAGATATATCAGAGAAATGAAAATTTGTGATAGACAATTTGAAAGATTGCTTCCTAATTGGATGCCCAGAAGATACTATCGTGGAATTATAGATAATGAAGGAACTGAAATTATTAATGGAGCTAAACCTGGAGACACAATAATGCCAGATTATGGTTATGCTTATGCAACAACTTCGAAAGAAGTAGCAAAAGGCTTCGCTACCGGACATAGTTATGATGGACAAGACCCGGCCAGGCACGTACTTATGGAAATTAAAACTCCGATTGGTACAAGAATATCTAAAAATCCATTCCATCTTAGAGAGGTGGTATTTCCAAGAAAAGCAAGGTATCAACTTATTGAAAAAAGTGCAAATGATGGAGTTACAAATGCGATTTTAAAATATATTCTCTAATCGGTGTCGTTGATTACCTTAAAACTACTTAAAAAATTTAAAAATGCGGTAAAACAGCCTGATGTTTTCTTCATCGCCTTCCAGGGCCTTCATTATTTCTTTTTTAATTTCCTCAATATCTTTATGGTGTTCAAAATTAAACAAATCCTGGGGGGTTACGTCTAATGCTTCCGATAAACTTGCTACAGTATCAGATTTGACAAAATTTATACCACGCTCCAGTTTACTTACGCTTGTTTCTTCCCTGCCAATTATCTCGGATAAATCATCTTGAGAGAGTCCCTTTTTTATTCGAAGTTCTTTGACTCTTCTTCCAAGTAATTTTTTTAAAATTTTTCCTTTTTCCATATAAATACCTGCTTTTTTTAAAAGTATAAAAAAGGTAGGCAAATTTTTTAATGTATTAATAATGCTTTTATTTATTGACAAAAGCATTATTAAGCCTTATATTAACCTTAATAAGTTTATTTATAAGAAAAAAAAATGCTAAAAATCCTGTTAACTCTACTAATATTAAGTTTATACACCATGCCGGTAAAAGCTCATTCCCTGACTGGCGATATAAAATTGATTAGGGTTATCGACGGCGACACCATAGAA
>JANQFC010000033.1 GCA_028278035.1 Chlamydiales bacterium
TTACCTTTTTACTTATCTCAGCATTAAAAATAATTAAATAATAGAAAAAAAGTCGACAATTTATTATTTTTATTCAACTATTACAGAAACAACTTTTTAACTAAAAATGATAACTATTCCCAAAGATATTTTAAATTTATACAATTCCATATTAGATAACAATTCGATTCCAGCTAAGAGTCGCAATCAATATATTAAATGGTTAAGATTTTATTTGGATTTTTGTTTTAAATATCACTTTCCAGAACAAGATAAAAATAGCATTCCTCATTTCCTTCAAAAACTAGAAAGTAAGAAACAACAAAAAGAAGCAGTTGATGCTTTAGAACTCTATTTTAAAACTTTTTATCCTCAAAATAATGCCAAGGTCAATAGTGTTAAAGAATTCAATTGGGATCAGGCTCTCCTTTCATTACAAGAAGAAATTCAAATAAGACAATATTCTCCCTCCACATTAAAAACATATCTTAATTGGAATAGACGATTTAGAAATTATCTAAAATCTAAAACAATCCATGAAGTAAATGAACATGATGTTAAAAATTATTTAAAATATTTAGCAATAGATCAAAATGTTGCCTCTACTACACAAAATCAAGCTTTCAATTCTTTACTTTTTTTCTTCCGTCATGTACTAAAAAAAGATTTTGGTGATCATGCAAATACTGTTAGGGCAAAAAAGAAAAAATATTTACCATCAGTACTTACCTATAGTGAAATTCAAATTCTCTTGAAACAATTAGATTATCCTCATAGTTTGGTAGCAAAATTATTATATGGTTGTGGTCTTAGAATTTCCGAAGCTTTAAACCTTCGCATAAAGGATTTCGATCTTGAAAAAGGTTATCTAACGGTAAGAGATGGAAAAGGTGGGAAAGACAGAATACTCCATTTACCTAAAAAATACATGCCCGAAATTAAAATGCATTATCGGAGAGTTGAAAATCTTTTTAAAAAAGACGGTAAGAACAACTATGGTGGAGTATTTCTTCCTAAAGCACTGGGACGAAAGTATCCTTCTGCATCTAAAACATTTGAGTGGCAGTGGTTCTTTCCAGCTAAAAGTCTTACTCCTATTCCAGGTAAAGAATATAAGAAAAGGTACCATTTGCATGATACTGCATTTCAAAAAGCCATTAAGAAAGCATCAAATAATCTAAAACTAGGTAAAAAAATTTCAGCGCATAC
>JANQFC010000055.1 GCA_028278035.1 Chlamydiales bacterium
AAATAGCATTTGCATGAATTATGCACGAGTGAGAGTAGATCTGAGTCTGGGTAGTGGGAACCGTAAAAGGGCTCGTTGACTTTACCTACAGGCTTACAGAAAACAATAAAGGGCATTCGTGCAGAAGTTGCCCCTGTTTTTCAAAATAAAAATTCGTATACATGGGTTTTTTAAGTGCTGAATATGAATATCATACTCTTTTCCCCATAGATGCTAAAAAACAAAGACAAGATTTCGATCGAACTTACGGTACTAGCAGTACAAGTGTTTTCAACTATATTAACACATAGAATCAAGTGGGGGAGGGAGTAAAAAAGGACTGAAAATTTCGTGCTGCAGAAAATTTTTTATATTAAATGCTTGTCGATCAGATTAATATTGATTGTATTTGACTATTTTTAATGATGAATAAAATGCAATAATTAGATTTTAAAAAAATCTTGAAAAATAATTCTGCAAATCCCGATTTTTCGAGAAAATGGAAATTTTTACAAATTAACAATCCATTTAGTAAAATTTTTTATCCTGTTTCGGAAAAGAAAAAATAAGAAATTTTACAAAAACCATCGATTTTTGTTGAATGCACTAGATAGCATTCAAAACTTGTATAATATTTGTGAAATTAAAAAATATGAGAATTCTAGTTTTGCAATTATCTTGTAAGAAGGATAAGCAATTTTTGTATTATATTTATGTACTATTCCTCGGTCATTTCATACCCCCCTTCGGGAGTTTCTGAAAACCTTCGGAATACCGTAAATGACCGAATAGAGTGACCGCCTCAAATAGAACGAATTTACCCTGAACCTGTCCTGAACATACCTTGAGCAATACTTAAAATTTCAATTAAAGAGGGTTTGAAAAAATAGAACGCATTCACTCTATTCGGTCATTTACGGTAATGGTTAATTGTAAGGTAGTTAATATTTTTGGATCACAATAAACCAGGGTTGGCAGGACAAAAGTCATTTGACTTTTGACTCTTGACTTTTGTCCTGACTTTTCTGACTTTTCTAAGAGGGTGAAAAGTCGTTATTTTTTGAC
>JANQFC010000088.1 GCA_028278035.1 Chlamydiales bacterium
TCACCCTGAACTTGATTCAGGGTCTCAGGCGAAGCGGGAGTAAGACCAGCTCGCACTCATTCATGAGATTCCGGGTCAAGCCCGGAATGACATCCATAATTGAATTTATTTTAATTCTTGGATAGGCTCTTAGTCTTTATGACCCTTTGCGAATTTTGTAAATATCTTTTTGGGAAGTGCTATGGTATACCCTGACAAGTATTTCCGCAATTATTCCCGTAGTAATAAATTGAATTCCTGAAATAGACAAAATGCTTATTACGACTATGTGCTCAATGATAAAATTTTTATGCAGGAAATATTTTTTATATATAGCGGCACAACCGATTAAAAATGCCGCAAAAAGAAATGTTAATCCTAATTTCCCGAACATATGCAGGGGTTTTGTTATAAAATATTTGAAAAACAATACTGTAAAAAGGTCTAAAACTACCTGGATTGTTTTTCCTATGTTATATTTACTTTTCCCGTACCGTCTCTGGTGGTGAATTACGGGTATTTCAGCTATTTTCGCCCCTTCTATCGCCACAAGGGGCATTATAAACCTGTGCATTTCCCCGTATAAAGATAAGTCTTCAATAAATTCTTTTTTAAATGCCTTAAAAAAACATCCGTTATCTTTTATTTTCACTCCCGTTAAAATACTTATAATTTTATTTGCAATTTTTGAAGGAATATTATTTAAAATCGGATGGTCTTTTCGATTAATCCTCCAGCCGCTTACCGCGTCATACCCTTCCTCTATTTTTTCAATAAACCCCGGGATATCCACCGGGTCATTCTGCAAATCCCCGTCAAGTGTTATTATAATTTTACCCCGGGCATTTTTAAATCCCGCTGATATTGCCGCGGTTTTGCCGTAATTTTTATTGAATTCTATAGTCTTTACCTGTTCAATTTCAAAACTTAATTTTTTTAAAACACTCCCCGTACCGTCAGTTGAACCATCGTTTATAAAGATAATTTCAAATCCCTTATTAATACCGCTTAAGGCCTCCAGGATTTTTGAAGTTAAAATTTGAATATTCTCAACTTCATTATAAACTGGTATTATAAACGAAATATCCACATAGCTCATACTAGGATTATAAATGAAAGGGCTTATAAAAGAAAATAAGAAATTATTCTTCATTTTGTTATCTATAACTTTAGCGGCTTTCTTATTAAGAATTACAGGGCTGGATAAACAAAGCGGGTTCTGGTATGACGAAGTTATAACTTATAATTCGGCTATTCAGGAATTCCCGACGGGTGTGATAAAATCCACAATTCACGGACCGTTATATTTTTTGCTTCTTAGTCTGTGGATGAAAATTTTTGGAGATGCTGATACTACATTAAGGCTATTTTCAGTTTTATCGGGTGTTTTAACTATTCCCGCAATGTACCTGGCGGGGAATGAACTTGGTAAAACAAGGGTAGGGATGCTTGCCGCCGGATTCGCGGCCATAAATTCCTTATTAATCTATTATTCGCAGGAATTAAGGTTTTATTCACTTGTGATTTTGTTGTCAACTCTTTGTGCATACAGTTTAATCAGGCTTTTAAGAAAAAATAATACATCAAGCTGTATTTTATTTAGTGTAGTTAATATTCTACTTATCAGCAGTTATGTTCTGGGAATTGTTTTTGTTTTTATTGAAGTTATTTTAATTCTTTTATATTTTTGGATAAATGATAGAAAATCGTTTAAAAAATTCTTTATTTATATATCCATATTAGCCGGGCTATCATTAATTGTATTTTTTACGGTTTTATTTAACTTTATAAAGGTTAAATTTGCTATTGACGGCTATTTTTTAAAAGTTTTTGATATTTTTTATTTTAATTTTGACGTATTTTTTATCCTGCTTCAAAATTGGTTTTCTCCTTTTCTTGCGGGAATACATAATAACCCTCAGCAATATTTACACCGTTTTATTTCGGAAGGAATAAATTCTCAAAAATTAATCTTTGTTATACTTCCGGTTTTTCTGGGGTTATCAGGTATTTTTCTTGGAATACTCAATAAAATTAAACGGTTAAATATACCAAAACTTTTGTTTATAATTTCAATTTTTTTTATGTTGTTTGAAATATTATTAACATTAACGGGGCAGCTGGTAATAATGACGAGGTATACCCTTGTTATTCTGCCGTTTTTAATTCTGGTGATGAGTTATGGTTTTGCGACAATTAAAAGTAAATATATTTATCGTCTTATAATATTTTTATTTATCGGGATAAATTTATTCTTTGTCTTTTTTAGCCCAATCAGTGCAGCCAGGTTACAAAGACCTGACGGACAGAAATATTTGGCATTGCTGCTGGGCGGGATTGATTCAGAAGTTCAATTCAATGATGAAGATATTTTTATATTGCCAAGGCTTGAGTATTACGCGGATAAGCATTATAAAATTGAAGGCAAAAGAATTAGCCTGCAGAACACTTTTATGTGGCACGAAAACCTTGATTTGTTGATAGGCCGGGAGCTTGAAGGTAAAATCACGGATAAAAACGCTCATGAGTTATTAAAAAATTATTTTGTATCGGAAAAACCCCCGGGCGGGTTTGAAAAATTTGTAGAAAAAAATTATACGGATAGTTTAAAAGATAAAAGATACTTCGTTATTATAAAAAACAAGAATTTATCTATTTTTAAACCCATTCATTTTAAGATTCTCTCCCGGAGGGAGGATTTGTATAAAAAGCAATCCCTGAATTTTATGTTATACTCCAAAATCACTGAGGACCTGGTGCGGGTTGCTAAAAAACAATTAAAATTAATGGAAATTAAAGAGAATAAATCATGGCAGGTTTATGTGTTTAAAAAAGAGGACTGGCAATGAAAGCAGTTTTTGCGGGGACTTATGATTCCAGCCAGCCAAGAATAAATATTCTTAAAAACGGATTGGAAAAAAATAACATTGAAGTATTTGAATGTAATATTGATATATGGAGCAAAATCCCGGATAAATCATTAATTCGCGGATTTTTCCCAAAAATTTTTCTATTAATAAAATGGATTTCTTCTTATCCTTATCTTATTTTTAAGTATTTACAGCTTCCCGGACACGATTTTGTGATTTTATCATATCCCGGTGTTTTTGATATATTTTTCTGGTACTGTTTCGCGAGTCTTAAAAGAGCAAAAATATTATGGGATGCATATATACCATTGTATGACTGTATCGTAAATGACAGAAAAATTATTAAGGCTGATTCTGCCGGCGCAAGGATTTTGTATTTAATTGAATTTTTATCCGTAAGGCTGGTGGATGGCTATTTCCTTGACACAAAAGCAAATGCCCGATATTTTGAAAATTTGTATAAACTTAAGCCGAGAAGTGCCGGGATAATTCCTGTTGGCGCGGAAGAAAAGTTTTTCAGTTATAAAGATAAATCAGATAATAAAAAAATTTTTAAAGTATTATTCTGGGGAAAGTTTATTCCTCTTCAGGGAACTGAAATAATAGTAAGGGCAGCGCAGATTCTGGAGAATAAAAATAAAGACGTTGAGTTTACAATAGTCGGTTTTGGACAGGAAAGCGAAAAAATTGACAATTTAATAAATGAATTAGGGTTAAATAACGTAAAACGTTTAAAATGGGCTGAATGTGAAGAATTATTAAACCTTATAAATAATGCAAATGTATGTCTTGGAATATTCGGCATTACAGATAAAACGCAAAGAGTAATCCCAAATAAAGTTTATCAGGCATTAGCGGCGGGCAAAACCGTAATTACCGCTGATACTCCCGCGATAAGGGAATTAAATTCTGATAATATTCATACTGTAGAAGCCGGCAGCCCCGATGTCCTGGCTGAAAAAATTATTGAGCTGGTCAATAATAACCATAAAATCATAAATAAAGCCAACCGAATAAAAATTAATTCTGAATTTGTGGGAAAAAAGTTAAAACTTTTTTTACAATCCTTTTATTAATACCATAATTTTGGGTTCGTGAAATATTTTTTTCCATTAAATTTATCGGATAATCGTAATTTTCAGCGATTATTTTTTTGTAATCATATAAATCCTGGTCCAGATAAGGCTTAAATCTAAGCAATGATGTCTTTAAAAGGGGATGTCCGGCTTTTAATAAATAATACCAGTTAACAAGCGTGTGATTTACGGGGTTGGAGTTGTTTGAGGGAAAACATACTTTGGATTTAAACCCTTCATTTATAAGTTTTTCTGATAGTCCAACTTCAAATTTTTTTACAATCTTCAACTTGTTTTTTTCAGGGCATATTGATTTAAAAAACTCCTTAAAGCATTCCGAGAGAAATACTTTTTTTCTAAAAACAATAAAATAGCTTTGTATATGATAATTTATCTCATAATTTTCAGTTAAGCCCCAAAAATCGCATTCTGTGTTTTCCATCTTTTCAAATATAGGCCCGAAAGGACTTAACGGTCCAAAACAACTGTCATTGCACCATATTAATTCATCGTAATCTTCCGGGTTTTTTATTAATTCCGTGCCTATTTTATAACTCCCAAAATCATACATACCATGAGGTTTTGCCTGATATAAACCAACAATACCCGAAATTTTTTCAAGCTCCTCCTCACAAAGAAAGGAATCGGAAATAAAAATTATTTTATTAACTATTTCCTTTAAATGTTTAAGGTAATAAGTAACATAATCATCAATAATATTATTTTTGTCAAAATGGGCAAATACGGCTATTTTGTTCATCTAAATCTCCTTTCTCTAAAGAGTATCTGACAAAACATTTCTCGAACAGCGGAAACCCCGAACCTTTTTATTAAAAATTTAATTGTTTTAACGTTAAATTTATATTCCATTAGCAGGCCGTAGTTTTCAATGGCATCTTTTAAGATAATTTCTTCATTACCGGTTAAAGGGAAGTTTTTTTGGATTAAAAGAGCTTTAGCTATATTCTGTAATTTTTTGTACACCGTAATGTTATTCAATCTGTTTATTAAGGAATTATTTTTTTTAATATATGTTTCACTGCCTTCATGATGTCTGTACAAAACAAGAGTTTTGTATAAAAATTTAATGCTGTTTTGTTTACTTGCGACAAGCGCTAACCACCAGTCATGATATGGTATGTTATCAGGAAAAGGCAGAGCTGTTTTTAAAAGTTCTTTCTTGAAAAGGGTTGTGCATCCTGTTACAAAGTTAGCAAAAATAAGTTTTTCAAACCTGTTTTTTTTGTATATAACGCGTCCTGAATAAAATATACCGGATTTAGCTATAATAACACCATTTTCATTTATTATTGTATTGTCGGAACAGATTAACGAATAATCGCCAATTTCCCTCATTAAAACCTCAATCTTTTCAGGAAGCCAGATATCGTCCTGGTCTGAAAGTGCAATATATTCACCGTTGCACAGGAAAACAGCTTTTTCAAAATTTTTTACAAATCCGATATTTTTCTCATTAATGTAATATTTTAGGTTAAATTTTTGGCTGTATTGTTCAAGAATTTTAGCGGTATTATCCGTAGAACAGTCATCACAGGCAATAACTTCTATATTTGTATAGGACTGATTAAAAATAGAGTCGAGTTGTTCAGATAAATATTTTTCACCGTTATAAGTAGCTAGTGCTACAGAAATCAGAGGATTTTCATTAACCTTTTTAATTTGTCAAATTCCTTATTTTTTAATAACGCCATTATTATACGAATAGTATATCGCATTACGTAAAAATTCCATCTTAAGGTTAATTTATCTTTAAAATGTGTACTTACCGCTTTATAAAACAACGCGTGATTTATGCCGTATTTGGCATAAACTTTATGCCTGGTCCTGCGCTCTGCCGCATCCCAGAAAAGCCCGCCCCCATGTCGCCGGTATACCGACATTATTTCATTAACACAGCCTATATAACCTTTTTCCGCATGCAATAGATGCAAAAACCAGTCACCGGGTAAAATATCTACAGGCAAATAATCTTCTATATTTTCCTCATTAAACCTCCAGCGATACATAACAGAACACGTCTGCATAAAATTATTATTCAATAAATTTTCAAACCCGAAAGACTTGTTTGTTCTGTAAAAAGAGGATGGATATACTTTACCGGGCTTTGAATTGTCATCAAAAATAACTTTTACGGGATGAAAACACACGGAAAACCCGGGATTTGCCTCTAAAAAATCCACCTGTTTCTGCAATTTACAAGGGTCGGTAAAATAATCATCCCCTTCGCAGGTCGCAACGTATTTAGCGTTTATTTTTTTGCAAGCGTCCAGGAAATTGCATCCACTGCCTGTATTTTTCTCTCTTAAAACGGGTTTAATAATATCCGGGTATTTTTCGGCGTATTCCCTGATAATAGCCTGTGTGCCATCAGTTGAGGCATCGTCGGCAATAATAACCTCAAAAGGGAAGTTTGTTTTTTGCATGACAAAACCATCAAGAGTTTGTCTTATAAATTTTTCGTGATTGTAGCTAATAGATACAATACTAACAAGCGGCAAACTAACTTACCTCCTGAATTTTTGAAAATTCAAGCATTTTGGCAAAATCAGGAATTTTACGGTACAATTCGCTATAATTACCCGTTCCCGCAATTTCTCCTTTTTCCAGGTATATTAACCTGTCGCAATTTTTCAGAGTGCTTAACCTGTGCGCAATCGCGATTATGGTCTTTTTTCCCTTAAAATTGTTTATAGCTTCGGTTATCATTTTTTCTGATATTGTATCCAGTGCGGATGTTGCTTCATCAAGTAATAATACCTGCGGTTCGTTATAAAGTGCCCTTGCGATGCCTATGCGTTGTTTTTGCCCCTGGGAAATCTTTATGCCGTTTTCCCCTATAAGCGTATCAAGGCCGTTTTTTTCCTCAAAGAGAAAATCATATAAATACGCTTGTTTTAGAACATCAATAATTTTATCATCATCAATATTTTCATCTTCTATTCCAAAAGCAATATTTTTTCTTACGGTATCATCAAGCAAGTAAATATTCTGCGGGACATAACCGGTGATTTTCTTCCAGGACCGCATATTGCCGGGCGTCAACTCAATATTATCCATAAAGATTTGCCCGCTTGTTTCGGTATTATAAAGTCCTAATAAAATATCCATTAAAGTCGACTTTCCCGCGCCGGAATACCCCACAATCCCTACAAATTCTCCTTTATTAACCTGCATGTTAATATTCTTAATATTTTTTTCTGATGAATCCCCATACTTAAAAGAAATATTTTTTAAGAGAATTTTTTCCTTAAAGGTAATTATTCCGGCATTTTCTGAGGGATTATCAAGCTCATTTTGAGTTGTTTTTGACTGTTTAACCTCATTTATCAATGACCTTGCCATTTCTTTCGTATTATTTATAAAGTTGAGAGAGCTTACTATTTTGTTAACCACGGGTATGAGCCTGAATGACAAAGCCGCCAGCACGGCAAAATCGGAAATAATATTTAACGAATTACTTTTGTTAAATATCATAACACCCCCACACATCATTAATATGGCGAGTATAACTATAGTTTCGGTCAGGTAATAAGGAATTTGCCCGTAAAAAGATATTTTTGTATCAGTTGACATAGTTTTTTTAACAATATTTTCAAAAGAGCGCATGAAGAATTTTTCTTTGCACAAAACCTTAATTTCTTTTATTGCCTTAAGGTTCACCAGTGTTACTTTAAGGTGCCGGGCTAAGTACCTGTTCATTTTCCGGCCCAGTACGGTCATTTTATTTTTTAAAAATAAATTTTGGGCAATTATAAATAAAGACAATATAATTCCTGTTATAAGCGCAAACGTAAAATATTTAAAGACCAGTAAAAACATTAAAACAAGAGCGATTATGATATGCGAAAGCAGGTTAATTATCATTAACGCGTAATTATTAACGACCCATTTTGTTATAACGGTTATATTGTTTACCAGTACAGAAGCATCAGAATTTATGTGAAAACTGTATGGAGCAGACAAATAGGCCCGCATTAGTTTTTTGCTGATATTTACCTTTCCTTTTTCGAAAAAAATATGTTGAATATAAAAATAAAAAATCATATACAGGTTTTTAAATATAAAAATACAGGCTATAGCCAGCCCTAACAATGCTACGGGAATATTATCAATACTTGCGGGGTTAATAATGCCCTGTATAAAAGGATAAATTAAAGCTACCCCGACAAGTTCGATTAATCCCGCAATAACCGAGCCAATAATTATAAATACAATTTGCAGTTTTGCATTTGGGGCAAAGTATTTAAAAAAATCCACGCATATTTTTATCATAAATAACATTATAATATGAGCATAATTTTTGACCTTAAAATTGGTTTTAAGTAAGGAACAAAAAATTTTTCCGCCTATTGTCATCCCGGGCTTGACCCGGAATCTCATGAATGAGTGCGACCGGGTCTTACTCCCGCTTCGCCTGAGATTCTGAAACAAGTTCAGAATGACGGAAAAATTTTTTATCATCTACT
>JANQFC010000094.1 GCA_028278035.1 Chlamydiales bacterium
TCCAAACAAAAAGATTTATTTATTCCTGAAAAAGTGTACCAAAAACAAGATTGCAAAAAAGAGTCACAAGACACAAAATACAAACAAAGGTTAATTGAAGAATTGCAGCAATGCTTAAAACTTCCAGAGTATGGCCCTGTAAAAGTTTCTATTACCATAAACTTAAATGGTAAAATATCTGATCTTGCCATTCTTGATTTTAAAAGTGAAAAAAACAAAAATTATTTAAAAAATATACTACCTGAGTTAACATTTACATGGTTTAGCAGTATTTTTGAAAATAACCAAACTTTTGTTATCACTTTTAAAAATGATTAATCTTTATGAAAAAATTAATTTTATTTTTTTTATGTTTTTTAAACATAGCTGTTGCACAAGAAGAGTTAGAAGTTAGCTTAGCTACAAAAAAAGCTCTTTTTCCAATATATCTTTCTAAAGTTCAAGATGATGGATCTGCTTTTGATGAAGTATATTTAGATAAAATAAGATCGGTTTTATTTTTTGATCTAAATCACAATGGACTTACTGAAATTGCCAAACAAGCTTATGAAAAAGATTTTAAAATATCTCATTTTGATGAAGAAATTGCTTTTGATAAATCCTTTTGGGAAAAAAATCAAATTGCATATGTAATAAAAACTGAAGTACAAAACAAGAATTTAAAAGCATATGTTTATAACGTTGAAAGAAATGTTTTAAAAACTTTTTCTGAACTAGAGCTCACAGGAAATATAAATAAAGATAGAAAGACAATTCACAAATTTTGCGATAATATTCAAGAAATGCTTTTTGGAATAAAAGGCATTTCTTCTTTAAAAATATTATATACAATTAGATCTAAAACAACAAATGCTGAACAACAATATATATCAGAAATATATCAATGTGATTATGATGGTCATAATTCAAGTAAAATTTCTAATGAAAAAAGCTATTTTGTCCATCCTGTTTATATTCCGGAAAAATATCATAAATGTTCAAATTTTATTTTTGTGTCTTATAAAACCGGACAACCAAAAATAAATATATCTCCTCTCGATACATTTACCCCAACTCCGTTGGTTAACCTTAGAGGCAATCAACTTTTACCTGCAATAGCCTTACAAAAAGACAAAATAGCATTTATTAGCGATGCAGCTGGAAGGCCCGATGTTTTTTTGCAGAATCTAAATAAAACAGGGCACCCTATGGGAAAGCCTATTCAACTTTTTTCTTCCCCTAAAGGCACGCAAGCTTCTCCTTCTTTTTCTCCTGATGGTCAAAAAATTGCATTTGTTTCCGACAAAGATGGCACTCCTAGAATTTACGTGCTAAAAATTCCTGATAATTTATATACTAAAAAAAGACCTGTAGCTCAGATGATTACAAAGCAAAACAGGCAAAATGTAACACCAGCATGGTCTTACGATGGCAAAAAAATTGCTTATTGCGCTAAAACCGAAAAAGTAAGACAAATTTGGATTTATGATTTTGAAACTGGTGAAGAATGGCAATTAACAAAAGGTGATATTAATAAAGAAAACCCAATTTGGGCGCCAAATAATATGCATATAGTATATAATACAGAAGATAAGTTAGAATCGGAATTATATATTATTAATATTAACCAAAAAAAGCCGATAAAAATTACAAGTAATAAGGGAAGAAAAAGATTTCCTTATTTTGAGCCTCAGATAAATTAGAGGCAAAAAAAATTTAAGAGGTAGTCATATGAAAAGACTTATAAGTTTAATTTTAATTTTACCTTTTTTTATGTTAACTGGTTGTGACACATCAAATGTTGCTTGGGAAAATGTGAAAACAGCCGGAAGATATATTCAAAAAGGTTTGGATTCTTTGTGGGGAAAAGACTACGAATCTTATCAAGTACAGTCTGATGAAGAATTTGTAGGCCCTAATGATGAAGATTTCATTCCACTTAGCGATAGTGATTTAAAAAATCAATTTGTAGCAAGCGACAGAGCTATACCTCAACCCAAATATTCTCCGGGAGATACACAAAGCGGCATCCCTAACTTACAAAACTTCAAAACTCCAGCCAATTTAGCAAATATTTTAAAAAATATAAGTTTTGAAACAGATGATCATGTTGTAAGAGATAAAGAAGACTTAATGATAGTTTCTAAAATAGCCACTTATTTAAAAATCCATCCAAAATCTTATTTATGTATTGAAGGCCATTGCGACAATAGAGCTTCTGCTGCATATAATATGGCATTAGGCACAAGAAGAGCTAATCATATTAGAGTATTATTAATTAAACAGGGTGTAGATTTTAATAAAATATATACAATTTCACATGGAAAAGAAAAACCTATTGCTTTAGGAAATAATCCTCAAGACTGGAGAATTAATAGAAGAGCTCAATTTAAAATATTTGAAAAATAATGAAATATATTAAAACAGCACTTTATTTATTTGTTTTAGCATTTTTATTGCACTCATGCTCTCCTTTGAAATCTTCTCCCAAAGAAGAAAAACATCAAATGGAACTTACTTTGCATGAAGTGCAAACAAATTTAGATGATCTTCGACATGATTTAAATTGCTTTCAAACTGAACTTCAAATAATTGATGGTAAAATAAAACATCAAGAAAGCGAATCTCAAAAAATTAAATCTTCTTATATAGAAAAACAGCAAAATAAAATAGAAAATCTGTTAAAACAATTAAATTCATTAGATAATAAAATCAGTTCTATTGAAAATAAAAATAATTCAGCATCTAATGATATCAACCAATTAACTACTAATGCAAATGATACTATATCCGCTTTATCTCAACAAAAAGAGAAAATGAATGAACTGGAAAGATTAGTATATTCCCAAAATAAAAAATTAGAAGAAGTTGCTAAATTAAAAACAACTCTGGAAACAATAGCAAAATCAATGCAACAAAATTCAAATTATACATCCGTATATAAAGTAAAAGCTGGAGACTCTTTAGAAAAAATAGCTAAAATAAATCAAGTCTCTGTTGAAGATATAAAAAAAATAAATAATTTGAATAATGATCTTATTGTCATTGGCCAAGAGCTTAAAATTCCTTAATATGTCCAATCAAAAAAATAAAAGTATTGGTATATTTGATTCTGGAATCGGCGGCCTTTCTGTTTTAAAAGAAATCAAGAAAATACTGCCAAAAGAAAATGTAATATATTTTGGTGATACTAAAAGAATGCCTTATGGCAATAAATCTAAAAATGCTATTACATTTTTTTCTAAAAATATCTGTGAATTTTTATTAAAACAAAATACAAAAATAATTTTATCTGCTTGTTCTACTGCTACGGCCTTAGCATTAGATTTTTTAAATAAACAATATAATACTCCAATCATTGGAATGATTGACCCTGTATTAGAAATAATAAAAACAGAAAAACCTAAAAAAATTGCAATATTAGCAACAAAAGCAACTATCAAATCTCAAATATTTGAAAAAAAAATAAAAAAAATAAATCCAAATATAAAAATTTTCTCTATTGCAGCACCTTTATTAGCTTATTTAGTCGAAGAAAACTTAATATCACATACTTTAACAACTCAACACATCAAAGAATATTTAAAACCTATTATTAATATTGATATTGATTATCTAATACTTGCCTGTACCCATTATCCTCTTATAAAAAAACAAATTCGAAAATTAACCCCACCAAACATTAAAATAGTAGATCCCTCTATACAAAGAGCTATTATTTTAAAGCATCACTTACAAAAAAATAATTTATTAAACAATCAAAACAAAAGTCCAAAATATCATTTTTATGTGAGCGATGACATACAAAATTTTAAAGATTCCGCAAAAAGAATTTTAGATTTTGATATAATAAAAATAAAAAAACTTTCAATTTTCTAAAAAAGATTCTTTTCATAAAAATGATTTGAAATTATTCTTAATATTACAAGGTGATTTATCGAGGTAAATTATGAGTCAAAAAAAACGCATTCTTTTAATTGAAGATGAAGAAGAAATAGCAGCATTGATCAAACTTCAAGCTGAAACAATAGGCTACAAACTGCATGTTGAAGTAGATGGCATAAATGGTTTTAGAGCTATTCAAAGAGAAAAACCTGACCTGGTTATTTTAGACGTAATGCTACCTGGACAAAATGGTTTTGATGTAGTTAGAAAAATGAAAAATTCCGCTGAATTAAAAAGTGTTCCAATATTTATTGTATCCGGAAAAAAAGAAGAATTAGATATTGTTTTAGGTCTGGAGTTAGGTGCTGATGATTACATGATCAAACCCTTTTCAATAAAAGTTTTATTTGCACGTATAAAAGCCATTTTAAGAAGAAATAAAGAAAATGAAAAATCTACTAAAAATTTAAAATTTTCTGATTTTACTTTAGAAGTTGATCGTTATATTTTAAGAAGAGGAAACAATGAAATTCCTGTTACTCTATCTGAATTTGGTATTTTGAAAAGACTGCTCGCTAATAAGGGAAAAGTACTTACAAGAAATCAATTATTAGATGATGTAAATAATGATGATGCCTTTATTGTCGATAGAAATATAGATGTACATATTGCCTCTCTTAGAAAAAAACTAGGTCCAAGTTTTAACTTAATTGAAACTGTTCGAGGAATTGGTTATCGCTTTAAAGAAAGCGCTAATATATAAAATATTTCTTTAAAATATAACTTTTATATAGACATTTTTAATATTAAGTTTTATTTCAATTAATAGAAGCATTTAAAAATTAATTGTTTTTTATGACCTTTTTCGAAATTAGGAGGAAAATAAAAAAATGAAAAACTTAATAAAATTAGTTTTTGTTTTCTCTTTGCTTTTTATTAGCTGTGAAACAAAAACAGGAACTGGAGCTTTGGCTGGAGGTGCTGTTGGCGCTGGAGTTGGCGGAATAGCAGGCGGAGGCACAGGAGCGTTAATCGGCGGTGGAGCTGGAGCATTGACAGGTGGCTTGATTGGAGCTGCATTGGATGAACAAGACAGAAAAGTTATGGAAAGAACCTCTCCTAGAACAGTTGAAAGAATGGATAGAGGAGAGCCTTTAACTGTAGGAGATGTAATAAAGCTTTCTCAAGGGGGCGTTAGTGATGAAACCATAATTAAATATATTAAAGAAACTAAAACTACTTATAATCTTACTCAAGCTCAAATTAATAGAATGCAAGAAGCCGGTGTTGCACAAAGAGTTATCAATTTTATGATTGAAACAGGCAAATAATTTTATCTCCCTTAAATTTTTTTGAGGGAGATTCATTCTTTTCTTTTCAAAATTTATTTTTTTTGACAGCATATTATTAAACCACAATAGGTTTATATAAAATGAGAACCTTATATAATACTGAAGAAATTTTTAGACAAGATCAGGTGTTTTTTCATAAACAGGCACATAAAAATTATCAAAAAACAGTTAAGGAATTAAAAAAAACAGAAAAATCTTATGCATATTTTAATATTGGTTTTTTCTTACTTTTTTTTATTGAAATTATTGGATTTGCGGTTTTATTTGCTGATTTAAGCTCTTCGTCTATTTTAGCATTAATCTTAGGTTCTATTTTTTTAACCTGTTTTTCATATTTCGTGTTACTTTTTTATTTTCAGGCAAAAAAAACAGATCAATTAACTCAAATAAAAGATCGTTTTTTATTAAATTGCAGAAGAGCCCTATCTGTTCCTGTAGCAACAGCTGAACACCATTTGACAATAGCTCATGCAGCGATTAGGTTCACTGATAATCTACAAGAATTTGAAAAAAATATTTATACTCCTTTTAAAATACTGAATTTTTTGTACCCTCTTATTCAAAGCTTCAGTTCTTTTTTACATAAAGAGGATATTTTTAAATTTAAGGAACAACTTCTTTTAGCAGCAATTGATGAACATGTAAAACAAGTAAAATCTACTCCTACTGATTTAGAAGTTCATGCATCTATTGCAAGTGTTTATTCAAAATTGTCTAAATTATATTTAGATGCAATCAATCAAAAAATCATTTCTAAAAACCAAAAAAATCTTTTAGAACAAAAATACGATATCTCAATTAAAAGCATGATCGAAGAATATAAAATATTAAATGATTATGCTCCCAATGATCCATGGGTACATATGCAGTTAGCTTTAAGTTATAAAACACTTAATATGAAAAAAGAAGAAGCTAAAGAAAGCGAGATAATTCTAAAATTATGTCCTCATGATAATAACATACTTTTTAGACTTGGAGTTTTATACTTTGAGATGAATTTTCCTTCCAAAGCTTTAAGAATTTATGAAGATCTTAAAAGCAAAGCTTATAAAAATGCCGACGATCTGCTATCATATTATGGATCATTCAAATTACAGAATTTATTTGAAGAGACATTATAATTTTTTTAAAGCATCAGATCTTTGATAATTATTATGTTATAAGTATAATTATACAAAAAAAGGAAGGGTTTATATATGAAAAAGATATTATTTCCTAAAATTAACAAGCTATTAATCGTCTTTTGTTTTCTTTTTTCGAGCTATATATATGCCCAAGAAAACATCACTTTTAATACCCAAACAGAAGATGAAGCTTTGTTTTTAAGAAGAATTGCAGAATTTTGGGAAGATCAAGAGTATGCTCTAGTTAAAAAAGAGATTTTTGATTACTTTGAAAAATACCCTGAAGGTTCTTTAAATGATTCCTTATATGCTATTTTGGGAAACATCTCTTTAAATGAAAGCGATTACTTAAATGCTGTTAACCATTATGACAATATTAAAGCAGATGAATTCAGGGATAAAATATGTTTTAACCTTCTGGGGTGTTTATATCAGTTAAATTGGCATGAAAGATTAATAACTGAATGTGATACTTATCTTGAAAAAACAGAAGGAGATTTAAAAGATAAAATTAAACATCTACAAGCCCTCGCCTATTATAATGAATCTCAAAAATATAAAGATGACAAAGAAAAACAAAAAGAATTTTTAGAAAAAACAATTTCAAAATTCGAATTGCTATTAGAAACAAAATATGAAACTCAGGCACGCGAATATTTATCTCAAATCCATTCAGATCTTCAAGATTTTCATGCAGCAGTAAAATATTACTTTGATCTAGCTGAAAAAAACCCTATAAAACAAGAAGATTATCTTTTTCAAGCCGCTTTATTACAAACTCATTTTGATAAAGAAAAAGCTCTTGAAACTTTTTCTCACATTTTTGAGATGAATCAAAATAAAAAAAATGAGGCTTCTTACAATAAAGTACTGCTATTATATGAAATGCAAAAATATGAAGATCTCTTAAATGAAAAAGATCAATTATTAAAATCTATTAATAATGACAAAAAGCCTCTTGCCCAATTTTTTATTGGCAGAGCCCTATTTAATAATAAAAATTATAAAGACGCATCAGAATATCTACAAGAAAGCCTAGAAATGGAAGATAAAACGTCTTTACAAATGAAAATATCCTTGGTGATGCTAATGCAATGTTCTTATCAATTAAATGATTATGATCTTTTTAATAAAACTTTTGAAGTTTTTTCATATTGTTTTCCTAATGATGATCAAATGTATGAAGGAATTTTCGCAAAAGCCCTATTGAACAAAAAAAATAATAATTATGAATTGGCAAAAGCTGATTTTGAATATATGATAAATAATTATTCAAATGTTGAAGAAAAGGAACTATTTTTATTCGAATATGCTCATTTATTGTATTTAATAAATGACACTGAAAATAGCAGAGAAAAATTTAAAATTTTTATAGAAAAAAATCAAAATCATGATCTGATCAAAACAAGCCTTAATCACATAGTGAACTGTTCGATTAAAGATCTACATAATTCAACAGAAGAACGGTTAATTGAAAAAAGACAACAATTGATAGAAGACATTAAATATGCTATGGATAATAAATCTTTATTTTCCAATAAAGAATTGTCTAATTTTAAATTTTTATTATCTCAAACTTATTTTGATATGCATGATTATTCTACCTGTTTAAATGAATTGGAAGATATTATAAAAAACAACTCGGAAAACAGTGTTATTAGCAGTGAAAATGACTATATTTCCATTAATGTCTTAGCTCAAGCAAATTTAATGATGGGTTATTGTCATAAGTATTTGTATAACAATAACAAAAGATTTATAGACTATGGTGAAAAGGCAATAGCTTTAAATTCAGATCTTAAAGATAAAAATATCGTATATATTAATCTTTTTAACAGCTACTTATCTTTAGCAAAAGAAAATGAAGCTATTGATGATACTATGCTTTTAAAAGCCGCTGATTTTTTGTATGATGCTTTCAAAATTGTAGATAGCAACATTAATCAAGCTAATCTTTTATGGCTTGCAGATTATTATTATGGAAAAGTATTTCACTTTTTAGAAAACAATTATAAAAATATTCTTAGTGAAAACAGCAATTTAAATGAAATGTCCAAAAAAGCTTTGGATTTATTCGAACACATTAAAAGTTTATCAAAAAAAGATGATAAAAATAATTTTCAAAAAATTGAAGAATATCAAATTAAACTTGCTAAATTAAATAAAATACAAAAAAACTATCCTCTGCAAATTTCGTTATTGGAAGAAATTGTATCACAATATAGATTCTCCCCTGAGATTAATTGGCAGTTTAAAGAAGAAGCTGTTTATGAGCTTGCTATAAGTTATAATAATTATGACAAATCTATCTCTTTATATGATGAATTCTTACAAACTTTTAATAAAGATAGCAAATACAAACAAAAAGCTCTTTTACATCAAATAAGATTGAAACTATCTACTATTGAAAAAGAAAATTTCAATCCTAATAATCCCGAATTAGAAAAAATCATTACCCAATTAAAAACTCTAAGTGTTCAAAAAGTTTTTGAAAATGAACCTGTTCATTTAGAAGCAGCACTTGATTATGTTGATACACTTTGTTATATGGAAAATGACAATGCATGGGAAAAAAGATTGTTTTTACTTTCAAGACTAATCAATGATTTTACAACAGAAGACGATATTATTTCTCAAGATTACCAAATAATGCGAAAAGTAATGCAGGATAAACAGCCACTATATAATTCCTATATGACAGTTATTATTGCTGAAAAGAAAATAGTAACAGGTTATGTTGAAAAAAGAGTAGAACCTTTATTAGAAGCTCAAGAACTTCTTATAAAACTTGAAAGCGATAATATGGTTTCAACGAAATTTTTACACAACCGCATACAAAACATGCTGAAATTAATTGAGGAATTTAAAAATTGAGAAAAGATAATAAAGTAATAACTATCGCAATTATTTTTTCAATATGTCTTCATGTAGTTGCTATTGCTTCTATTCATAATCATTCTATTAGATGGTTTGCATCGAATAGCAAAACAGTTGCATTTACAAACAAGTCAAATATTCAATCTAATAATAAACAAAGTCCAAAAGAAATTGCTAGTCTTGTCTTAAAACAAAGACACAAACAAGTGTTAAAAAAACAAAAACAAGCCGCTTTTTTGCCTAACGTGGAAAAAGAAAAAATCAATAAAATTTCTTATCATGTTATCAAAGAAGCTGTAGTAAACAATTTTCATTTCACTAAAATTCAAGAAAAAATACCGCTTGAATTAGCAAAAGATCTTAATTCATTATCAAAAGAAATTGTTTTTGAAAAAGATATTAGTCATGATTTGATTAATGAAATAAAAAAATCAGCTAATATTATAGTAAAAAAGGATTCGGAAAAAGAAGCAGTAAACATTCCTATTAATCAAATAGAAAACCCTATATCTGTTACTATTAATAATTTAATGAATACTGATTTTGATATAAATGAAGAGCAATTTGTACCAAAAGAAAATTTAGAAAATGAATCTATTCTTATTAAGTCTTTAAAGAAAAACAAGTTTAGGCATTTCAATATTTTAACAGCTGTACCGCCTTTAATAGAAATACCATCTTTGGATGACTTATTAACTCTTTCATATAAAGATTATTTTGATATTTCTATGTCTTTTGTTCCTGATGAGACAAATAATGGATATATTTTTGCTATTACAGTAATTCCAAAATCTAATCTTAAGCTTCAAAAGTTAAGACAAAATATATTTTTCCTAGTCGATAAATCTAATTCTATTCAAAAAGACCGTCTCAATTCTACCAGACATGCAATTACTTCTGTTTTAAATTTCCTAAATGAAAATGATAGTTTTAATATTCTGGCATATGATAATAAATTAGATGTATTATCCAATAATAATCTGCCAATTAATAATTATAACATAACCAAAGCTAAAAATTTTCTATTAAATCAAAAAATCGGCAGTTTTTTTTCTGCTCCTAACTTATCCATTCCTTTATATAGAATTTTAAGTAATAACGTAAAAGATGATGAGATCAATATTGCTGTTCTTCTTACTAACGGAGACGGATTAAATAAAGTAAATAACTATAAAATTTTTAATGAATGGACAAAACTAAATAACGGAAATTTATCTTTATATACCTTAAACTTATCAGAAGATAATAATAGCTCTTTACTAGAACTTTTCAGCTCTTTAAATAAAGGCAAACAGCTTATTTCTACAACAAATCGAGGCATAAAAAGAAAACTTCAAAAATTAATTAAATCTATAAATACCCCTATTGCAAAAAATCTTGTACCAACAGCTATTTGCTTAGAAGAAGATGTTAAAATTGATTTATTTGCATCCAGCAGTTCTCTACCTCATTTATATTCTAATGAACCTTATGTAATATTAGGAACAACTAATAAACTTGAGGATTTTACTTTATTTTTACAGGGTAAATGTGCAAATAAATGGTTTAACTTGAAAAAACATATTTCATTTGAAAATGCAAAACAAGGAACTATAGAACTACAAAAAGAGTTCGCTCAAAAAAAAGCTTCCATTTGTTATGAAAAATATTTAACAGATAGCAATCCATTGCATTTAAAAGAAGCAAATGAACATATCGAAAACTTCAATGATATTACTCCCATATTTCGATGACATTAAAAATAATCAGCGGTAAATATAAAAATCATAAACTTAAAGCTCCTAAAAACATAAGACCTGCTACAGCTAACTTAAGAGATGCTATTTTTAATATTTCTATGCCATTAATTGAAGAGGCTAATTTTTTGGATCTTTTTTCCGGTAGTGGAGCCTTAGGTCTTGAAGCTATAAGCAGAGGCGCAAAAACATCCTCTATGGTTGATATTAGCCCTGTTTCTATCCGTTTCATTAAAGAAAATATTAAAAATTTACATTTAGAAGAACAAACAAAAGTTTTTAAAAATGATGTCTTGTCTTTTTTAAAAAAAACATCTGATATTTATGATTTAATCAGTATTGATCCCCCTTTTATTTTTTACAAAGAAAATTCTGATTATATAAATAATGTTTTATCAATTATTTCAAAAAGAAATCTTTTACAATCACATGGGATTATTTTTTTAGAACAACCAACATATTCCAAAAGAAAAAATGAAATACAGGGCCTACAAATCAAAAGTAAAAAAAAATACGGTTCGGCCTTTTTATATCAATATATTTTAATTTAAAAATATCTTAAAATTTTTCGAAATTATTACCTGGACTAAATTGTAAAATTGTATTAAAAAAATATGTTAATAATTTTTTTTAGCAGTCTTTTAAACACATGAAAAAAAAGAAATATATTGTATTTTTGATATTTATTTTATTGATATCGGGGCTTTTTTTAATAATTCCCAAAACCTCACATAAAAAAAATTCAAATGTATTAGCAGAAGCGCAAATCGGAATTCCAAAAATTGAACCTTCAGAAGAAAATAAAATACCACAGACTAACGTAGTAGAAGAAATAATCGAACCTGTTATTGTTCAGGCTGATAACTTCACTGAAAAAAACATTGAGGAAAAAGAAAACATTAATTCAGAAATTGATGCAAATATTTCAACAGAAACAGAGCCTATTTTTGAAAAAGTTAAATCTGAACCTGCTCAAGAATCTTTTGATATAGAAGAAATATCTATTATTGAAAAAAAAGAGCCTAATAAAGAAATTTTATCAAATGAGCAATTAGCAAAAGAATACATATTAGTTACAAAAGAAACTAAAGAAATCCTGTCAAATAATCAAGATATAGTAAAAAATGAAGAGATAACAAATTTTAAACCCTATCATAATAATAAATTACATGAAATTCTAATTCTTGGAGATAAATGGTCTAAAAGCAGCAGATTAAAAAATTACATCAAAATTAAACCTAATCACATAATTAAAAAACGTAAACTTCAACAAAATGTATCTTTTATAAATCGAAATCCCTTTAGAAATATTAATGTATTACTTATTCCAACAAATAATGAAAAAACAAATATTGAACTGCTAACCAAAGATCTTTTTCCCTTAAGAATATATGCCGGCTCAGATAATTCTGGAATTAAAACAACTGATAGAAACCGCTGGTATGCTGGCTTTAATTGGGATAATGCTTTTTGCATCGACAGCATTTTATCTTATCAATATATAGCAGCATATAATGTTAAAAAATTTCAAAACCACACCGGTCAATATATTATTTATCTTCCTTGGCAAAATATTTTTACTCTTTATGGAAAATATACAGAAATTGAAGTTGATCATCTATGGCCCAGTTTAATAACTAAAAAAAGATTTAGTTCTCAAGCAAGCATTGAATATAACATTCCTTTACCTATCGGCAAAAATTATATTCATGATTTTATTTTCGGTTTTGATTTTAAAAGAACAGATACTACTTTAGATTATGAAGATTTAAGCAGAGATGCCGATGCTCAGGGAACAAAAGTGAATTTAGCCCAATTTTTATTAAAATATAAATTTCAATATGAAATTAATTTCTATAAAACAGCTTTTATAATAGATGTTTATTTTTCTCCAGGAAAATGGCTTCCTCAAATGGAAAATTCAAGATATAATGAACTAAAAGCTTTTGCTGAAAATACCTACATTTATTCAAGAGCATATTTTGACAATCTTTTCACCCTTCCTAAGGATTTTTTGATCTCTTTAACCTTAAGGGGGCAAGCAGCTAATAAAAACCTACTACCTTCCGAAGATTTAGGTATAGGAGGTTATGATTCAGTAAGAGGTTATTATGAAAGGGAACTCAATGCTGATTTAGGTTTTATATCAAATATAGAAATTAGAACTCCTTTCTACTCATTTGTAAAATTAAGAAAATCAAACAAAAAAAACGGCATTCAAGCTCTTGTATTTTTTGATTATGGATTATCATCATATTATAAACAAATTCCAGCAGAGCCAAAAACAGACTATATTTTTGGTTATGGTCCGGGATTGCGCTATAATATTAATCCTAACGTTTCAGCAAAAATAGACTGGGGTTTTAAAGGAAGAACCAGAAATCGTTTTCAAGGAAATGAAAGTATTATTCATTTTAGTGTAAATCTTAATACAGCTTTTTAAGAATCCTTTTAATTAATACTTAAATAAATAAGACAAAGACTCTCTATTGTCCGATCTTCTAATAGCTTCTGCTAAAAGAGGTGCTATTGAGATTTGTTTAATATTATTTGGAGGATTAGCTTTTAAAGGAATGGTATCTGTTACAATAAGCTCATCAAAAACAGAATCTCTTATTCTTTCCAGAGCGGAGCCAGAAAAAACTGGATGAGTAATACATGCATAAATTTTTCTAGCGCCTTTATCTTTTAGCCGTTTGGCAGCTTTAACCAAAGTTCCTCCCGTATCACACATATCATCTACAATCAAAACATCAGAATCTTGAACACTACCAACTAATGTCATTTCTTCAACTTCGCCAGGTTTGGATCTTTGTTTTACAATTACTGCAAGTTTTGCATTGATTCCATATTCTTTTAATCCAGCAACAAAATTTTTAGCTCTAGACAAAGCTCCTGAATCTGGAGCAACTACTGTTAAGTCGAATAAATCTTTTTTCACAAAATATGGAACAAAAACTACTGAAGTTAATAAATTATCAACCGGTGTATTATGAAAAAAACCTTGAATTTGCCCACAATGCAGATCTAATGCTATTACATGGTCAACACCTGCTGTTTCTAATAATAGAGCTACATCCGATGCAGATATCGGCACTCTGCTTTCTATCTTTCTATCCTGGCGAGCATATCCATAATATGGAATAATAGCTGTAATTGATTTAGCCGAAGCTCTTTTACAAGCTCTAATTAATAAAAAAAGTTCCATTAAATTATCATTTACACTACTAGATTGAGTAGAACTGGTAGATTGAATAATATATACATCAAATCCTCTAATACTTTCTTCTATTTGAAGATTAATTTCCCCATCATTAAATCTATTAATTTTAGCCTTGCAAAGAGGAACTCCTAAATGATTTGAAACTTCTGCGGCAAGTACACTATTTGAATTGCCGGAAATTAATTTAAAGGCATTTTTTTCAATTTTATTAAGATTGAATTGAGGGAATTGAGCAAATATTAACACGGGTATAAAAAATAATATTAAAAAACTTTTTTTCATTTTTTGTTATATCTCCTTTAATCTAAACAATTGCCATTTTCATATAAAGAAATGGAAACTTCTCCATTCTTATCATATTTTTTCTTTTCACCATGTAGTTTATCATTAATAAAATTTTGTTCTAAACAAATTGTTCCATCATCATAATATTTATTAATTTTTCCATGTCTCATACCTTCTTGGTATTCTCCTTCAAAAACAATAATACCCTTTTCATTATAATAAATACTTTTTCCATGCAATTTATCCTTTTCATAATGATTGATAGTAGCTATTTCTCCATTTTTATGAAGAGTTTTTTCTTCACCTTGTTTTTGATTATTTATATAATAGGTTCTTTTAAAAAGTTTATTATCTGGATAGTACTGATAGACAAAACCATTTTTTAGGTCATTTTGATGATCTATTTCCATGAAAAGCTTACCATTGGGCGCATATATATAAGCTTTACCTTCTTTTTTACCTTTAATAAAATTACACACTGAAACTTTAACTTCTTTTTCAGAATATTCAATTAATTCTCCATGAAGCTGATCATTTTTAAATTCAGCTTCTAACATTTTTATTTTTTTATCTTTGTTCTGATTGGGATAATAAATGTAATGCGGTCCATGTTTGAGATTATTTTTGTATGTATAGACAAGCTCTTTTCCGTCTGGCATTTTCTGAAAATATTCACCTTCCATTTTACCATGTGAATAATTTGCTTTTTCTAAAATATTTCCATTTATATCAAATAATATTTTTTCATTATGAAACTGACCATTATTATATTCTACAATAGCTTCTATTTGAGAGTTAGGATGATATGTTATTTGTTTTCCGTCTAATTTACCTTCTTCGTTAAAAGTAAATATTTTCTGTACTTGACCGTCTTTTTTAGCTGTTTCTTTAGAAAAATATTCAATATGTTCATTAATTGGTTTCCCTTTTTCAAAAAATTGAGAAAAATTTATATTGCCATCTTCAAAATAACCTATAACCTTCCCATCAAACATATCATCTTTAAAAGTTGCACTTTTCTGGATTTGTCCATTCGGATAATACCAAATAGAATCACCTTGTTTTTTACCATTATCAAAATGCATTTTTTCTTTAATTTTATCTTTAGAATAATATGATATTAAATCTCCATCTAATACGTCATGTGTATATTTTGCTGTTAAAAGAAGTTCTTCTTTATTGTTAAATTCTTTATGAAATCCATTTTTTTTACCTTTTTCAAATTCAATGGACAATTTCAAAATACCATTTTCATGCCACTCTTTATGTAAACCATCAATTTCATCATTAATGTAATTAGATTCAACTTGAGGCAAGCCATTTTCATACCATTGAGCAAAAAGACCTTCTTTTTTTCCATCCTTTATGTTAATTTTTTTAGCTAATAGACCGTTTTCATACCATTCAAGATATTTATGATCTCTTTTACCTTCTTTATAGAAAACTTGTATTCTTATTTGACCAGACGGATAATATTCTTTTTGTTCTTTATCAAAATCACCATTATTATAATTAAAATCTAATTTTAACTGCCCATTAGGATACCATTCCTGATACGAACCATGAACTTTTCCGTTTTTAGCAAAATGTTTTCTTATAATTTTTTGATTTTCATCAAACTCTTCTATGGGACTTATTAAATTATTATCTTTATCAAATTTTGCTTCATAAAATAGATTCCCGTTTTCATGATATCTAAAATGAGTTCCAGTTGGCTTACCTTCCTTAAACTCTCCTCTTCCCAATAATTTTCCATCTTCAGAATAAAATTCTTCTTTTCCGTGTTTTTTTCCTTTATCGTAATAGGTTTTATAACTCGGCTTGCCATTAGAAAAATATTTAATATGCATTCCAACAGGTTCATTTTTATCGTAATCTAAAGCTTCTATAATTTTATGATTTTTATCGTAAAAAACTACAGCCGGTGATTTTTTATTCCCTTGCAATTTTCCATCTACATATTTTTTTTCACTTTTAATTGCCCCATCCTCATACCATTCAACAACGGTTTTTTGCAGTAGACCATTTTTATATTTTGCACTCAAAGCTTTTGTTCCATTAGCGTAATAACCAAAGTAATCTCCTTCAAGTTTTCCATTTTCATAAAATCCAATTTCTTTTTTTTGACCGTTTTCATAAAAAATTTCTTTTGGGCCGTTTAATTTGTTATTTTTATATGTAACTTTACTCTTGATCTTATTATCAGAATAAAATGTCTGCATTTCTCCTGACAAAACTCCGTTATCATAATATGCCATTTGAGTAATTGTTGTATCATGCGAAAAATCTACACAAACTCCTGAAGGAACAACTATACTATTAAATATTTTATATCCTTCCGAACCTTCAGAAACCACAGCCAGATCAACTTCCTGTTTTAATTTTCCGTCTTCATAAAAAACCATTTGTTTAACAGGAATTTCCCTATCTTCTTGCGGTGCATAAAACAAAACAACTTCATTCGCTCCGTTAGAATGCATTTTGACTGTTTCTGCTCTCCAATTTGGTTCTCTTTGCTTTAAGTTAAGCGGCATAACATATGGGTTAGCAAAACCATACCCTATTAAAATAAGAAATACACAAATGAATATTTTTTTCATGATTTGCCTCAATTTTTTTTATTAAGATTAGAAAAAAAACTACTTAAATACAAGAAAGCTTATAAGGATAATTTTATTTCTTTATCTTTGTTATCAGAAAATATAAATTCTCCTTTGGGAAAAACATTTCCTGTAGAGGAAAAAATAATTATAACATTTCTTTCATTATTAAACGAAAAAAACACATTTTCAAAAATTTCTTCTTTTACTTTTTGGTTTTTAAAAAAACCATTTACTTCATCTGTTCCTATTTTTAGATAAGAACCTTTCAAGTCTTGATTTAAAATAAAATACACATCTGTTTGATGTATTAAAGCCATTTTTTTAACATATTCAATATAAGATTCAATTTTTTTTATCTTTGATATAAATTTATGATTTTTCAGAGCTTTATTAACATTAATACCAATAATACTAGTAACCAATAAAATTAAAGCAATAGACACCATGAGCTCTATTAAAGTAAAAGCTTTTTTCATTATCTTTTATTAGATTTGATTTTATTTAATTTATCTGATTCTACAGTAATATCTGTTCTATCTTTATTATTGATTGTAATTTTAAGTTCATGTCCCCAGCCGTCTTTTAATAATTCTTTCGAATTTTTTGCCATTCCTGATTGGTCTAAAAACTTTTGAGGATTAGATACTACTTCATCAATATTTGCTCCTTGTGCCACCTCTAATAACAATAAATCTTTAACCTGATTAATCGCTTGTTCTGTTTTAAAAATTTTTCCTTTATTCAAACTACCTTTCATATTATAACCGACAACACTAGTAATAAGTCCTATTAAAAAGATCACAATCATGATTTCTAATAGAGTCATATGTCTTTTTTTTATTTTCATAATATCCTCAAAAATTTATTTAACTCCCGATAAAAGAACTAACGTCCGTTAAAGGAAGAAGAACAGATAGAATAACAAATCCAATAATTATTCCTAAGAAAACAAGTATTATTGGCTGCATTATTGATGTTATAAATATAAGCTTTTTTTCAATATCATCTTCATATATCTTTGCTATGTTATTAAGCATATCTGACATAGAACCGCTTTCTTCAGCAATTGACAGCATTCTTGGTATCAATACTGGTATATTAGAATTTTGTTTTAAAATATTACTTAAATTTTTTCCTTCAATAATATCATTTTTATAAATATTAAAGTCTTTTTCTAAAACCGGATGATTCATCACTTTACTGGCCAATGTAAAAGAATTAACAAAAGATACTTGTCCTTGAAGAAGAGTAGAAAAAGATCTGCAAAATCGACTCATTGCTATTTTAATCATAAATTTTTTTAAAAAGGGCATTTTCAAAACATACGAATAAAGCTTTTTTTTAACTTTTTTTAAATATAAGCCTATCATTAACAGATGCGAAAATAAGACACCCAAGAAAAATAAATATGGTTTGATTTTACAAGCAAATTTACTCAAATTTAATACAAATATTGTAAATGGATGAAGCTGTCTATCTGCAAATAAATCAAATAAAGATGGTATTATATAAAACAAAAGAGCTGATAATACTAAAAAACAAAAACAAGCTAATATTATAGGATAAGTAAACGAAGCTACTAGCTTTTTTTTAAATGCAATCTGTTTTTCTAAAATATAATAAATCTCTTCTAAAGCCTCTTTCAATCTTCCGGTTTTTTCAGAAGCAGCAATCATTGAAATATAAACATTATTAAAACTTTTTTTATAAAATGCTAAAGATTCAGAAAAAGAATATCCCATTGATATTTTAGCTTTTATAGCCAGTAAAACTAATTTAGTATTTTTCTTTTCATATTTATCGCACAAAATACTGAGTGATTCATATAAAGAAATCCCCGCATATAAAAGTTTTGACAATTCTTTTGTAAAATTTGAAACTTCCTTAGGTTTTAATGGTTTGAATTTTGATTTAATTTCTTTCAAATCCAATAAATAAATATTATTTTTAAAAAAATAAGCTTTAATTTCTTGCAAACTCTGCGCTGATGTTATTTGTTTTATTTTTTTTCCTTCGGAATTTACAGATTTATATTCGAAAAGCTTCATAAATTTAAATGTTTTTAGTTACTCTTAATATTTCTTCAATAGTTGTAACACCTTCTCTCAATAAAAAAGAAGCATAACTTTTTAAATCTATATAAGATGAATCCAAAGAATCTTTTAACGCTTGAGAATCTACATCTTTTAATATTCTTTTTTTTATATTTTTGGTCATTGGCATAATTTCATAAATTCCCTGCCTGCCTAAATATCCTGAATGAAAACATTTTGAACATCCTATGGGTTTGTAAAGCTGCTTTACATCTAAATTTATTTTTTCATCTTTAGAAGGTTTAATTTCTTTTTTGCAATATGGACATAATATTCTAACCAGCCTTTGAGCTAAAACGCCAATTATCGAAGAAGATAGCAAATATGGTTCTATTCCCATATCCACCAAACGCACGATAGCTGAAGGAGCATCATTGGTATGCAAAGTACTAAAGACTAAATGTCCTGTCAAAGAAGCTTGTATGGCAATTTCTGCTGTTTCTTTATCTCTAATCTCTCCAATCATGATAACATCAGGATCTTGTCTTAAAATATGCCGTAGTCCTTTAGCAAAAGTTAAATCTATTTTAGGATTAACCGCGATTTGAGCAATATTAGTTAATTTATATTCAACAGGATCTTCTATTGTCATAATATTTGTTTCCTTGGAATATATTTCAGATATTGCGCTATATAATGTAGTCGTCTTGCCGCTTCCTGTAGGCCCTGTTACCAAAACTATTCCTTCAGAAAATTTGATCATTTCTTTAAATGGATCTAAAATATTATCTTTCATTCCAATGTCATCTAAACCTAAAATGATATTTTTTTTATCCAAAATCCTTAAAACAACTCTTTCCCCATGAACCACTGGAATGGTACTAACTCGAAAATCAATTTCTCTTTTATTAATCATTAATTTTATACGCCCATCTTGAGGCTGTCTTTTTTCTGCAATATCTAAATTTGCTAATACTTTTAATCTTGTTATTATTTGAGAGGCATATTCTGGAGGAGGCGATTGTCTGTCCTGTAAAAATCCATCAATTCGAAAACGCACATTAAAAAAATTTCCTTCAGGCTCAAAATGTATATCAGATGCCTGCTGTCTTATTGCATCCGTAATAATAGAATTTAATAATTTAATAATAGGATTTTGATTTGCAGATTCTAAAAGATCATATCCCTCTGTTGCTTTTTCAGGATTATCTGTTTTTAAAATAATTTTTTCTTGCTTTTGGTGATAACAAATCTCTATTGCTTCTTCAATTTGTTCCTTTGAAAAAATCAATAAATCAATTTCTTTTTCTATTAATAAACGCAATTCATTAATTACATCAAAATTAGTCGGATCTGAAATTGCTACAAATATTTTACCATTTTCCTGTTTAATAGGAATAAGCGTATTTTTTTTTGCAAAAAGATAATCAATTACTATTTTCTTATCTTTTACAAAAGGAAAATCTAAAATATTTGTATTATTTATTTTCATTTATCAAAAAAAAGTTTTATGGAATTTTCAAAAAGTGTTTGTTTTTCTTTAGTTTTTGCTTCATTTAATTTATTAATAAATTCATCTGTATCACCAGCTCTTTTCTCCAAAAGTAAATTTTTAATTTTTTCAAAATCATGTTTTGGATCATTTATTATTTTAGGAGTTATAAAAATAAACATTTCAGATGTAGCATCTGATATTTTAGTAGATCCAAATAATTTACCAATACCTGGAATTTCTCCTAAAAATGGAATTTTCTCAGAACCTTCTTCTTCTGTTTTTCTTCTTAACCCTCCTAAAATTATTGTTTCTCCATCAGCTACCCTTACTTCATTTTCAATTTTACGTTTTGTAATAGAAGGCCTTTCATTTGAAGATGGTTTTGTCGAATCAAAAGAAACATCTGTTATCAAGGTAACATATCCTTTTGCACCTTCCTCATCATCTGGAGGATGAATAGTAGGAGTTATTGTGATAGTCGTTCCAAATTGTGCTCTTGTAAAAGACTTTTCTAATCTTGATTCCTTATCAGAATCAATATGAACAGCTCCATTATTAATAGAAATTTCATCAACAACAGAAATCGTTGCAGGTGTCTGATTAACCGCTGTTATAGAAGGACAATCAGCTATTTTCATATCTTCTTGAGCCATTAAAAAACTTAAAGTAAGGTCAAATGCAGGTAATTTGCTTTTAGGCCTGGACAACAGAAAATCAAACAACCCTTTTCTTTTAGATGTTGAACCTGAATCAAATCCAAAAGCAGTTTGTTTATCTCCGCTGGCAGACCCGATTTTCAAAAGATTTATACCTGATTGCTTTCTATCTTGTATTTTTCTTTCTACTAATAACACATCTAAATGAACCATTTTTTTTGGTATATCTAATTTTTTCAAAAGAGTTTTTATTTTGGATAGATCTTCTTTTTTTACAATCATCAAAATAGATCCTGTTTTTGCATCTACAACAAAATTATTAGAACTTTCTTTAGAAGATGTTACTGGTTTTTCTGCTGGTTTTGGCCTGATTGGCAGTAAAGGATTATACTTTGTTTTCTTAAGATCTTGATGCTCCTGAGATGTTTGATTTTTTTCATCTTGTTTTATAGAAGACATTGAAAAATATAGACTTTCTAATATAGAAGCGATTTCTTCTGCATTTGAATGTTTACAATTATATGTAAATAAAGTAACCTCACTAGGATCATCTAATTGTTTTTCTAAGTCTTGTATTATTTGTTCTGCTCTATTCACTAAACTTTCTTGCCCGACCAATATCAAAGATGTTCCCTGCTGCATAATCGCTAATTCTTCTGAAGCCGTTTGATAAAAAGAAGGTCTAGTTTTAACATTTGGTTCTGAAAAAAAAGTCTTTATTATTTTTTCAGCATCATCTGTAGAAATTTTTAATAAAGGAACTACCTTAATAATTTTCCCTTCATTTTTTTCATATATTGCAGAATATAAATTTACTAATCTTTGAATCGTTTCTTTTGAAGAAACAACCATTACATTTGTTCCAATAGTATGAATAGTTGTTTGTTTAACATCTGAAAATCTTTCAAAAAAACTTTGAATAGATTTAATTTGTTCTGGATTCGGAGAAAATACATAACACACAATAGTATTATCTTTTACTAATTGCAATTCTTTAGGATTACAGACAATAGCTTCAATATATGTCGGATCTTGTTTTATAATATATAATTGACGAAGAAAAGGATTTAATTTTTTTACTCCTATTCCATTATGAGATAAAACCATTTCTATTAACTCTTCAAATGAATTTCTAGGAACTGGAATAGTAGAAAATAAACTTATTTTCATTGATGTTAATTCTGAAGGAATTACATATAAATAATCTTGAGAACCATACTCCATAATCAGCTGTGAAATAGTAGTTTCTTGTAAATCCCAAAATGCATATCCTTCATCATTTTTTAAACTATCATCGATTGATGATTTTCTAAATGTTTCTTCAACATTTTTTATTTCATCTTTAATTTTTTTGATTTCAATAAGCAATTGTTCATATTCCTTATTTTCTGCTTTATTTAAAAATAAAATAGAAGCTTTATCATATTTATTTTTGAGAGCGCTTTTTAATGTTTCAATTTGTTCATTCACCTTTTTTACTTCTTCTTCTACATTTGAAATTTCTTCAGAATATAAAAAAACAGCAAACATACAAAATATAAGAAAAATAATTTTCTTCATGATTTTAAGCCTCTTCTAATTTTAATATTACTAGAATCTTGTGATGATATTATTGGAACATCTATTTGAATGGATTTATTATGATTTTGATTAAATAAATGGAAAATAGCTATTTTTTTAAATTTATTTTCTTTAATTCTTTCAAAAAATAAAATCTCATTATTTCTTAAATAATCATCATCAAAATCTTTTTTTAATAATTTCCATCGATTATCTTTTTTTACTAAAACATCTTTTTCTTTAAGAACAACTCTTTGTTTATTAATAGTTGCACTTACATGTTTTTGAGTTCTTCTTTTTAATGTTGTAATTAATTCTTCTTTGTTGTGATTGAATTCACCTTTATCGTCTTTTGTATAAACAAAATTATATTTTTTATCTGATCCTTGAGTAAAAATTGTTAATTCTAAAATCTTGGTATCTACTGCTTTAATGCAAACTAGGTCATATTGAGAAGTATCTACATCTAAAGCTGTTTGCCATTTATTATCCTTATATATAAGCAATTCATCATCAGCCACATATATAATATCATCTTCTAAAACAAGCCTATTTTGAGATTTTTTCCCCTTATAATAAAGCTTAACAAATAAATCTTCTGAAACCCATTTTGCTTCCGCAAGAGCTTTTAAGTGAGGACAATCCATATATGATTTATCCTCATTAGGCTTAGGTTCTAAGACTTCTTTTTCAAAAAAATCACTCAAAACTTCATCTGCAATAGAATTATCATCTATTTTTGCACAAATTTTTATCTTAACAAAATCTTTACGGCTTTTTTGTATTTCCAACCAAAAATTTGTTGAGTTCGGTGAGATTGAAAAATATCCATTTTTTTCTTGGATATTAATCTTTTGATTTTCCCTAACAGTAATAATTGAATCATTTGGTTTAATGCAAATATCATAAAAAACAGCCTTATTTTTTATGTCTGGTCTGTAATCTTTTGAATACACTTCAATATTTGATTTAAGATCCGGCAGCGAAACATCTATATGAAGGTCTGATAAAAACAAGCTCTTTCCTGAAATATCTTCAAATTCTTGTTTAGTTTCTAATGTAATTTTGGAATATTCTATCTCAATATCTTTAGAATGAGGAGACTGAAATAACAATAATAAAATAGCGCATATTATAATAACTGGAATTAAGCTATATTTAAAAAAAATATTTAAAAATTTTATTATATTCATTTACAAAATCTTTACAATAATTCAAACAAAGGGAACTATTCTAGAAGATCCAAGAAAAAAATACAAAGAAAGAACTATATCTATTATTGCAATAAATTATATTAAATATTTTAATTAAAAGTAGAAAGATAGGTCTATAATGGCCTTTAAAAATTAATTAACACACTCCTCAAAATTAAAGAGGTAAGATTTTATGGCAAAAAAAGATAAGATAGCCGAAAAGATAAAAGAGGGAGTTTCTGTAGAAGAAATAGAGAAATTCGCTAGAAAATATACAACAGAAGTATTTTTGATAATAGCAATAATCATCGCTACTATTTCTAGTGCTTTTGGATTTTTTACAGGACCTACTTGGAGCTTATTATTTGGTGGTTTAGGTGCAGTTATAAGTGTTGCTATGCCAGATAAGTTAGAAGGTATGCTTAAAAAAATTACTACTCTTGCTTTTAAAAAAGACAAATCAACTGAAATTATTGTTGGAATAGTAAGAATAGTTTTAAGTATTTTTATTCCTTTTATAATTTTCGCTGAAATTGGACTCCTTTCAGGAATTACTTTCCATCATTTTGCAAGAACTCATGATAGAAAAAAAACTGAAAAAAAACCTGAGTCTCTAAAAGAAGAAGAGCATATTTAACAATTATTTTTCTGAGCTGAGAAGACTTTTTCTATAAGTAATATAGTCTATCAGCTCAATATTGTTTTCATTAAAGCTTGATTTAATAATATTAATAGCTTCTTTAATCGATTGTTTGATATCTCTTGAATCTTTTTTCAACCCCAAATAATTTTCTAATTCTTCCAAAGCTGAAAATTCCGCTTTATTGTTATTCAAAATTTTTTCTAAAAAAGCTATTCTTAAAAGATTTAAAGAATATAAGATAGGACCTGCCGGCAGAGTTTCTTCCTTTAAAAAAGATAAATCATTTTGCATTTCTGTTTTTAAAATTTTTGCTTTTTCTAAAGCTTTTATAAATTCTTTTTTAGTAATCAAAACACTTGCTATTGCATATTTACTATAAAAAGGAAGTTCATAATTGGTTCTGGAAATAGCTTTATCTGCTAACAAAATATCATCTTTAGTAAAAAGATCTTTTTGAATTAAATCTTGTGTTATCATAGCTTCATAATCTGTTTGAAGATTAGGATATTTTTTTAATAATAATCTCAGTTCTGCTAAAGATTTATTATCTTCAAAAGAAGAGTTCTTCCAATCATTATAAGTTTTATCTGCAATAATATGCCCTTCTGTAGATTTTTGTGAAAACAAAGGATGAACTCGATATGCGATAATCGCTGCAAAAATAATACTTACCAAAATAGAAAAAAAATATTTCCTATTGTCTATTAGATATTTCAGCTGTTTATTAATAGGGGGATTTTCTTTTTTTCTCATAAAATAAACTCTTTTTGTTATTTTTTCAAAATATAGCAACCCTTTCAATATATGAGAAGCGTCTATTTTGAAAAATACTTTTTTTGTAAAGAGATATAGATATTATCCATTTCATCTAACATATTTTTTATTGAAAATTTTTCTGATATTTCTCTGGCATTTTGACCTAATCGATTTCTTAAACTTTTGTTATTGTAAAGATGTAAAATGCTATTAGAAACTACTTCCGGAGAAAAAATAGGTACTTGTAATCCACTGTGATTATCAATACATATTTCTTTTAGCCCTCCTGTAGGAGTTGTTATCAAAGGTTTTTTTAAATAAGCAGCTTGAAGACTAGCTTGAGAAATTCCTTCATGAGCAGTCGACAGCAACGAAAATATATCCAAGGAATTGATAGCAGGAAAAGGATTATCTAAATGTTCTGTAAAAATTACATTATTTAAAGAAAGTTTTTTTGCCAATTCTTTATATTTTTCAGAATGCCCACCTCCTATTATTAAAAATTTAATATTTTCAAAATTTTGTAATATCTGAGCTGCTTTTAAAAAATCTTCTATCCCTTTCCAAGACCTCATAAAACAAACAGTTCCTACCAAAAAGTCTTCTTTTTTTAATTTATTTTTCTTTCGAAATTGCAAAGTTTCTTCTTTTGTAACTTTAATTTTGTCGACATCTAATCCCGTGGGAATACATTTACACTTCTCTAGATCTTTACGGGCTTGTTTACTAATAATGTTAATAATCTCTGAACATGTAGTTACTACAAAATCTGCCAAATATCCATAAAGCAATTTGCTATTAAGGCCTTTTTTGATGTTAGTTGATAAATGTCTAGTTCTAATAACCGGTAGGTTAAATAACCTAGCTATTATACCTCCTAACCAAGAATCTGAGGAAGAATGAGTATTAAGAAGATTAATTTTATGTTTTAATATTATTTTTAAAATCTTAAAAAAAGAAATAAACCAAAATATCTTTTTGAATCTTATCTCATATACCTCAAAACCAGCCTCTCTAGCCTTTTTAACAAGACCGCCATTTTTTTCAACTGCCAAAATAACATTATAGCCTCTTTTTTTCATGCCAAGAGACTCTTTTAATATTCTTATTTCTTGTCCTCCCCAGCCGGGAGATGATTCTAAATGTAAAATATTCATGTTTTAAATATAATTTAATCAAGTTTATTAAAAAATAACGTTTTATATAAATAATGCAAAGCAAAATAGTAACTTTATTATATAACAATCATATTCACCATATCGATCACTTGGTTCCTTTATCATATATATTAAATATTCCTGTAATTACCAATGATGATGATATTTATGATTTAATATCCAAATACTACCCTGATATCAAGTCTTTTTTAATAGATAATAGCGCTTTCAATATTTTTTTAATTAAGAACTTTGATAATGTAATTACATGCATGCCTCGAGATGTTTTTGATCAAGATTTTCTATTGCAACAGGAAATATTAAATAAAAAAGTAAATACTATTTGGTGTCCTCATGGAAATTCAGACAAAGGTAAAACAATTCCTTTTATGGAAGCTTTAGAAAAAGAAACCAAAGCCCTTGTATATGGTAATAAAATGATTGATTTTCTAAAAGAAAAAAAAGTCTTTCATAAAATATCAAATATCGTTGCTATAGGAAATTATAGATATAAGTATTATTTACAAAAGATCTCTTTTTATAAAAAAATCATTAAACAAGAAATTAGAACTAAACTTCCAAATCAAACTACAATCTTGTATTGTCCAACCTGGAATGATGCAGAAAATTCTTCATCTTTTGAAAAGTATTATAAAAAAATCATTCACAATCTTCCTGATCATTTTAATTTAATTGTAAAACCTCATCCTAATACACTAAAAACCCATGCAACTGAAATAACCATGCTCAAATATACAAATAAACAACGCAACCTTCTCATTTTAGATAATTTTCCAATAATTTATCCTCTTTTAGATTGTGTAGATATTTATTTAGGAGATATGTCTTCTGTTGGATATGATTTTTTGACATTTAATAAACCTATGTTCTTTTTTAAAAATCATTTACAATCTAATCTTTTTGATTGCGGTCATATAATTATGAATCAAGACAATATTTTTGATGTTATTTCAACTAATTTAAAAAAAGATGTGATATATAAAAAAATAAGACAAAAATTATATAATTATACTTTTGCAAAAGTTGACAATTTAAACGAAAAAATATGTTAAAATTTTGTGCTTATTTAGAACCGCACGCAACAAATATTATTGATCATTTAGCCCCACTTTGCGATCTTTTTAAAGCTCCTATAATTACATCTGATGAATCAAACGTTAAAATAGCTAAAAAATATTATCCAAACCTAGATATTATCAATAAAGATCTGGAGGCTATGTCGCCTGATTATCTTACTAAATATTTTGATGTAATAATGCATTCTACTTTTTGGAATAAAAAAAGAGCAAAGATGCGTTTTTTATTAAGTGAAAAAAAATATAAAAAACAACTGAGGTTTTTATTTACACCTCATGGCAATTCAGACAAAGGTCATTTTCATCCAATTATGGAAAATTTTGCGGAGCAAGATATTTCCTTAATATATGGCAATAAAATGTTAGATTTTATTAAAGAAAAAAATGATAACAAATCAATAAATAATTATATTATTATTGGCAATATAAGATATAATTATTATCTCAAATCTAAATCATTTTTCGATTCTATTATTCAAAATCAAATAACAAAGAACTTTGACTCAAAGAAAAAAATAATCTTATATGCACCAACCTGGAAAGACAATGAAAATTCCAGTTCTTTTTTTGATATAAATGACAATATGATCAATAAACTCTCTAAAAAATATAATTTAATTATAAAACTTCATCCAAGATTAGAAGAGCATTTTTTAGGAAGAATTATTCATTTTAAAGAAAAATATAAAAATCAAAAAAATATTAAAATATTATCTTTATTTCCTTTAATCTATCCCCTTTTGAATGTTTCAGATTTATATTTAGGAGATTATTCTTCCGTAGGTTATGATTTTTTAAAATACAACAGACCTATGTTCTTTTTCGATGTCCATAAGCTCAATATGAATCATAAAATGAGATATTTGCACAATTATGGCATTAATATTGCGTTTGATCAATTGGACCAAATTAATCAAATAATAGAAAAAGGCATTGAAAAAGAAAATTATTTTAAACCTTTAAGACAAAAACTTTATAATTATACCTTTGAATCTAAATTTTCAATAGATGATATCAAAAATAATATTATACAAATGTGCAAATCATGAAAATCGCAGTAGTAAATTCTGATTCTGATTCTTTAGTTTTGGATCATTTAGCTCCTATTGCATATATTTTAAATGTTCCCTTTTTGATAAAAACAGAAGATAGTTTTAATCTTTGTCAAAAATATTATCCTCAAGTAAATTCAAAATTAGTAGAAGAACTACCCATAGATTATCTAGCCAATTATGATGTTTTATTCGAAGCTAATTTTTGGCATCCTGATTTTTTTAATATTTTCCAAAGTTTTTTTAATAAAAAAATAAAACTAATCTTTACTCCTCACGGTCATTCAGATAAGGGTTATATTAATACTATAGCTATAAAATCTTATATGACACAAAGTGGGGTTTTAATATATGGCGACAATCTTTTAGAAATGTTGAAATACCATAAAGTTTTAGATAAAACAAAATATGCATTAATTGGCAATTTAAGACTTGAGTATTATCTAAAAAATAAAAAATTTTATGATGATTTAATAGATCTAAAAATATTTTCAAAACTGAAGAAAAAAAATAAAACTATTCTTTATGCACCAACCTGGAAAGATAAAGAAAATTCAACTTCTTTTTTTGAGATATTTCCTAAAATTATAAAAAATATTCCTGATAACTATAATTTGATTATCAAACCACATCCTTTATTGGAAAAAAAACATCCCGAATTATTTTATTCAACCATAAAAAATTTTCAACATCCAAATTTGCTATTCTTAGAAAACTGTCCTATAATTTATCCTCTTTTAAATGTTTGTGATTTTTATTTAGGAGATTTTTCATCTGTAGGTTACGATTTTTTATATTTTCAAAAACCTATGTTTTTTATTGATATACAACAAAGGTCTTTAAAAAATAATAGCTTGAAATTACATAAATGTGGAATTTCTATTCCTAAAAAATCTTGGAATAATATTTTTAAATTTATAGAAAACAACACAACGAATAATTATCAAAATATACAAAAAAAAACATATAACACTACTTTTGCAAAAAATTTATCAATAGAAAATATCAAAAAAAATATTTTAAAACTTATCAGTAATTAGCCACAGATTCATTTATATTTAAATCAATAGCAGGCATAACAAAAACCATATCCAGATCATTGATATTAGACTGAACAGGTTTTGCCTCTATACTATAAGCATAATCACCTTCTTTTAGGTCATTGACTTTTGTTACTATGCCGACATTTAAGCCTGCTGGAAAAATACCGTCTAAACCTGTTGTAATCAAAAGATCGCCTTTTTTTAATAAGACCTCTTGTTTTATTGAATTTAATTCCTTCGTTATAATTTTTCCTGAAGTTAATTCTCTAGCAGGACCTTCTTCATCTGGATAATCATAATTAAAACCAATTCCCTTTAAAATTACACCTCTTGATCTCCAAAGGGGTTGAGAAGCTCCGCTTATCTCTCCTTTAGCTAAATATTTATCTATATTTTCCTGTCTAAGTCTATTATTTAGTATTTTTAAATTTTGGATAAAACTTTGTTTTTCCTTATCTGAAGAGAATAAATCCTCTCTATCATATATATGATTTTTTAAAGACTCTATCATTGAAAGTATAGCTTTATCTTGTGTTTTTCCTCTCACAGCTCTCACAGAAGGAATTAAAGAAGAATCTGTAATAAGTCTGACTTTCGAATATTTATATCCCACATATTCCACAAGACCTATTAAATTTTGTCCTAAAACGACAGGACTATTTTTAGAAATAATTAGTTTATTTAAATTTTCATTATGTTTTTCTCCTATATTTATCCATATGCTGCTAGACCATGAATTAGGATCTCGAAAAACAACTCTTGCAGGCAAAGCTTGCAATTCTATTTTTAATATTTCTTTCAATTCTTCTGCTCTTCTTCTAAAAAAATCATTCCAATATATATCTTTATGTTCTTCTTTAGATAATGATGTGTATTTTTCAACTTGCTCTTGAATCCTTTGTTCAAAGATCAACCATTCATAAAATCCATCTGTCTGATTTTTAAGAAGTGCATTTTCTAATTTTAATTTTTCAAATGTATCATCTGTTGGATTTATATCCTTATTGCCAATAGTTGCTATAGGCGTTTTAAAAAAACATTTTCTTATACTATTAAATCCAGACCAAGAAGGTGCTACAGAAGCTACCGCAAAATTTCTAATTTTATGAATTGTTTTTTGAGGAATACTCATGATAAACAATAAACAAACTAATAATATTATGTAGGGAAAATAGTTAACTCTTTTCATATTCATTCCAATATTTATATCTAATGTAGAAAAGATTTAATTTTTCTACCAAGCTCTTTTGAAAAAATTATATTTTTTCTTTACATAAAAAAAGAAAAAATAATATTAATTTCTTGTTTTTCTTCTAAATTAGGAGAGTCTTTATGAATCATAATTATCGTTCAAATTTAAAACAAATTGATCAATTACAGCTTCCTATTGGTCAATTTACTATTTGGGGCAGTGGTCCCTTAGCTATTAGAAATTTAAGAGAGGCCCATGATATTGATATCATCGTTAAATGGAATTTATGGGAAAACCTTTCTAAAAAATATGAAGTAGAGGGCCCTAAAAAAAATGTAATTAGAATAATGGATATGGAGATCTTTAATGATTGTCTGAATATCACAGATAAATTAGATGAGATTATCGATAATTCAGAAATTATCGAAGGATATCCTTTTATGCCATTATCATATGTTATTGAATGGAAAAAATATTATAACCGAGAAAAAGACCATAATGATATTGCTTTAATAAAAGAATATTTAAAAAAGAATAAAAAACAAATGTAAAACTGCTTTACATTATTTGAAAGATTATTCTTCTTCAATAAGATCTAAAAAGGCTTGAAGCTGTTTAGCTCTTGTTGGATGACGCATTTTTCTTAAGGCTTTTGCTTCAATTTGTCTTACTCGCTCTCTTGTGACCTTAAATCTAACCCCAACCTCTTCTAGAGTTTTAGGTTTACCATCCATAAGACCAAATCTTTCAATTAGAACTGTTCTTTCTCTATCTGTTAAAGTTTCTAAAACCTCATTTAGCTTATCTTTTAAGATAGAATATCCTGTCGCTTCAGCAGGAGATTCTATAGTAGTATCTTCTAAGAAATCTCCGAACTGAGATTCTCCGCCATCCCCAACTTCCGCTTGAAGTGATATTGGATGTTGAGCAATTTTATATATTTCTCTTACTCTTTCAGGGGTAAGACCTAGTTCTTTCGCAAGTTCTTCCGGAGTTGGTTCTCTTCCTGTTTCCATCATTAATTTTTTCGCGCCCCGAAGTACTTTATTAATAGTTTCAATCATATGTACAGGAATACGAATTGTTCTAGCTTGATCAGCAATAGCTCTGGTAACTGCTTGTCTAATCCACCATGTAGCATAAGTAGAAAATTTATACCCTCTTCGATATTCAAACTTTTCTACCGCTTTCATAAGCCCCATATTACCTTCTTGGATAAGATCTAAAAATGATAAACCTCTATTGGTATATTTTTTGGCTATTGAAATAACAAGTCTTAGGTTAGATTCAACCATTTCTCTTTTTGCTTCTTGACTTTTATCCATCCAGCGTTGAAGCATTCTAACATCTTTTTTAAATTCGTTTAGCGCTCTTCCCGCTGCAATTTCTCTTTTGTACAGTTTTCTTTTAGCGGCCGCAAGTTTTGCTGCTGCAAATTTATTTTTTTCAGATCGTGGAGTTAATTCATCTATTTCTTTTTCTAACTTCAAGAATCTATCATAAGAAGATAAGATCACCTCTCCAAAATCTTCTATGATATTATGCCTACAATTAAATAATCTTAAATATGCCTGAAGTCTTATTCTGCATTTCTCAATGATTTCTTTTATTTTTACAGCGTCTTGCCTTTTAATTCTTGGATCTCTACTTTCAATAAGCTTTTCTTCTAAAAACTTATCTTCTTTTTTCATGAGATCGCATAATTTAGGCAAAATTTTTAAATAATGCTGTTTATCTGGAATTTCTTTTTCTGATACAGCTTTATCGAATCTTTCTTTTCCTGTAATAAGATAATGTGCAATGGATATTGCTTCTCTAATTGAATATCTAAATCGCATTATAATTTTTTCAACTTGAAACTGCGCTTTTTCGATTCTTTTAGAAATCTCTACTTCTTCTTCACGAGATAATAAAGGAACTGATCCCATTTCCTTTAAATACATTCTTACAGGATCGTCCGATGTACCTTCTGCTCGTTTAGGAAGAGCCTCTAATTCTTTTGCTTCTCTTTTTCTTTCTTTTTGTTTTTCTACTTCTGATTGATTAAGAACTTGTATATCCATTCCACTTAAAAAGATAAGTACCTGATCGATTTGATCAGGATTATCGAAACTCATAGGAAGAATTTCATTTATCTCTTCATAAGTAATGTAACCCTGCTCTTTTGCAATTGTTACAAGTTCTTCAATCTTTTGCTGGTGCTTTGGATCAGAAAAATCTGAATAGGTAGTTTTTGTATCTATCATATATTGGGAATAATTATAAACTTTAACAATAATTATATCAGATTGAATGATTTATAAAAATATAAAACTGAAAATAAATTTATAAGAATCAAAGCTTTTTTTGAAAACGGATAAGATAAAATTTTAAAAAAATGAAATATAAAAATATAGACATTGCAATTATTGCATAAATACAGCTCTTATACGGAAAGGCTTTTTCTATAGAAGAAATATTTGGATTTTTTGAATTATAAAAAACAGTCCATTTTTTATTTTTCCAGTAATTGATTTGATCTTTTGCAGCAAAACTATTTAAAAATAATTTTTGTTTAAAAATATATTTGTCATTAAAAATTTGATTTGATACTTCATAAGAATAATATACTATTATTGTATATTTGGAGCTTTTATCTTCGTTTAATTCCCATTTGTCTATAGAACACGTAGTTTTTGAATTTAATTTAAAATATTTATATACATGAATTCCTGCTTTCATAGAAAACCAAAAACAAATGCTTCCTGCTATAATAAATACAAATATCCAACTTATGGATGTCATAAAAATTTTTTTCATAAAAATTCATAATCGATTTTTTTGACTAATTTTATCTAAAGTTTTATACTAATGTCCACTTTAAAAATTAGCTACGTTTATAACCAAAAGGGGAAAAATGGCAGAAGAAAAAAAGAAAACAAAAAAACCTACTGCAGTAAAAAGAATTGAGCAAAGTGAAAAAAGAAATAAAAGAAACAAAATTTTCAAATCTAGAGTTAGAACAGCTATTAATGCTTTAGATAGCTCTATTGAAAAAAAAGAAGCTCAAGATGTTCAAAAAATTAAACTAAATACACTTTATAGCCTTATGGATAAAGCGACTAAAAAAAATATTTTTAAGAAAAATAAAGCAGCTAGAGTTAAATCAAAATACTTACAAAAAATAGTTAAATAATATGGTACAAATCTCATCTTTATCTCCTGCCTCAATTTGGGAATACCTTTGGGGCCCACCATCAGAAGACTCTGTACGCATGTTCTGTGAAGAATTAGAAAAATATGTCGGCAGAGAAGATAATACAGGTTTTTTAGAAAGGTCTAAAACTGAATTAGATGCCTTTTTAGAAGGTTCTCAAGAAGAAAACAATGAAAGTATACGCTTAATAGAAGGAAATCTTCAGTTAAAAGAAAATGAAGCCTCAAAATTTGCTGAAGAATATAGAAGTTTTGCTAGATCATTAAAAAAAGCACAAACAATCAGAAAAAAACTAGAAGATTATACTCATAGTTCCTGTAATAAAAATACAGACTTAGCAAAAAGAGCTAATGCTTTAATAACAAAATTAGGTGTATTAGATAGATACTTCATCAATTTAAGCAATCCTTTTGTTCATTTAACATTTCAAAGAAAAGCTTTTCCTTTTATTTCACTAATAGAAGCTTTCAATAAAACAAAAAGTCTTAGTTCAAAAGTTTATAATTTAGCTAATAGATCCATTACTATTGCAAATCAATATCCTGGGAAATCTCATGCAATAGGAGCAGCTATTATCATAGCCAATAGATGGTCTATTCTGCCATTATTTGCAACCTCTTTATTACTAACAGCTAATTATTTAGGTTTTACTTGGCAACAAAGAAGAGCTGCTCAAGCCTAGAAACTAAGTTAGACCTTTTAGTAGATTGTTTATTCAATATTTCTAACAGGTCTTTTTTATTTGTTATTAAGCTTAGATAATTTTTTGCCCGCGTAACTGCAGTATATAAAAGTTCCTTTCCTAAACAATCTTTAGTATTAAATAAAAGAACCAATACATTTTCAAATTCACTACCTTGACTTTTATGAATAGACGAGCAAAAAGAATATTCAAAATCAAAAAGCTGATAGATATTGTATTTTTTCACACCATCTAAATCATTAAAATAGACATATCCATTAGTTAAATCGTTTTGTTTAGAGTATTTAGAAATATAGACTCCAATAGTTCCATTTTGCAACCCCATTTCATAATTATTTTTTATAATCATGATAGGAATATAAAACCAATCTTTTTCTGTTAGTTGTGTAAAGATATGATCTATTATATATTGATTCAAATTATTAACTCCCAACACCCCCTTTCTAAGACTTGTCAAAATTCTAAATTTTTCAATATTTTTCAGAGCTTTTTGCGGATCTATTTCTTTTTTAGAAAATTCATAAAAATTATCTATGTATTTGTAAATAATCTTATAAATTTCATTTTTTTTTGAAATATCATAAAAGTTAATTTTTTGATGATCCAACATTTTACAAATCATTTGTTGATCTCCATTTCTTATAGCTTGAGAAAATTCTGCTAAATGTTGATTTGCAAAACGCATATTTTTTTTCAAAAAAGAAGTTTTTATAATTGAACTTTTTGATAAGTCTGAAAAAATATTACCTGATTCAATAGGGGATAATTGGTGATTATCTCCCATAAAAACAAGCCTTTTATTATCTGCAATCTGATCTAAAAGATGCGACATGATTTTAGCATCAATCATAGACGCTTCATCTACAACAATAAGATTATAATCCAATTTTTCAGCTCCAAAGTGTTTTCCTCTTCCTTCTTGTATGTTAAGCAATTTATGAAGAGTTATGGCTTGAATATTCACATTTGGATTGTTTTTTATTATACTTTTATGAAGATGTTTGGCTGCTCTGCCAGTCGGAGCTGTTATTGCAATTTTAAGGCTTTTTTGATTGAACAAAGACTTATTAAATAATTTTATCAAAAAAGAAGCTGTAAAAGTCTTGCCTGTTCCTGGTCCACCACAAATTAAAGAAATACTCGATTCTGCTACATTTTCAATAGATTGAATTTGTTCACTTGTTAAAATTTTTTCTTTTTTGATTTTGAATATTTCTTGCTTAAATATTTTTAAATCAAAAATATTTTCAGGTTTATTTTCGATAATTTTTTTTAAATATTCTAATATTTTACTTTCATAAATAAAATTTTTTTGAAGATAAAAATGATTATCCCAAATACGCAAAGGCCCCTTATTATTAAAATCAGATTTTTTTCTATCAGCTATACTTGCCGATCCTTTTATAATTATTTTTTTTAAAATTTCAGAATCTTTATAATTATCAAAATTAATAATATCAGGATAAAGTTGCTTATTTTCTATTTTTAAACACAGATGCCCTTGTCTTGAAATACAAAAAAGATATGCAAAAAAAAATTTTTCTTCTTTATTTTTTGGCTGCATTTTTTGGGAAAAAAACCAGTCGATATCTAAAAAAAAGTTTTCTTTTTTTTCTTGCTTTACATTGACATAATTTTTTTCAAAATTTTTGAACAAATTTAATTCAAACATAATTCATCAATTCTTTGTTTTAATTTGATTTAATAATGAAATTTCTGGTTTAAAAAAATAAACTCCCTTGCCAAATTCAAGACCTCTCAAAAAGACATAAAAAGCCCCCCCAAAAGATAGTTTTTCATCTCTTTTTTCTATATTTTTTATATATCTGATAAGGGTTTGAGCATATATTGCAGCCTGCATAAAATAGTTATGTTCATTCATTGATTTTTCAATGTTAATTTTACTATAATTTTCAGAATTAATTCCTAGATAATTTGTTTTCCAATCAAGTAAGTAATACTTATTTTTGTAAATAAACACGAGATCAATAAATCCTTTTAAGTAATTTTTTTTGTCAAAAGGGCACAAAAACTCGGTCTCTACAAACACATCTTCAGGCTTAATTTCAGTCAAAGAAACCCCTTCTATTAAGGGATAATATAAAGCTAGCTTTACATTATCAAAAATAATCGATTCATATTCTTCAAAAGTTGAGAAAATAAGCTCTTCTTTTACGATTAGTTTTATATCATCTTCTGCAAAAGAATTTTGTTTAAATATTTTTTCAAAAATCGAATGAAAGATGACTCCTATTTCAGCCCCTAATGGAAAAGATAATTTTTCTTTATCAATATCCAAATCTACATGATTTTTATGTTCATTAGGAAGCGAAGAAAATGATAAAATTGAAGAATTGTCATTTTTATAAAAAACCCTTTTTGGCTCATGTAAAGCTATAGATTTTTCTTTTACTGTATCTAATTGAGTCAAGATTGTATTAGAAAAACTAACCAATTTCCTATTTTTGTAATTTTGAAATTTCTCTAAAACAGCTTCTTTTGTTATACAATCATACATGTTATTGTTTAAAATATTTGATAAAAATAATTCAATAGCAGAAGCTTTGCCTTTTATAACTTTTTTGTTGTTTTTATCAAAAAAAATGGGCACATATACCCGATATTTAGCTCTTGTTAAAGCTACATATAGCTGTCTCAATTTCTCAGCATCAATTTCTTCAGTATTTTCATTATCATTAAATTCAGATCTGCTGGCTAAACCTAAAGCAAAGACAATATCAAATTCTAATCCCTTACTCATATGGGTAGTCATAATTTCTACACCTTCTTCAAAAAATGACCTTCTTTTTAAAATTTCATTTTCTGCATCTAATAAAGAGAGCTTTTCAAAAAAGCTTAAAATTTTATCGATTGTCAAATTTTCATTTTCTAAAATTAACTCTGTAATTTGCATAATGTCAAAATATATAGAAATATCATTTGCAGAGGCTATTTTCTCTAAAATAGAAATATTGTGAAATTTACTTTGAAAAAACAAAGAGAAAAATTCAGCTATTCCTTTTTTAGCAAATGCATTTCTAAGCTGATAAAATATTTCTAATACTTCTTGACTTTCGTTTGATAAATTTAAAACCTCTTGATTTGAAAAGTCAATAAAAGGCCCCATTAAGGCCTTTTTAACCTTAGAGAGGTCTTTTGGGTCTAATACTGCTTCAAAAAACTCTTGAAAGGCTTTTAATGCTTTCGATTCTTTCAAAGTAGAAGGATTAGACAGTTTACTTTTGATATTTATCTTATGAAAATATTTTTCTAATCTTTTAGCTTGGTATCTATCTTTTACCAAAACCACAAAACTTTCCAAAGAAAAACCTTTTGTAATAAAAGTTAAAATCTCATTAGCAATAAAATTAAAATATAAATTCTCAACATTTTCAGGAGGACATTTTTTTCTAATTTTATCTTCAGCCATAAAAAAATGCAGAGAAGATTTATCATCTGTAATTTCTAAAATTTTTTTTAAACCAGAATTAATAGGGATATAAGGAAGATATTTATCTATTTTTGGTAATGTTAACCAATTATTTGAAAAATCCTTAGCAAATAAAGCATTCAATGCGTCTATCAGATTAGGAGAAGACCTATAATTAGTAGTTAAATAATTGACATTGCCTACTTTATTCAAAGCTCTTAAATATGTATATATATCTGCTTTTCTAAATCTATAAATAGATTGCTTTGGATCTCCTATGAAATATAAAGCTTTTAATTTTTTTTCCTCCGATAAAAAAAGCTTTTCAAAAATATCATATTGAATAGGATCAGTATCTTGAAATTCATCAACTATTACAACTTCATATTTTTTTTGAACTGAAGATTTAAATTTAATATTAGCTAAAGAATGATTCATTTTTTGAAGGATTTTATCAAATGTAAAAATCTCTTCATTTTCTAGTATTAAATCAACATGATCAAAAACTTGTTTAGCAACAAGCTCAAAAAGATAAAAAGGATCTATCATTTTAGCAATAAGCGGATATAGTTTATTCTTGAGATCTTCAAAAAATAAAATGTTTTGAATTTTTATATCTTTAGCTCTTAATTTCTTGTTGTTATCATTTAAAAAATCGCAAATAGTAAGTCTTGTTCTAATAAGATTTTTAAGATCACGGTCATTTACATTGTCTTTTTGTATAATATTAAATAATAGTTCAATCTGCTCTTGATATTCTTCTAAAGATTGATTGTTTTTTTTCTTATAAGAAGATTGTATCAAATCAAAATCATTTAAAATATTTTCTAATAAAATTTTTTTAGATATTTTAGATATTTGACTTTTAAAATTTTCTAAAAAGGTAGAAAAAGTATCTTCTATTTTAATATCTTTAGCATAAGATATTATTTTAGATATCAACTGATCCATTTGATATTTGGATAAAAGTATATCTAGTTGTTCTATAGTTATAATATTAGGATCCAATGAGTATTTCAAAAAATCAATTATAATCTTTTTAATATACTCAAAATTATCTTCATCTTCTTCTATGAGATTTACATTTGCTTCAAAAGCAAATTCTTTTAGCATGCGATAACAAAAACTATGAATTGTAAATATTTGTGCTTGATCAAAAAAAATTAAAGCATCTTCTAATCGGCTAATAACAAAACGCTTATCATTTTTAATAAAAGGCTTTAAATAATCAGAAATATTTTCGTTTATTTCATCTTGCTTAAATATTTTTAAAATGCTCTCAATATTTTTTCTTATTCTATTTTTTAGTTCAGCAGCAGCTTTGTTAGTAAAAGTAACAATAAGCATTTGATTTATTGATATACTTTCTTTTTCCAATAATAATCTTGCTATTACATGCTCAATCGCAAAAGTTTTACCTGTGCCTGCAGAAGCTTCTAAAAAAAATTTTCCCAAGATCTCTTGGTCTTTATTAATTACATCAAATGTTTTCAAGCTTCCTCCAAAATAGGCTGAAATATAGATCGTAAATTTTGGGATGTTTCATAAATTGCTGCAATTTGACTCTTATCTATTTTTGCAAAGACTTTTTTTATATATAAATCTTCAAATATTGATTTTTGATTTATTAATTTATAAATATCAGCTTCTAGAGAAACTCGATTTTTTTGAAGCAACGTCTGAGATAGATCTTTGATCAAAAAAGACGGGTTAGAAAAAGATTTTAAATAAAACTGAACATATTTCAATAAAAGAGTTCCAATATGATTAAAATCCATTTTTCTAATTTTTTGATTCTTAGTAAAAATCACTTGTTTTTTTAAATCTTGAGAAAAATATAAAAAAATCAATAATTTTGGCCATATTTTAACAATAGAAGATAATTTATCATCAGAAAAAATAATTAATCCTTCTTTTGAAATATTATCAATTGTTCCATAAAGACATACTTTTTTATTCTCTATATTTAATTCAATAGCAGGCACTGTAACAATGTTTTTTTCAATTACCTTTGATGTACAATTTCGAGATAAAATTAATTTATAAATGTCTTTTTTTAAAATATTTTCTTTTTCAAGAAAATTAAGGAGCCTTTGATTATCTTTTTTCACTTTTTCTATTGCAATTTCTTTAAAAATACCATGAGGCATTTCGCCTTTTTTATCCAACTCTGCAAATATTTCTTTTAAAGGTTTAAATAAGCTTTCTTTTTGAATTATAAATTTTTTTAAAAATGAAAAATTATAATCAAATTTATCTTCTTGATCTAAATATATATTCAAAATTTTGTTGAAATAAAATTTAATAGGATTATTGGCAAAAGATGATAAATCTTTAATATTAATATGCTCAGGAATATCTTTATTCGCTTTTGCATCTTTTTGTAAAAATACCTTTGCTTTAACTTTTTCATTATAATGTTTTTGACAAGCTAAATAGTTCAGTTGAGAAAAAGAATATAAATCTTCTGCAGAATAATAATTTTTATGAAATGACACGGCCGGATGAATAGTCGTTATTACTTGAGAAATCATTTTTTTATTTATTAGATAGGAAGCATCCAAGTAATTTAAAAATTCTTGTAAAATAAGACTCTTATCGTCCTTATAATTAACTGAAGAATAACTAAGTACCAAATAATCGTTAGCAGATAAAACAGCTTTTAAGAAATTATATCTATCTTTTTCTATTTCTAATGGTTTTTCATTATTTGAAAAATTATTTAAAGAGTTGTCTATTTTGACTTGAGGATAAGATCCATTCAAGCCAATTAAAAAAATAGCTTTTGCTGGAATTGCCGACATTTCAAATGAAGAAAAATGAATAGCATCTAGTAAGTTAGTATTAAGAGAGCTTTTTTTAGAATCAAGCTCTCTAAAAAAGACCTTAAATATGTAAGCAGAGGCAAAGGTCTGTTTTTTCAATGTTTTTGATGCACGCAAAAGCTCTTTTATTAAATGTAAAGCGGATTTACATGCAGATTGTTCTATTAAATCATCGTTAATTTTAAAATAAAAATCGATTAGATATTTAAAAAAATAAGCCCATTTATCTAAAGTCAAAGAATATTTTTTTAAAAAAGTTATATCGTGTTCTATGTTTTCAGATATTGCAATTAATTTATTTAAAAGATCCACTTGAGAAAATTCTATTCCTTCATAAGGATATTGATCGTTAAAATCTGCAGGAATCTTATCTAATTTATAAATCAATCCATTTAAAAGTCGTTCCAAGCCTTTTTTTAATGAATTAACAGATGAATCATAAAAAGTATTTTTTTCATTAATAAAAGAAGAAATTTTTGTATCTTTTAGCCATTTTCTTATCAAAAGCACTTCTTCTGGATTTATTTTAAATTTATTTTGAAGCAGGGGATTTTCAATTAATTCTATAAAATTCTCTAAATTTTCTTGTTTATTTACTAAAGAATAAAAGATCTTTATGCCATGAATTAAAAAGCTATTTGAAGAAGTTTTTAAATTTGAAATTTTATAATTTATTTTATCTTCTTTATTAAAAACAACATTAATAAATGGAGCATATTGATCAATATCAAAACTCATTACATGAATATCAGACAACTGATATCCTTTTTTTATAAGAGACAAAACATTATCTTTTAAAATCTCAATTTCTCTTAATTTAGAAATGCTTATATGTAATTGAATGCTAGAGTCTTTAGTAAATAAAACATCTTTTTTGTGTGGACTTTTTAAATATAATAAATCCATCTTAAGATGTTCTAAAATAGTCTTAGAAACTTTTAAAGAATCATATTGGTCAAAAATATCATTATTTTCATAATCATTTATAATTTTTAAAAAATTCCTTCCTAATCTTGCCTGATTTGCTAAAAAAGAATTCCTATCTTTAATTAATTCTTCTAAACATTTTTGAGCAGAAGGATTAACGTTTTTTTGAGTCCAAGTTTTTTGTAAATATTTTCTCTCTTTATCAGAAACAAGATCTTCCCAAAAAAACATACAAGGAGATAAAAGATAGAAATTTACATTGTTACATTTTATTAAAATTTCATAATAGTTTCTTGGCAAAAAATCTAATCCAAAAAAACATAATGAATATTTATCTAATAAATTAATATTCAATTTTTTTTCATTACATAAAATTAAATAATTTTCTTTTTTGAAAATTTTATTAAATAAAAAAATCTGCCATGATTGTTTTTTTAAAGAATCATTTTTTTTCTTATAAATAGAATAATCAATAAACATTTTTGTTATTTCAAAACTCAAAGAACTCAAACGTTTATCATATTTTTCATCTTTTTTTAAATAATTCTTCAAATATAAAAAAATAGATTTTTCTGATTCTTCTAAAATATCATATTTCTCAAGAATTTGATGAATTTCTTTTTGAACCAATAAGCTTATTTCTAAAAAATTAGGTGATTTTTTAGAAATAACTCCTATGTTTTTCAAAAATTTAGAAATTTGATTTATATTAATTATTTCGATATTCCAAAAAACATTAATATCAGGATCATCACAAAAACTTTTTACAAGCCAATTTTTTATCTGCGTATTTTCAACAAAAACAATTTGTTTTAAGTTGTTTGAGTTGAAAAAAATATCTTTTTTTAATTTTTCTTTTAAAATTTTAATTTTATTACTGGAAAAAGTTGCTATCATACAAAAAAATGGGGTATTCTAATAACTATTGTAAATATATAATTGTATTTAAATGCTATTATTAAAAGTAAAATTTTGTCCATGAAGTCTTTGAGAAGCTTAAAACATTCATTTAAATTCCTAAATGTTACCCAGTTTTTAGGAGCTTTAAATGACAATGTTTTTAAGTTAATATTGGTATATTTTGTTATTAATATTGAAGGAATAGAAGATGCTAGCACAATACTGGCAATCGTTGGAGCCGTATTTGTAATTCCTTTTTTATTATTTTCATCCGCAGCAGGAGTATTAGCAGACAAGATCAGCAAACGAAACATAATAATTATAATGAAGGCTTTGGAGTGCTTCATAATGTCACTCAGTGTTGTTGCTGTAATTATTAAATCTACTGTGGGTCTTTATATTCTTTTATTTTTTATGGCGCTGCAAAGTGCTGTCTTTGGCCCTTCTAAATATGGAATTATACCAGAAATAGTTAATCCCAAAAATGTTTCTAAAGCTAATGGAGCTTTAAATTCACTTACATATTTAGCTGTTATTTTGGGAACAGTCTTAGCCCCTTGGATAACATCCGTAACTAATAAAAATTTTATAATCGCTTCTTCTTTTTGTGTTTTAATCGCTATTTTAGGACTTTTAGCAAGTATAGCTATTATCAAAACTCCCGCTAAAAGATCGAAAAAGAAAATAAATCCATTATTTATTTATGAAATTTATAAAACATTAAGAATATGCGGTAGAAAAAAATACTTAATTTCAGCTGTAATGGGCTCTGCTTTTTTCTTGTTTCTTGGAGGTTTTACTCAGTTAAATATTATACCATTTGCTATACAATCTTTAAATTATACAGAAATAGGTGGAAGTTATTTATTTTTACCAACAGCCATAGGTATTGCAATCGGCTCTTTTCTGGCAGGAAAAATATCTAGAAATAGGGTTGAACCAGGCTTAGCGTGTTTGTCTGGTTTTTTTTTAAGCGTTTTATTTATTCTTTTAGGGATTTTTGCTAAGTTTTTTAGCATTGTACTGATTATATTGATCCTCTTGGGTATGTTCGGAGGATTGTTTTTAATTCCTTTTGATTCTTTTATACAAATAGCAAGCCCTGATAAGAAAAGAGGAAGAATTATAGCTGCTGCAAATTTTTTAAGCTTTGTGGGAGTGCTTTTTGCTTCAATTTTTCTTTATTTAATAAGTGGAGCATTAAGACTAAGCTCGGCTAGCGGATTTGCTATAATGGGACTGTTAACCTTTTTATTCACTATTTTTATAACAGGTAGGATGTCCGAACTCTTTTTTTCTTACATTACAAGAAAGATCTTGCTTAAATTATATAAAGTAAAAGTAAACAATATTCCAACACCTACATCTTATATTGTTTTTATTGGAGGATCTTGGTTAGAAGCTTTATTAATGTTTTCTTTTTTACCTAATTTAAAAATATTTACTTTAGGTAAAGTATTAAGAGATTTTCCTTTCTTTAGAGGGCTTTTAAACTCTTTATATTTAATCAAAAAAAGAAAAAGCAAAAAAGTATCTTTACATAGGCTGTATACAAAAACTAAAAAATATAAAAGACGAATTAATTTCGTATGCTTATTATTAGATAATTCATTTACAGAAACAGACATTAAAGCCTTCTTGAAAAGCTCTTACGGTCATTCATATCCTGATGCGGTATATTTAAAAGTAAAGAAAAGAAATAAAGTGGTAACTTATACATTCGCAAATACACTAGATTAAAAAGCGTAGATAAATTCCATTTCATATTTTTTTAAACTTAAATCCGGACCTACGTTTTTAGTTTGATTATTTGAGATCTCAAAATTCTGTAATATGGTTAAATTATTTGAAATCGCATATAAAAGTTCAAACTGAAAGCCTTTATAATTTGCATTTCCGACAGCATTTGCCTGATCAGTAACTAAATCACCCGTTCCATTTACATTAGTAGTATAAAATCCTTGTCTTTGAGCATTACCTCTTTTTATTCCACCAACATCATAACTTGGTATTGCTTGAGGCATAACATATTGATAATTCATATCTAATGCCCAATCACCAGCCCTTAAAATTCTACCTATTGAAATACCGGCATACCAGGCATATTTATATTTATTATCAGTGTTAGTATTAACAAAAGGTAATCTGTTTGCAAAATGATTGACTAATCCAGCTAAATATATTTTCAGATATTTTTTGGCCTTATAAATAGTACCTTGATATCCTAATATTATTTGAGAGTTTCCAAAATCATACCTTCTATTTTTTGCTTCTCTATCATCAGTATCGGAAACCATATTTTTTGTGTAATGTCTTTTCCAGGTAATAAATGAATATTTAAAAAACAATCCAGTATTGGCTATTTTGAGCATACCCAGCTCTCCAACACCTCCAAAGTGTTTAAAATAATCATCTATTAAAAAACCGCCTAAATTAACGTAAAAATTTCCAATAGATTCAAATCCTTTATTAAATTTCAGTAAAGCTCCATCAAAAAGAGAAGAAAACTCAATTTTAGAGTCAAAAATATCACTTAAATTTCTTCTTCCTAATTCTCCGTCAAAAGCAAAAGTATCTCCATCTATCATTCTTCCACCAAAATAAGCTTTTTCTAAAGCTAATCTATTTGTAGTTCCGCTATTAGTACCCATGTCATTATCAAATTCTAATTTAATAGAAGCCCAACTTCTTTCTGTGTTATAATCAATCATTACATTAACTTCGATATCAAATTCATAGTCAGGCTTGGTTGTAGGGCTCCCATAACCTCTTTGCTGAATGCCGTTAAGCTTTTCATTGAACGTTTGAAACTCAAACCTTACTTCACCGCTTAACGAAAGATCTCCGCCTATTTCTTTCACAGTAACCAATCTTTTTTCTCTTATCCATTTTCTTAATGCATCCATATCAGGATCTTCTTGTCTTCCATCTTCGGATAAATCCTGAGAATAGGCTAGAGAATAAAAAAATAAGGTTAATAAAAAAAATAAACGTTTCATCTTGTACTCACTATAAAAAAAGAGAGACCAGATTACAAAAAAAAATATTTTATTTCAAAATAATTAAAATCTTAACATTCCTGATACACTTACTGATTTTTCGTTAACATAACGAATTTCCGCATTAAGCATTACATAAGATCCCATGGAAGCAGAAGTTCCTAAAAACCCACCTGCTTTTTTTTCAAATTTCAATAATAAATTCTGATCATTAAAATACGGCGCATTTTTTATCCTTATTCTTGTATCTCTATAAGCTATTCCAATATAAGGTCTGAAAATTGTAATTTTCAAACCTAAGCCAACACCAATTTGCCATTCTTTAAACGAATATTTAAGATTTTCATTATTTATTGGCACATCATTTCGAGTTAATAAATCACTTTTAGCAGAAAAAATAGAATATTTTGCATCCACTCCTAAAGTAAAATCTCCAATTTCAAATAAAACTAATTTTCCTCCGCTTTTTAATAAAAGATCATTTTCACTTTTTGATTTATATAAAGTAGAAAAATATTTGATTTCAGGCTCTATTCTAAATGAACCTAAATATACATAAGCATCTAATCTTTCCTTTATATTAATAGTCATTAATCCTGTATTGGAAAAAGCTTTAATAGCTCTAACACTAAAAGATTGTTTTCTATAAGCATCTTTAAACTTCATTTCAAGATCTTCAACCGTATAATTCTCGTAACCAAAACGAAAATTAAGCCAAGTTTTATCTGAAATAATAAATCCTTCTTCAACTATTGCAGGAGAAGCAATGTTACCAACGCTGGAAGCTAATATTTTATTAAAAAATAACAAAAAAAATAAAAATAATAATTTTCGCATGCTAAAACTTTAAAATTTTATTTCGCCGGAAACAGTAATAGCTTCTTCATCAATAAGCCTTGCTTCTACATTAAATAAAAAATATTTCGCGTTTGATAAGGAACATCCTGCATAAACACCAAAATGATCCCTGTTTCTCATATGCATAAACATGGAATTATCACTAGCAACTATTAATCCCATATTTCTTAACTTTGCTCTTGTATTAGAATATTTAACGCCTATGTAGGGGATAAAAATATCAATTCTATGAGATAGACCCATATCTGCCTGCCAGTCTTTGTAACTAACCTTAGGTCTGCCCACTTCTTGAGGAACGCCATCTTTTGTAAGCCAAGAAAGAGATGGTTTAGTTTTTGAATATCTGCCGCCCACTCCTAATGCCGTATTGCCCCATTCAAATAAAATAGCTCTAGCTCCGATAACCCAAGAAAAACGATAATTAGTTTCCAACTCTATTCTTCTAGAAATGCTAGATTCTTTAAATCTCCAATCTGTTTTAATTCTGGATGCTCCAAGCACAGTAAATATATCCAAACGACTCTGCATATTCAAAGTAAAGCTGCCTGAATTAACATCCTGTTCAAAATTATCTACTTTTCCTTCTGTTCCCGTTTTCTTTTCCATTCTTCCGTCAGAAATAAAATTTCCTTCATATCCTATTCTGAAATTTAACCAACTGGCCGGTGTGATAAAAAAACCTTCTTCAATTATTTCCGGATTCATAGGATTATTAACAGGAGCTCCATGCAAAAAACATACAGATGCAGAAAACAATAAATTCAAAAAAATTCTTTTCATATCAAGAGCCCCAAATATAGATATTTCTTTAAACTTTACCTAAAAAACAAATCTTTTTCCATATCAAAAAAAAATTGAAAATTTTTTTTATACAAAAATTACAAAATCCTATTTTTTTTATTTTTTCTTAGGCATATTTTTATTAAAATATAATCATTTAAAACAACCAAATCAAGGTGAAAACTATGTTTGTCTTTGTAGACGATAAAAAAATAGAACTTGAAAAAGACATGTTGGGTGTTGATTTAGCTAGAAAATTAAACCTAACTGATCCTAGTACTGCAATAGCTATTGTTGTAAATGGCACTCCTTATGATTTGACGCATGTTTTAAAAGATGGAGATAAAATATCTTTTTTATCTTTTGAGGAAAAAGAAGGAAAAGAAATTTTTTGGCACACATCTGCCCATATATTAGCACAAGCTGTTCTAAGACTATTTCCAGAAGCAAAGCCAACTATTGGTCCTCCTATTGAAAATGGCTTTTACTATGATTTTGCTAATTTGAACATTTCAGAAGAAGACTTAAAAAAAATAGAAAAAGAAGTAAAAAAAATTATTTCAGAAAATTTAAAACCTGAAAAAATAATTTTTAAAAATAAAAATGAAGCTAAAGATCATTTTGTTAAAAACCCCTATAAATGTGAAATAATAGACTCAGCAGAAGGAAAACATATCTCAGCTTACAAACAAGGTGAGTTTTTAGATCTTTGCAGAGGACCTCATCTATCTAATTTAGGAAAAATCAAAGCTTTTAAAGTTACAAAAACCTCTGGAGCTTACTGGAGAGGGGACGCTAAAAATGAAATGCTTACTAGAATTTACGGTATTTCTTTCCCAACTAAACAGCAATTAGCTGATTATCTTGCTTTTTTAGAAGAAGCAAAAAAAAGAGATCATAAAGTATTAGGACAAAAACTTGAATTATTTGGTTTAAAAGAAGAAGCGCCAGGAATGCCCTTTATTTACCCCAAAGGCATGTATATTTGGGAAACACTTCTAAAGTTTTTAAGAAAAATGCTTTTTGACACCGGTTATATTGAAATTAAAACACCGACAATGCTTACAAAAGAATTATGGGAAAGATCTGGTCATTGGTTTCATTACAAAGAAAATATGTACACATCTGTTGTAGAAGATAGAGAGTTTGCAATAAAACCGATGAACTGTCCTGGATGTATGCTATATTATGCAACCAATGTTCATAGCTATAAAGAATTTCCATTAAGAATTTCTGAAATTGGAAATGTACACAGACATGAACCCTCAGGTGCCATTAACGGCCTTTTTAGAGTTAGAAGCTTTCATCAAGATGATGCTCATATTTTCATGACTCCTGATCAAATTAAAGAGGCTATACTAGAAACTTTGGATTTTGCTGATAAAATCTATATGACATTTGGTCTTTCTTATAAATTAGAACTTTCCACAAGACCGGAAAAAACTAAAACCATAGGAACTGACGAAGAATGGGACAATGCAACGAAAGGACTAAAAGATGCTTTAGATGAATGGGGCCATTCTTATAAAATTAATGAAGGTGACGGAGCTTTCTATGGTCCTAAAATTGATCTGCATATAAGAGATGCTTTAGGAAGATTTTGGCAATGCGGAACTATTCAGCTTGATATGTCTCTTCCTGAAAAATTTGATTTAACCTTTGTGGATAAGGACGGAACACACAAACGTCCTATTATGATTCATAGAGCTTTATTTGGATCGATAGAAAGGTTTTTTGGTATTTTAATTGAACATTTTGGAGGAAATTTCCCTCTTTGGATCAGTCCAAGAGCTGTTAGAATAATACCTGTAGCAGATAGACATAATGCATATGCTTATGAAATTCAAAAGAAAATACAAGATATAAATGTTCCTTGTGAAGTAGATGATACAAATGAATCTGTTAGCAAAAAAATAAGAAATGCTCAATTGCATAAAGTTAATTACATGCTAACAATAGGAGACAAAGAACTTGAAAATGAAACTGTTTCTCTTAGAACCAGAGATAATAAAGTACACGGTGAAATAAAAATATCCAACTTTTTAGAAAAAGTAGCTTTGGAAAAAAATCAAAAAGATTTAATATCTCCATTTGAGGTCTCTTCTTCTTGATACCCTCAAAAAAGGAGATAAAAGTTGAATATTATTGCTATTACAAGTTTTAAAGGTGGGACAGCCAAAACATCTACATGCCTTCATATAGGGGCAGCATTAGCCGAGTTTCATAAAAAGAAAGTTTTGTTAATTGATTTTGATGCCCAGGCTAATTTAACAACAGGCCTTGGTTTTGATCCAGATGAACAAGACAGCATGGCTCCCGTTTTACAAGGTGAAAAAAAAGTAAAAGAAGTAATCTTAAAAACTAATATTAAAAATCTTCACTTAATTCCTGCAGATGCATGGTTAGAAAGAGTGGAGGTAACAGGAGCTTTAGCCGGAGATAGATATTCACATGAAAGGTTAAAGCAAATATTAAAACCTTTAGATTATGATTTTATTTTTATTGATACACCGCCATCAATATGCTGGCTTACAGAATCTGCATTAATAGCTGCCAATAAATCTTTAATTTGCGCAACACCTGAATTTTATAGCGTTAAAGGTTTGCAGCGTTTAGCTGTTTTTATTAATAACATTTCAGAAAGACACTCTTTATCAGTATCAGGAATATCATTATCTTTTTGGCATCCTAGGGGAAAAAGCAATAACGATTTTCAAAATGTAATAGCAAATGCTTTTCCGGGAAAATTATTGAAGTCTAAAATTAGAAGAGACATAGCTATTTCAGAAGCTACAATATATGGAAAACCTGTTTTCAAAACAGCTCCTAAAAGTAGAGCTTCCGAAGATTATAAAGCGCTAACAAAAGAATTATTACATAAATGTAAAACCGCTTTACATTAAGGAGCATAAATTACAATGGTTAAGTTTCAAGATCTTTTAAGCTTAAGGCTTAAAACAAGTAAAAAAGAAAAAATGACAGCATTAGCAAAAAGAGCGAACAAAGGAAGTCTTTCTAGTTTTTCCGGTGTATTCAAAGTATCTTCTTTAAATGATCATGAAAAAGAAAATCTATCCAATATTTTAAATAGTTATAAAGAAAATAAAGCTGATGTAAAAAATGATCTTCAAGAGCTAATTACAATAACAGCAGAAGTAAAGGCAATTACAAATCAAGCAGTAATGCTTCATGGTGAAAGAGTAAAAAAAGCACAAAATATTTTGAAAAACTACAAAGAAGGAGCTTTTACAGCGTGGCTTTTTTCAACTTATGGAAATAGACAAACACCTTATAACTTTTTACAATATTATGAATTTTATACCTCCATGCCTCCGGCATTACAGCCTAGTATCGATAAAATGCCAAGACAAGCTATTTATACACTAGCTAGCAGAGAAGGTAAAATTAGTAAAAAACAAGAAATAGTTAAAAATTATAAGGGTGAAGCAAAACAAGAACTTTTATCTGTGATTAGAAAATTATTCCCCTTAAAAATGGATGATAAAAGACAGCAAAATATTGCCAATCAAACAATATCTTCTTTAAAAAAATTAAAAAGTTTGTTTTCTCATCCTTTATTTATGCCCGATGAAGAACAAAAAGAAACAATAGAAAGATTAATTAAAAATATAAAAAAACATTTAGCACAAAAATAGTTACATTAAAGACTGTTGAATTTCTGTTTTTGTTATATTGGTGGGCTCTATTAAGGGCAGTCTCATTCTTGCTAAGCATTTATCCTGAAGGCTCATTGCATATTTAATACATTGCGGATTTGTTTCCAGTAATAAAGAATTAGACAGTCTTTCGCTCCCTTGTAATATAGATTGGGCTGCAGCAAAATCCCCGCTCAAACACAAGTCATTCATTTTCTTCCACTTACTTGGTATTATATTAGCTATAACCGATATAACCCCTTTTCCGCCTGATTTAATAATTTCCAAGGTTAAATTATCATCTCCCGACAAAATATCAAATCTTGTCTTAGATATTAGTTCTTTTGCATAATCTAAACAGCCGCTAGCATCTTTTACAGCTACAATCTGTTTAATTTTTTCCATTTTTTTAAAAGCTTCTAAAGATAATTTGATCCCTGTTCTGCCGGGATGGTGATATAAGATTATTGGCAGATCTGCTTTTGCTATTTCTTCAAAATGTTGAATGCATCCTGTTTCTGTTGGTTTGTTATAATATGGCAGAACGACTAAACAGCCATCAACGCCAATATCTTTTGCTTGTTGAGTAAGTTTTTTTGAATGCAAAGTACTATAAGTACCTGTTCCTGCAATAATAGGAATTTTTCCTTCAGCTGTTTTTACACCTGTTTCAAAAATTTTTAATTTTTCCAGATCTGTTAAAGTAGGGGATTCTCCTGTGGTTCCACATAATACAATACCATCTGTATTTTCTTTTATATGCCACAAAATAAGCTTTTCTAATGCCACCAGGTCTAAAGAACCATCTTTTTTAAAAGGTGTGATTAAAGCGACGATAGAACCTTTAAATGAAATATTATTCATATTCAAAAATGTCTCCCCATTTAATTTTTCTCGCTATTTTATATTTATTAGTTTCTTTTTTAGTAACATTTTCTTTTTGAACTTTTCCTTTTTTACATAAAGTAAGCTCAAAATTACCCTTTGTTTTTATTGGATGGCGAAGAGTTCGAGAAATATATTTTTTTGAAGGCTTTTTTGAAATTATTAGATATGAATATTTTTCATCTTCATATCCAAGCTTCGAATCTTTTATATACTTATGATATTTAGATCTTTTGAGTCTAAGAGAAAAATGACACCAGTCATTTTTAGTCATTGGACATTTTAATAAATTTGGACAAGGAGCAATAATATTTAGTTTCTTTTTAAGTATTAAATTCCGAATGAACAATATTTTATCGAATCCATATGTAGTCCCGGGTTCAATAAAAACAATAACTTTAGAATTTTTACTTTTTTGCCATTTATTAATCACAGCTTCAATATCTTTTTTTGTAAGCTCATTTGTTACATAAGACATTAATGTTAAATCATAATTAAAATCTATGGAGGGATTAATCCTATTTCTTTTCCATGTAATCAGTTCTTTTTTAGAATGATCTTTAATTAAACTTTTACCTAAAAAAATAAAATCACCATCTTTTTCAATATATGTAACTTTATTTAACTTTTTAAATAAATGAATCAGGGCAAAAAAAGAAGAAGCAGGACCTGCGCCTAAATCTAATACTTTTTTTATATCAAGCTCTGTCAGATTTTTGATTTCAGACACAACTCTATGTATTACAGAGGACGTAGCAGGAAGACGAGCTACTATATAAGCTAACTTTTCCTCTTTTGTTAAATCAAACTTTCTTTTTTTTCTATATTTTTTTGATAAAGTTAAACTGGCTGTTTTTAATTTTCTTAAACTTTTATTTTTTAGCTCTTTTTCAATTCTAGTAAAAAGAGTTTTAGTTATGTCCATTTTTTCTTTTTAGTTTAACTTTCATTCCATCTAATAAAGAAATAGAATTTTCTAAATTTGATGTCTTATTTTGATTAATTTTTAATTTAATAGGAATATAAGCTTCTTGATTTTTACTTCTTTCTATGTAATTTCCTATTTCAAAAATTTCAGCATCAAATATTTTGCTTGAATAAGATGCTATTTTGGCCTGCATTATGTCATTAATTTGGAAATTTTGTAGTTCTTCCGGTTTTATTTTAGCCTCAATCCATAATTTGTCTGGCATTGATATATTAAATAAGTCATTTTGATTTTTTACATATTGAGAAGGTTCTACAAATAATTTTGTTATTTTGCCGTCAAAAGGAGCTAATATTGTAAATTCTTCTATTTGTTTATTTAAACACTGTATTTCTTTTTGTAAAGTATCCAAAATAGAATCTTGAATACGAAACTCAAGTTGTTTTTCTTCTAAAAATTTTAATTTTAAATGTATTTCATCTGTATTTAAATTATTTTTTTTCACTAAAACATAATCTTCTAAAGCTTTATTTTCTTTAAATTTAAATAAGTCAACTTTTACTTTCTGCTGTTTTATTTTTGCTAAAAGATGTTCTTTTTGAGCTTTTAACAAATCTGATTTTAACCGAATAATAGGCTGGTCTTTTTTTACAAACTCGCCTTCTTTTACAAAGACATTAACAATTTTCGTTTCATTTTGAGCATAAAAATCCATATTATAAGTTTTTATATGTCCAAAATATTTATTTTTAGTTGCTTGTTTTATGTAAAAAAATCTACCGACAACAACGACTGTAATAGCCAAAAAAATTGTTAAATATTTAAAAAAATCTTCTTTTTTCATTTTTTTTCATTTTTTAAATCTTTATAGGCTTTAGATAATTTTTTTTGTATTTCCATTAAAGCATCATAGCTAGTTTTTGCTTCATTCATATCAAGTTTAATGTCACTAAACTTTTCCTTTAGCTTTTTACTGACATCTTCATCTATCTGTTTTCCATCTAAAAATTTAGATAAAACAGATCTTAAGGGTTTTTTTTCTGATACAGAAGATTCTTTTTTATTTAATAAATCAGAAAGAATCTCTTTTTCTTCTAATGATAGTTCTGAGTTCACATTAACTCCTTATTATTTATAAATTTTTGCTTTTAAATATATCAAACCTGCAATTAAACTTGCAAAGGCTGCTATAAAAAAAGGCAAATAAATATGAAACTGATCAGACAGACCTCCGATAATCGGAGATACTGCCATAGCAAGAGACTGCATCGACTGACTCATTCCTAAAATCTTCCCTTGCATGTTTTGAGGTGCTTTATTTGAAATAACTGTAGTACACAAAGGCCAAGCTATTCCTCCTATGGTAACACACGCTCCCAATAAAATTATAACTCCCGACAATTCTTTGGGTAATGCAACTAAACCGCAAAGAACAGTAAAGCTTATTAAAGCTACTTCTAATATTTTTTTAGAAGAAAATGTTTTGGTTAATACTTTAGTAATCAAACCGGATCCTATAGCCCAGCAAATTCCCATAAAAGCAGCCAAATCACCTATTTGAGAGTTTGTAAAAGAGAATCTTTTAATAACTAAAACCGGAGAAAACTGAAACAAAATGGTCCAACCGAAAACAAATAAAAAATAAATTACATATATCGTTTTAATTTTTGGTGTATGTAAAGCTTTTTGAATATTGTGTATGCCTTCTAAAAAATCAAACTCTACATTTTTTTTAATATTAGAAGTTTCTATAAATAAAAATATTATAAACAAAAGATTCACAAAAGATATAAAAGCAGCTATCCATAAAGGAAAAGCCGGGGAAAATAATTCTGATACCTTGGGATCTGAAAATTTACCCCCCAAAAAAGCTCCAACAATAAAAGAAAAACCAGCAAGAATTGAAACAAATCCAAAATTTCTAGCTTTTGTTTTTTCATTTTTACTCAAATCGGAAATAGTAGCTAAACATACAGATAAATTTCCAGAAAACAGACCAGTAATAACTCTTCCTAAAAACAATAAAACTAATTTATGTTCCTTAATGCTCCATCCTGTTAATAAATACCCCAAAAAAGTAAGAAAAATCGATAAGATTAAAGCTTTTTTTCTACCGGACTTATCCGCAAATTCACCCAAAATAGGAGCTCCAAAAAATTGGGCTAATGGAAAGGCTGCTAAAAATAATCCTAAAATCGCAGTTCTCGTAGAAAAAGCTACTTCTTTTGCAAAAATCACATTATTAGCATCTAAAAATAAAGGAGCAAAAATTGGAAAAACAATAGACCAACCTAAGTTATCAACAAAAAACGTAAATAAAATAGAAAAAAAGGAAATTCTTCTTTTAGAAGCTGTTTTCATATTAATCCTAGAATGTTATTTATATTAAAATCACTTTTCAATATCTTTTCAAGCTATTTGCCAATTGATCGGCTTTTTTCCTACTTTTTCTAAAAATTCATTGGTCTTAGAAAAATGTTTACATCCAAAAAAACCTTTTACAGAATAAAAAGATGGATGAGCTGCTTTTAATATTAAATGAGGATGTTCTAATGCATTATTAAAAACCTTATCAATTTTCTCTTGAGCTGATTTTCCCCAAAGCAGAAAAACGATAGGATCTTTTCTTTTAAACAATATATCAACCACTTTGTCCGTAAAAATCTCCCAACCTCTACCGTAATGAGATCTAGGATTTGCTTTTTGAACAGTTAAAGTAGCATTTAATAATAAAACTCCTTGTTTGGCCCAAGACAGTAATTCTCCGGATGTTGGATTAGTTATTCCAACATCTTCGATTTGTTCTTTAAAAATATTTTTTAAAGAAGGCGGCGCCTCTACTGTTTTGGGAACACTAAAAGAAAGTCCATGAGCCTGACCATCTCCATGATAAGGATCTTGTCCCATAATAACAACTTTGACTTTTTTAAAAGGTGTTTGACAAAAAGCATTAAAAATCAAATTTTGAGGCGGAAATATAGTAATTCTTTTGTTTTTTTCTTCTATTAAAAAATTCTGCAGTTTTTTCATATAAGGCTTTTCAAATTCTTCTTTTAAATTTTCAGCCCACTCTTTTTCCATATAAAATGTATTATTCATAATTTATCCTTGTTAAAAGAAAAAGAATATACTAAAAATTCAAATTATTGACAGAAAGAATAACATTTTTTTAAGCTTTTTAGAAAATAATCTGGGTGTAGCGCAGTTTGGTCAGCGTACTTGTCTGGGGGACAAGGGGTCGGAGGTTCAAATCCTCTCACCCAGATTTTGTTGAAAATCTTGTATAACATCCTGTTTATAATTTTGTTTATAATCTTTTGCTGACGATAACTGACGAGTCGCAACCAAATGACTGACAATTTATAAACATATTATTTTTTATAGATAAAAACTATCTGTTATGAACATATCCACAGTAATAAAATAAAAAAAAGATATTTATAAATATATTCTTTAGAAGAACAGAATCTTTTAGTATTATGATCTATTTATCAACAACATTGAGAGTTATGAATTCACAATACCGTAAATTATTTTTTGATTTAAAAAATTTTGAGCATGAAAAATTATTTGAAGATTTTGAATATATTTGGACACCTCTTTTGAATTTAAAGAAATATTTAAATAGTTTTAACTTTTCAAAACAAAATATAAAACTGCCACCTACAAGCATTATTGAAAATCCAGAACAGGTTTTTATAGGAGAAAACACTTCTATAGAACCTGGTGTTTATATAAAAGGCCCCTGTATTATTGGAAGAAACTGTTCAATCAGACATGGCTCTTACATAAGAGGTAATGTAATTATCGGAGATAATTGTATTATTGGACATGCTACAGAAATAAAACATTCTATATTGCTAAATAATTCCAACGCGGCTCATTTTGCTTATGTGGGAGATTCTATTTTTGGTAATAATGTAAATTTAGGCGCTGGAGTAAAATGTGCAAATTTCAAGCTAAATAAACAAAATATAAAAGTCTTTTTCGAAAATAAAATATTAAAAACGGAAATGAACAAATTGGGTGCTATTATAGGAGATAATGTTCAAATCGGCTGCAATAGTGTGTTAAATCCTGGGACAATAATTGAAAAAGATGCTATTTGCTATCCATGTGTTAATGTAAAAGGACATATTTTAAAAAAATCTATTATTAAAAATTCTTCAAAGTCTTTTAAAAATATCAAGGAATTATCTAATGAAACTTTTTCAATCGAATCTTAAAGCTGTACTTTTATTAAAAAGTTTAAAATCCAAAGTGGAAAAGGCTATTTCTGATGAAATCAGCTGTATGGGTGATAAAAATACATTAAGAGATGCCTGTGAATTTGCATTGTTGAACGGAGGTAAAAGACTTAGACCTATAATAGTTTTAATGATCGCTCAGAGTTTGAATAAGGGCTTTGATGCAATGCATGCTTCGTTGGCTATTGAGTTTTTTCATACAGCCTCATTAATTGCGGATGATTTGCCTTGCATGGATGATGAAAATGAAAGAAGATGTAAAGCAGCTTTACATAAAAAGTATGATGAAGCAACAGCTATACTTGCGAGCTACAGTTTAATTTCATCCGGATATGAAATGATTCTTAAAAATTCAAAAATTATGAGACAACAAAAAGATCTTGCTTATTGCGATAGAGTTTGTGTATTAGCTATAGAGACAATTTCTCAATATGCTGGAATATTAGGAGCTACTCAAGGTCAGTTTTTGGATTTATTTTCAAAAGAGATTACATTAGAAAATCTTGAGAAAATTATTCACTTAAAAACCATATCATTATTTGAAATAGCTTTTTTATTAGGCTGGGTTTTTGGTGGCGGAGACCTTGATAAATTAGAAAAAATAAAAAAATGCGCGTATCATTTTGGTAAAGCTTTTCAAATAGCAGATGATCTCCAAGATTATCAAGAGGATTTGGAAAAAGGTAAAAAAATCAATTTTGCAATAGCTTTTGGAAAAAATAAAGCTATTGAAATATTTGATCAAGAATTAAAACACCTTAAAAAAACTTTTAAAGAATTAGGCATATATTCAGAGTCTTTTCAAATTTTAATAGATTTATTAGATAAAAACACGAAAAAGACTCTCTATTGCTAATACTGCAACGAGAGGTTGATTTCTATTATTGTTTTCTCGATAATGTATTACCGACAAGGTTGTGTTGAACATTGCGACAAAACCTGTAATTACCAATATTTGACCTACGCTCTTGCATTTTTGTTGCTACAATCAATCTTACCAGACAGGCATAATCCCAACATTGCCATTCCATTTGCTATCAGAACTGCTTGACAGATAAATTTCATAGCAAATTTAGAAATCTTTGTTCTGCTTGTTTCTGATCGACCTGAAATTGCTGGAGCAGACACTTCGGGTATTGAGTTAGATGCTATTAGTGTTAATGTCATAATTCATTCCTTTTTTTATGTGACTATTTTACAATAGTTTCTTTTGTTTTTTCTATAATCAGTTTTTCTATTTTGTCAGAAAGGGTTTTATTTTTTTTCAGCTCTTCTTTGGCTGCTTCTCTACCTTGGCCTAATTTGTTTTCCTGAAAACTAAACCAAGTCCCTTTTTTGTCGATTATATTATATTCTACACCCATATCTACAAGTGAGCCGGTCTTTGATATTCCTTCATTGAAATTAACATCAAATTCAGCTGTTTTAAATGGTGGTGCCATTTTATTTTTAACAACTTTTACTCTTACCCTAGTTCCTAACATAGAACTATCAGATGCTTTGATGGTTGCAATTTTTCTGATATCTAAACGAACAGAAGAATAAAATTTTAAAGCCCTTCCCCCTGTTGTTGTTTCCGGATTGCCGAACATGATTCCGATTTTTTCTCTAATTTGATTAATAAAAATTGCACAGGTATTACTTTTTGCTAAAGTTGATGTTAGCTTTCTTAAAGCTTGGCTCATCATTCTGGCTTGAAGCCCCATGAAAGAATCTCCGATATCACCCTCTAGTTCGCTTTTTGGAACTAAAGCTGCTACGGAATCAATAACGATTACATCTAATGCATTTGATCTGGCTAATGCTTCAGCTATGTTTAACGCTTCTTCTCCGCTATCGGGCTGTGATATCATTAACTCATCTAAGTTAACTCCAATTTTAGCTGCATAAGAAGGATCTAAAGCATGCTCTGCATCTATGTATGCAGCAATGCCACCATTTTTTTGTGCATTTGCAACAATATGCGTGGCCAGAGTTGATTTACCTGAAGATTCCGGTCCATAGATTTCTACAATTCTACCCTTGGGCACTCCTCCTATTCCTAAAGCTATATCTAAAGAAAGAGCTCCTGTTTTTATTACTTCGACGCCTTTTGCTGCAGATTGTTTTCCTAGACTCATTACAGCCCCTTCGCCGAACTGTTTTTGTATGTGTGCAAGTGCCTGTTCTAATGCTTTCTTTTTTTCGCCCTCTTCTTTACTCATAGCTTCTCCTTAATATTTATAATGTATATATATAGCTTGATAATATATAAAGTAAACGTCAAGAGGAAAAAAAGTTTGAAGAAAAAAAATGTTTTTTTTGCTTCAATAATAAAAAAGAGGACAACTTTATGCTATTAATAGGTGATATTGGCGGAACAAATACAAGACTTGCTTTATTTGAATACAAAAATGGATTAAAATGTGTAAAGGAACACAGATTTTTAAGCAGTAATTTTACTTCTTTGGTTTTTGCAATTAAGGAATTTTTAAAAGATGACAAAGTGAATATAGAGGCTGCGTCTTTTGGAATAGCTGGGCCTATTAGGGAAGGTAGATGTCAAGCTACAAACATACCCTGGATAGTGGAAACTAAAGTAATAACAGAAACTTTTAAGATTAAAAATGTTTTTTTGATTAATGACTTAGAGGCCAATGCATATGGCATAGAGAGTTTGAAAGAAGATGAGTTTTTAACATTAAATGAAGGAAAGAAACAAAAAGGGAATGCTTGTTTATTAGCGGCAGGCACTGGATTAGGAGAAGCCGGTTTTTATTTTGATGGTAAAAATTATAAGCCTTTTGCTTGTGAAGGTGGCCATACGGACTTTGCGCCTAGAGATGAATTAGAAATAGAGCTTTTTAAGTTTTTACAAAAAAAATATGGGCATGTTTCTTATGAGAGAATAGTATCGGGACCTGGCATTCAAAAAATTTATGAATTTTTAGTAGACACTAAAAAAGAACCTAAAATTGAATCTTTTGAAAAGGAATTGAAAAAACATTCAGAACCTCAAATATTAATTACACAAAAAGGTATTAATAAAGAAATAAAAGGTTGTGAAAAAGCTATTGATATATTTATTTCCGTATATGGAGCAGAAACTGGAAATATGGCATTAAAGCTATTTGCTTTGGGCGGTGTTTATGTTGGAGGGGGAATAGCTCCAAAAATGATAAATAAACTACAAGAGGGCGCTTTTATTAAGGCTTTTGCCGATAAAGGCAGATTTTCTTCATTAATGATGAGTATACCTGTTAAGGTTATCTTAAATGATAAAGCGGCTTTATTAGGTGCCGCTAGATATGCAACTATTTATAAAAAATAGTAAAAGATTAAAAATCAAACCTTAAAGTTCCTTCCGCTCCATGATAGAATAAGTCTCCTGCAGGAGCATTTCTTACAGCTTCTGTTCTATCTTTTAATCTTCTCATCTCATTTTGATTCCAAAAAGCCTGCAGAGAATAACCAAACACTATTCTAAAATGCCAGGAATCATTATGAAAATAACTACCCCATCTAAATCCAACAGAAATATCTAAATTTGGAGTAATGTATCCTTTTTTATTATTTGTATTTGTTTGTGTTACAGATGGGTTTGCATAAGTCGCTTCAAGATATTGTGTATTGAAATATTGATAGCAAAAAGCAGAGGCTATATTTCCAAAAAAACTAAAGCCCATTGGCATTAACCAGTAAGAATCTACTCCGGCTCTGGGTCCTACAAGCCATGTATCTTGTTTTGCTTTGTCGGTAACTATTGTAGTTGTGTTGATCAAAGTTGTATTTGTTGTTATTTTTTGATCTATCCAACCCCCTCTTAAACCCACAAAAGGATTAAATATTAAATTGGTTCCCTCATAAAACGGTCTACCTAATTTCCAGTCAATTAAATCTAAATCTAAGTCCCATTCTATTGCAATTTTTGAAGCATTGGGAGAATCTGTTCTCCAAGCATTTAATAATCTTGAAACAGCAGTTGTTTCATTTGTAGAAATAGAATGCCTGGTTGTTCCGTGAATTCTTGCATATTCAGCAACTGTAAACCAATCGTCATGCTCAAAGTTCAAGCCCAGCCCAACTTTAAAACCTGGATCAAACTCAAAACTAACATTATGAAGCTTCGATTGAACATTGGCATTTATATTTAATGTCCTTGCATATCTTAAGCCTCTTTCTCTAGCCTGCCAATAAATAAAAGATCCCTGTAGGTAAATATCCCAAGAATGACTAACATCAATTCTTGCAGGAGAATTATAACCTTTTTCAATTTGATCTTGTCCGATAATGTGACCGCTATCAAATTTTTTTAAAGGTTTGTGGCATGCTTTTGGATTGTATTTTATTTTTTCATTTGAAAAAGCAGGATTTACCGCTAATAAAACAAATAATAAAATTGAAATAAAGCGCATTTTTTTCTCCTGTTTAAGAGGTCTTATATAATTTGTTATTTTTTTTATTTTATTCATGTTTTGGTCCTTTAAAAGTCAAATCTGAATGAAATATTTAATCCTTGAAGCATGAGATCTCCTGGACTTGCATCTACATTATTTAAAGAGGACTGATTATTTTCTAAAGTATTTTGATTCCACCAATAAACAAAATCGTAAGCTATCAATAAATCAAAATGCCAGTTAAAATTATCAAAATATGTTCCATAACCAAGGCCAAGTGATAAATCCAGATTTGGTGTAAAAAGACCTATTTTATCTTTATACCATCTAACAATAGCTATTTCTGTTCTTTCTTTATATTTAGTTTTAAAATGCTGATAATTTAAACTAGCTGCTATTGCAGAAGTAATTTTAACGCCTGATCCTATAAGCCAATCAGCATAAGATCCCGCTCTTCCGCCGATTAAATAAGTTTCATTATTTAAATCTGCTTTTCTGATTGCAGGAAGGGTTGTATTAATGTTTAAATTCTGATCGATCCATCCACTTCTTATGCCAAAGTGAGGTTTTAATATTAAGCGAGTTCCATTATAAAATGGCCGTGCGAATTGAAAATCTATAATGTCATATTTTAACTTCCATTTTGCATATATATTTTGATGATTGAAAGTTGTATACCAAGGAGAATTTATACCGGAAGCATTTTCAGGTAGTTTTTCTGTGTCATCTGTATTAGACAGGTGAAGTCTTGTATATTCAATAAACGTGTTCCATGTATCAAAATGAAAACCAAGCCCAACTTTAAAACCCGGCTCATAATCAAAGCTCATATTAATTACCGAACCTAATCTGGTATTATCTGATAAAACAAATCTTCCAATTTCCATGCTGTTTTGATTTGCCTGCCATAAAATAAAATTAGCAGAAGCAAAAGCATGCCATGTATTTTTCACTTTTATCAAAGCTTCTGTGTTGTAAATATTTAACAATTCTTTATTTTTTACAGGATATCCTTGATCAATAGAAGTTTCTTTATCAGGATGGCGAAATTCATTGCTGCATATATTTGCAGCAAAAACTGTATTTATAAAAAACAGAAAAAATATTGATAAGTATATTTTTTTCTTTTTATAAAAATTCATGTTTTAATCCTCTTTTTATTATTTCAAAAATCAAACCTCAAAGCGGCTGTTAGCCCATGAAACATTAAATTATCAGGTTTTTCTGGTGTTCTGACTAAATTATCAATAATAGATACTAGCGTGGCCATTGTATTTTGATTCCAAATATATTTAATTTCATAACCAAGAGTTAGATCAAAATTAGCATTATTATTTGCAAAATAGCTACCCCAGCCAATACCTAATAACACATCTGCCATAGGTGTGAGAAAGTATTGTTTGTTTTTAAAGTTTCTAACTAATGCAGATGGATTTGTTGAGTTGCTTTCTTCTAATCTTATTTTATCAAAATTTTGATAGACCAAACTTGATGCAAAATTTCCAAATATTTTAAAAACTTTAGAAATAAACCAATTTGTATCGATACCAATTCTTGGGCCTATTAACCAAGAATCAGATGAAGCTACAGTAGGTATTTCTAAACTTATTGTATTAAGAGTTACTTTATAAGTTTGATCTAACCAACCACCTCTTAAACCAGCAAAAGGTTTAAATATTAGACTTTTTCCGACGTAATTTGACCTTCCTATTTCAAAATCAATAAAATCTAAATCAATTTTTAAATCACTGGAAATAGATGTTGCTGTCGGATTTACTCTATCAGGTCTCCAATAAGATAAAATATTTGAAGCATTGTTTGGCCTGTTAAAAGATGTTTTAATATTTGGATGAAATCTTAAATATTCAAAATTAACAGTCCAATTATCTCTTCCTGCACTAAAACCGAATTTTACTTTAAATCCTGATTTATATTCAAAATCAACATTTAAAATATCATTTGGAGTAGATATTGGAACTCCTAATTCTAATCCTCTTTCCCTTGTTTCCCAATATATATAACTGCCTGCTATAAAAACATCCCATTCTTTTGTATCTATTCTTGCTGGATAATTATAACCATGCAGCATTCTATTTTGAGGGACTTCATAACCTTGGTCAAACATGTTGGTACATTTAGAATTATCATTAGAAAATAAAGAGGTAAATAACAAAAGAGGAAATAATAATGTTATTTTTTTTAAATATAAAGAGAGCATTTTTTACGTCTCCAATTTTTAATAAATAATTAAAAAGCATCTTTTTTATGTTAAAAAATTAATTGATTTAGAGTCAATACAAATAAAAAAGCCGAAAAGCTTTAGAGGCTTTTCGGCTCCAATAAATCAATCTAATTAAGACTAATTAGAAGTCGAATTTAATAGATAATGTTAAACCATGTAACATTAAATCACCTGGTTTTGTTATTAAGCCACCGTTTGCTTGAGAACCAGCTCCAGTAACAGCTTCATTTATATAAGACATCATATTTTGGTTTGTGAAAATTTGAACTTCATAACCTGCTAAGATATCAAAGTGCCAGTTATGACGATCAAAATATGTTCCCCAGCCTAAAGCAAATAATAATTCATAAGCTCTATTAAGCTGACCAATATTATAATCACTCCATCTGATGTTAGTTGTTGAGCTGCCAGCTTGAGGTTCTTTCACATCAACATCTCTGAATTTTTGATAGAACAGAGAAAATGCAGCGTCAGTTTCTAATCTAAATCCTTCACCTAAAAGCCAATGTATATTAGCTCCGATTCTAGGACCAACTAACCATGAATCAGTTTTGAAGTTTGCTGTACTGCTGTTTGCGGTTTGAGTAGCTGTTACATCATATTTCTGATCAATCCAACCACCTTTTAAACCGGCAAAAGGTTGAACTGTTAAATGAGTTCCTGTGTAACCGAAACGGCCGATTTCAAAATCAAACATATTGAAATCTAAATCCCATTTACCTTTTATTGAATTAATCGCAGAAAGAGTTTGTGTGTCATAATGCCAGAATGAATTCAAGATATTTGCACTACCTCTATTAACAGTAGAAGTTTCATCCATGTTCATTCTTGTATATTCAAGATATAAACTCCAATTATCATGCTCTAGGTTATAACCTAAACCAACTTTAAAAGCAGGCTTATAATCAAAGTCAAATTTTAAAATTGAACCTTGAGAAGCACCATTTGTATAATTTGTTTCACCTAGTTCCATTCCACCTTGTCTTGGCTCCCACCATAGGAATGTACCAGTGATGAAAAAGTCCCAAGCACCTTGAACATCAATACGAGCTGGACTGTTATATCCAGGCATCATCTGATTATCTTTTGCAGCATGTCCTTGTTCAAAAGATGGTTTCTTTGGACAAGAATCATCTTTATATGAATCTGCGAAAACACTAGTGATAGCGAATAGAGTTACTATCATCAGTGATAGTTTTTTGAAAGATAAAGTCATATTTTCATCTCCGTATTTTTATGTGTTTTCCATTATTGGAAAATGTTATTTATCATCTTAGTTATTTTTTTTGTTTTTTGCAAATTTTTTTACGAAAATAAAAATAAGAAAATTAATTTTTGTGAATAGAAAAAGCCGAAAAACAAAAAAGTTTTCCGGCTAATATTTATTAGTAAAATATATTATTAGAAATCAAATCGCATTGCAAAAGTAAGTCCATGAAACATTAAATCATCTGGACTTGAACTAACTCTTGAATCAAACATGTTTTTTAAATCTCTCATCATATTTTGATTAAAGTAATATTGCAGTTCGTAATTAGCTAAAATATCAAAGTGATATTTTGATTTTCCGAAATATTTTCCCCAACCAAGACCAATTGCCATATCTATTTGTGGAGTAATATATCCTTCATTGTTTCTTATATTTGCATCTAATATTGATGGATTAGCGTAGTTTTGTCTTTTCATTGTTACATTTCTAAAGTATTGATAAAATAAACTAGCTGCAATATCTCCGTTAAATCTAAATCCTGCACCCAAAAGCCACTGTGTATCTATACCAGCTCTTGGACCTACTAACCAAGATCTTGATTTTATATTATTTAATGATTGAATATTGCTTACAATTCTAGTTGCTATATATGTTTGATCAATCCATCCGCCTCTCAGACCGAAAAATGGTTTGAATATTAGTTTTTGTCCAACATATTCAGGTCTTCCGAGCTCAAAATCTAAAATATCAAGATCTAACTTCCATCTTCCTTTTAATTCTGTTGTATTTGCATCTTGACCTGAGGTAAACCAACTTGGTTGAAAACTGCTTGCCCAATCAGGTCTTGTTTTTTTATCTCCAATAGTCATGTGCAGTCTGGTAAACTCTATAAAACCTACCCAGTTATCATGATCAAAATTTAGCCCTAAACCCACTTTGAACCCGGGTTTATATTCAAAATCCATATTTGCAACAGAGCCGGTTCTGCTTGCCATGTCTGAAGATGAAGGAATGCCGAGCTCTAAACCTTTTTCTCTAGGTTCCCAATATATGAAATTACCTATAATAAACAAATCCCAAGAACCCTGAACGTTGATTCTTCCTGGATAATTATATCCGGGCATAAGATGGTCTGTTTTATCTATATGACCCGTTTGTAATTGAGGTTGTTGAGAATTATTACTATATGCTTTAGTAATAGCTAAAAAACACAATATGATGGATAAAAATATCCATTTAGCCTTCATTTTTCTTCCTCCCTGTGGGAATTATGTTTATCAATATAATTCCCGATAGCCGAAAAGACTATTATCCTTTAATTACACCTATAATATATATAAGGGTGTTTAATCAATATTTTTTTTATAATTTTAAAATATTTATAAGATTAATAATTAATATAATAACAATATTGAAGTGCTTTTACGTTTTATGTGGTTAATGTATATTTGTTTATGTGCTAAATCTAGATGTTTATCCAACGTCTGATAACCAAGTCGTTAGCAGATCTCCAGATATTAGATAGTTTTTTATTTTTTGTTATTTCAATTAAACATTTATTAATGTTTGTTTTAATTACTCCAAAATTTTCTCGGCTTTCAATGGTTGTATTTTTATCTAAAACAATAACTACATGCCCCTGCCATACAATTAAATCTAATGGCTTTACAAATGATATGATTTCATTGATTGTTTTATTTTCAATATTAACCGGTTTTTTCCAATGTAAAAGTTGTTTTGTATTTCTAGGTGTATATCCGTGACTTCAAATAAAACACCAGAACAGTCAACCCCTTTCATTATCCAAAGCTCTTTAATATTTTTATTAGAACCTAAATAGGGATAAAATTTAAGCATAGAAGTAATGCCATTAGAATAATTGCCACCCCACACATACTTGGTTTTTTCCAAGGCATTTAGTTTTTTCAAAATGTTATGAGGATTTAAATTATAAGTTAATTTTTTTGGTTTTATTATTTTTTGTGTAAAACGTTTATCTAAATAAATGCTTATATTTTGATATATTTCAGAGGAAACCTTTAATATATTTGGATAAATTTTAGATAGATCTTGTTCGATTTCAAAAATCATATTTTTTAATGCAATAAACTCTAAATTTCTAAGAAAGCCTTTCTTGTCTATTTTTAATAACTTACTGTTAGAGCCTCCAAAAACTGATTGAAAGTCAGGTATATTTAAAACAGGACATGGACTTATTATTTCTATTAATTTTTTCATAAGGCATTTTTTTGAAATATTGCATAAAAAGCAATGCTAAGCTATCTATTATATTAAGGACAATAAGGAAGACGAATGAAAAATTTATTTTTTCTTTTTATGATAATAATAATGAATCCTATATTTGCAGATTCGGTGACTTTATATAATGATACTCCTTTTGAATTAACAGCGGTTGTGCAATCTGCAAACGGGAGAGTATTAGCTCAAAAATCCATGCAGCCGGGAGAGCAGTCGAATTGGGATACGGATCAGGATGTTACACAATTAGATGTCGATTATAATGTTCAAACTTCTTATACGCCTTATACAGTTATTTGGAGATGTTCTTATCAGGGATTTTATTCTGTTTGTACCAATGTAGCAACAGGAGCTATTGTTACAGCTAATGCTTGTAATGGTCCTAGATACTGTAGGCCAAAACCTAAAAAAGGACAGCAAGGTGATGATGAAACAGCTTGTTTGACATGTCCTAATAATAAAACTTTAAAATAAGAGCACATGATTTAATTTAATGTCATGCTCTTCTTTTGGAACTTGATTAATTAACTGTTCTAAAAATCCTATTCCGATAAAAGGACAATTCATATTTTGAAGTAATCTATCATAATATCCTTTACCGTAGCCAATTCTATGGTTGTATTTATCAAAAGCAAGCCCGGGTACTAATACACAAGAAATCTCATCTAAATTCGTTTCTTGACATTTATTAGGATTGGGTTCTAAAACTTTAAAATTTGGATTTTTAATAAGTTGTGTTGTGATATCAGTCACATGATATATTTTTAATTGATTGTTATATATTTTAGGTAGGCAAAGTCTTTTTTCTTTTGCTAAAGTATTATTTAATTTCCAAAGATTTATTTCGTTGGGCTTGCTGGCAAAGGATAAAATGTTTGTATAATTGAATGTTGCAATTTTAAGAGTCTTTTTTTCTGCGATTGATCTTCTAAGAAAAGAAATTTTTTTTCTGATTTTTATAATACGTTTTCTAATTTCATTTTTTTGTTTATTCATTGATCTTTCCGCTTTGATAAGAAATTTTTTGTAAAAAGATACCGTCAGCATCATAAATTGTAGCTATTCCATTTCCGTTTATAATTGTAGATATCGGATCGGATTCATTTTTTTTGTAATAAGAGGCTTTGTTTAAAAAGTCATTTTCGTACTCTTCTATGAACATTAAAGAGCCGTTTTTGTACCAAGCTGTATGAAGTCCGTTTTTTTTATTTTTACTATATTCTTTTTGAGATTCTAGTTGTCCATTATTGTACCAGGTTTTTACTGCTCCATGAATCATGTCGTTATTCCAAACAAGGGAAATTTTAGGCAATTGTTTTTTATTTTTAATGGAAGAATCTATTTCGTTAGGTTGGAAATATTCAATTTCCTCCCCCTTTTTTAGATTGTTAATGACATTACATTCAGAAAGTAGATGTCCGGTTTTGGAGTATGTTTGGATTAATCCTTCGATTTTTCCATATTTATATTCAATTAATTGATATAATTTTTCACTTTTAATAATAGATTTTTTTCCAAAACCATTTTTGATTGCGCTTATTTTTGTTCTATTTTTATTAAAGTATTGCCCATGTTTTAAAAGATTATTTTCATATTCTTCAATAGATAAAATATTATTAGGAGACCAATAACTGGTAGACGGTCCTTCTTTTATTCCATTTAAATAAGTTGTTTTGGATATAAGCTCATTGTTTTCATTATATTCCAATGCTGTTCCATTAATTTCATTATTTGAATAAGGTACGATCTTTTGTATATTAGAATTAGGGTAATAGTATTTGGCTTCTTTTTCTAAACTTCCTTTTTCATAAAAAAATTCTGATATTAAATTTTCTTTATTGTCATAAGCTTTACATATACCGTCAAAAATCCAATCTTCTTGTGAATTAAAGTCAGCGGGACCTCCAATAATATTGGCTTCAATTTTTAAAGATCCATTTAAATGCCATTCTTTATAAATTCCATAAGCTCTGGAATCTTTAATTTGTAAATATTTTGCAATATGTCCATTTGGATGATATGTAGTTAATATTGAACTAACATTTCCCATCTCATCTTTTTTATATATTCTTAAAACCTTTTTATAAGCTTGAGGTTTTTCAAAATCAATATTTTGGTATTTTTGAATTTTATCTTCAGAAGAGATAGTTTCACTGAAGCCGTTTCTGTCAAATATTTGTATATAACTTAAGGAATTATCCTGGCTTTTTGTTGTACAGCCAATTAGATATAAAGAGCAGGTAAAAATGAATAGTAATATTTTTTTATTCATGATTTTTTATAAACTCACGTTTTAATAATTTTAATTCTAAGGTAAAAAGGTCTTCTTTGATTTTATTTAATTGAAAATTTGTAATTATCAGTTGGGGAAGATTTTCATTATGTTCAAAACCGTCAATTTTCACCTCTTCGATAAAAGACAAAATATTTTTCAAATCATTTTTATTGATTTCAATAGGATATAATTGAGTTTCATCCACCTCGTGGATATTAATGGATTGTTTGATGTTTTCTTCGATAAATTTGAAGTGATTTTCTTTTTCTAAAAAGTTTAGTCTTTCTTCTAAAGAACTGCTATTTAAAAAAGAGAAGTTCTGGATTATTTTTTTTATAGAAATTTGTTCATTTTCTAAAATAGGCAAATTTTCAATTTTTGCAATAATATTATTATTATGTTTAGTCTTTTTTTCTAAAAAATCATGTATTTTTTTTCTTTTAAAGAAAGAAGTCTTTGCTAAACTTTCTAGATGAAAGCATTTTTCTATATTTTGAGATAATTTTTGATATTTGAAATATGAATTTATAGTGATCAATAAAAAAGGTAGAGATAATAAAAATAAAAATTTTATTAAAGAATTTTTATTTATTAAATATTTTCCTGTTTTTTCAAAAATATTACCTAGCATTTTGTTTTAATGGTGTTTTGTTTTTTAAATAAAAAGATGTTTTATAAATATCTTGATAAATATCCCAATTTACAGTTTTTGTGCCGTCTGCATATCCTTCAGACTTTAAAATTGATTCATGGAACTGTCTGGCTTCTTGCGGATTTGTGGGTTTGAACTCTAATTCAATTTTTGCAATATAAGGTTCTTTTTCTGTAAATATTGTTGGATATTTTTCCAGTTCATATTTAAAAGAAATAATTTCAGCATTGGTTAAAAAAGAATGGTTGTTTAACCAATACAAAACTTCAGTAACTTTGGGATTTAATAGAAAATAAGGAAATTCTTTTGTTTCTTTATTTAATTTTTTTTCAAAAGCTTCTATTTTTTCATCCAAATTAAGGTAATCTATGGAAATAGGCTGATTTAACAATTTGTGGTCTGTTTTAATAATATGGTTTAATTGAAGACTTAAAGTATTTTCTTTTTTATCTAAAAAATATTCAGAAGAAAAGTAAAAACAAAGGGTAAAAAATAAAAATAACAGAGAAAAAATAATTCCCTTTTTGCCAATTTTTTGTAAAAGATGGGTATTTGTGAACTCTTCTTTTCTAAACTGCAAAGAATAACAATCTTGTTGTAGAGCATCTAAACATAATCCAATACTTATAGCATATTTTAATAAAGCTTCTATTTCGCTGGAAATAGAAATTTTTTTTGCATAAAGTGGATAAAGATGTTCGTTGTTAATAATACCAGTAATTAATATGGGGACATTTTTTTCATCTTCTTTTTGAAGGAAAGAATTATATGTATTATTAATTTGTTCTTTTAAATTACCCAATTTCTCATGATTATTTCCCATTTTAATAACATGATTAGAAAGAATTTCATTATTTTTAATATAAACACATGTTGTTTTATTGCTGCCGATGTGACAAATTACACATGTAGTTGTTTTTTCAGAAATATATTTTATAAATCTAAAAAGGGCTTTTGAATTAGATGTTACATGATCGGGGTCTATGTTAATATGAGATAATCTATCAAGATGTTTTTTTAATAAAACTTTTTTTGTTATAAAAAATTTTAATTTTTTAGCTTCTTGATGATGGTATGCTGCATAAATTATTGATTTTGCGTCTAATGATGTTAAGGATTCTAATTGAAGTTTTTCTGCCTTTTTTGAAAGAGGTTTGTTAGATTTTATAAAAGATGTTTTTATCAAGACATCTTTTGCATCTAAGCCTGAGACTATTAAGGCGTTTTTTCGTTTTTTTTTCCTAGCAATGTAAAGCGGTTTTACATTAGAGGAGTTTGATTGCTCAATATCAATACTTTGCAGGTTAATAAGACCGTCTTTTAAATCAAGAGTTGCAAAGTTTATTGTATCGCTGTCTAAATCTATACCTATTGCTTGCATTATTTTGCCTTTTTAAAAATAATGGACAGTAATTTTATCCTTTAGAGGGATTACTGGAAAGGTTAAATAAAAACTTAAATTCATGACCTAAAATACAAAAGGGTTTATTGTAGGTAACAAAAAAATATTATATAGATATGATAGCACAAACTATTAAATTATTATTTACATGTTATACAGCTCTTCTTTTTATTAGGGTTATCGGATCTTGGTTTCCTCAGTTTAGATATCATAATTTTATGAGATTTGTAGCTCACTATACGGATCCCTATCTAAATTTATTTAGAAGAGTTGTTCCGCCAATAGGTGGGATGATAGATATTAGCCCTATTCTTGGTTTTTTCTTTTTGCAAATATTAGAAAAAGTAGTGTTAACCTTTATCAGATGACACATTTCAAAAAAAAATTTTCTATTGGTAATTTAGATTTAAAAAATAATATTATATATGCTCCATTAGCGGGATATACAGATTATTCTTTTCGAAAAATAACCCGACTTTTTAATCCGGGACTGATTTTTTGCGAAATGGTCAAAATGGAGGCTCTTATACGTAAGAAATCAGAAAATTTGTTGCATTTTGAGCCTGATATGCATCCAATTGGCGCTCAATTATGCGGAGCTAATCCTAAAATAGCAAAAGAAGCTGCAAAAATTATAGAAGACTTGGGTTTTGATATACTTGATTTGAATTGTGGCTGTCCTGTGCATAAAGTTGTTAAAGATGGGAGCGGCAGTGCTTTATTGAAGACTCCCGAATTAATAGGGGATTTAATTACCGAAATGTCGGCTGCTGTAAAAATTCCAGTTACTGCAAAAATTAGAATTGGATGGGACTCTAATAGTATTAATGCAGCACAGATTACTAGAGTTGCTGAAGAGGCAGGGGCAAAAGCTATTACTGTTCACGGCAGAACAAAAACACAAGGATATAGAGGAAAATCCAATTGGGATTACATAAAAGCATGTAAAGATGTCGCTAAAAACATTCTTGTTATTGGTAATGGGGGTTTATATACGTTTGAAGATGTAAGGTCTATGTTTGAATTAACTCATTGTGATGGGGTTATGATAGCAAGGGGAATGTTGTCAGAGCCTTGGCTTGCAGAAGATATTGAGTATAATTTTTGTGAAAAATCAATAAATAGAGCTCCATTGTTTAAGAAAAATATTTTTCTTAAACATATTGATAATATTTTAGAAGATCAGATAGATAAAAAAACTCTTTATGAAATAAGAAGAATAGGAGCCTGGTATTTAAGAGGGCAAAAAGGTATAAAAAGTTTGAGGATACAAATTAACCAAGCTTCAAATGCAAAAGAAGCTATTGATTTTATTAAAAGTTTTGATTGGGAAGAATAAATATGGATGAAACATACAAACTTCATGCGATTTTTTCAGGAAATGTGCAAGGAGTATTTTTTAGACAGGCTGTTAAAGATCATGCAGGTAGGTTAGCTATTTCCGGATATGTTAAAAATTTGCATAATAATACAGTTGAAATGATAGCTATAGGAACATTAAAAGCATTGGAAAAGCTTATTTTAGAAATAAAAAAAAGACCAGGAGCGGGAAGTATTTCAGATATTCAAACTTATTTTTCCAAAACAAATGAAAAATATTCTGGTTTTACAATTAAGTATTAATTCCAGTCATCAGGTTGTTCTTTTAATTTTTTCTCAAATATTTTTTGAAGCCTTTCAATATTATGCCTAGTATCGGAAAAAGGGTCTTGAATTTCAAATGCGGGTAAAGGCTTTTTTTGTTTTTTTAATAATTGATTTAAAAAAGCATCAATACTTTGAGTTATGCAGCCTAACGCTTTACATTTTCCAGTTAAAGCTTTATCTGATGAAATAACAGTAATTTGTGATGTCTGTTGAGAATATTCAGCTCTATCTATTATGTAATTATCCGCTGTTTGTCCTTTAGGAGTATAAATAACATTTAATGCATCAAAATAATCTCTACCTTCAAATTCATCATTTTTATATTTACCATCAAAAATAAGATATACTTCGCCTTTTAAAGAGGTTATGCGTTTTATGAGAAAACTTATAATGATATTTCTTTGTTTTTCTAATTTGTCTTGAGAGTGAAACATGCGAAAAAGTAAATTATATCCATCAATAAAATAAAGCATTTTATTTTGCTAGAGTTTCAATCGTAAAGAGCATTTTATCTAAAGCTTTTCTTCTATGTGAAATTCTATTTTTTATTGATTCTTCTAATTCAGCAAATGTTTTGTTATAATCATGTTTTTTGAATAAAGGATCATATCCAAATCCTCCGCCTCCTTTTTCCTGATATTCAATTGTACCTTCACAAGAAGCGCATGCGCATTTTTTTAAGGATTCTGGAGAGGCAATAACCATACAGCATTCAAATACAGCGAATCTATCTTTGTCACAAAGATGCTGCATTTTAGATAATAATTTGCTTCTATTGTCTTTATCTGTTGCGTTATTGCCTGCATATCTTGCTGAAAAAATACCGGGTTCACCATTTAATGCAGGAACTACAAGACCGGAATCTTCGGCTAAAACCCATTTGTTTAATGTTTTTGCTGCTTTTTCAGCTTTTAATATAGCATTTTCTTCAAAAGAATTGCCCGTTTCTTCCGGAGATTCATAATCAGGAAAATCGATTAGGCTTAATATATCTAGTTCAGGAATTAGATTATGTAAAATAGATTTAATTTCTCTTATTTTATGAACATTTTTACTAGCTATTACTAGTTGAAATTTTTGTTCGTTTAAATTGTTTTTCATTTTTTGACCTTAAATAAATTGTAAAAATATATTTATACAAAAAAAAGTATTTTATTCGAAGTAATTACGTATGTCTATTACTGTCAGAGCTTCATTTTGAAAAGAAAATTTTTCTCCTATTTCTTTTCCTAACATTGATTGAGCAAGTTTTGATTGAAAGGATAAAATATTTTTTTCTGCATTAGCTTCAAAAGGTCCTAAAATAATATAGGTCTTTTTCATTCCTTTTTCATTTTGACAATCAACTATCGTGCCAACAGAAACTTTATTAGTTGAAATTTCTTCTTTTGTGATAAGTTTAACTTTATTGAATTGTTCTGAAAGTCTTTGAATTTCCCCTTGTATTCTAGCTCGCCTTTCTAAGGCGGCTTTATATTCAGCATTTTCTCTTAAGTCTCCGTGAGATCGAGCTTCTTCTATTTCTTTAGCATTTTCAATGGTTTCTACAGAAGAAAGGTGTTCTAGCTTTTCTTTAAGAGCCTTGTATCCTTGTTCTGTTGCCCATATTATATCGGGAGTTTCTGTAGATTCTTCGGTTGAATTTAAAGAAGGATGCGCTACTTTTGCTAAAGAATGGATTATTTTTATTTCATGACTATCTAATAAAATACATTTTGTAGTTAAAAGTAGGTATTCTTTTACTTCTTCTATACTGGACTCTTGCATTCTGTCTCTTACTAATTGGTAACGGTTTGCTGTAAGAATGCCGATCATTTTTTTTGCTAAGTCTTTATATTCAGATTTATTTCCTAAATAATCTAAAAGAATCATGAAGGATTCAAAAAATTTGTTTTTTCCTTGTGTATCAGAAAAGGGTAATTGAGCTGATGTAGAAGACATGATTTTTTGAAAATACCACACAAAGGCTGTTGGATAAATTAAAGGCTGTTTAATTAGTTCTTCAATTTTTCCATTTAATTTATCAGACTTTGCTTTATGTAATTCATTTAAAAAATAATCTTTTAAAATATTTTGTTCGCATTTAAAAAAGAGGTCTAAGAATAAATCTTGCCATTCTTTTTTATATTTTCTGATAGCTATTAGTGTTTTTTTCTTAAAAGTAATAATGCTAATATCTTTAAGAAAATCTTCAATAGAAGATATTGATTCAATTATCTTTTTTATTTCTTCAGATTGATTTTCTACTTTTAATGAGTCTAAAAAGAAATGGATTTGTAATTTTTCAGCAGAAGTAATTTCTTCGTAAGACAAAACATCGGACAATTTTGATATTAATGTGGTTTTAAAATCTTCATTTTTTAAAATTTCTTGATAATCTCTCAAAAAAGAATGAACCATTAGTATAATTGCTTTGGCATTTGGTTTTTCTTCTAATTCTTTATACAGAAGTTCTTCGTGGGAAATTTCTTTTTCTCTCAAAACAAAAGGAGAGGATAAGTTTTTAGGAAGTTGAATTTTGGAATCTTTTTTTATTTTCAATCTAGCTGTTTGCCACCATTTGTTCCAGTCTTTCGAAGGAATAACTAAATCGTAGAGATTATCTTTTATTTCTGCGGCAGTTTTAGGGCCTAAGTCTTTTAATAG
>JANQFC010000052.1 GCA_028278035.1 Chlamydiales bacterium
TCTTTTGTAAAGTTGGATGAAAAATCTCCAACTTTACAGCTTTTAGTTTTATTTTTTTAAGGTCTTTTTTAGATCCGTATTTTTTATCCCCAACAATAGGATGACCAATATTAGAAAATTGGGCTCTTATTTGATGGTATCTGCCGGTAATTAAGTTTATTTCTACCAAAGAAGTATTATCTATTTCTTCAATCACCTTATATTCCAAAACAGCTAACTTTGCATCTTTAATATTTTTATTTACGATTTTTGCCATGTGAGAAGCATGAATAATATAATTTTTTAAAATAGCTTTTTTTTCTTTTATTTTTCCTTCTACCAATGCTAAATACGTTTTTTTAACTTTTTTTTCTCTTATCTGTTTGTTTATCCTGCTCAATGCTTTGGAAGTTCTGGCAAATAAAACAACACCTTCTACCTGTTTGTCTATTCTATGAACGGCATGTAAAAATACTTTGTCTTTATTGCACTTCTTTTTTAAGAAATCTTTAGCTTTAACTTCTATGCTAATAGATCCGGTGTTGTCAGGCTGAGTTAATATACCGGCAGGTTTGTCAACAGCCAGCAAATGATTATCCAGATAGATAATATTAAGATCTTTTTTGTCTGATTGTTTCATAAAGCATAATTGTGGTAGCTGCAGCTACATTTAATGAATCAGCAATACCAAGCATTGGTATTTTAACTCTTACATCTGCACTTTTCAGCCATTTATCAGATAGGCCGTATTGTTCCGTTCCCATAACAATAGCCGTAGATTTTTTTAAATCCACGCCATAATACATGTTTTTGGTATGAGGAGTAGTAGCCACTATTTTAATATTATATTTTTTCATTAAAAAAATAACATCATCCGAATTAGATATTATTACTTTTTGAGAAAATAAAGTGCCGATGCTTGCTCTTACAACATTGGGATTATAAATGTCAGTACAGGGATCGCAAACAATTACGGCATCTACTTTTGTTGCATCAGAAGATCTCAATATAGTTCCTAAATTCCCCGGTTTTTCTATAGCTTCCAATATTACAAAAAGATGAACTTTCTTTTTTTTGATGATCTTTTCTAAATCATCTAAATCTAATTTATTTTGCTTGGCTATTACTATTAATCCGTCAGGCCTATCCCTATAGGAGATTTTTTCAAAAACATTTTTTGTGCATAAATAAACTTGAGCTTTTCTTTTTTTTATTTTTTCTATTAATGTATCTTCATTGTTCCCTAAAAAAAACTCTGGGCAAATAAAAATAGAGTCTATTTTCACTTCAAATTCATTAGCCCTCAATATTTCTCTGTATCCTTCTATTAAAAATAAATTGGTTTTATCTCTTTTATTTTTTTGCCTTAACTTATTAACAATTTTGATTTTTTCATTTTGCTGGCTTGTTATCTTAATCATTTTCCCACCTTGCAAAATGTCCCATTGGAAGATTAAAACCCGATTTGGGTTTTAATAATATCTCACCTGATGTAATTTTTCCTTTTTTCATATTTTGCTTAAGTAAATTGGAAAGTGTTGTTGGAGTAAAGCCGGGAGTGTGACATGAAAGAATTAAAAACAGGGCATTTTTAGATAGTAGACTCTTGCAAAGATCTAATAAAATAGTAATGTCTTTTTCTATTTTAAAAACTTCTCCTTTAGGACCTCTGCCAAAGGTAGGAGGATCTAAAATTATTCCATCATACTTAGAATTCCTTCTTACTTCTCTTTTTAAAAACCTAATTACATCATCAGCGATATAGCGAATAGGAGCATTTTCCAAATTATTTAGTTTTGCATTTTCCTGAGCCCATCTAGTCATTGGTTTTGAAGCATCCAAATGACATACTTTTGCTTTGGTTTTAGCAAGTGCAATGGTAGCAGCTCCAGTATATGCAAATAAATTCAAAAAATTTAAATTCTTTTTATTTTTAACCTTTTTTTCTACAAAACTATAAATTTGTTCATGTTCAGGAAAAATTCCTAGATGGCCAAAGTCACTTAGCATTACCTTGAAAATATGATCATTAATTTGGATTTCCCAACAATTAGGAACCTTTTTTTTGAAAGACCAATTACTTTTTCCCTCTCTTGTAAAAACAAGATCTGCTTTTTGCCAAATATTTTTATTTAAAGTCGGCTGCCATACAGCTTGAGAGCAGGGTCTGGAAATAACATAAGAACCAAACTGTTCCAGCTTTTTTTGATTACCGCTATCTAAAAATTTATAAATCATTTGTAAACTGCATTTTATTATGAGCTATTTTCCTAAATAAAATGCCCAAGATATGATTAATTGAAGATTTTACAATAAGATCTCTGTTGCCTTTAAAATGAAAAATACCCGAATCAATTTCTTCATTTCTTTCAGCAATTGCCACACATACTGTCCCCACGGGTTTTTCTCTGCTGCCACCTTTAGGCCCTGCAATTCCAGATACAGCTACTGCATAATCAGCATCAGTCAAAGAAAATATAGATTTCACCATTTCTTTTACAGTTTCAATACTAACAGCTCCTGTTTCTTTCAAAGTTTTTTCTTTTACTTTTAAAATGTTGTTTTTCAGATCATTGCTATAAGTTACAAATGATCCCAAGAAATACTTTGAAGAACCTGCAAGACTGGTTATTCTGGCAGCTAACTGCCCTCCTGTACAGGACTCAGCAAAAGCTAATTTTTTATTTTTATCAATCAGCATATTATGCACAGCTTCTTCAATAAGCCCATTTTCTGCTTCAAATATATACTCGGAAAACTCAGATATAACTCTTTGTTTAATAGGATTAAATTTTTCATCAGCTGCACGCTGATTTTGAGCTTTTGCAGTTAAGCTTACATGAATCACCCCATGATTTGGATAAATGCCAAGCTCTATACCATCCGTTTTAATCTTTTTTAAAACTTGATTGACCTTTACTTCTTCTAAAAGGCAAATATTGATTATTTCTTCATATATTTTCTCTTTTAATGGAAAATGTTTTTCAATAAATCCGATTGCTTGACAGTCAAACATTTGCTTCATTTCTTCAGGCACACCCGGTAAAAAAATAATTGTCGCATCGGATTCTTGTAAAATAAAGCCCGCAGCTGTGCCGATTTCATTTTTTAAAATAAGGGCATTCTTAGGTAATGTTGCCTGATTTTTTAGAGATGATATTGAGCCAAATCTTTTTTTTATATCTTCTGCTATTTCTTTATTATATTCCAAATCAAATTCCAGCATACTGCATACAATATCTTTTGTATTGTCATCAATAGTAGGACCTAGTCCGCCAGTTACTATTACTAAATCAGATCTTTGAATCGATGTTTTTAAATTATTTTCAATATCTTGTTTATGATCGGAAATAACCAAGTGAAAAAAAGTTTGATATCCAGACTTTTTTAATTTTTTACTAATATATGTAGCATTGGTATTTACTGTTTTGCCAGATAAAATTTCACTTCCTATTGCTATCACTTCTATTTTCATATTTTTTTCGCTTTAGGTTTAAAAATAAAAGAAATAACAAGCCAAACAATACCAACTGTAATCATAGCATCGGCAAAATTAAAAACAGGAAATGAATATCTTTCAAAAGTAAAATAGAACATATCAATTACTTTTTTATAAAAAATAAAATCAATAATATTTCCACAAGCTCCTGTTATTATTAAAAGAAGCGGAATATTTTTTTTTCTATCTTTATTAAACTGAATAAAATAAAAAATAAGACCTATCAAAATCGCTATTCTAATAACAAACAATATATTGGGGAATTTATTAAATACTCCCCAGGCAGCTCCTGTGTTTTGTATATGATTAATAGAAAAACTTATTCCCCAAACATCATTAAATATGCCAATTCCCCCATACGGGTAAAACGGATACATCCAACTCATTTGAGGAATATAATGATACGTATAAAACTTTAAAAGAATATCTACTGCCAATAAAACCAAGAAAATACAGAAATATCTCTTAAAGTTTTTCATTAAATCAAACCTTTTTCCATTTTTTCTTGAGCTTCTACAGTCATGTTAGCATAAGGAATAGCCTTTAGCCTTGCTATTGGTATTTCTTTATCGGTAACATCGCAAATGCCATACGTACCTTCGTCCATTTTTTCTAAAGCTCTATCAATTTGTCTTAAAATCTTATATTCCTTGTTCGATACTTCCAAATTAATAGTTTTTCCAAAGTCGTCTGTACCTTCATCTGCCTGATGCTGAGAGTATCCCTTTGACTCATCAAGCTCTTTTACTTCTTCTTTAGAATCATTAATAGTTTTAGTTATTTGTGATTTCAAATTTAATAACTGCTTCTTAAAATCTTCTACTTCACTTTTTTTGAGCGCCATAATAAATTTTCCTCATTTTGAATATTATTTTTATTTACTTTGCAAAAACTACCTTCTTTTTTTTTCACAAAATTTATAGCTTCTACAAAATCTTTGATATCTTTAAATCTCTTATAAACACAAGCGAAACGAATATATGCTACCATATCTATTTCTTGCAGATGCTTCATTACTATTGCGCCTAGTTCTTCTGTATTTATCTCGCGAAGCTGTTTGGCCATCAAATCCGCAGTAATATGATATGCTAAAGCTTTTACTTTGTCATGACTGACCCTTGTATGCCTACAAGCCGCCATAATTCCATTTAATAACTTATCTTGTTTAAAATCCTCATAGGTACCGTCTCTTTTACGAACTTGTATAGTTAGATCTATAGTTTCAAATGTCGTGAACCTCTGAACACATTTCAAACACTCTCTTCTTCTTTTAATCGCCTGTCCATTCATGGACATTCTCGAATCTGTAACTTTAGATTCTTCATAATTACAAAATGGGCACTTCACTATTTTCACTCCTATGAGAAAACTTTGTAAAAAAATATTTATTTTTTTTTATCTGAAAATACAGTCTTATATCAAAAGTTTGTTATATCGACAAAGAAATTTATTTTATTCTTATGTAAATATCTAAATATTAAACTTTTTCTTATATTTTTTACTCATAACAAATACACATATTGTTTTGGAACAAAAAATTGATAAAAATATTTTTTTTAATTAAATTAGTAAAAAAGAATTAAAGGAACGGCAATTATGAAAACATTAAAATTTTTTATAATTTTTTTAATATTATTATCCAGCCCACTATTTGCTCAAAGACCAATTTTGCCAAAAACAGTTGTGAACCTAGAAAAAGAATTAGTTTACCGAATGAATATTTATTCTTCTCTTCCTAAAAAGACAGAAGGCATAAGACTTGCGATTTACCAAAATAGAGATAAAGTCGGAACAAAAGAGGCTATGGAATATAATTTCAGACACCTTGAAATGGCTATAAAAGCCGCTAAAAAATTTGATGCTCAAATAATTAGTTTTCCAGAACTGTATTTGACCGGCTATGCTTTAGATCCAAAGCTGGCAAGAGAATTAGCTGAATTCTCAGACGGGCCTTTTATACAAAGAGCACAAGAGATTGCCAGAAAAAATAATATTGCAATAGTTCTTCCTTACGCAGAAAAGGCAAAAGATAAAGAAGGCAACATGCATTATTATGATGCCATTGCATTGATAAATGAAAAAGGCGAACTTTTAGAAAGCTATAGAAAAACTCATTTGTTTGCTCTAGCTGAAAGATTAAACTGGTCAGCCGGCAACGGCCCTTACAATGTTTATGAAATAAACGGTTTTCCAATAGGAATATTAAACTGCTATGAAGCAGAGTTTCCAGAGCTTCAAAGAATATTGGCATTAAAAGGAGCAAAATTAATCATAATACCAACAGCTGCCGATAATTATTATACAAAACCAGACGGTCAAAGAACAAAAGTTCCCTATCCGGATATATCAACTCTTTTAATTCCCGCATCTGCTTACACTAATAATATTTTTGTAGCTTATTCCAATCACACAGGATATGAAAGGCTTGGCAAAGATCATTGGTTATATCAGGGAAACTCCGTAATAGCTGATCCTCACGGCAAATTATTATTAACAGCCCATCATTTACAAACAACCTTACTAATAGCAGACATAGTTCCAAAAGCATATGGACCGACTCACCCCGAAGATGCCAACTATTTAAAAGACAGAAGACCTAGATTATACAAAGAACTAACTAAACTAAGAGTGCCCTTTGACGGAGGTTTTTATTATCCTGCTTATCCGAAGGGAGAATACGATTATCCAGGATACCAAGAATATAGAAAAAATTATTCTGACTATGAAGATAATTAATATTATTTACGGTATTTAGCTACTTTTTTAGCAATCTTTTTAGGCTGTTTAACAAACTGCTTGCCTTTTTTTGTGCCCTTATTCTTTGCTCTGCTGGTAGCAATCTTTTCACCTTTTGATAAAGCTTTGATAGCTTTTTTGGGAAGATACCTGCTTTTTTTAGGCTCACCAACATATTGCCAGTCCTGCTCAGTCCATTTTTTTAAAGAATTGTCCTTTGTTTTTTTTCCAATATATCCTCCGCCTTCTTTTTTATACATAGCAACCGCTATTTGAGCTTTCCTGGCAGACCATTGCCCTTTTTTTCCACCCTTTGCTGAAGCTTTTACCCTTTTCTTGATTTTTTCCCACAAAGCGGGTTTGTTTTTTTTAGCTGTTTTCATAAATCTTCTTTCCTTGTTTCCTTCTTAGTAAAAGATTTACTCAGTTTTTTCAAGAAAAAAGATCTTATTCTTTTTATAAATGTCCTCTTGATATATCCTTATTGAAAATTTTTTCAAAAATACATTTATGGCTACAATTCTTCCTATATCTACTTATGATCCTAATTTCAGTTCTATTAATTACACTAGTAAAATATTAATATCTGAAATGGTAGGGCAAATTCTAGCTACTGCCTCTTCTTGTGACCCTCTTGATCAAAATCCTGCTACGTCAATAAAAGCATACGTGTTAAGATTGGATAAATATTATACCGAAGAACAACTCATCAAAGGACATCTATCAAATAAGTCTTGGTTCAAAGATCAAATAGTAAACACAAATTACAAAATAGTACTCATTACTTCTTTAATTTTTTTACATATGTATCAACTAAAAAATAACACAATTTTTAATGCAGAAAATATACATAGACTTTTCGCTTCAGCCTTTTTGGTAGCTCATAAATATATTTGTGATTTTACCTGGACTAATGCTCAGTTAAAAAATCTTATAGGAATTCCTCTAGAAGAACTTAATCGGTTAGAAATAGATTTTTTATTTAAGATGGACTTTGATCTGACAATTTCACCCAAAATTTTCCTGATGTTTAGTAACCAAATTCTCAAAAATATTTTCCAATCCATTATACCAAATCCATTACACCAGCTATAAAGAACCCTCAAAAATATTTAACTAGTTAAATATAATTTAATATCCAACTGAATTTCTTATTTTAATTAAATAATTTTCGGCTATAATTTATCTTTAAAGCAGGATGAGACAAATGAAAAACAAATTTTTTATTATAGCATTATTACTTTTACCATTGATGATATTTGCAGAAGCAGGCAGCCAAAGTAATACAAAAGATCCTTCCATAGAAGAAGTCAATGAAAATCAAGAAATTGCTGTAAATGATTTAGAAATACAGGATTTTCAAAATCAAGCCGCACCCTCAGAAAATGCTGAATTAAATCCTACTTTTCCAATTAACACTTCAGTTGGATATAACCTAGACTCTGATGAAGGAAAATATTTTTTCCAGGCAGAAGGGCAAGATGACTTAACAGAAAAAAGCCAAATAAATTTTTTGATTAAATTCCCATTTGTTCAGCAGGTTAATAATAAAACAAAATTAGACGCAAAACCGGACGCTTTTTTAGTAAATTTTTTAAATCCGGCATTAAGTTTATCAATAGGAGATAAAAAATACAGTCTGTCTCCTCTTACAGTAAGTGAATATAAAGCCAGGGGCAGCTCAATCAATGCCAATATCAATGAAAAATTAGGATTTGATACTATTTATCTTTTAGCTACTCCTAAATCCGACAACAAACTATTTAACGATGATAACGAGGCCAGAAGAGCTTTAACTTCTTTTTATGTAAAACCTATAAAAGATTTAAAATTAGCAGCAAATATTTTATATACAAACTATCTAGACCAATCCCCTAATGACACCAAAAATAATTTCACATATTCCGTAAATTCGTCTTTTTCTAAAAAAAATACAAATTTTGATGTAGAAGTTGCTAATACCAATAGTATAGAAACTAATAATTATGCAGTTTTTTCAAAACTAAAAGGCAAACTGAAAAATTTCAAATACGATTTAAATGCAATATATGCATCCCCAAATTTTATTGGCAAATATACCAATCAGTCGAAACTAGACAACAAAATTGAATTTGATATTAAAGACTTAAAAATTAAAGCTAGCCAAAAACTTGAAAAAGAAAATTTAAACAAGCTTTTAAGCTTGAAAAAAGCAAAAAGAAAATCAACAGAACAAATATCTTTTGCTTATCCTGTCTTTGATATGCTGAATGCAGAAATTGCTTATACCTCTATCGACTCTCAGGACATTTTAAAAAATAACGGTTTTAAATTAGATTCTGTGACTTTGACGTCAAAAACAACTATCGACAAGTCTTCTTTCAGCGTTTCTCCCGAAGTCGGTAAATATAGAAGTAAACTGGAAAACTTTTTAACAAGAAACTGGAGCAACGTTAAATTCACTTATGATTATACTCCTATGGAACAAACTACAATAGGCGTTTATTCAAAATTAGGCAATATCCTGCACGAAGATATTTTCACCAATTCTTTTGCAATTGGAACAGATACAAAAATATCTTTTGTAAAAAATTTAGATTTAACTTTTGGTTATGAATTCTCATATCATTCACGAAGTATGAATTATACAAATCTAAGCACAAAACCTAACTGGAAAAGACATTATTTCAAAGAAGACCTCACCTATACTTTTGAAAACAATCATAAAATTACCCTATCTTCTCATTTCAACAAGCCTTTGACATATAAAAAAGAAAAAGCCTTATTATTTACATACTCAGTTCCTCTACAAGTACCGTCTATCAATAAAACTGTATCAAATATTAGAAATAGATTTTTATAATATTCAGATGTAGAAAAAGTTCATATTTTTGCAAACTTTTATATGATATTTATTTTCAATATAAAAAAAATACTTGGCAATAAATCTTAAAAGCCTTTATTTTTTCCTTCTTTTTAGGAGGTCTTATGAAGTATTTTTTAGTTTTTTTATTAACAATTTTTCAATTAAGTGCTAGCACTACATTTTTCGTAGCAACGGATGCTCATTATGGAAAAAATCAATGGTCTGAAAATGAGGATAAGAATAAACAGGCTATTTATGATATGAACAAACTCCCAACCCAGCTATATCCCGATAGTGATAAAGCAATAGATATACCTAAAGGGGTGATCTTAACAGGAGATTTAACCGATGCAGGTTTTTACTGGCATTGGCACGGATTTTCTATCCTGCGTTTTTTGAATTGGGACGGTTTTATAGATGATTACGGACTTAATGGTGAAGCTCTATTAAATTTCCCGGTATTTGAAGGGTTTGGAAATCACGATACTTTAGGATGGGGAGATTGGGTGAAATGGGACATTAAAAATAGAAACCTGAACAGAAGTGAATCATTAAACCTATCCGACAATGGTTATCATTATTCTTGGGATTGGGAAGGTGTTCATTATGTACAGTTAAATGTTTATCCCGGAGATTCCGAAGAAGCAGAATATAGTTTACCTTTTTTAAAAAAGGATTTAAAAGAAAACCTTCAAAACCCCAACATGCCAATAATATTATTCCAGCATTACGGATTCGACGGCTATTCGGATGACTGGTGGTCTAACGAAGAAAGACAGCAATATTATGAAGCAATCAAAGATTATAATATTCTAGCAATATTTCAAGGCCATCAGCACGATGCTTTCCATATTGTATGGAAAGGAATAGATGTTTTCTCATCAGGAGATGTCCAGTCTAATGAATATTTAGTGTGTAATATTGAAGATAACATCATGAAAATCTTTTTAAGATTTAATAATGATTGGGATGCCTGGCGTTTTGAAAAAACTTTCGAAAAATAATAAAACAAGCGCCTTTTGGGCGCTTTTTATAAAAAGATATTTTTTATATCGCAAACTTAAGAGTCGACTCTAATACTTCAAATATGCTTCGTTCAGAATTGGGAGCTAAAGTAGCCAAACAATTTATACTCAGAAAAGGTACTTGTGCTCTTCCTTTTATAGCTTTAAATTGGGTGCGTAAAATGTCACTTGGGAATAATAAATATCACTCTCAGTTTAAAGATTTTTCAGAAGAATCTTGTAAGCTTATTGTAGAGACATTCGATAAGAGTAAAAACTTCATTTCTCCAGAGGTAGGAATGATCTATGCGCAAAAAGTTTTGAAATTTTCTCTGTAATGTATAAGAGAGAATTTTCCAATGATTATCAAGTCAATCAAGTGAATGCAAAAATCCAGTGGTCTTTTTTAAATCATACGTTTTTGAAGCAGTTTATAATCTTTTATAAAATTACGGAATGCTTCCGTAGTTGTAGAAAATAGTTCAATTCCGGCTCTGTCTAAACTACTCATGTTCATCGGAAGTAAGACTTTCTGTAATATTGCCGGACGCGGTCGCAACCAATTTGCACCTTATCAATTATTAAGACAAAAATAAAAATTATTTAATTCTTAACGCACCCTAAGATATAATCTTGAGGAGTAATAATTTGACCTTTAATTCCCAATTCTTTTTCCGCTTGAACCAAAGCTCTTTTTTCTCTATCTAATGTTTTTTTGTCACTAATATCCCAAACGACTTGAATTAATTCAAACGATCCATCTAAATCTTCAACTACAAAATCCACTTCATAACCATCTTCAGTTAAATAATATCTAACTTTCTTTCCTTTTCGTTTTAAATCTAAAAACACTTGATTTTCGAAAAGATTCCCCAATTGCATAGATAAACTTAATTTATTAGCTCTAATCAAACCATTGTCAATAACATATATTTTTTTAGGATTCATTTGCATTTTACGCACTGATTCGGTAAAAATCGGAACAGAAAAAACTAAAAATGAATCTTCAATATACTCCATATATTGATATATTGTATCTTTACCTACTTTATGGCCTTGACTTTTAATATCATTATAAAATTTATGCACAACAAAAGGTGCTGCTACATTTTTAATTAATGTCTTTATTAAATATTTAATAAGAGAAGTATTTGTTATTTTATATCTTTCCACAATATCTCGAAATGCTACAGTATCAACATATCCTTGTAATATGGTTCTTCTTTCGTTTTCATGTAAATGTTGAATAGCAGGAAATCCTCCAATAGAAAAATAATTTTTAAAATGTTTATAAAACTGATCCAAAATTTTCTTGCCAATTGGTGGAATAGGTTTTTTAATTTGCTGAGCTTTCCAATATTCTAAAAAACTATAAGGGAATACATCTGTTGAAATTGACCGCCCTCTTAAAGAAGTAGCTATCTCTTTACTCAACAATTTTGCTGAAGATCCAGTTAAAAAAATCTTAACTTTCTTACTATCATAAAATCTTCTAATAACTAATGGCCAACTATCAATATTTTGTATTTCATCTAAGAAAAAATAACATTCTTTATCATGATTTTCCGGATAAATAGTATAAAATGCATCCAAAAGCTGTCCTAATTCTTGTTGATTCATTGGCAATAAACGGTCGTCTTCAAAATTAATAAATAATATCTGATCTAAAGCTATTCCTTTTGAAATAATCTCTCTAATTTTTTGATATATAAGATAAGTTTTGCCAGATCTTCTAACTCCAATAGCAACATTAATCATATTTGGAACATCAGGAAAATTCAAATCCCTTATAATGCTATCCTTCGTCTCAAGTATATTTTCCCGAAATTCAGCTAATAAGATTGATAGGATTTTCTCCATAAGTACTACCCTTTCTTTTTATCTATTACTTTACCAAAGATTCATCCTTTTTAACAAGGAAATAAATCAAATTATTTTCCTTCTCTATAAAGCCATCTTCTTAAACAACTAAAAATTAATTACTTAAATTTAAAATATTTAATTCATCCTGTTTGGTTTTATTAATTTTATCGATATTTAATATCTAAATTTTTTAAAGAAAATAGCCTAATAAAAAAATTCTTTTTTTATTATTAATAATTTTTCATAAGGATAAGAGATATATTCATTCAATCTTTTATATCCAAAACCTCATTAACTTTACTAGGAAGTAAAACACGGAAGCTATTTTATTCAAGATACTTCCGTGTTTAATTTAAAAAATTTAACATATCAGATAAGCTTTTAATTATAAAGACTTCGGACGCGATCGCAACCAATTCGCACTTTATCTTTTATTCAATTTAAAATCATTTTGATCTAAACCATCCAGGCAGGCAAAAATAAAATCTTATTATTTTCATCATAGTTTAATAATCCTTGATAGAGATAAACTGCATAGGAAGCTTTAGAATTATCTTGGATAAAAGCTTTTAAATTGCGAATTTTTTTTGATAATGGCAGAGAAGAATAAGTCACTTCAAAAGGAATAATTTGCTGTCCTATTTGTACAATAAAATCTACTTCTTGGCCACTATGTGTACGCCAAAAATAAATATTATGGTAATCATGAAGATTATCCAAGTAGGAGTTTAGTTCATTCAAAAACCAATTTTCGAAACGATGCCCAATTAATCCAGTTTGACTAAGAATATATAAATCTTTAATTCCAGTGAAATAGCTAATTAACCCATTATTTTTAAGATAACCTTTCGGAGATTTCACAAGCCTTTTTATTGTATTTCCAATAAATGGCTCGATTTCAAAATATTGCCATGAAGCCATTAAATAGCCTTGATATTTATGTAAGGTATTTCTGGAACAATGTAAAGCATTGATGATTTTTTGATCATCTCTAACCGATCCTGTTAATTCTGCTAAAACTTTCATAAGATTTTCATAAAGCGTAAGGTCACCTATACTGGAAATTTCACGAATATCTTTTTCTAAATAAGTTTGAAGATAATTACTTAAATATTTAAGTCTATCTTGTTCAGTTTTACTTTCTAATGCTTCAGGTAAACCGCCCCATATCAATTGCTGATCTAATGCATTAGTGAATAATTTATGAAAAGGTCTTAAATTAGAATGAAGTTCTTTTAGAGATTCAAAATTTTTTGAATTAAAAATTAAATGAAAAGCTGATTCATATTTTAATGAGATTTTTTTATTCAATAATTGAGTAATTTCTCTTAAATTAAATTCTCTCAGTCTTAAAAGATCGATTCTTCCAGCTAGAGTTTCAGCTGCAAGTTGATGTAAATTAAGATGTGCAGATCCGGTTAGAATAAACTTGATTTTGTTTGTTCCTTTAAAATCATCATAAAGAATTTTAATTTGATCAAAAAGCTCGGGACATTTTTGAGCTTCATCGATTACAATCCAGAGTTTTTTTTGAGTTCCTATTTTTTGAAGTGAAGCTTCTTCAATCATTAATTGAAATTCACCTCTTTCGATTCTTTGTCGCTGCTTTCTTTCATCCATGTTAAACTGAATCCATTGTCTTTCTGGATGATTCTTCATATAATGATTAACGAGAGTTGTTTTGCCAATACGTCTTGGCCCAAGCAAAGCGCTAATAAACCTATTTTCAAAAGATTGAAAAATTTCAGATTCATTTTCTCTAGAAACATACATTGTTTTTCCTAATATTTAATATTATTATTTTAATATTTCAGTGAATTTCTATCAAGATAAAATCATTATTTCACTGAAAAGCAGTTCGATATTAATACGTAAACATCTATAAATAAAAATGTTAAAAATGAATATGAAAATTTATTATTAAAATTTTAAATAGAAATAATTTATTTTAACTTTTCGGCGAAACTTTATTAAATTGATATAACATACTATTTACAAAAGACTTCGGACGAAGTGGGTACCAATTCGTACCATCTCGCTCATACCAGTGAAGATTAAAATTACTTTGGATCAGTCTGTGCTACTTTATCAAAAACTCTCTTCTAAAATCAAGAAGTTAAAAACTCTAGGCATGAGTAATATAGAGATAGAGACAAAGTTGAATATTAGTAAGACAACTGTTAGAAAAGGACTGTTAACGTAGGGTTATAAAAAGGTCTTTATTATTTCTATTCTTTTTTTACTTGGAACTAGTTGATTGTTGGTCGACAGAAGAGATGATGCTCTATGGTTGTCAGAAAAACTATTAACAATATCAGAGTAAGCTCTGAAATCTATATATTTGGCAACCAAAAGCTCTAAATTTAACAAAGCACTATGACAAATAGACAATATCGCTTGATGTAATAATAATGCAAATTGTTGAGATCCTCCAAAAACAAAATCTCCCCCATCTTCATAGTTACATCGTGTACGAATCCGCCATAGAAAATCTAAAAAGGAAATTTTGGCTTCAAATTTGTTTTTTTCTTTTGCTGGAATCCTTTGCTTTTTGTATTCTTTTTTCCATTGGGCTACCCGTTCATCTATGACTCGTCCACTAGTAGTTTTCAGAAATTTCCCAATATAATCCCAACAATTTTGCTCTGTTACTTTAGATAAATTAGAAATATCTCCAATAGAGACTCCACGTGGAGTTCCTACAAAATTAACACTAAGGCCCTTTCGTACACATATCAACTGCCAGGTTGGTAAAAAAAGATTCCTACGCAAAAGACTTGCATTCGCTATCGCCTTCAAGAGTGCTGCGTGAGTAGGTATAAAGTTATTGTTCTGTACAGCGAAAAATGCGTGAACACCTGAAAATAAAGAATAATAAAGTTGCACAGGCGCCCATAAATTCATTAAATTCACCATCTCTGGAACTGACAGGTTAGAATGAAGAAGCATTTCTGTATTCCATGCAAGATAAAGCCACTTTTTCAGGTCGTCATAATTCTGTAGTTTTTTCACTCGAATCGAACTAAAACTTTTACTACTTGTAATTGCTTCTAGAGCTTTAGATAAAGACTTTTCTGTAGGAAAGCTCAAGGCTAAAGCTTGAATATAATTAAAATAGGTAAGATAAGAATTCTTGCTACTGTCTTCTTCTTTTATCATTCAATTCTCCTGAAAGGAATTTAAATTTAGCATGCTAAGTATTGTAATAAATAAACGAATATCATACAATGGTTTTTTTACCTTATAGGGAAATAATGAAAAAACTTAACTTAGATGATGTTAAAAAATATGCTCTTAAACGGAACGGTCAATGTCTATCTACGACATACATTAATTCAAGCACTCATCTTATTTGGAGATGTGAAAAAGGCCATATATGGAAAGCAAAACCCAATAATATTAAAAATGGCACATGGTGCCCAGAGTGCGCAGGAAATTTACCTAGAACAATTGACGAAGCTCATCAAATAGCAAAACAAAAAAACGGCAAATGTCTTTCAATAAAAATAAAAAATGCTGGTTCATATTTAAAATGGCAATGTAATAAAGGACACATATGGGAAGCTCCTTTTCGTAATGTTAAAAGAGGCTCTTGGTGTGATAAATGCGCAAGACAACAATCTGCTAATAAACGAAGAGGAAACATTAACGAAATAATTCAAATAGCAAAAAAAAATGAAGGAGAATGTCTTTCTAAAACTTATAAAAATTCTACTATTCCTCTTTTATTTAAATGCAGTAAGGGACATGTATGGAAAGCAACGCCCAATAATGTAAAAAAAGGAACTTGGTGCAAAAGATGTGCATCAAAAAAAGCATCAACTAAATATTCCATTGATGATGCTATTAAAATAGCTAAAAAACGTGGAGGTAAATGTCTAACTGCTAGAAAAACCTATAAAACAAGCAAAGACAAACTCACATGGCAATGTCAAGAAAATCATATTTGGCAAGCAACTTTAGCAAACGTTATGCATCACAAATCGTGGTGTCCTTTCTGTGCAAATAAGATATCTGCACAAAAACGATTAAAAAACATAAAAACTATTCACAAATTAGCTGCAGATAAAGGAGGAAAATGCTTATCTAATTCCCATAAAGGAATGAATAAAAAGATATTGTGGCAATGTGCTCTTGGACATACTTGGGAAGCAACTCCATCTCAAATTCAGAGAGGCCGTTGGTGCCCAGAATGTTCATGCTATTTAGGTGAAAGAATTTGTCGCAATATTTTAGAACAATTATTTCACACTAAATTTCCTAAAAGACGTCCTTCTTGGCTTGTAAGCGGAAAAGGTAATAGATTAGAATTAGATGGTTTTAATGAAAAACTGCAAATTGCCTTTGAACATCACGGCCTATATCATTATAAAATCGATAGGATGTACTCTAAAACAAAAGAACAACTACTAAAAAGACAAAAATTCGATTACATTAAAAATGAAATATGCAAAGCAAATAACATTAAAATAATTGTTATTCCTGAAGTTTTTACTCTTACAAAATTAAAAGATATCCCCAAAATAATCAAAAACGAATGTATTAACAAAAACATCCCATTACCTAATGATTTTGAAAAACGAATAAAAAATATAGATTTATCTTTAGCATATCAACATCCAGAAGCTCTTAAATACTTTGAAGAAATTAAACAAATCGCAAATTCAAAAGAAGGTCAATGTTTGTCAAAAGAATATATTTCTGCAGCAACAAAAATGACATTCCAATGTTCTCAAGGTCATACATTTCAAAAAACTCCAAATAGCATTAAAAGAGGAGGATGGTGTTATCAATGTAACGCCAATATTCCTCTTACTATAAAAAAAATGAAACAACTCGCGTCTTCAAAAGGCGGCGAATGTCTTTCCGAAAAATATTTAAATGCACACACAAAACTAACATGGAAATGTAAAAAGGGACATATTTGGGAACAAACTACAAATGCAATAAAACATAGAGACTATTGGTGTCCTTATTGTTCAGGCAATAAATTAACTCATGAACGCACTTTAGCTGCGAAATGTCCTGAAGCTACTGTATATTGGGATTATGATAATAACAACAACAAACCAGAAGAAATCTTTGCCAATACTCATAAAAAATATTTTTTTAAATGTAGTGAATGTGGAATATCTTTTGAATGCCTGCCTAGAAAATATTTATTAGGGCAAAGAAAATGTAAAAATTGTAAAAAAAAAGAAAAACTCTTCTTGATGCAATAAACAGATTTTATTTTTTGGTAACATTTTGTAATGCTTTAATTTTATCGGAATTTTCTTTTATTTTATCAGGAAGATCTTTCTTAAGTTCCATAATTTCATTCTGCAAAGTTTGAATTTCTTTATCATATATTATTTCAAGTTCGGCCTGTCTTCTTTCAAAATTTTTTTCATATTTTTTAAAAATTCTATTTTCTTTAAAGATTTCTTCTTTATTTGGCCTTATAAAACTAAGTCCCAATAAAAAAATGCCACCTATAACACAAAAAAACCAAATCCTAAACCTAAGAAATTCTTTATATTCTTTTTTGAAATTATGTAGATATCCTGTACCCATCGTATCTAAAGCAAGTACAAAAAACAGTAATGTAGCAAGCATGACTAAACTAAAACCTACAACATTCCAAAAATAACTAATTGTTTTTAAAATTTGAAATTCTACTGATAAAAAAATTACTATAGTAGCAAAAATGCCAAAAAAAGTCAGTAAATAAGACTTATTAGCTACAAATTCATCTCGAACGGATTTTCTTACACGGACTTCTGCCTCTTTTTTTATAGTATCTTCTATTACATTTTGCCACTCTTTAGGAATTGATAATTTTCCTTTATAGTCTTTTGGATTTTCAAAATTAGGATCATCTCCATTATTATCATTTTCTTTAGCCATTATTAAAATTCCTCATTAGGAAGCAAAGCTTTCAATGCAAAAAAATGTATTCTTCCATTATTGTTTTCAACAACTGCAATCATTGGTATAGTTGGCCCTCCCAAAACAATAGATCCTGTCATTTCCTTACAAATTGGTTGATTTATAAAACCATCAACTAAAGTTAATTCCCCATGAAGGTTTAATGATTTGCCCTTTTCGGCTAAAGCTTTTGTAATAACATCTTTATAATCAGAAAATTTTAGTAATTTATTGTTCATCTAAAAAATATCCAAATGGTTTCTTTAAAACTTTGGATATTTTATCTAAACTTTCCAATGAAGGCAATGACAATCCAGTTTCATATCTAGAAATACTCTTCTGCATTATCTCCGTAGCTTCGGCCAAATCGGCCTGAGTCATATCAAGCTCTACTCTAGCTAACTTAATTTTTTTTCCTAATTTTTTAGCATCCATATTTACTTCAAATATTTTATTGACATAATATACCCTTACAGGTATATTTTATTCATTCATTGGTATAATTAATATATTTACAAATTTATTTTACCTCTGAAAAAAAATAAAAACAAGAGCTATGGCAAACTTAGCAGAAAACTTACCAGATCCTAAAGAAGAAAACTTCCAAATTAGTCTTAATTGGAAAGAAAATCCATCTGCTAAAAAATTACTCGATGCCATAGTTTCCATTCTTTCTGAAGAATATGTTGAAACAGCAAAACAAAATCCCGATATTTTTAAAGAATAAGGAGCTTCTTATGAAAGTAGCCATTTACGCTAGATACTCATCCGAGAATCAAAGCGATAAAAGCATCGATGACCAAATTCGTGTCTGTCAAAAATACATTGAAAACAATGATTATTCTTTTTCTGCAGAACATATTTTTACTGACGAAGCTCTTTCCGGTTCTCTTTTACAAAGACCCGGGTTACTAGCTTTGGAAAGAGCGATGGAAAACAAAGAATTCGAAGCTGTAGCAGTTGACGATCTATCAAGACTTTCCCGTAGTAACCACCAAATGCTAACTCTTGTAAATAAATTTAACTTTTATCAAATAACAATCATCTCCGTCTCAGATGGTATCATCACAGACGATGAAAACTCCAAACTCGGTATTCATATTAGAGGTTTAATTAACGAACTTTATCTTGATGATCTTAAAAAGAAAACCATGCGTGGACTAGAAGGGCAAAAATTACGTGGATTTAGCACAGGAGAAAATGTTTATGGTTATAAATCACATCCTGTTGGTGAATTAAAACTGAACAAAAAAGGCCAGCCCAAATACGAAGGCATGGTGCATAAAATTAATGAAGAAGAAGCTCTAATTATCAAAAGGATCTATAAAGAATTCATCGAAGGCAAAAGCATTCACAGTATTGTAAAAGGATTAAATGAAGATAAAATGCCAACCAAGAAAAACCATGTTGGAGGCTGGGCAACCTCTACTGTTACAAGAATTTTAAAAAATGAAAAATACACTGGTCGTTGGATTTGGAGAAAATGGAAAAATGTTCGTGACCCTATGACAGGTAAAACAAAAAAAATCGAACGTCCTAAAAAAGAACAAATGGATTTATTTAAAGAAGATCTTATTATTATTGATCAGAATATTTGGGAAAAAACACAACAAAGATGGAAAAGCCTTGAAGGTTCTTGGCCCATGCACAAAAAAACTAATAAAACTTCCAAAAAGTCAATAAGTTATATACATTCCAATCCAACTCACCTTTTAGCAGGTTTACTAAAATGCAAATCCTGTGGAGGCGCTATCGTTCAAGTCTGCGGCAAAAGCGGAGGCTACTATGGTTGCTATAACGCTAAAAGAAAAACCTGCACCAATAAACTAACTATCCAAAGAAAACGCCTTGAAACTATTCTTTTAGCTAGGCTAAAAGAAAAATTCCTAACATCTAAAAATATAAAATACGTCTTTGATAATGTTGAAAAAGCAATTTCCAAAACTATGAATGAAGTACCGGTAGAGGTGAAACAGAAAAAAGCCCAAATGGAAAAAATCCAAACAGAGTTACAAAACCTTTTAGGCTTCATTAAAGCAGGCAACTTTTCTAAGTTAGTATCTGAAGCTATTGTTGAGGCTGAAGGCCGTCAGGAAAACTTAAAAGGCGAAATACAGGCTTTGGATTATCAAAGAACCAATGCTTTTAAAGCTCCTCCAAAAGAATGGATAGATCACAGATTAGAAAAATTTCAGGAAACTCTTAATAAAAATACAAAAGCTTCAGCTTTAGCTTTAAAAGAACTTTTAGGAACAATTGAACTAGAACCTATCAAAAGTGATTGTATTGTAGAAAATGGTAATTTAATTGAATCTAAACCTTATTATCTGGCCCATTCAAACATCGAAACCCTTGCACTTCTTGACCAAGAGCACAAGGGTACGAATTGGTACCTACTTCGGAGAAGGTGGGATTCGAACCCACGGTACGCCGAAACGTAACACACGCTTTCCAAGCGTGCTCCTTAAGCCACTCGGACACTTCTCCATAAATGATTTATTAATTTTAAGAGCATTGTTTTTTATTTACAACCATGATTTCGCTTGAAAATTTTTAAAAGAAATTTAATATTTAATATTTAATTTTTAAATATTTATGAAAAAACAAATTGAAATAAAGAATTTAAGGTTTTGCTACAGCACAAAGCCGATTTTAAAAGATGTTAATATTACAATTAATAAAAATGAATTTATTGGAATTATAGGCCCTAACGGTGGAGGTAAAACCACTCTTTTAAAACTTTTAATGGGATTTTTTACCCCACATATGGGTACAATAAAAATCTTTGGAAAAAAGCCTCAAGATATAAGACATAAATTCGGATATGTTCCTCAATCTTATAATATTGATAGAACTTTCCCCATATCCGTCTTAGATGTAGTTTTGCTCAATACCCTCAATAAAAAATCTTTTTTCAGCTATCCCAAGACAATAAAAACTAAAGCAAAAGATCTCTTAGAAAAAGTGGGTCTAAAAGATCATATATACTCCCCATATGGAAAATTATCAGGAGGACAAACCCAAAGAGCTTTGATAGCAAGAGCACTAATATCTGATCCTGAAATTTTAATATTGGACGAACCTACTGCAAATATAGACATAGAAGCAGAAAAAGATATTTTCGATCTTTTAACAAAAGATCAAACTAAAACTATTTTAATGGTAACCCATGATTTAAATACAATTATTGAAAAAGTTGAAAAAGTACTGACCGTACAGTGTTATGTTAATACCCTTTTGCCTAAAGACGTATGCAAACATTTCACACTAGGGCTTTATCATAAACCAATTATAAAAATAAAAAAATGATAGCTATATTACACGCAATAAAAACAACCCCTGCTCTACAACTGGGCCTTTTAATTGGCATAATTTCTTCAATATCCAGCGGAATAATGGGCTCATACGTAGTAATAAAAAGAATTTCTTCCATAACTGGCAGCATTTCTCATTCTATTTTAGGAGGGATCGGCTTTTTTACATGGTTAATATATTACTACAATACCACATGGCTAAATCCTATGCAGGGAGCTACTTTAGCAGCTTTTATCTGCGCTTTTTTAATTGGATGGGTCCATTTGAAATTCAAACAAAAAGAAGATGCAATAATAGCAACAATTTGGTCTACAGGAATGGCTATCGGTATAATATTTTTATCGTTGGTCCCCGGCAAAGAAGCTCATTGCACTCATTTTTTATTTGGAGATTTGTTTAGTATTACTCCAAAAGATGTCTGGGGCCTATCCATTTTAGCTGTTGTAATACTTTTTTTAACTGTTATTTTTTACAGACATTTTTTGATAATATGCTTTGACGAACAAGCAGCCTATCTTCAAAAAATTGCTATCAAGTCTTTATATTTTATTCTTCTATTAATGATTGGCATGTCTATTGTCCTGCTTGTGCAGACAATAGGAATTATTTTAGTAATAGCCCTTCTGACCATCCCTGCCACAATTGCTAATTTATTTACCTATAAACTACCGGTAATGATGATAATATCAATTATTTTAGCAGCAGTCTTAAATACTTCAGGTATAATACTCTCTTACATACTCTCTTGGCCGCCGGGAGCTACAATAGCATTAGTGGCGACCTTTTTTTATATAGTGTTCTTAATAATAAAAAAAATTGTTTAATTTGTTTGAGTTGACAATGTAAGTTTATTATCTTATTATTTTTAGCATAAAAAATCATATTGGGAGATAAAATGTACGCTATAATTGAAACAGGAAGTAAACAGTATAAAGTTGAAAAAGGAAGCGTAATCGAAGTTGAACTTCTAAAAAAAGAAGGACAAATAGAATTTACACAAGTACTTTTACTAAACAGCGGTACTGAAATAAAAGTTGGTGAACCAGTAGTTAAAAACTGTATTGTTAAAGCTGAAGTTATAAAAGAAACAAAAGGACCTAAAGTAATAGCTTACAAATACAAGAAAAGAAAAAATTACAGGAAGAAAAAGGGTCATAGACAAAAATATTCAAAAGTAAAAATTACAGATATTAAAATAAGCTAAGGAGAAAAAAATGGCTCATAAGAAGGGTCAAGGTTCGACCAGGAATGGAAGAGACTCAATATCAAAAAGATTAGGAATCAAAGCTGCAAACGGTGAGTTTGTAACTACAGGAAGTATTCTAGTAAGACAGCGCGGCACAAAATGGCATCCTGCTAAAAATGTAAGAAGAGGAAAAGACGACACTTTATTTGCTCTAATTGACGGGATAGTATCTTTTAGAAAAACAAACAAAACTTTTGTATCTGTACTTCCAAAAAAATAAATTAATTAAATAGGGCTTTAAAAAGTCCTAAAATCTAACAATGTTTGTTGATAATATAAAATTAAAATTTACCGCTGGTAAAGGCGGAAATGGTATAGTTGCTTGGCGACGAGAAAAATATCTTCCGAAAGGAGGCCCTTATGGTGGCAATGGAGGAAAAGGCGGAGATATTTTGATAAAGGTCGACGAGCACGCTATTTCTTTAGAAGCCTTCCGGTATAAAAAAGCCATCCAAGCTGAAAACGGCAATAATGGCGGACCCAATAATAGAATTGGAAGAAACGGCAAGAATTTAATTATTAAAGTACCGCTTGGCACAATAATTAAAGATATTACTTCTAATGAAATTCTTTTTGAATTTACAAATAAAGAGCAAAGCTATCTTATCTGTAAAGGCGGTAAGGGCGGTAAAGGAAACACTCATTTTAAGTCATCTACAAATCAAGCTCCTAATATCTGTACTCCCGGCATAGAAGGTACTGAAAAATCAGTGGAACTAGAGCTTAAATTAATAGCGGACATAGGCCTGGTTGGATTTCCGAACGCGGGAAAATCTACTTTAATGTCAAAGCTTACTAAAAACAAAGTAAAAATAGCCGCTTATCCATTTACTACTTTGAATCCTAACATCGGTCTTTTAGAATTTGAGGACTATACAAGAGCTTTTATAGCTGACATTCCGGGAATTATAAAAGATGCGCATTTAAATAAAGGGCTAGGTCTATCTTTTTTAAAACACATAGAAAGAACTTCAATGCTGCTTTATATAATAGACTCTACCTCTGAAGACCCTATTAATGATTTTAAAATCCTTCAAAAAGAAATCGAAGAATATAATCCTAAAATATTACAAAAGCCATTTTTGATAGCCTTAAATAAATTAGATATCCTAGAAGATGAAAAAGTAATTGATACATTCAAGAAAAAATACCCTTACTCTTCTAAAACGTTATTTGAAATATCTGCTTTAGAAAATCAAAATTTTAATCTTTTAATAAAATCTATCAAAACTCTTACTAAACAATAGCTAAAATTAAAAACATTAGACAAAAAGACATTAATATAAAAAATGGAATACCGACTTTTTTATCAGCAGGCTTATTATAAGTTTGTATAAGATCGGGTTTAATGGTATTAAATAATTTAGATAATATATTTAAAATAGGATTGATACTATTCAAGCTATTGCTGCTTTCGGATCTAGGAATAGAAGATTCTGTTGACATTACCGAATCTCTTTCATCATCACTATCTTCAGATAAAATATTTTTCAAATACCCTGAAAACTCTTTTACAGTTGTTTTTTGATCCTTAGAATATGATAAATTATATAATTTATGATTTTCTAAAAATTTTGGATCAATAATATGAGTTTTTCCTTTAAATTCACAAGCATAATGAATTTGCCCTTCATTCTCTCTTTTATAAATACGGCTTGAAAATGTTTCTTTCCGAAAATCTTTACTTTGAATAGATATGAAACATTGAGTTTCATTCCATTTAAGACCATCTTTATTTAAATAAGAATAAAAAACATTTTCAATTTTTGCAGGAGATGTTGATGAAGTTAACCTTTCATCAGATAAATTAAGAATCTCATGGGTTTTTAAAAAATCAGGATCTATAGGGCAGATCCTACCTTTAAATTCACAACCAAACTGAATAGCTCCATTACTTTCTTTTACAAAAATAGCGCTGGATTTCATCTCCTTATAGGACTCCCAAGTAGAAGAAGGCCTAACAGCTATAGTTATAAAAAAATCAGATCTATTCCATTTATTAACCAACATTTTTTATACCTTATTAATTATTTATGTAATCAATTATAACATATTTTAATTATAAACTCTAACCTCTCTTAAAAATTTTATTATACAAATATTAATATCATAAGTATATGTAATATAAGGGGTAAAGATATGAGATTTTTAATAATTTTTATAACATTGTTCTCATCACTATTTTCTGATCCTATAGATACTTTAAATAAGGATATATCTAATTATAAAATTTTATCACAAGTGTCTTATAAAGAAGACTTTGAGGAGTTTTCTAGGCACTTTATCGATATAACCCTTAAAACCAAGGATTTAGGAATTATTAAATTTACAGTAAGTCTTCCCAGTAATAAAGATCCAAAAAACCTTAGATGTTTAATAGTACTAAACGGTCTGGAAACAGGAAGAAATACCTTAAAACTAGCTCCAAATCCTGATGATTTTGCAATCATCGGATACGAATACCCTAAAAATTTACATAGAATAAGAAACAAATCTATAGTCTTACATATCCCATCTACTAGAAAAGCTGCTTTAGATGTCCCTTCACAATTATTACTCATAGCTAAATGGGCTGAAAAGCAAGAGTGGATGAGCACAAAACCGGTAAACATAATGGGTCTGAGCTTTGGTGCAATCTTTGTTCCTGCAGCTTATCATTTAGCTGAAATAAAAAAAATAGAGCTAGGACCAGGAATTTTAGCTTTTGGCGGAGCGGGTCTTTATGATATTTTTTATGCAAATATTAAAAAATATAAATACATAAAAGCTCCTACTGCATATTTAGGATATTTAATCTTCAAACCATTAGACCCTATTTATCATATGCCTTATATTAAAAATAAATTCTTAATCATTAATGGTGCTCAAGATAAGTTCATTCCTAAAAAATCAGTTGAAAAACTTCAAAGGTTAGCCAATAAGAACAGCACCATAATAAATTTAAATTCTATTCATATCCAACCTGAAAAAAATGCCCTTTTAGATTATGTTGCTAAAATCTCAGAAAAATGGCTTAGAGAAAATTAAACTATATAATATTATTTTAAATTTTTAAAAAAATACTTATTATCTAAGTATACTTTGGCATTTTTTATTTTTTAATAAAAATAACATATTTTATTTCTATCATAAATTACTCACATTAAAAGTTATGTATATTTATGACATGAATTTATGTCATTATTATTATGACATAAATTCATGTCATCTTATAAGATAAAAAGAAAAAGCAAGACTTGATAATGCAATTAAAATGTTTTAAATGCCATCATCTACTCAATAAAGCAGAACACTGGCATGGCTTACATCATATATGTTTTAAAAAATGGTTTAATACTACTTCTGCAGAAAAATTTCAAAATATAATCTCAAGAAATACTTCAAATGAAATACTGCCGAATAGAATAACAAATTCTAGTTTTTTCCATGGAAAATTTCGAAAATATTCTGCTACATTAGGCCAAAAAAAATATATTTTAAAAATTGAAGAAAAAGATTATCCCGAATTACCCGCTACTGAATTTTTATGCAATCAAATATTTAAGAATTTAAAAATTAATATTCCCCCATTTTATTTGATTCTTTTCGAAAATGAACATAAATGTTTTGTTACAGAAAATTTTATGGCAAATTTAACTAGTTCTAGTCTTGTTCATATTCATCATTTTTTTAAAAAAAAGATGAATTATGATTGCAATAACATTTTAAAAATAATTGAAAATAAAACCGGGCGTATTTCTGCAAAAAAAGATTTTATTTATCTTACTTTAGCAGATAGTCTCATAGGCAATAATGACCGACATGGAAGAAATTTAAGCTTTATCCAAACAAATAAAGGATTTTTTTTATCACCTTTTTATGATAATCCTTCTTATTTAGGCACTGAAATACAGTCTCTGCTAGGAGCCGATCATCATCCTGCCGGTGCAATACATACCAAAACTGAAACAGAACCCAGTATGAAAGATTATATTCATGAATGGGAACGTTTAGGTTATAGTGATGTCATTAATCGTTTTCGAAAAAATGTTTCATTACAAAAAATCACAAAACTTATTAATAATAGCTTTTTAACATCAAAAAGAAAAAATGCTATTTTAAAATTAATTAATAAAAGAATAGAAGAATTATGGAATTAATATCATCTATTATCGGAATAGACGTTTTTCTGGAAAAACGGACAACTAGAATATACGTTGGAAAATTAACCAAAGAAAAAAGTTTTTTTGTTTTTACTTATAATGATAATTATTTACATGCAAAAAATATCATTCCTCTCGGACCAGAATTTCCTTTAACGAAAAAAACATTCAAATCTAAAAAATTATTCAATTCTTTTGAAGATCGAATTCCATCTCCAAAAAACCCAGCATATCCAGAATATTGCCAAGCAATGAAAATTGATCCCAAAGAAAAAAACCCATTAATTCTTTTAGCAACTATTGGTAAAAGAGGCCCTTCTTCTTTTGTATTTGAGCCAATTTATAAACGTTTATTTCACACAAAAGATATAATTAATTTTCGCAAATCTTTAAATTTTTCAACTAGAGAATTTTCTTATATATTTGAAATTTCTCAAAGCGCTTTAAATGCTTTGGAACGAAAAAGATCTTCAGGAAAAGATCTAATAAAAAAATTAGAATTAATTATCAAATTTCCTCAAGTCGCTTTGTATTTATTAATACTAAATGGAGGAATATTATCATTTAAAAAATACCAGAAAGCAGCCTTAACACTCAAAAACAGTATGGCTAAAACCAGAATTGCACTAACAACACAAGGATTATCAGTCTTGCAATAATCATTCTGATATTCAGATAAAAAATTCACTTAATAAAAATCTATTCATAACCAAAAATCTTTTTATTCATTTTTTGAATTAAGTTTGATTATATCATTCATATTTTCTCAAAAATAAATGAACCTTATCCAAAACCTTAAATTCTGGGTTCATAGCATTATGTCCCATTCCCTCAATACAAAAATAGGTAATATCCATATTATTAGAAATAGCATCTTCAATTAAATATTTTGTAGATTCCACTCCCACATCTTCACTACCAAAAATTACTAAAGCAGGACATTTTAAAGCTAAAAAATCATTCTTTTCTGCCTGTTCTAGAGCATCAGCCCAATAAAGATATGTTTGCCCAAACCACCATTTATTAGGCGTCGGATTTTTTTTAATTTCTTCACATTTATCTTCATATTCTGCTCGATTTTTAGGTAAATCTTCCCACCAAAATACCAACTTATCTCTCCAAGAAGATGAAAAATGCATTTTTTCAATAAATTGCCAAATATACTCTTTAAACTTTTGATCTCCACTCCCTACTATGGCAATCAAACCATTAGCATTAATATTTCTAGCAAGTTTAATCGCAATCGGCCCACCTTCACTCCCTCCAAGAACAAATATTTCACCGTTCCACCAAGAAGGAGGATGTTCTTTTAAAGAATTTACTAATTTTATATGATCATAAAGTCTTTGAGTAGGAGTATTAAATTTATGAAAAGTATCTTTGTCGACGGATTCGTTGGAAATTCCTCTTCTCTCCATTAATATTAATCCATAATCTAATTCAGAAACCAGCTTAGAAAAAGGTTCATGTAATCTAACAATACTTTGAGGGCCTTCTTGATGAACATAAGAACCTTCAACTACAATTAATACTGGACGTAAGTTGTTTTTAGGTGCAAAAGAATAATATACCAGATCTTTGTCTATAAATTGCTTATTGTTATTAAATTTATCTAGATTTGAGTTATTAAAAAAAGAAAAAAGAGGAACAACGAAAATACACAAAATAAAAACCATCCATAATTTTTCTATATTATTTAATAATGCATATTTCTTTAGTTTCATAAAATATTTCCCTTTATTTTTTCAGCTACTTCAAAATGGATGATAAATTATATAATTTTTCAAATTAAATATCTATGCAAAGAACGAAATATAAGGTTTTTGATCTAAAAATCCTTTATATCTATTCAAAAATGTACCTCCAAGAAAAAATGCTGAAAAATTCAAATAAAAAACATGAAGAGGTCTAAATGCTTTTTATATATTTCTTTTGAAAAATTCTTTCAAAAAAATTAAAAATAAATAATTAACTAGAGTCTGCAATTATCACTTCATTTATTTTATTTGTAGTTTTTGAAATACCTCTTGCAAATCTTCTTGAATCCAATAATCATTGTCATCAAGATATAAAGGTTTATTATAATTTATACTAATTATTTTGCCATTTGAATTATGAGTTTTATACCAATTTAAAAATCCGCGATCATCGTGACTGAGTCCAATACAAATAACAAATTCTATTTGTTTTAAATGCTCACAAGTAACTTCTTTAATAATTCGCTGTGGTTTAATTCTGTAAGGATAAATACCCGTTAACTCATGCATAAAATCGAGATTTTCTGTAAAAATTAAACAATTTTTCTTTAAAGCTATTTCTTTTATTTTCCAATGCGCCAAAGAAGGAGAAGAAAAAAAACAGGCTTTATGAAAAATGATTATTTGTTTTAGTGCTTGATAAGGATCTTTTAAGATTTTTCGTATACTCTCTATAAATTCCCCATTTTTTATACCAATTTTAGTTTCTAATTGATCCATGGAGGGAATCCCAGAAGCTACAGATAAACCAGCACCAGTATAAAAAATAATCTTTTTATATTGTAAAATATTATTTAAAGTACCTATCAATATATGCTTCGGTTCATTTAAATATGCTACTCTCGGTTGAGAAATATTATAATCTCTATTATTAAATATTTGTTTTTCTTCTAAAAATGCAAAATTATTATATTTCTTTTGAGGCTTTATTGCATATGAGTAACAAAAACTATCTTTTTTTGTTCCATCTTGAAAATAAATAGGTTTTTTATGAAACATTTTTTTTTCATGATCTAAAAATTCTTTTGGCAATATTTCATTAAAAACAATTTGAAATACAGCTTGTTTTTCATTAATACTGAATCGAAAAAATCGCATTTTATTTCCCCAATTCATATTTATCATTTTCGGAAGATTATCAAATTCTTTAGAAGATATTTTTCGGGGAGGCTTTAATAAAATATTTTCCGTTTGTTCTTTATTAAATTGTTTTTTATAAAAAATTGATAATATTTCTTTTTTAAAGAATCCTAAATAAAAAATAAAAAGATAAAGAAAATATAATTTTTTATTATTTTTTTCATAATTTTTTTAAACTTTATATTTTATTTAATTCTATTTATAGTTAAAGCATCTGTAGAATCAAATAATGTTTGACTCAGTTTGTTTATTGAAAATCCATTTTGAATTAAATGTAAGGCAATTTTGCTATAAATTTTTTTTAATCCTTTACACATAACCGAATGATTAGAAAATCCATTTCTATCACTATACCGATGATGATCAGCTCCTCCTTTACATACATTTTCCCAACAACATTTCTTACACACTTTTGGTTTTTGTGATTTTTCAATTTCAATTTTTTTTATCACCGACAAATTTAAAAAATTTTTTAAAGTGATGTTTTTTACATTGGCAATATTCATAAATTTATTTGGATTAACATGTGCCAATGTCTCTTCCGGTGATATATCCCCATTAGAAGCTATAGTAATTACTTTTAAATTGGATACCTCGGGTCCAACTCCAAGAAGAGAGGATGAAGTTCCTCCAATATTTCGAATTACAGCTTCCAATATACGTACAACAATCTGAGGATTATTATCATTTATCCATTCATCAAAAACTTCATTAAGAAAAAAACCATATTTTTCAGCAGATTGATTTTGAAAAGTATCCCATGTATAATCAGGTAAAATGAAATCCATTTTTTTTAACTTAAGATCATCGACAAAATGTCTGTAAATCTTTTTAGCATTTCTTCTGGTATTTATAACACATAAAACACCAATTTTATCAATATGGCCTAATTTGACAGCTTTCTGAAGATTTAAAATCCCTTTTTTAATATTATCATAAGATCCTTTACCATTATAATATATACGATTTTCATCATTATATTCTTTAGGTCCATCTAAACTTACGCCCACTTTTACTTCATGTTTAGCGAATAAATTAATCCAATTCTCTGTTATCAAAGTTGCATTAGTTTGTACTGCAAAAGATATTTCTACATGTGATGATAATTTTTCTTTAAAAAAATTACACATCCAGTCAAATTCTTCTTGTTTTTGCAACAAAGGTTCTCCTCCGTGAAAACTGAATCGAATAAATTTTAAATTAAAATCACGACATGCTTCAATAAGAAAATTTCCTATTTTTGTTATAATATCTCTTGAAATAGAAGAAGGATGAAATTTATGGTGATCATATTGCCCATTGAAAAAATAACAATATTTGCAACTCAAGTTACATTTTTCTGTTGTTTTTAATATTACAATTAAATTTTCCAGATTACCCATCTAAGTTACTCACAAGAATTAAAAATAAAATACTACACAGAAAATATTTTTTAGCCGCGCTCTTTACTCCAAATATCTACCTCCCATCCTGGCATTAAATTAGCGTTCAAAGCTTTTATAGCTATTGCACATGTCATCTTAGCTGTTTCATTATCTTTTTTCTTCTTTATAATATTTTTATTACTACTACCTACCTCCTCTAATTGATTAAAAAAGTCACAAACTTTACTATTGATATGTTCCATATAAATACTCCTTAATTTATAAATTCTTAAAAGTGTATATTTATTTTTTAAAAAAACACCAGTATTTTTTTTAATTTTGAAAATATATTGAATTTCTCAAGTGTTTTTTAACTAAATATTCATCTATAAGTTTAATAATTAACAGAAGGAAAGTTTGCGAATGATTATCATGTCAACCAACCCATTGCAAAATTCCATTACGCTTTTTAAAGAAGGGCTATAAAGCTGGATGTGACTGAGTACATTTTTGAAGAAGAGCCTAGATTTTGATTAGCAAGAAAAATGTGGCCAGAGCCAGAATCAAACTGGCGACACAAGGATTTTCAGTCTTTAATAATTACAACTCAAAATCACTTTAGATTTCTTTAAATTCACCTCGATTACAGAGAATAAATGGACCTAATAAATTTTACAAGGTAATAATCAGAAATCAAAAACCAGTTTTATCAATATAAGACCATTTAGAATTACGGCTATATTACGTATAATTTTTAGAAATTTTAAAGACTGAAATCGTAAAAGATTTTATATAAATAGCTATGAACGAAAAATATAGGCTTCTCGAATATATATTCCAAAAAATTCAACATTTCGTAAATGTATAATACCTTTACCTTCAACTTTCATAGTTTCCTTAATAGCATAAATAAAATTATTATATGATTTTTCATTTTTATTTAATGGTATTATTCGCGATATTTTTATAAATTCTGCATAAGAAAAATATTTAAAAATAATTCTATTTACATAATCTATAGAAAACACAGGATTATCTTGTACCCATTTAGATGCAATTAATAAATCCCATTTTAAAGAATCTTCTGGTAAAAGAAGAACAAAAGCATCAACTTTTCCTTTCTCATTTTCTATATCTTTTAGAACATTTTTTAAATTATTTATTATTTCTGGAGTCATTTATTAAGAAACCTCACTAAATCTTTAGAAAAGCTAATAAAATTTTCAGCATCTTTTTTTGTAATCTTAAGTTCTTGATATCTCATTTCCTCTCCCCAATTAAGAATAAATTTCCATTTTGTGTTAAGTAAAAGATTTGGCTTTTCTTTGTCCGTTTCTAATTTACCTTTTTCTGTTAAGCTTTTCATTTTTCCACTTAACCACATTAAATCAGCTAAATTGTGAGTTTTCAAGTATTTTTGTAATTGCCCACTTAATTCTGAAGGAGGATAACTATTCCAATACAACCGTTTACAAATCGTTATTTTTAAACTAACCTCTACATAATAGCCGCACAAGTAAATAGCATTTTCATAGTCTTTTTCTTTTAATAAAATCTCAGCACTTTTTAAAAAACTTTTAGCTCTTTTTCTGAGAGTTTTAACATTTATATTTTTTGAATCTCCTTTTGATCGAAATACGTTTTTATAATCTCCTTCATCCATCAATAGATTAATACTCCCTGCATCTCAGCTCTTTTTATTATTACTTTTTGAGTTTATATCCAAGATTTAAAATTATTACCTTAAAATAAATCGATTTATTATTCACCAAATAATTCTCCAAGGGAACACGTCAAAGCTTTAGCTAATTTTACAATGTTTTCTAAGGATATATTTCTTTCCCTCCCTCTCAATTGATCCAACATAGGTTGGGTGCATAGAAGCTTTTTCTGCTAATTCTTCTTGAGTAATACCTAAGCTTTCTCTCCTTTTTCTAACAGATTTACCAAAGGCAATTCTTATAGGAGTCTTTTTAATATTATGAGATTTTGTCATTTCTACTACTAAAATATTTAATTGACAAGCTAGTAGAAACTAAGTCATTAATCCACAGACTATGAGTATTAAAAAATGACATTTTGTAGATTCAAAATTTATTCTTAAATGTATTGTAAAATCAAAATGTTTTTCTTCTATTTCAATATATTTTTTAAAAGTCTTTATTTTTAAATTACCATTTTTACTTACAAAAAAATCTTCAATAATTTTACCGTGTTTAAAAAACAAATGAGAATCTAATCTAAATAAATTATCATCAACTAATTTTTTTCTTGTATGTCCTTTTCTTTTCCAATAATGATACCAAAAATTTTTATCCACTTTTCTTCTTATCGAAATCATTAGGAAATCCTTTAATTTTGTATTTTTATTATGTCTGTTACTTGCATAATCCTTTCTTGAGATTGTAAAAATACAATACAAGATAATTTCCCTTCTTTTTCTAATTGTCTCAGACGTTTTGTATCATCAAAATTCTGTGGCTCTATTACTTTTCCTCTAGATCCTTTAGAAATTATTTCATCTCTAAACTCTAAATCTTTTATAGTTTCTACTATATCGCCTTCAATATACTCAACGACTTCATCGCCTCTATTATTTTCATACTTGTTATATGTACTTTCATTATCTGATGTAATATTATTTTCTTCAGAAACATTGGAGGCATTGGAGGCTGATAAAGACATACAAGGGGCTTCTTGAAGGCTGTTCAAAGGCGAAAACATATATTCTTTCACATTTTGAGGCCCGGAGCCATTTCCTCTATCTTCTTTAAAAATTTCTTCTGTCATTTTCGTAACAGCATCAACAGACCTAGATTCAACTAAATGGGCATATCTACGGGTCATACTAACAGATCTATGGCCCAATAAATGGCCTATTTCACCTAATGACAAGCCCATAGCCAGCATTTCAGTTGCATAAGAATGCCGACAATCATGTGCTCGAAAATTTTTTAGCCCTGCTCTTTTAATAGCAGTTCTTAAAGCTCTTCTTAAATCAAGTGGTTTCTTATTGTTTTTACTTGGGAAAATATATCCAATTGAAGCCTGCGTTGAAAAAAGCTCTTTAAGTAACTTCAAAGCTAGCCCTCTGACAGGAACAGTTCTTATATCATGATTTTTAGATTTTGTTATAGTTATACGGCCCTGACATAAATCAACATCACTCCACTTTAACAGTCTAATCTCGTTATAACGACAACCTGTACTTAACAAAAGTACAACAAAAAGAAAAAGATATGGATTATCACTATTTTGGCAGGCTTGTAAAAGTAGGCTTCGTTCTTTAGGATTTAAAAATCTAGTGCGTTCTCTAGGTTCTTTTTCTCTAGTAATTTTTTTTACAGGATTCGTAGCTATCCATTCCCATTGTTTTTCACACATGCTCATGAGATGACTTAATGTAGCCAAATATCGATTACAGGTACTTCCCGTCCTAATAACACCTTTTTCTGTTGCTTCTGATAAAAGTTTTTGTTTTTTCTCAGCTATTATTGCCGGCCTAATATCCTGTAGATATAAATGACCTAATTCCTTTTGCCACCATAAAAGATGTCCTCGTTTGACTGTCGATACTTTTCGTTCTTTTAAATATCTTTTCACAGCGTCTTTAAAAATATATTTTTTACTCTCTGAATATAACTGATGTCTTCCACAACGAATATCTGCTTCAGTTTTTTGAATCCAAGCCTTTGCATCTACTCTTCTATTAAATGTTGCTGTCATGGTTTTATAACCTTTTAATCTAATTTCACTTTGAAATCTCTTTTCACCATTTTTTAAAATCCTTTCCCTAATAAACCCCATTTTTATACTCCTTTTTCAGCGCTATCAAGATAGATAGTCCTTGAGCTTATTCAATGTTTATATTTGGTAATTAGTGACTTAATAGAGGGGCTTTTATTCAATGCCGTAATGCTAACGTAGCAAAACTCAAATAAAAAACTAATTACCATTTATTTGAGGTTATTTAAGGAAATCCAGTACACCGGCTATATTACGGGATCTCAAATTGACAAGTATGGCCAGAACTGGAATCGAACCAGCGACACAAGGATTTTCAGTCCTCTGCTCTACCGACTGAGCTATCTGGCCAAATATTTAAGTAACTAAGAATAGAGAATTTTAAAATTTTTGAAAATGTTTATTTTAGAAAATTAAAAACCAGCAGCTTTCCTAGATTCAGCTTCCAGCAGAATCATATCTTTCAAAATATTAATTGATTCCTGCAGCTGAAGATCTTCTACTCCTGGATCCTGATAGTTAATATCAGTTTTTCTACCTTCTACCTTGGCTTTTAAATATTCCTGTTTTTTGAGGTAGTTCCGCATATTTGGATCGCTTTTTTGTCTATACAAACTATTCTCTTTTAATAAAGGCATCATCTTCTGCCAAAAAGAGACCTTTCTCTGCAAAGAAGGTAAATAATTTTGTTTGAACCAAAGCCTGATCTTAGGCTCTAGATCCGACAACTTATCATCATAAGCAGCTTTTACACTGTCGTTTTCTAAAGGATATTCCAGATATTTTTCCCCGATCTTGTAAGCAGAGTAATTAGAAGGAATAACAATATCCGCTTCCACTCCTCTTATCTGAGTTCCTTTTCCTGATACTGTATAATATTTACCAACAGTCACTTTATAAAAGACATCCGCATTTTTATCAGTAACGGTTTGATATTGAATCGAACCTTTACCAAAAGTAGTTTGATCTCCCACCACTAAAGCTACACCATAGTCTTGAAGAGCCGCTGCTACAATTTCAGAGGCCGAGGCTGTCAGCTTTGAAGTTAAAATAATCAAAGGACCTTTGTAAAAAGCTCTTGGATCTAAATTTCTTAAATATCTAATATCACCTTTGAAATTTTTAGAGATTACAACGACGCCATTCGATAAAAATAAAGAAGCGACTTTAATAGCCTGAGATAAAAAACCACCAGAATTCTCTCTTAAATCCAATACCATTCCTCTTACATTGCCCTTTTGCCTTAATTCTCTTAAAGCTTTTAAGATATCTTTTTCGGAGGTTGCTCCATTCGAACTTTCATAAAAAGACTTTAAATCTAATTTAGCAATTATCCCATCTCCATACTGCTCATAAGAATAAGTAAGTCTTTGCTCATCCATACTTATAGGCTGTCTTTGAAGCCTTACTTTTAAATGATGCTCTTTGTTCTCTGAAGCTCTTTTAAAACCTAAGATAATATCATTACTATTTTCTTTTTTCATCAACTTCATAACATCTTCAAAAGCATATGGCTGAACATTTTCTCCATCTATCTCAACTATAACGTCATTTACTTGTATTTTTCCGCTTTTTTCCGCAGGACTGTTTTTAATTATATCGGTTACTACAACACCATCAATACTTTCTGTTAAAACAAGACCAACTCCTTCAAATTCCTTTTCTAAAGCAAGTCTCATTTCATAAGCTTCCTCTTCAGAAAAAAAACATGTATGGGCATCCAGACTTTTAGTCATGGACTTTAATATAAAAGTGGCAGAGTCTGATTCATTTTGATTAAGATATCTGTTTTCATTTCTGCTCATTTTATTTTCTAAAAGGGCAAAAACCCTGTTTTTCTTTTCATCGTCTAAAATATTAGACCTTCTTTTTTGCACCTGATAAAATCTATAAATAGCTTGAGTCTGTTTTTTCTCCAGCTCATTTACATTTTTAGCAAAAGAAGAGCTATTAATCTTCACATCACCATTTATTTCATTGAGCATTAAAGACTTTTGGATATTAGGTCTATTTGATCTAAATCTATTAATAGATGTAACAAACAGCTCATTTAACTTAATAAAATCCGAATAATCATCATTTTTGATGTTGTGCAAGATCATTTTGGCATTTTTACTGCTCATTTCTAAATATGGCTGCACTTCACTTTCCAATAAATATATTTTGGCAGAATCAAATTGTTCTATATATATTTTAAAAGTTCTTTGGACTAATTTTTCATTAAGAGACTTATATTCAATATGATATTCAAAAACATGGTCCATTACCGGATTAATTTCGCTATATTTTAAAGGTCTGGAAAAAATAAAAATTGGGAATATTAAGAGTATTATTAAAAATTTTTTTGCCATTAGCCTTCCTATGTAAAAAAATAGGGGGAATGAAGCGAAAAAATCAGAGCCGAATTATCACAAACTTAGCGTCGTAAGCTTTGCCCTATACCTCAGTTCCCCCAAACTTTATTATAAGATTATTTTAATTAATTTATCAATTTATATTTTTAATTATATTTTAATTTTAATTTAATAATTAAGTTAAATTAAAATATTTCAATTATTACAATTAACCAAAATCTACAAATAATCCCTAAAAAATGAAAAAAATTGGCAATAAATATGTTTATAATGTATATTTCTTATCTAACTAACTGCATATTTAGGAGATATTGCATAATGCCAACGATTAACCAGTTAATTCGAAAAAAACGAAAAAAAATTGTTAAAAGAAAAAAATCACCAGCATTACAAAAATGTCCTCAGAAAAGAGGTGTTTGTCTTCAAGTTAAGACCAAGACCCCTAAAAAACCTAACTCAGCTTTAAGAAAAGTAGCTTGGGTCAGGCTTTCAAATGGACAAGAGATAATTGCTTACATACCTGGGGAAGGTCATAACCTTCAGGAACACAGTATCGTTCTTGTCAGAGGTGGAAGAGTAAAAGACTTACCTGGAGTACGTTACCATATTGTTAGAGGTAGTTTAGACACAGCAGCGGTTAAAGATCGTAAACAAAGCCGATCAAAATACGGTGCTAAAAGACCTAAGTAACGCTTCGATAGATTCATAAGTATCTATCCTCACTTGAAATCAAGTGGGCTCAATAAGAGCCAGGTGAAAGAATAAAATTAAAAAAAGGAATTTAAAAATGGCAAGAAGACGTAAAGCTGAAAAGCGAAAAATATCGCCAGATCCACGTTATAATAGTACTACAGTAGAAAAATTTATTAACAAGATCATGTACAGCGGCAAAAAAAACCTAGCTAGAAAAATTATTTATAATGCAATTGAAGGTTTTGCTAAGAAAGTTAATGCAAATGATCCTCTAGAATCATTTGAAAAAGCATTAGAAAATGCTAAGCCATCATTAGAAATCAAATCGAGAAGAATCGGAGGAGCTACCTACCAAGTACCTATCGAAATAGCTCCTGATAGAAGAACTGCTTTAGCTATGCGTTGGATTATTGCTCATTCAAGAGCAAAAGTCGGTAGAAATATGGTTGAGGGATTAATTACTGAGCTTTCTGATTGTTACAATAATCAAGGGGCTACTATTAAGAAAAAAGATGATACACACAGAATGGCGGAAGCTAACAAGGCTTTTGCTCACTATAAATGGTAAAAAAAGGGTTATAAAAAAATGTCAAATAGGCCAGAAACAGATAAGTTAGACAACGTACGTAATATCGGTATAATGGCACACATCGATGCCGGTAAAACAACTACAACAGAAAGAATATTATATTATTCCGGACGTTCCCATAAAATCGGAGAAGTGCACGAAGGTGCTGCTACTATGGATTTTATGGAGCAGGAAAAAGAACGTGGTATTACAATTACATCAGCTGCAACTACCGTATACTGGAAAGACTGCAAAATCAATATCATTGACACTCCCGGACACGTTGATTTTACCGTAGAAGTAGAAAGATCTCTTCGTGTATTAGACGGATCTGTTGCTGTTTTTTGTGGTGTTGCCGGAGTACAACCTCAATCAGAAACAGTTTGGAGACAAGCTAATACATACGGCGTTCCAACTATAGCATTTGTTAATAAAATGGACAGAACCGGGGCTGATTTCTTTTCAGCCGTTGAATCCATGAAAGAAAAACTGCATGCCAATGCAGTCCCCGTTCACTGTCCTATCGGCGCTGAATCAGATTTTCTTGGTATGGTCGATCTAATTACCATGAAAGCTTATCTCTTCAAAGATGAAACAATGGGAGCTGAATACGAGATTCAGGAAATTCCGGAAGATTTAAAAGAAAAATGTCAAGAGATGAGAGCTCAAATGCTAGAAGAGCTTGCTACTATTGATGAAACTAATGAAGATTTCATGATGAAAGTCTTAGAAGCTCCCGATTCTTTAAAAGAAGAAGAAATTCATAAGGTTATTAGAAAAGGTGTTTGCGAAAACAAAATAAATCCTGTTCTATGCGGAACTGCCTTTAAAAATAAAGGCGTACAGCAAATTTTAGATGCTGTTGTAAGATGGATGCCTTCACCATTAGACAGAGGTGAGTTAAAAGGAATCAATTTTGAAAACGATGAAGAAATTAAACTTCAACCAGCTGATTCTGCTCCTTTATCTGCTTTAGCGTTTAAAGTAATGACAGACCCATACGTTGGTAGACTGACATTCGTAAGAGTATACAGCGGAGTTCTAAAAAAAGGTGAAGCTATCTTCAACACAACAAAAGATAAAAGAGAAAGAGTTTCAAGACTATTAGAAATGCATGCTAACCAAAGAAAAGATAAAGATGCTTTTTACACCGGAGATATTGCTGCATGTATTGGATTAAAAAATACATCAACAGGAGATACTCTTTGTTCAGAAGACAATCCATTATTATTAGAGAAAATGGAATTTCCGGAACCTGTTATTTCCATGGCTATTGAACCAAAATCAAAAGCTGACAGAGAAAAGCTGTCAATAGCTTTAGCCGCTCTTTCCGAAGAAGATCCTACATTTAAAGTGAAATCTGATGAAGAACTTGGCCAAACAATTATATCAGGAATGGGAGAGCTACACTTAGAAATTCTAAAAGACAGAATGTTAAGAGAATTCAAAGTAGAAGCTAACGTTGGTAAACCTCAGGTATCTTATAAAGAAACAATCACAAAGCCAGGAAAACAGGAAACTAAATTTGTTAAACAATCCGGTGGACGTGGTCAATACGCTCATGTTGTATTAGAAGTAGAACCTAATGAGCCTGGAAAAGGAAATGAAGTAGTAAGTAAGATTGTTGGTGGTGTTATTCCAAAAGAATATATCCCAGCTTGTATCAAAGGTGTTAAGGAGGGTTTGGCAACAGGAGCTTTAGCAGGTTACAACTTAGTAGACGTAAAAGTATCTATCGTATTTGGTTCTTACCATGAAGTGGATTCTAATGAGATGGCATTTAAAATATGTTCATCTATGGCAATTAGAGAAGCTGCTAAAAAATGCGGAGCAATTATATTAGAACCAATAATGAAAGTAGTAGTGACAACACCAGAAGACTATCTTGGAGATGTAATCGGCGATCTTAACAGAAGAAGAGGTAAGATTTTAGGCCAAGATATGCAAAAAGGAACTTTGATCATCACATCAGAGGTGCCATTAAGTGAAATGTTTGGTTATTCTACCCAGTTAAGATCTTTATCATCAGGTAGGGCAACTTATGTTATGGAACCTTCACACTTTGAAAAAGTTCCTGTAAAAATCCAAGAAGAAATTATGAAAAAATAGGTAAAAAAATTATGGCTAAACAACAATTAAAAGAATCTAAAAGTAAAATAAGAATTCGTTTAAAAGCTTATGATCAACGCCTTTTAGACAGATCTACAGCTGATATAGTAGAAACAGCCAAAAGAACAGGAGCTAGAGTAGTTGGACCGATCCCTCTTCCTACTAAAAAAGAGATTTATACTGTTTTAAGATCACCGCACGTAGATAAAAAATCTAGAGAACAGTTTGAAATTAGAACTCATATCAGACTTTTAGATATTATGAATCCAACCCCTGATACTATTGATAAGCTGAAGGTACTTCCAGTTGCAGCTGGTGTGGATATTAAAATTAAAGCAGCTATGTAATTATTCGCTTGAATTTACATCTTCTTTATCATTTAAAGATGTTTGCATTTCATAGCTGTTGCGCTGCCAAACAGGTCTGTTAAAATCTAATACTTTTTTAGATGTTACCTTACCATTTGTAAAAGTGATCAAATAATGTCTTTCTTGTAACACCCGCGTTCCAGAATAAAGCTTTTCAATATATATATATTGCACCTGATTCTTACCTAAATTCTTAGTTGAATAAGGTTTTCCGATTTTTTGTTTAACTTCTTTTTCCGTCATACCAACCGAGACTTCATGATATTCTTCCATTGTCATGACTCTATTACCCGCAGCACAGCTCATACATATTACTAAAGATAAAAAACAAAATAAATATTTCATATAATTCCTAATTTTCTTCTGGTTTAGAAAAAGGGCCGCTCTCTCCGCCTGGAGGCTGCCAAAGTTTACCATCAATTTGCGTTCTAAACTGATCAGAGGTCACATATTCTGCATGCACAATATAACCGCCGTCTTTTTGAATATGATATGTTTCATATCCTTCAAAATTTAAATCATTATCACGAAACTCCCAAGCTATTACATTATCATCATAAACACCCGTTCCCACAACTCTTCCAATGTTTAAATTTTCCATTTCTACAGAAAATTTATTTTTGGAAAAATCAAAAAAAGTAAGTTCATTTCGCATATTTTCTGAAATACCGTTAATCTGAATTTCCTGTACGGATTGAATTTTTCCGGCAAAATCTTTTTCTACAACATTCCATTTGGTAAAAAAATTTAATTCTTCTTCTACCATATTTAATGTAATAATACCTTCCCCTATCCAAGGTTTAGGCTCAAAAATAAAAAAATGTTTAAAATTCAAAACAAATATCTCCTGGTATAAATATTTTGTAATATTCCTAACGCTGCCATTGTGGTAAGTACCGAACTACCTCCATAACTAAGTATTATAAGTGGTACTCCAGATATCGGTAAAAAACCACACATCATAGCTACATTCACTATAATATGCATTGCCAAGTAAACAGCAATACCCGAAGCCATCAGCCTACCGTAATAATCTTTTGCTGTAGCCACCACCTGAAAACTAATATGTACCAAAACATAGTATATAAATAAAAGTAAAATCAAACCGATCAAACCAAATTCTTCACCATATGCAGCAAAAACAGAATCTGTATGAGCAGCCGGCAACCATTTTTGTGAAGAAAACTCACTTTTTTTCCAACCGGAACCGGAAAATCCCCCTATTGCAATTGCATTTTGAGATGCCTTCTGATGATAGGTATTAGGATTGAATCTTTCATATTGGTATTCTTTTAATACTTTTGTAAAATAAGGCTTCATTTTTTCATGAGAAATACAGCCTGAAAGTATAAAAAAAATAAAAGCAACCCCTATAATACCAAATACACTCATGGAAGTTACTAATTTTTTGTTTGCATTCCCAAAATAACACATAACTAAAGTAATGGGATACAAAACTAAAGCCGTTCCTAAATCAGGCTGTTTCAAAATCAAAATGAAAGGAATAAAAACAATTAAAAAAAGTTGAAAAATGGTAAATGGATTATTCAGGTTATTTTCTTTTTTCTCAAAAAACCATCCTAAGCTCATAACAACGATTAATTTTGCATATTCCGATGGCTGTATGTTCATTCCGATAAAAGGAAGCTTATACCATCTATGCACTCCTTGAATAGGTTTTACAATAAAAAGACCTACAAGCATAACAATCATCATAAAATACAAAAACCAGGTCCACTCGTAATATTTCCTATAATCAAATCCCGCAAAAAAAATAAAAACAATCCATCCTAAAACAAACCATTGAATTTGATTTTTAACGTAAGGGGTAAAAAAAGATTCGTCTTTAATGGAATTGGTCATCGAAGAAATAATAAGCAAGCTTATTAACATTAAAACAAAAACAACTGTTATTTGTTTTAAATCTAATCTAAATAATACCCTATGGTTCCACATAATTAATACTTACCAAATTCTATAGCCATATAAACATGAATTGTTTTAGAATTCAATATATGAAAGTAAATTAAGAAAAAATATGTCTGTTAAATATATCTTTTTAGATGAAGTGAATTCTACTCAAACTTATGCTAAAAAAAATATAAATTCTTTCGATCCTAATAAAATAACTGTAATAGCGGCAGAAAAACAAACTCAAGGTAAAGGACGATTTAATAGAAACTGGATCTCAAGCGAAGGCAATTTATATGTAACTTATTATTTTCAACTAAACAAAAAAAATCTTCACCTAACGAGTATTTCGCATATATTGGCAATTAGTGTAGTAGAAGTTTTAAGAAATGAAGATTTAAATCCCAAGATAAAATGGCCTAATGATATCATGCTGTCTAATAAAAAACTGTCCGGCATTTTATCAGAGCTTGTAATGAAAGGCGATAAAATCGAAACATTTTTAGGAATTGGAATAAATGTAAATATCGATCAAAAAAAACTTGCAGAAATTGACAAACCTGCTACTTCTTTAAAAGCAGAAACCAATAAGACTTGGGATATAAAAAACCTTTTAGAAAAACTAACGGATAAATTTATTAAAAACTTAAAAATTTTTCAGGAAAAAGGATTTACTCCTTTTCATTCGGAATTTGAAAATCTCCTGCTTTACAAAGGTAAAAACATTACATTTTTCGATGGTAAAAAAGAATATAATGGATGTTTGCATTCGATAAACTGTAGAGGAGAATTAAATTTATATATGCCTAATAAAGAAATAATAACCTTTACAGCCGGAGATATAATAGAAAAATAATATGAACTCAAAAGATTTTACAAAAAAATATTTTTTAAAAACTTTATTTTATGCAGTAATTGCAGCTTTTGGAGGAATATTATTTGGATACCATACAGCCGCAATATCAGGATCATTATTTTTTATAGCCAAAGAATTCAACCTCACGATATTCCAGCAAGAATTCTTGGTGAGTTTAATTTTAATAGGAGCTTTAATAGGCTCATGGTTAGGCGGCACCTCTTCTGATAAATTCGGAAGAAAAAACACATTTTTTATATCAATTATTATTCTACTTATATCAACAATTTCATTTGTATCTTTTAAAAACCTATCTTTCATTTACATCTCCAGAGTCTTTGTCGGGATATCAATTGGCATGATATCTATCGTTACCCCTGTGTACATAGCAGAAATCTCCGAACCTAAATACAGAGGAGCTCTAGTATCTATTTATCAATTCGATCTGGTTTTAGGAATATTATTATCTAATATTGCCGCATATCACTTTTCTAAAACAGGCGCCTGGCCAAATATTTTCCTCTTGGGTCTATTACCTGCCGCTATTATGCTTTTAGGATTATTTTTTATACCGGAAACTCCCAGCTTTTTAGCCTCTAAATCAAAATACAAAAAAGCTTTAAAAATATTAAAGTCAATAAGATCCAAAATTGATGAGTCTGAAGTTTTGGCCAGTCAAAAATCAAAAGAAAAATCTAAAGGAGAATGGAAATCCCTTTTAAAAAAGGGAGTGAAGTCTGCATTTATTGTAGGAATAGGTCTTAGTATACTAAGACAATTATCAGGAATAAATATCGTAACTTACTATGCTCCCAAAATATTTCATTATGCAGGTTTCAACACTCCTACAACTGCAATGTTAGCAACAACTTCAATCACATGTGTTAATCTAATAGCCACAATGATAGCCTTATGGCTAATTGATATAGTAGGAAGAAGGCCTCTTTTGTTTACAGGTCTGTCCGGTATGGTAGTTTCCTTTTTAGGTCTAGGATCATACTTTTTATTCTTCCCCAATGCTAACGGAATAATAGCTATAGTCTGTGTAATGCTGTTGGTCTCTTTTTTTGCAATAGGACTTGGCGCTATTACATGGATAATAAACTCGGAAATATATCCCATGGAAATAAGAGGAAGGGCTGTAGGCATATCTACTTTTATTAACTGGACATGTAACTATATAGTGTCTATCAGCTTTTTATCTTTATTTCATACCTTTGGTAAAGGCTATACTTTTGGATTATATGGGGGAATTTGTCTGGTAGGTCTTATCTTTGTATATAGAAAAGTTCCTGAAACCAAAGGTAAAACTTTTTTGCAAATTCAAAAATTCTGGAATAAATAATGAACAATGCAAATTTAAAAAAAGAAAATAATAAAATAGTAAGATCAATATCAATTTAGCTTTTAATAATTATCTACAAAATTTTATCTTTTTAATAAATTGTTATATCTTCTAAGCTGCAGATTATTTTACTTACTTTCCGATATAATTACTAAAAACCTTGAGTAAATGGTATAATATAAATATAATTGTTAAGCTTTTTTAATTAAAAACAAACTTTATATCAATAAAAATTTGAGGTTAATAATGGATATATTTAAAGCAGCAGCACAAGGTGATATAGATACTATTAGAGAAATAGCAGCTACATCTAAAGATGCTGTACATTCTAAAAATGATTATTGGGATACTCCTTTACATCTAGCTGCAAAACGCGGACATGTTGTAGCAGTTAGGATCTTAGTTGAATTAGGAGCCGATCTGGAAGCTGTAAATATAAAAGATCTAACGCCGTATCTTGCAGCCTCTCTAGCCGGCCGCAGCGAAACGATAGGAACATTGGCTGCAGCAGGTGCTGATATAAGAGCTACATCTAAAAAAGATGGTTGGTCTGCTCTACATCATGCCTCGGCTAATTGTCACATTGAGGCAATAAAAACTTTGGTTGAATTAGGAAGTGATTTAGAAACTAAGGAACTTCTATCCGGCTCAACCCCCTTGTTCATAGCAGCAATAACAAAAGAGAAAAATACAGCTGATGCAATTAAAACGTTGCTTGAATTAGGAGCTAATACAAATGCTGTAAATAACCATGGAAAAAGGCCCAGCGATTATGTACAAACACCTGAATTAAAAGCTCTGCTGCAATAAAAATAGTAGAATATCATTAGATATAGCCTTATAGAAAAGTTTCTGAAATCAAAGATAAAACTTCTGTAATAAATAAAAGTATAATTTTATTGAACAGTTCTATATTATTTTTTTTCAAAATTTAGCAAGGGAGTTAAAACATGAAAAAAATAATAAATATTTCAATTTTTTTATTTTTATTTAGCATTTCACTATTTGCAAATGAAACAACAAGACGTCCTATAGATTTTAAATTAGAAAAAGGAAAAATCTATAATTATGATTTTTTTGTGAATAGTAATTCTTTTAACAAAAGTTCAAACAGTTTAATGTTTAAATTAAATGCAAACCTGAAATTAAATTATGAAATCCTAGATATTTTAGAAAATAGTGATGCTATTATAGCAATCAGCATTCCTCATCTAAAAATATCTTATGAAGATTTTGAAGATCAAGAAGACAGCTTCAAATTTGATACCGAAATAACACCTACCCCTGCCACAGATGCCTCTTTTTATATAACAGTTAGAAACGGCAAAATTATTAATTTTGATTTTGCAGAATTTATAAAAGCCGTGCCTGAAAGTGAGGAAATTTTTAATAATTTCTTAGAATCACAAAAAGAAGTATTTCCAAATATATGGATTAACTTTCCTGCTCATGATATCGGTTTAAACGATGAATGGAAAAACGACGACAATTCAAATTATAAAGTAATCGACTGCAATGAAAACACATTTACTCTGGATATTGAAAAAAATTCTGATTATTCTGAAAAAGATGAACACGGTAATGAAAGCTTTGAAACTAGTATTTCTAATACACAAACTGTCATTGATCTAAAAGATGGTTTTTTCATCAGTTCTAAAGCATCTATTTGTGATAATGAAAAATATATTCTACAATATGAAGATCAAGCTGATGTAATTGAGGAAATAACCACACAGTCTACATTTGAAATGAAAAAAATCAACTAACTAAAAGAGCATGGTAACATGCTCTTTTTTATATTTTTTAATAACATGGGAATTTAAAACTATAAATAAGATGACACCATCACAAAATATATCTCCTTATGCCGTATTAATTACATCTGCTGCAATTTCTGCTCTTGGCGGGCATTTTATTTCATCTTTATGCACAGATAATACTACTATAAAAATAATATCTACAGTCGCTACTAGTGTTTTTACGATATATCATTTATTTGCAGCCTTTAGAAACGAACTAGAGCGTCAAATAATTGAAAAATGCTTATATGAATAAAGACTTAAGCAAAATAAAAATACTATATACTCTCTTTTTGCCATTTACCATCTTCAAAACTATACAAAATAGGCTCCCCTGTTGGAATTTCTAATTTGACAACTTCATCAGGTGACAAATCATCTAAATGCATAACAATAGATCGAAGTGAGTTTCCATGAGCAGAAATAAATATATTCTTACCTTCTTTTAAATGAGAAATCACTTCTTTTTTAAAATAAGGAAGAGTTCTTTCTGCAGTATCTTTTAAAGCCTCACCATGAGGAGGGGCGATATCATAACTTCTTCTCCAGATATGAACCTGCTCTTTTCCGAACTTTGCCCTAGCCTCATCTTTATTTTGTCCTTGAAGATCCCCATACATTCTTTCGTTTAAATGCCAGGACTTATAAACAGGAATAATACTTTCTTTTGTTTTATCAGAATTGATCTTGCTCCATCTTTGCTGCTTTCCTTCACCCTCATGATCAAAAACTAAAGCTTTTTTACTCGAATGATTAACCATGGCCAAAACAGCGGTAGTTTGGGCTCTGACAAGAGTAGATGTAAAAACTATATCAATTGGAATATCTTTTATTTTTTCTCCGCCTTCTACAGCTTCTTTTACCCCATTTTCAGATAAAGGTACATCGACCCATCCAGTAAATAGGTTCAATAAATTCCAGATAGACTGGCCATGCCTCATTAAAATTAATTTTGACATATTATTACTCCTTTTTCTAAATATAATACCAAATTTTTTGAAAAGAACAAGTTCATTGAATTTCACTTATTTTTCCTGTATAATATAAATCTTAAATAACTAACTTATTATCATGACCTTAAAAAGATTAAACAAATTTTTATCAAATGCAGGTGTGGCCTCTAGAAGAAAAGTCGAAGAGTTGATTATATCCAAACAGGTAAAAATCAACGGTAAGATCGTAGATAAACTAGCAACTATAATAGATACCGAAAAAGACACAGTCCTGGTAAAAAACAAGCCTATAAAAGAAGAAAAAAAGGTTTATTTCATATTAAATAAGCCGAAAGGCTTTTTATGCTCTAATATAAGAAAAGATAGAGAAAAACTGGTAATAGATCTTTTTAAAAAATTACCTTACAAATTATTTACGGTCGGTAGATTAGATAGAGCAACGACAGGTTTAATTATTGTTACGAATGATGGAGATTTAGCAAATAAAATCATACATCCTTCTTCTAATATTGAAAAAGAATATACGGCATTAGTAGAAGAGACTATTACCAAAGATCATATCAAAAGCATTACAAAAGGCGCTTTTGTAGAAAACAAATGGATAAGACCTAAACTTGTCGATCAAAACAATAAAAATATTTTAAAGATCGTTGTGAAAGAAGGTAAAAAAAGAGAAATTAGGATATTAGTAAAAAAAGCTAAACTCAATTTACTACATCTTAAAAGAGTAAGAATAGGAAACCTCAAAATAGGATCCTTGCCTGAAGGTTATTCTAAACAGGTAACTTTAAAAGAACTCGAAAGAATTTTTTCTTAATCTTGATTAAATATAATTTTCCATATAAATTTTAAATAAGACTATTGTAGGTATATGTATGTTAACAACTATTGCAAAATTATTTGGAAGATCTCCTTTTGCACCTCTGCAGTCCCATATGGAAAAAGTATCTGATTGTGTATTATTGCTAGAAGGTTTATTTGCAGCTTTAAAACAAAAAGATTACGTAAAAGTACGGGACATCCAAAAAAAAATATCTAAAAAAGAACATCAGGCCGATCTTACTAAAAACGATATTAGAAATCATCTTCCCAAAAGTCTTTTTATGCCAATAGACAGATCGGATTTCTTGGATATCCTATCTATGCAGGATGCTTTTGCAGATAAAGCTGAGGATATTGCTGTCATTGTAACTTTAAAAGAGCTGAAACATTTTGAAGAACTGGAAGGTTTCGAAGAATTTTACAATAAAACTCTTCAGGCCTTTAAACTGGCGTGTCAGGTAATTAAAGAATTCGATACGCTCTTGGAATCTTCATTCGGCGGCATAGAGGCTCAAAAAGTTAAAGAAATGGTTGAAAAACTAGCCTTAGAAGAACATGAATTAGATATTCTAGGATATAATTTACTAAAAACGCTTTATACATTAACTGATAAATTTTCTTATTCGACATTTCATCTTTGGAACACAATTTTAAAAGAAGTTGGGGAAATTTCAAATATTGCAGAAAAATTAGGAAATAAAATCCGAATGATATTAGAGTTGAAATAATGGAAATAAAAGTACTTGAATTTCTAACACTGCTTATTGGTATCTATATGGCCTGGAACATCGGTGCTAATGATGTTGCCAATGCCATATCAACTTCTGTAGGGTCTAGAGCCTTAACCATTATTAAAGCGGTAATAATTGCAGCTATCTTCGAATTTCTAGGAGCATATTTTTTAGGAGGAAACGTATCTAAAACAATTCAAAGCGGTATTGTCAATCCTGAAGTATTCGAAAGAGATACAATGATTTTTGTACTTGGTATGCTAGGAGCGCTATTGGCAACAGGTATTTGGTTAAATATAGCATCGTATTTCAGACTTCCGGTATCTACTACACATGCAATAGTAGGATCTGTAATTGGATTTGGAGCTATAATCGGAGGAATCCATGCTGTTAATTGGAACCTTGTATTATCTATAGCATTCAGCTGGATAATCACTCCTCTTTTAAGTGGCTTAATTGCTTATTTCGTATTTCATCTGCTGCAAAAAAAGATCTTATTTGCCTTCTCTCCTATTGATGCTACAAAAAAATTTATCCCATTTTTAATATTTTTCGCGATTTTGATTTTTACACTTAGTATTGCCCTTGGAAAAATAACCAATCTTCATATTCCATATTCATTTTTATATTTATTACTATCAGCCATATCAATTGCCCTGATTTTTTCCATAGTGTCTTATTTTTTAGTAAAAAAAATAAAAATTACCCACTGCAAAATACAATACCATCATCCAAATCAATTAATAGCATTAGAAAAAGCAGCCAAGCATCTTCAAAGAACAAAACTATCCTCTAAAGGTGAGCTGCGTGCTAGAACTTCTAAAATACTTGAACAAGTCAACGAAATAAAAAAGGAAGTAAAAGAAAAAACAGAATTTACCCAAAATGCCTCAGAATATACTCAAGTAGAAAAAGTTTTTGGTTATCTTCAAGTAATCAGCGTCTGTTTGATTGCTTTTGCACACGGTACAAATGATGTTGCAAACGCGATAGGACCGGTTGCCGCTGTTTTTCAAACTCTACATTCTAACTCTATTGCAATAAGTTCTAAAATTCCTTCTTGGATTTTATTAATCGGAGCTTTGGGTATTGTTGTCGGTTTGGCAACCTGGGGCTTTAGAGTAGTAGAAACTATAGGAAAAAAAATAACAGCTCTTACACCGACCAGAGGTTTTTCAGCAGAATTTTCAGCAGCTACTACAATCTTATTAGCTTCTAAATTTGGATTTCCAATATCAACAACCCATGCACTAGTAGGAGCTATTCTAGGAGTTGGGCTAGCTAAAGGACTTAGTGCATTAAATTTAAGAACTATAAGAGATATTGTAATGTCTTGGATAATTACAATTCCTGTCTGTGCTTTATTAAGTATAATTGTGTTTTTTATTCTAAAATTAATATTTTATTAAATTTAAGTTCTTTTAAAAAAAATAATTTCTTATATATAAAAATAGAACCCTTAAGGATTTTTTGTGACTAATAGCGAAAAAGAAGCTAATGACCTAATCCAAAAGATTAGACATTATCTAATTACAAATTTAGGAAAAGTTGAAAGTGTTGCTTCAACACAAGAGTTTTATTTAGCTCTATGTATGGCCCTTCGTGAAAAAATAATGATTCATTGGACAGCATCTCTGCACTCACATGATGAAACAGCCGCTAAAACTCTATATTATATCTGCATGGAATATCTTCCTGGAAAATTTTTAACTAATAATATTACTAATTTAGGACAAACAGAAATAGTTAACATGGTATTATACAAAATGGGCAGAAATCTAAAAGATGTTCTTGCCTGTGATAAAGATCCCGGACTTGGCAACGGTGGTTTGGGAAGATTAGCATCCTGTTTTATGGACTCTTTGGCCACTCAGCAATATCCGGCCTGGGGATACGGTCTTAGATATCAATATGGGATATTTGAACAGGAAATTTGGAACGGCATACAAATAGAAAGACCAGAATGCTGGCTTTTAAATGAAAATCCCTGGGAGTTTAGAAAAGATATTCATTCTCAGTCTGTAAAATACGGTGGTACTATGCGATCAGCTGCAAACAGACACGGAGATGAGATATTTAATTTGGAAGATTATGAAGAAGTAAGAGCTTTGCCATATGATATTCCAATAATAGGTTATCCCAAGAATAATAATTTTTCAGTAGCTTCACTAAGGCTTTGGTCCACAAAAGAATCACCTAGAAACTTTGAACTGCAAAGATACAATGCAGGACAAATGCAGGAAGCTGGTGAAAATACTTCATTAACAGATGTTTTATATCCAAATGATAATAATGAGCTTGGCAAAAAAATAAGATTAAAACAAGAGTTCTTGCTTGTTTCTGCATCCCTTCAAGATATCTTATATCAACATTTAAGAATATATGGAGAAATAAAAAACCTGCCAGATAAAGTACAGATTCAGCTCAATGACACTCATCCTGCATTGACTGTTGCAGAATTAATGAGGCGGCTAGTCAAAAATCATGATCTGCCATGGAATGAAGCTTGGGAAATTACAAGAAATGTTTGTAACTACACAAATCATACTATAATGAAAGAAGCATTAGAAGAATGGAATGAAATGAGGGTCCAATCTCTTCTTCCCCGTCAATACAACATCATCCAAAAAATAAACCAGGATTTCTGCTCCATCATAAGACAAAACTATCCAAACGATGAAGAAAAAATAAAAAGGATGTCTTTAATTCAAGACGGCCAGATAAAAATGGCCCATCTTGCAATATTAGGATCTAAAAAAGTAAACGGAGTAGCAGAGCTTCATACTGATATAATAAAAAACACCCTTTTCAAAGATTTTGCAGAGATGTTCCCTGAAAAATTCGTACCAATCACAAATGGTATTACTCAAAGACGCTGGCTTATGGAATCCAATCCTTTACTTTGTGACTTTATTACCAAGAAAATATCAGACAAATGGAAAACGGACTTTCATGAGATCTATAAAATCAAAGAATTTGCAAAAGACAAAAATACTCAAGAAGAATTTTTAAAAATAAAACAAGAAAATAAAAATAAGCTTTTTGATTATATCAAAAAAGAAAACCCTATAAGAGACCATAAGGGAAGAGTTATAGATCATTATCCCGTATTCAATGAAAATGATGATGTTTTATTTGATGTGCAGATAAAAAGATTTCATGAATATAAAAGGCAGTTAATGAATGCCTTGCATATTTTAATGATCTATAATGACTTAAAAAAAGATATCAATTCTAGAAAAATTAAAAGAATGGTCATAATCGCAGGTAAAGCAGCACCGGGATATGATATAGCAAAAAAAATTCTTTTGTTAATCTTTGCAATAGGTAGAAAAATAAATCATGATCCAGACACTGCCAGTTTATTAAAAACTGTTCTAATTGAAAATTACAATGTTTCCACTGCAGAAATAATAATACCGGCATCTGATCTATCCGAGCAAATATCAACCGCTGGTTATGAAGCTTCCGGCACTGGCAATATGAAGCTTTCTATTAATGGCTCGTTAACAATAGGAACAGAAGACGGGGCAAATATAGAAATGAGAAAAGCAATCGGAGATGAATGGTGGCCTTTTTCTTTTGGATGCAAAATCGATGAAATTCAAGAAATAGAAAAAAACAAAAACTACAATCCGCAAGAGATCTACATAAAAAATGAAAAAATAAAACAGGCTTTAGATATGTTGAAAGACGGTTCTTTAGCTAAATCAGAATTTGAACATAATTCCTTCATGTATATATACAATATGCTGTTAGACGGCTCAGATCCAACTAAAGCAGATAAATATTATATTTTAAAAGATCTTGAATCTTTTTATACAACCCAATTAAAAGTAGAGGATCTGTTCACAGATAAAAATAAATGGACAGAATTTGCAATAAACAACATTGGCGGCATGGGCAGATTTTCATCTGACGAAGTAATAAACAACTATGCAAAATCCATATGGGACATCACTCCCTGTCCTTTAGAACCATATATTCTAGAAAGGGTAAAACAAGAATATGAAGAGACTAAAATATGCTATATTTGCAGACCGGAAGATCGCGCTAAAGACAATCAAAAAAATTAATTTCGTTTTATTCCCCCATTTATTATTAAAGCTGTCCTGTCCACTTTAAAGTTAATATATTTATTAGCCGGACGAACTAAAGTACTTTTTACTATGGATATGATTAATTTCATAATGATCTCGTGTTATAGTGAACCCGATTTGATATCTATCAAAAATATTTTGCACTTTTTCCCAGACTGTATGGATAAATATATTTCTTGATTAGTTTTTTTTGATTTTTGAATTTTTTTGTAAATAAGCCAAGGCGCTTCCAGAAATAGAAATAGCCCTTTTAGTTAAAATAATATCTACTATCTTTTCTCCCAAACAAGAAAAAGCAGTACTTAAAAACCAGTATCCCCCGCTTTTAATCCTTCCGATCGGCCCTAAATAGTACTTTTCTGCAAGTTTTTCAGCTATTTGGGTATTAATTTCATTAAATCTATTTGTTCTAGCTAAATATTTAATCATTCGAGCTTCAGTCATTAATCCCGCGATTTTTATAGTCATAAAATTTCTCCAAAATAAATAAAAATATAAAAAGGATACAAAGATTAAAAAATAAAAAGCAAAATCATTTTAAAGATTCCATTTCTTTTTTAAATTTTGTAAAGTTCCGTCTTCTTTATATTTTTCCATCTCTTCATTGAAAAGATTTAAAAATCTTTGATGCTGATCCTTTAAAGTAACAAGTCTAATAGCATCATCATTTAATTGAGGATAAACAATTTTTAATTTGTTTTGATAAAGGTCTTGCAGGTACTTAATAGCGGGCAGTTGCGAGATTACTGCTGCATCTAATTTTTGCTCTACAACATCATCTAAAACAGCAGGAATAGCATCATATGACACATCAAAAACAAGAGGATATTTTTGAATAATTTCTAAAGAATCAGATCCTCTCATATAGCCGACATGTCCATATTCCAAATCTTTAAAACTTTCAAATTTTGAATTTTCAGAAACTACTATTACATAACCTGTTTCAATAATATCTTTTGAAAAAGAGTATCTAGCTAAATTAAAATTCAGTTTAGGTAAATTTGAAAAAATAGCTTCATAAGTTTCATTATTCAAATTATCTACAATAGAGTCCCAATTAGCATCTACGAGATTGATCTCAAGGTGTTTATTTTTAGCTATTGTTAATAACAGATCCTGCATAAAGCCATTAACATCTGCTTGCTGTCCTTCTAAATCGACCCCATACCAGTTTCTGTCCATTCCTATTATAAAACCTTTGGACTTATCTTTAGAGCAAGCAAGTGATAAAAAACTAATCACACCCAAAAATATTATTAGCTTCAAAAATTTCATATATAATCCTTTATTTTTATTTTAACAGGTGTGTTTTTTATTTGAAATTTTATTCTAAAAAATCAAAACTTGAAAAACTAAAAAATATAATAAATTAAATGTCATCATCTAATAAAATCGGACTTGTTTTTCCCTCTTTAGTAGATAAAAAAAACTCTACTCAAATAATTGAAAAACAAAGTTTTATTTCTAAAATATTTAAAAAAATCACAAAGAAAAAAAACACTAATTTTCCCAAGCAGTCTTCTTTTATAAATATTTATGATAACTTATTTCTATCTTTATCCAAAATGAGTGTTTTTCCAATTGCCATGTTTTATTTAAATTTGGAAAAAACGCACCTTGATTTTTTTGAAAAAATAAAAAAAACACCTGTTGATTATTGGTATATATTTCCATTATATGCACAATTCAGCTTTTCCACTACCGGTTCTATTGCTGATTTTTTTTCAAAAAATTTAGATGAAGATATCTTACATAAATTTCTTTGGATAAAATCTATTTCTTCAAACATGGATTACATTAAGTACTTACAAAAATGCATAAAAAAAACCTTAAAAGAAAAAAAAATAGAAGAAAAAGATACAATCTTTTTATTTTTCACCTATCAAAACGATCTAATTTATCCTATGGATCTGCACGTAATTGAAAGTGAAATATCCATTTCAAAAATAATTAAAGTATTTCCTTATGCATATGGAGCTTTAAGTTTTTATGATTTTTATTTTGATCCTCAAAATGATTTTGAAAAAAAATTAGAAAAACTAAAAAGCATAAATAGAAAAAATATTTTATGCATTCCCTTGAATTTTTTTGATACTATAAAAGCAGAAAATCAGCTTTCAAAAATAATAGAAAAACAAAATAAAAAAATTTATATCTGCAATGCGCTAAATAATGATCCTTTATGGATAAAATCTATTTTTGAAATAATAGAAGAAAAAAACTTTGTAACTAACAATATGTTATGCCCTCTAATGTAAGAACAAAAAGCAAGTTAAAAAATAAACTTATTAAGATTGTTTTCTTTATAATTAAAAAATTAAAATTAATTAAAAAAAATCCCTTAAGCCCGGAAAAACCAAAAATACTAATAATATCTACTACTGCTATTGGAGATTCCTTGTGGGCAACACCTGTTATTAAAGAGATAAAAAAAACATACTCAAGCTCTTATCTTGCAGTATTAACAATTCATTACGGCAAAGAAATTTTCAAAAATAATCCTAATATTGATGAATTAATCGAATATAAAAATTCTTTTTTTAAAATTTTTTCTTTAATTAAAAATTTAAAACAAAAAAAGTTTCAAATGGCTTTATTATTTCATTCATCTCAAAGAACTATTTTGCCTATTTTAAACTTAATAGGAGTAAATAATATATCCGGTACTGAAAACCTGAATAAAGGCCTTGATTTTTTACTGACAGACGTACAAAAAAACAAAAACCAGCATGAAATAATCAGAAGATATGAAATAGCAAAAATATTAAATATAAAAAAAAACAATTCTTTAATGGAGTTAATATTACATCAAAAAGAAAAATCTTTTTTTAAAAAAAAGAAAAAACCAATAATTGCTATTCATCCAGGAGCTACGGACAACTACAAACGTTGGCCTAAAAAATATTTTATAATGCTTGGAAATTTAATTAATAGAAACTTAGATGCCGAAATTGTAATTACAGGATCAAATAAAGAAAAAAACTTAGTTTTAGAAATATCTAATAAAATAAAAACTTCTAGACCTCTTTTTGATTTAAATATCAGACAATTCGCTTCTTTTTTAAATAACATAGACCTATTGATAACAAATGACACAGGCCCTATGCATATGGCAATAGCTCTTAACAAAAAAATCATAGCTATTTTTGGCGGGACCGATCCTAAAATATGCGGTCCTTTAAATTATTCTAAAGCAGTTATTTTTTATTCAAAAAATAACTGCTGCGGCTGCCTTAAAAGAAAATGTGAAAATCCAGTGTGTTTATATAAAATTAAACCGAAAAATGTTTTTCAAACTATAAAAGAAGTTTTTTAATTCTAAAAAAAACAAAAAATAATTCTTTCGAAATATAAAAGATGTTATAACAAAGTATTAAGAGAGTATATAAAATAACTAAGTATTTTAGGAGCTTATGAAAAAGATACTTTTATTAATTTCCATAGCATTTATTTTTGCAGGTTGTGAAAGTAATCAGTCTATAGTGAGCAATGTTCAAGAAAGAGAAGCTAACGAAATTGTTGTTTTTTTAGCATCCAAGGGAATAGCAGCGCAAAAGGTTCTGGTTACAGCAGAAGGAGCTGCAGCGGGCACCGCCACCGCAGCTATGTGGAATATCTTTGTTGATAAAAATAAAGCAGTAGAGGCAATGGCTTTATTAAATTCAAATGGTCTGCCAAAATTACGAGGAACTACTTTATTAGAGCTTTTTAAAAAATCCGGATTAATGACCTCGGATAAAGAAGAAACAATTCGATATCAGGCAGGTATTGAAGAAGAATTAGAAAATACCATTAGAAAAATTGACGGTGTTTTAGATGCTGATGTCAAAATTTCATTTCCCACATCTTCCGAAGCCACCCTTGCAGGAACAGAGCAGTCTCAAAAAATAAAAGCCGCTGTTTATGTTAAGCATCAAGGAGTTCTTGATGACCCCAACCAGCATCTAGAAAGTAAAATTAAGAGATTGGTTGCAGGAAGCGTTGATCTTGTAAGTTATGAAGATGTATCTATAATTTCAGATAAATCCAGATTTACAGATATTCAAATGGGATTTGATTCTAAATTAATTGGCCCGAAAACACTCCAAAGAGAATATGTAAAAATCTGGTCGATCATCATGCCAAGGACCTCTGCCAATAAATTCAGAGCAATATTTTTTACAATGATTTTTATTATTTTAGGTTTTGGTTCAGTAATTGGGTGGATGATATACAAATTTTATCCCCAGCTTCAAAAAAAATCTAAAAAAACAAAATAGTGCAAAATGAAAGACAAAGCTTATATTATACTAAATGGTTTTTTAGAAAAAATTTCTAAAAAAGAACAAGATAAGCTTTTGTCTTTTCTGCAGGATTCTGAAGTAAAACTGCTCAAAAACTCTTTAAAACCTTCTTTCGATATTGATCCCAATCTTTTTTTTAATGACGGTTTAATAGATACCATTCATTATTCCTGGTTTATTCCAAGTATTAATATTTATTCAAAAAATGAAGCCTATTTTTTTATAGCCTCTGTTAAAAAAGATACTCAAGACAAATTATTAAAACTACTAAAGCTGAAAAACAAAAAAATAACTATAACTGAAAATGGCAAAAAATTTTTAAGATCTATTTTATTAGATAGTCTTATTGAAAAAAATGAAGATCTTTTGCCCATAGAATACTTACCAGCTTCCCCTTTAAATGCTCTTTTAGAAATACCCAAGAATATGCTGATTCAATTAATAGACTATTTATCTTTGTATGATCTAGCAAAAGAGCTTAAATTTATTGTAGAGAAAAAAAAGCTGCAAAACATTTATTCTTTTTTATCTAAAAAAGAACAAACTTTTTTGAATAAAATATTAAAATATAACGAACCTTTTTCAACACAAAAGCTTAATTTAGAAAAATTTGATGGAGATAAAAAGAAAATAAAAAGTATTTTACATAAAAGAGGTTTGGAAAGACTTGCCAAAGCTTTAAGTGGCGAGAACGATGATTTAATTTGGTATGTTTGTCATTTTATGGATATCGGCAGAGGAGCAATGCTGCACAAGCTTTGTAAAACCAAAAAAACAGTGGGGGTATCTGATGTTATTACCTCACAAATATTAAATATTATTTCAACACTGCAAAAGAGCTGATTTATGAAATTTTTTTCATTTTTTAAACAAGAGATCCACCCGGAAGTAGGTAAAAAAATCATTCCAAAAGAACAGATAGGACAATTAATAGAAGCAAATGAAATAGTAGAAATTGCAAAAAAAGACACTGAAGAATACACCCAGAAAGTTCATGCAGAATGTAAAATATTAAAAAAAGAAGCAAAAAAAGAAGGCTTTGATGAAGGATTAGAGACCTTTAATGAACATATTATCAAATTGGAAAAAATCACAAAAACTCTCAAAAAAGAATTAGAAAAAAAAGTACTTCCAATAGCTTTAAAGGCCGCTAAAAAAATTCTAGGAGAAGAATTAAAACTGCATCCCGATCGAATTGTAGAAATTGTACAACAAGCCTTAAAACCTGTAGTTCAACATCATAAAATTACAATTTATGTTAATATTCAGGATTTAAAAACTCTTGAAAAAGAAAAAGAAAACATAAAAAAAATGCTGCAACAGGTGGATATTTTATCCATCCAGGAAAGAAGTGATATACAGCCGGGCGGTTGTATAATCGAAACAGAGGGTGGTATTATAAATGCTCAATTAGAAAACCAGTGGAGAGCGATAGAATCGGCTTTTGAAAAATTCATGAATAAATAAAAAGAAAAAACTATGCAAAAATATCTAAAAATCTTACTTCCTTTATTTTTACTAACAGCGACTTTTGCATTTGCCCAGGAACAAACAGCTGCTACACCTCCATCTTTGGTAGCAAGGCTTGCTGTACTGGCAGGAATTGCGCTTCTGCCCTTTGCTATTATGCTGCTAACCTCTTTTGTTAAAATCATAGTAGTTTTGTCACTGCTCCGAAACGCTTTAGGTGTTCAGCAAACTCCTCCCAATCAGGTATTGAATGGAGTAGCATTATTACTTACCATATATGTAATGTTTCCAACAGGGGTAGCTATGTACGATGCCTCTAAAGATATCATTCAAAAAAGCAATCCTAAAGAACTTTTTTCCTCTCAATCCGCTACTGACATAATTCAAATTGTTGACAAGTCCAAAGAACCTATGAGGTCTTTTTTACAAAGGAACTGCATAACAAAACATATTAGAAGCTTTTATAATATTGCATATAAAATTTTTCCAGATCCTTATAAATCTGAATTAAAACAAAATGATTTCATAGTTTTGATTCCTTCTTTTATCACAAGTCAACTGAAAGCCGCCTTTGAAATCGGCGTATTGATATATCTGCCATTTTTTGTAATCGATTTAGTAACATCCAATATTTTGCTTGCTATGGGAATGATGATGCTTTCTCCTTTAACAATCGCTCTTCCTATTAAATTATTACTGCTTGTTATGATCGACGGCTGGACAATATTAGTACAAGGTCTGGTATTGACATTTAAATAAGGTAAAACAATGTTTCAAAGTGAAATATATCAATTAACATACCAAGCATTATACCTGATACTGCTTTTATCTGGGCCTCCTATCATTATAAGCATGGTCTTAGGTTTGATGGTAGCCATTTTCCAAGCAGCAACTCAAATACAGGAACAAACCCTTTCTTTTACTGTTAAATTATTCGCAGTAATAATTACACTTATGATGCTTGGCGGCTGGCTTGGAGCTCAAATAATGAATTTCGCTACTACAATTTTTAAATCATTTCCCTCCTGGAATGCTTAAATGGAAAGTGTATTACAATCAACAGACAGTTACTTAAATTTACTATTTAACCTTCCTAATTTATCTGTGACCACTATTCTAAGCACTTTTTTCTTAGGTATAGCAAGAATCATACCAATTACAGTATTAGCCCCTTTTTTAGGCTCTAAATCTGTTCCTGCTCCTATTAAAATTATGTTCAGCATAAGTATTATAGCAATCCTGCTTCCCCAATTATTATTTTCACTAAAACAAAACATCGATTTTGATATTGCTTACGCCGGATATTTTATAAAAGAGCTGTTTATTGGATTTGTATTAGGTTTTTTAGTATCTATTCCTTTTTACATAGCACAAGCTGCCGGTAGTTTAACGGATCATATGAGAGGAGCTCAGTCACTGCAGGTCACAGATCCTACAACAAGTTCCCAGACCGGACCTATTGGAATATTTTACAATTACGTGTTAATTGTAATTTTTTTTGCAATTGGAGGACCTTTTTTCTTTATAGACGCTATAGGAAAATCTTTTCAGCTTATCCCGATCAATGAATTTTTCAATCCCGCTTTCTTTTCTATAAAAATAGCTTTTTGGAAAAGAATAATAGGCCTTTTAAATTACATTTTAAGTATGGCAATACAATTGGCTGCACCATCTCTTATTGGTGTTTTAATGGCTGAAATGTTTTTAGGAATAGCAAATAGATTAGCTCCCCAAGTACAAATTGTATTTTTAGGAATATCTTTAAAATCTTGGATTGGGCTGGCCTTGCTTGCAGCTGCCTGGTATTTTATAATGCAGCAATTAGGAAAAGAAGCAACAAATTGGCTTAAAATAGTAGAAGATACTATTAGACAGGCTGCAACTTAAGCTTTTTTAACACATCAATTAAACTATCTATAAAATATAAAACATCCTCTTTTGTATTATACACACCAAAAGATGCCCTGCAAGTCACATCAACATTAAATTTTTCCATTGTAGGCTGACTGCAGTGATGTCCTGTTCTTATAGCTATTTTTTTAGAATCTAACATTGTTCCTATGTCCAAAGGATGAGCCCCGTCTACAACAAAACTAATAATACCACCTTTGTTGTTCGAAGTTCCTATTATTTTAAGGCCGTCAATCTTTGCCATTTTTTCTTGGGTCAATTCAAGTAAATAATTTTCCCACTTCGATATATTATCTAAACCAATTTCTTCAACATATTCAATTGCATTTTTAAAAACGACTACATCAGCGATATTAGGGGTTCCTGCTTCAAATTTCAAAGGAGGTTTTTGATATGTAGTATCTTTTTTAAAACAAACAGTCTCTATCATATCTCCCCCACCTTGAACCGGAGGCATTTCTTCTAATAAATCATATTTGGCATATAAAATCCCAACACCGGTAGGACCGTATAGTTTATGAGAAGAAAAGGCATAAAAATCCACATCAAGATCTTGAACATCCACTTTTATATGAGCTACTGCCTGAGCTCCATCTATTAAAACTCTTACATCAAATTTTCTAGCAAGTTTAACAATTTCTTTTATAGGGTGAATTGTTCCTGTAGCATTTGCCATATGGGCAATGCAAATAAGCCTAGTTCTTTTATTAATAATTTTTTTCAAATAATCTAAGTCAATTTCTGCCTTATCATTCACCAAGGCAACTTTTAATTTTGCCTGTTTTTCCTTACATACGATCTGCCAGGGAACAATGTTTGAATGATGCTCTGTTTGACATACAATGATCTCATCATTTTTATTAATAAATTTCTTTTTAAAAGAATTAGCGACCAAATTAATACTGTCTGTTGTCCCTTTTGTAAAAATAATCTCTTCTTTTCTATGGGCATTTAAAAATTGCTGAACAGTTTTTCTTGTCTCTTCATATTTTTCTGTAGCTACCAAAGCAGGTGTATAAATAGCTCTGTGTACAGTAGCATAATCATTTGAATAAAAACTGCATAATGCATCGATTACTTTTTTTGGCTTCAAAGATGTTGCAGCTGTATCCAAATACACATATGCATCATCTTTTAAAAAATAGGGAAAATCTTTTTTCTTATTTAACATATCTTTTTATAATTCGATCTTTAATTTGTTGATTTTTGATTTTATGTAAAATATCTTTGCAAAATCCAAACAATAACAGCTCTTTGGCTTCTTTTTCAGAAAAACCTCTGGTCTTTAAATAAAAGAGTTCTTCTTCGTCTATATTTGATGTACAAGCTCCGTGTTTCGCTTCTATCTCATCTGTGAAAATTTCCAGATTAGGCTTAGCTATAACAGTTGCTGTATTATCCATTAAAAGATTTTTATTATATTGGCGGCTGCTGGACAATGTCGCATCAAATCTAATATATGAATTCGATTTAATTTCACATTTACCTTTGTCTTTTAAAATTGTTTTAAAAAGCTCATCAGAATAAGTTTGTTGAGACAGATGATTAAAACATATCTTAAAATCTGCATAATTATTTTTTTCTAAAATACCTAAACCATATAAATCACATTTTGCGTTCATTTTATTTAAATCTATCTGATAGTCCTGCTTTATATAGTTTGATTTATGCACTATATCGATTATTTTTAAATAGGCATTTTTTTGAATATTTGCTCTGAAAAAATCTGAGTAATAAATATTATGTAGATTTTCAACATCCTGAATATATGTAGCGCAGCTGTTATTTTGAAGGTTCACATCTACTAAAGCATTTATCCAAGTATTATTAGATTCATTTATTATTTTATGATAAAAATCAGCCTTAGCATTATCTGCAATATTTATCATTAATTTTGATGTGGTTATAGACTCTTTTGATCTTATTACATTTATTATATTAACAGGTTTTTCAATAACTTCTTTTACATGTATATAACTTGCATTTTTTATAAAGGCTGCATTTAATAAACAAAAAGCATTTTTTTCTTTTTTAATAGAATTTAAAAATATATTTTGCAAAACAAGACCATATTTTTGCATAGCAAGCTCTAGATCTAAAATCTCAATTTGATCTTTAATACTTTCAAAATTCGATAATTCTTTATCAAACTTTGAATCAATAAATACTAAAGTATTATCTTCTATCATATCTATCGGTTTCTTAGATATTTTTTTTGTCTTTTTAAAAGATTGCAGTAAATTAGCAATAAAAACTTCTTTTTCATTAAAGTCTTTAGACTGAAACATCTGCCAAGCTTTATTTCTTAAAATATTTAAAGAGTCCTCTTTAGATATTTTTTCAAAATATTCGTTTAAAACTGATAGGACATTTTCTTTTTTTATGCTCATAATTCTAAAGCTTTATAGCCGGTTTCTTCTAGCGTTTTAGCAAAATCATGACCTTTTGTAGTCACAATCTTACCATTCATAATAACATGCACATAGTCCGCTTTGATATAATCTAACAACCTGTTGTAATGGGTTATTATCACTATTGCTTTATCTTTTTTATTATTCTCTATTGCCTGAGATACTACTTTTATAGCATCAATATCCAAGCCTGAATCTATCTCATCTAAAATTATCAACTGAGGATCTAATAACAGCATCTGCAAAAGTTCGAATTTTTTCTTTTCCCCTCCGGAAAAACCTTCATTTATTCCTCTTGATAAAAAATCTTTATTCAAATGAACTATTTTTAATTTTTTGTCAATAAGTTCTTCAAACTCTTTTTTGGATAAAATGGATTTGTTTTTTGATTTTCTGGATATATTTACAGTTTTATGTAAAAAAGCGTAATTTGTCGTATTGGGAATTTCTATAGGATATTGAAACCCCATAAAAATGCCTAAATTTGCTCTTTTTTCTATTTCCAGATCTATCAAATTTTGACCGTTAAATAAAATACTGCCTTCTATTATCTTATATGCGGGATGTCCTATAATGGTTTTACATAAAGTCGATTTTCCCATCCCGTTCGGCCCCATTAAAATATGAATTTCATTTTTATTAACTTTTAAATTTAAACCGTCTAAAAGTTTAATATTATCTGTTTCAATATGTAAATTTTTAATTTCTAACATTTTTAACCCACAGCATTTTCTAATTTTATAGCTAAAATTTTTTGAGCTTCAATTGCAAATTCCAAAGGAAGCTTTTTAATAATATCTTCACAAAAACCTTTAATCATAAGCTCCAATGCTTCTTCTTTGGAAAAGCCTCTTGACTGCAGATAAAAAATCTGCTCTTCATTTAATTTGGAAACACTGGCCTCATGTTCTACAATAGATGTCTTATTTTTCGAAATAATTGTCGGATAAGTATTCACACTACAAGAATTTTTCATTATCATTGAATCACATTGAGTATAGTTTTTACTATTTTCAGCCATTGTCGTAATTTTTACAATACCCCTATAAGTATTTAAAGAAGAATTGGCTGCTATACTCTTAGAGATAATTTTAGATTTAGTATGTTTACCTATATGTATCATTTTAGTTCCTGTATCTGCCGCCATTTTATTGTTAGTTAAAGCAACAGAATAAAATTCTCCTACTGAATTATCGCCCTTTAAAATACAGCTTGGATATTTCCAGGTAATGGCAGCACCTACTTCTACCTGAGTCCAGGAAATTTTGGAATTATTGCCCTTACAAAGTCCTCTTTTAGTAACAAAATTAAATATTCCGCCAGATCCAGTCTGTTTATCGCCAGGATACCAATTCTGAACGGTAGAATATTTTACTTCAGCTCCATTTAATGCAACGATTTCCACTACTGCCGCATGTAGTTGATTTTCATCATAAGCAGGGGCTGTACACCCTTCTAAATAACTAACATATGAATTTTCATCTGCTATAATCAAAGTTCTTTCAAACTGCCCTATTCTTCTGTCGTTAATTCTAAAATAAGTAGAAAGTTCAATCGGACACCGAACATTTTTAGGGATATATACAAAAGACCCTTCCGAAAAAACCGCTGAGTTTAAACTTGCAAAAAAATTATCTTCAATAGGAACGACCGTTCCCATATATTTTTTTATTAAATCAGGATGCTTTTGAATAGCTTCTGAAATAGAACAGAAAATAACCCCTGATTTTTCAAGCTTTTCCTTAAAAGTAGTCCCAAAAGATACTGAATCAAAAACAAAATCAGTAGCAACTCCGGTAATGCTTTCCTGTTCTTTTAAAGGTATACCTAATTTTTTTAATGTCTTCAATACTTCCGGATCCACTTCGTCCAAATTATCAATTTTTTGCTTGTTTTTAGGTTTGGAATAATAAGAAATATCTTGATAATTGATATTTGGGCAGTCAAAAGAAGCCCAGCAAGGCTCTTTTTTATCTCTAAACTTCTTAAAAGCTTTTAATCTAAAATCTAAAATAAACCCAGGCTCATTTTTTTCCTTAGATATCTTTTTGACAATATCCTCATTCAGCCCTTTTTCAAAAGCTTCTGATTCAATATCAGTAGAAAAGCCAAATTTGTAATCTTTTTTTAAAATATCTTCTTTCAGATCCATCTTTAAAATAATTTTATTAAGTTATACAATTTTACTCCATATTAAAATAGGTGTCAAATTGAACAATATGTTGATTAATTAAAATTTTTAATATTATTTTTAATTAATAAAAATTACTTAAAATAGACCTCTTTTACACAATTAAGATATAATTGATGTAATGTAATCATCTCTTAATTAAAAGGAGTAATAAAAAATGTTTGGTATTTCAGCGTCAACAGTAGTTAGTTTAGGTGCTTTATATGGTTTTTATAAAGCGGATGAAAAGCAGCAAATAGATCAAAAACCTTCTATTATTGATAAAATAGGTTATGTACCTATTGTTAATTCTTTTGTAGGTGCATATAGAATAGAATATGGAACAATAAAAAGCGTTATTTCAGCAATTGCTTATTTAGGAACTTTAACAGGCTATATTAATGCCGATAAAACAAGAATAAAACATCATTTTAAAAATGGTCTTCTACATGTAGGCAGAGGGTTTGTAGAAGCATTTCCAATATTGGGAGGTCTAGCAACTTTTTGGTATGACGTTAATAAAACTCCTCAATTTATTAAAACCTAAATTAGGATCTCAAACATACTACAGTTGCATTTCTACCGGTTTTTTTGTCCCTTCTATATGAGAAATAATCCTTAGAATTACAGTACGTGCAAATTCCAGATACTTCAATATTATTTTCTTCAAGCCCCGCATCTTTTAATTGATCTATCCCAATTTGCCAAAGATCAAATAGCTTACCTTCTTTTTTGTAAGTCCAATATTTTTCAGGAAACTCTTTTTTATAATTACTAAATTCAGCATGATCTGGTCCCAAGCTGGGCGATATACAGGCTATTAGATTTTCTAATCTGGTATTGAAATTATTTACCATAAAATCTACTGTTTTCTGATAGATATTTTTCATAAGGCCTTTCCAGCCGGCATGAATAGCAGCTACTATCTTATATTCTGGATCATATAAAATACAGGCCTGACAATCTGCATGAGCTATAGCTAATGCAATATCCTTTTCTTTTGTTACTAAAGCATCACAATCAAAGACTTGCTTTTTATTATCTTTAGTAATTTCAACAATAGTATCCCCATGAACCTGATTTGCAAAAATTAAATCCTTCGCTTTAATAAAAGCCTGAATCATTTCTTTATTTATTTTTACATTATCCGGATGATCCCCGATTTTATCACTTACATTTAAATGATCATACGGTTCCTTACTAACACCTCCGTGCCGTAAAAAAACAGCAGCAAATACATTATTATTGGTGGACAAAATATCAAAATCCAACCATTGAAGCTTATCTTTATCAAATCCCATCCTTATTCCTTTTTGTTTTTATTTTAATTAAAAAAACATCCCTTTTATTAAATAAAAAATACTTTTTTTAATTATTTTTAATTTCTCCTTTTCAGAAATTAATGCTTTTAATAGTGTGATGGTAGGGAGGAGGATTTCTAGGCATGAATATGTCGCCAAAACAGCCTAATTTATTATATGGTATCTCTGTTACCCTGCTCGCATACCTTTGTTTCGCGACGGCAGCTTCCATTGTCAGATTCGTTGGCCCTGAATTCCCAACCATTCAGATAATATTTATACAAAACCTAATAAGTCTTTTAACTGTTTTACCATATTCTTTCAAAAAAAATCTTTTAAAAGTAAAAAAAGAACTCAAATGGATCCATGCAATAAGAGATGTTACAGGAGTAGCAAGTTTCTTTTGTTATTTTTATGCTATTAAAAGATTAAACTTGGTGGATGCTACTTTATTAACGTATACAGCTCCATTTTATACCCCTATTGTTTGGACAATATGGACCAGAGAAAAAATGGAAAAGGGTATTTGGTGGACCATCATATTAGGCTTTGTCGGAATTGCTTTTATTTTAAAACCAGGCAATCATATCCTGCAAGCCGGAGCTATTTACGGTTTTATAGCAGGAATTTTATCTTCAATAGCATTGGTATCTATCAGAATCTTAAATCAAAAATTAGAGTCTCTTACCAGAACCTTATTCTATTATTTTTTAGTAGGAACTATTTTAACAATGCCTTTTGCTATATATAAATGGCACCAGCCTTCTTTTGAGCAAACAATCATGCTGATTTCTATCGGCTTTTTAATGGCTGTAGGCCAGCTATTTTTAACTACAGCATATAAACATGGAACAGCTTCATTTTTATCCCCTTTATGTTATTCCATGATAATTTTTACAGGAATAATAAGCGCAATTGCATTTAAACAGATGCCGGGATGGATGAGCGCTATTGGAGCGTTTCTTATAATTTTAGGAGGAACAATTTCTTATATTATAAAAACTAAACCTGATAAATTTATTAAAGTTTTCGAACATACTCCTGAAGAAAAAAGACACTGGTGGAAAAAATTACGGCTCAAACATGAAAGGCATAAAAAAGAATTACAAAAAAAAGATGATTTTAATATTCTAAAAAAAAAATAAGGTAGGCAATATGAAAAAATTACTAATGTTATTTTTTATATTTACTTGCAGCAGCGTTTTTGCAACTGCAGGACAAGATGTAATTCAATATTCTAAATTTTCTCAACAAAAAGACGATGAGATTGTAGCAAAATATAAAGAAGAAGGACCTTGGGGAATGAGCATTTCTATTGATCTGCATTCTGCCAACCCTAAAAAAATACGAGACGGGAAATATATAACTCAATTCATGAAAGATCTCGTTAAATTTATCAAAATGAAAGCTTATGGAGAGCCTATAGTCGTAAATTTCGGAGATACTCCAAGAGTAGCTGGTTATTCCGCTCTTCAGCTTATAGAAACCTCATCAATTACAGCGCATTTTGCAAATTTTACAAACTCAGTTCATATTGATATTTTTAGCTGTAAATACTACAAACCACATGAAGCAGCTTTATGGTGCAAACAGTATTTTGAAGCTCAAGAAATGAATGTATCACCTGTTGTTTTTAGATTTTAATGTATTGTTCCAAGACTCCTTTTTTAATTTATGAATTATAAAAGGAATAGAATAGATCAATAAAAAGCATCCCAATAAAGTGGATATATATTTAATATAACTTTGATCTTCTAATTGAGCCGGTGGAAAAAGAGCTATAAAAAATCCAAGAACAACAGATAATATCCCCAATACTGAAATACACCATATGCCATAATTTTTAAAAGGAAGTCTAAAAGATCTTTGAACATTCGGTTGTTTATATCTAAGATATATTGCTGATAAAAACATTAATACATACATAGAAAAATAAACCATCATAGAAAGCGCTACTGATATCCAAAAAGCAATATTAATGCTAGAGCCTAATAATAAAAAAGAAGTTGAAGAAATTGATATTATTATAGCTTGCAAAAGCATTAAATTTCTAGGCACTTGATTTTTATTAATTTTTTGAAAAAAAACCGGCAGCTCTCCTTCTTGAGCAGTTTCCAACAAACCCTTAATAGGCCCCATTATCCAAGTACTGAACCCTCCTATTTGTCCTAAAGCTATTAATATTCCTAAAATAGGTAAAATATACTGCATATTATTATTTTCAAAAAAAACAGAAAAAGCTTTCATTACTCCGCCAATTAAACTAATTTCATCTTTTGGAATAACAAAGCCCAAAGACATGGAACCAAAAATATTAATACAAAAACCTAATACCACAACAAATAAAATGGCGATCGGATAATTTCGTTTAGGATTATTTACGCTATTTGCGTGAACAGCACAAGCCTCAATTCCTCCAAAAGCCCTCATAAACCCTACTAATAACACTACAGTTGAAATCTGACTAAAATTAGGTAGTAAATTACTTACAGTAAAGGATGTATCTAAATTTGAAATCCCTCCTTTTAAAAAATAGTCGAATCCTAAATATATAAGCAAAATAGCAGGAAGTAGAATACCTATAATAAAACAAATAATACTAATTTTAGAAGACAGCTTTAACCCTCTTAAGTTCAGATAAGTAAACAGCCATATAATTCCTAATGCTGTAGGAATTAAAAATATTTTATTATTAACTAAGTTAGGGTCAATAAGATACGCAATAGTCCCGGATATAAAATACAGCATGGCAATGACCCCTATATTCATATATATCCACTGAAGCCAGATAGCTACAAAACCCCATTTTTTACCAAAAGCTTCCTTTACCCAAACAGCAACTCCCCCCATTTTAGGCCAGCCCGTAGCCAGTTCTGCTGATACCAGAGCTATTGGCAGATAAAAAATTATAACGGTTACTATTCCAAAAAAAATCATTTCCATACCAGTTTTTGCGAAAACAGGTAAATTTCTGATGCTAATACCGAATGCAGATGCTATCATCATCAAAGAAAATAAATTTAAAACCTTTTTTTGTTTCACTAAAAATTCCTTATTTTAATAAAACAAAAATACCATATTTATTTATTAGAATCAAAATAAGCATATTTAAAATCTATAAATCCGGATCGATACAAATAAACATTTTTTAAATCGGGATTTTTCAAATAATTTTGTGATAAATGACAAATTGGAATAATCGGGACATCCGCTAAAAGTATATTTTCTGCTTTTATTAAAGTTTCTTTTCTTAATTTGGGATCAATCATTTCATCTGATTGATTTAATAAATCAATATATTCTGGATGTTCCCAGCCCGTATTATTAGTAGAGCTGTTTTTATATTTAAATACTTCTAAAAAATTTATAGGATCATTAAAATCAGCTGTCCAAGAGCCTGCTGCTATTTCATAATCTTTAGAAGCGATTCTATCATAATAAGTTTTTTTCTCTAATGCTCTAAGCTCTACTTCAATATTTAAATATTTTTCCCAGTTTCTCTGAATGGCTTGAGCTAATAAATGAGATCTACCTCCATTAACATAGGTAAATATTATTTTTTTCTTTTTAAAATTTTTCTTTCCAAAACCTGTTATGATTTTTTCTTCGCAGGGAATTAATCTTAAAGTTTGAATTTGTTCTCCCTGTAAAATATGATCTATTATTTTTTTTCTGTCTATTGTAGAACATAGAGCTTTCCTTAATTTCAAATCCTGAATTTTTTCAATGTTAATTCTTAAAAAAGATGTTCCATAATATGGCTGAGAATAATACTGACTATAGTTTTTAATTTTTTGAATTCCATCTACCGGTAAAGTCGAATAAGGAGAGCCTGCCCAGTCTAATGCCTTAAGCTCAAACATATTTTGTTCTGTATCAGAAGTTAGCATAAACATTGAAATAAAGTTTAATTTTACCTGGTCTTTATCCCAATAATGTTCATTTTTTTTAGCCTTCAACATATCATAATGTTTCCATTTATCTAAAACAAACGGACCATTAGAAATGTAAGATTTGCTGTCTTGTGTCCATTTAGGATTTTCTTGATCTATTTTTTTATTAACAGCAAAAAAAATAGGATGGGTTAAAAGAGTTAAAAAATAAGAAATCGGTTTTTCAAGTTCTATTATTAAAGTTTTTTCATCAAGTGCTTTTATCCCCACTTTATCTAAAGAAACTTTCCCTTCTTTAGCACGTTTTGCATTTCTAATACAAAACAAGAAAAATGCTGTAGAAGAAATATATTCAGGGGCTAATATTTTTTTCCACGTATATTCAAAATCATAAGATGTAATTTTTTCTCCATTAGACCAAAAAGCATCTTTTAAGGTGAAAACATAAGTCTTTTTATCTTTTAATACTTTGTAATTTTCTGCTATAGCGCAAGAAATATTGCCGTCTTTTTCTAACCTCATTAATCCATCGAAAAATATTTTACTTAAATTAACAGTATTAATATCTCTTACTTTTCTTGGGTCTAAAGATTCGGGATCTGATACTATGTTAATTTTCAAATGCTGTTTATTAATTGCTTTATCTTTTGAACTACATGCACATAAAATAATAACTGATAAAACAAAAAAGAATATTTTCTGCATAAGGTTTCTCGAATATTTATCTATGTTAAAAAACACATATTATATTTCTAATTTATCATTTTTTCAAAAGACTTTATTTTTTCTATTTGAACATATGAATTGTATTTATTATATATAATAATAAAAGGAAATCTATTATGAAAATTTTAGTTTTGTTTTATTCAATGTACGGACATGTTTATTCATTAGCTAAAAACATTGCAGAAGGTGCAAAAAAAGTTCCTAATGCAAATGTAGAATTAAAAAAAGTACCAGAAACCCTTTCAAATGAAGTATTAGAAAAAATGGAAGCAATTAAAGCCCAAGAAACAATGAAAGATATTCCGATAGTGTCCCTAGAAGATCTAGAACAAGCAGATGCTATTATTTTCGGAACCCCAACAAGATTTGGAAATATGTGCGGACAAATGAGATCTTTTTTAGATTCTACAGGCTCTTTATGGATGAAAGGCGCATTAATTGGTAAAGTGGCTTCTGTTTTTACAAGCACAGCTACTCAGCATGGCGGTCAGGAATCTACCATTTTGACTTTTCATACTAATTTATTTCACCATGGAATGATTGTTGTAGGTCTGCCTTACTCATTTAAAAAACAGATGGACAATAATGAAATTATTGGAGGATCTCCTTATGGAGTTTCGACTATAGCCGGCACTCAAGGCGAAAGAACACCTAATGAAACTGAAATTCAATCAGCTGTTTTTTTAGGACAACATGTAGCTAAAATCACATCAAAACTATGTAAATAAATTATGAAAGAAAATAATTCAAAATCTCATATGCACACCAATCAAAAAGAATATAAAATATTAAAAATAAAATTTATAATATGCTTATGTTTTTCTCTTCCTTTGATGTATTTTGCAATGACAACGTACCTAGTCCCTCAATTTTTGATTAAACATTTAACCCTGATTCAATTTTTACTGGCTACTCCTGTTATAATTATAGGATATCAGTTTTTTACAGTGGGATTTTTGTCTATTCTTAAAACTAAAAAAGCAAATATGGACACTTTAATTGCTTTAGGTGTCGGATCTGCTTATATCTATAGTTTGGTAATATCTATAAATATATGGCTGCAAAAAGAATCTTTAGTTTCAAAACATCTGTATTATGAGATAGCAGCTTTTTTAATAACGTTCATATTACTAGGCAGGTATTTTGAAGCATTAGCTACAGGAAAAACTTCTGATGCTATAAAAAAATTAATAGGACTCCAGCCTAAAACAGCTATTGTTATTAGAGAAGGCAAAGAAAAAAACATTCCAATATCCGATGTTCAGATAAATGACGTCATACTTGTAAGACCGGGAGAAAAAATACCTGTAGACGGCATTATTATAGATGGACATTCAACAGTCGATGAATCAATGATCACAGGAGAAAGCATCCCCAAAGAAAAGCTAATTGATTCTTCTGTAATTGGCGGCACTATCAATAAAACCGGAAGTTTTAAATTTAAAGCTTTGAAAATCGGAAAAGACACTGTTTTAGCTCAAATTATTAAATTAGTGAAAACAGCTCAAACATCAAAACCCCCTATTCAAAAACTAGCAGATATTATAGCTTCATATTTTGTACCTTTAGTAGTTTTGATAGCAATAATCTCATCCGGTCTATGGTTAATATTCGGATATAATTTTACATTTGCTCTTATTATTTTCATTTCAGTATTAATTATAGCATGTCCCTGCGCATTAGGCCTTGCCACTCCAACGGCAGTTATGGTCGGAACTGGAATGGGAGCTGAATTAGGAATATTAATTAAAAATGCAGAAGCCTTACAAAAACTTAAAAATGTAAATACTTTAGTTTTTGACAAAACAGGCACTTTAACAATAGGCAAACCAAAAGTTACCAATATTGTAACGTTCAATATTGATGAAAATGAACTTTTAAAAATTGCAGCTTCTATAGAAAAAAAATCCCAGCATCCTCTGGGCGAAGCCGTAATAGAAAAAGCCAAAGAAAAAAATATCAATCTAATAGAAATTGAAAATTATGAAGAAATAGCCGGCAAAGGAGCAAAAGCTAAAATACAAGAAGATAATTATTTAATCGGTAATTTCACACTTATACAAGAAAATAATATTGATATTTCTGCGAGTAAGCATTCCGTAGAACATTTTATGAATGAGGGAAAAACGCCTCTTCTTACATGCAAAAATAATAATCTTATAGGAATATTAGCTACAGAGGACTTATTAAAACCTTATGCTAAAAATGTGATCAGTAAACTCAACAGTTTCATGGGGGTCTATATGATGACAGGAGATACAAAGAAAACGGCGCACATTATAGCTACAAAAGCCAGAATAGAATATCACAATATTATTCCGGAAGTCCTTCCTCAAGATAAAGCCAAAGAAATAGAAAAATTTCAAAAAGAAGACAAAATAGTTGCTATGGTCGGAGACGGTATTAATGATGCTCCAGCGCTAGCTCAAGCAGATGTCGGCATAGCAATAGGCAGAGGTACTGATGTTGCAATAGAATCTGCTGAAATAGTCTTAATGAAAGACGATCTCAAAGATATTTATAGGGCATACCTCTTATCTAAATATGTGATAAAAAAAATAAAACAAAATCTTTTTTGGGCATTTTTTTATAATATAGCAGCAATACCTTTGGCTGCAGGTATTTTATATCCTTTTACGGGTTATTTGCTAAATCCCATGATAGCGGGAATCGCTATGATTTTCAGCTCTATTTCTGTAGTTAGCAATTCACTATTGATGAAAAGACATAAAAAGGAATTAACAAAAGTTTATTTTTAATTTTTTTCATATTGCCGGTAATAATAATTAGCAAATACAGCCATAAATATTTACTAAAAAATTAATAATTTTGAGTTTACTTTAATTTACGGTTAAAAAAAATATTTACATAATATCAATAAATTCAAGTTTTTTCATGAATTGAGATATTTTTAATAATTATCTATAATAAAGTGATATGTATAAGAGTTTAAAGTTATCAGCAATTATTCTTTTAGGCGGTTTTGGTTCCAGATTTGACAGCGCCCTACCCAAACAGTTTCATAATCTGTCCGGCAAAAAAATATATCTGCATACTTTAGATTCTTTTTATAATCTAAATATTTTCGACGAAATTCTCCTAGTAAGCAATGAGTCTTTTTTAGATGTCATAAAAGAAGATACTAAAAATTATTTAAACATAAAAATAGTAGCAGGCGGTAAAACCAGACAAGAATCTTCTTATCTAGGGCTAAAAAACTGCTCAAAACCCGAAATAGTTGTAATCCATGATGGAGTAAGACCCTTTGTAACTAAAAAAATCATTTTAGACAATATCGATGCAGCTATCCTTCATCAAGCAGTAGACACTTGTATTAAATCTACAGATACTTTGGTAGAAATCAAAAAAAATAAAATTTGTAAAATTCCTAATAGATCCAATTTTTTAAGGGGACAAACTCCTCAGAGCTTTGACTATGACTTAATATTAAATGCCCATAAAAAAGCATTTGTCAATAATATCTTAAATTCCACAGATGATTGTCAACTTGTTTTAAAAAACCATCCTGTCCATGTAATAGACGGCGATGAAAATAATATTAAAATAACAACCAAATTAGACCTTTTTTTAGCAGAACAATTATTTAGGCTAAAAAAAACTACAGTTTCCAAATCTAATCTATCTTTAGAAAACAAACTTTTTGTAGTAGTCGGAGGAACCGGAGGAATCGGCAAGGAAGTTATAAAATATCTTAAACAAGAAAAAGCAAAAGTAATATCAGTATCCAGAACATCAAAATATCAAACAGATATTAAAAATTATAAAAATGTAAAAGATACATTTTCTCAAATTCATAAAAAATATGGATTAATAGACGGTCTTATTAACACAGCAGGATTACTTTTAGTAAAATCATTTAAAAGCACCAAAAATAAAGAAATAGATGATTTAATAAAAGTTAACCTACTTGGGCTAATTTATTGCTGCAAAGAAGCTAAAATCAAGCAAAATGGCCATATTATTAATACATCTTCATCTTCATATGCTAAAGGAAGAAAAAATTATGGTATTTATTCTGCTTCCAAAGCAGCGGTTGTAAATTTCACTCAAAGCTTAGCTGAAGAATATCCAAATTTAAATATTAATGCAATCGTACCCCAAAGACTAAATACCCCTATGCGAAGCAAATGTTTTCCCAATGAAAAAATTTCCAATCTTTTAAATCCAAATAAAGTTGCTGAAATAATCGTAAGTATTTTAAAAAATAATGATATAACTGGAACTATCATTGAAGTAAAAAAATGACAAGCATTACAAGTCTACAACAAATTTCTGGATCTTATTCATGTCAAGATTTACATGAAAATAATCTAACAACACAAAAAACAGCAAAAGCTGTTATGCAGTTTATAAAAGTTTTAAAACTAGACTTATTCTGTAAATTTCAAACAGCCTTTTTGTTTATTGAAAATGTAAGGATATCAAGAATAAAAAAGCTCATAGCATAATTTTAAGAATATCCGAACATACTAGCGCTGATTTTATAACTGTGCTATATCCGGCTTATACAATTATCCTCAAAGGGATTTATGATTTAGAAGAGTTCTCAATCATGGTTCATGTTTGTTTAGATTGTATATCAAAAGATGAGGTTATTTAATGATAGAAAAAATACATCCTGGATTCCCATCTAAAAAACATTAAATAACTAACTGTTAATCACTTATTCAAACTCAAAACTAACAATCCCTTACATCAAACCATTAATTTTCAACAACTTGAGAATTAAAAAATACTTTTGATTTAATAATGAATTAATTATAATTAAAAATACCAAACTTAATATAACTAAGAATAAAAAATGAGTATTAATATAAATTTTAAAACCCTACAAATAGAAGAGTTTGCAGGGACCTGCAGGCCGGATCAGGTTTACGTAACCACAAATGAAATGAATATCGAAAAAATCCTATCAAAAATACAAAGTATAGAATCTTTTGGCAATACGCTTCTTGGAGTTTCAGGATTATTTAATTTAGATGTAGCTTCTGTTCGACAAAACATACAAACTATTATTATTTTTGACAGAAGTAAAAAAGTCCAAGATTTCTGGACTAATTTAGAAAATATAATTATTAACTATGAATATCAAGAGGCTATAAAAAAAGTCTATGAATTAATCAGCTGCAATGCCGATATTTATTTCAAACCTTCTAAATATATAGGAGATACACAATCTGTTGCAAATTACTATATTCGTCAATTAAGCGATAGTATTAGACAGCAAATCAGCTTTATGTCCAAAGAATCTCGTTACGACAAAATAAAGCAAATATTTCTAAATAATCAGTTTCAATTTTTAAGGCTTGATCTAAACAATTCCGATAGTTTTATAAAATTATATCAATTTTTCGAAAGAAATAATTTATCTGTAGATATTTTATACTCATCAAATGTTAGAAATTACTGTAATCCGGCTTCCTATGTTTTATCTTTATCTAAGTTTATTATTAGACAAAGAACTATTGTAATAGACACAAAAACTCCTACAATCTTAACAGGTAATTTATTACAACAAAGAATACGAATTCAATCGCAAACACCTTTAAAAGAATTTTTGTTGAAAAACGAATAAAATTTAAGAATTTTCAAAAATAAAAAAGTGAGGCATGAAGGACTTGAACCTTCGACCCTCTCCTTAAAAGGGAGATGCTCTACCAACTGAGCTAATGCCTCATATAAAGTGACCCCAAGGGGATTCGAACCCCTGTTACCAGGATGAAAACCTGATGTCCTAGGCCGGGCTAGACGATGGGGCCATAAATCATCTTTTTTCTTGAGTAAATTTTATACTCTATTTACTTTTATCTCAAGCTTTTATACTTCAATTATCTCTTTTTCTTTTTCGCTGCACACGCAATCAACATCTTTGCAAAATCTATCTGTCTGTTCCTGTATCATTTTCTCTTCTCTTTTCTGAACGTCTTCCGGTATATCCCCATCTTGTTTTTGTTTTTTAACAAGCTCGTTATATTTTCTTCTAATTTCTCTTACTTTTATTTTTGCATTTTCTGCTTTTTCTTTGCATCTTTTTACCATATCTTTTCTGATTGATTCATCCATCGGAGGAATATTTATCCTTACAACATTACCATCTACAGCTGGCTGAAGATTCAAATTTGCAGCTTCAATTGATTTTGCAATTGCATTAACATTACCAGCGTCATATGGAGTGATCAATAATTGTCTTGATTCCGGAACAGTGATGTTTGCAACATCACGAATTTTCATTTTAGTGCCATACACTTCAACTTGAACATTATCTAAAAGACCTGGATTGGCTCTTGAAGTTCTAATATTTTTTAATTCTTCTTTAAAAAAATCAATAGCTGACTGCATAGATTTTTTTACTTCATCTTCTGTACTCATAAATTACTCCACAAAAATTTTAGTGTAGATGAAAAAAATAACAACTTAATTAATCTTACCAAAATTAAGAATTACTTTCTCCGATTTTCCATCGCCAAAAAGCAGATATAGTTAAAGACGTACCTAATTCCTTACCTTTATTTTGTACATATTTTTCTACAGTAAGAGAAGGATCTTTAACAAATTTTTGACCTAATAAACAAACTTGGTCATAATAAGCTTTTAATTTTCCAGCAACAATTTTCTCTATAACATTTTCTGGTTTTCCCTGAATTTGCGATCTAGCTATTTCCTCTTCTTTTTTCTTTATTGTTTCCGGAATTTCATCAGACTTTAAATATTGAGGATCTTCTGCAGCAATATGCATTGCAATATCTTTTGCTATCCCAGCTTCTTGATTAGACCCTTTAATTTCTACTAAAGAAACTATTTTACCCCCCATATGGGAATAAATACCATATGACGAGTCGGTATCTTTATGTATTACTTCAAATCTAGAAATTTGTATATTTTCTCCAATAGACTGGATTAATAAATTTCTGTATTCATCTATTGTCAATGATGGATCAATGCTGTAGTTTTCCTTTGATAAAACTTCTAAATTAGCAGGTTTTGATTCTGTAATTTGTTCTGATAATTCTTTAACAAATTTTTGAAATTTTTCATTTTTAGCGACAAAATCAGTTTCAGTATTTACTTCTAACAAAGCAATATGAGTTGGCGATTCAAAAAAACCGATCATTCCCTCTTTTGTTTCCCTTCCTTCTTTTTTTACAGAAGAAGTAAGGCCTGCTTTTCTTAGAATATCAATAGCTTTCTGCATATCACCTTCAGCTTCAACTAAGGCATTTTTACATTTACTCATACCAACGCCACTGCGCTCACGAAGTTCTTTTACCATTTGCGGTGTAATATTGGACATATTAAATTTCCTCCTCATTTTCTTCGTCTGACACTTCAATCTCTTTGTTTTCATCTCTTGCAATCCCTTTCATAGGCCTTTTATCGCCTTTTGCAATAGGGATGTTCATTTCTTTTTTCTTGTCTAAAATTGCATTTGTAAGTGCAGTTAAAATTAATTTTATGCTTTTTAACGCATCATCATTACAAGCAATGATATGATCAATTGGATCCGGATCACAATTAGTATCAACCAAGGCCAATACCGGAATTCCTAATTTATTAGCTTCTGCAACAGCAATATGCTCCTGATATGGATCTACAACAATTAAAAGCCCAGGAATTTTTCTCATTGATCTAATTCCCGATAGGTTTTTTTCTAACTTCTGCTGTTCTTTAGTAAGCTGTGATAATTCTTTTTTAGTAAGGCCTTCTCCACCTGTCGCTATTCTTTTTTCGATCTTCTCTAATGTTTTGATAGATTGTCTTATTGTAGTTAAATTTGTTAAGGTTCCGCCCAGCCATCTTTCGCAAATATAAAACTCTCCCGATTTTTCAGCTGATTCTTTAATTACTGCCTTAGCTTGTTTCTTGGTCCCTACAAAAAGAATTGATTTATGTTGAGTTACAATATCTTTTACTACTTTAGCTGCATTTCTTATCTGCTGCATTGTTTTCGCAAGATCAATAATGTAAATACCACTTCTTTCTTCAAAAATAAATCTTTTCATTTTTGGGTTCCATCTAGCTTTTTGATGCCCAAAATGAGCTCCTGCTTCTAACAAATCTTTTATTGTTATGTCTATTTGTTCTTGTGTTGCCAAGCTATCTCCTCATATGTTAATTAATAATTTCAAAAGCGCCTGATCAGAATCGAACTGACACAAGTAGCTTGGAAGGCTACTGTTCTACCATTGAACTACAGGCGCACAAATTGCTAATTATAAAAAATAAGCAAATACAAATTTATTCTAAATTTTATTTTTTTCCAAGTAAAAATATAGTATATATGTACATAATGGTAAAAAAAGTATTTTAACTTAAAAAAATGATTTATGGCAAATAAGGATATTTTAAAAAAAATTACCTTTGTTTTGAACGTAATAATAGTAATATTTTTTTTAATCCTTGTAAAAGTTTGGCATTTGAGCGTTTTGCAAAAAGAGCAAAGATTAAAGGCCGCAATAAAACCTCAGAGAAGAACCATTATTGAAAAAGCAAATAGAGGAACTATTTGTGATAGGAACAATAATCCTTTGGCTATTAATAGAATAAAATACAACGCATCTATTTATTATTCTCATATTAGAGAGATACCCTCCATTCGCCATATTAAAGAAAATGGCAAAATAATAAAAAAAATACATCCAAGAAAAGAGCATATTAAAAAAATATCTCATATCCTAGCAAAAGAACTTGATATTGATCCTGTAAGAACCGAAGATCTGATTCATTCCAAAGCATCCATTTTCCCTCATATTCCTTTTGTGGTTAAAGAAAATATTACAGAAAAAGAATATTACAGATTAAAAATGCTGGAAAAAGACCTTATCGGACTCCATGCAGAAATAACAGCAGAAAGATATTACCCATACAATGAACTAGGTGCAAATATCTTGGGCTATTTAGGAAGGATCAACCAAGATGAATATTTTAAAATCGCCCAAAACATCAATACTCTGCAAAATTTTATTGAAAAATATGAAAATAACGAAATAGATGAATTAATGTACGGGTTTGAAAATATCGATGAGATCAAAGTTCGTTTAAACGATTTAAAAAAATTGGCCTATTCCATAAATGATTTGGTGGGAAAAACAGGTATTGAAAAATCTTTAGATGAAAAGCTAAAAGGATTTCATGAAAAAAAAACCTATGCAGTGGATATTCAAGGAAATTTTTTAAAAGAAATTCCAGGATCTAAAAAACCAAAGCCCGGAGAAAAAATTCGTTTAACTATAATAAAAGAACTTCAGGCCTATGCAGAAGAACTTTTGGCTAAAGATGAATTACTAAGAGACGGGCAAAGTAAAAAATACAACGCACAAAAAAAAGAATTCATTTCATTAAAACAACCCTTTATTAAAGGCGGAGCTATAGTAGCGATGGATCCTAATAACGGCGAAATTCTGGCTCTTGCAACCTCCCCTTCTTTTAATCCCAATGATTTTATACTATCTTCCAACCAAAACATCATAAAAACAAAAAATAAAAATATTAATAAATGGCTGGAAACACAAAAGCATATAGCAAATATCTTTGACGGCCGGGAAAAACTTTCCAGAAAAATTTTTAATAAACAACACCAAATTGATGAAAAAGAACTAAGCTACGAACTTTTTTTAGATATTATCTTGCCTTATGACAGCCCAATAAAAGATACCTTAAACAAAATTAAATATATTAAAAATGCAATCCTTCTGCAGGAAGATTTTGAAAAACTTTTGTTTTTTTCTAATGAATCTGCTTCAAATTTAATAGATTTCATTTTTTCAGACAAAAAAAATAATACTTTGATCAAAGCTTCAAATGAAGCCGTTCAAAATAAAATCAAAAATAATTTTGAAACTAACAATTCTATTATATCCCCGCATAAAAAAAGACTTGTTTCATATCTATCTTCAATACCTCATAATAAAGACAAACTGTTCACACTAGACATTTTAAAGACTTTGGTATTCAACTCTGCATTTTCAGACGAACTCATTGAAAAAATGCAAAATGTTACTTTATCTGATTATTGGAAACTGACAAAAGTCAGTTTAAAAATAAAAGAATCTTTAATAACCAAAATCAAGCCAATCTTTAATGAAATTTATTTTTCCAAATGGCGAAAAGAAAATGAAAAAGATTTTTTAAAAAATAAAAGGAAAATAGAACAGGAAAAAAAACAGTTTGCAAGACCTTTTATTGATTATTTAGACCAAAAAGAAAATGAACTGTTTAAAGAATTTTGGAAAAGTAACGAAAATTTATTCTTAACTTCTTTCGTAAAAGAAAATAAGTTCATTGCTTTTGACGAACTTGCTCCTTATTTGGATTTTATATCCAAGTACAAAGAAAAAATAGAAGATACCCTATTAGATGAATATTATTTTCTGCAAAACAATTTAAAAGATATCAATTTCGAACTGACTGTAAATTTTTTCAAAACTATTAGAGAATTCGATAGTTTAGAAAGACCTTTATACTGTAAATATCCAAGAATCAGAAAAAATAAAAATATCCAGATGGAAAAACATCTTGCCGCCTCTTTTTATCCAAAAAACGGTTTTGGTTACTCAAAATCATACGCAATAAGCAATAGTTCGGCTCCCGGATCTATTTTTAAATTAATACCGGCATACACTGCACTAAAAGAAAGATATGATTATTTGGTTAATACCCATCAAAGCCTTATTTATTTAAATCCCTTTACAATGATAGACGATATTTATTGGGATCCAAATGCCAAACAAAACAAAACAATCGCTGTTGGCAAAACTTTAGATAATAAAATTATTCCCAGGCAATATAAAAAAGGCAGACTGCCCAGAAGCTCTCATCCCAATATTGGCAAAATTAATTTAATATCAGCATTAGAAAGATCTTCCAACCCTTATTTTTCTATTCTTGCAGGAGATTATATATCTGATACAAAAAATTTATTAAAAACAGCAGCAGAATTTTCAATAGGAACAAAAACGGGAATTAATATTCCCGGAGAAAAAAAAGGAAATCTTCCAGAAGATATATTATTTAATAAAACAAGTTTGTATTCATTTGCAATAGGCCAGCATTCTTTAATAGTATCTCCTCTGCAAATAGCAGTTATGATGTCTGCCATTGCTAATAAAGGCAAGGTGCTAATTCCCCAAATAGTTAAAGATGAAGATATACAAACAAAAAATGCTTTTTTCATTCCAAAAGAAATAAGGACAATGCTTTTAGAAGGCATGGACCTCGTAGTATCCGGAGAAAAAGGCTCAGCAAGACCTATCGCCATTACAAAACTAATCGGCAAGCCCACTTTAATGAATGATTATAAAAATCTTTTTCACCAGTTTGTCGGCAAAACATCTACCGCTGAATTTATGTGTAATTTAGATATGACTCCATCAGAAAAAGCAAAGAAATACAAAAACATATGGTTCGGTGCTATTTCTTTTAAAAAACCTCAAGAGAATAAACCTGTTTCCAAAAAACAAATATGGGAAAAACCTGAACTTGTAGTAGTAGTAGAGCTAAATTTCGGAAGTTCTGGAAAAGAAGCAGCCCCTTTAGCTGCACAAATGGTAAAAAAATATAGAGAGCTTAAAGAAAAATATTGACCGTGAGCTATCAAACAAGAATATTTTCTGTTTTTGAATTAGCTAAGACCTTGTCAAAATAATCTATTGTCTTATTAAGGCCTTCATTCAAATTTACCTTAGGCTGCCAGTTTAGTAATTTCTTGGCTTTACTGATATCCGGCTGTCTTTGTTTAGGATCATCTTGAGGAAGTGGCTTAAATACTATTTTCGATTTCGAATTCGATAGCTTAATCACTTTTTCAGCAAGTTCTAAAATAGTAAACTCCGATGGATTTCCAATATTAATAGGACCTATTATCTGATTCGATGAATTCATCGTCAGAATAATAACATCTATCAAATCATCCACATAACAAAAAGATCTGGTTTGTGTGCCTGTCCCATACACCGTAATATCTTCTCCTCTTAAAGCCTGGACTATAAAATTTGAGACTACTCTACCGTCGTTCGGATGCATCCTAGGACCAAAAGTATTAAATATCCTGACTACTTTAATAAGAATACCGAATTGCCGGTGATAATCAAAAAATAAAGTCTCGGCACATCTTTTAGACTCATCATAGCAAGACCTTGGACCAATAGGATTAACATTACCCCAATATGATTCATTTTGAGGATGTACATTAGGATCCCCATATATTTCACTGGTAGAAGCCTGTAATATTTTAGCTTTTGTTCTTTGGGCAAGCCCCAAAACATTTATAGCTCCATGAACTGAGGTTTTTACTGTTTGTACAGGATCATATTGATAGTGTATCGGTGATGCAGGACATGCCAAATTATAAATTTCGTCTACTTCCAAATAAATAGGAAAGCAAACATCTGAACGCATCACTTCAAAAAAAGGATTTTTTATTAAATGAAAAATATTTTCCTTATTACCTGTATAAAAATTATCTAAACAAATAACTTCATTATTCTGATCCAATAATCTTTCACAAAGATGCGATCCTAAAAATCCGGCTCCACCTGTTACTAGTATCTTTTTTTTCATAAAACCCTCTAATACTTTACAAAACTAATATTATCCTTATTGATTTTCTCATCTAATATTCTAATATTTTCAAATGTTTCTTCTCTAAAAGACAAGACTATTTTATTTGAACAATTCAAAAAAACAAGACTTTGGGTGTCTTCTACTTTGAAATTACCATATATAAAAATAATATCATATTTTTCTTTCAATTTTTCTAAAACCTTATAAAAAGCATTAGAAGAAACCAGCTCAAAACTGTATTTATCAATTTCTTTAATAGACATATAGTCATAATTATCTAATTTTTTAATAGGCATTTTTTTTATTTTTCTAGCCAAAAACCTTATCAAATTAGACTCATCTAGTGAATGATCATTTACTTCAATTAACAAAACTTTTTTATTTACAGATATCAAAGCAGAAATTAAATGAGAATAATTAGGGCCATCTGATCCGATAAGAGTCACAATCTGTTTTTCCATGCCAATAAAAAAACTAATTCTTTTAATAGTTTCCAGATCTTTTTTTGTTATTTTATTTAAAGATTCTACTGCAAAAGAAATTGTTCCGCAGATCTTATAATTTGCAGCTTTCAAACTATCAAAAGAAATAGGAAAGCCTCTTAAAATAGCTTGATATAAAAAATATACAAAAGATACAAATCCTCCTATTATAAAAGCAATGAAAGCATACATGATAAGATGATTTGAATTAGCTTGCTTAGGAATAACAGCCCTATCGATAATTTTAGATTCGACATCACTTAAATGATAATCTAGAGTTTTTGCTTCTATTACTCTAGTTAATTCCTCTATCATTTTTTTTGTAATATCTGATTTATGATTTAAATCTTTTTCTAACAACATCTTTTCTGGGTATTTATCCAGTTCTTGTTTAATATTCTCTATTTTGGATATTAGTAACTTTTTTTCATTGTTCAAGTTATTGATTTTTGTTTTTACCAAATTTTTAGCTTCAATATTTAAATTATCTATTTCCTTATTAATAAGATGATATTTTTTATGATTCAAAAAGTTTGCTTGTTCTAATAAATTTTTTAGTTCAATATTTTTTACTTTTATTAATTCTTGCAAGTGCTCTTCCAAAAAAACTTTTTGAATATTTATTGAATTATAAAAACGATCGATCTCTTTTTGGAGATGATTTTTATCATCATGGATTTTTATAGATAAATCTTGAATATTTTTTATAATGTCAGTTGATACAAAGTCATTTAAAAAATTAGCAAAACAGCCGACATCAAAATTTTTATCTTTTATTTTTTGAACCAAGTAGTTTAGCTCATTGATATTTAAATTAATCTCTTCGATTTTTTTATTATTTTGAGAATAGCGCCTGTTAATCTCTTCTAAATCCAAGCTACTGATATCAAAAGGATTGTTATAATAAAATGAATTTAAAGTACTTTTTACAAGCTCTTTTTTATTTGTTAGTTCTTTGATTTTTGAAAAAATATCATCAAGTTCCTTGAAAAGGCTATTTCCAGATAAATTATTTAAATCAACATGCTTTAAATTTGTAATTTCTATTTCTATTTCATTTAATCTTAAATTAATTTTTTCTCTTTTTTGTAAAATATGATTAAGCTCAGTATCTATTTGCAAAAAACCTTTTTTTTGTATGTTTTTTTTTAAATATTTCTCATAATTTACTAAAGTTTTTTCCAATTTACCATTTAATTCATTTTGTCTTGTCTCCAAATAATTCAACTGCTTTTTAATAATACTTGAATTTTCATATTTTAAGTGCTCCTCATGTAGTTTCATCATATTATTTAATATTTGAGGTGCCTTTATTTTATTGTAGTACTTAAACTTTAATTTCAAAATATTCGCATTTGATTTATCAGGAAAAATTGAAATGTTGGAAATTATTTCATCTACTACAATATCAAAAGGCAATACTTTCAAGTGATATGTTTTCTTCTTAAACAATTCTTTTGGAACTTTAGTTAAAGTAAACTTAAGGTCATCAATATCTATTTCCTGATTAATTCTGCCGAAAGTAATAAAAGATCTTTTTTCATTTAAAACCTCAAATTCAAAATCATTTTTAAAAACAATAAAAAAATCTAACGGGCTATCGTTTCTATATAAAACATTACAAAATTCCAACTCATAAATTTCTTCTATTGGTAAATTCATTGCCCGGAAAAGATTGTTTTTTATTTTTTTATATTTATCTTTTACAAAACTAATATCTTCAACATTTTTAATTTGTAGCCCTAATCTTTCTACTAAATTTTTCCCGATCTTTCTAGTTTTAAAAAATGACATTGCCTTGGTCTCATATGTAGATCTGGAATTAAAAATAAGTTCTTCAATATTACCCGGTCTTTTTGTAATAGCAGCTTCTTGATAAACAGCCTCTGTTTGATAAATAATATTTTTAAAAGATATCAGAAAAAAAATACCTAAAAAAAATAAACAGGATGTAATAAAAATTTTTCTTTTTTTTCGATATATTAAATCCTTAATATCAGATAAAAAAAAATAGGTCTCAGTTCGCTTCATTTAATATCAATCCTAAATTTTTAAATCCTTGAGTCGCAGAATCTATAATACCTATTGTTGGCAGAATTTGGGTAATAAACCTGTTCCATTCCGTAATCGGCTTTGAAGCTACATAGACTATATCTCCTGGCATTAATAAAAGGCTGTTGTTGGGAAGATGTAAAACATGCTGCCAGTTCAAAATATATATTTTGGGATTTATTATATTACCCCTAATGACCTGAATGTAAGATTTATCTCCCGTATACGGAATACCTCCTGCTTTGGTTAAAGCCTCTCTTATAGAAATATATCCTGTCGGAAGATCTATTACCGTAGGTTTATTGACCTCTCCCATTACCATTAAATTAGCGCTTGAGCTTTCTGCTATATATATTTTATCACCTCCCCGCATAATAATATTTTGGGTCATATCCCCTTCTTTAATAAGTTTGTTAAGATCTACAGACAAAGCTTTGTTGTCCCTTACAATATAGCTTTTAAAAAAATTAGCATTTGCCGCGGGTTTAGCAGCTGATAAAACATCAAAAAGCCTTGTTTTGCCATCTATGGGGATAGAACTTAACTGCACCAAACCGGCAAGCTCCACTTTTTTTACTAATCTATCCTTATATGAGATAAATACATCAATATCATCTATTTCTTTTTTATACCTATTTTCTATTTTTTCTTTAGCTTCTTCCAAAGTAAGCCCCAATATTTCAGTAGCTCCCAAATCAGGTAAATATATTTTACCCTCTCGTACATGAAATCCAATACTGACGCCTATATTTTTTACAGAAGCTATCAGATCTAATCTGGAGGGATGATATATTTCTATATTTAAAACATCTCCATTTTGAATAAAGTCTTTTTCCTCTTCTAAATAAGCTGATTGCAGCTCATCTGGTTCAATCCCCTGCATTTTCAAAATTGCAAATTTACCTTTTTGTATTTTATAAGAATCAATTACAAACTCATCTGCTCCGCAAGTATCGGTCGTTATTCTAGAGCAGCTTGCAAAAATACCGAATAAACAAACTATCAAAATATTTTTTAAAATTTGAAAAAACATATGAAATTAAGTTGTGTTTTTTTAAAATAAACCTATTTTTATATCATACTAATTAAAAAAAACCATGAAAAAGATACTTATTACAGGAATCAGCGGCTTTATAGGGTTTCATTTAGCAAGATTTCTAAAAAAACAAAATCACTTTGTTATTGGAATTGATAATTTCAATTCTTATTATGATCCCAAATTAAAATACTCAAGAAAAAAAATATTAAATGATGAAAATATAGATGTAATAACAGCAGATATTAACGATAAAAAAAAACTAAAAGAACTAATAACAAAAAATGACATAACCCATTTTATTCATTTAGCAGCACAAGCCGGTGTCAGATATTCTATTACCAATCCTGAGATGTATTTAAAGTCAAATATAAATGGGTTTGTATCCGTTCTAGAAGTTATTAAAAATTATCCGAAAATTAAATTTATATTTGCCTCTTCTTCTTCCGTATATGGTAATAATACAAAAACACCTTTTAGCATAAATGATAAAACAGATAATCAGGTCAACTTATACGGGGCTACAAAAAAAGCAAATGAATCTATAGCTTATGCATATCACCATCTGTATAAAATATCCATGATAGGCCTCAGGTTTTTTACAGTATACGGTCCTTGGGGAAGACCCGACATGGCTTATTTTAAATTCACCAAAAACATATTAGAGAAAAAACCTATTGATATCTTCAATCAAGGACAAATGCAAAGAGATTTCACTTATATTGATGATATAATAGAAGGAATCAGCAAAACTTTAGATTACAAAACAAATTATGAAATTTTCAATTTAGGTAATAATAATCCCATAAAACTTATGGAATTTATATCTATAATAGAAAAAAAACTTCAGATGCCGGCTATCAAAAATTTCCTCATAAATCAAAAAGGAGAAATGCTTACTACCTATGCCGATATAGAACATAGCAAAAATAAATTAAACTATTCACCTAAAACTTCCATATATAATGGTATGATCAAATTCATCGACTGGTATCTTACAGAGCAGGTAAATTAAAAAAATCAGTCCAATAAAAAGCTTACACAACTTCTTTAAAAGCTTTTGGCAAATACGCAATTAAATCTGATGCTATCAGGCTATAAGATGTTTTATCTCTAGCCGCTATTTCAGCTGTTAAAAAATGCAAATGAACCGCTAAAACACAGGCTTTATAAATATCTAGTTTTTGAGCTAGAAAAGATGCGATCATTCCTGTTAAGACATCACCGGAACCTGCTGTGGCTAACCCGGGATCCCCTGCCATAATAGTTAAGGGAGTTTTTTCAGGATGAAAAATAATCGTAGGATAACCTTTTAGAACAATTACAATTCTTTTTTCCTCTGAAAAATTCTGACATTTTTTTATCAGCTCTTTTTCATCAACTATATCTTTTAACCCTAACATTTTTAGCATTTCTTTTTTATGGGGAGTCAAAATACAGTCTTTAGGAAGTAAACATTTTAAATTATTTGCTAAAAAGTCAAGACCGTCAGCATCAAGCACTGTTTTTATATGAATTTTTGGCAAAATATCACTTAAAAAAGCGTAAACATTCTTATCTCTTCCAAGCCCCGGTCCTATAAAAACAGAATCGGCCTTATTTACAATTTCTAAAACATGATCTGCTTTGTATTTCATGATTAAATTAACTATTTCTAAAGGATTATAATCAATCTCTTCTTCAGTTATCAGTTTTACTATACCGCAACCTGATCTAAGAGCTCCTAAAGCAGACAATTTCGCAGCTCCGAACATCCCTTTTGAACCTGCTATGCCTGCCACAAAGCCGGCTTGATATTTATGCCTTTTCTTATCAATTTTAGGCAGATACTCTTTATAATTTATCTTTTCCATAACAAGAATTTCCTTGGCTATTGATTTATATTTTTCAGACAGTCCAAAATCAACATACTCTAATTTTTTAATATAATTGGGACCAGCATTTATAAAAAAGCCTATTTTAGGCATTCCCAAAAAAATTGTAATATCTGAATCAATTGCAATTGGATTTACAAATCCTGTATTACCGTTCAAACCGGATGGTATATCTATAGAAATTTTTAAAGATTTGGATTGATTTATGATATTTATTATATCTAACAAGAATCCTTTAATTTCGCCTTTAAAACCAGTGCCGAAAATACCATCTAATACAATAGCATCATCCTCTATTTTAAAATCTTCAATACATTCAATAAATTTTACTTTTCCTTTTAACTTTAAAAACTTGTTATATTGATGTTTTAATAGGGCTGATCCTTCTGTTATTGGAAAAAGCTGATAAACTAAAATATTATAGTTTTTTTTTAATAAATCAGATGCTGCAACATACGCATCACCTGCATTATTGCCTTTGCCAGCTGCTATAATTATTTTTTTTTTGTACCTTTGTATAATTTTAGAAATACTGATTCCTGCATTCTGCATAAACTTTAAGCTGCTTGCGCCTTCTTTAAAAGCAAGCATTTCCAGCTCTTGCATTTGTTTTGCAGAAACAATCTTCATTTTTTCTCTTCTTTAATAGACCTTTGCAGAAGTAATTTGACTACATTTTTAGGAGTTAATTTTTCATATAAAATAGCATGGACTGCTTCTGTTATAGGAACGGGAATATTAAATTTTGCAGCAAGCTCTCTAGCCGCTACACACGTATAGGCACCTTCTACAACCATGCTAATTTTATCTCTTGCCTCTTCTAAAGAATATCCGTCAGCAATAAGCCTTCCAAATTTATAGTTTCTGCTAAATTTGGATAAACAGGTAACACATAAATCTCCCATACCAGAAAGACCATTCAATGTCTCTGGATCTGCATTTTTTGTTACACATAATTTTCTCATTTCATGAAGACCCCTTGTCATCAAAGCTGCTTTGGTATTATCCCCAAACCCAAGACCATCTGAAACTCCGCATGCAATAGCTATAATATTTTTCATAGCTCCACCAAAAGAAACACCGAGAATATCAGAGTTTGGATAAACCCTAAAAAAAGGCCCGTTAAAAGCTTCACAAATTTTCATCATTACATCATTGCTATAAGCTGAACAAACAACTGAGGTTGGCAGTTTTTTTATAACTTCTTCAGCATGAGAAGGACCGCTTAAACATCCTAGAAATTTAACTTTATCTTTGCCCAACACTTCCGTCAGCACCTCTGAAAACAAAAGCATTGTATGCTGTTCAATTCCTTTTGAGGTAATTACAATAGGACAGTCAATTTTTTTTATTTTTAAAATATTTTTAAAAACATCTCTCAAGCCTTGAGAAGTAACGCTTTCAACAATCATATCTACATTATTGACAGCTGTTTTTAAATCATTTGTAAAAACAACACTTTTAGGAACAACACAGTTTTGTAATTTTGAATGAACCCTTGTCTCTTTTAATTTTTTAATTCTGTCTGCATTTCTATCCCATAAAATAACTTGATGTCCATTATCAGCAAGCAAACTAGCTAGAGCTACACCCCATGTCCCTGCACCTAAATATCCTATTTTCATAATTCAATTTTTCCTTATTAATTTATGTTGTCTATTTTACTAAATTTAACTTCCATTCTCAAGGTTTAGAAGCTTTTCAATGTTTTTAACATCACTGATCTCTTTTAAGGGAGAATAAAAATTTTCTTCTATGTCACATAAAGTTTTTACTTTATCCGAATATTCAAAAATATCAAAAATAAATTTTTCACATTTATATGCTTTTAAATTATCTTTTACCTTTTTATAAGCTAAATGATACTCCAAATCTACATCTTTTACGTTATACATAAAATTCAAATCATAGCAATAAATACCCGAATTAGAATATTGATATTGTATCTTATGGTCTAAATAAAGGTATTCAATAACCCTGATTTGATCATCAATTTTTACAATAACGCCCTTTTTCTCATCTTGTTTTTTTCTTATAGTGCATCGTAGGGTCACGTCATTTTTTTTCTTTTTATGATAGCCTAAAATATATTCATCAAAAGGATTAAAAATAGGATTGTCTATTGGAAACACATTAATATATTTGACGTTTAAATTTTTATATTTTTCAAAAATGCCGCTTCTAAAAAAATTATGAAAAATAGAACCATTGCCGTCAGGCCCTTGAAGTATTTTATTATCATGTATTATCCACTTTTCATCTTTCGTTATAAAAGGAGCCCTGGTCTGTTCAAAAAAATCAATTTTTTTCTTTTTAAAACCGAAGTAATTGTTCTCCTCAAAAAAAACGACAATCTCATTATGATTTAAATGAGATGTCATAATACTGATATTTAATTCCACTCCATATTGCGTTTGAGTTTTTTTGATTTTATCAAAAAAAATCTCAAAAAGAGTTTTTCTTTGTATTTCAAAAAGACCTTTTGGTTTATCAAATCCTAATCGTGTTCCTTGTCCTCCTGCTAAAATGATACATGCAGCTTCTTTATTTTTAATAACTTCTTGCCCTAATAAAAAATCCTTTTCAGATACATCATCACTTTTTTTCAAAGGCTTAGCATTTTTATAAGTTTTTCCTTTGGATAAAATAGCTTTTTTTTGGTTGATAACAGTTTGGTCACTAATAGAAATTAAATCTTTTAAAAACAGTACTTTATCATTTAATGAATATTTATCAAAAACATCTAAAATATGAGCTTGTTTTTCTTTTTTTAAATATTTTTCAATGTCTTTTGGATAAATATGCTTTAAAAGTTCTTTAACACTTAATTTTCCCAGCCCCTTGTTTTCATAAATCAAAGGATCGTGTTTTAAATACATATTAGGAGATTCAACATTCTGCTTTAATATTCCATGCTTCGAATCGCCCCATAAAGAAATGACCTTAATCGGAAAGTCCATATCCAAATAATATGTAAAAGTAAGTATGCCTGAATCAGGAGCTATCAAATATAGAATTTTATTTTTTATAATGGATAGCATTTCAAAAAGGTTCGTTTTACCTCTAAGATCAATAATTTTCTCTGACAAAAAATTAGGATTATTTTCTTTGCCGAAAAGCACAACTTGTACATTTTCATCCAGCTCATCAAACAGTTGCTGCCATTTTTCTTGAGGCCAATTTCTCCAATAACCATATTTTGTTTCAGCAGAAGGTTGGGCGCCAATGAGTATTTTATCACTGGGTAGATTAAATTTCTTATAAAGCAGATCAATTTCATTTTTATATTTCAGTTTAGGAATAAGAGTTGACCTTTGCCAAGTAACCCAATTAGTAGGATCTAAATTATCAATTATCAAATCATATTTTTGGGGATTTATTTTCAATAATTCCAAAGTATGCTGCACATCAAAAGGCACTTTTCTTCTCCAAAAAGAAACTGGTATCACTTCAATATCTTCTAAAAGACTAAACCCATCTTTTAAATCGTCTCTTACTAAAAAAGTAATTTTTGCATCTTTAATGAATTGCCTTATCCTAAAAACAATTGCATACATTCCTGTTGCAATATCTCCAAGCCCTCTATTCCAGGTAAGCAAAATATTTTTTTTATTTTCGTTTTTTGCTTTTTTTAAAATCTGATCAAGAGGATTGGAAGATACTTTTCTAAGTATTTTTTTTAGCATGATAATTTAATTGTTTATAAATTTTACCTAATACTTCTAATACTTTTATTTCTTTCATACATTTAAAATCAATGGGGCATTGCCTTTTAAAACAAGGAGAACAAGAAACTGTTTTGTTTATAACAACAGCATTGTCACTTAATGGACCTGTATAGACATAAGAAGTAGAACCGAATAGAGCTACCATAAAAACATCTAATGCAGCTGCTATATGCATAGGCCCTGAATCATTGGTTAAGAAAACATCAAATAGATTTATAATAGACATAAGCTCTCTTAAATTTGTTTTTCCAGCTAAATTAATAGCTCTATTAGGAAGATCCAAGCATATTTCATTAATAAGATCTTTTGATTTATTATCTCCAATGAAAACAACATAGTTATTTTCATTTTCCAACAAAATTTTTGCTATTTGTTTAAACTTCTCCTTAGGCCAGCATTTGCTGCTGCCATAAGCTGCTGACATATTAATACCTATTAATTTTTTTCCCTCAATATAACCTTTTTTTAAAAGTATTTTTTTTGCCAACTGCATTTCATGTGCATCTAAATGCAACTTAGGCTTGTCCTCGGAAAAATCCATGCCTAAATCTTTGATTATTTTTTTATAAACTGTTATTTGATGAAAAGATTTTCTATTTTTAAAACCTTCTACTTTTTTATTTAAAAAAAAAGAGCGCAAATTACAGCCATATCCTATCTTTGTTTTAATATTAGCCCTGTAAAAATACCATGCGGAAGAAAAAGAATTGGTTAGCAAAATACCCAGATCATATTTATTCTTTTTTAGTTTTTTTATTTCCTTAGAAATATTTTCTTTTTTAAAAGAGATAACCTCATCAATATTTTTATCAAACTTGACTAAGTCATTTAAAGGTTCTTTGGCAAATAAAGTAACCTTTGATTTTGGATATTTTGTTTTTATATCTTTGAAAAGAGCGGTAGCCATAACAAAATCACCGATCCAGTTAGGCATGCGAATAATAATATTTTCAATTTCATTTTCCATAATCAACTCACAATCAAAAAAATAAATTCTCGCATATTTAAAAATAAATGAAAAGTAAAGCACTTTTTATTTATTTATGGTATGAAAATATTAAAAGAAAAAAACTATGACAGAAATAATATTAGGAATAGATCCCGGCACTAAAGTTACAGGATACGGCGTTATCAAAGCCATAGATAACAGCCATATTCCTATGGATTTTGGAGCTATAAAACCTCCCTGCAGCTTAAGCCTTTTCAAAAGATATTTTATTATTTTTGAATCTATCGACCTATTAATTCAAAAATATAAACCTACAGCTATTGCTGTAGAAACGCAGTTTGTTAAAAAAAACATCCAGGTAGCAATGAAATTAGGTATGGCAAGAGGCTCTGTGATAATCGCTGCTGAAAAAAATAATATCCCAATTTTTGAATATGCTCCTAAAAAAGCAAAATTAGCTGTTGTCGGCAATGGCAAGGCATCAAAACATCAAGTACAAAAAATGGTAAAAATGCTGTTAAACTTAAAAAAAGACCCTACTCCTGAAGATGCAGCCGATGCATTAGCCTTGGCTATTTGTCACAGTCATGAAAAACAATTTTTACAATTAAGGAAGTAAGTTATGTATGATTATATTTATGGAAAATTAATAGAAGTAGATACTCAGAAAACTATTATTGATGTTAATAATATCGGCTATAAAATCTTTACTCCTATAAACGCCCTTTCTGCTTTAACAGAGGTTTTAGAATCAAAAGTGATGTTATATCTTTCTTTCATTGTAAAAGAAGACTCTCAAAGCCTTTATGGATTTTTAACAAAAGTAGAAAGAGATATTTTCGAAATGCTCATCACTGTATCAGGAGTAGGCGCTAAAACAGCTTTATTATTAATTGGACATCTGGAAGTATCCAATCTTCATAATGCTGTAACCTCAGCAGACACAAGACTAATCAGCAAAGTTCCAGGAATCGGTAAAAAAACAGCTCAGCGATTAATAATTGAACTGGCTGATAAATTTAAAACATTTGATCAAAAACAAAATATTTTCTCGGCAGGCAAATCATCTACTGTATCTGATGCTATTAACGCTTTAATAAACTTAGGATACAACGCTCTTCAAGCACAAAAAGCAGTAAAATCTGCTATAAATGACTGCGAAAAAGAACCTGATTTAACTAACTTGATTACGATGGCCTTGCGAAAGATCTAATATTCCTTAACCGGCTGTCTCTGTTCTCTAAATTTTCTTTATTTACAAAAAATATTTTATTTAAAAATGCTTTCTGATCTTTTGTTAAAGTTCGCTTAAATTCTAAGGTTATTCTTTTCTTATTGATTTTAGGATTTAAATCATCTTCTGTCAACAAAACTAAAGCCTTAAAAGCATCAAAACTATCTTTCCATATTAATTTTCTATCTTGTATAGTAAAACGCCATCTTGACGTCCTTGCATTTGATTTCAATTTTATAGGATCTACAAACTGATCTAAAAAAGGTAATCTTATAATTTGATTTATAGTCCAACTCATATATATGTCCTTTCTAATTAATATTATTCATGTTTTTAGTTATTCTTCTGGAATAGCATTTACAAATATCACTGTAATTTGTTTTTCTTCTTCAAGTTTATCTCCCAAAATTACCTGCCTTCCAAACTCTTCCCAGCTACCCATCCATAATGTATTGGAGCTGGCAATATATTTAAATAAAGTACCAAAAAAATCGCTTGAGGCAGGCATAATAAACCGTCTTCTACCTCTTGTGCGTTCTGAGCCATCTTCAATTCTGCTGCCAACGCTAAATGCGTCATAAAATATTACAGTTACGTCTGCACTCATATATTTTCCTGTTTTAAAAATTTTTTATATAAAAAACTTATTTGATATAGCAAGAATGCAAAAATAATATTTGTAATACTTAATAAAAGTCAAAGGCTTTATAATGTTGAATTAATTGATAAAATTAAAAAAAATGTTTTACAACAAAGATACAATAACTGCTATATCAACACCTATAGGACAGGGAGCCGTTTCAATAATTCGTATCTCCGGTAAAGAATCGGTATTAATTGTTGATAAAATCTTTTCCAAAGATGTAACAAATCTCAAATCACATACAGTTCATTTCGGTAAAATATTAGATTCAAAAAAAAACGTTATAGACACAGCCTTATTAGTAATAATGTTGTCCCCCAATTCTTATACAGGTGAAGACATAATTGAGCTTCAGTGTCACGGAGGAAATCTTATAACTAAAAAAGTTCTTCAAAGAGTCATAGAAGCGGGAGCCAGAGCTGCCAACCCCGGAGAATTTACACTAAGAGCTTTTTTAAATAACAAACTAGACCTTTCTCAAGCAGAATCTGTGCAAGAGTTAATATCTGCCAAAAATAATTTATCATTAACAGCTGCTAAAAATAACCTAGAAGGCCTTTTATCTAAACAAATAAAATACTTTCAAAAAGATCTAACTCAAACAGCGGCTATTTTAGAAGCATGGGTAGACTTCCCTGAAGAAGATTTGGAATTTGCATCGAAAGAAGAAATTATACAGCAAATAAATACCTCTATTCAGAAAATGAAAAAATTATCTTCTTCTTATGAAGATGGAAAAATTATTAAAGACGGTATTTCATTATGTATTCTCGGCTCTCCCAATGTCGGCAAATCCTCTTTAATGAACGCTCTTCTTAAAAAGGATAGGGCAATAGTAACAGAAATAGCCGGTACTACAAGAGATCTAATAGAAGAAGACTTTAAATTAAATAACCTTCATTTTAATTTAATCGATACCGCAGGAATTAGAAAAACTGACGAAAAAATAGAAAAAGAGGGTATAAAAAGATCTGAAGCTGCTATGAAAAAAGCTGATATCAACCTCTTGGTATTAGATTCCACTAGAGAGCTAAACAATACAGACAAAGACCTTTTAAAAAAAATAAAGACTGAAAATACTATTGTAATCATTAATAAAATTGATGTTAAAAAACCCAGATTTTCTATAGACGATAAAAATATTGTAGAAATATCAGCTAAAAATTTAATCAATCTAGATAAACTGCAATTAGCTATAGAAAATCTCATTTTTAAAAACATTTTAAAATCTAAAGAAGAGTTAGTCTTAACAAATGAAAGGCACAAAAACGCAATAGATCAGTCTATTGCTTATTTGCAAAAAGTGAAAAATGGTCTTAAAAAAGATTTGTCCTGCGAATTTATTTCATTTGATATGAAATCCTCTTTAAAAGAGCTTTCAAAAATAATCGGAACTGATATAACAGAAGATATATTAACATCTATATTTTCAAAATTTTGTATTGGGAAATGACAAAAAAAGAAAAAGCCAGACTAGTTCAAAAAATATTAAACCATTATTTTCCAAATCCTAAAATATCATTAAAACATAAAAGTGCTTACACACTTTTAATAGCAACTTTATTATCAGCTCAATCTACAGACAAAAAAGTAAATGAAACATCTCCTTTACTATTCAAAAAAGCATCAACTGCTAAAAAAATGATAAAATTAAAAATTTCTGAAATAGAAAAGATAATAAAATCTATCGGCCTTTCTAAAAACAAGGCCAAAGCAATTTATAACTTAAGTAAAATACTTGTAGAAAAATACAAATCAAAAGTTCCCAAAACATTTGAAGAATTAGAATCTCTGCCTGGAGTTGGACATAAAACAGCATCTGTTGTTATGTCACAAGCTTTTAACATCCCTGCTTTTCCAGTAGACACTCATATTCACAGATGTGCAAAAAGATGGGAATTGTCTAATGGCAAAAACGTTAAGCAAACGGAAGAAGATTTAAAAAAATTATTTCCTAAAAAAAGCTGGAACAAGCTTCATCTGCAATTAATATATTTTGCTAGAAAATACTGTACTGCAAGAGGTCATATTAAAAAAAGATGTCCGATATGTTCTAAGATATCAAAAATTAAAGAATACTCTTAGCAAAAGTCTCGCCCATATAAGCTTGAGTCTCGATTTTATTTTTGGTCATTTCTACTAAATCCTCATCGAATTTAATAGTATTTTTTTCGAATAATAATACTATGCTGGAACCACCTAAAGAAAAATACCCTTTTTCTTCTCCCTTTTTATATGGGGAATTAGGGAAATAGGTTTGGTTTACACTCCCCACAGCCGTAGCCCCTATTTCAACATACAAAACATTTTTACAGTTATTTGTTTTTAAAAAGGTAATAATTCTTTTATTTTCAGAAAAAATATTAATATTTTTTCTGATAGCCACAGGATTTACGGAATATAAATATCCGTTTATTAATTTAGAAACACCCGGTGTACAGTCCATTGGAAAATGAAACCTATGATAATCCTGAGGAGCAAGTCTTGCAACCAACATCGCACCGTCTTTGTATTTTTCTACAAGATTTTTATCCTGCAGAAAATTATCTAAATTAAATTTTTTTCCCTTAATATCAAATTCGTTTATTTCATCAATTTTTGAAAATGCTAAAAATTTGCCATCACACGGCAAAATTAACGTATTTTCATTTAAATCAATAGGTCTTGCAGAAGGTTTTAATTTTCTTATAAAAAAATCGTTAAAAGACTTAAATGTCTCTACTTTCTGTAAAAACTCAGAAATATCTATTTTGAATTGTTTGATAAAAGGCTTAATCTTATATTTAGTGATTTTTAAATTATGCAACCAGCCGTAAATTCTGGAAAATAATACGCCTTTTGAAAAAATATTTACCAAAAATTTAGACAAGAAATTGTCCATATATAAAAAATTTATTACTTTTTCATAATAAACTTTTTCTAATACTTTTTTTTTGGTTTTTCTATTAAATACAACTCTTTTTTCCATGAGATTATTTATAATACAGGCTAGAACAAATTTTCAATGTTTTTACATTCTTTTCTAATAATTGAATAAATACACAGATCTAAATATTTGCCTTTTGAAAAAATAGCTTCTCTTGCAATACCTTCAAAAGTATAACCGCATTTTTGAGCAACTGCTATTGATGCCCTATGATAGTCCGGAATAGATAGCTGTAGTCTATTTATTTTTTTTGCAGAAAATAAAAAAGCAGAAAATAAAGCCAGGGCCTCTTTCATAAATCCTTTTGCTCTGTCCTCTTTTTGAAAGATGATATATTTAAGTTCTAAAGCATCCAGGTAATTAGACTTTCTATAGGCTATCATGCCTATTATTCTATCTTCTAGGTTTGTAATAACACAAATAGCTTCTTTCTCATCCCAAAGACCGTTTTTTTCAAACTTTTTTTTGAATTTATATTCAGACTCAATATCTTTTGGAAAAAAATCGTTTGAAAGTACAGCAGATTCCAAAAGTTTGAAAAAAACTTCTAGGTCCTTTTCTTTCAAAGGCCTCAGCCTTATATTTCTTCCTTCAATCATAATTAAAATAAATAGTTAAAAAGTGTAAACATTTTAACTATTTTTAGAAAAAATAGAAATATTAAAAATAATTTATAAAAAAGGCTATATATTAAAAAATTAATTTAACTAATTCTAAAACATATAGTTTTATATTATTCAGCTAACCACTTCTGCAATTGGGCTTCGATTTGTGGATTTTTAGAGTGATAATCTTCAAAACCAGCTTCACACTCATGCACTTTTTTATATTTTTTCAAAATGCAGAGAGCTAAGTCTTTCTGACCATTGAACACCGCCATATCTACCGGAGTCATATTATATGCATTTTCTTCAGCTCTGATATCTGCTCCGTTTGCAATTAGCTTTTCAGCAATTAAAAATATTTCTTCTAATGTCATTTTATCATAATGCTGTTCTTCACTAGGCTGCATTTTCACTACATGATGCAAACAAGTTCTGCCGAAAACATCTTTTGCATTAGTATCTGCTTTAAAATAATCTATACAAATATTTAAAAGCCAAGAGCGATTAAGATTTATAGCCTCATGTAATAATAGTGTTTTACCCTCTGCATCTAGAGCATTAATTAAATTGGGATCAACTAAATTAGCTTGAGCCAACTTTTTCAACATTATCTTGTTGGCATAATATAAAATAGTTTTTCCCTTATTGTCAGTAACATTAACATCTACACTATATTTTTCTTTTAAAAGCTTGATCAATTCAATTATCTCATCTTCTGATACACAGTTAGGCTTTGGATATATATACGTAGCTAGCAATTCATGTATATATGTTTTACCATTATTTCCTAAAGCTAAAGGGTCTAATTTTCCTGATTCAATGAATTGAATAAAACATTGTATTAAATTTTGAGTTAAAAATTTGTTAAGTTCCTTGCTTTGATTAAATAAACAATGAAATACATTTCTACCTTCATTATCTCGGATATTAAGATCCGCCCCATGCTGAACCAATTCCTTTAAAACGTTTACAATAAACTCTTGTTTGTTAGGGTTTTCCACTAAATAATGCAGCGCTGTTTTGCCTTCTTTGTCCTGAATATTCCAATGAATTCCATTATTGCCCAATAAAGTTAATAATTTATATGCATCTTTTACTCTCATTTTGATAGGATCAGTATTTCTTTTTTGAGTATAAAGAAACATTTTATGTAAAACTGTTCTACCATCTTCATCTAGAGAATTTATAGCAGCCCCTTTTTTTATTAATAATGTTAATAATTGTAAGTTATGAAAATCTTCTTCAAATACACCTTGAAATATTTCATCTACATCTATTTGTTTTAATAATTCTTCGAAAAATAATTTATTTTGTTCCGAAGAAATTAATTGAGCATCTAATACCATTCTATGATAACGGTACATTGCCTCAAAAGTATAATAATCTATATGAACTTTCCGACGCATACTTATATTTACAAAATTTTTCATAATATAAAAAGAAGAACGCGCATTTAAATAATTGGGATCAGTACGCAAATGACCGTAAGCTGCATCGGACTGTAATAATTGCTGCGGAGCGAAAAGGCTTTTGTTGTATCTATCAAAAATTGTATTCATATTTTCAATAGCTTGACACAAAGGTGTTTTTTTACAGTCCGTCTCATGACTTAAAACAACATCAACATCTGCGCCTAAAATCATGGCGGCATTTATTGATACAGAACTTAAAGATTGTAACATAGTATTACCAAATTGTAATCCCTTCAGTAATATCTGAGTTCTTTGCTCAACGGTCGCTGCTACTTGCTGAACCCATTCGGCAACTTCCTCAGGCACTTTTAAGAGAGGTATTTTGAATCTGTTCACTTTTTTAGCAGCTAAAAACATTAAACTATGAGGAGCCTTAGTTGCAATTGGAGCTATTTTTGCTAAAAATTCCTTTCTAGTAGAATTTTCCAAATATTGCAAAACACTTTGATCTAACCATGCTTTATCCTGATAGTTTTGTTCCAATTCAGCTCTTTTTTCAGGATCCGTTTCTTCTGCAATTAACTTTTGTATTTCTGCTCTAGCTTTGACCTGCTCTTCACGCTGAAAAATAAAATCTATAATATCATTAGCTCGATCATCTCTAAGACGGATAGTCATAAAATATTTTCCTTTATTATTTTTTAAATTTAATAATTAACAGAAATAAATATTACTAATAATAATATCGCAATAACACCCAAGATAATTACCAATTAAAAAAATAATTATTTATTAATATTTAAAAATATTTAATTTTTATTAATCCTTAGTTACATAGGTTATTATTATGTTTTTATAATAATTCCTCTGACTTGTAGGAAAAACATTAATACTATAAAATTTATGTAAAATAACAAAGTAGAAAATTTATGTTCGGCCTTCTCAAAAAAATATTTGGCACAGCTCAAGACAGACTGGTAAAGAAATATTTTAAAACAGTCCAAAAGATCAATGAAATAGAAAAGGGCTACCAAAACCTAACAGAAGCAGAAGTAATTCACAAAACAGAAGAATTTAAAAAAAGATACCAAAACGGAGAACCTGTTGATCAATTACTGCCTGAAGCTTATGCCGTAGTGAAAAATATCTGCCGCAGACTCTGCGGAACAGATATCCACGTATCCGGATATGATCAAAAATGGGATATGATCCCATATGATGTACAGATAGTAGGCGCTATTGCCATGCATAAAGGATCTATTGCTGAAATGCAGACAGGAGAAGGAAAAACACTTACTGCATCTATGCCTTTATACCTAAATGCTATCACAGGAAAAGCTGTTCATTTGGTTACTGTTAACGATTACCTTGCAAAAAGAGACTGTGAGTGGATAGGCACCATCTTTAAGAAATTAAAATTAACAGTCAGTGCTTTGACCAATGATGTTCCTCCTCAAGAAAGAAAACAGGTGTATGCTTCTGACATAGTATATGGAACTGCATCAGAGTTCGGATTTGATTATCTAAGAGATAATTCAATGGCTTCTTCAAAAGAAGAGCAAGTACAAAGAATACCGTATTTTGCAATAATCGATGAAACAGACTCTATTTTAATTGATGAAGCTAGAACTCCGCTAATTATCTCAGGACCGGCTCCTGTCAGTAGGCAAATGTATGACGAGTTAAAAATAAACGTTTCTCTTTTAGTAAAAAACCAAAGAGACCTTTGCAACAGATTTGCAACAGAGGCAAGAAAAATCCTTCAAGAGCTTGGATATTTAGATGCAAAAGAACTTCCTAAATTATCAAAAGAGAAAGAAACTAAAGCACAAAACGCCTTTAAACAATTGTGGCTTGTTGATAAAGGTACACCAAGAAATAAAATTTTAAAAAGAATTAAAGAAAATCCCGACCTTAGGTTCCAAATAGAAAAATGGGAAACATATTTCCATATGGAACAAAACAAAAAAGAAAAAGCCACCGAAATCTCTCAACTTTTCATAGTAATTGATGAAAGAGCCAGCGAATACGAACTAACAGATAAAGGAATAAAAGCATGGTCTCAATTCGACAAAAATGAAGAGGCCGGCAATGACTTTGTAATGTTAGACCTCGGCTACGAATATGCTCAAATAGACAATGATAAAAAACTTACAGAAAAACAGAAAATAGAAAAGAAAGTAGCTCTTCGAGAAGAAGATGCAAAGAGAAAAGAAAGATCCCACAACTTAAGACAATTATTTAGGGCTCATCTTTTAATGGAAAAAGATGTTGATTATATCGTTCAAAATAACGAAATTATAATTATCGATGAAAACACAGGAAGGCCTCAGCCCGGCAGAAGATTTTCGGACGGACTTCATCAATCCATAGAAGCAAAAGAAAATGTAAAGGTTCAAAAAGAAACACAAACCTATGCAACTATCACACTTCAAAATTATTTTAGAATGTATGATAAGTTAGCAGGAATGTCAGGAACAGCAATAACCGAAGCACATGAGTTCAAACAAATTTATAAATTAGATGTTTTAGAAATACCGACATACTGTCCTTGCAAAAGAAAAGATTCCAATGATGAAATCTACATGACGGAAAGAGAAAAATATCTGGCAATCTTAAAAGAAATTAAAAGTCTGCACTCACAAGGAAGACCTATTCTGATTGGAACAGAATCTGTTGAAATTTCCGAAAAATTATCTAGGATTTTAAAACAAAATAAAGTACCTCATCATGTATTGAATGCCAAGAACCACGAAAAAGAAGCGGAAATAATAGCCAATGCCGGTAAAAAAGGAATAGTAACCCTTGCTACAAACATGGCAGGAAGAGGAACAGATATTAAATTAACAGAAGAAGTAAAAAAATTCGGCGGCCTTCATGTATTAGGAACAACCAGACATCATTCTAGAAGAATAGACAGACAACTTAGAGGAAGATCGGGAAGATTGGGAGACCCCGGATCTTCTAAATTCTTTGTGTCTTTTGAAGATTCTTTAATGAGGCTGTTTGCATCTCCCAGACTCACTTCCATGCTTCAAAGGTTCCGCCCTCCTGAAGGAGAACCTATCTCTGCCAAGGTTTTAAACAGATCAATAGAGACTGCTCAAAAAAGAATCGAGCAAAGAAACTTTATGATGAGAAAGCATACTTTGGAATATGACGATGTAATGAACAAACAAAGGCAGGAGATATATTCATTTAGACACGATCTTCTTCATACAGAAAATCCAATAGAAACAGCAAAAGATATTATTGAAAATATCATAACATCCAAAGCAACCGAGTATTTTATCGATAAAACAAATGAAGCTGCATGGAGACCAAAAGAATTTAGAGAATTTTTGGTTACAAATTTCCCTGTATCTTTTGATGAAGCTATTTTCGATGACGAATACATACAAATAGAAGACATAGAAAAAATTGCTGTTGATAAAATTATTTCAGCATTTGATGAAAAGCTAAAAATTCAAACAATTACAATTTCTCAAATGCATCCGGATCAACAAGAAGAAAAAATCGAAAAAGTTTTATTCGAAGTTATAAAAAATATAATGATCCGAAAAATTGATAAGCTTTGGCAGGAACATCTTCTTCAAATTGATCATTTAAGATCTGATGTATCGCTTAGAGCCTTCGGTCAAAAAGATCCTTTAGTTGAGTTCAAACATGAAGCTTTTATGCTTTTTAATGAGTTTCATCAGAATTTAAATATAGAGATCACATCTGATCTATTCAGATTTGAAATGGTATCTCCTGAACAACAAAGGCTGCAGGAAACAATTAAAGATTTGCAAATGCATACTCAAAAATCTTTTGTCCCCCAGCCAGCAGAAGAAAATAACCCCCAAGCTGAAGAAACGCCATCTTCTTCTCCAATAACCACTGAAACCAAAATAAACCGAAATGCAACTTGTCCATGCGGAAGCGGTAAAAAATATAAAAAATGCTGCGGAGCAATGTAAAAATACATTGCATTCAATTGCAAATATTTTAAAATTTTTGACTATAAGTTCTTTCAACACAGCTTCAATACAAATCCCGAAAAAGCTGATCTAATTGGAAAATTTATAGGTAAAAAAATAGGTCATACAATCGGAGAAGCATCAGGCAATGTTTCAGGCTATACTATCGGAGCAATCTCCGGAGTAGCTTTAGGAATTATTCACAGAAAATTATCCGGCTATTTCATGACAAAGATCTTTTTTCCAACCAACAACTAAGTCAAATCTTTTATTCCACGATATCCAAAATAAACTAAAGGAATCCCAACTAAAGAATATAAAAACCAATAATTGGCATTCCATTTAAGATGAAGTTCTCCATTTTTAGAAAACAATAGTAAAATAATACTAAAGGCCAAAATGTTCACTCCTACCCAAAATAATATTGTATGCATCAACCCATTATTAGTTTTTTCATCTAGCTCGCCGTCATCTTCATCTTCTCCTTCATCATCCTCATCCGGCTCACCATCGTCCTCATCTCCATTACCGTTTCCCGGCTTTTCTTCCGGCCCTTCAAAAGATTTAGGGCGATAAGGAGGAGGATATAAAGAATCTAAAGTTTCTTTAGCAGATAAAGATTTAATAGAATCATCCAAACTATTTAAGTTATTATTATTAGACTCAAATACACTGCTTCCGCAGTATGGACATATACTTACTTCAATTGCTACTAACCCATCACAGTTAGGACATAATTTCGTCCTTTCTTGGCTTTTCATTATTTTCTCCGATATAATATTTAATATATTATTAATAACAAAATTTTTTTCGTTTGAAAAGTAAAACTAATCCTAGCAACAATTTTTTTTATCAATTAAACTAAAAAGAAAAAGGATCAATATGACTAAATCATATGATATTGCAATAATTGGCTCCGGCCCCGGCGGTTATACAGCAGCTATCAGAGCTGCCCAGTTAGGAAAATCTGTTGCATTAATCGAAAAGCTATATATCGGTGGTGTTTGCTTAAATGTCGGATGTATCCCCACAAAATCCATTTTAACATCAGCAGATGCATTGGATATTATAAAAAAAGCAGAAGATTTCGGCCTGTCTGTTAATGACGTGAAATTTGATTTAGAAAAAATAATAAAAAGAAAAGATCAAATTGTTACCAATTTAAGAAACGGCCTTACTAATTTACTAAAAACAAATAAAATTAACCTCATATCAGGTAAAGCTAAATTTTTATCTTCTACAGAGCTTGAAATAACAGGAAAGGAAACTATAAAAATCTCCGCTAAAAAAATAATAATAGCAACAGGCTCTTTGCCTCAAGAACTTAAAAATGTTGAAGTTGATCATAAGCTTATTTTCAATTCTAATTCCTTGCTTTGTTTGAAAAAGCTGCCCAAATCAATGATTATAATAGGCGGCGGCTACATCGGATGCGAGTTTGCTTCTTTTTATACAAGGCTGGGTGTAAAGATCACAATGATAGAAGCGCTTCCTTCCATATTGTACTCACACGGCAAAGAAATTTCTGATTTACTTACTACAACTTTTAAAAGACAAGGTATAGAAATACTTACAAACGTAAAAGTCACAGGCGCTGAGAAAACGTCTAACGTTAAAATAAAATTAGAAGATGGGAAAGTAGTAGAGTCCGATATAGCTCTTGTTGCAATCGGCAGATGTGTAAATACAAAAGGTTTGGATTTAGAAAAAGCAAATATAAAAACCGGTAAAAAAACTGAAGTAATAGTAAATGAAAAAATGCAGACATCCAATCCTGATATTTATGCTATTGGGGACGTTATCGGAAAATGGATGCTTGCCCATACTGCATCTCATGAAGCACTAGTTGCAGTAGATACAATAGTAAACAAAGAAAACAAAATGGACTTTTCATGCGTGCCGGCAATAATTTTCACAAAACCGGAAATTGCAATAGTAGGCTTGACTATTGAAAAAGCAAAAGAGCAAAATGTTGACTTTGAGGTCGGAAAATTTCCATTCACGGCTCTTGGAAAAGCACATGCTTCATCTCAAAAAGATGGTTTTGTACAAGTGCTAATAGATAAAAAAACAAATAACATAATAGGAGCTGGAGCGATCGGCCCAAGCGCTTCTGTTCTAATTGCAGAGATGGCTTTGGCTATCACAAACAAATTAAACACAAACTCTATAATAGAAACTATCCACGCTCATCCGACCCTTCCCGAAGCCTGGCTGGAAGCTACTTTGATATCTCAAAATAGGCCCCTTAACTTTCCACCGAATTTAAAAATATGAAATTACCCAGCTGGCTAAAACAAAAACTCCCGACAACATCTCTTTGCGAGATTCAAAAAATCATTGAAAAAAACAAACTGCATACAGTTTGTACAGAAGCAAATTGTCCTAACAAAACAAAATGTTTTTCAAAAAAAACGGCAACTTTTTTAGCTCTAGGAAATAAATGCACAAGAAACTGCGGTTTTTGTGATATTGAGTTTGATAAAACTCCCAGGCCTCCAGATACTAATGAGCCTGGCCATATCGCCCAAGCAGCAAAAGATCTAAAATTAAAACATATTGTAATAACAATGGTATCCAGAGATGATCTAAAAGATCAGGGAGCTAATCATATTGCCAAAACAATTCAAGAAACTAAAAAATTAAACCCCCTGTCCTCAATAGAAGTCTTAGTCTCGGATTTTTCAGGAAAACAGGATTTATTGGATATGGTCTTAAATGAAAAACCGGATATATTTAATCATAATATCGAAACCGTAGAAGAAATTTCTCAAAAAATAAGACACATTGCTGATTATAACAGATCGTTAAAAGTTTTAAATTATGCTAAAAAAACTAATAAACCCAGTTTTGTTAAATCCGGTCTTATGGTGGGTCTTGGCGAAACTGAAAAACAGGTAAAAAAAACATTAAAGGACTTATTTATAGCCGGATGTGATATAATAACAATTGGTCAATATCTTCAGCCCAGCACTCATAAATATCCAATAAAGTCTTTTATTCATCCTGATCAGTTCAAAGCATATTCTTCATATGCTTTGTCCATTGGCATTAAATGCATATTATCCGGTCCTTTTGTAAGATCCAGTTTTAATGCCGAAAACCTCAAAAACAAAGTCCTTCTAACAACTTAATTAACAATTCAAATCACCTCTTCATTTTAATTAACTTAATTATATTTTTTTTTATTTTTTTATTGATTAATTAATATTATTTTCATTACTTTAAAAATTTAGGGAGGAAGTGAATCAAAAATATATTGCATGCAGCTTGACTCGAGTAGGAAACACTATAATATTGCTAGTGTGATACTTGCTGGAGGCAAAGGGACACGTTTATTTCCTTTGACCTTGCATCACAGCAAACCAGCAGTGTGTTATGGAGGAAGATATAGACTTGTAGACATTCCTATATCTAACTCACTTAATTCCAATATCAGACAAATAATTGTTATTGGACAATATCTTGTAACAGAACTTCATCACCATTTATCTCAAACATATCAATTTGATAACTTTTTTCCTGGAAGATTAGATCTGATAACCCCTGAAGAAAAACCGAACGGCGAAAAGATATGGTTTGAAGGAACTGCAGATGCCGTTAGAAAAAATATAGACATTATTTTTGAGCTTCCGGTAGATTATTTTTTAATATTGTCTGGAGATCAGCTTTACAATATTGATTTTTTAAAGATGTATAATTTTGCTAAAGAAAAAGATGCTGATCTAACAATCGCCACCTTACCTGTTGAGGAAAATGATGCCAAGAGATTAGGAATCTTAAAAACAAATGAAGATTCATATGCAATAGATTTTATAGAAAAGCCTCAAGAAAAAGAAGTTCTTAAAAAATTTGAACTTTCTGCAAATTTTCATAAAAAATGGAAAGTCGATAAAAAACCCTACTTAGGGTCCATGGGTATTTATATCTTCAAAAGAGAAGCTTTAAAAAAGCTTTTAAAAGAAGACACGAGAGAAGATTTTGGAAAACATTTAATACCTACCCAAATAAAAAAAGGTAAAACAGCTGCTTTTATATACGATGGATATTGGGAAGATATCGGTACTGTAAAATCTTTTTATGAAGCAAATATTGCTCTTACGCAATCATCTTCCGGTTTAAAAACATATGATGAGAAAAACCCAATATATACTAGGGCCCACCATCTTCCAGGGGCTAAAATACAGGCCAGTATACAAGACTCTATCATATGTGAAGGAAGCATAATATTAGCAAAAGAAATAAAAAGAAGCATGATAGGGCTACGTTCCAGAATAAAAGAAGGAACAATTATTAAAGACAGCGTTTTGCTAGGCAATACTTCTTATTCTTCAATGTCAGAAAAACTCAACCTTCCGGATATTTTTGAAATTGGACAAAACTGTCTTATTGAAAACACAATAATTGATGAACATGTAAAAATCGGTAACAATGTAAAGCTCATTAACAAAAAAAATCTCACAGAATATGATAGTGACAATATATTTGTAAAAGATGGTATTATAGTAATACCGGCAGGAACTGTCCTGCCTGACAACTTCGAATTTTAATATGTTTATCTATGCGCTGTCAGATCTTCACTTGTGTTTTTCCAATACCGATAAAACTATGGAATTTTTTGGCAATACTTGGAAAGACTACACTCAAAAAATAAAAAATAACTGGAAAAAAAAAATAAAAGATGACGATTTAGTATTAATTCCGGGAGATATTTCCTGGGCAATTAAATTAAAAGATGCTCTGATAGATCTAGAGTGGATACATAATCTTCCTGGCAGAAAAATAATACTAAAAGGCAACCACGATTATTGGTGGACCAGTTTAAAAAAATTAAATGAAGTAATACCGCCAAGCATTCAAATCATACAAAACAATGCTATTACAATAGATGGGATTTCAATTGCAGGCTCTCGCTTGTGGGACACCCAAGAGTTCAATTTTAATAAATATATTAATTATATTCCCAACCCTAATAAAAATGAAAAGGAAGAACAAATACAGATTGATCTATCCGAGAAGATTTTTGAAAGAGAATATAAAAGATTAAAGCTCAGTTTAGATAAAATGGATAAAAATGCTAAGTTAAAAATAGTAATGACGCATTATCCCCCTATCTCTGCAGACCTACAAGACTCAAAAGTATCTAAATTACTAGAAAAACATAAAATTGATATTTGTGTATTTGGACATTTACACAGTGTCAAAAAACGTAAAAAACTCTTCGGTGAAAAAAATAACATTAAATATATCTTTGCATCTTCTGATTTTCTAGATTTTGATCCGATTAAAATTATTTAAGAAACAAGATTTGTAAAATCTTTTAAGTCCTTATCATTTTTAGAAATTTTTTCTTTAGGATTTTTTTCTAACCTACTATTCAAAATATCTACAATTTGTCTCTCCATTTCTTCTTTGTCCAATCTATTATAAAAATCAGCAACTATTTTCATAAGATGGGTAAATTCTTTTTCCGTATTAATATTTTCCGCTGTTTGTTTAACAATTTTTATGAAAAGATCCCTATCCCCAATTTCGGTCATAAATTCCAATATTCTAAACTGCAGGTTTAAATTTGGATGTGAAAAAAGTTTTTCTGAAATTTCCTTGATTATCTCATTTGCTTGAGCAACATCTTGAATAGCAAACAGCCTTGCTTTTAAAAAATAAAACCAATTTTTTTTATGGGCATATGGATAAAACCCATCTACCAACTCATTTGCATAAGTATCATTTTTATAATCGATTTGATCGGAAATATAATCATAAATAAAATTTTCCAGATCATGAGCTGAATATTGCATTAAAGTATTAAAAGCCTCATAAGCACTCATTCCCGAATCAACGTTACTATCTAAAATGTATTTTAAATTAGCCAAAGCATCCTGGATAAATTCATCATTTTCAAACTCACCATTGTCGTATTTAAAAATCCTTTGGTCTAGCTCATCACAAAAAATAGAAACAGTTTGTCTTGCCGATAAAAATCGTCTCCAGGCTTCAAATAACAAAAGATAAACCTGATCTCGTATTTCCATATCTTTTGCATCTGATATTAATTCGATTAGATCTTCAGGAGATTCTACTTCATTTGAATAAGCTATAAACTTTTCTTTATCTAAAAAAATTCCCACAAGCTCTAACTTCTTAAAGATCTCCAAATCCGATATTTCTCTTAAATCCTCCACCTGCCATTTTTTTACAATAATAGAAGGATTATGAATCGAAGAAAATCGCAATAGGTTATATAATGCTTTTGTTTTAAGTTTCATACTTAAGCTTTAAGTAGTTATTAAAAAATATACTTTTAATGGAATATGAAGTCAAATAAGGTTTTTAAAAAGGCAGATTTCTTACTGGTGGAAATCCTAATAGCTATAGCTATTATAGGGCTATTATGTATTCCGTTAATCCGCAATCCCATATATTTGTTTAGATCCCAGCTTACGGCTTTAGAAAAAATAGAGTGTGAAAGAATAGCCAACTTGAGCTTTTTAGAAATCAAGCTTATGTTCCATAATAACGATATTCCCCATAATTTATCTACAGACCGGGACCACCCTACTATTATTCAGTTAAAACCCGAATATATTGATTTAATGGGCCCATCGAAAAAAGAGATCAAAAGATCGATCAGAATTTGGTATATCTTTGATAAAACAACTCAAACAGGTGATTATTATAGACTTATAAATATTAAAATTGATTTAAAGCCTCAGGAGTTTAAAAAGAGTAAAAAATCGTATACTTATAAATATAAGCTTATCACCAAAAACTCCTTATAATCAGCGACTTACGCTAATAATTCTTAATATAAACATCTAATTATTAAGCCCTTATACATCAAAACTTATGTTAAGATTTTATTTACAAAGTAATAATAAATTGTTATAATAATAATAGAAAATATAATAAAAAAGAGAGATTAATACTAATTATGATTAAAATGATAAATTATACAAGTATTAACACCCTAACAAAGCTAGCCTTTACGTGGTTAGAACATGGTCAAATCACTAATAAAGAAACTTTGGTTAGCATGTTAATGCAAAAAGCAATTGGTCAAAAAACTGATTGGAGTCAAGCTACAGGCTTATCCAGTTGGTTCAAGAAAATAAGGACAAAAATAGCTGCCAATATTGCTTATACAACTTATAAAACAACTCAACTTACAAAAACTGTTCTCCCAAAATACTCATTACAAATACAAAATAAAACAGAATTATTACATGAAAAATTAAAATGTGTATTTAAAGATACACTCTCTTTATTTCAATATTATAGAATTCAAACAATATTTTCCGGTGAAGAACAATGCAATTGGCAAGGTGATTTTGAAAGAGACAAAGGTTTCTATCCTATTTACCTCGAAACCCATGACAAAATAACTCAAATAACTAGTATAGAAGATGTTGAAGGACTAATTAATGATGATTTCACAAATGGAGATATAACTCTTTTCGAAACAATCAAACTAAGCTTATCTCAAACATTTTCAAATCAATTTACAGAAATACTTAATACTCTTACTAAAAATGGCAAACTTATTCTATTAGAAACACAAAAGATCAATATACAAAAAATTGATAATAATAATTATATTGTTAAGTATTTATTTAAAGGAACTATAAGGGATCCTAAAGCAGAATTAAAAATAAAAAAAACTCAAAGTTTATTAGAACCAGAACAACTTCCTATACAAGTATCATTTAATATAATAAAAACACCGGAAGAGCTTTGGGATAGTTCTAAAACCAGTTTTTATTCGAACTCTGATATTTTCAAAAAATATTTTAAAATAAACAATTAAGCCTCAAAAATTCTCGAAAAATTTTGTTGGGCTGCAGCTATTTTTTGCAGGAGCATTGTTATTTGAAAAATATCTCTTATCTCTTTAGATACAGACTCTTGAAAAACTTTATCAGCCTGAATTAATTTTTTGGCTAATTCTTTTTTTTCAGCGTTTACAGATTTATTTATAATATTATCTGCAATATATGTATCTTGAAGCATATGATTAAAAGGCTCTATTTTTAACTTCAAAATATCTGCTAAACAACGCAGTAATCCAAAATATTCTTGTCTATTTGTGTATTGATATGGCTGTGAAATAATAGATTGAACTCTATCAACAATTCGCTCTACCAACTCTTCTTTTTTTGAATCAACAGCTTCAAAAGATCCATGAACAAATCTTTTTAATTCAATACTTTCAGCATTTATTGCCATAATCCCCTCTTATGATTTCCTGATATAAGTTATACAATAATTTGACCTGCTTTTCAATATTAAGGAAAATATTATCTTATTAAATTTTATAACCTATATAAAAAACTGGATTATTAAATATAAAATTGGCATTTTCAAAATTAGTGTAAATATAATAAATATTTTATGAGCGACCAAGTTAAAATAAAATCTTTTAAACCATACATAGCCCCTCAAAAAAAAGTTAAAGAATTTTCTTTTAGAGCTCTTCTTTTTGGAGTAATCTTTGGGTTCATTTTTGCGGTCGGCAATGCTTATTTAGGACTGAAAGCCGGAACTACAGTATCAGCATCTATTCCGGCAGGCATTATGTCCATGGCCTTATTTCGGTTTTTTAAAAACTCTACAATTTTAGAAAACAACATAGTGCAAACTATAGCAACGGTCGGAGAAGGAATGGCCGCTGGTGTTATTTTTACAATTCCAGCTTTATTTTTTTTAGGAGAGCAGCCGTCTTTAGTAAGAATATTCATCTTATCGTCTTTAGGAGGCATCTTGGGTATCTTGTTTATGATACCGATGAGAAAACATATTATTGTAGATGAACACGGGTCTCTGCCTTTTCCCGAAGGTACTGCTTGCGCGGAAATTTTAAAAGCTGGAGAAAAAACCAAGACATCTACGGCTATGGCCGCTATAAGCTTCTTAATAGGAGCAGCTTATAAGGTAGCAGCTAATGTATTTTTTTTATGGCCCGAGATCTTTAGGTTTATAATTCCTAAATATGAAAAAACAGAATTCAGTATTGACGCAACCCCTGCCTTATTAGGCGTTGGTTATATCATAGGTCCTAGAATTGCCGGCATGATGATAGCCGGCGGTGCGCTTAGCTGGTGGGTGATTATTCCATTAATTCATTTATTTTCCGGAAAAACCAATATTATTTTTCCATCTGCTATACCCGTTTCTCAAATGACAGCTCAGGCAATATGGGAAAATTACGTAAGATATATCGGAGCCGGCGCTGTTGCAACTGGAGGACTTTTAAGCTTATTTAAAATAGCTCCATTGATATTTAAAACAGTGCATCATGGCGTAAAAGATTTTTTCAAAGGACTGCATACCCCTAAAAAAGTTATCAGAACAGACAAGGATATTCCTATTGTTTGGGTCGTTTTAGGCGCTGTTGCCACAATATTGTCTTTATGGCTGCTGCCTATTACCTCAATGAACACATTTACAATCTTACTTTTAATTATCTTGGGTTTCTTTTTTGTTGCAGTAACCTCTATTACTGTAGGGCTCGTGGGAAGCTCGTCCAATCCTATGTCAGGCATGACAATGACCACCCTTTTAATTACCTGTATAATATTTGCAGCTTTAGGATGGACAGATAGAGTTTATTTGATAGCAGCAATTACTATGAGCTGTGTTGCCAATGTTGCAATTGCAATGGCCGGATCAACCTCTCAAGCTTTAAAAACAGGGTTCTTAATAGGAGCTACTCCCAGATCTCAGCAATTAGCTGAGATTATTGGTATTTTGGTCCCTTCTTTAGTATTGGGAGCAACTCTTTATATTTTAAATTCAGCTTATACCCTAGGCTCTGTCAATATGCCTGCACCGCAGGCCACTTTGATATCAATGATCGCAAAAGGTGTGATCGGAGGACAGCTGCCCTTCATTTTAGTAGGGATCGGTATTGTAATCGGACTATTTGTTGCTATTTTAAGGATTCCCGTTCTTCCGTTTGCTATGGGTCTTTATTTGCCTCTTTCTTTATCAACTGCTATAATGTTCGGATCACTTGTAACATTATATGTTAACAGGCACACAAAAAAAGAAGAGGAGAAAGAACAGGGCTTATTAGTAGCATCCGGTCTTATCGGAGGAGATGCCTTTACCGGCGTGATAATTGCCTTTTTAACAATATCAGGAATTATTTCAGCCGGGCAGAAATCAGTATTTCCTTCTTATATCAGTTTGATTGTATTCGTATTGCTCGCAATATACCTTGGTTATTTCTCTATTAGAAAAAATAGAAAATAATTTTTTAATTATGAAAGTTAAAAGAAGGCATCTTACTTTAATAGAGGTTCTTATATCTTTATTTTTGACAGGCATTATTATTACAATGCTGTTTTCTTATTTTTCCAAAATAATAAAAATTGATGCAAAAATAGAAAATGTAAAAAAAGATGTTTATAAAAAAGAAAATGTTCAGATAAGGCTAAATACTGTATTTTCTCAAATTACTCCTAAAAAAATATTTGAAGAAAATCCTTTTTATACTACTCATAATAAAAATAGTCCTGTTTTACACTGTACATTTGATAATGGTGTAGATATTGACCCTCTGTTCAGCGGACCTGTACTTGCTAAAATTTATATTAAAAATAACAATTTAATGCTGACTTACTACCCTCTAAAAAAAAGAAAGGCAAATGCTATACAAAGAGAAGAAATATTACTTGAAAACGTTAAAAATTACGAACTTAAGTTCTTAGCAAAAAAAGACGATAATATTAAAAACATAAAAACAGAACATGCCGCCGATGGGCTTAAATGGTATTTTTCTTGGCCAAAAGAAAAAAATGATTTACCATTTGCTGTTTTAATTACACTCAATAAAGATTTAAAGTTTGTATTTTTCATGCCGAAAAAATTAGACTTCATTGATTATAAAAATAAGAAAATATGATGAATATTTTAAGCTTTGTAATATCTCTTTTAATGATCTTTGCAATATCGACATCTACTCTTTTAGTAAAAAAGAAAAATCAAGATATTATTGCTAAAAGCTATAACGGCTACATGACCGCAAACAGAAAATCTTTAAACAATTACCAAAGCGCTGTTTATACAAATATACAGGCTGTAAAAGAAAACGATTATAAAAAAAATAACACAAAAAAAAATGAAGAACCTAAAAGAACTATTGATCTTCAAAATGGTAAAATCAATATCTATCCTCTTTTAAAAGAAGGAATAGAGACGCACAAAGATCTTTATTATCTATTGAGCTCACTGATTAAAAGCTTATATTCTGATAAAAATTTTTATAAGAACAATCTAGAAAATAACATTGTAAACAACATGATAAAAGATGCTAAAAAAAAGTTTGAAGATTCTGATGATATCAATTTAGCTCAATTAAATATGAACAACCAAGACCTCCAACTTAATTATTATAAAATGTTAAAAGGTTCCAAACTATATAACTTTGAGAATAAATCAGGAGTTGCATCTCTTTTAGATTTTATATGTGCATATCCAACAAGCGAAGTTAAAATTCCCATAATAGATACTTCTAAAGAAATTTTATCTTTGATCTTTTCTAAACAAATAGCAGATTTGATTGAACCTCTTCAAATAGAAGAGCCTACCAAAACATTAACTAAAGATTATGTAATAGATCTTTGTAGAAAAAATAATGTTAAATACGACCTAACACTTTTTTCCTTCTTGAATTTTTCTATAAATACAAAAAACTATAAAAATAAAGAAATAATAGGCTTGGACAAAGATACTAACATTTTTATAAAAAGAAAAATCTACAATTAAAAAGAGGTATAGAAATTGTCATACCCATTATTTGTAATAACAATGGTGTCTTCATATCTAACGCCCCCTATACCTTCTAAATAGATACCAGGTTCAATTGTTATTACCATACCAGCTTTTAAAACTAAATCCTTATCTTCTCCATCTGATTTAATTTTGGGAAATTCATGCACCTCTAAACCAACCCCATGACCCAATGCATGCATGAATTCTTTGCCGTAACCTTCTTTTTCTATATAATTTCTAGCAGCTAAGTCTAAATCCCTTATTTTAACTCCTGGCTTACATAGTTCTAAAGCTTTAGCTTGAGCTTTTTTTACTATATTGTATATTTTTTCTAATTGGGGATCATTTTTACCAAAAAATATAACCCTGGTCATGTCTGAGGCATAATTATCTACCATTACACCTAGGTCCATAAGAACTATTTCATTCAATTGCAGTTTTTTATCTGTTGGTTCATGATGAGGACATGAGCTATTTTTTCCAAAAGCAAATATAGGATCAAAAGATACTTTCTGCGCTCCATTTTTTCTACAAAAAAGCTCATATTCAACAGCTAGCTGCTTTTCTGTAATCCCTTCTTTTAATAAAAGACAAATATGCTCAAAACCCCTCCAGTTCAGCTCTGCTGATTTTTTTAAACTGGATATTTCCAAAGAGTCCTTTATAAGCCTAATTTCCTGCAGAGGATCTGAAATTAGAACAATTTTAAATTCTATATCTGAGTTATTTTTAATTTTATTCAAAAAGAAATTTAATTTTTCAAATGAATTTAAGGTAAATTTATTTTTATCGATTCCAATAATATTATTATTAGAATTTTCTATTAAAAAAGATGAAAAAGTCTTTTCATTAAATAATTCTGAGGATACCTGTTTTTTCCTGCAGGCCTCTAAATACCTAGGATCTGTAAAAAGCTTTATCTTATTTTGAGAAACAACTAACTTTCCAAAACTGATCTTAAGGCCTGTTAGATATAAAATCGAAAAATGATCATCAAATATAAAAAAATCAATACTGTTTTCTTTTAACAGCGCTTTTACTTTTTCTAGTCTTTTTGTATAGGGCATAATATATTTTTCTTTGTATTAAAAAGTTTTTCAAAATCCTTTTTTTCCAAACATATCATATTTGGTTTTCCAAGTGGGTCAAAATAAGGATTTTTAAGTTTAATCAACATGTTTATCAGCCGGTTTGCTTCAACATTTGAAAATTCAGTCTTTGACTTGGCAAACCTCGATATATTTTGAGCTAATTTTTTATTAAAAATATTGTCTGGAACATTTGTTTTTCCTAAAGAAAAAAGATCCTTTATTATTTCTTGAAAAAAGTCTTTTATTTCTTCTTTTTTTAAAACAGACGGTACAGCATGAATAGATATAGTTGATTTTGAAATCATTGCCGCATCAAATCCTAAAGAAGTGATTTTTTCTATAATCTCGTTGATATGTAAAGCATCATCTTTGGCAAGCTCTATATTAATAGGCACTAATAAAGACTGAACTTCTATTTTTTTATTTTGCAAACAGTCATATAAATAACTTGCATAGGCATTTTTTAGATCTATTACTACAAGATTTTGATTTTCTATTTCTAAAATATGAGAAAGATACTTTGTATCTATGAATAAAAAATGGTCTTTTATATAAAAATCCTGAAAAAAGTTATCTTCAAAAACATTTTGAAAACTCTTGTTTTCAAATTTTTTAAAAATATTTTCTTTTTGAACTGAATAATTTTCATTTGAAATAACTTTCTCAAAAAACACATCATCATTTACAAAATGAGCTTCTTTTTTTAAATCCATTTCAAAAGCTGAATTTATAGCCTTTCTTATACAGTCTTTAATAAAAAGCTCTTCAGTAAGTCTTATTTCTTTTTTCTGGGGATGCACGTTAACATCTAATAAATTGTTAGGTACTTCTAAGTGAAGAGAAAATATCGGATATTCATCTTCAGATATTCTTGTAGCATATGCTTCTTTGATAAACTTAGAAATAACAGGAGAAAATACAGATCTTTTATTAATAAATACATGTTGGGAATATCTATTTTTTTTAGAAGATATAGGATATCCTATATAGCCATATAATCTAATAGATTCATAAGTTTTATCCAAATATGTACAGGATGCAACAAACTCTTTACCTAGAACGCTTTGACATATGCTTTGAAAAGAATCAGCAAACGTTTTAAAAACTTCTTTTTCATCGGATATAAAAGTAAAAGAAATATCATAGTTAGCCATCGCTAATTTCATTAAGATATTTGTAATATCTCTTGTGATATATGAAAAAGATTTTTGGAAGTTTTTTCTAACGGGAACATTATGAAATAATGAACTGATCGTAAAAGTAGTTCCCCTTGTTCTAGCTGTTTCTTTAATATTTAATATATTGCCTTTTTCAACTTTTAGGTTAATCCCTAACTCATTTTGAGATGTTTTCAAGTCTATTATTGAAATAGATGCAATAGAAGCTAAGGCCTCTCCTCTAAAACCCATCGATGAAATATCTGATATCTCCTCAAATTTTTTTATTTTAGAAGTGGCATGCCTTTGAAAACATAGTTTCGCATCTTCTTTTGCCATTCCAATGCCGTCATCTTCAATAATAATTTTTTGAAAGCCTGCTTTTTTTATTTCTATTTTTATATTTTTAGATCCAGCGTCAATCGAGTTCTCAACAAGCTCTTTTATAACTGAGGTCGGACTTTCAATTACCTCACCGGCCGCTATTTTATTTATAATCTCATTAGATAAAATATTTATAGTTTGCATAACAATTCCATTTGCATCATTTTTTTATTATAGCAAAAAAATCTTTTCTGATTAAAAATAAATAATATGAAAGAAGCAACACAGATTGTAAAGAAATTAAAAAACAAGGGATTTACTGCATATTTTGCAGGAGGATGGGTTAGAGATTACCTCTTGAATCATCCTTCGGATGATATTGATATTGCAACAAATGCTCCTCCTGAAACAGTAGAATCCATTTTTTCTCATACTATACCAATAGGCAAAGCCTTTGGTATTATTCTAGTTATTTTAAATAACAAACAATATGAAGTAGCCACATTTAGAGAAGATATTGAATATAAAGACGGAAGAAGACCTACAAAAATCAAATTCTCTTCTGCTAAAGAAGATTCAAAAAGAAGGGACTTTACAATAAATGGCATGTTTTATGACCCGATAAAGGATGAAGTCTTAGATTATGTGGAAGGAAAAAAGGATTTAGAAAATAAGCTGATAAAAGCGATCGGCAATCCTAATGAGCGTTTCAAAGAAGACAGGCTTAGAATGATAAGAGCTATCAGATTAAGTTCAAGGTTCAATTTCGATATCGAAAAAAACACTCAGCAGGCAATTTTAGATAATGCAAAAGATTTATTCCCATCCGTTGCAATAGAACGTATCTGGCAGGAAATCAATAAAATGAAAGCCTACAGAGGTTTTAAAAACTCAATAATCACTTTATTTGAATATGATCTTCTACAAACAATATTCCCTCAACTTGCAGACTTGGACATCACAGATATAGTTGACAGGCTTCAAAGAATAGATGATTTTCCTCATCAAACACCAGTTATAATTGCTATATTAGAATTATTTCCTAATTACTCATTAGACGACAAAATCAAGCTATGTCAGTATTTAAAGCTCTCTAATAAAGAAATAGATTTCGTTATTTTATATGATATGACCTATAAATACATAAATGATAATAAAATTACCGATCATAAATGGGCAAAATTTTATGCTAACGGCTATTCAGATTTAATACTGCAAATATTATCTACTCATGTAAAGGCTGAAAAAAGAAGGGCATTTTTAGCATCTCATGAAAATAAAAAAAATGCCCTTAAATTTTTTATACAAAGAATAAAAAATAAAGATCCAATAGTTAAATCTGAGCATTTAAAATTATGCGGAATTAAGCCTTCTCCTCGTATGGGAGAGCTACTAGAAGAAGCTGAAAAAATATCGGTTAATAAAAAATATAAATCGGTAGATAAAATAATTGGTGAGCTTAAAAAAAGTTCTTTCTGGCCTTCAAAACCTTTTTAATTAAATCTTAAAAATAATAGCAGTCATATCATCATATTGCTCTATATTTTGTGCATAATTATTAATCTTTTGAAAAACAGTATTTAATATTTCTTTAGAATTTTTAACTTGGGTATTTTTAATAAGCTCCAAAAATGCTTTTTTACCCAAAAATTGTCCTTTAGAATCTTTGACATCTAAAACACCATCCGTATAAATCATTACGACATCATCTTTTTGAAGGCTCAAGGTTTTAATTTCAATATCTTCAATTTTTTCAATACCTAAAGCTTTACCTTTGGTCTGAAGCTCTTTTATTTCATTATTTCTTGTAATAAGAGCGGGAAGATGACCGCAGCTTGTATATTGCAGTTCTTTTGTATTTTCATCAAAACAAGCCAAAAATAATGTAACAAAAGAATAATCTTTTGTATCTTTCATAAAAAGGTCATTAGTTTTTTTAATTATCTCGTTGATATCTTCTAAAACCAAAGCCAAGGCCCTAATAGTATTTCTGACATTTAAAGAATGCAGACAAGCATCTACCCCTTTGCCAGCCGCATCTAATACTAATAAAAATATTTTATTGTCCTTTCTAAAGACATCATAAAAGTCTCCTCCAACATGTTTTGCAGGAATATATTCAAAAGCAATGTCTAAGTTCTTAATTTCGTCTTTGAAAAGCATGCTGTATTGAATATCTTTAGCTAGATTCAATTCTTCTAAATAACTTTGTTTTTCTTTTTTCTCGGATAAGAGAACATCTAACATTTCATTAAACGAAGCTCCTATATAATTTACTTCAAAGCCCAATTTGCTAATGGAATATCTAGCAGATAAATTTCCTTGTTTAATCTCATTCATTATTTTTATTAAATTCTTTAAAGGCTTTGATAAAATATAAATTAAAAAATACACAAAAAAAGAAGCTATTATTACAAATATGATAAAAAGAAGGGTGTGTTTTATAAAAAATTCCTTTGTATGAAAACTTTTGATATAGCTTTTAGGAACTTCTAAAACTAAATAATATCCAAAATCTTCTAACTGCTTTTTTATTACATAGTTTTTATCTGTATGATAAAAATCTTTTTCCAATACCTGTAAATTTAAATACGACCCTTTATTGATAGAAGCTAATACTTTGCCCGTTTGATCAATAACGGCTAAATTAAACGGATAATCATCTTTTTGTATTAAGTCACTTAAATAAACAGAAGTGACAATAGCAGATGTATTATCTATTTTATGACTTATGTAAAAACACGCTTTGCAAATGGAATTTACATCCAAAGCAAAAATCTCTTCACTTTTATTTAAAATTCCTTTTGAAGATAAAAAACTTTTATTAAGAATATTTTCATCTGTTGAATACAAACAGACGAAATCACTGTTTTTTATTTTGAGATAAAAAATATCATTAATATTAAAATCTTCTTTTATTTTTTCTAGTTCTTTATGAGTATCTGATCTATTGAAGTTTACCTCATTGCCAGCATATGTCAGTACATTTAAATTATTTTTTATTTTTTCATTTAAAAGAGATGTTTTATTATCCAAAGAAGCATTTATTGAAATAAATAAATCTTTTATTTTGGCATTGTATTCATGTTTATATAAAATAATGCTATAAATTACTAAAGGTATGATTAAAACAAAAATACATATGAAAAAAATTCTATTGGATAATAAAGATGTTATTTTATTTTTTTTTAAACCCATAAGGTCTGATCAATGGTTAATATAATTACTAGTGCTTCTAATCCAGTAATAAAACAAATAGTTAAAATAAGAAAAGATAAAAAATATAGAAAAGATAAAAACAAGGCTTTGGTTGTTGGTAAAAAAGCTATTGAAGATATAAAAAAAACAAAAGAATTCGAAATACTGATCACAACAAAAAAAATACACGCAAAAAAAGCGAGAGCTAAAAAAGTCTTAATAGTATCTAAAAAAATAATGAAAAAAATTACAAATATTGAAGCTCCTGAAGAAGTAGCAGCTATAATAGATACAAAAGACAGTAAAAAAATTACTAAAAAACAATATATACTGATATTGGACGGTGTGTCAGATCCAGGAAATTTAGGAACTTTGATAAGATCAGCCAATGCCTTTAATTTTGATTTGATCATTATAACAAAAAGATCTGTAGATCCCTATAATGAAAAAGCTCTTCGCTCAGCCAAAGGTTCCACCTTTTTTATACCTATAAAAGTAATGGAAAAAGAAAAGGTCCTAGATTTTTTAAAAATAAATAATATTAATGTATATCTTGCTGATATTGAAGGCGAAAATATTAAAAAAGTTAAATTTAAAAAACCTGCTGCTATTGTCCTTTCCAATGAATCCAAAGGACCTTCCCAATGGATCGAAGAAATAGCTACTAAAGTAACCATTTCAATGAAAAAAGATATAGACTCTTTAAATGTTGCAGCAGCCGGTAGTATATTCATGTTTTTTATGAGGAATTAAATGACTAATTTCGATAAATATCTAGAAGAAGAAGAAAGATTTTTTTCTAAAGACAAAAAAAGCATTAAAAAATTAAGAAAAATAAAAAGTCATAAAGATAAGTCCAAATATAAAAAAACAAATATTAAACCCGATAAAAATAAAACTGCAAAAGAAAATCAAAAAGAAGGAAGGGTTTTATCTATTCATGGTCAGGAAATTTTAGTCAGTTATGCTGATAAAGAATACATATGCACTTTAAGAGGGGTCTTAAAAAAAGAAAGACATAAAAATAAGAATCTAATAGCTGTTGGGGACTTTGTTGATTTTTTAGAAAAAAATGAACAAGAAGGCGTAATTGAAAATATTAAAAAGCGCTATTCCATATTGTCCAGAGAAGAAAAATTAAGACAAAAACAGCATATAATAGCCGCAAATATCGATCAAGTATTGATAACATCCTCTGTAATAGAGCCTTCTTTAAAACCTCATTTAATTGATAGATATATCATCGCCTCCATTAAAGGAAATATGCATCCAATTATTGTGATCAATAAAATTGATCTATTAAAAAAAGATAAAAAAGAAAATAAAAAATACAAAGAATTTGTAAAACTATACAAAAAGCTTGGCTTTATAGTTGTATCTGTTAGTTCTAAAACAAAAAAAGGGTTAAGAGTTTTATTTAGTAAAATGAAGAAAAAAACCTCCGTTTTTTCAGGACAATCCGGCGTTGGCAAATCCTCAATTATTAATACAATATTTAAAACTAATTTAAAAACTGGGGTAGTTACTAAAAAAACAGCAAAAGGCGCACATATTACCACAAAAGCCAAACTTATCCCTTTAAAAGAAGGAGGATTCTGCATAGATACTCCGGGTATTAAAGGATTTGGGATCTGGGACTTAAATATTGATGATGTGATTCAATATTTTTCTGAAATCCAAGATATTTCAAAAAATTGCAAATATCCAAATTGCACTCACATTAATGAACCTGAATGTGCTGTTTTAAAAGCTTTAAAAGAAAATAAGATCTCATCCTTGCGTTTTGATTCTTATAGTAGTTTAATAGAAGATATTTTAAATAAAAAAAGGACAAAATATGAGTAAGATAAAATCATTAAAAGGTCTAGAAATTTTAGATTCAAGAGGAAATCCTACTGTTGAAGTAATACTTACTACCGATAACGGTATACAAACTACAGCAAAAATGCCGTCAGGAGCCTCGACAGGAACTAATGAAGCTTTGGAACTCAGAGATAATGATAAAAAAAGATACTCAGGAAAAGGAGTGCTAAAAGCAGTAGCTAATGTAAATGGGCCTTTAAAGAAACTGCTCATAGGAAAATCTGTATTAGATCAAAATACAATCGATAATTTAATGATCAAAGAGGACGGCACCGAAAATAAATCCAATTTTGGAGCAAATGCTATGCTTGGTATATCTCTAGCATTAGCTAGAGCTGCAGCAATCTCTAAAAAAATACCCCTTTATAAATATCTAGGCGGAGATAAAGCCACCCTTTTACCATGTCCCATGATGAATATTATAAATGGAGGTGTTCATGCAGACAGCTCTTTGGATTTTCAAGAATTTATGATAAGACCAAGAGGAGCTGAAACTTTCAAAGAAGCTCTTCGTTATGGAGCTGAAGTTTTTCATACTCTCAAAAAAATATTAAAAAATAAAAATTATGCAACTTCAGTTGGAGATGAAGGCGGCTTTGCTCCTAAACTATCTTCTAATGAAGAAGCTTTAGATTTGATAATAGAAGCTATTGAAAAAGCAGGTTTTAAACCTAAAGATGATATCTCTATAGCGTTAGATCCTGCTGCTACCGAATTTTTTGATAAAAATACTCAAAAGTATTTTGAAATGAAAAAAAAGGCAGCCGGGCAGAAATTCAATGAAAGGACATCTGAAGAACAAATAAAATATTTAGAAGAGCTGTCTAAAAAATATCCGATCGATTCAATCGAAGACGGGCTTGCAGAAGCTGACTGGGACGGATGGGTAAAAATCACAAAAGATCTAGGAAATAAAATACAGCTTGTAGGAGATGATCTGTTAGTTACCAATACTAAATTCCTACAAAAAGCAATTGATAAAAAAGCAGCTAATGCAATTTTAATAAAACTCAATCAAATAGGAACTTTAACAGAGACGTTAGAGGCTATTCAATTAGCAAAAGATAACAACTTTAATACAGTGATCTCTCATAGATCCGGTGAAACAGAAGATACATTTATTGCGGATTTGGCAGTAGGTATTAGAGCAGGACAAATCAAAACGGGTTCTTTATCCAGATCAGAGAGAATTGCAAAATATAATAGACTTCTAGAAATTGAAGATGAATTGGGCGATAAAGCAAAATATTATAAGATATAAAACTATTATCTTGATTACTTTTTGAGTAAAAAGTAATAATTTTTTCTACATTTTTATAGTGGTTTTCCCTAAATTTATTTTTATATTGTATTAAAAATTTTAATATAATATACTTTTTTACCTAATTTTAGGAAAAATTATATGAAAAAAGTTTTTATTTTTATATTTCTGATTTGTAACTTTTTTTTATATGCTGATATCGCAGAATGGGATAGAAAACATATTAAAGAACAAATGGATGCTATACCATTAAAACAATTTTCCACTAAATATCTAAAAACCAAATTTAATAAAACTAATTCTGCTGCTAAAGGTAATTTCTTCTGTTCTTTTGAGATCAAAGATAATGTATTATATTTAAACAATAAAAAATTTACAGAAGAGGATTTCCAAGAAATGAAAGATTCTTTAGATCCTCTTAAAGTAACTCCTTCCGTTTTATTAGCCTTCTGGTTATATAATTTTTCAAAAAAAACTACTTTACCCAATGTATATTTTTATTATACATGGTGGTCAATTAATACTGGGTGGAATCCAGACTTTATAAATTTTCCAGTATTAGTTGGAACAAAAGAAAGCAGACATAAAAATACACTTACGTTTATAGAAGCTTATAGTTTACGTAATAATCATTGGAAAAAGCTTAGTAATCAAATTATTACTAATGATACTCCATGGGAAATGAAAGAAAACCTTTTATTTTGGAGAGGTTATGTTAGTGATCTAAAGTGGAAATTCACAAGTAATATAATAGATGGAATAACAAAAACATATTCTCCTAGAATATTTTTATATTTATTATCTCTACAAAAGCCAAATTTAATTGATGCAAGATTAGTTAGTGTTAATGAAAATATAAGAGAAAACATAAGAAATGAATTAGGCCTTGATGATTTTATAGAAAATATTCCAAGAGTTTCCATAATAGAACATCTAAATTATAAATATCAAATAGTAGCTGATGGATTTCATTGTTCAAATCCCGGTTATTCTTGGAGATTATTATCAAATTGTTGTGTTTTTAAAATTGATTCGGATTTGTTTCAATGGTTTTATATTGGGCTAAAACCTTGGATTCATTATATACCTATCAAAAAAGACTTATCTGATTTAATAGAGAAAATACAGTGGACAATGGTAAACGATAATGCAGCTAAAACAATTGCTGAAAATGGAAAATATTTTGCATTAAAGTACTTAACCTTAGATTCTATCGAAGAACGAGCTTTAATGTTTTTAAATATATACGCAGATTATCAACAAAAAGCTGATGCAATGCAATAAAAGGAAAAATATATGAAATACTTAATTTTTTTATTAATGTCTTGTACCTCAATTTATGCAATTAGCGATTTAGAAAAAGCTCCTAAACCATATTCTGAAATAGATGTTCTTCCTCCATATAATCATGGTTTTTTTGTTAATCAACAACCTTTAAAAGATTTTTTCGAATCAAAAAAAATTAAAATTGTTATAGAACTCGGTTCTTGGCTGGGGGCTTCTACCATTTATATGGCAAATTTACTTCCCGAAGATGGTTTAATTTATGCTATTGATCACTGGAAAGGATCTATTGAACACAATACTCCTGACAGAAAAGATGTTTATCATCTTTTACCTACTTTGTATGAACAGTTTTTATCAAATATAATTTATGCAAATCTTACTGATAAAGTTATTCCAATAAAAATGACTACTAATGAAGCTTCTCAAATATTAAATGTTTCTGCAGATTTAATTTATATTGATGCATCACATGATGAAGAAAGTGTTTATCAAGATCTCTCAAATTGGTATCCAAAATTAGCTAAGAATGGCATAATGTGCGGAGATGATCCTACTCATCCTGGTGTATCGAACGCCATAAAAAGATTTGCTAAAGAAAATAATTTAACTCTACATATAATGAATGCAATAAATACAGTTTTTAATTTTTGGTTTTATGATCCGAAAAATTAGTTTTTTGTAATAATATTACAAACAATATTTTTTATAATGTTTCAGCAAAAAATTATTGTGTCAGCAAACAACTTTCAAATCTAATAATCAACACTTTGCAATTTAATAATCTTCATTGTCATACTTTAATTTATTTAATTATATTTTTTATTGAAGATTAATTCGCTTTATTATAATTAATAAATTATAAAGGAGGGAAGTAATGCTTAAAAGAATCGCGATTTTTGGAGAATCGGAAACAGGTAAATATAGTTTTCCTTATCTATGCAATTCTTTATATCAATTAGCAGATACTCTCGGCAATCCCCCTAAAGATAGTTTAGGGCTTATTTTAGCTATCCAAGCTCTTATGTATGAAAGAGAAGTAATTTTTTTCAGAGTAAAAGAAGAGGGTTTTAGCTTTGATGATTATATTGAGGGATGCAAATATCTAAAAAATAAAAAAAACATAAATTATTTAGATGCAATATGCACCCCTAAAGTTGGTTGCAGTAAAATTATCAATGAAACATTTTTAATATGTAAAATACATCAAAGTATCATGATAATTTCAGAAAAAGATTTTTTTGATTATCTCCTTCAAAATTAATTATTTTGAAAAATAACTTTCAATCCCTTCTTTAGTAGGCTGAATTGCTTTTTTACCCGCATTCCAGTTTGCTGGGCAAACCTCACCTTGAGTTTCATAACAAATAAGCCCATCCAACACTCTTAAAGCCTCTTCAACTGATCTTCCTAAAAAAAGATCATTTATTAATTCATGACGTACAATACCTTTTTTATCTATTAAAAATAATCCTCTAAAAGCAACTCCAGCTTCTTCATTTAAAACGCCGTATGCTTTAGAAATATCTTTGGTAATATCTGCTATAATTGGATACTCAATTCCTTTGATGCCTCCTTTTTCTTTAGGTGTGTCAAGCCATGCATAGTGGGAATACTGGCTATCTACTGAACAAGCTATTACTTCTGCATTTTTCTTTTTGAATTCTTCTAGTTTTTCTTGAAAAGCATGAAGTTCTGTAGGACATACAAAAGTGAAATCTAAAGGATAAAAAAATAATATTACGTATTTTCCAATGAATTTTTCTAATTTAAAATTTTCATCAAATTTATTTGTAATTACTGCTGTTGCCTTAAAATCCGGGGCTTCTTTTCCAACTAATGTCATAATACCTCTCCTTAACTTCACATATTCATTCTAGTGAAATTATATTTTTTATTTAATAAATTATGCTCTATGTTATCTTTAAAATCATTAAATTTATATACATGAGTTTAATTTTATGAAAAAAATTTTTAATCTATTTTTATTTAAAGTTTTTCACAAATTACTAAACCCCATTGAATATAATAAAAAGTTAAATCAAAAAGAAATTGAACAAAAAAAAATTATTTTAAAAAGTTATCCAACAATTATGGAAATGAACTTCACAAATTTCTGCAATGCAAATTGTATTTTTTGTAATAAAGAATATAAAAACAAACCTTCTAACCTAAATTACTTAAAACCAAATACTATTAAAAAATTAAAATGGTTAAAATACATACAACAGATAAATTTAAACGCAGGAATTGGCGATCCGCTAACCTCTCCTTATTTCATAGAAAACATCAAAATGATTAAAAAAATAGCACCTAAAAGCTCAATCGCCTTTGCTACAAATGGAATCAATCTAAAAGGAAAAATATTAGATGTTTGTGTCCAAGATGTTAATCATATTCATATCTCATTAAATGCCGCTGAAAAAAAAGTACATGAAAAACTTTTTGAAGCCCAAATATTCGATCAAATAATTAATAATCTAGAAATATTATGTAAAATCAAACCTGTAAATTTAACAATAGGAATTAGTATCGTGCTTATGAAAAGCACACAAAATCAAATCAAGCCTTTAATTAAACTACTACATAAATTAAAGCTTAATACGCTACAGGTAAATCGACTATTTGGCACGAGTTTTCTTTATAAAAAAATGCAAAACGAATATTGCTATTCTGAATTTTCAAAAGAAATACAAAATGAATATATAAATTTTGCCAAAGAACATCAGGTAAATCTTAATTTTGCTGAAAATATTGGTCCCTTTCCTTGTTTTAGTCCTTGGACTACGGCAAAAATTGGAAGTGACAATAAAGGAAACACACAGTTTAGATTTTGTTGTAACTTTTCGCCTAATATTAATATAAACTCAAAAAATGCTTTAAAAAACTTCAAAAAAATATGGAATGCACCACGTCTGCAATTTATTAGAAAAACTATAAATCAACCTAAAGAAAACCCAAATTATTTATGTCAAATTTGTAGAAATATTTCTCTTTTTGACAAAGATTCTTTAGAAAAAATTCAATTATTTCAAAAACAAAATAAAAATTACATTATAGATACAAGTATTTGGCCTTTAAATTGTTTTTCAAAAATTGATTATTGAACATATTGATCGGAATCTTTCATCCAAGATTCCTGACCTATTGTAGTATTATTACCATGCCCAGGAATAACTTTTGTTGCAGCAGGTAATTTAGATAATTTCTTTAAAGTTTTTACCATCTCATCAGCATTAGCTGTTGCTAAATCAACTCTTCCAAAAGATCCTTTGAAAAGAGTATCTCCTGAAAATAATATATCTTCTTTTTCTAAATAATAACATACTCCACCTGGCGTATGACCTGGTGTATGTATAACTTCTAAAGACAAGTCTCCTATTTCAATTAAATCTTGATCTTTAATTAAAATATCAGGTTTTACCCCTTCTATTTCCAGCAAGCTGGGAACATTATCTATTCCAGGATGCTGTAGATTTTTGGCATCCAATTTATGAACATAAATTTTTGCAGATGTTTTCTCTTTTAATTTTTTAACATCAGCAATATGATCCCAATGAGAATGAGTCAATAAAATTTTTTCCAGCTTAATATTTTCTTTTTTTAAAAAATTAAGAACTTTATCAGCAGAATCAAAAGATGGATCAATGACTGCTGCTTTTTTTGTTTTTCTAGAACCAATAACAATTGTATTATTTTGAATTGGACTACATATAAATATTTTTAAAATCATAAAAAACCTTAACGCACCGAAGAGGACTCGAACCTCTAACCTCCTGGTCCGTAGCCAGGCACTCTATCCAATTGAGCTACCGGTGCAATTTTACCTTTTAATAATCGGTCATGATATTTGTTTTTATCAAGACTTTTTATTTATGTATTGCAGCAAAAATATTTTTATATAAAACTTTATTTTAAGGCTTAATGGACAAAAAAATAAAATAAGGTTAAATATTGCATTAGGAAAAAAGGTTTTTTATGCATTCAAAATCAGCTCTTTTAATTTTAGATATGCAAAATGACTTATGTCATCCTGAAGGAGTGTTTTCTAAAAATGGTCTTTTATCCAATGCAATCCAAAAAATTGTTCCAAACATTATAGATATAACTAATTTTTGCAAAGAAAATAATATTCCAATAATCGCTACTCAGCTAACTATTTTAGAAAATTTACAAAAACAAGCAATAGGACTCGGCATCTATAAAAAAATAAGGCCTTTTTTAGAAAATGAGGGATTAAGATTAGGGTCTTGGGGACATGACGTTTTAGAAAATATTCCTAAAGTGGACTTTAAGATTAAAAGATGGGGCATATCTTCTTTCTATCAAACAGAACTGGCAAAATATTTAATAGCTTTAAATGTAAAAGAGTTAATAATAAGTGGCTTTACAACCAATGGTGTGGTTGAAACGACAGCAAGAGAAGCAGCAGGTAGAAATTTTAAAATTATCACTTTAACAGATTGTGTAGGCAGTTATAGCGAATCCCTTCATCAAGCCTCTCTTACCAATTTGAATAGTTTTGGTGAAATAACAACAACTAAAGATTGGATAGAAACTTATAAAAATTTAGGTAATACATGAATATAGTGATTTTAGGAGCTGGAAATATCGGCTCTTACTTAGCACAAGTATTAGCAGAAGAGCAGCATAACGTTACTTTAATCGATAAAGATGCAAAACAATTAGAAAAAATTAGTCAAGAAACAGATGTAGCTACTTTATGCGGCTATGGATCTCGCTGGAAACTATTGGATAACTTAATAGAACAGGAACCTCATTTATTTGTTGCTATGACAGGAGATGATGAAACCAATTTAGTAGCATGTTCCATTGCAAAAAATTTAGGATACCCTAAAACAGTGGCAAGAGTAAAAGAAATTGCATTTTTAGCAAGATCACGCTTAGATTTTGGCAGACTTTTTTATGTTGATCACTTCATTGGAGCAGAAGTTTTAGCTGCCAATGATATTTTAAAAAGCATTTTAAATCCGGAAGATATTGCAATAGAAAATTTTGCTCATGGTGCAATTCAAATGAGAACTATAATAGTGCCAGATAGCTGGAACAAAACAAATATTCCCTTAAAAAAATTAAACCTGCCTGAAGAAATGATTTTAGGTCTTATTAGAAGAAATGAAGAAATTATTATTCCTCATGGTGATGACCATATTCAAAAAAATGATGAAATAACAATTATAGGTGAAACGAAATTTATGCAGGACTTGCATAATTTTTTTAATCTAGAGCAAAAAAATATTAAGTCTGTAATGATAGTTGGCGGAACAGGAGTTGGGGTAAGACTTGCTCATATTTTAGAGCTCAGAAATGTTCAAGTAAAAATCATAGATGAAAATGAAAAAAGATGTGAAGAATTAGCCGATCTTTTACCTAAAAGCACAGTAGTCAATGAAAGCGGCAAAAATCTTCAGTTTTTAGAATCGGAAAGTATTAAAAATGTAGATGCTTTTGTTTCCTGCACTAATGAAGATGAATCAAATTTTTTAATTTCTGCAATAGCTAAAAAAATGGGCTGCAAAAAAGTTATAAGTTTAATATCCAACACAAAATTCAGTCCTGTTTTAAGAGCAAACAACATTAAATCATCTGTATCAGAAAGGGTAAATATTGCAAATAGAATATTATCTATAATTCATGAAGAAAAAATAATATCTATTGCATCTTTAGGAGATAATCAGGCAAAAGTTTTAGAAATTAAAGTATCTCCCGATTGTGAATTTGTAGGAGTTCCTTTATCTGAATTAAGCTCAAAACTTCCTAAAAATTTATTAATTACAGCTATTGAAAACAGAGGAAGAGTAATGATTGGAAAAGGAAATAGAATAATATCACCAAATGATACTGTGATATTGATTTCAACTCCTGATTTAACCCAAGACTTGCAAACTATATTTTAGGAGAAATAGTGAGATATAAAGAAGTTTGTAGAATACTAGGAAAATACCTTTTTTATTTTTCATTAATGCTAATTATTCCTTTGCTTGTCGAAGTTTATTATAAATATATTCACGTTATTAAAATATATCCTCATCCTTTTTCTATTCTGGCTTTTACAGAAACAATACTTATTTGTTGGGGATTAGCTGCAGTATTTTATTATTTAGGCAGGAAAGCTACCGGTACCTTTTTTAGAAGAGAAAGTATATTATTAGTGATACTTATCTGGTTTTTTACAACTATTATCAGCGCATTGCCCTTTTATTTATCTCATACTTTAGAGAACCCCGTAGACTGCATATTTGAATCAATGTCCGGTCTTACAACTACAGGTGCTACTGTAATGTGTCCAAAACTATATGATGGAGATAAAGAAATTCCTCATGTAGACCATAATATTCATTTTCCCCATAAAAAATATATTTATTATGGAACTATAAAACCTGTAAAAAATGCAGCAGGAAAAGTGATCTTCACAGGATTAGAAGCTGTTAGTTTAGGTGTTATGTTTTGGAGAAGTTTTATTCAATGGCTCGGCGGTCTTGGAATTGTGATTTTATTTTTAACGGTTCTGCCGGCTTTAGCAGTAGGCGGTAAATTTTTACTGCAGGCTGAAATGACGGGACCCGTTAAAGAATCTATTGCTCCCAGGATAAAAGAAACAGCCTCTTTATTATGGAAATTATATTTAGGAATGACAATCGCAGAAGTAATTCTGTTGATATTGACTAATAGCAAAATGCCAATTTTTGATGCTTTTTGTATTACTTTTTCTAATCTTTCTACAGGAGGATTTGCAGTTAGAAATGACAGTATAGCAAGTTATAGCAATAACATTACCGAATGGGTAATTATCTTCTTTATGTTTTTTGGCAGCATTAACTTTGCTTTATATTTTCATTGTCTAAAAGGTAAATTTTTTAGGATTTATGAACCCGACTTTTTTTTATATGTCGCTATAATAGTTATCGGGGCTTTATTAGTTTCTTTTTACTTAATGGGAGCACCTAGCATTAATTTAGAAGGCCAGGAAGTTGGAACATATAACTTCTTTAGAGCATTAAGATCAGGAACATTCCACGCAATATCAGCTCAAACATCTACGGGATTTGTTACAACCAATGTTGGTGCATGGCCTTTCCCCTGTCAAATGTTCATGCTTATATTGATGTACATCGGAGGCATGTCCGGAGCGACCTGCGGAGGAATAAAAACATCTAGATTTTATATTTTATATAAAGTTTTAAAACATAAAATAGAAGCTATTTTCAGACCTACTACTGTAAGAAAACTAAAAATCGGCAAAAAAGAAATTGATTCCAATACAGCTATTACCGTTTTAGCATTTTTCTGCTTGGTAGGATTCTTTTCTGTTATAGGTATTGTTGCATATGTCTTTAATCATGTTGATTCCGAAACGTCCATTAGCGTTGTCGGATGTATGCTAAATAATATTGGATTTGCATTCGGTGAAGCAAGTCCGATCCATTCTTTTGCATTTATGCAGCCATTTAGCAAATTATTATCTGCTTTTTTAATGCTTTTAGGAAGATTAGAATATTTTACTATACTGCTACTTTTTGCTCCGAGCTTCTGGCGAATGAAATGATTACATCATCGGCATTCCGCCCATATTCGGTATCCCCATTTGAGGTATTCCGCCTCCCATTGGCATAGATGGTTCTTCTTTTTTCTTATCTGGTCTATCAGTAATCATAGCATCCACAGTAATAAGTAAAGAGGATATGGAAGCTGCATTAATAATTGCATGTTTTGTAACTAAAACCGGATCTATAACGCCATCTTTTATAAGATCAGAAAATTTTTCTGTTAAAGAATTATAGCCCCAAGCTCCTTTTTTCTCATAAATTTTTTCAGCTATTAGATCTCCTTTCGCTCCTGCGTTATCTGCAATTGTTTTAGCAGGCATAAAACAAGCTTTTTTTATTATATCTGCTCCAATTTTTTGCTCTTTAGAAAGTTCCAATTTTTCTAATTCATCTATGCATCTGATTAAAGCTATTCCGCCACCAGGCACTATACCTTCTATAACAGCTGCTCTTGTCGCATGCAGAGCATCTTCTACTCTTTGCTTTTTTTCCTTCATTTCAGTCTCTGTTGTAGCACCTACATTAATAACAGCTACTCCTCCTAATAATTTAGCTAACCTTTCTTGTAATTTTTCTATATCATAATCAGACTTTGAATCTTGAATTGCGGTTTTGATTTGCATAATTCTTTGATTGATTTTTTCTGCATTTCCAAACCCATCAATAATAGTTGTATTGTCTTTAGATATTTTAATTTTTTTGCATGAACCGAATACATCTGAGGTAATTTCATTTAACTGCATCGCTTTTTCTTTTGAAACTACTTCTGCCCCAGTAATTATAGCTATATCTTCTAATATTTGTTTTTTTCGATCTCCAAAAGCGGGAGCTTTTACTGCACATATAGGAAGTTGAGCTTTCACCTTATTCACCACTAATGCTGATAAAGCATCGGAATCTACATCTTCTGCTATAATAATTAATGGTTTAGAATCTTTTTCCATTGCTTTTTCTAATAAAAGTACAATATCTTGTGCAGAAGTCAGCTTTTCTTCTGTAATTAAAATATTGGGCTTTTCAAATTCAACTGTTAGTTTTTCAGGATTAGTAATAAAATATGGAGATATAAAACCACTATCAAACTGCATTCCTTCAACAACATCCAATGTAGTATCTATACCCTTAGCTTCTCCTAAAGTAATAATCCCATCTTTTCCAACTTTTTTCATCGCTTCTGAAATAATTTTTCCAATTTCTTCATCATTATTAGCTGAAATACATGCAATTTGTTTTATTTCATCTTCTGTTTTTATTTCTTGTGATAGCTCTGTTAACTTTTGAATAACTGTTTTCACTCCTATTTCGATACCTTTTTTTATTTCCATCGGATTATTTCCGGCTATAACATTTTTGATTCCTTCAGAATAGATACTTTCAGCTAAAACTATTGCTGTAGTAGTTCCGTCTCCTGCTATAACATTGGTTTTTGAAGCAGCTTCTTTTACTATTTGAGCTCCCATATTTTCAAATGGATCTTTCAAAGTGATTTCCCCTGCTACTGTCACTCCATCCTTAGTTGACTGCAAATCAAAATCTTTTTTAATTATTACATTTCTTCCTTTGGGCCCTAAGGTTACTTTCACTACTTTTGCTAAAGTTTTAATTCCATTGAAAATTGATTTTAAGGCTTTTTCGTTAAATTTAAGCATTTTAGACATATTATCTCCTTTTTCTAAATTAGGAATTAAGTACTTAATAGAGCTTAACATGCTAACTTTGAGATTTAATTTATGTCAATAAAAACACCCATCAATTAGCAAGATATGGAACAATGCTAAATATATAAAAAGATATTACAACCAACCTATTTATAAGAACAGGTTGCAGGTTTGGCATGCAAATAATGCAATATTTTATATTTCAAAGACATTTTCACGTCTGATAGTTTAATAGTTTTTACTTTATGTTTCATCTCTTGCTACGCATTAATTTTTTTTCTATTGACTTCATATTCTTTTTTATATTTTTCATCTCGATACTGCAATTGGATAGGCATCTTATGATACGTAGAATCTTTTCCTTTTTTTGCAAAAACCAGTACCATATTAGGAAAAAATTAGCCCTGTAATGCGGATGATTATTTTTTGTTGGCTTAAACTCATATAAAAACCAATTTTGAGCACTAAATAAGTAGCTCTCTGCTATAGTAAGTTCTGCAATTTGCAAAATTATTAATTAAATAATAATCATAAAAAAAATCAGCCCCCAAAAAAAGATACAAGGCATTTATAAAATTTGAAGCTGCATTCCATTGAAGTATCCAGCCCCTCGGCTTCAACATTTTTACAACATTTGCAAAAGATGTTTCATATTAAAAATATGATCAAAAGTTCCTCCATCAATAATAAAATCAAATTTTTCAAATAAATTCTCAGGCACATCTTCATTTAAATTGTGTATAATAGCTGCATCCTCATAATCTGAGACATCCATGGCGTCAAAAGAAATATTACCAAACAATTTAAAAAAATCCTTGTCTTCTATAGAAAAAGACTTACGCATTCTTGTAGACCCATCTTTTTGTACTTTATTGAAATCAAAATCAGGATTGATATTACAGCTTTGTTCTTTGAAAATTTCTAAAATTTTTGGCAAAGGCACTTCTACTGTCTGTTTTCTCAAGATCAATATATTGCCCTTAATTGGCTCTTTACAGTGCTCTGATATCAACAATTAAATTAAAGCTTCAACAAATATTGATTACTTATTTTTATTATTAAAATAATTTATATTTTTATATCATTTTTTTTAATTTTTTTTTTGAGCTTTATCTTTTTTTAAAGCCCTAATTTTTTTACAATATATAAATATTGTTTTTGCAAGAGTAATTATGAGCGAAAAAAAATCCTTTTATATTGATCAAGTTTTTGAATTATTAGATTCATTAAAAAACAAATCGATTAATGCTGAAAAAAGAATTCAATTATCTATCGAATTAGCCGAGATGATTTTATTAATAGCAACTTCTTTGGAATCGTCTCATGAAAAAAAAGAGATGATTTTTTTAACTAAATTTATATTCAGCATCAAAGGAAAAGCTTTTTTATGTTCTTTATTAGATCAATGTTTTAGAAGTAGTAATGATAAAGCTGCTAATCAATTATCTTATTTAATGTTCCTGTATGGTATCCCTGAATTTTTTCCAATAAACCTTAAAATTAAATTTTTTTTATTACGGCTATTTGCTAATAGTTTACCTTATCTTTTTATGCCGATCATTTCCAAAGCAATTATAAAAGGATGCTATTATAGTGTTCTAATAGCTGATGAACATCTGTTATATAAGCATATTTATCAAAGAAAAGAACAAAATATTGATTTAACAATTGCTTTATTACTGGAGATTCCTTTAAGCAAACAAACAATAAATAAAAATTTAAGAACATATCAAAATTATCTATCCAAACCAGAAATTCAAACTTTATCCATTAATTTGTCATATCTCGTTATCAATTCCAATTTTTTATCTATTGAAAAAACCATTAAACAAGCTGCAGAACTTCTCAAAACTCTATATAAACAAGCTATTAAACATAATGCTAAAAAACCAAAAACTATTTTTATTGATATTCAAGAACATAAAGATTTTGAGCTTTCTATCAAAGCCTTTGAAAGTGCAATAATGGATCCTGAAATTATTAACTATTCTGCCGGCATTACTCTCTTGGCTTATTTTCCCGAATCTTTTGAATATCAAAAAAGACTTACAGATCTTGCTAAAAAAAGAATAAAAGTTGGTGGAGCTCCAATAATAATAAGAATCACCAAAGGTTTAAGTTTAAATTATGAACAAATTGAAGCCGCTAAAAAAAGCTGGCCTGCTCCTGTTTTTCATAATAAATTTGAAACTGATGCTAATTTCAAAAAAATGATGAAATATGGTTCTATACCAGATAATGTAAAAGCATCTCACTTACATATATCATCATTAAATGTTTTTGATATTGCTTATGCTTTAATTCTAAGAAATGAAAATGAAATTGAGCCCTATGTTCATTTTGAATTAATAGAAGGCAGAGCCTTCTATTTCAAAAATGCCATAAGAAAAATTATTGGAGATAATTTTTCTTTATATTTACCGATAGTAGAAAAAAATAATTTTTCTAATGCTATAGGTTATCTTATTAAAAGATTGGATGAATCTACTATTAATGATAATTTCATTACTCATATCGCTAATATACAAGCTAACAGTAAAGAATTTATAGAACAAAGCTCTATATTTAAAAAAAGTGTAAATAAAATTGATACAATCTCAAATACACCCAGATATTTAGAAAAAACGTGGCCTTCTTCAAATACCATTGAAATAAAAACTTCTTTTGTAAATGCTCCAAACACAAATTTTTTAATAGAAGAAAATCAAAAATTAGCAAAAGATATTATTGAATCTAACAAAACCTTTAAACCTGCGCCAATTCCAATATCAATAGGAGAAAATTTACTTCAGGATAAATTAGAAGGACAAAAAATAAATCCTTCTTATCCTGATAAATCTTTTTATCAATATGAACTTGCAAGTAAAATGCATCTGCAAAAAATTATTGAAATAGCAAAACAAGAAGAAAATTCCTGGAAAAATATTGCTATAGATAAAAAGCAAAAATTATTATCCAATATCTCTCAAAAATTAAAAGAGAATAAAAAAGAATTAATAACTGCTTTAATGATAGATATTTCTAAAACTATTATTGAAGCAGATTTAGAAATATCAGATGCTATTGATGCTATTGAATATCATAAAAATCAAATAAAAAGAATTCTATCAAGAGCCGATGTTGAATATAGTCCAAAAGGAACCTGCTTAATAGTTCCTGCATGGAATTTTCCTATCCATGTAGCAATAGAAGAAATTATATGTGCTTTGCTGGCTGGAAATACTGTTATTTTCAAACCGTCTTTTTATGCAGTTTATGTTTCCTGGAAACTAGTTAATTTAATGTGGGAGGCTGGAATTCCTAAAAAATGCCTTCAATTTATCAACACAACTAATGAACTTTTTGAAAATGTTTTAATAAAAAATCCTAAGATTAATTCCGTTATAATGCACACTTCTGCCAAAATAGCTAAAAAATTAATCCAATTTAGAAATGGCCTTCATTTAACAGCTCAATGTGGCGGAATAAATACTATAATTGTCACAGCATTAGCAGATAAAAATCAGGCCATAAAAGATATTATTGAATCATCTTTTTATTTTTCAGGACAAAAATTTTCATCTTCTTCTATTTTAATACTAGAAAAAGAAGTATATGAAGATAAAGAATTTCTAAATAAATTAGTAGAAGCTACAAAAGAATTAAAAGTCGGATCTGTTTGGAACTCAGATGTGACCATAACCCCACTTATCAAAGAACCTCAAGATGAATTATTAACGGTATTAACTACTCTAGAACAACATGAAGAATGGCTTTTAAAACCTCAAAAAGATCCAAATAATCACAATTTGTATAGCCCGGGCATTAAATTAAATGTCTTACCTTCAAGCCTTACTAAAAACCAAGAATTTTATGCTCCTATTTTATCCATTATGCAGGCTAACGATTTATCGCATGCTGTAAAATTAGCTAACGACTCTAAATTTGCCCTGTCTGCAGGATTATATAGTTTAGATCAAAGAGAACATCATTTTTGGTTGAAAAATATTCAAGCAGGCAACTGTTTTATTAACAGCAAAATCACCAATGCAAAAATTAGACGCCAACCTTTTGGCGGATATAAACAAAGCGCTTTCGGAAATGAATATAAAATTGGAGGGCCTAATTTTTTATTAGAATTTATGAATTTAAAACAGAAATTGATCCCTAAAGAAAAAAAACCGGTAAATGATTGGGTAAATAGTTTAACCAGTTTTTTAGAAAAAATCGATCTTTCTGCCGAACAATTAGGTATATGGTATGCTTCTATTTCCAATTATTCATATTGGTGGAAGAGAATGAAACAAGACAATGATCCTAATAAACTTTTAGGACAAGATAATATCTTGAAATATATTCCAAGACAAAAAATAACTTTAAGAATTTATGAAGATTCTTCCGCCTTAGATGCTTTAAGAGTATGTGCTGCGGCTTTGACATGTAGTATGCCATTAGAAATCAGCTGGACTGGCAATAGAGCAATTGAAGAATTAAATTGGATAGAACTTCTGCCTATGCTGTCCTTAATAGAAGAAACTGAAGATGAATTCATAAAAAGAATTAAAGAACACAAAATTAAACGCTTAAGATTAATTAATCCTGCCTCTGAATCAATAAAAAAAGTAACTGCGGAAACAGCCTGCTGCATAATCGATCAAAATGTTTTAGCTAATGGCAGATATGAACTACTCCATTATGTTAGAGAAGTAAGCATCACTAAAAATTATGATCGCTATGGAATTTTAGGAATTAGAGAAGGAGAACTTAGAAAACCAATAATTTAACAATATGACAAATAATCAATTAAATAATAATCAACAAAAAGCTGTAAATCACATTGAAGGGCCCTTATTAGTATTGGCCGGAGCCGGCTCAGGAAAAACTAAAGTAGTTACTACTAAAATTGCTAAATTAATTCAAATGGGCGTACCTGCCCAGGATATTTTAGCTATTACTTTTACCAATAAAGCTGCAAAAGAAATGTTAAATAGAATAAATAAAATGACAGCCTCTAGGGTCTTAGCTTGCACCTTTCACAGTTTAGGAGCAAAAATATTAAGGGAAGCAATTCATAATATCGGTTATTCCAACGATTTTACAATCTATGATGAAGATGACAGCTTAAAACTTATCAAAGAATGTTTGAAAACACTGAACATCAAAGAAGATAAAGGCTTATTAAAAAAAATAAAAAGTAAAATTTCTACAGCTAAAAATGATCTAATTGACTTAAATAATATTCATTCTTATTCCAATTTTTCTAAAACAGATTTAGATATATTCAACCTATATCAAACAAAATTAAAATCCTTTAATGCTTTAGATTTTGATGATCTATTATATTTACCTGTTCAATTATTCAATGAAAAAATTGATATTTTACAAAAATATCAAAAAAGATGGTCCTTTTTATTAATTGATGAATATCAAGATACAAATTATGCACAATATACACTAGCAAAAATGTTATCTGCCCAACATCAAAACATATGTGTAGTAGGAGATCCTGATCAATCTATTTATTCCTGGAGAGGCGCTCAATATCAAAATATTTTAAATTTTGATAAAGATTTTAAGAATGCTCAAATAATTAATTTAGAAGAAAATTATAGAAGTACATCTAATATTTTAGATGCTGCAAATACTTTAATAAAAAATAATACTAATAGATTAGAAAAAAATCTAAAAACTTCTTTGGGCAAAGGAGATAAAGTAAAAGTTTTTATAGCAGAAAATGATAAATTGGAAGCTAATTTTGTAGCAGAACAAATTTTAAAACATAGATTTAAAGAAAAATTAGACTTCAACGACATAGCAATATTTTATCGAACTAATTCTCAATCAAGAATATTTGAAGATATTTTATTATCTCATAAAATCCCTTATATTATTTATGGAGGTTTATCTTTTTATCAAAGAAAAGAGATCAAAGATATAATTGCTTTTTTAAGACTAATGATTTCAAATAGCGATTTTATTTCTTTTGCCAGAACTATAAATTTACCTAAAAGAGGTTTTGGTAAAGTTGCTTTAGCTAAAATATTTTATACTTCTGAAAAAGAAAATATTGAAGTTTTAAAACTTTTATCTTTAGTTTTAGAAACTCCGAGTAGGTTTAATGATTTAAAATTATCTAAAAAACAACTCGTCAACCTCCAAGAATATATATCTAATATTTATGAACTTAGAAAACTCAAGGATTCTTTGAATATTGATGAATTAATTTCTGAAGTTTTAACTTTAATGAAATATTCTGATTATTTAAAAGAAGATCCTGAAACAATAGAAGATAGAAAAGAAAATATTGATGAATTAATTACTAAAGCATGTGATTGGCAGGAAAATAATGATGGTCACTTGAAGGAATTTTTAGAAAGCATCACCCTTTTAACTAGTACTGATGTAAAAGAAGATACTTCTCAAATCAAACTCATGACCCTTCACAACAGCAAAGGTTTGGAATTCGAATGTGTCTTTATGGTTGGTATGGAAGAAGATTTATTTCCACATGTAAATTCAAAAGATTCTTTTCAGGATTTAGAAGAAGAAAGAAGACTTTGCTATGTTGGCATGACAAGAGCCAAAAAAAATCTGTATATGACAACAGCTACTTATAGATATCTTTTTGGTAATATCAAAATCACCATGAAATCTAGATTCTTAAAAGAACTACCTGATGAAAATACTGAATTTTTATCAAACGATATTGCTTACTCAGAAAACATTCCCATTATAGAAAATCCCAGCACTTCATTTTATGAAGGCTGCAGGGTTATACATAAAACATTTGGACTTGGAATGGTTCAAAAAATATATACAACTTCTTTAGGAGAAACTGTTGATGTTTTATTTGAAGATTCCAGTAATATTAGGTCTTTAGTTGTTAAATATGCAAAATTGAATATTCTATAAAGCTTTAACAGACAACCACTAAAAATAAAATTAATTATAAAAATTAATTATAAATATTGTGTTATTAAATAATAAAAAAGTAAAATGTAATCATTTTTAAATTATGAGAGAATTATGTTAAAAAAGAATATTTTTATTGGCTTGGCTTTTTTAGGATTGAGCTGCAATCTTTTTGCAAAATCACATACACATGACTTGATTGCAGTCCCACAAGCATATTCTTCTAGTAGCTTAACATATTTGAAAGTGGGCACTATTTTTTATGATCCCTATTCAGTAGGTTTAGGTTATAGATATAAAATGAATTATAATGGAATTGATATATCAGCCACTACAAGTCTTGAATATTTGAAAAATATAATGAAAGATGATTTTTTCACTTCAATGCCTTATAGTTTAAATGCTTCTTATCTTAGATATTTAAACTCATTTTTATATTTAGGAATTGGAGGAAATTATACTCATTTTGGAAATTCCTTTTTTTTAAAAAAACATAATTTTCATCCTAATGCAGCTTTGGGCCTTCAATTTGGTAAAATATTTATAGAAAGTAATGCCCACTTTTTTAACATTCAAAATGGATTTCAAAATCAAAATCCTATTTTAAATTTAAATATTGGATTTGGATTTTAAGGAGGACATATGAAAAAAATATTATTTGGATTAATTTCCACAGTAATATCTTTAAACATGTTTGCAAATGAAGCAGAAAAAATTAACACCCTTGAGAATGAAAAAAACATTAAAAATATTGATTTTACTGAAGAAATAGAAAAAAAAGCATCAAGTTTTAAATACGCTAAAATAGGAACTTTTTATTATAAACCAGCATTTGTCGGTATAGGATACAGATATCATTCGATAGCAAACAATGGATTTGATGTATCTTTGAATGGTCATTTGGACCCAAAAGCTCTAACATTTCAAGCTAATTATTTACGTTTTTGGGGCTCAGATAAAACTGTTTACGGAGGTTTGGGAGCTACTGCTATAGTCAGCAATCTCTCTTCAGATACACCTATTCTTCCTACCATAAACTTTATAATCGGAAAAGAATTAGGAAAAAAAAGCTTCCTACAGTTGAATACAGCAATGTTTATGTTTGTTTTTCCTGTATTTCAAGTAGAATATGGCTTTAAATTTTAATATTTAGATATTATTTTATTTGTGAGTTTTAATACTTTTTTAGAACTCACAAATTTTTGCCAATGTTTATCTCTCAATCTAAATAATGAAATATTTGGAACAAATTTATTAGGATAAATAATCTCACCTTCTGCCCATCCAGGTCGCCACAATTTTGCAGATCTATGGTTTCTGAAAATTGAAATTGTCGGAATATTCAAACAAGAAGCTAAATGCCCTAAACCCGAATCATTTCCGATTAAAAATCCCATTTCATAAATATATGAAGTCAGGTCATTTAAATTAGCAAAAGATTCTAAAACAAAATTCTTTTCTTTTAAATCCAACCAATTTGATTTTTCATTATCACTTACTATAAAAACTGGAGTATACCCCCTCTTTTTAAGGGCTTTTGCGAGTTTGATATATCCTCTTTTAGACCAATTCTTACTTTTTTTGGCACTAGTTGGATGCAAGGCTATGAAATTATGATACTTACGATGATTAAGTTCATAAGGATTTTCTATTCCATTATTTTTTTCTATCTTACTTAATTTTAAAACCTTAGAACAGAATTGATGCATGTTATCAACCATAGAAAGTGCTGGATTGAATTTAGCATCCTTATAATAAGGCTGATGTCCAATTTTTCTAGAAGGGCAAGGGTTCAATACATAGGTCTTATAAGGACATTTTTCTTTCCCTTGCTTGATTAATTCCATAATAAAATCGGAAGAATCATCATATGAAATCAATAGCTTATCATAATTAGATAAAATAATTGGAATGGTTTGAATATCAGGATAAGATTTAATTGGCAGATTTTTAAACCAACTTTGCATCTCAAATAGATTTTTATGAAATGTATCTATTTGATATCCATTCAGATATAAATTATGGGATAAAATAAGAGCAACTAAACCATCTCCTAAACCTGGACAAGAAAAAACAGCTGCTTTCATATACTTTCTTCAACTAATTGATTAAATTTACTAATTACTTTTTTAACAGATATTGTATTTTTCCAAAATTTTTCTCTTAATCTAAGGCCTTTTATATTTATCAAAGACCATCCTGTTATAGTTTTACCCTGTATGTAATCAGGCTTCCATAAAGTTTTTTTTCTCTTAGTTATAAAAATACTTAATGTAGGAATTTTTAAAGCAGATGCCAAATGCCCTACTCCAGAATCATTACCTATCATATAACCTGATTCATAAATAAAAAATGTCAGTTCTTTTAAATTTGAAAAAATTGGAGAATTAATTTCTTCAAAATTACTTCTATCTTTTTCTTCAATTATAAATACCGGATTAAAACCCATTTTTTTTAATTTTTCAGATAATTTAATAAATTTTTCTTTCGGCCAATTGCGATTTACATCTTTACTGGTAGGATGTATCACTACTCTATTTTTATATTTTTTATGCTGTACATTTTTAGATAAATTAAAACCTGATTCATTTTTTATGTTTTTAATATTCAAGTTTTTATCACAAAAGTCTAAAAGATTCTGATTCATTGTTTTCAAAATATCAAATCTATAATTACCTATAAATGTCTTTGACTTGCATGTTGACGGATGAAGATCAAACGTTTTTTCAGGATAATATTGTTGAGCATGTTTTTTAACAGCCATATTAATGTCTAGATGATCCGAATTAATAATGATCACATCATAACATTTTAAAATATCAGCAATGTCTTCATGTTTTGGATAGTTTTGAACATTAAAAGTATACAAATCATTTAACTGACTCAGCAAATCATGATAAACGTCAACTAAATAACCATTATTTTGTAAATTGTTGGCTATCAAAGAAAATAAGATACCATCTCCTAAGCCATGACTGCAAAAAATTACGGCTTTTTTCATAAAAAAATTTCCAAAAGCTATTAGATAAAATAATTATATGCTATTTGAAATAATAGGAGAAATAAAAATCATGAAGCCCATTATTCAAAATATAAATCAACTACAACAAAGCCAATTTTTAGTCCATTTAATGCAGAATACATTTAAATTACTTCAAATGAATATTTTAGAACTAAAAGATTATGTTTTTTCAGAAGTTGAAAAAAATCCTCTTCTAGAAACTGAATACAAATACTTCTCTTTTAATAGATACACTTCTTATCCTATCGACTATTTGGAGTCAAAAAAATCTTTATTTCATCATTTAATGACACAAGCAAGAGAATTTTTTAAGCAAAAAGATCTGAATATCGCTGAAAATATAATAGGCAATCTTGATGAAAATGGTTTTTTTACTATATCTATTAAAGAAATTTCAAAAAATTTAAAAATTGCAGAAAATAAAGTTAAAGATATTCTAAATATTATTCAGACATTTGATCCAATTGGAATTGCAGCTAAAAATTTACAAGAATCTTTATTGCTGCAAATTGCAGATAAAAACAGCTTGTCTTATTTAGTTATCGATAAATATTTTGATAAGATTTTACAAAACAAAATACCTTGGATTGCTAAAAAATTAAATATTGAATCTAAAAAATTACAATTATTATTGGAAAAAACTTTAAAAAAATTAGATTTTTCTCCTGGTAGATCTTATTCTCAAGATTCTTATTTAACTAGCATCACACCTGATATTCTAATAAAAAAAGAAGGTAAAAATTGGATTGTTGAAATTAATGAAGAAGATATTCCAATCTTTAAAATTAATCAAAAATATAAAAAGATCAAAAATCTACCAAAAAAATATTTATTTTCCTTTAAACATCTTCAAAAAAATATTCTTTTAAGAAGAAAAACTCTTATTGATATTGCCTTTTACATAATAAAAAAACAAAGAGCTTTTCTTATGAATAAAGCTCCATTAAAACCAATGACTGTAAAAGAAGTAGCTGAAAAATTAAATGTTCATATTTCAACAATATCTAGAGCCATATCAAATAAGTATGTTAAATGTCCAAATGCAATTTTTGCTATGAAAGCTTTTTTTACCAATCCGCTTTTTAATAATGAAACTAAATCACAGGCCAATGCAATTGAAGTCTTGAAACAATTAATAGAAAATGAAGATAAGAAAAAACCTCTATCTGATGAAGCTCTATCTCGTTTAATGAAAAAAAATGGATTTAATCTTCAAAGAAGAACCATCGCAAAATATAGAAAAAAACTATTAATCGGCACTTCTAATTTAAGAAAAAAGATTAATTAAAATAAGCTAAATTAATAAGTCTAAACCTCAAAGAACTATTTTTTTTATTTTGGATAAATTTTTTAATATGACGTGTATGCATTTTAGAAAAATCCTCAATCTCTTTATCTGTCAGTCTAAATAACACAGCTCTTGCAAGTCTTTTATCTTTTAAAATATTTTTTAATTTCTTATAAGTTTTATTAAATTTCCATCTAATCTTAAATAATCTGATACATCCAAATAAAAATATCCCAAAAGTGCAAAAACCAAAAAACACTGAAATATTGGACAAAAAATTATTTGAAGATATTATTGCCAAAATTTGACATAACAAATAAAAAGAGAAAACAGAAAAAAACAGAAGAACTTCTTTGGTGTTTCGAACTATTGGTCCCATAATTTTTCTAAAAATAGAAGAGGCTGTCATATATGAAAAAATTTCTTCAGTTTTTGGTTCATCAAATGCAATCCGTGCCGCATGAACAGCTTCATGAGCTAATATTTCATCTAAAGTATATATCCATAAATAGGTACTTTGTTTTAAGTTTTTTCTAAACTGTAAAATCGGTACTTGGGTTTCTTTATCTCCAACATAAATGACCCAGGTAGCAGCGGCTTGAAATAAGTTCAATTTATCATTACTATAAAACAAGGCTAGATCAATTGGAGATATATCAAATAAATTCATAAGCTGTGCCCTAGTCCAGTTCCATCTAGGTTTTTTTACTTTGTCTGATAGATCAAATAAGGGCTTATTCTTTTGTGTATCAAAAAAAATTTTAGGGTCTTTAACTATTTTTTTCGTAATACTAATTCTTTCAATAAATTCTTTTTCTGTCTCATTGGGACCAGGAATGAATCCTTCTTTATTAAAAAATAAAAGTTTTTCATCCGAAATCATATTTTTATTTTACATTTTGTTTACTAATACTTTAACATAATGGGGTTTTATTCTAAATTTTATAAATATTTATCATATTGACGTAAAAATAAAAAAGTCGTTAGATCGATAAAAGACATAAGGAATAATAATGACGAAAGATTTAATAATTGTTGAGTCTCCTGCTAAAATAAAAACTTTAAAAAAATTTTTAGGAGCAAAATATAACTTCGCATCCTCTGTTGGACATATTAGAGACTTGCCAGCAAAAGATTTTGGTATTGATATAGATCATGATTTTGAACCAAAATATGTAAATCTTCCTGAAAAAAAAGATGTTATAAAAAAATTAAAAGATTCGGCAAAAAAATCTAATACTATTTATTTATGTCCCGATCCCGATAGAGAAGGAGAAGCTATTGCTTGGCATATAGCTTCAATATTACCTAAAAAAACTCCTATTAAAAGAGTAACTTTTAATTCAATTACAAAAAATGAAGTAATAGATGCTTTAAAACATCCCAGATCTTTAAATAATGCATTAATCGATGCTCAACAAGCTCGAAGACTATTAGATAGAATTGTAGGTTATAAAATATCTCCTATTCTTTCTAGAAAGATCAAAAAAAGCAAAGGTACTTCTGCAGGAAGAGTCCAGTCTGTTGCGTTAAAATTAGTAGTTGAAAGAGATAAAGAAATCGAAGAATTTAAGCCTGTAGAATACTGGAATATAAAAACTACTTTAGATTCTGAAAAAAAAGAAAAGCCCTTTGATGCCTTTGTTTTCTCCGTAAATGGGAAAAAAATAGAAAAAGAAAAAAAAGCTTCTAAAAATGTTTTTTTAATTTCTGATGAAAAAACAGCAAAAGATATAGAAAAAAAATTAAAAACAGCAAAATATACAGTTGCTGCCTTGGAAAAGAAGGAAAAGAAAAGATTTCCAGTAGCTCCTTTTATAACCTCTACCCTACAACAAGAAGCAAGCAGACATTTCGGCTTCGCAGCTAATAGAACTATGAGTGTCGCACAAACTCTTTATGAAGGGGTGGATTTAAAAGAACACGGCTTTGAAGGTTTAATTACATATATGAGGACTGATTCTGTAAGTGTTGCACCTGAAGCATTGAATTCTGCAAGAACGTATATTTCTAAAAATTACGGTAAAAATTTCCTTCCTGAAAAACCAGTCCGATATAAAAGTAAAAAATCAGCTCAAGAAGCCCATGAAGCAATAAGACCTACTAATCTTTATCATACTCCTGATGAAATAAAGAAATATCTTACTACAGATCAATATAAATTGTATTCTCTTATCTGGAAAAGATTTATAGCTTCTCAAATGAAACCTGCTATTTATGATACGGTATCTGCTGATATTGAGACTGATAAAAAAATTACATTAAGAGCTACCGGATCCAGTCTTAAATTTCAGGGATTTTTAAAAATATATGTTGAGAAAAAAGATATTTCAGAAGAAGAAGAACAAGAAAAATTACTGCCTCATCTAGAAACTGGCAAAAAATTAAAATTATTAGATATAAACTCTTATCAGTCTTTTACAAAACCGCCTCCTAGATTTACGGAAGCTTCATTAGTAAAAGAACTTGAAAAATCAGGTGTGGGTAGACCTTCTACTTATGCTGCTATTATGAATAAAATTCAAAAAAGAGAATATACATCTAAAGAAAAAAACACTTTAAAGCCTACAGAGCTTGGAAAAATTATCACTCAAATGCTAGAAGAAAATTTCACACCTATTGTAAATGTTGGTTTTACAGCAGCAATGGAAGATGATTTGGAATTGGTAGCTGAAAATAAAAGAAACTGGAAAGACTTGGTAAAAGAATTCTGGACAGAATTTATTCCTATGGTGGAAAAAGCAAAAAAAGAAGCTATCGTACCTAAAATATTAACAGATAAAAAATGCCCTAAATGTAAAAAACCCCTTCAAAAAATATGGTCTAAAAATAAATATTTTTATGGCTGTAGTGCATATCCTGATTGTGACTATACAGCTCCTGTTGGAGAATTAGACTTTAATAAAGAAGATTATGCAGAAAATTTTGATTGGAAGCAAAAATGTCCTAAATGCTCTTCAAAAATGACGTTAAAACATGGTAGATTTGGACCATTCTTAGGCTGTAGCAACTATCCCAAATGTCAGGGCATTGTAAATATACCCAAAAAAGGCGAAACAGCTGTAAAACCAGAAGATAGGCCTAAATGCCCGGCTGTTGGCTGTGATGGACAAATAATAATGCGCAGAACAAAGAGAGGTAAAATATTTTATTCTTGTACTAATTTCCCTGATTGTAATGTGATTGTAAATGCTTTAGAAGAACTTAAAACAAAATATGGCAAAGATCATAAAAAAACAGCTTATGAAAGAAAATTTACTAAAGATGCAAAAGGAAAAAGGGTTTCTGTAAAATATAAAGTATCAAAAGAGCTTGAAAAAATCGTCAAAGCTAAAGAATTAACAAGAGGCGATATTCTGAAAAAAACTTGGGAATATATTAAAGCTAAAAAACTGCAAGATCCTAAGAATAAAAGATTAATTGTACCTGATAAGAACCTAGAAAAAGTATTTGGTTCCAAAGAACCTATAGATATGATGAAATTATCCTCTGTTTTAAATAATCATATGAAAAAATAATGATTCTTTCTAAAAAGATAAAAAGCACTATAATTTTTAAGTTCTTTTTATCTTTTTTAATTTTATTACTATTTGTTTTTCCCAAAGGTGGCTTTAAGATTCATTCGATTCCTATTACTTTTGGTTATTTATTGTTGGGCATTATCAGTTTGTCTTTATTAATCCGAAAAAAATATTTAGTACTTCATGAGCATTTTTCTATATTATTATTACTTGTTCCATTTCAAATACTTAGCCTTATTACAATAATCATAAATGGGTTAAGCTCGGCAGATCTCTCAAAAGGTTTTTTAATTTCTTTTATTATAAGTTTCATATTCCTTCCTGTATCTTTTTTTTTAATATTATCTGAATATATCCAAAAAATCGATTTAGTCTTTTTTTTTAAAATTATTAAAAAAGGAACGTTTTTTGTAGCTTTATATGGAATATTTTTATTTTTCTTTAAAATGTTCACAGGATCATTTATTCAAATACCTTTTTTATTTATGAATTTTCATGATATTGGACTATTAGAAACCAAACATATTGATAAAGGAACAGTGTTTAAACTCATTTCCACTTATAACAATGGAAATTTATATGGAGTATGCTTATTAATGTTTTTACCCTTATATAACCTTTTAGAGAACAGCATTTTAAAAAAAATAATTGTTAAATTGTCTTTTTTATTAACCCTTTCTAGAACGGTTTGGCTAGGACTTATTGCTAGCGAATTTTTTTATGATTTTTTTATCAAAAAAAATAAAAAGACCGCTTTTATAAAATTTATTTCTGCTCTTTCAATCTTTATTATTTCTATGATTTTTTTAGCTATTTTATTTAATTTCGGTCTTTCTTGGTTTTTAGACCCTACTTTAGGTGGAAGAATTCAACAATTTAAAATTCTCTTTAAATTGGAACTTTTTTCTTCTGTAAAATTTTATACAATTAATGAAGTTGTATATTTAAGCATAATGGAAAATTTTGGCATTTTAGGATTTATTTTATTTTTGATAGGTATATTATCCCCTTTATCCATATATATAATTAAATATCTTAAGTTAAAAAAATTAAATATTGAAAAATGTATATTTTTCGGACTTGTTACATATCTTTTTACAGCTTTTGCAGATGGAGGAATGTTACTTATTCCAACAATGGTCTTTTATTGGTTTTTATCATCTTTGCTTCTAACTAACAAAGATTCATTAGAAGATAAATTTTTAGATTTAGCCTGAAGTTTTTTAATAAGATCTTTAATTTCTTGAGATTTTCCCTTTTTTGCTAAAAAAATTCCTTCATCAGTTTCTACAATAATAATATCCTTTAATCCAATTGTTGAAATTGTTTTATTTTTAGAAATAAGCAAACAATTTTTCGTATCAATAGTAAAAATATTACCAATTTTTACATTATTATTTTGGTCTTTTTCTAATACTTCATAAATACTGTCCCAAGATCCTACATCAGACCAAGAAATATCTAATGGTATCATATTAATTTGATCTGTTTTTTCTAATATCGCATAGTCAAATGATACATTAGGCATTTTATTAAAATTATTAAACATATCAAGGTAAGACTGTTGCGATAATTCATATATTGAATTAGCATGCTTTTTTAAAGTTTTATTAAATATATCTAAATTGAATAAAAACAGTCCTAAATTCCAATAATGCCTTCCTGACAATAAAAATTTTTTGGCATTATCAATATTAGGTTTTTCAATAAATCTATTCACATTGTAAATATCATTGGTGATTTTTTCTCCTACCTCAATATAACCATATCCACTTTCGGGTTTAGTCGGTCTAATGCCAAAAGTAATAAACTTTTCAATAGGAAAATTATTAATTTTTTCAAAATAAGACAAAAATTTATCTTCAGGCGAAATTATATGATCTGAGGGCATTACTAAAATTTTTTCCGTTTTAGATACTTGTAATGTTTCAGTTATGTATTTAACAGATAAAGCAATAGCTGGTGCTGTGTTTTTTTGATAAGGCTCGACTACAATAGAAATTTTGATTTTGGGATGAAGCTCTTTTATTTGTTTTTCGACCAAATGTACCAAACTGGAATTTGTAACTATTATTATTTGATCAACAAAAGACACCTTTTCAAACCTGCTTATTGTATTTTGTAAAAGAGAAGTATCGTCTTTTATTTTTAAAAATTGTTTTGGAAAATCCTTTTTTGAATATGGCCAAAGTCTCGTTCCACTTCCTCCAGCCAGTATTATTATTATCATAAATACCTTTAAATTATCTTATTTATTCGATCTTTTACATCTTGTGCATACACATATAACATGCAATCTGTTCTTTGATTCTTATATTCAAATCCTAAATTTAAAAATCCACAATTATCAACATTAGGTTTCATATTATAAACATTATTTCCTACTGCTCCCCATCTTTTAATATTTGTTGGGCCATTTAATGAAATTGTCGGAATATTCAATGCAGCTGCAACATGCATCATACCTGTATTTACGCTTATTACAAATTTGGAATTTTTAATTAGGTTTATAGTTTTAGAAAAGTCTTTTTTTGCATAATTATGAATATTAGGCATACTACAAAAATTTATAAATCTAACATTGATTTCCTCATCTAATAAAGAGCCTGTAAGGTAAATAGTATAATTTTTAGACAGTAAAAATTCTGCAATATTTTTCCAATTATCAAAAGGCCACTGCCGATATCTATTATTATTTCCGCCAGCTGCTAAATGAAAAATACAATATGTTTGTTTTATTTTTTTTTGAAAATTAACACAAAGATTAGGAAAGCTTCTAGTTTGAATGTTTAAAGGCTTTAATAAATTTTTATAATTGTCTAATTCATGTATATCTTGTTTATGTTCAATATACTTATCATATATATAATGTCTATTTTGTCTTTTTGTTTTAAATCCTACAATGTATTTAGATTTAGCAAAAAAACACATTATCGAATTGATTCTTGGCCAAGAACAAAAATCTATTAAAATATCTAGTTCATATTTTCTTATTTTTTTAATAGCTTTAATTGGTTTTTTTTTGATATTAATAATCTCATATTTATCAATACCAGATATATATGGCACCAAAATATAATTATCTAGACCAACAAAAAAAACAATTTCAGTTAATGAATAGGTTTTTTTTATATCTTTGACTATTGCGGAAAGCAAAGTCAAATCTCCTATTGCAACAGGCTTTAAGAGTCCAATAGTTTTGATTTTTTTAGGAATTTTTCTTTTAATTTTAATAAGTCCCAATAAAAAAACTAAAAAAGAACCTAAATAATAATCTAATATTTTTAATAATTTATTAGACCTTTTCATATCATTTTATTAATCAATTGAATATGCTGTTTAATCATATTATCTAGAGAAAAGCTCCTCACACGTTCTTTTGCTTTATTAATATAAAACTGAACTAATTTCTCATCTTTTAAAAATAATTTCATGGCCTCATATATCGAATCCACATCATAAGGATCTATATAATGAACTGCTGCTCCACATATTTCTTTTACAGCAGGAATATGAGATGCAATTACAGGACATTTCATTTGCATTGCCTCTATTAGAGGATAACCAAAACCCTCATAAAAAGATGGAAAGACAAAAGCTTTTGATCTTTTATAAAAATAAGAAATTTCATTATCTTCCACTTCACTAAAAATATGAATTCTATTATTAGCTAATTCATCCAAATTAATAGTATTTATAAGTCCTTTAGATTTACCGATAATTATTAAATGTATATCTTCTGCAGGATCTATTTTTTTATATGAGGCTATTAAATTGTTTAAATTTTTATGAGACTTTAAATTCCCTACAAATAAAAAATATTTTTTAGGTAATTTATATTTTTTTTCTATTTCATCATTTAAATCATTTTCTTGAAATCTTGCAAAATCAATACCATTGTATATAACCTGAATTTTTTGATTACTTATTTTGGTATATTTTATAATCTCTGATTTTGAAAAATCAGATACTGTAATAATAGTATTAGATAATTTAGCTGCCTTATTTATTACATATTTTGCATAAATTTTTTCTAAAAAACGAAAAGTAGACAAATGAGCTAAATGATAAACATCGTGAATAGTCACAAGTCTTTTTTTAGCTTGTATAGGCAATAAAGGCACATTAAAATTAGGAGACCAGAAAAGATCGCATTTAGGTATTTTAAACGGCAATAAGAGCTGTTCTTTTATCGAATAAATAGAAGCTTCTAAGAAAATTAAATTATAGCCTTGTAGCCACTTATATTTATAAATAAAACTCTTAGATATAATTAAATGAATTTTCAAGTCTTTATTCTTTAATGATTGAATAAGGCTTTTGAGATAAGTTCCTATCCCTCCTTTTTCTAGCATTCTTGCGTCAATACAAATAGACTTCATATTATTGATTTATCGCTAAATTTGAAATATGGTCACCAATAGAAAAGCATGCAGTTGCTGCAGGTGATGGAGCATTTAAAACATGCACCATATTACCTTTTTTAATAATAGCAAAATCATCTACTATTTTGCCATTTTTCTCAACAGCCTGAGCTCTAATTCCTGCCCCTCCAGGTATTATATCTTCTTCTTTGATAGCAGGCACTAATCTTTGCAAACTTTTTAAAAAAGCTTTTTTACTAAAAGACCTATACATTTCAAATAACCCCATTTTCCAAAATTTTAAAGCCATAATCCAAAATCCTGGAAAAACTAAACTACCTGATAATTCTTTAATATTTATATCTGTCTTTTTGTATCCTTCTCTTGCAAAAGCTAATACTGCATTAGGACCAGCTTCCACCTTATGATTTATCATATGAGTTAAATGAACTCCCAAAAAAGGAAATCTCGGATCAGGAACTGGATAAATCAAAGCTTTAACAAGTTTTTTGCTAGATTCTTTTAAATCATAATATTCACCTCTAAAAGGAAGGATTTTTAAAGGAATACTCTCTTGCGGCATAGCCAGCTTTGCCACAATATCCGAATATAAACCGGCACAATTGATCAAATTATCTGTTTTGAATTCATTATTTTTTGTGATTACTATCAATTCATTATTATCTTTTTTTATATCTATAACTTTTTCATTTAATAAAATTTTACCGCCTAATTTTTCAATTTGTCTTTTTATTTCTTTAGATACCTCATAATAATCCACAATATGGCAATTAGGTACCTGCAAAGCTTTGATTGCATCTATATAAGGCTCCATTTCTTGAGCTTCTTTTTTAGATATAATTTTTAAATCTTTAACACCGTTTGCATTACCCTTTTTTTCAAGTTCATAAAGCCTGGGCAATTCTTCTTCTTCAGTAGCTGTTATTATTTTACCACTTTTTTTACATGGGACCTTAAACTGAGCGCAAAAATCCAATAATTCCTTTCTTCCTGTCACACAATTTTTAGCTTTTAATGATCCCGGTTTATAATATAAACCAGAATGCACAACTCCACTATTTTTACCTGTTTGGTGCTGAGCAATATCAGATTCTTTTTCTAATATTAATAATTTAATTTTAGGTTTTTTTTGCAATAATTTGTAAGCAGTTGCCAAACCAACTATTCCAGCTCCTACAATAAGATAATCATATTTATCCATCTTTACCTAGTATTTATAATTATTTATAAACCATTCAATTGTACTTTGAAAACCTTTATCTAATGATATTTGTTCATAATGAGGCAGGCCTTTTTTTAATTTATCTACTATCAATACTTTAGATTTTGCTCCAACGTATTTCGAAATATCATATTGAATTTTAGATGAATCAAATTGCACTATGTCGCATATTTTTTCAGCAAAATCTCTGATTGAATATTCTTTTCCTGCTCCTATATTTAGGATTTCATTTTTTCTATGTTTTACAAAATAAAGCATCATTTCAATAAAATCATTTACATGTACTAATTCTCTTTTTTGATGACCATCTCCCCATAATTTTACTAGTTCATTTTTATTTTTAGCTTTTAATATTTTTCTAATTAAATCAAAAATAAAATGAAGTTGTCTATTATCTGTATGATATCCTGGCCCATATAATGTCGAAGGAATAAAATACAAATATTCAAGTCCATATTGTTTGTTTAATGCCATAAGGCCTGTAAGAAGCATTCTTTTTGTCATTGCATATGTAAAAAGACTATCAATGGGCTTTCCTTTTAAATAATTTTCTTCAATATGGGGTAAATTTGGATCATAAGAACAACTGGTGCCCATTGCTATCATTTTTGCTTGAGGTTGATATCGACACCACCAAGTAAGAACATTAGTATTAATTTGCTGATTGATTATCCATTGTTCTCCAGGATGATGCAAACAAAAATCTCCAGCCTGCGTCCATATTGCCAAATGATAAATCTGATCAAATTTATGACGATTTAATGAATTCAATGAATTTTGCTCTGTTAAATTATTTGTCTTAGAAGAAATTTCAAAAATTTCATGATTTAATTGTTTTAATTTTTTACTTAATGATTTTCCTAAAAAACCTGTTGCTCCTGTTATCAATATTTTCATTTTATTCCTTTGGATTTATAGGGAAATAAAATTCTACTCCCTGTTTTATTAAATGCTGATTATTTTTTAATATTTCATTTTTAAAATTCCATGCCAAAACATAATAAACATCTGGGGGGGTTATTTCATTTTCTATAACTATTGGAATATGTTTTCCTGGACTATACATATTTTTACGCAGAGTATTTTTTTCTACTAAATAAGTAATTATATCAGATCCAATATCAAAATAATTCAATAGTGTATTTCCTTTGACTGGAGCTCCCATAGCATAAATCAATTTTCCTTCTTTTTTCTTTTTTTCTAAAAATGCCAAATTGTCAATTTTAAGTTTCTCTATTCTTTTTGAAAAAATTAAATAACTATGAAATTCATTACATCTAGATTCTTCTTCTTTTTTTATTAAATCTAATAATCTTTTTGTTTTTTTTCTTTTATTGATATGACCAACAAAGCCAATTATTGATCCCCCATGAATAGAAGAAAATTGGGCATCAAAAAGAGCAAGACCATGTCTATTTAATAATACTTCTATTGTTTTAAGAGTATAATATAACAAATGTTCATGATAAATCTGATCAAATGCTGTATTTTCTATAATGTTTTTCATATACATAAATTGCACAACAAAAACACCATTTTCATCTAATAATAGTTTTATTCCTTCTGTAACTGAGTGTAATTCCTCTAAATGAAAAAAAACACCAGCAGCATTAATTACATCAAATTTTTTGTTAATTGTTTTTGCCGTGTGTAAATTGAAAAAAGCATTGAGAGTCGTTAATTTTCTTTCATTTGCAATTCGAGCCGTTGTTTTGGATGCTTCGACTCCTAAAATCGCATAGCCTAAATTTTTATAACTTTCTAATTGAGTTCCATCGTTTGAACCAATATCTAATATAGATTTTTTGTGCTTGTTTTTAAAAAAACTATCATCTACATTCTTAGCCACCTTATCAAAGTGTTCTTTTAAAGATTTGGTAATACCAGATAAATAAGTATGATCCGAATACATTATTTCTTTTTGAATAGTATGGTCTAATTGAGTTGTTTGACATTTAGTGCAATATAATAATCTAAGAGGGTAAAAAGATTCTTTTCCTAAATTTTTTTTTTGTAAAAAGTGAAGAGCGCATGGTTGATTTTTTAAATCCAAAGCTATTTTAAAATCATGACTATCACAAACTCTACATTGCATATTTACCTACAAATTTTATTAGATATAAAAAAGACTTTATCACAAAGGTACTTTTTTGATAATTTTTTATCTTTAATATTCTTGGAGCAAAATAATGATGATAATTTCCCGAACTCCTGTGAGAATAAGTTTTTTTGGCGGCGGCACTGACTATCCAGCTTTTTACAATAGACATACAGGTGTAGTTTTAGGAACCACTATTAATAAATATACCTATGTAAGTATTAACACATTAAGTGAGTTTTTCGAGCACAAAATCAGAATAGGCTATTCCAAAACAGAACTAGTAAAAACATTAGATGAAATTATTCATCCAAGCGTTAGAGAATGTTTGAGATATAAAAAAATCTTTGGCAATTTAGATATTCACATTTTTTCCGACCTTCCCGCAAAGACCGGTTTAGGATCGTCATCGTCTTTTACTATAGGTTTTTTAAATGCTTTATATGCCCTTCACGGCAAAAGAACATCCAAACAAAAGCTAGCAGAAGAAGGCTGTCATATTGAACAAAATCTAATTAAAGAAAATGTTGGATCTCAAGATCAATTTCATGCTTCTTTCGGTGGATTAAATGTAATTGAATTCAAAGAAAACTCCATTCAAGTAAAACCAATAGTAATATCATCAAATAAAATTAATTTATTAGAAGATCATCTATTAATTTTCTATACTGGCCTTACAAGATTTGCCAGCAATGTTGTCAAAGAACAAATCGAAAAAACAAAACAGACAAATAATGATGATAATTTATTCAAAATGAGAGATATGGTACATACAGCAGAAAACATTTTATCTTCTTCTAATGAGAGTTCTTTAGTAAAAGACTTTGGAAATCTTTTAAATGAAAGTTGGCAGCTTAAGAAAAAATTATCTTCAAAAATTTCAAATACTTTGATTGACAAAGCTTATAATGCAGCCTTAGATGCCGGTGCTTATGGAGGGAAATTATGTGGAGCCGGTAGCGGAGGATTTTTAGCTTTATTTGCACCTAAATCTAAACATGCTGATATTAGAAATAAATTAAAAAATCTATTAGAAGTAGATTTTAAATTTGAAAATCAAGGAACAACTATTATTTACATGAAGGATAAATAATGGATACAATTATATTAGCAGGTGGAAAAGGAACAAGGCTGCAGGAAGTTGTATCAGATGTACCTAAGCCTTTAGCACCAATTAACAACAAGCCTTTTTTAGATTTAATAATAGAAAAATTGTTAAAAGATAAAAAAATATCTAAAATCATTTTATCTGTAGGATATAAAAAAGAATTAATAATCTCTTATTACAAAAAAAATAATATTATTTTTTCAGAAGAGAATTCTCCTTTAGGCACAGGAGGTGCAGTAAAAAAAGCTTTTTCTTTAACTTCGACAAAGGAAATATTGGTTTTAAATGGAGATACATTAGTCGCTTTTTCTATTTCCGATTTTCTGCATTTTCATAAAAAAAAATCTTCGGATATTACAATTTTATATAAAAATGAAAAAAATATAGATCGTTATGGTTGTTTAAATATTAATAAACATTCTCAAAAAATTATTTCCTTTAATGAAAAAACAAAACGATCAGAAGGAAATATTAATGCTGGAGCGTATATTTTTAATAAAAATATATTCAATGATTTTAAAATACCTTCTGTATTTTCTCTAGAAGTAGATTTTTTTCCTAAAATTATTGAACAAAAAAATATTTATGGATTTCAAGTTCATTCATCTTTTTTAGATATTGGAACAAAACAATCCTATTTTCAAGCTCAAAAAATATTAAAATAATATCTTTTAATTATATGATACTTTTTAAGGTTTTTGCAAAATTTTCAATGGAATGAAATTTTTTATAATAATTTTGCATATATTTTATTTTTTTTATAATCTCTTTATTTTTAATTATTTGATGAAATTTATTTGCAATATTCTCCATTTGCCAATCAGTTATTAATTCGTCTAGATTAAATTTTTTAAGTTCATAAGCCATCCATGTTCCTTCTGTAGTTAATACAATTTTACCAAAAACTATCGCTTCTACAAAAACTCCTGAAGATCTTGAATAATAATTTTCTTTCAAATATGGCAAAAGAATAAAATCTGTTTTATTCATAATTTCATAATATTCATCTCTTGTGATTGAATATTCTAAAAATTCAATATTATGATTTTTTATAGGAAAAAAATTTTTACCGGCTCCAGACATAATAATTTTTAAATTGTTTTTTTTCTTATTTAACTTAGATAAGATATCTTTTATATAGTCGATGCCTTTTTCTTCTCTAATAATACCCGGCCACCAACAAGAAAATCTCTTTTTCTGGCTACATATTTCTTCATTGGAAAAGGTATAAGAATTTTCAGTATGAGAAATAGGTAAAATATGTACTTTTTTTTTATAACAATGCATACAATTTGTAGCTAAGGGCTCTGTATCTGTAAATAAAAACAAATTATATTTGCCTATCAAGATCTCATATAATTTATGAATAATAAAATGAATTCTCCCTTTAAAAAATCTTTCACTTGGATCATATCTATGAAATATACATATTTTTATACTCGGTCTAATTAATAATAAGGCCATTAAAATACACATTAAATGCCCTAATACAAAGCCATCAATAAAAAAAACTGTTTGTCTTGTTTTTTTTGATTTAATTTTTTTTAAAAGACTAAAGAAAAGTTTAAAATTTCTAAAAGGCAAAAAAATTTGATACCATAAATTTTTTTTAAATGAAAAAGAATGCCCAAATAGAGCTTTTAGAAAATATTTTTCATTAACATCACAATTCTTAGGCACAAAATTGACATATTTATATTTATTTATTTCAAAAGACTTATTTAATCCTTTGAGATATTCATAATGATGCCCAGTAGTCTTATTATCTATAAAAAAATTAAAAGAATAAAAAATCATTAAAAACTCTATTATTACATCTAATCATAACATAGCTATTATAAAGAATTTATCAATTATAAAAAAAGCGATATCTTTTTGATATTTTTAATAAAAAAGAAGCTTGACACACTACTATAAACTCTCTATTTTTATACAAAAAAAACTTAAAAGTATGCATATGAATAAAAAAGTGTTAATTACAGGAGGAGCGGGTTATATTGGCTCTGTTTTGACTCCTTTTTTATTAGAAAAAGGTTTTAATGTAACAGTGATAGATAATCTCAGCTTTAATCAGACATCCTTATTATCATGTTTTAATAACTCAAATTTTACCTTTGTCCGTGGAAATGTGAATGATTATGCTTTAATGAAAAAATTCATCAAAAATTCGAATATTATTATTCCATTAGCTGCAATTGTTGGAGCTCCTGCATGCAATAATAACCCGATGCTTGCCAAGCAAATAAATTATGATTCTATTTTATTTATTTTGAAGAATACAACCGAAAAACAAAAAATTATTTTTCCGAATACAAATAGTGGGTATGGAATAGGAGAAAAAAATAAATTTTGCACTGAAAAAGATCCTTTAAACCCTATTTCTTTATACGGTAAATTAAAAGTAGATGCAGAAAAAGAATTATTAAAATCTAAAAAAGCTGTAGCTTTTAGATTAGCAACAGTTTTTGGCCTCTCTTCTCGTATGCGTTTAGATCTTTTAGTAAATGATTTCTCTTTTAGAGCTTGTCATGATAATTTTATCGTCTTATTTGAGGAACATTTTAAAAGAAATTATATTCACATTAAAGACGTAGCCAATGCATTTTTATTTGGCATTAATAATTTCGATAGAATGAAAGGAGAAGCTTTTAATCTTGGCTTATCTTCAGCTAATTTAAGCAAACGAGAACTCTGCGAAAAAATCCAATCTTATATTCCAAATTTTTATATCCACAGCGCTTCAATAGGAGAAGATCCTGATAAAAGAGACTATATTATAAGCAATGCAAAACTAGAAAAGCTGGGCTGGAAGCCTTTGTATACTTTAGATGATGGAATAAAAGAAATTATAGGAGCTTATCCTATGCTTAAATTTAATGCTTTTAAAAATGTTTAATTTTTTATAAATGTTTTTTTATTTCTTCTACAAATCCAGATATGCTATGAAATGAATGATATTTTTTTGTCATTATTTTCAATTTTTGATGGATTTCTTTCTTAATACTTAAATTCTGCAAATAATCAATCACTTGATTTGTATCATGCCAATCAATAATAAGCTCTTGTAAATTAAACCTTTGTAGTTCTTTAGCCATCCATGTATTTTTGGTCACTAAAGGAATAGTTTCAGAAGCAACAGCTTCCACAAAAATACCGGAAGTTCTATTTTTATAAGCAATATAATCATAAGGTAATAATATGAAGTTACTTACTTGCATCCATTTTTGGTATTCTTTTTGAGAAACATTATCTGAAATAAAAGTAATATTTTGGGTATTTTGACATTTTTCTCGACAAGCTTCAGCTAAAATCATTTTAACATTTGATGTATTGTTAGATATAAAATTTGCAAGCTGAATAATAATATCCAAACCCTTTTCAGGCCTTATCGAACCTCCAGGCCACCAGCAAAAAATCTCCTTTTGGAGAGATTTTTTTTTATCTTCTTTAAAAAAAACATGAGGAATAGGAAGTACATGAATATTTTGTTTAAAAAATTTTTGAAATTTATGAGATAAACTCAAGCTATCAGTAAAAATATTAATTTTTTCATAGCCAATTACTTTTTTTAACATTTTATGCAAAAAATAATGCAGTTTGCCTTCCATAACTAATTGATTTAAATCTGTTCGATATAAAATCCATAAATTAACCTTTTTTCTAGACAGGAAAAGTGAAATAAAAATAGAAAACAAATGCATAATCGTAAAATATTCTAAAAAAATTATGTTATTTTCTTCTGTTTTGATTTTTTTAAAAAATCTTATAAAAAATAAAATATTATATAAGGGTTTAATAAAATTATTGTATAAGGTTTTTTTTCCGTTTAATCCATGAATTTTTTTTTGCCAAGAATTATCTAAATCTTTTATTTTAACAACCTTAGGAATGATCTTAATATACTTTATTTTTATAGATTCAAAAGCTCTTCCGACATAATCATGATAATTAAAATGATGTCCTTTCTCATCTAACAAACAGGGAACAAATGCATATATTTTTGATTTCATAAATTTATAACATTAATTAATATTTGCATAAGCCTCTAATAATTTATAAATATATACAACAATCATATCATTTGACAAATTATTTTGAGCAAAATCAATTGAATGATGAGCCATCTCTCTTGCTTTTTTATCATTGTTTCGTAAAAAATTTATTTTTTTTATAAGATCATTGTCTTCACAACTAAATTCCATAAAATGCTTATTTGGTTCTAATGCAGAATAATACCATTCAAGATAATCAGATCGATTTTTCAAAATTACTGAATTAGAAAATAACTGCCAAAAAAAAGATCCTGGAAATGCATTCCCATCTAAAGCCAAAAGATATTTATATTGAATTTGCTCAAATGGAAGCAGTCCTTGTATTAAAGAAAATTTTTGCAAAAATCTTTTTTTCATTTTTATATCCCATTGACATAAACTGCTAAAATCTGCTTTTAATATGTTGCGATAGTCTTTAGCTTGCTTTATTACTTTATATCTTAAATTATCTTCCATTGTTTTTTGATTGCCAGAAGAACTCCCAGTCCAATAAGCTTGTGACTTTTTATTTTCCCATTCATAACGCTTATTATTTTGAGTTATCTTGTGAAGCAATAAACTATTTTGAGAAAACCATTCAATATGAGGAAATAAAACAACTTGCTTATTTTCTTTTGTTTTTGAAATAACAAAAATAGGCACATGAATATTTTTAAGCCAATTAGCATCTTCGTATAAATCATCAATTGAATAAAGAAACTCTACATCAGGAAAATTAATAACTTTTAAACAAGAGTTTAAAAAGTTTATAAATCGAATAAAACGAGGATGGAACTTGACCGGCATTATTTTTTTTAAAGAAATATTATTTTTATATATCTTAATGTGAATAATTTGAGGCTTATTTTTTTTTATTTTTTTTAAATTTTGAATTGTTTGTTGCATTTTTTCAGAATCTATTTTTTCTCTAACAAAAGGTTGTAGATCCTTTTCAATTTGTTTTTCCATCCATTTAGGTATTATTTTCTGTTTTAAAATATCTCCATCCAACTCAAAATTCGAGTTCGATTTTTTTGCTATATTATATAAACCTTTTAGATTAAGAATAATTTTGTTCATGATTTTTAATTTTTAGAAATATTTTTGAATATTATTCAATATTGATAAATTGCTTTTGTTTTTCTTTTTTTGCCTGCATTTTCCAAAAATACTCATAATATCCCTTTTTTTCTAATAATTCTTCATGCTTGCCCTGTTCTACCAAGAAGCCTTTATCAAAAACTAATATTTTATCAGCATTTTTTATGGTGGATAGTCTATGAGCCACAATAATAAGGGTTTTTTCTTTTCTAATTTTATCTATTGCTTGTTGAATAATACTTTCAGAATGACTATCTAATTGACTTGTAGCTTCATCTAACACCAATATTTGAGGATTCGTAATTAATGCTCGTGCTAGAGATATTCGTTGTCTTTCTCCGCCCGACAAACGATGCCCCTTTTCTCCAACTGTTGTATTGTATTTTTGAGGCAAATTCATAATAAAATCATGAGCTCCTGCAAGTTTCGCAGCTATCTCAACATCTTTATTATTATAATCAAAAGATGCAAATTTAATATTTTCATTGATACTATCAGGAAAAATCACAACATCTTGAGACACAACACCAAAAAGCCTCCTATATTCATCAATAGAATATTTTTGTATATTTTGCCCATCTATCTTAATTTCCCCACTGGTAGGATCGAATAATCTCAAAATTAAATCAACTAATGTTGATTTTCCTGCACCAGATTTACCTACTAAAGCAATAGTTTGTCCTTTTTGCAGACAAAAAGAAAAATCATTTACTGCATTTTCCGTCCTACCTCTGTATTTAATTGATACATTTTTAAATTCAATATCTTTTACAAAATTTGATATTGTTTGTCCTTCTCTAGAAATATATCTTTTTCCTTTCGAACTTAATATTTTTCTTAATCTTTTGAAACTGCCTATTTGGCCAACAATTTGAGTTGTACTACTTATACATAAATGCATTCTAGAAGAGACTCTATAAGCTATTGTTATAAATAATAATAATACAGGTATATAAGTTTCTTTACTGCGTAATAAAAAAACGCCTATTAAAAGCAAAACAGCCACTACTACTATTCCTATTACTTCTCCAATAGTATTAATCAAGGCCTGCCAAAAATTAATTTTGTTATTAAAATAAGCTAAGCTTTTCAAATACTTTTTCAAACTTTTCAGGATAATATTTTGTTTAGAAAAAACATGAACAAGTTTAATAGCATGCACATATTGCAAAGCTTTGGCTCCATAACTCACAGACTGATCTGTTAAATCCATTGAAAAAGAATGAAATTTTTTGATAACCCAGTTATATCCTATGTAAACAAATCCAAAAATACCTAAGGTTGACAAAGTAAGTATTACATTAACCTTCATCATTAAAGCAAAAGAAATCAAAACCAGAAAACCTGAAGACAAAGCAGCATTTAAATTAAATAACATCCCCGGAATAACATTAGGAGTTTCCGGATAATTGATTAAATCCGCAGTATTATATCTACTAATTAAAGGATATGTAATATTAAATATCTGTTGATAAATTTTGTTTCTTAAAATTGTAGAAATTCTTAGTGAAATAAAAGATACAATATACTGAGATAAAAATATCAAACTACTTCTCAAAAATTGCATAACCAATGCAAAAAATAAAAAAAATAAAAACTGTCTATTTTGAGATAAATCCTTTAGAAAATATCCTAATAAATAATAAAACCTATTTGCATTCCAATCTATACCTGTACCACTTAAGATTCTAAAAGCAAATAAAATAAAGCCATAAGAAAGCCCTTCCATGAAGGCCGCTAGTAAACTTGGAATAACACTTATAGAAAAAAGTTTGAGATTCTTCTTTTTTTCACCAAATATTATTTGAAATAATGAGTCATTAAAATACTTTTTAAACCAAAAGAAAAATACTTTTATTTTTTTTTTATAAAACATTATTTATTAATTACAGTGCAATTTTATTATTTTTGTAACCTATTTTTTTAAAGGAAAGCATCTTTTTGGTCAATTAAAAATCCCTATTAAATTCTTATAAAAAAGTTGCTTTTACTAAATAAATCAGGCATACTTTTTAAGTTGTAACTTATTAGATTTTAATATGACAAAGCTAAAAATTTCTATAATAATGATTAATTATAATTATGCTCATTATTTAGAACATGCTTTAGATTCTGTGGTAAATCAAACAGTTTTGCCCTCTGAGTATTTAATCATAGATGATAAATCAACAGATAATAGCGTTCAAATTATAAAAAAATATGAAAAAAAATATTCCTTTATCAATTTTCATGAAAATAAAGTAAATCAAGGTGTTCATTATAATATAAATTTAGGATTAAAAATTTCTAAAGGGAATTATATTCATTTTTTTTCTCCAGATGATTTTGTTGCACCAAATTTTATACAAGAAAGTTCTAAATTATTAATTAAATATCCTAATGTAGGTTTAGTTTGCTCCATTGCAGTTTTTGTAAATCATAACGAAGAATTTCACAGTGAATTCCCTCACCCGCCCTCTAACATTTTAGAATATACTTCGCCAAAAAAAGTCCCTCAAATTTTCAAAAAAAAATTTTTTATTGCAGGTCATACATCAATAATAAAAAAACAATATCTATTAGAAATTAATGGTTTTCCAAGTAAGTTAAAATGGCACTGTGATTGGTTTGCTATCAATGCTATAGCTTTTAGATATGGATTTTGTTATGTTCATAAAAGACTATCTTTTTTACGAATTCATCCAAATTCTTATTCTCATTTGAATAAAAAATGGAAAAATCAAAAAGTTATCATAGATCAATTATTTGAAATTATAAAAAAAGATGAATACAAAGATATTGTATACCTTTTTTATAACTCTGAAATATTATTTGCTTTGCCATTCATGTGTTTATATTTAATAACCCATCCCAAAATATGCTTTAATTTATCTAATGAACTTTTAATATCTTTTGTTAAAAGAATCTTTAAAATTAAAAGCATTATTAATTTTATAAAATTTTTATTAAGGCCTGTGTTAGGAAAACCTTATCGAGCATTAAAAAAAATATTTTTCACAAAAAAAAGACAAAAAATTACTTTTTAATCTTTTATTTTGTTACCCAGTCATTATTATGTCTTCTTAATTTATACATAGAATTATCTTTTTTTAGCTGATCTATTAAAATTTGTGTATTCCATTTATCAGAAGCCACACTAAAATTTCTACCTCTTACTTCTTTATGGGAAGTTTTAACTAGCCAATCACAACAATCTACCACTTCATTCATAGGAGTACATTCATTATTTTTTAATCGATTTAACGTCCTTTTATAATTATCTCCAGCCGCTTTAGATCCTAAGCGTAAGGTTGGTTCGTGAATCTTGGTTTTGACAACTCCCGGCCCGACTATTAAAAATCTGGTATCTAAAATTTCAGCATCTAATAATTCACACATTTTTATTAAAGCAATTTTAGACAAGGTATAACTGGAATAATGCTTTACTGCATTGTTAGTTCCTCCTCCTGCAAAAAATAAAACAGAAGGCTCGGTTAACTTTGTTTCTATATTTCTATAAGGTAAAAGATTATGTAAAATCCTTAACTGATTGGTTAAATTGACTTTAAGACCATCTGCCCAATCATCAAAATTAACATTTTTAAAATCTCCTATTGGTTCCAAGTCTCCAGAAGCAATAATTAAAACATCCCATTTTCCTACACGCTTAATCAATTGATCAGAAGCTTCATCTACAGATTTTTCTATAAGCAAATCACAATATACTAATTTTTCATTTTGAATATTTTTAATTATAGAAGAATTAAACAATCGAGATCTAAAAGTTCCGTAAACATCCCATTTTTGTTCTATCCATTTATTAGCTAACGCAATGCCTATATCACTAGATATTGAAATAATTACAGCTTTAATCATGAATTTTTCACTAATTTTTGATTTTCAATTATATAATGTTCTTGCATTATTTCTTTAACTTTATCAGCTGGAAGTTTAGGAAATAAATCTTCTAGTCCGCCCCCATATTTTAACATAGGAACAATTCGTTGCTCTTCATCTATATTCAAATGACAAAAACAAGGTCCTTGACTATTATAAACATCTTCAATTTTTGAAAAATCCGTATGATCTTTTATAAAATGGTAAGGTAGATGAAAAGCATCTGCAAGCTTTTCATAATTCGGAAAAGAAAGTCCGCTTTCTTTATCTACTGCCACATATCTAGACTGCAACCAAAAATCTATCGTCTGCTTTACAGTAGTATATCCTTTATTATCAAAAACAAATATTTTTACAGGCAAGTTATAGCGATGTATAGTTGCAAGTTCCTGCATACACATCATAAGTCCGCCATCCCCAATCAAACAAATAATATTTTTCTGCTTAGCAAGAGCAGCTCCGATACTTGCCGGCAAAGCATACCCCATAGGAGTATTATTCCAAGCTGAATGAATCCGTTGATTTTTTTTGAACTCAAATGCTTGCATAACCCAGCAAAGATTTGCACCCGTATCCGTAAATAACAGATCTTCTTCTTGAGCAACACTTGAAAGTTTTTTTATAAACACATAAGGATCAACCTTATTGGTTAATTTATAATATTCAGGCTTGCAAACTGGATAGTGTTTTTTCCAATTGACAATTATATTTCTCCAATTTAAGAAACGATCTTCATCCTGATAAACAAAACTTTTGCGACATTGATAAAAAAACTGTTTCAAATCACCTAAAACTGGTAAATCTAACTCAAATGATTGATTATTAAATTTATTTAATTCTTCTGCATCAATATCTATCATTATTTTTTTAGCTCTAGGAGCAAATAATTCTTGTTTCCCACCCGTAATCATCTGAGATAATCTAGTCCCTGCCGCAATAATTAAATCCGCTTGCTGTACGGCAAAATTACCCGCTCTAGGTCCACAAACACCTATCCTACCCATATTTAAAACATCATCTTCCGGTAATAGGTCAGCAGCACCCCACGTAAACAACATCGGAATTTTATATTGCTTCGCAAATTGAACAATTTCTGTTTCAGCACAAGCATTATGCACACCGCCACCAACTATCATTACAGGCATTTTAGAACAGTGAAGATATTCCATCATTTGTGAAATTTCTCCAGAATAATCTTGATGCATTGTTTTACTTGAAACAAATTGTTCTAAATCTTCAGGTTCTATTTCTTCTCTTTGCAAATCATCTGGAATATCTAAAACAACAGGCCCAGCTCTTCCTTCTTTTGCTAAAAAAACAGCTTTTTCTAATTCATATCTAATGCGAGAAGCATCTGTTACCATTACTACATATTTTGTTACGGATTTAAAAATTGAGCAAATATCTGTCTCCTGAAAACCTTTTTGTCTAAGTTTTTTATTGGGTCTTAAACGAAATCTTGAAACTTGCCCCGTTATGCAAATCATAGGAATTGAATCAAAATATGCACTACAAATACTAGTCAATAAATTTGTAGCTCCAGGTCCACTAGTTGTTATCGTTAATCCTAAATTGTTTGATGCTCGGGAATATCCATCAGCTGCAGCACCCCCCAATTGTTCATGCTGTACACATATATGACTCATTTTTGGATGATCTGCTATAGAATTAATTAAATGCAAATCTGCTCCGCCGGTAACGACAAAACAATGCTTCACATCTAATTTAGCAAAAAAATCTATAACATAATCAGATAATTTCATATTTTACCTATGATATTTTTATTTTTTTATTGCATGTAATTACCACGGCATTTTTTCTTTCATTGTAATAAATAACGATCCTTCTATATGCCTGGTTGGAATATCTTCTATTTTTTCAACTTTTTCCCAACTATTTTTTTGAGAAAAAGCATTAATTTTATTTTTTTGAAGATGTTTAAATACTATTTGCGCAGTTTCCGCTGCCCCAATTTCAACAATAACATCACAGTGTGAAAAGTCTTTATTATCAAGAAATAAAAGAAGTTCCTTTTCATGTCCCTCAACATCCATTTTTATTAAATCAATTTGATCAATAATATCTTTTAAATTCACCAAATCAACTTTAAAACTTTCCAAATCACCATAAGGATTTTTACATCCCTTAATATGGCTCGATGTTGTATTTCCTAAAACTCTGACAAATTCAGCTGTTCCAGCTTTAGTAGAAACCGCTGCTTTTGTCGGTAACACTTTAGCGCAATTATTATAATTTAAATTAGCTAAGAGTTGCTTGTAATGCACTGGATCAGGTTCGTACACTTTAACATTATACCCACATTTACTCATGATAATTGAATGAATGCCGATATTTCCTCCTAAATCCAGTACATTTTTATACTTATCTTTATTTTTCCAATAAAAACTAAAAATAATTAATTCATCTAACCCAAATAAATCTAATGAATCAATTGTTCCCATTTTAAAATAAGGAAAAATAATATCACCAAAAGGAGCAAAGTTCTTTTTTTCTATTGATTCGTTAGAAAACAATTTTTTTATTTCTAAATTAGCAATTTTTTCTAAAATTTTATAAATATCAGAACATTTATTATGTTCTTTTTTAATTTTAGGTAATTCCAAAATTATTGTTTCTAAAGTAGACATCGATACCTTTTAGTTTTATTTATTATTATCCTCGCATTACATAGTCATATTTACAATTATGCAACTGTTTTAAATATTTTTTGCCCCATTCCACCATATCTTTAATACCGTCTTCTAAAGATATTTCTTGGATCCAACCTACATCTTTTTTTAAGGCACTTGAATCTAACCAATATCTAGAATCCTGTCCTATTCTTTCTTCGGTGACCGTACATAATTTCTCAAAAGGCATATTCATAACTTCCGCAATTTTCTCAACTAAATTCCTAATGGAAATTGGTTTATCAGGACCTACATTATAAACTTTGCCTAAAGGTGCTTTTTGCGCAACAAGATATATTGCTTTAGCTAAATCTCTTGCATGTAAATACGATTTTTCTGCCTTACCGCCTCCATGTAAAGGTACTTTTTCACCTTTAAGCGCAGATAACACAGCTCTCGGAATAATACGGTGAAGCAATTGACCCGGGCAATAAGCATTTGAAGGTCTAATAATATTCATAGGAAATTTTAATACCTTGCTAATAGCCAATAAATGAAAATCAAAAGCAACTTTTGATGCTGCATATGGACTAGAAGGTTTAATTGGAGCTTCTTCAGTTGCAGCCCTTTCTACTGACCCATATAATTCAGATGTTCCAATTTGAATAAATCTTTTTAAATAATCCCTACTAGATAATTCTTCAGTAAATTTTGCTAATCCCATTGAATTTGTTTCAAAATATCGCCAAGAATTTTTCCAAGAAACGGCCCCTTCTCCTTGAGCTGCATAATTAATAATTACTTCAGGCTTTTCTTTATCCAATAATTGCATCAATAAATCTAATTCATAAGTAATATGATAGGAATGATAGGAATATCTCTTGTCATCTTTACCTATATTTAAACTAAAAGGTTCTGGCTTAGGATTATTTCTTCCTATTGCAATTACTCTTTCTGTTTCTGATTGCTCTAATAAATATTTAGATGTATGAAGGCCAAAACCACCCCCACCTCCTAAAACTACATACTTTTTTACCATAAGTTTTCCTCTTTAAATTTCTATTGATTAATTTCATTTTGGTAAATCAGTTTTAAACCTTCTTCTATTGAAGTAAAGGAAAAAAACGGAAAAACTTCAAATATTAAAGAAGCGTCAAAATGACGGTGAATAATTTTATTTTTTCTCTCTGAATATTCTATCTGAATATCTTTTTCATAAAGACTGCTAATTTTTTTAGCAACTTCATCATAAGAAATTGTATTTCCTGTTGCAATGTTTAACAATCCGCTGCTTTTATAAAATACGATACATAAAATAAGAGATACTACATCATCAATATATATATGATCTCTTTTTTCTTCTCCTTTGCCAAATAATTTTATTTTATTAGTCTCTTTTGCCATGCGGCGCAAACGATTAGGTCCATAAGAATTATGAGGATCTTCTAAACCATAAATCAATGTAGACCTTAAAATCGCTAAAGGACATTTTGCAACTTGCTTCAACATATATTCTCTAGATAAATGCATTATACCGTATAAATCAGCAGGATTCGCTGTAGTATGCTCTGATATTATATCTATTTCTAAAGGATAAACCGCATCCGAGCTGAGATATATTAAATGAGAAATTTCAACCTTTTCTAAAGCTTTGCAAACAGATTCTGCTATTTTAATATTTTTTGTAAAAGCATCTATTCCCTTACCTTTAGAAGGGGTTATAGTTGAAGTAAATATAACAGCATCTGTCGGTTTTAAAATATTAACCAATTCATCTGAAGCATTTTTTTGAGTTAAATCTAAATCTTTTTTCGAAATAACTAAAACATTTATTTTTTCTTTGATAAGTCTTTTATATAAAGAATTACCAACAAAACCTTTTCCTAAAATCACTACGCGCTGAGGGCTGGTTTTTTTATTATAAAGATTTTTTATTGCCATAACTTCTCCTTTATTATTAAGAACCTAATTTATAATGTTTTATATTATATTTTTTACAACTTTCCTTTTCTAAAATTCCATATGGATCGAAAATAGTTTTCTCCTTCAATTTAAGTGAAATTTCTTTAGGGTTAATTGATTTAAATTCATTCCAAGGAGTCATAATAAAAAGAACATCCAATTCATAAAAAATATCTTTTATATTACGAAACAGCTTAACAAAGTTAAATTCTTCCGGCAGCCGTTTAACAACAGGATCATAAGCCTGAATATTATGATGCTTCAAATTAGATATTAACTTTAAGGCCGGTGAATTTTTAATTGATGCCGTATTTTCTTTATATGCAAGACCTAATACACCAATATTTTTCTTGTCTTTTTTTGATTTGAAAATTTCATTAAATTTTTTAAGAATCCAACAAGATCTATACTCAGAATGCTTCTGCCAAGTATTAATAATTGAAGCATTAGTATCATATTTATTGGCAAGAGTTTTAAAAGTTACTAAATCTCTTTCTAAATTTCCTCCTGCTATGCCTAAACCCGGTTTTAAATAAGCATGAGGACCTATTCTTTTATCTAATTTTAGTACCGGTATTATTTGTTCCCATTCAGCTCCAATTTCTTCACATAATTCAGCAATCGTATTAGTTGTTGTAACAGAAGAGACCAAATACATATTAATCGCTACTTTTGACAGTTCTGCACTTTCATACTTCATTACAAATATTGGACATTCATAAGTATTCAGATAATTTTCAAACACTTGAAGAATTTTCTTATTATCAGCCCCAATAATAAATCTTTCAGGAAATAAAGCTCTTTCCACAGCCCTTCCAAAAATCAAAGTTTCAACCTGATAAAATAATCTTGCTTTTTCGATTCGAAGCGATCTAGTAAAGCCTGGTGGAACCTGACTTAAAATAACCAGAATAGCCGTATTGTTCATTTTCATTTGCACAGCATCAATCAAAGCAAATATCTTTTCAAGATCACTAACTCCCCTAGTATTAGTTGGAACATCTTGAGAAATATAAATAATCTCACAATCAGAAATATCTTCTATTTTATCTGTAAATTGAAGATTTTTTTTATTTTTTTTAAATAATGCAGGTAAATTCGGCTCAGAAAATAATAACTGATTTGCTTTTAATTTTTTTATATTTTCAGAATTACTATCAAAACCAACTATCTGATAACCTTTTTCAGCTGCACATATTGCAGAAATTAATCCCAAATGACTCATTCCAATAAAGGCTATTTTATTTTTCTTCATTTTTTGCAACTTGCTTTATTAAATTTTGTAAAATGTTATTTATTATAATATCATTAGAAATATTTGATTGTGTTTGACTGCATAATTTCCAAAAGTATTTTTGTTCTTCTTCCCAGGTAGGATCCTGCTTGCTAATGATAATTGTTTCTTCAGAAGGAACTCCACTCGGATATTTTCTTTTTCTTACAGTAAATTTACTGGATCCCCATTTACATAAAGATTTAATATGCGCCGATCCTTTTTCGAAATAAAAATCGCAAGTAAAATTATTTTTCCAGCATATATATGACATTTCTAAATCTATTGGAAAATATTTTTCAGAATGAATAGCAACATAATCATATGTATTTGCCTCAAAGCAATTTGCACTAATAATTTTAAAATCATCTAAAATATTTCCGTACCAGTAAAGCAATAGATCTAAAAGATGAGAACCCAAATCGGTCAATACTCCATAAGTTTTACTTCTCCATAATGAATTTTTAATATCCTGAGCAGTTCCATTTCCATAAAAAATCTTGCAATAATAAACTTTACCTAATTCTTTAGAATCAATTAACTCTTTTATTTTTTTTATATGAGGTTCAAAACGATGATTATAAGCCGTATATAAAGATATTTTATTATATTCTGCTAAGGACTTTAATAAGTTTAATTCTTCTTTTTTATCAGATAAAATCGGTTTTTCTACTAAAATATGTTTATTATGATTTAATAAATATTCCAAAATTTCTTGCTTAGCATAATCCGGAGTACACACATAAGCAGCATCATATTTATTTATAGGAACTTCATAAATAGATTTATATTTAGCTGTATCGGATATAACATCCACAGTTCCCATACACTTATCTTGCAAAAAATTGACTCTTTTTTTGCCTTGAATACCTAAACCAACAACTATAGTCTTCATGTTTTTCAATGGTTATGTTTATAAAAAGCTTTTTTTTCTACTTTATTGATACAATTTTCAATGTCTTTTCTGGTAACTGGAATATTTCCATTATGTTCACATTCTACAGCAGCAGCAAAACTTCCTAAAATTGAGGCTATTACTTCATTTTTTGTTTTAAGCATTGCTAAAGTCGAATATGCTAAAAGAGCATCTCCCGAACCCACAGCATCTACTATATTTTCTGTAAAACTATCTAAGAAAAAGCTACGGTTAAAATTATCCACACATTTTCTAAAAACAATAATCCCTCGACTTCCCAACTTCAATATTAATGTTTTAGCATTTGCCTGCTCATAAAGATTACTCGCTAAATGTCTTATCACTGAATCTTGATCCCCCAAAGAAAACCTTGCTTCTCTTTCATTAGGAGTAATTAAATCAAAATTCTTAAAGTCCATTATATTACCCCATCGGCTTGCTACTTGACTATCAGCTACTTTATAGGCGCTTTCAGGAATAACGTCTGTTAACTCTTTAATCGTTTTGGGATTAAATATACCATGTCTAAAATCACTAAATACCACAGCTTCTGTCGGGATTTCCTGAATTTGTCTTGTTAACGTGCTTAAAATTTTATCGGAAATTCCTCTATTGTCAACAATATCCACTTTCAACACTTTGTAATCCCCAACAACAAATGCATTTTTATTAGTTGTCGGTCTTAACTCATCAATGATCGGTAAGCAATTTATATCCCAATTTTTTAGATCTTGAAGCACATGATCTTTAAAAGCATCATTACCTAATACTGTAGAAAACGTAACTTTAGCGCCAGCTGCCTGCATATGCTTTGCAACTATTGCAGCCCCTCCAGAAAAATCAACTTTCTTGCCATAGCGAAGACTAATAGTAGGAGTCTTGGTCATTCCTCCAATCATATCGCAATAAGTATAACTGTCGACTATAGAATCTCCGACTACATGCACGGGGGTATTTGAAAAACTTTTTAAAGTTTCTCTTAAATCATTAAAAGAAACTTTTTCCGATTCCATTAAAATAAGTAATTTATCTTCAGTAATTTTTGGAGGATGCATTTCAATAAATTTAGATGAAGAATATACAATATCTCCAGGAGTAAAAATAACCTCTCCTCCATATTCATCTAAAATCTTTTTTTCTTCTAAAGTTTTTGGATTAAATCCTTTACTAACATATTCATAACCTTTTGCAAAAAAATCCGGTTTTATTTTTTTTATATTTTCCAATGGAGTGGCTTTTTTATCGATCACAACATAATCCACCATTTCCAATGCAGCTAAATTAATAGCTCTTAAATTTTCTGGAACATGAGGACGAATGCTGCCTTTTAAAATATGTTCATCCGCGGTAAGGCTTACTATTAATATATCGCCTTTACTTTTAGCATAAATTAAATGTCTTATATGTCCTGGATGTACAATATCGAATACACCATGACACATTATTATTTTTTCTTGCCTGAAGCCCGGTGGAAATTCTTTAGCTAATTGATCTATTTCTTTTATTTTATATTTAAACTTACAAAAAGCCTCTACTTCTTCTAATAATTTCATATATTCCTCATTTAGCTAAAAAATTAAACCAAGTTTTTGTCGCTTCTTTTATTGATTTTGGCTCCCATAAAGGTGCGTCTTTCCAATAAGATATATTAGTCAATATTTTTTCTACTCCTTGTTCAAAACTTATTTGTGGAGACCAATTAATTTCTTTTTGAATTTTGGAAATATCAGCCCAAGTGCAATCTGGTTCTCCCGGTCTTTTAGGAAGATACACAACATCTCCTTTCAATAATTCCACCAAATAATTTACAGATTGAGGATTGCCTGCGCCTAAATTATAAATTTGACCATATGTATTACTAATAGCTGCTAAATAAAATGCTTTTGCAACATCTGTCACAAAAACAAAATCTCTTTTTTGAGTTCCGTCACCCACTACCGTAAAAGGTTTGTTAGCCAGTTTTTGTTTTAAAAAAACACCAAAAACAGCTCCATAAGCTCCTGATGTTCTCGATCGAGTTCCATAAGCATTAAAAATGCGAATTGAGTTAACAGGTAAATTATAAACTTTTGCCCAATGCAAGCAAGCCTGCTCTCCAAAATATTTGCTTAAAGCATAAGGATACTGAGTATCAATTGTTGCTTTTTCATCTGTAGGAGTTTTTGCCAATCCATAACATGAAGAAGAAGCTGCATAAACAAGTTTTTTAACCCTCGCCTCTTTTGCTGCTTCTAATACTTTAACAGTACCCTGAACATTGATATCCATATAATCTATAGGTTGTTCAATTGAGGGAACAATATCTCCAATGCCGGCAAAATGAAAAACATATTCTGAATTTTTAAATAAAGAATTTTTTAAGGATAAATTTCTTATGTCCATTTCTTCTACATAAAGATTCGGATGATTTTCTAAATGATTTAAATTAGCCGCTCTTCCTGAAGAAAAATTATCAATTACTATTACTTTATAATCATTTTCTAAAAGTAAATCTACCATATGGCTGCCAATAAAACCGGCTCCACCTGTTACTACTGCTTTTTTCATTTTTATACCTTAGCTAATTGATTTATCGAATAACCAGATGCAACTGCATCGTTATAAAACATTTCTACAGTTTCTAAAGAGTATTGATTAAGATCCTTATTAAAATTTTTTGTTTTTTTCAATAAATCATATGATACTGTAATAATATCGCAGCCAATTCTGTTTGCTTGTATGATATTAAAACTTTCTCTAGAACTAGCCCATAAAACTTCAATATTCTTATAATTTTTTACTTTTGCTAAAGTTTGTATAATTACCGGTTCAGGATCTATCCCCGCATCGGCAATACGGCCTGCAAATACAGAAATAATGGCTTTGGTTCCAATATTTAAATTTTGAATAACTTGATCTATTTGCTCTTGAGTAAATACAGCTGTCACATTTACTTGAACACCTTGCCGGCTAAGACTTTCGATCAAGCGACCTGCAAACTGTTTTTTTGTATTAATAACAGGTATTTTAACATAAACATTTTCTCCCCATGAAGCAATTGTCAAAGCCTGTTGTTCCATTTCATCAAAATCATCAGAAAAAACTTCAAAAGATACTGCTTTATTTCCACATATATTCAAAACATCTCTTGCAAAGCTTTCGTAATCTTTGATACCAGCTTTCTTCATCAAAGTAGGATTCGTTGTAATACCTTGTATGCCATCTAAAAGACATATTTGTTTTAATTCTTCGTAATTTGCAGTATCTGCAAATATTTTTACATTTAGATCTTTTAATTGTTTCATTTACTTACCTTCTTTTGAGCTTTTACTATATCCTGTGCAGCTTCATATAATGAAGTTACAACCTCATTAGGCTTGGTGATTAAATTTTCCTTATAACTATGATCTATGAAATACGTTTTACATCCAGCATCTTTTCCTGCTTCTATATCTTTCCAACGATCTCCAATCATAAAACTTTGTTTTAAATCAATTTTGAATAGATCTGCAGCCTTGAACAACATTCCCGATTTTGGTTTAAAACAAAAAGACGATCTATCATAACATACTTCTATATGATCTATAGAGAGTTTTTGCAACAAATAATCATGAAAAGAATCTACAATTTCTTTTTTTTGTTTTCTATCTCCTACATCAGGCTGATTAGTAACTATAATTAATAAAAAGCCTGCATTTTTTAATAAATTTAAACCTTTTTCAACCTTTGGCAATATTTCAAATTCCTTAAAATTATTAGGTGGATAAGACTTTCCATTTTTAACAATTGATTTATTTATCACCCCATCTCTATCAAGAAAAACAGCCTTTTTATACACAAACAATCTCCGAATTCACGCTTTCCCATTTTGCTTTTGCCATTTTTAACTTTGGATGCGATACAATACAATGCCAAATTACTGCCTGAAAAGATTCAGAAAGGGGAGTTAGATTAGAAGGGTGAATACAAGGAACTACGACTACAACATCCCCTACTTGATTAGCATACCCTTCTTTTCTACCAACGATTCCAAAAATCGACATAGATCTTTTTTTAGCTTCTTTTAAAGCTTTAACAATATTAGGACTAATATTGTTTTTAATATCTCCACCACCAACCGACATTACAAATACAGCATCATTTTCAGTCGCATTACTCGTTATTAGCCATGAAGAAAAAATAGTATCCCAACCCTCATCATTAGTTCTTGCTGTAAGTTCTGATACATTATCTATAGGAGAATAAGCTTCAATATTAACAAGTTTTCTAAAATCATTTACTGCATGACTGCAATTTGCTGCGCTACCTCCCACTCCAATTAAAAAAAGCCTTCCTTTTCTTTTTTTTAATAAAACCAATTCATCAACAAGATTTTCAATTTTTTTAATATCAATAAGTGCAGAAATTTGCTTAACTTGATCAAAATAATCTGCAATAAAATCATTCATAAATATCCTAAATTTTTTAAATTTACTAAAAGTTTTATATTATGCAAAAAATATTATCAATAATTTTATAGACTAAATCCTTTTAAGATATGTAAGTTCGAAAAATATTGTCCATCTCAATAACTCTGTTCATCATATTATGCTCGTTTAAAGTTCTTTTATGTCCTTTCAAAGCTATTTCTTCTGCTTTTTTCGAGTTATCTAATAAAAATCTAATTTTTTCTACTGCCTCAGATACTGATGAATAACAAACCACTTCTTCATCAGGCTTAAAAAGATCTTTTATTAAATGAGGCTTATCCACCAGCATACACGATTGAACACCAGTGGCTTCATAACATCGCATATTGCCTATGTGCCCTGGTAAATCGCTATGAATATTAAAAGTTATTTTGGATTGAGATAGTTTTTCATAATAATCATAGCCAATTAGATATTGATCAATTTTGTTAGAAAATTTATGGGTTAAAGGGTGTTTATTCCTCCAATATCTTTCAAATTTTTCTTTAGCTTTCTCTTTTCTCAATAATATTTTTAATATTTTTTTACCTACATTAATAGATTTTTTGTCACTAAATTCTATGCTTTCTTTTAGCCACGCCTCAATCAATCCTTTTTTTAATAAGGAATGAAGAAAATGATATCTGTGCTTATGATCTGGCGTTCTGTATCCTGAAGTTCCTAAAAATGTAAATTCATGTTTTTTTTCACATGATAAACTATTTAATATTGAGAGTGAAATATCAAAACAATGTGGCAACAAATAAGTTTTAATACCTGAAACTTTCTTCTCTATTTCCATCAACGATCTGTCTTGGCAAAATAAGATATCTACATTGGAAATTAATTTTTTGCTTGATTCATAATCAGGAGCCCCTTTAATTAAAGAACTACCCCAAAAACCCGATAAAATTTTAATGAAAGGATATTTTTTTTTAAGTGTCTTTTTGTCTATGTAATAAAAAGGCAAATAAGAACTGCTGCGATCAAAAAAAATTATTTCTGGTTTAAATAATTCCAATTGTTTTTCAAAAACCGACATTAACCAATTAATTTGAGAAAAATCAACTTTTTGATGATTTTCCATACACCATTTTTTCTGAAGAGATCTAACATCTAGCATTATTTCCAAACAATCATAATTTAATTGCTTAAAACATTTAACAAAAGAATACCTATAATAAAGATCATTATTTTTAAAACTTTCTATTGCTGCGGCATATGAGACATCTTCTTGGGATAAATTACTAATAGAAAAAAAATCTTCGCATTCTTGAATAAAAGGAACTCCAGAAAAAACCCTAAGTATTTTCATATGTATTTTTAATCAAATTATTATGTTAAATAATTATTACATTTTTTTTCTAAAATCTCAATATTCGAAATATTATCTTTTGGAAAAAAAATTTTTCAGATATCCTTAATGTTATTTAAATTTTTTAATAAAAGAAAAATTATGATTTTTTTAAAAAACACTCCTTCTAATGATAGATAAAAAATATTGCTCCATGGAAAGATCTCCCTTTTTTGATATTGCAGCAAAATATCTTCCTAAAAATAACAGTAAGTATTTATTAGATATTGGAGCAGGCACTGGAGCTTTTGCAGAATATTTGGAATTACATAAATATCCGAATATGTTTCTTTTAGATAGCAATCCTAAAACCATCGCTACTCTCAAAGAAAAACAATTTAATGCTCTTTTATACAAAGCTCCAAATCGTTTGCCCTTTGAGGATAGTTCCGTAAGCTATATCCATTGCTCTCATATGATTGAACATTTATATCACGAAGAACTTCATAAGTTTTTAAATGAAATCAATAGAATTACAGCACCTGAAGCTCACGTTATAATAAGCGCTCCTATGCTTTGGGAATTATTCTATGAAGATTTAAGTCATGTAAAACCTTATAATCCTAGTGTGGTTATTAACTATTTATGCGCCGATTATGCCAACAGATCTAATGCTTCTATATCTAACTCTTTTAAAAACATAGAACTGATTTATAGGTATATTTCCTACCCAGTATTAAATACTATCCATTCAGAAAATCTTACTGTTAATTGGATCTTGCATAAAATAAAAAAAATGTGCCACTACTTAAAAATTAAATCATATCACAAAAATGGCTTTACTTTAGTTTTGAAAAAATCATAAATTTTTTGATGCAATCATTTTTTTCATTTCACTATATTGCTTTTTTGTATAAATTTATGATTTAATTATTTGTAATCAAATATGCAAACTCTACATATAACTAATATCATTTTTGGTAATGAGTACACTAAAACTTTTTTATATACTCTTTCTAGTCAATTAGTAAATTTAGAATATTTAAAAAAACAAGCATGGCCCGCTATATATAAAATATATACCACTCCAATAGACAAAAAAACCATAGTCCAATCTGAGGTTTTTCAAAAAATCAAGTCTCTTGTACAAGTTGAGTTTGTCGATATGACACAATTTTTCAGAAAAGAACCTCACTTAACAATGACCGCTTGTCATAATGATATTATTAAACATGCAAATAAATATAACGCCGTAATCGTTTTTCTTTTACCGGATATTATTTTTTCAAACAATGTTTTTAAAAAAATATGCACCAGTCTTTCCAATGGCAAAAGATTACTAGTAGGAACCGCTCTAAGATTATACAAAGAAAATTTTAATACAGCATATCAATCTTCTGAATTAATCAACATACCACCTCGAGAATTAGTAAAAAAAGCACTTCCTCATTTACATCATATGAGTTATGACTTTTTTTGGGATCATGGCCCAAAAATATGGCATTGGACTTCCTTATTATGTTGGCATCTTGATAAAAAAAATATTTTAGTAAGAGCTTTTCATTTACACCCAATATATGTCTGGCCGCAGAAAAAAAATATCTCTTGCAAAGGAACTTTCGATACTGAATTTATTAATTACAGTTGCCCTGACAAAACAAAATGGGAAATTCTAACAAACTCTGATGAAGCTGTATTATTTGAATTATCCACCAACAAAAGAAGTTACGAAGGAGCTTATTCAAAGCATAAAATAAAAGTTGCTTATCATTTCGTGCATAATTATCTTTACCGTTGTCACATGCATTTTGCTCAATCAAAAATATATATTTTATCTAATGATTATTCCAATTGTGAAAAGTGGCAAAAAATTGAAAAAAAATCTGATAAAATCATTAATTTTTTATCTCAAAAATACCACAACAAATTCTTTAGAAAGTATATCTGGACATTAAAAGAAATGAAATATCTTTACTACAATCCTTTAAGACTCAAATTTTTTACTTTTAAAAGAAACTTATATTCCAAAATAAAAAATTCAAAATATTTTGTTATTCTAAAAATTTTTTACAAATTTTTTATTTTGAAATCATTAAGTACTTTTATTCGAAATTTTATAAAAAAGAAAAATCCTAAATTATATTTAAAAATAAAAAAATGGAAAAAGATTTTTTTGAAAAAAACAAACCCAAATAATTTATAAATTGAAGACTCAATAACTATGCAACCAAAACTTTTCATCACAAATGTAATATACGGTAAAGAATACACCAAAACATTTTTATATACTTTAACCAGTCAATTAACAAATCTACAATATTTAAAAACAAAAAACTATCCTGCTAAATATAAAATATATACAACTAATGACGACAAAAAAACTATCCTACAATCTTTGTCATTTAAAAAATTATCTCAATTAATAGATGTAGAATTTATCAATATGGATAAATTTTTCAGAAATCATGACCACGCAACAATGACCGCTTGCCACAATGATATAATTATACGAGCAAATAAAGAAAATGCAGCTATGGTATTTTTAGCTCCTGATATTATTTTGTCTAATAATGTTTTTGAAAAAATATGTACTAGTATTTCTAACAATATACGACTTTTAGTAGGACCTGCCCTTAGATTGAATAAAGAAAACTTTATTAATGCTAATGCTTCTTCTGAGCTTGGAAATATCCAACCTAGAAAGCTAGTAAAAAAAGCACTCCCTCACCTTCATAAGCTTACATATGATACCTTTTGGAACAATCCTGAAGGCATATACTGTTGGCCTTCTATTATTGGCTGGAATCTTGATAAATCCAATCTTTTAATAAGAGGTTTCCATTTGCATCCTATTTATATATGGCCTCAAAAACACAATTATACTTGTAAGATTTCAATTGATGCTGATTATGTTAATAATACCTGTCCAGATATAAAAACTTGGGAAGTTCTTACAAATTCAGATCAAGCTGTATTATTTGAGCTAACAACAATTAAGAGAAAAAATTTAGGGACTTTCCATAAAAATAAAATGAAAACTATTTTTTATTTTGTTAAAAATCATCTTTTATATAGTCATTTATTATTCGCAAAATCAAAAATATATCTTTTATCTTCAGATTATAAGAAAAATAATGAATGGCAAAAAAAAGAAAAACAATCAGACAAAATAATAAATTTGGTGATAAAGCCTTATAAAAATGCTTTTTATAAGCGATATATATGGCCTCTTTATCAAAAGAAAGTACATTATTATATACTCTTCAAACAAAAAGTAATAAACTTCTCCAGAAAAAAAACAAGAATTATTAAACAGTTCTTTTTGAAGATGAAATTAAAAAGCATATCAAGAATTAAAATTTCCAAATTTTATTCATTTTTACACAAGATTAAAAAGAAAATAAAAAAAATCTAAAAGAATTTATATGAGCTACATAGATTTCATCGAAGATATCCACACCAAAACAAAGAGAGATTACTTATCTAGAGTTTTAGAATATCCTAAAGCTAAAGCAGCAAAAAAGGCCAAAAAATTTGATTTTGATTATTGGGATGGAGATAGAAAATTTGGTTATGGAGGTTATAAATATGATGGCAGATGGAATATTTTTGCAAAACGTTTAATTAACCATTATAAATTAAAAGCAGGATCTAAAATACTAGATGTAGGGTGCGGAAAAGGATTTTTATTATATGAATTAATTAAAGAAATTCCTGGTCTTCAAATACAAGGCATAGATATTTCAAAATATGCAATAAATCATGCAAAACAAGAAGTGCAGCCATTCTTACAATTAGGAAATGCAACTAAATTACCTTTTGCTGATCAAGATTTTGATTTAGTTATTTCTATAAATACTCTGCATAATCTTTTATGTCCAGATTTAGAAAAAGCTCTCAAAGAAATGGAAAGAGTCGGTAAAAATAAATATTTAATTGCAGATGCATATAGAAATGACGAAGAAAAAACCAATTTAATGTACTGGCAACTCACTTGTGAATGTTTTTTTACTCCTTCAGAATGGGAATGGTTTTTTAATTTATGTAATTATACGGGAGATTATTCTTTTATATACTTTGAATAGTAAAATTTTCAACCACTCTATTAATACAATAATCTATTTTATGTGGTTGAAAATTAATAATTTTTTTTAATTTAGAGCAATTCATGGATGTATTTTTGGGTCTTATAAAAGGCTCTTTCAATGAGTCCAACGATATTTTTTTTACTTGATCAATATTTACTTCCAACAATTTAGCCATTTTTAGAGCTACCTCATAGCGATTAATCGTTTCTATTCCACATATATGAAATATACCATTGGCATTTTTCTTTTGAAGTGCAATGGTGGCTGAAATAAAATCCTCAATTAAAATCGGTGAAAAAATTTGATCATAAGCAGCTTTTATTACTTTTCCTTTTATTAAACTAGAAGCGATTTCATTTAAAAAAGTATTGTCCTTTTCATAAATTGAAAAAATCTTTGATAACCGTAAAATAAGACACCTACCATTACATAAATTATAAATCTTTTGTTCTAAATCAACTCTTTGCTTACCATATTCATTTAAGGGATTCAGATAATCTCCTTCTTCATAATTGCCCTGAATTCCATCAAACACATAATCTGTCGAAATAAAAATAGGCGTAATATTTAAGTTTATTAATTGTTGAGTAAGAGAAATTATTCCTTCTACATTACATTTATAACTTAATTGTTTATTTTTTTCACAATCAGCAATTTTTGCATTTCCAGACACTATCAAACCCCATGAGTATTCTTTTAAATATGGAGATAATTTACTGATATCAGGATTTAATAAATCAAAAATATATTTAGAATTATTGTAATGGGTGCCTATTGAATCAGGATATATTGCTTTATAAAAATTAAAAAAATTCCGACCTATAAAACCCTGATTACCAAAAACTACCGTTTTATTTTTTTGTTCCATACTATGAATAAAAATTAAATAAAATTATCATGTTCAAAAGGATTTATAAGCCTATGTAAATAATTATTAATAGAATCCAAACGACAACCCATTCGACAATCTGTACAAAGATTCTTGTTAACCTGCGCAATAATTTTTTTTCTTTGCTGACCATTCCAGATGTCTTTAAAAGATTCTTTATTAATATTCCCATATGAATGTTTGTTATTACCTGTATAAAATAAATTACATGGAATTACATTGCCATCAGCATCTATTAAAGAAAAGAAATCAAGACCATAACATTTATTATATATTTTTTTGTTCTCTAAAGAACTCACAGCATTATCACGATAGAGAATTTTATAATCCTCAGTAGCATAGCTCATTATTTTCTCTTTTAAAACAGCAAACTTTTGATAATCTGCTCCTAATTTATTTATACTCTTAGGATGCTGCGAATATGGCTTAATACTTAAATAATCAACCCCTAATTCTTTTCCAATTTTTGCTATTTCTATTACCTCATGTCCATTTTCTTCAATAAGCAAAAATTGCATTCCAATAGTTACTTTTAAACTGTGTTTTTTCTTAAATTCCGTTGCTTTTTTTATGTTATCTAAAGTTCGATGAAATAGCTTGCCTTGAATTGAATGAATACTTTTATAATTTTTTTCAGAAGCTGCATTAAAAGAAATGCGGACCCAAGACAAATATGGCAAAAAATCTTCATAATTAAATCTATTAAGTAATGATCCGTTTGTAGTTATAGATACATCAATCCCTTGGTTTCGTGTATATCGAACTAAATTACTAATATCTTTATGTAATAGTGGTTCTCCTTCTCCCGCCAACATAACTGATTTTATTCCAAGATCTTTAAACTGATCAATTAATGAATAATATACCTTTTTATCAATTATTTTAATATTTCTAGCAACGTAGTCAAAAGCACAAAATACACACTTATAATTACAAGCAGAAGTAGGCGCTATTTCAACATAAATTGGATATACAATTTCTTGTTGTAACCATTGATTTACTTTTTGCGGATGATAAATTAATTTATGATTATCATATTCGTGAACTTCTTTTGACATAGCAAACCCACCTTTGTAGTTAAAAAATGTATAATATAAATTATCAAATGTTTTATCTAAAGAAGGAAATATAATTTTTATGTAAAACGGTTTTACATTTGTTTTTTTTAAATAAACATTGCCTAAAAGCTATGAAAAATGACACCATTATTATTTTAAAAAATTATTGGAAATTAAAATGCAAACAAAAAACGAATATCAACCAAAAGAAAAACAATATTCTATTCAATTTGAAACATTAAATAAAAAAGGCCAAGTTAAATTAGGGCCCACTTGTAGTCATATTTGGAGAGAAGATCCCAGACATTTATGTTTCTTACTTTCTAGATACAAATTTTGTTCAAAAATTTTATCTGGTAAAAAAAACGTATTAGAAGTTGGATGCGGAGATGCTTTCGGTTCTAGATTAGTTCTGCAAACTGTAGATAAAATCCATGCTGTAGATTTTGACCCTCTTTTTATTTCTTATGCAGAAAAACAATATGCCAATGAATCTCTTACTATTTCTTTTCAAGAGCTCGATATTATAAAACAATCTCCTGCCTCAGGTCCTTTTGATGGTATGTATGCTTTGGATTTTATTGAACATATAGATGCTAAATATGAACATTTCGTTTTAAAAAACATAATTAAGGTTTTAACACCAAATGCAACGGCAATTTTTGGGCTACCTAATATAACCGCTTTACCATATGCAAGCAAAGAAAGTAAAGAGGGACACATTAATTTAAAAAAAGCAAATTCTCTTAAAATATTTTTAAAAAAATACTTTAATGAAGTTATTATTTTTTCAATGAATGATGAAGTTGTCCATACTGGTTTTTTCCCAATGGCAAATTACCTTTTCGGTATAGGTTTTTTTCCTAAAAAGAATATTTAAAAAGGTCCTGTAAAACTTGAATCTGGAACATCTTGCGGAGCTGAATTTTTGAGATTAATATTTTCTTCCGATAACTTTTGGGCTTGTTTGTCATATCCCATAATTTTAAATACTTCAACCGCTATATCATTATAATTCAAATAAAAATGATTAGATAAAGACCAGCTTGTTGGACAAGCTATTTCAGGCAAGGTAAGTCTTTTAGGCATAGTTTTTAAAGGTATATTTTCTTCTGAAATTAAAGATACTATTTCTGCTGATATACCACATGTTTTCCAATCAAAATCAACAATTAGCACTCTCTTCGTTTTTTTAACAGAATCAATAATTGTTTGCTTATCTATAGGTTTTATAGATCTCATGTCAATTATTTCAACATTAATCTTCTCTTTGCGTAAAAGATCCATAGCTTTAAAAGCTTCTAATACTCCATCTGATATTGTAATAATTGTAATGTCTTTTCCTTCTTTTACAATTTTTGCTTTTCCAATCTCAACTTCATATATTTCTTCAGGCACCTCGCCAAACACATTATGAAGCCATCTATGCTCAATATAAACAACAGGATTGTTATCCCTAACCGCAGAAACCAATAATCCCTTAGCATCATAAGGATTAGAGGGCATAACAACTTTAATGCCAGGAATATGAGCGAATATAGAATGTAATGATTGTGAATGCTGCGCTCCCTGCCCCCAACCTTTTCCTATAATCAACCTTATTACCATAGGAACTTTCATTTTATTTCCAAACATATAATTCCATTTAGCCGCATTATTGATAAGCTGATCTAATCCCAAAAGAAAAAAATCAACTCTTTGATGTATCATAATTGGCCTAAGTCCCTGAATTGCAGAACCTATAACTATACCTGTCATTGCATTTTCAGAAGCAGGCATTTCCATAATTCTATTTTCACCAAACTTTTGCCTTAAACCCAAAGTCGTGCCAAAAATAGCTTTTGGATCATAAACTCCCAGCCCTATTACATAAACATTTGTATCTTGGTGCATTAATTGCTCTGTAGCTTCTAGTACAGCTTCATGAAATTTAATTTGACGATTATCTTGCATATATATCTTCTGATTTTAATTCAAATTTAGGAAAAGGACTATTTTCTGCATATTCAAAAGCCTCTTCTATTTCCTTTTGAAAAGTATTTTTTAAATTATTAATCTCTTCTTTTGCTTCTCGAAAAAATTCAGGATTTTTTCTTTCAAAAACTTTTAAAGGACAGTTTTCAAGCCATTTTTGAATTTCTTTTAAAGAACGGTAATTTAAATCATAATCCGAATTAGGTCCACAGTGTTCTAAATAACGATATGTATCAAACTCTAAAAAAACAGGGCCACCTTTTTTATTTAATACTTCCCTTGCTTCTTGGGCTAAAGCATATACTGCATCAATATCATTTCCATAACCCTTTTTTGCCCAAATACCATGAGCTTGAGCTACTGCAATCCTTTCTCTTCCTGGACTTTGTCTCACTGACATAGGAGAACATACTGATAAAAAATTATTTTCACAAACAAACATAATCGGTAATTTTTTTATAGCTGCATAATTTAAACTTTCTACCCAAACACCCTCTTCAGTTGAAGCATCACCAAAAAAAATTGCAGTAATTTTATTTTCTTTTTTATATTCACTTGCAAAAGCAACTCCAACTCCAATAGGCATAGTTCCCCCTAAAATAGCTGTAGACGCGACAAATCCTGAATCTAAATCAGTTAAATGCATTGACCCACCTCTACCTAAACAACATCCTGTTTCTCTTCCCATAATCTCAGCAATTAATTTAGGCAAAGATCCTCCCTTTGCTAGATAATGAGCATGAGATCTATGACAACTTACCACATAATCTTCTTTTTTTAGCACCTCACCAACACCAACAGCAACAGCTTCCTGACCAATACTAAAGTGCACAGGACATCTCATTTTAGTTTTAGGGTAATATTTAGCTATAGCTTCTTCAATCATTCTAATTCGTAATAACTCATAAAAAAGTTTAGAAGAAACATTCATATAAGGTTTTATAGACATCAGCTTTTTTCTTTTTTGATTGCGTTATTTTTACAAAAAGCTACAAAAAGAGCAATAAATTTTACATAAATGTTTTTTTGATATAAAAAAAATTATGAAATTTATACTGACTGCAATTTATTCTTGTAGCAAACAGCCATTTATCATATTTATTTCTCGATTATTTATACTGATTTTTTTGCTTTTTAATTTTTTAGGGATTAAACATGAGTTACATATATGATAATTATTTATATCAAAGTTATTTCTAATATCCGTTAATATAGATCCATGCCAAATATCAAAAATTGAATTTTTCGTAACATCTCCAACAATAAATTCTTCACTAGAATCCATGCAGCAAAGCACACACTTACCATCTACTAAAACAATTAATCTTTGATAAATTTGAGGACAGGTAATATTTTCTTCATATTGATACTTTCCCCAATTTTTCTCATTAAAATCTAAATAAGTACAATACGTCACTAAATCACAATAAGGTGAAAAAATGTTATAATATTCTTCAGCATTTTCTTCTATTGCATGCGATACGCTCTGCACAACAATTACAGGTCTTTTTCTATTTAATTTCTCTTTTATTTTTTTAATGTTTCTAACTACATCTACAATTTTATCAAATTTGATTGGTTTTCGAATTTTCTCATATACATCTTTCAATCCATCTATAGAAATTGTGATCCAATCCAAATAAGGAATCATTTTTTCTATTAAGTCATTGGTCAATAAAGCTCCATTTGTAGTCATGCTAATTTCTTTAATATTTTTTTCTTCTTTTGCATACTTAATAAATTCTAAAAATTTTGGATGTAATGTTGGCTCTCCTCGAAAAAAAATTCTAAGAGCAGGAATATTATTATCGCTCATTTCATCGACCACTTTTTTAAATAATTTTTCCTCCATAAAAGACTGTCTATTACGATTTTTATTAAAATCATCGGTTTGTAAAAAACACATCGGACACTTTAAATTACATTTTGCACTAATTTCTAAATCAATATTCAAAGGATATTCAGGAACAATTTTGTCTACATAGCCTCTATTCCATTTTTGTCTGTATTCTTTATATTCTTTTTCCCATCCCAAAGCTCTCAACTTATTATAGTTTTGTATTCTCTCATCGGTATCTAAAGAATAATTTCCTTTATTAGCATCTTGTTTTTTCATATTATCCCTACTTAATTTTATGACTCATCCCAAATATTATCCTTGACCCAATGGTTTTTACTTTTGTTCCAAACTCTTTCGTCTCTAAAAGAATCAGCTATTTCATCAAATTCAGTTTCCGTCATATCCACATACTTCAACCATCTTAATAAGTCTTTGGGCTTAACGTGATCGTATTTCTTAACCATTTCTATGCCTTGATCCCTTGTTAAACGGCCTGCTCGAATATCTTTGCAAGCATGGTCTGTTCCACGACCATATCCAAATTTGATGAATTTCAAATAATCATGAAGACCATTTTCATGCATATCATCTAAATTTGAAAAAGTCCTATATGTCCTATCAAAAGGTTCTTTAGCAGGCTGCCAACCATATAATTTTTGAACTAATTCCGAATTTTTCTGTCCATCCCAATTGACATAATTCCCTAAATAAATACCTCTTATATTATTTTCTTCTATCTCTTTGTGGGTTGGATATTTTGCCCATAATAAATCTTTTTCTCGTAAATTTTCCTTATCATCTATCATATCATACCAGTCATATCCTCTTTGCGCATGCTCTAATCTATATCTAGCTGTCATTTCAGGAAAGTCATTCATAGAAAACATGCCGCCTATGTCAGTATATCCGTGTTCTCCCCAAATAATTAATGGAATTTTCATTTGAACAGCTACAATAACCGGATAAGTAAAAATACCACAATGAGCATGCCAATTCATATCTCCCATTTTCTTAAAACAAATACGATTTAATTTAATGAGAACTTTCTCAGAAGGACGAAAAATAATATGATCTACATCAAAAATTTCTCTCATTCTTTGTAGGTTATATTCTCCCTCTCGTAAATAATTATTACCATGATACGTAACCAATAAAGGCTTTAGCTTTAATTCTTTCGTTACATAATGAGTTTGAAAATAACTATCTTTTCCACCAGATACTGGTATGATACAATCGTAATTATTATCACTTTTATATGCAGATACTAATTCTTGAAGTAACTGAGCGCGATACTCCCAGTTAATTTTATTTTTTTCTTCATGAATTCTACAACCTGAGCAAATTCCTTTATCATCAAATGTTAACTTAATAGCTGAAGAAATTGGATAAACACACTTTTTACAATAAATCATTTATTTTTTCTCAATATTTAATAATTAAAAAAAAGTTATAACCGAACACTGATATTTTCTTCAGCTAAAACTTTTTTAGCTTTTATCGTGCTTTGCTCTGTATAGTGAAAGATATTAGCTGCAGAAACGGCAGAAGCTCCCCCAATATTTATCCCATCAGCCAAGTCTTTCCATTTTCCAACGCCTCCACAGGCAATTACTGGTATTTTCACGCTATTTGTCATTTTCTGAATAAGCGACAGATCGTAACCTGTCATTAATCCATCTTTATCTATTGAATTTAAAAAAATTTCACCGGCCCCTAAACTTTCTGCTGTTTGCGCCCAAACAATAGGATCTAAATCAGTAGCTTCTATGCCATGATTAATAAACACTTTATTTTTATTTTCTCTATCTTTTTTTACATCTATTGAAACAACAATTGCTTGACTTCCAAATTTATCTGAGGCTTTTTTTATTATATCTTTATTTTGTACAGCAATTGTATTAATTATTACCTTATCTACTCCTTTTTTAAAAAATGCATCCATTTGTTCTATTGTTCTTATTCCTCCTCCAGCTGCAATCGGAACAAAACAAATTTTAGAACATTCTTCTACAATATCCACAAAAGTTGATAAAGTTTTATAATTATAATCTCTTCTCATCAAACTAGTATAATCATCGGATTTACTGATGTTTAAAAATACAATTTCATCTACCGCCCAAGCGTTAAAAAACTGAATAGCAATCTTAGGATTACCTATAATTTGATAATTAGAAAAATTAGTAGTTTTCACTAATTGACCATTTTGCAGTAATAAAGTTGGAATTAATCTTTTTTTAAGCATTTTTTATCTCTGAAAAATTTTGTAATATCTTTAAACCAGATTTTTGACTTCTCTCCGGATGGAATTGTACACCCATAATATTATTTTTTTGCACAGCAGCAACAAAATTATTTCCATAACAACATGTAGATATAACTGCTTTATTATCTTTAGTTTTCAAAACAAAACTATGAACAAAATAAAAAACGTGAGATTCAATATCTGTAAATAATTTAGATGAAGATGTAACCATAATATCATTCCAGCCAATATGAGGAATCAACAAATCTTGATGTTCTATTTTTTGTACAGTTCCTTTTATCCAACCCAAACCATTAGTATTACCTTTTTCTTCTCCCTTTTCCGCCAATAACTGCATACCTAGACATATACCTAATAAAGGTTTTTGCTTCTCTATTACTTCTTCATTTAATAACTCTATCAAATTCAGTTTTTTTAAATGCTCCATTCCTGCTTTAAAAGATCCGACTCCCGGCAATATTAAATGACTAGCATTTATTATATCTTCATTTTTATTAGAAATAATTGATTTAATTTTTAAAAACTCTAAAGAATTTTTAATTGAGCCAACATTGCCCATTTGATAGTCAATAATACATATCATATGCAAAAATATTATATAAGCTTGAGTATTTATTATTTTAAATTTTTGTTAATTATAGCAAATTTTTGTAAAATTCTGATATTTAATTTCAGCTATTTGCCAATCTTCTTCCGTATCAATATCATGAGCACACAAATCAGAAACTATATAGGGAAAACAATTTGATAAAAATATTGTTTTTTCTTTCATAAAAGCTTTTTCTTTCAACCAGTAAAACTGCCCTGCATCATGATACGTTTTTTCTAAGTCCTGAGACCTTTTATTAATATTTTCCGGAAAATAAAATTGTACCCTGTCATTTTTTATACATAAAGCCCGTTGTATAGGATAATCATTGCATATTACAGGAACCAAACCATTATTTTTTTGCTGAACTAATATTTCATATGTTTTCTGTAATATTTCTGATGTCACAAATGGAGCTGCAGGATAAATACAGCAAATATAATCAAAAAATTTTTTCCTCTTATTATATTTTAACAATACTTCTTCTATAACTGAGGCTGTTGTTGCAAAATCATCAGCATTTTTTTTAGATCTAAAAAAAGGAACTTTCGCTTTATATTGCATTGCAATTGCAGCAATATTTGCATCTTCTGTAGAAACCATTATTTCATCAAAACAATTAGATGCAATAGCAGCTTCGATTGAATACTTAATTATCGGATAGCCTAAAAAATTTTTAATGTTTTTATTTTTTATTCTTTTGCTTTGAGCTCTGGCTGGAATAATAGCTAAAACTTTTTTTTTCATTTTTCCAATAAATCCCAAGTAATTGAAGTTCCAAATTCAACATTTTTTATTATTTTTTTTCCTATTATTTTTTCACAGTCTTTTGATGAAATACCTATTTTAGGCCTTAAAGAAACTATATTATCATAAGAAATAATATCTCCTTTTTTTAAATTATTTTTTGCAAATAAGGATCTGGTATATCTTAATGATTTTTTTTCACGTTCTGTATGTCCATAATATACCTTACCTAAAGCTCTATGGGCATTATGACATTCTTGTACTAATAGTTTCATTTCATCTGGCTCCATAGAAAAAACAGAATCTATACCTTTGGTTTTTCTAGATAAAGTAAAGTGCTTTTCAATAACACAAGCGCCTAAAGCTATACTTGCTATTGCAACTCCCACTCCTAAAGTATGATCAGAAAGACCAATTTCATAATTAAATTGTTTTTTCATATCTGTGATAGTAAATAGATTAGCATCCTCGATATTGGCAGGATAAGCACTTGTACATTTCAGTAAAATAATTTTATCACATCCGAATTTATTTAAAATCTCTACCGATTTTTTTATATCATCTAAGCTAGCTAATCCAGTAGACATAATTACTGTTTTTTTTGTTTCTGCAACACTTTTTAATATAAAAGGATCCGTATTCTCAAAAGAAGCTATTTTATAACATGGAACATCAAACCTTTCTAAAAAATTAACCGCTTTCGGATCATAAACACTGCTGAAATAAACTAGATCCAATTCTTTGCATTTATCAAAAATTGTTTTATGCCATTCCCACGGCATATAAGCTTGTTTATACAAATCATAAAAATATTGACCTTTCCAAGGACTATTATCCACAATACGAAAATGATTATTCTTTTTATTTAATGTAATAGAATCTGGAGTATATGTTTGCAGTTTAACCGCATCAACATTAGCTTCTTTAGCTTTTTCAACAAGTTTCAAAGCTCTTTTTAAAGATTGGTTATGATTTGCCGATAATTCGGCAATAATAAAAGGAGGTCGGTTTTTTCCAATTTTTCTTTTATTAATCTCTATCATTTTAAAAGCCTTGTTTGAGAAAACATAAGTTCATAATAATCTGTTTTTTTTAATATTTTATAATTTGCATTGCAAAAACATTTTATAGAAATGTTATTTTCTTTTTTTATGCGAGCTATAATTGAACGTTGCTTAAAAAGATTGGTAAAAAGACAAGAAACATATCTAATTGCCTTAAAACCTATTTTCTTGTTTCTATATTTATTTGAAAGGCTAATGGATATTTCCCAAATATTTTTTTTTCTTTCATCTAATCTGATATAGCCCATAGAATTAAACTGTTTATCTTTTAAAATAAGAAAAAAACACTTTTTTGAAGTAATTCTTTTAGCAAACCATTTTTGATGCTCTTTAAAGATTATTGCAGTCGTCGAAAATGAATATTTTCTTGCGACTGAATCATTCGCATACTCATATACTTCTTTAATATGTCTAAAATCTGCTAATTTGAAGGCTACCTCATTATTAGAAAATAATGCTGAAAAATATGCACAATCTTTTTTAAAATCATTTAAATGCGTTTTATGATTTTTATAAGTCTCTAATGTAATTTTAGATTTTAAAGGAATCTTTTGAACTATTTTTTTGAAATCAAAATTTCCATCAGTTAGATGTAAGTGCTGATCATATATTCCATTAATATCTCCATCTGTTAAATGAAACATCTGAGGGGATAATTCTAAATATTCATCCATTTCTTGAATAAAGTCTTTTTTTCTTGCATTCGAAGAACACATGCCATGGCCTATGTCATAGCAAAAGCCAACTTTTGCATTCTCTATTGTATATTTCATCTGCTCAGGAGAATGAATGGTTCCCTTTCCGGCATTTAAAAGATAATAAGGCTTATTTTCTACACAAATTCTAGAATCATTTATAATACTAAGCTGCCGCAGAGTTTCTTCGATATCTCCATCAATTCCCGGATGTAGAATTATTATTTCACAATTTAACAAATCCGCAAATTTTTTAGTCTCTTCTATAAGTTTTATATTATTCGAATAATAAGTTTTTCGAGAAAGGCACATGTTATGAGAAAAATGCGGAGCATGAATGATAAAAGGAATATTTAATTTTTTCCATTCAGACCCCACATGAGCATAAGTGTTAGGCTCTACATATAATTCTATATATTCATAATATCCTTTGTCATAAAGTTTGACAGCATCCTGAATGTATTGAAGATTAGTCGACCAAAGCTTTAATCCTATTTTATGCATATTATTTAGATATTTTTTTTATTATTGAAGTAATGAATGCTACATCCTTTTTATTTAATTGTACATATAGTGGAAGCGATAATGTTTTTTGATAATATTTTTCTGAATTTGGATATTTTTCATTTTTAAAACCTAATTGTTGATAATAAGGTTGTTTATAAACAGGTATATAATGAACTTGAGTAAAAATATTATATTTTTTAAGTTCATTAACTAATTCTTTTTTAGTTATTTTCAACTTATCAAAATTTATTAAAAGACAAAAAAGATGGTGTGTTATCTCTCCATAATAATTGTCTTTTAAAAAGTTAAACCTTTCATCATTTTGAAATAATTCCCTATAATAATTAACTAAATCATTTCTTTTATTTGTAAAGTTAGATAGTTTCTTGAGCTGAGATATTCCTAATGCAGCCCCAACATCACTCAATCTATAATTATATCCTAATTTTTGCATCTCATAATACCAAGGCCCTTCCGAATTCTTTATCATTTTAGGATCTTTTGTAATTCCACAAGATCTTAATAAACACAGCTTGTCATAAAGATTTTTATTATTAGTAGTAATCACCCCGCCTTCAGTTGTGGTAATGTTTTTAATAGGATGAAAAGAAAAAACACATAAATCAGAAAACTGACATGAACCAACTTTTGCTGATTTATAACTAGAACCTATTGCATGTGCTGCATCTTCAACAATAAACAAATCATTTTCTCTAGCAATATTATAAATTCTTTCCATATCACAGGATTGCCCTGCGTAATGAACAGGAATAATACATTTGGTATTTTTCGTAATGGTCTTCTGTATTTCATTTGGATCTATTAAAGCCGTTCTTGGATCAATATCAGCAAATTTAACTCTAGCATTAACATACAATACACAATTAGCAGAAGAAACAAAGGTAATGGGGGTTGTTATAACTTCGTCATTATTCTTAATATCTAAAGCTAACATACATATATGAAGCGCTGCAGTTCCATTACTAACAGCTACTGCATATTTCGCATTGGTATATTTACAAATTTCTTTTTCAAATTCTGCAATCTTTGGCCCTTGTGTTAAAAAATCAGATTTAAGAGTTTTGACCGCTTCTCTAATATCTATAATTGAAATACACTGTTTATTGTAAGGATAATTTTTTTTAGTAAGTTTCACATTAGCTCCTTATAAATTAATCAATTTTTTATAGCACTCATGACATCATACTTAATAAAATCTCCTTTTTTATACATTTGCTCAGTTTCATCAAAAATGTGCTTCACCTCTTTAGGTGTTTTAACTTCATCGTATCCTACCAGTTCATCAATAAAATCTTTTTGCTCCTGAGTTATTTTAAATTGATAATTATTAAATAATTCCAGTGCTTTTATATTTACAGGATCATTTAATAAACTTTGATACCAAGAAGCAGGATAAATTAAAGGATCTTTTGTATTGTTATCCACAAATCTTATAGAAGAATCTGGAATAATAAAATGAGGCGTATTTAAAAAAATTGAATATACTATTTGAGAAGAAGGCACAACTGATGCTGTTACTGATGCCGATTCTATAATAAATTTTAATCTAGATAAAAAATACTGATCAAATAAATACCCAGCCGTTATACATTCAAATCCATGTTGTTCATAAATAGGTTTCATTTTATCTACATCTTGCCAATAAAGGCATATCCTAATATTTTGAAAATCCTTATAAAAATTTTTCAAATATTCACAAAATGAATTAATATCATGCGTTACAGTCGTCCAACTACAAGAATGAGGGACAAAAACAACAAGATTATCTTTTAAACGCTGTTTTTCCTCTTGTATTGTTTTCTCATCAAAACATTGTTCTGCATAAGCTATTTGAGGACCGATACAGTAAACTTTTTTAGAAGTAAGCGTTTGTAATTCTTTGTATCTTTTTTTCATACATAATAAAAATGCAGGCAAGCGTATTTTAAGATCCGGCGTAGTAAAAGGTCCCCACATTGTTATTGCATGTTCAATTACTGCTTTTATTTTATACCTTGAAGGTACATTGGCATATTTTTTTAAAGTATATCCATTTCCATAACAATCATTTTTATAATTTAACTCTTTTGTCATAAAAGGAGGTAATGACTGAGATAACTTATTAATAGAGGTAATAGGTAAACTTTTACGTTTTTTAAATTCATTTTTTAATAAACGATGTTGCCTTTGAAGCTCTAAATATTTGATAAATTTCTTAATCACAAGAATTCCCCTAAAATAAAATTTATGGTAATAATTATAATAAAAAATGAATTTTTTCTAAAACTTTTTGAACTGTAATATTTTTCATGCACAGCATATTCAAACATTTTTTCTGATAGCAAAAAGAACAGGCTAATTTATAACTCACAACTTGCACGTGTGATTTACTCAAAACCCAATGATAAATATTATTAACTCCTGAAAAAATAACAACTGTTGGAATATTTAAACTGCTTGCAATATGCGATACCAATGAATCTACACATATCACAATTTTTGTATTTTTAATAACGGAGACAAGATTCAAATAATCCAATTTGTCACATAAATTAACACAATTTTTATCATTTTGAATAATTTGATTAATTTTTTCGTTTTCTTTCTGGCCTTTTCCTGTAAATAGAACTTTATACCCCCTAGATAACATAGTATTTTTTAGTTTTTCCCATTTATCTAAAGACCATTCCTTATCTGCATCTCCTGCTCCAATGTGAAAAATAACATAATCTTTTTGAATTTTATTTTTAGGTAATATTTTTTCACAAATGACAGACTTCTGCTTTGAATAATGTTTTTGATCTATTGATAAAAACTTCAATAACTCTAAATGATATAAGCTCACATGCTTGTTTTCATTCTTCCAATCTAAAAAATGAGTTAAAAATGGTTTGAATCCTCCGCTGGAATACGCAATTCTATTAGGAATGTTAGCTTTATAAAAAAAATATATGGAGTTTGGAAAATAATAATATAAATCTATTGCAATATCATATTTTTCTTGTTTGATATCTTTTACCGCTTGTCTTTTTGTTTTAAAATAATGCAAAACCTTTTTAAACAATGATATGTCAGATCTATTTAACTTCCAATGATCAACAAAATGCATTCGGTCAATCATTGGATTGTTTCTAACTATATCTTGTGCCCAATGTCCACAAACAAAACCTATTTTACAATCAGGAAAAGCAGATTTTAATACAGGCACTACAGATGTTGCTATAAAAACATCTCCTAAATGAGCTATATTGCTAAGTAATATTTTTTGAGGTTTTGTATAAATAGGATTATTATTGGGTTTATAAAAAAACCTAAAGAAAAAATCTATACACTTTAAAAAAAAATACAAGTAAGAATTTTTTACTAAATAGCCTTCTCTAAGCGGAGAGCTTTTCATTTAGTCATCTCAAGACTTTCATAATAATGCATTAAATCTCTTAACTTAGCTGCATCTTCGAACCGCAGTTCTTTCGCAGCCTTTTTCATTTCTTCTCTGCATTCTTTTATTTTCTTTTCTAAAGTTTCTGTTTTATCTAATTTCTTAATGTCAAGCCGCTTTACATCTTCTTTTATATCTTCTTCTGCTTCTATTCCAAAAGTCTCTTCAATTGTTTCTGCTTTTTCTTTTACTATAGTTTTAGGTATGATTCCATGCTTTTTATTGTATTCTTCTTGCACCTTTCTTCTATTTTCAGTAATTGCAATAGTATGCTTGATCGCAAGAGTCTCTTTATCTGCATACATAATAACCCTGCCATTCACATTTCGAGCAGCTCTTCCGCAGGTTTGTATTAAAGAAGTCTCGCTTCTCAAGAACCCTTGCTTATCCGCATCTAAAATAGCAACTAAAGTAACCTCTGGTATATCCAATCCTTCTCTTAGTAAATTAATACCAACTAATACATTAAATTTCCCTAGTCTTAAGTCTTTAATAATTGCGATTCTTTCCAATGTATCAATATCTGAATGCAGATATTTTGCTTTAACATCTATTTCTGTTAAATATTTAGATAAATCTTCTGATAATCTTTTAGTTAAAGTAGTTACTAATACTCTTCCTCCTTTTTCCGTTTCAATTCTTATCTCTTCTAAAATATCATCTACCTGGCCACTTGCTTTTCTAACTTCAATTTTAGGGTCTAAAAGCCCTGTAGGTCTTATTATCTGTTCTACTATTTCTCCTTTTGCTTCATTTACCTCAAATTCAGCAGGAGTTGCTGACACAAAAATAACCTGATTTAATTTTTGATATGTCTCATCAAATTTTAAAGGCCTATTATCAAAAGCAGAAGGCAATCTAAATCCAAATTCAATTAACGATGTTTTTCTTGCTCGATCTCCATTATACATAGCATGCATTTGAGGAAGCGTTTGATGTGATTCATCTATAAACATTAAAAAGTCTTTAGGAAAATAATCTAATAAACAAGGAGGAGCGTCACCAGGGCTTCTATTACTGAAATGTCTCGAATAATTTTCTACCCCTTTGCAAAAACCTATTTCTTTGATCATTTCAAGATCGTATAAAGTTCTTTCTTTAATTCTTTGCTTTTCTATTAACTTATTTTCATTTTGATAAAAATTTATTCTCTCTTCCAGTTCATTTCGAATTCTGTCCATTGCAGAAAATCTTACATCTTCGGGAGTAACATAGTGAGAACCAGGAAAAATAGATATTTTATTTACCCTTTCTATCATTTTTCCGGTAAGCGGATCTATTATGCTAATCCTTTCTATCTCATCTCCAAAAAATTCAATTCTATAAGCTATTGCTTCTTCATAAGCCGGTACTATTTCTAAAATATCCCCTCTTACTCTAAAATTCGCCCTAGCCAAATCATAATCATTTCTTTTGTAATGTAGTTCAACTAAATGCAATAAGACATCATCTCTTCTAACTTTTTGATCTTTTTTTAAAGTTAATACCATTTGGCTGTAATATTCAGGTAACCCCAATCCATAAATACAGGAAATAGAAGAAACAATAATAACATCATCTCTTTCTATTAAAGATCTGGTCGCACTAAGCCTCATTCTTTCTATTCTTTCGTTGATAGAAAGATCTTTTTCAATATAAGTATCTGTTCTGGGAATATATGCTTCCGGCTGATAATAATCATAGTACGATACAAAATACTCAACTGCATTATCAGGAAAAAAAGACTTAAATTCCTGATAGAGCTGAGCAGCTAAAGTTTTATTATGAGCTAAAATTAAAGTAGGTTTTTGTACATTTTGAATAATATTGGCCATGGTGAATGTCTTACCGGAACCAGTAATTCCCAAAAGCACCTGAGCAAATTTATTTTCTTTAATGCCTGCAGTTAATCTTTTGATTGCTTCAGGCTGTCCGCCTTTTGGCTCAAAATCTGATTTTAATTTAAACATCTTATTTAACTTAATTTATTAAATAATGTTATTCCAATTATCCCAATAGATAAAATAATCACAATGATTATCAATATCTTTCCCCATATTTTATGATAAGGGTTGGATTTGGGCAGCTTCCAAGCCATTAATGCTGGAAGCAGACATAACAAAATAGCAACAAAAATAGCCCCATATTCCAGAGCTAACAAAAAACCTCTTTTAAAAACGTACACAAAAATCAAAGGCGGCACAAAAGTTAATAAACAGGCAATAAATCTACCACTACTGGTTCTTTTAATTCTTAATCCGTCTGTTAAAAAATCAGATAAAGATAAAGACACTCCTATAAAAGATGTAACTATTGCAAAAAAAGTAAAGGCATTAGCAGCTTTGCCAAGCCATGGCTTTTGTAAAATATGAATTAACTGCTCTGTGCCTGAGCCTCCCTTCGCAAAAGCTGTAGCAATGCTATATTCTCCCGTTAAAGGCACCGTGCCCAACAGCAAAAAATCCCATATTATGTATATTATAAAAGGAATAGAACTACCTATCAACACAGCTAGCTTTAATTTTTTCGGATTATGTCTTAAATACGTCGTAATTGTAGGTATTATTATATGAAACCCAAAAGAAGTTATAATAACAGGTATTCCCAATAATACTACTTTAGAATTCATATATTTCAATAAATTAATATTCACTTCGGAAGGTAGAAAAAACACCAATATAATATAAGTAATAACAAGCCCTGCAATTAATAGTCTGTTTAAATAATCCGCAGGCCTAGACCCTAAATAAATAAAAACACCAAACAAAACTAATAAAGGCAACGGAGTTGCCCATCCAGGCAAAACAAGACCTGTTACAACCGCAAACATATCTTTAAAAAAATCAGCGCTACCTGAAATATAGGCCACATTCAAAGAATATAACAACAATAAATATACAATCCAAGTAACTGTTTTTCCCCATGATCCCAATGTTTTTTGGGCCATAGATATCATATTTACCTCTCCTTTCATCGAAAGGTTTACTTCTAAAAATAAAAAAGCAGAAGCAAGCATCAATAGCCAACAAAAAAACAAACTAAATAAAGAAGGAACGAAACCAGCAAAACCTGTTGTTACAGGAATAGCCAACATTCCAGCTCCCATCGCAGTTCCAGCAATTAGTAATATCGAACCAAAAAATTTATTTGTTCTTATCATTGAACTTCTTTCCTAATTAAAAAATTTCATTAAAAATTATTACACAAAAAAAAATAATTATTATTATCAAAGCTAACTTACCGCCTTTAACATGATAAGCCGATGTTTCTTTGTTTTTATATCTTCCAATCCATGTCATTAAAGCCGGCAGAATGCCAAATAAAATTACAGCACAATAAGCCCCTGCAAAAGCTAAAGCTTTGAAAAATATATTGGGATATGTAATTGCAAAAAATAAGGGTGGAAAAATTACTAAAAAAACTAACCACAAATTATTTTTTTTAGTTAACTGAACTTTTAGACCATCTGCAATAAAATGAGTTAAGGATAAACTTTGAGCAACAAAAGAGGTAATAATTGCAAAAAAAGCGAAACCTTGAGCAAAACCTGAAAGATATATTGATTGAAAAAAGATTTTCAATGCAATGCTAGCTTCCGTCCCCTGCATATAGCTATCCATCAAACCATACTTTCCTAAAACAGGAACAATGCCTAACACAAAAACAATCCAAAAAAAGTAAATAAACAAGGCTAAAAGACTTCCGCCTAAAATTGCATATTTTGTTCTCTTGAGATCTCCTTTCATATATGCCGTTAAAGAAGGTATCATATTATGAAAACCAAAAGATGTGATTAAAATAGGCAAAGGAAGTAAAAAATATTTCATATTAACATGAAAATATAAAGATAAATTAACCTTTGAAATCCCAAATGATAGCATAACTAAATAAGAAATAATCAAACCAAACATTAAAAAACGATTAAATAAATCTACCGGTTTGGTTCCCAAGTATACAATCACACCTAATACAACAATAAAAAAAATATTAATAATCATTCCAAAGCTTGGCGCAATAGAAGAAAAAATCTTACCACTGCTGGCAATATAAGCCACCAAGAGCGAATAAAACAACAATAAATATAATATCCAACTAATTCCTTTGCCAATTCTGCCGAGTGCCTTGCCAGCCATAGATACAATATTTACCTGTTCATAAAACCAGCCGTTTATTTCTATTAATAAAAGAGCTGTATATGTCATAAATCCCCAAGCAGATATCAAAAGAACCAAAGCAGGAAAAAAACCACAAAGCCCCATTAAAATCGGAAGCCCCAACATTCCGGCTCCGATACAACTTCCTGCTATTAATAATATTCCACCAAATACGCTGCCAGGCATAAGGAAGTTTTTCATTTACCCAACCTTATTTTAGATTTTTCAACTCTTTTAACTTCTTGAGACATTCTACCTAATTCATAACCATCAAAATCTACAAACTTGAAAAAACATTCAAATTCAGGAAAAACTCTGCACACCTGTTTTGCCATTTCTTGAGCAACATATCTATAATTAGGATGGCCAGCAGGAGAAGACCTAAGCTCACAAAGCCATTGCAGAGATCTTAAATTAACATGAAAATACCAATGCATATTATAAGCCATCGGCACTACATACTGAGCTTCCTCGGGCAACTCTTGTTTAATCGTATCATATGCTTTTTTTGCTGCATTCAAAGCATTTTTATAATCTTTTTCCATTGGAGTATTTTTAATCTCATGCGGAATATAATACCCATAATCACAATTAATCAACTGCCTTTCTTGCGTTAGCATTCTGTGTCTTTGAAGATCTCTATAAATACCGAAATCTGCAATAATCTCAAAAGTAAAATAAGCCTGCTCTAAGGCTCTTGGAGATTTATGTCTTCTATTTTCTCTTGCATTTGATGCTGCTTTAAAAAACTTTATAAGTTCTTCTTTATTAAGTTCTTTGCAATATGCTTGCAGTTGTTCTAAAGAACTATGCGTATTTTCAAATAAAAGAGCGGCAGCTACTTTTGTCAATGCATCTGAATCATAGTTCATCAAATATACTCCAACAGATTTTTTTTCATTCAGCTCTTCTAAATGCTCTTTTGCAACATCTGTTAAATCTCCTTTCATCTGATCTATAAAACGAGAATAAGACTGCTGATTTTTGTGATTTACATCAGCTCTTCTAACAAAAGAAGGAATAATTTTATTTAGCTCATTAAACGAGTCTCTTCCAATTTCTTGAAGTTCAGTTAAATTATGTGAATTTAATTTTCGAAGCATTCCTTCAAAAAACCTTCCATTTCCATACATCCCTACATTAGTTAATGAAGATGATGGAAGTAAACCTCTTAAACAATCTAAAACCTTAGCTCTTAATGCCGCTGTATATGCCACTTTTGATATTTCGGGCTCTTTTGGAAAATCTTTTTCTATCAAAGCTGTGACTTGAGGAATAATTTTGTTATATGTATCGAACAACATGTTACAAGTATTTAAATATAAATCTTTATATGCAGATGTCATTAAAACAGGTTCTTTATAAAACAAATATTCATCATTAATTTTTTGATCAAAATAAATATACCGTGTAGATTTTTCTAAAGGAGAGCCTCCTATCCTGCAATCTTCAATTATTTTGGCTGCAATTATAGATATGTTTTCTGTAGCTAAATGAGCACCACCCAATTCTCCTATTGAATCATCACCAAAACCATCCAATATTCTATCATAAAAACTTTGAGCCTTTTTTATAGCCACAGCCTGTTCATCTAATCGATTATCATCATTTTCAATAATTTCTGAAAAAGACGTTTCTTGATTTTGAATAAATTCTTTTAAAAGCAAAGCCCTTAAGCCCAAACTTGACCTGGAATACCTGGAAAATAAAGCCCCTTTTATTACTTCTGGAAGATTTTTTAAAACAAACACATTTTTATCAGTATTGCTAGCAAATTTATTTAAAATTTTTTTTTGCTCTTCAGAAAATTCTTCCATACTCACAAAAGACCTCTTTTATTTAATTCAAATATACTAATAATAGCTAAAATGTACTTTTTATAACCATCATTCTTTTCTAGCCTCATGAACTATATCATATAATGTTTTACCTGTTTCTGCTTTTTGTCCTACATCCCTAAGCCAAGGAGCAATTCCATATCCAATCTTGGTTTTACTACTTTTGTTCATAAAAAGATCTATCGGAATAGAAAAAGCAAAACCCTTATCAAAATATCTTTTTCCATTAACAATATCCTTTTTATTGGTAAATGTGATCCATAAAGAAAAATCAAAACCGCTTTTATAATATTTAGTAAATTCCAACCTTACCCCTTTATCTTTTGCCAAAAATTGACCAATTTCAGCTTTTATAAAGCTATGGATGGGTTTAATATCATAATAAAGATCTAAAAAGTACTGAAATCCTATATAATTTTCATAAACAGGTGTTGTATTTATTAATTTTCTTATTTTTTTTTGAAATCCCATACCGGAATAATTTCTTTTCAATACAGTTGCCGCCTCTATTGCAAATGCAAAATCCCAATTTACCGGATAATATAAAATTTCACCCGCTAGTCCTGCATAGGCAATTTCAAAAAACCCCAATGATATTTTAGAAAATAAACCACTATTAATATTGAAATTTTTTTGAAAATAAATTTTATCAACATGAAAAGAGTTAGTTTGCCAATATTTCACTGAATCAGATCTTACATTTATGATTTGAGACGGATTATAAATATCTTTATCATCTATATCTGAAGAACTTGATTTCAAAATATAGCTAACATTCAAGTCATAATATAACTGATTAAATAAAAAACCTTCCTGCTGTAAAAGCATCCCAGCATCATATTTAAATTTGCCGGTAGAACTTCCAAAATAAGTATGAAACATAGGTCTAAATGTCCAAATGCATATTTTTTTCTGCCTATTATATAACTGATTTATCGATGACTCATTTTTAACGTAACCTTTAATTGGAGATAATACTTCTAGTTCGTAAATGCCTATTTTATTTTCTCGAAAATTAAATAAATCCTGAACTCTAAAAACAAACCTTTGAGCAATAATTCCATCAGAAGCCACATTGACTGTTATCGTATTAATATTTTCAGCTGTTAAATGAGACAAAATATTTTGAATTCTATCTCTTACAATTTCTTTTTTCCTATATTTGGTATTAATTACTTCTAAAATCATATTTTTTTCATGGTCTTTTTTGAACACCATATCAACTTTATACAACTCAAAACCTTGGTCATGAAAAGCATAACATAATTCATAGGCAAATTCTTTTTGAGTCCTAAGAGGCCCTAACGCTTCTGTATTCAAAGAAGAGCAAAACAAAGGATCATAATATTTAGGAAATAATCCCTTTGTATTTCCAAAATTATAATCCACTGAAATAGAACCTGCAATTTTTTCACCTCTCAAACTACTTATAGCCAATTGAAATAAATTAAAAGCTTTAAAATGTATTCCATAGTTGATTGGATACTTAACTTTTCTAGATTTTGGATGTTCATCTTTATTTTTTTTATAATTATTTGCATCATATTCAGCTGAAAAAGATAAATTTTTGAATATATTATTTTTTTTTCTAAAAGGATAAAAACTTCCTCCAGCAAAAAATCCTTTTATCCTGCCAGATCCCCAACCTAAAGAAAGCTCTAAATTCTGATCTAAAAAATCTTTGGTAATAACCAAATACTTTGAATAAAATCTTTTGGAACCAATAAAGTCATTTAAACCAATTGCTATTTCAGGAAGATAATTTAAACCATCTCCCTTCCTTAAAAGAGAGAATTTTAAATTTGCACTTCTATCAGCATCATCACCAAAGCCTAAGTGACCAAATCTACCTTCAGCCACTCCTTTAAAAATCCAATAATTTAAAGACATGTTAAAATGATCAAAAATTTGAATGCCTGCAGAATAAATATCATAAGGAGATACCCAAGAAAAGCCCAAAAATATATCGCCTGCTTTTCTCATACGAGCAGAAGGCATATTGAAATATCCTAATTCTGCGTTATAATTAAAATTGTAAGGTAAGCAATCCTCAATTTTTTGATTGATTTCATTTACTTTTTCCAGATCGTGTATCAATAAATTAGTTTTTTTATTTATATCTAAATTTGATGCATTTACAAATAAACATACCATTAAAAAAAAGATTATAAAATTAACTAATTTCATTTATAAAAACCCAATTGAGGCCGACATTGATATCAAGAAAATGATTGAAAAGCAAGATTTCAAAAAAAATCTTTACAAATTAACGAAATAAACAGGTCAAAATAATTAATATTTTTTTACTTTTTTAAATTTTTCTTTAATCTTTTATTTGAAAATTATTAAGTTCTTTTTTATACTTATTACTGAAATGAAACTTTCTATTAAAAAAATAACCGCTTAAAAAAGGATATAAATGAGCTATTTAAAGGATTTTAAAGATAAAATAGCAAAAGAAGATTACCCAAATTTTTTAAAAATATGGGAAGAATACTGTTTTTCTGACGAAGTAAACGCACATGAACTTCAGCAAATTTTAATTGCCACTAAAAATTCTGATTTAAAAGAAAAATTTGGGCAACATGTTACAAGAGCTTTATCTTTATGGGAAAAAATAGAAAATCCTGAAGAAAAATTTAATATCCTAAAATTAATATCTGATATTCAAAACAAAAACGACCCGGAATTTGGTGAATTAATCTACCAGCAGTTAAAACAACGTTTTTCAAATGATCTGAAATTCGATGAAAAAATACGTTTAATAGGCTTAAGAGGAAAAGATCTTTTTACAGGAGCTATTAGTAAATATGAGTTGCTATCTCATATTAATAAAGGTAAATTTGTATTTCATATTGCAGGCTGGGGTACTGGAGAAATTTTAGATTTTTCCATGATTAGAGAAGAAATGATATTAGAATTTGAATATGTTATAGGGCAAAAAAGCCTTTCTTTTGAAAATGCTTTAAAAACACTAGTTCCTCTTCCCGATGATCATTTTTTATCTAGACGGTTTGGCAATCCTGACTTACTAGAAAAACAAGCAAAAGAAAATCCCGTCGAAGTTATTAAATTGCTATTAAAAGACTTAGGCCCTAAAACTGCCGCAGAAATAAAAGATAATCTCTACGATTTAGTTATTCCTTCGAAAGACTGGAACAAATGGTGGCAAACA
>JANQFC010000054.1 GCA_028278035.1 Chlamydiales bacterium
CAACAAAAAATAAAAAGACTATAAGCCTTCGGTCGGCTTTTAGGTTCTTTTTATCTAAGAACTTTTTTATGTTATCTTCAATATTTTTTGCAACCACAATGAAAGTAAAAAAAAGCGTTTAGTACAAAATAGTAATAAACGCTTTCTGGTTAAACTATTTTGCAGCACTAATATCGGAAGAATCTTTTAAAATAGCACTTTTATCAATTCTTAATTTTACATTATTGTCAACATCAACAATAACATAGTTGTCTTTTATTCCTTCTACTTTTCCGTAAATACCACCAGTAGTAATTACCTTGTCGCCTTTTTGCAAAGAATCACGGTATTTTCTTAAATCTTTCTGGCGCTTCATTTGTGGGCGGATCATAAAGAAATAAAATACCACGATAATTAATAATAGAAAAATAAATGATGAATAAGGGCTTTGTCCTTCCTGAGGCTGGCCCATTAATAATAAAGTTAATAAGTTGTTCATTTTTTAAATTATTTAATGATTACTAATTTTCTGTTATAACGTTCGCTCTTATAGTAAGCGATTTTTCTTCAATTTCTGTATTTAATTTCAATGTAACTGTTTTATATTGCATTCCTCTTTTTCCGGTACTATTAAAAACAACCTCTACTTTTCCTTCTTCTTCTGGTGGTATTGGTTTTTTACTATAGCCAGGAACTGTGCAACCGCAAGTTGAGAATGCGTCTAATATTAATAAATCTGCTTTGCCAGTATTCTTAAATTTAAATGTATACGCAGCTGATTCTCCTTGAACCAATGTTCCAAAATCAACGTAAGTAGTATCAAATTTAATTTCAGGATAGCCATACATAGCAATTTGTTCATCAATAGCACGCCTTTGTTTTTCCTTATTGGTGCAAGCAAATCCAATAATTATAACAACTATACTTAATACTATTATTTTGACAGTTTTTTGAATCATTCTTATTAATTAAGCTTGCAAAGTAATAAATTATTGTTTCCTGCCCAAAAGCTTAGTTAATTTCACCAATTAAACCCCTGCCTACTTTTTTAATCTTTCCCTCTTTTTTAAGGTGGTCAACTAATTTATCAAGTATTCCGTTAATGAAAACGTTACTTTTTTGAGTACTATAATACTTCGCAATTTCAATATATTCATCCAGGCTCACTTTAACCGGGATTTCTGGAAATTCGACCATTTCAGCTACTGCAAGGCTCATAACCACAATATCCATGAAGGCAACCCGTTCAACATCCCAGTTTTTTATAAATTTTGATATAAGTTCTTCGTATTCTTTATGGTTTAAAATTACCTTCCTATACAAACGTTTTACAAAACCCTTATCCTCATCATTTTTATAAAGTGGCATTAATTTTACCTCCTCATCACTTGAAGCTTTAAAAGCCCTAAAAGATTTTAAGATCATACCAATCACAAATTCAATATCATCGTTCCAAAAAATACTTTGTTCTTCAAGGTTTTGGTATAGAGGCTCGTGGTTAACTATAACTTTGGAATAAATATCGGTTATAAATTTCTTATCTTCATTAAACCCCTTTGTGTTCGAAGACATATAATTTTTGTAAAGTTCTGCCTCCCTGATTTCGTTATAAAGGTTTTTTATTAACTCAGGATAATTAACCCAGCTTAGCTTTTGCTCGTTCAGGTATTTTTTTAAATCAAGGTTTTCGTTAAGTTGCTTAACAAGCTTGTTATCAATAAATTTTGTATTCGGGTTTAAGTCTTCGTAAGTAGGAATTTTCTTTTGCTTTGCCAGCTCAATTCTTGACTCAGCATATCTCGCAACATCAATAATTAATAACAACAAGTAATGATACAAGTCGTATGATTTTTGAATACTAAAAAATAATTCCTTTTCTGATTGGTTGATTGATTGATCGCTTGATTTGAAATATGCGTAACAAATTTGAAGAGTTTTAATCCTTAATAACCTTCTACTTACCATTTTATAAGAACTCCCTAATGTTTATGATTTAGCTTTAAAGCCTGCAAAGTAAATGAATTTTTATTATACTATGCATAAAATTACAAATAATTTGCCAATGATATAAATAAACGCTACAATCCCTTATATATAAACAGCTGACAATCTTTTTGTTAAAATCTTGTTGAAATCCTGTGTTTAAAAAAAAACAATAATTCAATGATATATCAAATAATTTTTTACTTTTGAGGTGTTGATAAACTTAAACAACTAAATTATTTTATGATGGACGGATACGAAAAAAACGAAGAATTAGAGAATAATAATGGAGAAAACGGACGTGAAGAAATATTCTCTAAAGTGGTAAGAGCAGGGAAAAGGACTTACTTTCTTGATGTTAAAGCAACAAGAAGAAATGATTATTATTTAACCATCACTGAAAGTAAAAAAAGGTTTAACCGTGACGGAAGGCATTATTTCGAAAAACACAAAGTTTTCTTATACAAAGAAGATTTTGACAAATTCACTGAAAACCTTCAAGAAGTAATTGAATTTATTAAGAAGAACGCTCCGGAACAAGAGCCTCTTGAAAAAGTGGAAACCGAAACTGGAGTTAACGCTGAAGTTAATGCTGAATTAGAAACTGCAAAAACAGAATCTTATTCTTCAGACGTTGAGTTCGATGACCTGGGAACTACAAATGAATAAAATAATAAAAGCTGCCTAATTGGGCAGCTTTTTCTTTTTATTATCCTGAATATTTTTTCATCTTTTCTTC
>JANQFC010000065.1 GCA_028278035.1 Chlamydiales bacterium
ACTTACAAATACTCAAAAAAAGAGATTTGAAAATATAGCAACATCTCTTCAAACAGCAACAATAAAAAAAGATCAAAAAGCAGCTAACAAGGCTGCAAAGAATTTAGAAAAGCTCTCAAGCCAATTAATGAAAAAAACCTTTTTAGATCAATGCCTGGACTTTATCTTTGCAATTATGTTTGCTTTAATAGTAGCTATAGTAATCAGGCAGATGTGGTTTGAATTATTTACAATTCCTACAGGCTCTATGAGACCTACTTTAAAAGAAAAAGATTTTTTAATTGTTTCTAAAACAGACTTTGGCATTAATGTACCTTTAAATACCAAGCATCTTTATTTTAATCCTAATCTTCTACACAGAGGATCTATCGTTGTTTTTTCTTCTGCTGACATGGATATGAAAGATATAAATATGTTATATTTTTATGTTCTTCCCGGAAAAAAACAACTAGTAAAAAGACTAATCGGCAAACCGGGAGATACCTTATATTTTTACGGCGGCAAAATTTACGGTATAGATTCTAATGAAAAAGAAATAAAAGAATTAAATGATATTTATTTTGAAAAAATCGAGCATATTCCATTTATTACTTTTGAAGGTTCTGTCTCTTCTCCCTCTAGAATCAAACAGGATATTCTTTCTCCAATTATATTCTCTCAAATGAATGAACCTATTGCTATATTAGATATTGGGTATACAGGAAAAACTGAATCTGAATTATTAATAAATAAAAGTCCTGTTTTCACCAATAAATCTCAAATAGAACATTATTTCGATATTTGGGGATTTAAAAACTATGCAATGACAAGAATATTGAACAGAGAAGAAATTGAAAAATATTCAAATGCAACACTAGAGAATATTGAAGAAACAGAATTATATCTAGAGATCACTCATCATCCTACAATAAATCCCGCAAAAAGAATAATAGAATATTTTGGAATTATAAGACCTGCTTTAGATTATAGTTATTCCGTACTGCCTCTAAATACACAACTATTAGAAAAAATATTTAATAACATCAATACATGCCGTTTTCGTGTAAAAAAAGGTTATGCTTATAATTATGGGTCTAAACCTACCAATACTAACTTTTTGCCTAAATTAAATATTCCTGACGGCACATATGAATTTTTTGATGGAACAGCATATAAAATTAATTTTTCCGGAATAGCAACTAAACTTCCCAAAGATCATCCTATATATGACTTTTCTATTGAAAGAGTTAAGCTATTTTATAATTTAGGATTTGAATTTAACAAACAACTTGAACCACACAGAAAAAATCAACTCTTCGTACCTAAAAGATACGCTTATTTTAGAGATAGAGATTTTTATTTAATGGGCAAGAAAATTTTAACTAAAGATAATCCCATCTTGGTTAATTTTTTAAATAGAGAATTCAAAAAACAGGCTGCTTCTAACTCTGAAGATCCATACTATGCCTTTGAAGATTTAGGAGTCCCGATAAATGCCGATGGAGAAATAAACAAAAATATTATCCAAAAATACGGAATTACTATCCCTGAAAAAATGTATCTGGTTCTAGGAGATAATCACGCAATGAGCTCTGACAGCAGAGATTTTGGTTTTGTTCCGGAAGGTAATTTAAGAGGGGGAGTGAATTTCATATTCTGGCCTCCATCTGATCAATGGGGCAAGCCTTTCCAACCAAAATATAAAATATTATCTTTTCCTAAAATAACAGTATGGTCCAGTGCATTTGTACTAACTGTATTAGCGGCAATATATACAATAAGAAGAAATAAGAAAAAACTTAAGTTCTAAAAATTAAGTTATTTTTGTTAAAGATATAATAGTTTTCTCGGAATTGATATCAATATCAATTCCATCAGTTATTTTCTCAAATATAACATCAACTGCTAAAATTTCATTATCTATATAATTTTTATGTTCTAAATAACTTGTTTTTATTAAATCAGTCGTATCAAAAACAATTTTAATTCTATCAGTCACTTCAAATCCACTTTCTTTCCGCATCAAATTAATTTTGTTTACAATTTCTCTTGCAATTCCTTCTTTAATCAAACTATCGCTCAATTCTGTTTCTAATGCTACTGCAATTTCAGGATCTCTGCCTGCAGCAACTCCCTCTTTTACTCTTCTTTCTATTACAACATCATCAGAAGTCAGTTTTATAGTTTCTTTATCAATTTCAATATTTACAGGCTTATTATTTAAAATAGCATCAATTTGCTCTTTATTAAATCCAGCAATCACTTTTTGAGCTAAAGGAAGTTTTTTACCAATTTTCTTGCCCAATACCCTAAAATTAGGTTTCGCAGATATTGTAATAAATCTGGACTCATCTTTTAGTAAAACAACCTCCCTAACATTTAACTCTTCTGCTATCAATTTATTAGATTTTTCTAAATACGATAATATTTTGAGATCTGCTTCTATATAAGCTTTAGATAAAGGCTGCCTCACCTTTATTTTATATTCTTTTCTAAGAGCATGACCAATACTTACAGTTCTTTGTACATAATCCATCTCATTTTCTAATTCCTCATCTCTCATATTCTTATCATAAGATGGAAAATCACATAAATGAACAGAGGCTTCCATGTCATCTGTCTTTAATTCCTGATATATAGACTCACTAATAAACGGAACAAAAGGAGATATTATTTTAGTTAGCGTTAGCAATACTTGATATAGTGTACTAAAAGCATCTTTCCTATCCTGCGTTTCCTCATCTGACCAAAACCGAGACCTCGATCTTCTAATATACCAATTTGTAAGCTGATTGATAAAATCTACAATAGGATCCACTGCTTTTGCCAAGTCATATATATCTAAAGCTTTTTCTACTTCTTTAATAAGTTTATCTACCAAAGATAATATCCATCTATCGATCTCACACTTGGGTTTTTCAAGAGTGGACGGCTTCCAATTATAAATTTTTGCATAAGTAGATAAAAAGACATAAGAGTTCCAAAATGGAAGTAATATTTGTCTAAATACTAATGAGACTCCTTTTTCAGAAAAACAAAGGTCCTGTCCTTTTACAGCAGGACTATGGATCATATACATCCTGATAGCATCTGCTCCAAATTTAGAAATAACAATTTCCGGTTCCGGATAATTTTTCAGTCTCTTGCTCATTTTAGTACCGTCTTCAGCAAGCAGTATTCCATTTACAACAACATTTTTAAAAGCAGGCTCATCAAAAATAGCTGCTGAAATCACAGTCAAAGTATAAAACCATCCCCTTGTCTGATCCAAAGCTTCTGCAATAAAATCAGCAGGAAAAGATTTTTCGGTTTTTTCCTTATTTTCAAATGGATAATGATTCTGAGCATATGGCATAGAACCCGATTCAAACCAGCAGTCAAAAACCTCTGTTACCCTGGTATAAGTTTCTCCATCATGCTCAAATGACAGATCATCTACAAACTGTCTATGTAAATTGTTTACTTTTTTCCCTGTCTTCTTCTCTAAATCTTCTAATGATCCAATTACAACAATATTGTTATTCTTATCTTTCCAGATAGGAATCGGTGTTCCCCAGTATCTATTTCTGCTAATAGCCCAATCCCTAGCACTTTCCAACCATTTGCCAAATCTCCCTTCTTTTAAATGCTCAGGCACCCAGTGTATTTTTTTATTGGCTGCAATAATTTTATCCTTGATTTTTTCAACGGCAATAAACCAGGTTTTGACGGCTTTGTAAATTAATGGAGTATCCGATCTCCAACAAAATGGATATCTATGCCTAATAGTAGCTTGATAAAAAAGTTTTTTTTCATCTTTTAATCTTCTGATAATTAATTTATCTGAATCTTTAACAAGTTTACCCGCATATTCAGGAACCTCATTAGTAAATCGTCCAAAATCGTCTACCGGACAAATAACTTCAATACCGGCTTCTTTACAAGCAAAAAAATCTACTTCCCCAAAAGCAGGGGCTGTATGAACTATCCCTGTTCCATCTTCTGTTGTCACAAAATCATCTACTAACACTCTAAAAGCATCTTCATTTTTAAAATAATCGAATAAAGGCTCATATCTTAAATTTTTTAATTCATTACCTTTGAAGGTCTCTAAAATTTCATATCCTTCATCTTCTTTAAAATAATTAGCAAGTCTTGCTTTTGCTATAATATAAATATCATTGCTCTTATGAGTTTTAACTTTTACGTAATCAATATCGGGCCCTACTGTCAAAGCTAAATTGGATATTAGAGTCCATGGTGTGGTTGTCCAAGCAAGAAAATAAGTATTATCCTCATTTTTTAATTTAAATTTTACAACAACGGAAGGATCATCAACATCTTGATAATTCAAGTTAGCTTCAAAATTGGAAATCGGCGTTCCCAGTTGGTAAGAAAACGGCATTACCTTAAAACCTTCATATACCAGCCCCAAATCATACATCTGTTTGAATACCCACCAAACAGATTCCATAAAAGTAATATCCATTGTTCTATAAGTATGGGAAAAATCTACCCATCTTCCCATACGAGTTACGGTTTTTTCCCATTCTTTCGTATATCTCAAAACAATGCCTTCACATTCTTCATTAAATTTGGCTATGCCGAATTTATGAACAAATTCTGCTCCACACAACTCTTTCCCTTTTTCAATTTCATTTTCAACAGGAAGGCCGTGACAGTCCCATCCAAATCTTCTAGGGACATGAAATCCTTTCATGGTCTTATATCTAGCTACCACATCTTTAATAGCACTAACTAATAAATGTCCATAATGAGGAAGGCCTGTAGCAAATGGAGGCCCGTCGTAAAAAGAAAATAAAGGACTGTCCTTTCTATTTTCTACAGACTTTTCAAAAGTATTGTTTTTCTCCCATAATTTTAAAATTTTTTCTTCTCTTTTAGAAAAATCTTTTTCCTTATCTACTTCAAACATCACATCCTCTTGAGTAAACTCTTCATATCTTATAGTATATCAAGACTTTATTTCTACTATTTTTCCAGCCTACTCCCTATACAAATAATAAAAAATATAGTATAATGTTATTAAAATTAAACGGGGGTGCTCAGGTTTCGACTTATAGGATAAGTAATTATGGCATGCAGAGGTTTATCGGTTGGCCTCTTAAAAAGCCGATAACAATATAAAAGGCGAAGATAATACTTTAGCTTTGGCCGCTTAAGACCTAACAGTCTTGGTAGTCTGGTAATCTAAAACACGGACCGAGAGGTTTAGAATTACTATCATTTATCTTGGTATGACTTCTACAGAGTTTGCTATCACTTTTTAGTTGTCGAGAATTAAAGATTGCAAATCGATTCATAGCGGGGAGCCTTCCGGCAGAATCGATCACATTAGGAGGCTCTAAGCATGTAGTCATCATTATGTATTTTTATAAGGACGAGAGTTCGATTCTCTCCACCTCCATTCGCTCTTATTACTTCATTACATTAGATTCTTCTAATAGCTTTTTGACTCTAGGAATTCTTTGGGCAGGATTCACTTTTACTCCTCGAATATTATAAGCAAAAACAAAGATATCTTCATTTTTTTCTAACCATCCAACAAACCATCCAATTTGCATGTTTGCATCATGTCCAAATCCTGTCTTTCCAAACAATTTATAGCCTGTAGATAATTCATCAACAAACAAAAGGGATTTTGTCATTTGAATAGCATTACTTGAAATGGAAATTTCTTGTCGAATCTGAGATGCATTCAATAATCTTTGAATAAAATTTTGACCAACTAAAAATTCTGAATATCTCCTTTTTTTATATAGCTAAAAATCTAATTATTAATCATTTACAAAAAACTCAAGCTTTAATAGATCATTAAAATATCATATATCCCGGAATATAATTGACAGAAACTCTTTTTTCCAAGAAAATAGAGTCTAAGGAAACAATATATAGGAATTTGTTTTATGCAATTAATCCATCGATCATTAAATAAAAAATTAGAATCCATTTTAAAAAGAGGAAAAAGTGTTTTATTGCTCGGTCCTCGTCAAACAGGAAAGACAACTTTAATCAATCAATATAAAGCAGACCTTGAAATCACTCTTTTGATTTCAAAGGTGCGTCGTCAATATGAAGCAGACCCAGATCAACTTATCCGAGAAGTCCAAGCTTTAAAGCTCGCTAATCATAGAACTCCTCTTATAATTATTGATGAAGTTCAGAAAGTACCCGCTCTGATGGATGGAATCCAATATCTAATTGATAAAAAATTAGGACAATTTATTCTAACCGGATCTTCAGCCAGAAAATTAAAACATAATAAAAACATCAATCTGCTCCCTGGACGAGTTATCCAACTTCGTCTCGATCCACTCTCATTAGAAGAACTAAAACCAATACCTGCTATTGAAAATTTTTTACTATATGGATCTCTTCCTGCTATTTTCCTTGAATCTGATGTATCTATTCGCGAAGAAGAACTCGATTCCTACGTAGACTTATACCTTGAAGATGAAATTAGAGCAGAGGCTCTTGTACGAGATATTGGTGCTTTTGAAAACTTTCTTCGACTTGCTTCTATTGAATCGGGCAATATTGTTAACTTTGACAAAATCTCTCAGGATATAGGTGTTGCCAGAACAACAATCGCGGCATATTATCAAATTTTAGAAGATTGCCTGATCGCAGAACGTATAGAACCCTATACAACAAGTAAAACACGTAAAAAATTAATAAAATCTCCAAAATATTTATTTTTTGATTTAGGCTTACGCCGTCTTGCAGCTAAGGAACAAACAAGCTTACCTCAAAAATATTTGGGAAATCTTTTTGAACAATTTGTAGGGTTAGAATTGATTCGATGGTCACGTTTACAAAATTCAAAAATTAGCGTACATTTTTGGAGAGATCCTTCAGGTCCAGAAGTTGATTGGGTAATACGCCGTAATAATGAATTACTTCCTATTGAGATAAAATGGACAGATACACCTTCTTTTAGAGACACAAAGCATCTTGAATTATTTTTAAATGAGTATCCAAATGCAAAGAAAGGTTATGTTGTGTGTCAAATATCTCACAATCAAGTTTTTTCAAATAAAATAGAAGCTATATCCTGGAAAGATTTAATTAAAAAGCTACAAGATTGGTAGAAAGATTTTCTGCGATTTTTTGCATTGAAACTCCAAATTTTATCCAATCAAAAGTTCTGAATGCATCCAACCTCCTCCAAACTTATAACTTCACACGAAATATTAATGAACCTATCCATAGAATAAGCAAATAGATAATATAGGGCCCAACCCTTTGCTGGGGGGAAAAAGCGTGAAAGCCATCTAAAATGTTTCGTATACCACTTGTTTCCAAACCATACGACTAGATTACATCCAATACTATCTATCAAAAGAAGGTAAAAAATAATTTTTTCTATAAGCATATATAGCTCCTTTTTACTATAAAAACTTTTTTTTATCATTCTTGCATTTTAAATAAAATTTCTTTTTTTGCTATTTTTTAATAACTCTGATATTTGACAAAGCAAAATCTATTATCAAATATTTTCCGTTTAAAGTTCTGAATGCGTCTCCTTTTACCTCATTAAATCTTATATTACCTTTTATATGTCAATGACTTATATATATCAAAATTATTAATTTGTAATTTATTATATAAACCTATAATGTAGGTTATATAACCTACAAAAGAGGTTTTATGCTAGAAGCAATTTTTGGTGGAAAAAATATTGAAAAAATCCTCTTTTACCTGTTAATAAATAAAACATGTTATGCTACCCAACTTTCTATTGAATTTGATGAAGCATTATCTCCATTTCAAAAAGCATTCGACAGACTAGAAGCAGGCGGAATAATTGTAAGTTTTTTAGAAGGTAAAACTCGTATTTATCAATTTAATCCCAGATATCCTTTTCTTAAAGAATTAAAAAAATTATTATTAAAAGCATTCAATTTCTTGCCTAATGAATTTAAAAATAATTATCTTAAAGTAAGAAAAAGACCAAGAAGAAGAGGAAAACCATTATGAGTAAATATAATTTCAAAAATATTACTCTTGAAAACCTTGCAGCCATAATTTCAAAGCACTTGTTTAAACATAATATTGAAAATATTTTAGTTGGAGGAGCTTGTGTTTCAATTTATTCACAAAATCGATATCAATCTTATGATTTAGACTATGTAACATATGAAGATATGAAAAAAATAGCACTTGCATTAAATGAACTTGGCTTTCAAAAAAAAGGCCGCCATTTCGTACATAAAGATTGTCAATATATTATAGACTTTATAGCACCTCCAGTTGCTATCGGCAATGAACCAATTGAAAAATATGAATATCATAAGACATCACTTGGAACTATAAAAATGTTAACTCCCACTGATAGCGTTAAAGATAGATTAGCGAGTTTTTATCACTGGAATGATCAACAAGGATTGGATCAAGCAATAAGTATCTATCAAGAAATTCCCGATAAAATTGATATAAAAGAAATTAAAAGATGGTCTAAAAAAGAAGGTCAATCGAAAAAATATGAAATATTTTTAAAATACTTAAAAGAGAATCTCAATTAAAAGTTCTGAATGCGTCCAACCACCTCCATTAGGACTGGATTGTTAAAACTTATTTTTTTATAAAAGGTTTGTACATATACGAAAATCTACTAAAAAATTTATCTCAAAAAATTGAAAATTACTTCTCCGAGATTGAAGCAGGATACAACTTTGATTTAGGGTCAGAATTTGAAATGGCACTGTGCAAAATAACTTTGAGCAAAAGCAATGGCTTCCTTGCGCGGATCTCCATTTTGAGCAATTAGATAACATGCATATCGGGTTAACATAAAATCTTCAATTTCCCGTTGAGCTCCACTACCTAAGGCTACCATTTTCGTAACGCCACGAAAATGGTCATTCGGATCACATCCAGTTGTTTTACAAGATTCTATTGCTTTTTGAATAGATGTTATAAAATTTTCCCATCGAACATATCCAAGCGGTTCTTGCAAATCTCTAGCAAACCAAAATTCAATTTTTTCCTCGAAAACTGTCTGTGCCAATTTATCAAAATGGCTTTGCAATTTACCAATAACCTCTTTATTATACATAACACATTCCTAGTGCAAATATTTTTTTTTAAAATAATAGCTAAAATTGATAAAGAGCTCCAGTCAAAAGTTCTGAATGCGTCCAACCACCTCCATTAGGACTGGATTGTTAAAACTTATTTTTTTATAAAAGGCTTGTGCATGTACAAAAATCTACTAAAAAATTTATCTCAAAAAATTGAAAATTACTTCTCCGAGATTGAAGCAAGATATAACTTTGATTTAGGATCAGAATTTGAAATGGCACTGTGCAAAATTCTTCAAGATCTCTTACCGACAAAATTCGGAATTTGTAGAGGATTTATAGTAGATAAAGAAGGCAATGAAGCAGGAGATGATATAATCATATATGGTCGTTTAAGGTTCCCTTCTATACGGATGTTAGGACAAGATAATTTCGCTCAAAAAGAAAGAATACCCTTCGAAGCAGTATATTGTTATATCGAAGCAAAGCACAACCTTGAGCTAGATAAAGTTAAAGAAAGTACATTAAATAAAGCACTAAACCAAATCCAAAAAATTAAATCTCTGAAGCGCTCAGAGCGTAGTTTATCCCAAATAACAGAAGCATGCAATCTTGGAAAAAATTTTGAATTAAAAGCTCCGAATGAGTCGTGGGCTAATAAATGGAATCCTTTATATACGGGTATTATATCGAGAAGAACATCTCTGAAGTCTGATGGGGAAAATTCTAAAAAAGGATTATTAGATCCAAATGCAACTTACCAACTCTTGCATCGCAATATGTCTATAGAATGTATACCTGATCTATTAGTAGCTGGAAATGGAGTTCTCGGCTTACCTACATTTAATGACCAAAAACACCTAATGCCCTTTAATGAACCAAATCACTGCTCAGGATTTTGCATATTTAAGACGAAGTATAATGCACTAGCAGTAGGCCTTTGTCAGTTGCTTTGGGCCCCTAGATAGAATTCAATTAGGGACTATGCCTTGGGAAGAGATTATTGTTCCAAATTTGGATCAAGCACCTTTAACATCTTCATAATCTTTTTAAGAGAATCAATATCAACATTTCTAAATGCGTCTCTCACCTTCTTTGATCTTCAAGAAACCAAAATAATTTACAAAAATTGACTTACTGATTATTATAAAATTATAATCCCGTATGGTGACCCCATACGAAAGCCACGAGCTCCGGCTCGTGGTTACTTTTTTTATGAGAATTAAATGCAACGTAATCGAGTTATAAGTTTTATTGATGGCTTCAATTTATATCATGCGATTAATAATCTTAACCAATCTCATTTAAAATGGTTAAATTTACACTCTCTTTCAAAAGCTTTCACAAAACCTAAATCTGAAATACTATCCAAAGTATTTTATTTTTCAGCATGGGTAAATCATAGAAATAAAACTTCTCAATATAGACAAAAATGTTATATCAATGCTTTAAAAATCATGGGCATAAATACTGTCCTTGGTCATTTTAAAAGAAAAAATAGAAAATGTCCAAAATGTTTATTCAAGTGGATAGGAAACGAAGAAAAAGAAACAGATGTAAATATTGCTTTACATTTATTAGATCTTGCTTATCAAAATGCTTTTGATCGTGCTATTATCATTTCTAATGATTCTGATCTTGCCCCTGCAATTCGATTAATAAAAAAACGCTTTCCTAATAAAATTATAACAACTATAGCTCCTCCAAATTGTTATCATAGTAATGAATTAATTCAAGCGTCTTCAAATAAATCTAAAATCAGAATAAGACATTTAGAAAGATGCTTATTACCAGAAGTTGTAACTGATTCATCAAAAATAATTACTGTAACTAAACCTAAAGAATATGCTTTAGCTTTAAGTAAAAATTGATCTTATTCCTTGATATAAAAGCCCAATCAAAAGTTCTGAACGCGTCCAACCACCTCCAATCCGCTATGAAAATCGTTAATCCTCTTGCGGTTTTAATCTCAAGATTTGCAAATGGGACAAAAAAGAGACACTAATTAGCTAGAATTATTTTCAGAGCTGTTTCATGCATTATTTGATAAGCCTATTTTTGGAGCATTTGATGATTCTGCTCCTAATCGTTGAGGTGCTTAAAGCAATAAAAGAATGGGAATCTTATATCTTTATAGATTCTAAAGATAATTTTATATAAAATTTAAGACCTTTTAAAGGAAAAGCTATTATGTCGGTTCCAGATCTTTCTTTTTATACTAATCCAAGCACATTAAAGCTCCTGCGTACACGAAAAATTTTGTTAGATGAAGAAACCCCTTGTCAGCTTTTTACTCGAGTTGTTCAGGCTCTTCTAAACGTTGAAGACTATTTTCAGACGCCGGGGTTTGAAAAAGAGGTTTTAAAAAAACATGTGTTTCAAACTATAGAACAGCGACACATCGTTTTTGGATCTCCTTTATTGACCAATGCTGGTCGGGAACATATGCCTATAAGTTCATGTACGGTAATACCGGTTGATTTACAAAAATCGTTGGAGGAAATTAAAAAAACGATGCTGCCTTATTATCAGGCAGAAATGGGCAGTGGGTTTAATTTGAGCGAGATTGCCGATCCTGTAAAAACACTGCGTGAGCTGAATCATATCTTGTTAGAAATTGAAGGAACCGTGAAAAGGCCTCCGTGCGGAATGGCGCTGCTTATGGTTGATCATCCACAGGTGTTGAATTTTATTAATATGAAACGAGAAGATGATTTTGCTTCTTGGAGATTCAATCTTTCTGTCGGTGTAACGAATGTTTTTATGGAAGCAGTTCAACATGATGAAGAATGGACCTTTAATGATCAGACTAAAGTCCCAGCTAAAATTATATTCGAAGCAATTGCAGCTGGAGCCCATCATTGCGGTGAGCCAGGATTGATTTTTTTTGATCACTTTCAAGAAGATAATCCTCTTCCTTCATTGGTATATAAAAGTGTGGCTCCTTGTGCTGAAATAGCTATGGCGCCTGGAGAAGTATGCCAGTTTAGTTATATTAATGTTGCTGCAATGGTTCAAGATTTACCAGATAGTTCTGCATCTTTTGATTTTAAGACTCTTCAACATACTGCCGCTCTTCTGACGCGGTTACTAGATGATGGTGTGGAAATTTCCATTGCTAATGCCGTGTCTGATGCGGCTATTATTGCAGACAAAAGAAGAATCTCAATCGGTATTTGCGGTTTTGCAGATCTATTGATTAAGCTGAAAATGCAGTATGGTTCTGACGAGTCTTTGATTCTTTTGAAAGAAATTCTGTCAGTTGTTCAATATTACTCAAAAAAGGCCTCCGTTGAATTAGCAGCATCAAGAGGCCCTTTTCCGGCTTTTGGCCAAAGCCGTTATTGTGATTATGGCTGGGTATCTCGTTTTCAAGCATATCCTACTGAGCAAGTGTCTTCTGAGATGTGGCAAACGCTTGCTTCTAGAATAACACAGATTGGCATTCGCAATGCCGGCACTACAGCTCTGCCTCCGACTGGCGTCAGTTCCCGGATAATCCATACCTCGCAAAGCATCGAACCTTTATTTTCTCTTTTGGAGGACTCTTTTTGTCTGCGCAGAGATTTGCAAACAGAATTAATCGACATTTTTCAATCAGCTAATGTAGATGCAGAAAGGCAAACAGCAATTTTTAAGGAGATTACTGACAAAGGAACAATTCCAGAAGAGATGTTGGAAATTCCCGATCAGATAAAAAAAACATTTCTTACAGCTTCTCAAATTGCGTGGGAAAGCCACTTGCGTATATTGGGAGAGGCAAAAAACTATCTGGATGAAAGTGTTTCCAAAACAGTGCTGTTGCCAAAGATAACTCCAGCGACGACTGTTAAAAAATGTTTTCTTCAAGCATATCGAATTAAATTAAAAGGAATAACGATATTTAGAAATGGCTGTCTTCAAGAAAAAGATAAATCGATTTTTGCTGTAGATTAGTCCAATCACAAGTTCTGAATGCGTCTCTCCACCTCTATTTCATCTGAAGCTTTCTCAGTTTTTTATTGATAAAATATCAAAATGCAACTTATAATTTTAACTTTTATAGTAATTTATTTTTGGGAATTTATATTCATCATGCTTGCTGATTTAAATACAAATAAAAATACAGTTTTACAACATCCGCGTATTGGAGTAGCATGCGTCATTCAAAAAAATGAAAAAATTCTTCTCGGAAAAAGAAAGGAAGCTCATGGCATAGGTTACTGGGGTATGCCCGGAGGACATCTAGAATTTAGAGAAAAAGTAGAAAATTGCGCAAAACGTGAGTTATTAGAAGAAACTGGTCTAAAAACACTTTCCTTACACGTAGGACCTTGGGTAGAAAACATAATCGAGCCTAAAAAAACACATTATATCACTATCTTTGTATTCATAGACAGCTTTGTTGGAAAACCTGCTTTGCTTGAACCTAATAAATGTGAAGGCTGGAAGTGGTTTAATTGGAAAAATTTACCTCAGCCTCTTTATCCATCCATTCCCTCAGCAATAAACAAACATCCTGATCTATTCTATCAAGTAGCCTCTGTTGAAAAGTTCTGAACGCGTCTCTTCACCTCCATTGCGCTTTAAGCTCCTATTATTTTCTGGATTAACTTGCTTATATGAAAAAGAATAAAAACCTTCTTTGAACATCAAAAATTCTTAACTACTCGCCTTCTAAAACTCGAAACTCACGTTATTTGTAAGATGTAGGGTCGCATCAATACAATTTTTTACAACTTAAACAGCTTTGCCCATTTCGTATGCCTCGTTCATTTTATCTGGGTGCTTTCGAATTTCTCCAGCTTCGTGAACACCTAAACCACAAATAACACCAGCCAATTTTGCACCTTCCGGACATTTGACCCAAACACCGCTAAAATGCTTTATCCAATCTTCAATTTTTATTATCACTTTGTCAGTAAATTCGTTGCTTTTTCCTGATGAAGCTGTTAACAAATACACATCTAGAAATCTATGTGTTTGTTCAAGGTTCAACTTCCATGGGAATAGTGGATACGTACGATCTAACAATGTTTGCATTTGTCCACTTACTCCGCCAAAATAAACAGGAGCAGCAAAAACAATTACTTCTGCTTTGTGTATTTTTTTCACGATTTCATCTGCATCATCTCGAAGAACACATCTTTGTGTGTTTTGACAAATATCACAATCTACACAAAAGTTAATTTTCTTATCTCGCAGAAAAATTTTTTCTACTTCATGTCCACTACTTATAGCCCCTCTAATAAACTCATCAGCGAGTATGTCTGTATTGGAATTATTGCGCAAACTTGTCGATATTACCAAAATTTTTTTTACTCATAATGCTTTCTACTAGTTATTGATTTAGAAGCTGCCTATAAATAGCATGCTTCATTTGCAAATTCAAGACTTTCTTTCCAGAGTAACCTCATATCTTTCTTTTTATCAATCGTAGAAATAATTTAATTGGTTTAATAGAAAACAATAAAATTCAATATAGAAAATATAAACAAATACCCGTCTTTTTTACTGAAAGCCAATATTATCTATAAAGTTTTTTAATTTACCATCGGGTAAAAGTTTATTATTTCCTATAGTATCATAATGCTCGGTCATACAGCCATTTTCTAAAAAAATCATTCTATCAAACTTTGTTTTAACAAAATTCATATCCTGACTGGAAATAATTAACCCAATGTTTTTATCTCTTAGTTTTGTAAGAATATTAATCAATATTTGAGTATTTTCCGGATCTAAAGCCGAAGTAGGCTCATCTAATAAGAGAAAACAAGGGTTAAGCATAATCGCTCTGGCAATTGCAGCCCTCTGTTTTTGTCCTCCAGACAATTCATGAGGATAAGAATAAGCGATTTGCTCTATATCAAATACAGAAAGGATATTTTCCACTTTTAATTTTATTTCTTTTTGATTTGGAAATAAATTCAAAAGGGGCTGTACACAATTTTTATAAACATTCATGTGCGGAAACAAATTATAGGATTGCATTACAAGCCCTACAAGCTGGCAGCGTTGTTTGGCAGAAAAAGATTTCAATGATTTATGAGCATACGTAACTTCTCCCTGATATTTTTTCTCAAGCTGCGCAATACAACGTAATAAAGAAGTTTTGCCAGAGCCGCTTTTGCCCAGCAAAAAAGTTATTTTTTTTGCTGGAAAATCGCAAGAGATATTGTTTAAAATGAGGCGTCGTTTCTTTTGAGAACACCTTGATAAATAAAGATTTTTAACGACTAACATAACCATACCTTTTTTCCAGATTTTTCGTAAGAATATTTAAAATGGCCGACATGCATAAATATATAAAGGCAATGAAAAGATAAATGGGAACAGGCTCCATTTCTCTTGAGACTAAATTCATGCCGATTCTCGTAAGTTCCAGCATTCCAATTGAAGAAATAACAGCTGTGCTTTTCAAAAGGGCATCCAGTTCATTATTTATTGCCGGCAAGGACAATCTAAAAATTTGGGGCAAAACAATATGTAGCAGAGTTTTGATTTTTGAATATCCCAATACATATGCAGATTCTTTATCCGCCATAGAAAGAGAATTGATCGAACCCCGGATAAATTGAGCGACATACCCCGAAGAACAGACACCAAGCGATATAACAGAGGCTGTAAATGTATTTATATTAAAACCTAAAAGATCAGGAATAACAAAATACACAATCAGAAGTTGAATGAAAAATGGAATCCCCCTTGTAACAAAGGTTATTATTTCAATAATTTTTGAAAGCACGGATATTTTAAACCAGTTACTTGAAAAAATGCCCAAGCATATCCCCAAAGTCATGCTAAGGCCACCGGACAATAGAAAAACTTGAATGGTTACCAAACATCCCCTGCCAAACAAAGGCAATGATTTAATAATGATATCAAAACAATTAGTCTCCATTATTTAAGCTCCCATTTTTTTTCTAGTTCTCTTATCTTTCCTTCTTCTATTAGTTCTCCGACTGCTTTTCTGACCCTCTTTGCCAATTCCTTATTACCCTTATTAATACAGATGCCATTTCCTAAGGATTGATAGTTATTAGGAAGGTCTAGATATAAAACTTTAAGTTTTGGATATTTGGCTTGATAACGCGGCAAAAGCGAAGAATCTATTCCTGAAGCAAAAGATTTGCCATACTTGAGATCTAAAATCACATCAGTAATTTTTTCTAAATACTTTAATGGAATTTTATAAGATTTCAATATCTGTTCCTGATAAGAACCCGCCTCAACGCAGATAATTTTGCTCGGATCTTTGTTCAGATCCTGAAAAGATTTAATATCTTTTGGTATTTTATTCCAAAAGATAATAGGCATTTTATCCACTATAGCCCCTTGATAATATATCATATCAATATTTTTAAGGCGTTCTTCAGTAATGGATACAGCCCAAATAATCAAATCTATTTTCTTTTGTTTTAGTGCAAGCATAAGCCCAGGCATGCTTCCGCAATCTTTTAAGACACAAGAACTGTTTAATTTTATAGCCAACTCCTTGGCAACATCGATATCAAAACCCTCATATTCGCCTTTGTCATTCAAGCTTACAAAAGGAGCATATCCACTTGTAGTACCGATAACAAGTTCTGGCTCTTTTTCATCCGAAGCAAAAAGCTGGATTATAAATAGTGATAATATCAAACAAACATAAATACATTTCTTCATAAATTCCTCAAATTATTAAATTTAAAAATAAAACTTTGGATAGCTACTCAGTAGCAGAATTCAAAAAAAATTATATATGTGTATGATGATGATGATGATTGAAAGGTAAAAAGTTAAAAATAACATTATAAGAAAATGTATTCATATGACCTCCATTCATCATTGTTGAAAATTACTTGCCATAAGTATATTCTCTTTTTAACAAATAATCAATATTAAAAAAATCATTTTACAAATTTAAGAGGAGATTATAATAATGGCAGCAGAAGAAGCTGCATCTATTATAATTTATTTTCTTTATAAAGATATTGAGATACATAGCTCAATAGAAGTGGTATTAAAACGTTTTTAATAAATTATCAAGAGCTATAGAAAATAACGAAACAGCTATAATTTCTAATGATAGAAATGTAACTATATTTTTTTAGAAGCAATATCGATACTATAGTAAATGCTAAAGATACTATGGATTATATATCAAGAAACAAAGGTTTAAAAATTAGATCCAATTTAAATGATAAATTACCGAAAAGATCTGTAGATCCAGATAAAATTAATGAGGTTTTTGTTAAATCTTTTAGATAACACCATAAAATATACAGAAAAAGGAACTATTACAATTAACACAAATATTGATAAAAATATGATTCACATATCTGTTCAAGACACAGGAATAGGAATAAAAAAAGAAGAAAGAGAAAAATTATTTCAAAAATATGAACAGTTACGAAAACAGACTAGCGGAACAGGTTTAAGTTTAGCCATATGTAAACAAATCATTAATGCTCATAATGGAAAAATTTAGAGTCAGTTTATGGGCAAGGAACTACTATACATTTTACCTTACCTATTGAATAATCTATTCATTACAACGCTCTACCCGCTACATCTCTAACTCGCTCAACCATTCCATCACGCTTTCTTGGCGCGCTAATAAATGTAATAATCTTTTGATTTAAACCTATTTTCCATCGTATTTGAGCATCACTTAAAGATCTTTTTTTCCAAATATCTTTGTAAAATAAATAACTTCTATCATCAATAACTCTATGATCATGTGCATATTTTATTAATTCTATATTAGCTGAAGCTTGTAAATTCTTCTGAATTCTTTTGAACGCTTCAAAAATTTTATGAGTTCCCCAAAAACCTTTTTCTAATTTTTCAAATTTAGTAACACAGCAGTTTCCTACAATTGCAGTATTTTTATTTACTTTATTAAAAACATGACATAATTCCCGAATTGGCCGATGGTGACAAAGGCAGATCTCTGATTCTTCATCTCTTTCCAATATTTCAACATAATCAAGCTTCCACTCACCTAATACCTCAGGCCAAGATTCTCCATTACTTAATTTTACCAATTCTTCAGGTAATTTCCAACTTGCCGCTGCCGCCATAAAACCCCCATTTTGATTTTAAAAAAAATACTTTAGTTATCTGCTTTATTTTTGACCAATAATTTTTTAAAAATATTAAAAAAAATAAATGTATTGACTTTCTGTATTCTTTCAATATGATTGAGTGAAAAATTTTAAAATATTTTCAAGAGGATTCTAATGCATTTAGGTTATGTTATCCTTTATGTAAAGGATGTTAAAAAAACTATAAATTTTTATGAAAAAGCATTTGATTTAAAACTGCGCTTTCTACATGAAAGCAAAGCTTACGCTGAAATGGAAACAGGCCAAACACTACTAGCTTTTGTTTCAGAAGACATGATTCAACAATCTCACGCTTTTAGAAAAAACAGCTTAACAAAAGAGCCGGCCGGCATAGAAATAAGCTTTGTTACCGATAATGTAGAAAAACAATACAATACAGCTTTAAAAGCTGGAGCAGCTTCAGTAATAAAACCCGAGCATAAGCCTTGGGGGCAAACTATTTGTTATGTAAAAGATAACAACGGCTGCCTTGTTGAAATTTGCAGTCCGATCTCAAAATAAAATCTAAGTCTCTCGGACAAAGATACAAATTATTTTAATATAGTAATTGCAAAAATATACTCAAACGTAATATGCCTAAAGAAAAAAACCTATATATGACAAATATCATGAAAAAAACATTTTTATTATCTTCTTTTATATCAATATCTTTTAATTTTGCCAGCTGTTCACATAATAAATCAAAACCTCATCCTCAAAATGCTTTAAAGCGTCTCATTGAAGGCAACAAACGGTATGTTAACAATAAATCAACCCATCCCAATCGACATGAAGAAAGAAGAAAAAAAACTGCCTTTAAGCAATCCCCTTATGCCATTATTGTCGGATGCTCTGATTCCAGAGTAGCTCCCGAAATAATATTTGACGAAGGCCTAGGAGATCTCTTTGTAGTCAGGGTCGCAGGGAATGTAATAGGTCCTCTGGAATTAGACAGTGTTGAATATTCAGCTCTTTATCTTAACTCTTCTATAATATTAGTATTAGGACATGAAAGCTGTGGAGCTGTTGATGCTGTAATCAACAATCAAACAAAAGATATCCAATCTGTAGCCAAACTTATCAAGCCTTCTGTAAAAGAAGCCGAGCAGTCCAATAAAAATAATCTACTTGAAAGATCTATTAAAACAAATGCTATCAATATGAAAAATTATCTAGAAAAATCTCCAAATATTGCAGGTTTAATCCAAGATAAAAAAATACAAGTACATGCCGGTTACTATAACTTCAAAACAGGTATTGTTGAGATTTTAGATAATTAATCATCTATGTTTTTTAAAAAAATGGATCTCTTTTTCATGCTTCACCGCCTTTTCTCGAGTAGAAAAAGTCCCTAAATTTCTGCGTTTACCTGTTTTAGGATCTTTTTTTCTAGAATATAACCTATATTTGCCATTAACAAGCTTTCTAATCATAAAAGCCTATCTCTTCTTTCTAAAACTAATTAAAATCAAAACTCCGCCTGCAACAATAAAACTTATTCCGCCAACTCGGCATAAAGTTACATATATTTGATATGAGTCTACTTTCTGATAATATTTTCTTTTTACGTTTTTTTCTATTTGGTTAGTAATAGGATTTCTGGGCAGCATACTTTTCCCTCTAGAAATTTTCCCTCTTGCCTCATCCATTTGTCTCGAAATATCATATCCAAAATACAATAGAATCATACCAACTATAATGGCTATAATTCCTACAATTCTTTTATAAATCATAAACCCTCCTGTTAATTTTTGTTGTATTAAAAATAAATAATTTTAGAAAAGAAAAATATTTTTATTTGATTTAATATCATAATTTTTATACCATTTTTTGATGTTTAATAAACACATAGGGGATTTTTATGAAAACTTCAGCATTTTTAGAAAAATTTTTAAATGATTCTCAATTTAGAAAGGATTTAAGACAAGATACTAAAAGGCCTGAAATCAGGGATGAAAAAGATGCACTGGCCAAAATACACTCAATATTTATGGATACAGCGTATCCTAACAGCCTGAATAACTACTGTTATGTAGAGTGTGGTCCAACCCCTCCCATCACTCCCTGTTATGTAGAGTGAGGTCCAACCCCTCCCATCACTCCCCTTTACAAAAATCAGTAGATAAATATTGAAATAATGACTAAACAAAAATATTTTTTAAGTTTACAATGGCATATTACAACCAATTGTTCTAATCGTTGCAAACATTGTTACATGTATGATGCGACTACATATGATGATGAAAGAAAAAATACTCTTTCTTTAAAAAATTTAATTAAAATATTAGACGACTTAGAAAATTTCGAACACAAATACAATACCCAGATTGAACACCTATCAATAACTGGCGGCGACCCTTTAATGCGCAGTGATTGTTTTGAATTTTTAGAAGAGCTTAAAAAAAGAAAGAAAAAATTTTCTCTTATGGGTAATCCGGAAACATTAACCCAAGCCAACGTCAAAAGATTAAAAAACTTAGATATCTCTCATTTTCAAATGAGCTTAGACGGCCTTGAACTAACCCATGATTATTTTAGATCAAAAGGAAGCTTTCAAAGAACATTAGAAAAATTAAAACTATTAAAAAAATATGATATTAGATCAAATATCATGTTTTCTCTTTTCCCTAATAATGCAAAAGAATTATTACCTTTAATGAATTTTGTAGCAAAACAAACTGAAGCTACATCTTTCAGTTTTGATATCGGCTGTTTTGTTGGATGTGGAACAAATTTAAATAAAAATTTTACTGCGCAAGCTGTTCATCAAATTTTATCAGATTACTTAAAAGAAAAAGAAAAGCTCACACAAGAATCCCGATGTATTTTTCATGAAAAATCAAATTTACTAAAATTAATTCGATTTGAAAATAATAAACTAACTCCAATTATAACAAAAAATACTCCTGTTATTTCTGGATGTTTAATAGGATGGATTCCTCCATCAATATTATCAGATGGCACACTTTTAGCATGCAGAAGATTTATTCAAAAAGTTGGAAAACTACCCGAACAGACTTTTGAAGAAATTTTCTTACAAAATACTTATTTAAAAAAATGCCGAAGAAAAAAATATTTTGAAGAATGCAAAGATTGCGAACTTTATTCAGTCTGCAGGGGTTGTCCTGCAAATGTTTATAGTCTTACAGGAAATGCTTTTTCTAAGCAACCTATGTGTTTTAGAAAAAACATTAAAAGAAATATCAAAATACCAAAATTCAACAATGAGCCTGATTTAAATACCTCTAATGAAGAAGAATGGGCATTTATATCCAAATATTATGCTTTTAAAACAAATTATCAAAGCTTTTTAAAAAACAAAGACTTTGCTTATCTATATTTAGATCTTTCAAGAGATCAGATATTAAAAAATGAATTTTTAAAAAATCCGCTTGCCTATTGCACCAAAAATCAATATCAAATCTCTCAAGATGAATTAGCTTTTCTAAACTATAGATTTTCAGAAGCAATAATACATACATATAATCCTAATTCCGACAAAATAGCTAAAGAAGCTACCGAAATCTTAATTAAAGATCTAATATCTACATAATATCCGCTGCTATCTTCGCAAGTTCAGATCTCTCCGTTTTATCTAAAAATACATGACCATAAAGCTTTTGATCTTGAAATTTGCTGATAGTATATGTAAGCCCATTTGAGTCCTGATCTAAATATGGATTATCAATCTGCGTTGGATCTCCTGTTAATATTACTTTGGTTCCTTTTCCAGCTCTTGAAATAATGGTTTTAATTTCATGAGGCGTTAAATTTTGAGCTTCATCTATTATCATGTAAATATTAGGCAAAGTTCTTCCTCTAATATAAGTCACAGCTTCCATTTCGATTTTCTTGCTTTCCATAATCCAGTCCATAGCAGATTTTTCATTACCTTCTCCAGAAGAATACTGACATAACACTTCTAAATTATCATATATCGGCTGCATCCAGTGAAACAATTTTTCTTCTTTGGTTCCCGGTAAAAAACCAATGTCTTTACCCAAAGGAATAATAGGTCTAGATACTAATATTTTAGAAAAAACATTATCATCAAATACTTTTTTCATCCCGCAAGCTAAAGCCATAAGTGTTTTTCCAGTACCCGCAGGGCCAACTAATGAAACTAATTTAATATCATCTCTTAATAAAAGATCGATTACACATCTTTGCTCAACATTTAATGGATAAATACCCCAAATACTTTTTTTGTACTCAATTAAAGGTTCTAAATTCTTGCTCATGACATTAAATTTACAAATGGCAGAAGATCTTTCCGGACTTTTTAATATGCAATATTCATTTGGCAAAAATTCATTTTTTGCACAAATAGATCCCTCTTTATAAAAAAGATCTATATCCTTTTTTTCTGTTTCAATAGTCTTGATACCTTTATAAATTTTCTTATAAGAGGCCTTTAAATTAACATAGTCCTGAGTTTCCAGCTGCATGGCCTCAGCTTTTACCCTGCTTACAAAATCTTTAGAAACAAAAACTACTCTTTGCCCATCTGTTCTTAATAAATGTGATATTAATAATATTTTATTCGAATTTCTGTCTAAAGGAAGAGGAAAATTCTTATATTTTTTAATACTGTTATCTAAAAAAATCTTAATCTTAGGTCCTTCAGTAATTGTAATACCATGATTAAAATTACCCTTGTTTTTTGTTTTCAATGCATCAATATATCTAACTACTTCTCTAGCATTCTTTCCGATTTCCCCATTTCTATGCTTTAAAGCATCTAATTCTTCTAAAACAACTAAAGGTATAATAACATCATTATCTTCAAATTTCTTGACTGCTGAAGGATCATGTAAAAGAACGTTTGTATCTAAGACAAAAGTTTTACGAGACATTTAATAACTCCTATTAATATTTAATAATGGATACAAAATTGAAAAGTCCTCCTTTGTTATTTTCACGCCCTAAAACTTGAGATATAAACTATAGAACCCTCTATGTAAAACAAAAAAAAATATTTTTTAAAAAATTATAAAAAATTCTATAATTTATATTTATTATTTACCAAAAGACTGGATTATATAATATAACGCTAAACCTTAACAATAAACAACATAAACGTCATAAATAGCAATCCAATCGATTGTTTGCTAGAAAATTTGACTATTTAAAAGACCTTTAGTATAATATAGACAGAAAAAATATAAAAATCAGGGTGATTATATGAAAATAAATAAAAACATCTTAAACATCCCTCCATACATTTCAACTTCTTGGAACAATATATCATCATTGCACATGGAAGATGATTATTTAATAGTTACATTAAAAAACAACTTGAAAATTGAGATCCCTGATTTACAAAAACCAATCCTAGAAGCGATCTTCAATGCACATTCTCAACATTTAGAAACTCCAAATACAAAAACTTCTTTAGATTTTGGTCTTCCAATGTTCGGCAACAGTTCCACAATGGAATCTTTTACATCAGCAATGCAGCATAATCCCTCTCAAAAAGACATTCCTGATATTCCTGCTGATATTTTAAAAAAAATCACAAGTGTTGCAAAGATCTTTTCCGATGAAACGAATATGGACCTTCCAAAACCGGAAGCTAATTGTAACTGCATGCATTGTCAAATAGCTAGGGCTCTACAAATAAGCTCAGGAATAAATCCAGAAAATCTTGATGAAGATGTAAGCGCAGAAGATCTTAAATTTAGACTTTGGGATATTAAAGAAGAAGATAAAAAACTCTACACTGTAACAAACCCTTTAGATAACAATGAACAATACAGAGTTTTTTTAGGAGAACCTATAGGCTGTACATGCGGGAAAAAGAACTGCGAACACATAAAAGCAGTGCTTAATACATAATCAGTTCTCTTTTTTCAATAACGGTCTCTATACATATAATTTTCTAATATAATACCCTTTATACATTACTTCATTAAACAAAAATAATAAAGAAACCCCAATTAACATTCCTACAGGAGACAGAGGTAGTGGAACTGTAAGAGAATAAAAACCTCCAAAAAGCACCATTCCTAAAAAAACTGCACGAGCTACAGCCGCTATTTTAGAATGTAATGATTCAGCCTGAATATAAGCAGCAACATTTTTGCCAATAAAAGCAAAGGGATCTATATCATTAATCCTCGTTATATTTAACATATTACCTCCTTCTTAATGATGATGATGAATAACTTCAACTCTATTAACATAAGCTTGTAAAGCCCTAAAAAAATATCCTCTTGCTAACTGCAGCTGATGTTTCTCTAAAGGATTATTGTTTAAAGATTCTATTCTATTTGCAAGTTTCGATATTTTATCTTCTAATCTATCAGCCCTATCTTTTTCAATAGCACGACAAACAGGTGACATTTTACAAAAAAGATGCATAGCTCCTACATATAATCCCAAAAAACCTGATAGCAAAAAAGTCAGCATTCTATTGTCGGTATCTAAAAATACCTTTTTAATTGATTTTTCTAAATAAGCAGCAATACCAACAACCCCTAAAGCAACAGCTCCTCCTGTTTCAGCCGGAGCTTTTAAAGCTTTTGCTTTAACTATAATAGCATGCTCTTTTTCTACACAATTATATTCTTCCATATCCATCTTTCGCAAAAACCAACATAGGTTTTGTTCGGCTAAAGTAGAACACTTATGAGCAAACATACTCTTGTTATCAATATCACCAATATCAGAAAATCTCTTAATATCCAGCTTGAGAGGTTTAAAGTCAGAAGTAACATTTTTATCAGAAATAACATTTTTAGAAATAAGTTTATAAAAAACTGCAGCTGCAATAGTTGAAACAGCGCTTGTTATTGCAATAGCCTGTCGAGAAAAATTACACGCATAACCTATGCTTCCTCCTGTAACAGCTCCTAAAGCAGACGTTAAAAAAGCCATAACTAAAACTCCTTTATTTTTCAGCTCAAGAAAAAGTAACACATTACTATAATTTTAATAAATAAAAATATTATCCTGAAAAATTTAAGATTTAATATACAAGAAAAAATGATAGTAAAGACCTATTTTCAGCAAAAAATAAAAATGTGTAGCAATTTTTCATATGTTTTTATTAGTATTTTAAATAAGATCATAAATCATCTAATAAGGAGCAGATGATGCAAAAGCTACTAATTACACTAACTATCATTTTATATGCAGCATTTGCATATGCTGACAACATCCCAAAATCAAAAGAAGAATTTCGATCGTTCACAGGAAAAATCACCGGCAACAAAGTAAGAATGAGAACAGCCTCAGACTTAGACAGTCATGTAGTAAGGCAATTAAATAAAAATGAGCTTGTTTACATATTAGAAGAATCTAATGATTTCTGGGGAATAAAACCGCCCCCCGGAATAAAAGCTTATGTATATAGAAATTATATTATAGACAATGTAGTAGAAGCTGATAAAGTAAACATCAGACTACAGCCAAATTTAGATGCTCCTGTAATTGGCCAATTAAAACTTAAAGATCAGATTTATGGTGAAATCTTGGAATCTAACAATAAATGGATGGAAATTTCAATTCCTGAAAACGTTTGTTTTTACATAGCAAAAGAATATATTACTTACGCAGGGAATGAACATTTTTATGCAAGAATGTTGCAAAGAAAAGAAGAAGTTGACAAACTTTTAAATTCTGCGTATTTCATAACACAAGCCGAAATGAAAAAACCATATGATGAAATGACTCCTCAAGAAGCAATTGATCAATTTGATGCAATAATTAAAGGCTATTCTGATTTTACAGAACACGTTAAACAGGCTAAAGAAGGTTTAGCATTAATTCAAGACAACTACCTTCAGAAAAAAATTGCTTACTTAGAAGCAAAAGCAAGTATGAGTGAAATAGAAAAAGATGAGCTTATAACAGCAATAGATAAAGCGAATACATGTCCTGTAAACACAAATACAAATACAAAAAAAATTGTAAGATCTTCCAATAAGAATTTAACTGATAAAATGCATTTTTGGGAGCCTATTGAAGAATCCTTATACCTAACATGGACAACTTTTCATCCGGAAAAGTCACTAAATGATTTTTATAAAGAACAAGAAATAAACTCTACTACAATCACAGGGGTTATTGAAAGTTATTCTCAATCAATCAAAAACAAACCTGGTGATTATATAGTAAAAACAGATAAGACAAAAGCTTATCTATACAGTACAAAAATCAATCTTGATGAGTTCGTAGGAAAAACAATAACACTAAAAGTATCACCTAGACCAAACAATAACTTTGCATTTCCTGCATACTACGTCAACGAAATTGAATAATTTCTCCTCCCTAATTAAACTAAGCTATCTGTTATCAGATAGCTTAGTTTTTTATTTTCAAATATTTCAAAATACTAAACGATAAAATACCTCCCATGCCAGCAGTTACAAACTGATGCATGCCCATTACTGAAAAAAAATGTTTTGCAAGAAAGCTATCGGCAGCTCCTAATACAATAATAAAACCGATACAAGACAAAAATACGGCTTTAAAAAAGGCTGCAAAAAAAACAGCTTTTAAATATTCAAATTTAACAAATCCAAAAACACTTACTAAAAGAATATTTGCAAGCATAATAACAGGAATAAAAACTGCAAAATATACAGGAACTAATCCTGTCGACACGGCAATTAAAGAAGGAATTATTCCAACAAGCACAGCAGACCTTATTCCTAAAAAAGTTACAGATAAAAATAAAGCTGCATTAATTAGCGTCCCTACAACATATTTATTTTTCAACAAAGGACAAAAAACTGCAATACTAATAAAAAATGCAAAACATAAAATCTTAACAAGACTTTCTTTTTTCAAAAAAATTAGATTCATAAAAAACCTCCATTATATTTCTGGGGTATTAGAACAAGTCTTGGATACTTCCAATAACTTATCCTCCTTATTATTGATCAAGACCTTATCCTTCAATTTTTTTGCGCTTACCAAAACTCTTGTATTCAAGGATGAAATAGCCTGATTATAAGCATCTACAGCTGTAGATAAATTTTTACCGAGTTTAGAAAAATGAGCATTCATTACACTTAACCTTTCGTACATCTCTTTACCAAGCTTGGCAATCTCTTCTGAATTTTTAGATATACTGTCCTGCTTCCAAGCTTGTGCAATAGCTTTTAAAATAGCAATTAAAGTAGTAGGAGTGGCAAGTATTATATTTTTACTGGCAGCGATTTCCAATAAATTCGGATCCACTTTAATAGCGCTTGTTAAAAAAGCTTCTGCCGGAAGAAATAAAATCACATATTCTAAAGACTCATCAAATTTCGAAAAATACTGTTTGGCAGCTAAATCCTTAATATGTTTTTTTAAATGTTGGGTATGATTTTTTAGTTTTTCTTCTTTAATGTACTCTTCTTTGTCCTGCGCTTCCAAATAAGAGTCTAAAGGAGTTTTAGCATCAATAATGATATGCCTTTTACCAGGAAGCTTGACTATCAAATCCGGCCTGTACATCTTATCATCTACTACTTTAGTCTCCTGTTCAAAAAAATCACAGTTATTCAATAAACCAGCCAATTCTAATACCCTTTTTAAATGAATCTGCCCCCACGCGCCTCTTACATTCGGAGATTTCAAGGCATTTACTAAATTAGCCGTTTCTTTTCTTAAATGATTTTCACTAGCGATTAAAATATCCAACTGCTTATTTAAGGATGTATAAGAAGAATGTCTCTCTTTTTCAACATCTTTAGTAAATTTTTCAATTTTATCTAAAGATTCCTTGACCGGATTTATAACACTTTCCAGCTCTTTTTGCTTTAAATCAATATCTCCTTTTAAATTTTCCTGATACTTATCAAATGTAGCTTTTGCCAATCCTAAAAAAGACTGATTATTTTTCTGTATAATATCAAATGACATACTTTTAAAAAGTTCGTTCATTTTAGTTTGGTTATTGCTGATAATTGTTTTTACTAAAACAAAAGCTAATAAAATTATAAAAAAGCTTATAGCTATTAGAATATACATAATATTTTCTCCTTAGACTTAAGGATAGAATACTAAAGAAAATGAATAAATAAAATTTATTCTAAATCATCATCATCGGGCTCAAAGTCTTTTAACGTCTTGGATTTTTTACCTGCAACTTTTCTAATGATTGCAATAATTAAAGCAATAATTACATATCCCCAAGAAACAGAGACAAGCACTATAGGAAAATAATAAAAAATTCCGTATAAAACAAAAATAGCCACCACAACGGTTAGAAAAGCCAAATTAAAAGACCTTACTTTAAAATGCAATCCTTTCATCGACGGAAATTTCCAGCGGCTAACCATTAAATAGCCAATAAATATCATAACACAAGACAAAATAACCGCTCTTACTATATCAGATAAATCAACCCATTTTATAAAAACCGGTGATAAGAAAAATAAATTAAGAGCAATACTGGCAGCGGCGGCTGCCGGAATAGGAAGACCTGTAAAATGCTTTTTTTCTAAGGTCATATCTACAATATGACCTTTAGCTTCTGTAGATCTCACATTAAACCTAACAAGCCTTAAAATCCCGCAGAGCGAATACACCATAGCCCCCGATGCCGCTAAAAAAGAAAGCCAGGAACCTTGATGAAGAGATAAAGTTTTTAATAATAATACAGAAGGAGCCACACCGAAAGATACAGCATCCGCTAAAGAATCAAACATGATTCCAAATTCACTTTCAGCCTTAAACGCCCTAGCCACAGCCCCATCCACGAAATCAGCCAAAGCCGCTAACAATAACAATAAAGCGGCTTTTTGAACCATTTCGAAATTACCGCTACCGGGTTCGATCATATTCACTTTAAATATAACGAATAAACCACAAGCCAGACCAAAAGCTGTAATAATATTAGGGACAAGATAAATCTGCTTCATATTAAAATTGCTCCAAAATTAGCCAATATCTTAAAAAATCATTTTTAACCTTATTATAAACAATTATATTTTTTACAAATCCATTAAAAAATAATAATTATTTCATGATATAATAAAATTAAAGAGGTAAAAATGAAAGAAAAAAATAATAAATCTTTTGATATCAATCATTTAGATGAAAAAAAACAAAAATATCAATTATTACAGCAAGACTTGGACGTTAACCTCGAAAAGCAAACTATTGTAACTAAAAGAATAAAGATTATAAAAGAATTCTTACAAGATTTACCAAATACGGCTCCCGAATATGCTATAATTAACACTCAGCTTGAAATGGACAGAATTGAGTTGGACGAGCTGATTAACAGAGCTGAAGACCTAAAATTTCACCTCAAAGAAAATCAACAATAAGTCACTAATTATAAATTATTTACATAATTATATTTTCTTGAAATCTTATACTTTTTATGTTATAATACTAATAAAAAAGTAGCCATATGTCATTTTCATTAAAAAATTATTTAAATAGTGATACCTTCAACATCGATCTTCCCGAACCCGATGAAGAACCCATTAGAGAAGATCTTGATGATGAAATTGATGAATAACATTCTTTTGTAATTAAAAATCATTTAAAATTAACATCTTAATTATAATTAAAACCAAAAAAACAATAACTTAATATAAATTAATTGTATTTTTTATATAATAATAATTAAGAAGATATAATTAGTTGGAGGATTAATTATGAAAAAAAAGGTAAGAAAAAAAACAGCATCCCATAAAAATCCTTATAAAATACAGCTTGTTTCGATAGAAAAAAAGATCGACAAAACATACAAAAAACTAAATAATCACATCAAAAAACATGCTAGTTATGATGTCATTGAACAAGATAATAATGAATTACTTATGCTACTTGGAGAGTGTAATTACCTAGTAAGAGAGTTCCATCAATTCCAAAAGAAAATAAAATAAGCAATTGCTTGGCAAAAATATAAAATTACCCTAATTTAGAAGGTTAATAATCCAATAGATTAAGGTAATTTTATGTCTAAATTTAATAAAAAAAATCAAAAATATAAAAATTTTACTGTAACCAAATATAAACAGATTGATGAAATAGGCTTAAATCTAATTGAGCTGGAACATGTTAATACCGGAGCTACAATCATAAAACTCGAAAATGATGATGATGAAAATCTATTTTCCCTATCTTTTAAGACATGGCCTGACAGTTCAAACGGAGTGCCTCATATTTTAGAGCATACTGTACTATGTGGCTCAAAACGATTTCCCATAAAAGACCCATTTTTTTCTATGCTTCGAAGAAGCTTGAATACCTTTATGAATGCTATGACGGGAGCTGACTTCACATGCTATCCGGCATCATCCTGTGTTGAAAAAGACTTTTTCAATCTTCTTGATGTATATATGGACGCAGTTTTTTATCCAAACCTCAAAAAATACAGTTTTATGCAGGAAGGTCACAGATTTGAGTTTCAGAATCCTAACGACGCTTCTAGCCCGTTAATTTATAAAGGGGTGGTCTACAATGAAATGAAAGGTGCAATGTCGTCTGCCGATAACAGGCTCTGGCATAAACTTATGGAAAAAATGCTTCCAGATCTAACTTATTGTTACAATTCAGGCGGAGAACCAAAAGATATCCCGAATCTTACTCATGAAGGACTAATCGATTTCCATAAAAAATATTACAATCCATCAAGATGCTTGTTTTTCTTTTATGGAAACAATGATTTAAAAAAAGAATTAGATTTTATAGAAGAAAAAGTATTAAAAAATGCAGAAAAGCTGCCAAAACTCGGGATTTTAAAAAAACAACAACGTTTTTCTAAGCCTATATCTATAAAAGACCGCTATCCTGTAGCAGAAAATGAATCTACAGACAATAAAGCAATAATATCCTTTGGATATTTAACATGCTCTATTGATAATCAACTTGATCTACACGCCTTAATGCTGCTCGATAATATTTTAATGGGAACAGATGCAGCTCTTTTAAAAATAGAACTTTTAAAATCTAAACTCTGTAAACAGATCGACAGCGTGTTAGACACAGAAATGAGCGAAGTTCCATACGCTATTATTTGTAAAGGATGTAAGGAACAAAATAAAGACAAAATCTCAAATCTGATAAACCAAACTTTAGAAAATATTATAAAAACAGGACTTCCCCAAAAATTAATCGATGCAGCCCTACATCAATTAGAATTTTCAAGAACAGAGATCTCTTCCGATTTTGGGCCTTATGGCCTAACCCTATTCTTTAGAGCTGCACTATCAAAACAGCTAGGAATAGAACCTGAAAATGCACTCGAAATACATTCTTTGTTTAAAGCCTTAAAAGAAAAATTCGATGATCCGGGTTTTCTACCCTATTTAATAAAAAAATATTTTTTAGAAAATACTCATAGAATAGATCTTGTAATGACGCCTGATGCCCATATTCATCAAACAGAAGAAATGGAAGAAAGAAGTAAATTAGATGAAATTCAATCTCATTTAACTCCTGAAAAAATTCATGAAATAATAGAAAATTCCCAAACTCTAAAAAAATACCAAAAAGAACAAGAACTTCAATCAATAGAATGCCTTCCTAAAATAAAAATTTCAGATGTCCCTAAAAAAATAAAAAACTATCCCCTAACAAAACAAAAGTTTGATAATTTCACCCTTTATCATCATGACAATTTCACAAATGACATAATATATACTGACATTGTATTTGACCTTCCCAAACTGACTTTAAAAGAAATTGAAAATTTAACTCTTTTCACATCGGTACTTTCCGGACTGGGAGCTGGAACCAGGTCCTACATCGATAACTTGGAATACATCCAAGCTTATACAGGAGGAATAAGCGCTTTTCTTTCTTTAAACATACAAGTAGATGATGTTAATAATTCCATTCCGATAATATCTTTACAGTCAAAAGCCTTATCCCGCAATTCAGATAAAATGTTTTCTTTACTAAAAGATACAATAACCAATGTTCATTTTGATGATAAAAACAGAATCAAAGAACTGCTGACTCAGCAATATGTGTATTTAGAAAACACACTTCCGCAAAATGCTATGAAATATGCGGTTAACTTATCACAATCCTCTCTTACATATCCATGTAGTTTGGTATCTAAATGGCATGGTCTAAATTACTTTCTAAATTTAAAAAACATTATGAAAAATTTAGATAATAATTTAGAGGAATTAATAGATCTGTTTAAAACAATACATAAAAAAATATTCTCTTCTAAAAATATTGACTTGGTAATCAGTTCCTCCAATAAAAATTTAGACAAAATAAAAAAAGACAATTTTTATTCTCTTTTAGATCTCAAATTTAATGAAACTTCAAAATTCATATATGATTTTAAAAAACCACCTAAAACATCTTCCGCTAAAATAATCGCATCTCCCGTAGCATTTACAGCGTCCTCTTATAAAACAGTAAACTTTTTACATGAAGATTCAGCCTACTTATTAGTATCTACAAATTTAATGGAAAATAAAATCCTGCATAAAAAAATAAGAGAAGAAGGCGGAGCCTACGGAAGCGGAGCAAACTACTCTCCATCTTCCGGCATTTTTACATTTAATGGTTTTAGAGATCCTCATATACAAAGAACAAGAGATGCTTTTAAACTAGCTATTAAAGAAATCTCAGAAAATACAATTACTGCACAGGAACTGGAAGAAGCAAAATTAGGTGTTATCCAAGATATCGATGTACCGATATCTCCAGGATCCAAAGCAGATGCAGCATATACCTGGCTAAGGGCCGGCAAAACTAAAGAAATCAGACAAAAATTTAGAGATAAAATTCTATCAGCAACAATTGATGATATAAAAAATGCTGTAAAAAAACATTTATTAAATCAAATTGATAATGCTCAAGATGCTATATTTTCATCAAAAGAGCTAATAGAAAAAGAAAATATTAAAGATCTAAAAACCTCTAATATATAACCAAAAATATTGAGCAAAACCGATTCTATTATTATACTAAATAAAAAATGAAATTGGGAGAGTGTTATATGAAAAAATTTGTAATGGCTTTTTTGATCTTATTTGCAACAATATTACTTCCTTATTCAGTATATCCGCAAAATAAGCTTTATCTACAAGATACATCAAAAGCTTTTACATCTGTTGCAAAAAAAGCAATTCCTGCTGTTGTTTATATAAAATCAAAACATAATGGAAGGTATTCGTCCTCTTCAGATAACTATGACAATCCATATGAGTATTTCCACGATGAATTTTTTCGCCGATTTTTTGGTCAGCCCAATGCTCAACCCCAAGTAATTTCAGGATCTGGCGCTATTGTATCTAAAGACGGCTATATTTTAACAAACAATCATATAATACAAGATGCGAATAACATTTTTGTTGTCCTAAACAATGGAGAAGAATACGAAGCTAAGGTAATAGGCTCTGATCCCAGAACAGACCTAGCAGTTATAAAAATAGAAGGAAAAGATTTTCCCTACTTATCATTTGGAAACTCCGATGATCTAGAAATTGGAGAATGGGCAATAGCGATCGGCAGTCCTTTTCAATTTCAGGCTACTTTAACAGTGGGAGTAATCTCAGCAAAAGGAAGGCAAAATTTAAAAATCACGGACATAGAAGACTTTATACAAACAGACGCCGCAATTAACCCAGGAAATTCTGGAGGACCTTTATTAAACCTTCAAGGAGAAGTAATCGGCATCAACACAGCTATTGCATCTCAAAGCGGTGGCTATATGGGAATTGGCTTTGCAATTCCTTCAAATATGGCAAAACACGTAATGAAAGAAATAATAGAAAACGGAAAAGTCACAAGAGGACATTTAGGAATAGTATTAGAACCTATCGATAAAGAAAAAGCAGATGCCTTAGATTTGGAAAAAGCAGAAGGTGTAATAATAACGGAAGTTTTAAAAGACTCTGCTGCTGAAAAATCAGGGCTAAAACCAGGAGACGTTATTATAGCGTACAATAACAGGCCTATCAAAAGTATGGCCTCTTTCAAAAATGACATAGCCAATTTAAAACCAAAAGATAAAATTTCTCTTACTATCATTAGGAATAACAAAAAGAAAAATATCGATGTTATTTTAGGTCAGGACGCAGAAAGTAAAACATTATCAAAAGAAGCTCCTGAACTGGGAATTGAAGTATCTAATGTCGAAGATGTTTCTCCTGAAATTCTAAAAAAATGGCAATATGACCCAAATATCGAAGGGGTGATAATAACTTCTATAAAACAAGGATCAATTGCCCATAGATCGGGACTAAAGCCCGGTATGATAATAATGCAGGTAAACAATCAGAAAATAAAAGATTTGTCTGATTTCAATAAAGTTATGAGCAATTTTGATAAAAAAAGACATATTCTTTTACTGGTAAAATACCAAAATATAACAAGGTTCATAACAATAAGATTAAAATAATAAGTAGGGCTTATGCCCTACTTTATTTTAAATTTAAAAAATCCTTGAAAGTCTTTGAATCTCTTACACTATCAAAAAAAGATTCTTGCACTACTTTATTGATATCTATCTTTTCAAACCCCTTAGCAGTTTTGAGCCACCCACCAGCAGGTTTTGCCTCATTTAAAATACCAAACGTCCTTGCATTTGTAATAGCAACCTCAAAACTCGGATGGAGCTTATAGCATGAAGCTGAAAGTTTCTTGACAAGTGCATAATTTTTATTTTCAAAAGCTAATTTGTGCATTATACAAATAGCGTCTTCCTGCAAATGATCTTTAATGGAAAGTAGCAAACCGTAAGCCTGTTTATTTTCTTTTTTATTAAAATAAATTAAGGCTAGATAATGAACAGCTGCTACATAAATTAAACCAGATTTGGTTTTATTTATTATCCTCTCCAAAATTTCTCTTGCTTTATCTTCTTGATTATTTTGTAGAAGTGCTTCCGCTTTTTTAAGCTCATCAGCCAAAGATGAGTCCCTATCTGCTGCAGAAATATTTTTGGACCTTCTGTACATATCAAAACTTTGAAAAGCAAACAGAAAAAATAAAGCTCCCATTAAATAAAACCTCATTGCAAAACAGCCTAATGCCAATAAAGCCGCTATTATAAATCCTACCAAAAGCGATATTTTAAAGCCTTTTACCCCAAAAGCACCTTCTAAAGCTATTCTAAGCAATTGTCCGCCGTCTAAAGGAAGAACAGGCAATAAATTTACAATGCTCCAAAAAAGATTCACAATCTGTAGTATTTTAAAAGTCTTTAAAATAACAGGCATTTGAAAAATACCGGACCATAAAACTACAGTTGATATACCACATAATAAAAGGCCGAACAAAGGACCATTTAAAACAATTATAAACTGTTGCCAGTATTTCAAGTTCTTACCCTCGTAAGAAGTAAGGCCTCCTAAAGCAACCAACTGAATATGAGGATTTTGTTTAAAAATAATAGAAGTTACAGCATGACCCATTTCATGCATCAATACTGATACCAATATTATAAATATCCATAATACGGCCCCTAAAATGGTTCCTGACATTAAAAATCCTATAACAGCTGCAAATATCCAAAAAAAGGGATGTATTGATATTGGGATTCTTCCGGGAATAGTAATCATTTTTTACCTATTTCTTTTATTTTTTTTTATGTGCTACAATAGCTTTTCAATCAAGGATAAAATAACTTATGTTTAAATTTTTTAAATCAAAGATCAAAAAAATAGGAAGCAAGTTAAAAAAATTTTCTATTGGAAAAAAATTAAAGGATTTATTTTCCAAAAAAATTGATGAAGACTTATTTGAAGAGCTGGAAAAAATCTTATATGAATCTGATCTAGGAGCAAAAACCTCAATCGAGCTTACAGAAAAAATAAAAGAAATATTCAAAAAAAATCCTCAAATCCAAACAGAAGAAATACTCACTTTAATAAAACAGGAATTAAAAAAAGAAATTATTCCCATTAAAATAGAAAAAGAAAACAATCCTCAAGTAATTATGATAGTTGGAGTTAACGGCAGCGGAAAAACAACTTCTCTTGCCAAGCTTGTAAATCATTATAAAAACTTCGGAAAAAAAGTATTAATTGCAGCGGCTGATACATACAGAGCAGCGGCTGTAGAACAAGTAGACACCTGGGCAAAAAGACTTGATGTAAACATAGTAAAATCCCAGATGAAAAGCGATCCGTCTTCTGTTGTCTACGATGCGCTAGAGGCGGCTAAAGCCAGAAAAGCAGATGTTGTAATAATAGATACAGCAGGTCGACTACATACCAAAACTGATTTAATGCATGAGCTTGAAAAAATAAAAAGAGTATCTAACAAAGTAATCGAAGGCTCTCCTCACGAAACAATTTTAGTGCTGGATGCCACAACAGGACAAAACGCACTGGACCAAGCAAAGATATTTAATAAGTTCACGCCTATCTCTGCCATATTTTTAACAAAACTGGACGGAACAGCTAAAGGCGGTATAGTAATATCTATTCAAAAAGAGCTGAAAATACCAATAAAATGGGTAGGAACAGGAGAGACTATAGAAGATATAGATCTATTCGATCCTGAAAAATTTTTAGATGATCTTTTAGCTATTAGTTAATTTTATTTCTTATTTCTGTTATAAAAATTAATATGCAAAAAGAATATAAATTATTACTGCAAGATACAATAACTTATCTCAAAAGTTTAGATGCATCCCACATTCATCTAGATGATAATATCATCAATAAACTCAAAACCTACTACAAACACAAAAAACCTACTTTAAAAATAAAGCCTGCGGTTAAACAGCACATAATCAAAAAACAAACTTCGTTCATAAAAAAAGAGCAGCAACAGCCTAAACCAATAGAGAAAAAAGTTGAAAAAAAATTAAGTAAGCCTGTTGTAATAAAAGAAAAACTCCAAATCAAAATAGATAATTTTGATGATATAAAGCTTTTTATAAAAACAACATCTCCAAACACAAAAATACTAGATATTCCGATAGATGATAAATTAGCTAAAAAACTATTAATCAAATATAAGCTAAAAGAAATCTCTTATCCTATTACAATTTTAGCTTATAAAGAAAATGAAATAGCGCATAAGTTCTTAGAAAAAATAGCAAAAGCCATAAGCGTATATTTTTATGACTGCAGGGTGATTTCTGCATATGCAATAGAAAAAAAAGAAATGTGGGAAGAGCTGCTATCTGAAAAAGTAAAACTAATAATTACATCCGATATCACAATATCAGAATTAAAAGGTCTTAATAAACATTACAAAAAAAATCCTATCACTTCCCAACAATTCGTAAAAAATATTCCGATATTTTTACTACCTGATATTTCCATATACTTAAAAGAACCGACATTAAAAAAATCCCTTTTTATGACACTGAAAGAAACCTTCAAAAAACTAAAATGAAAAAATATGCATCTATCATCCTAGATACTAATATCGGGAAATTATTAGACTACTCAATCCCCCAAGAGCTTATAGATAAAACTAAAAAAGGAATGCTGGTAGAAGTACCTCTTAGAAACACATATCGAAAGGGTTATATTTTAGAAATAAAAGACAAAACCTTAATAAAAAAAACTCTTCCCATCAAAAGAATCGTACTAGATGAGGTAATTACTACAGATGTTTTTTATTTAGCTCATTTCATGAGCAGATATTATCTTTGTAACATCTCAAAAATTCTAAAACAAATAATCCCCACCAGTATAAGAAAAGAAATTGATCCCAAGTCCCAAATATTTTTAACAGCAGCCAAATCAAAAAAAGAGTTGGCCAAGTTATGTACCGATCTAATTAGAAAAAATCCCAAACAGGCAAAAGTGTTAGAGCACTTTTTAAAAGCAAAAAAAGGTCTTTTTTTATCTGAGCTGTTAAACTCTGAAAACATATCTAAAAGCCCAATAGATACTCTCATTAGAAAAAAAATCCTAACTTCCAAAAAAATAACCTTAGACCAAGTTGATTTTTTTATAAATCAAGAGTATTTTCCTACCAAGAAAAAACAATTAACCAAAGAACAGCAAATAACCCTTCAGAAAATAAATAAAAGTATTGAAAATAATACATTTGATACCCACCTGATCTACGGTGTTACCGGAAGCGGCAAAACCGAGATCTATCTGCAAGCAATAGAAAAAGCCCTCAATCAAAATAAAACTGCTATAATGTTGATACCGGAAATAGCTTTGACTTCTCAAACAATAGAAAAATTCAAAGCCCGCTTCAAAGAAAAAATAGCCGTTTTCAATCACAGAAAAAGTCACGGAGAAAAAAAACAGATCTGGAAAGATCTTTTAGATAATAAAATTAAAATATTAATAGGGGCTAGATCTGCGATCTTTGTTCCTATTAAAAATCTTGGCATTATTATAGTAGATGAGGAACATGATCCTTCATATAAACAAGCAGAGGAAATGCCGACTTATAATGCAAAAAACTTATCTATAAAAAGAGCACAATTGGCATCCTGTCCAGTAGTCTTGGCTAGTGCTACCCCTTCTTTTGAAAGTTACTATAACGCACAAAACAAAAAATACATTTTAAGCACTCTTACAAAAAGGGCGACCAAAGCAACTCTTCCTAAAGTTACGATAGTGGACATGAAAGTAGACATAGAAAAAACAAAATCTTTTACCTACTTTTCCGAAGCTTTACTAAACGGCATAAAAAAACGATATGATCTGGGAGAACAGACTTTAATATTTCTAAACAGAAGAGGTTATAATACTTTAGTTCAATGTTTAAACTGCTCTACTACATTTAAATGCAAGCACTGCGACATTGCCCTCACCTATCATAAAAAAGAAAATATATTATGCTGCCATTTATGTGCTTATAAAATACCTCTTTTTAAAACATGCCCTGAATGCAACAGCACAGAGTACATCAAATATAAAGGCTTTGGAACAGAGCATGTAGAAATAGCCTTAAAAAGAATATTTCCCCAAATAAGAGCCCTTAGAATAGATAGAGACACAACAACTACTAAGCATAGCCACGAAACCCTCTTAAAAAGTTTCAGAGCAGGAAAGGCCGATGTCCTAATAGGCACCCAAATGATTGTAAAAGGACTCCATTTTCCGGCAGTTACATTAGTTGGGGTATTAAATACAGATTCTGCTATTAATATTCCTGATTTCCGCTCTTCTGAAAACGTATTTCAGCTAATAACCCAGGTAGCAGGAAGAGCAGGAAGAGAAGATCTTTTAGGAGAAGTCATTATCCAAACCTATAATCCAAATAATTCTACCATTAAACTGGCTGCAAAGCAGGACTACGAAAACTTCTATAACATGGAAATTGAAAACAGGAATATATTTGACTACCCTCCATTTTCACAAATGGTAAAATTCGTCTTTTCTTCAAAAGACGAAAACAAGGTTGTAAACTTTTCTAATATCTTCAGAAATGAACTTATAAAAAATCTATCTAATGAATATAAGATACATCCAATCACCCCATCCGGCAGAGCAAAAATAAAAGATAAATTTATTTATCTATTTTTGATAAGAGGTAAGAAAATCCTCCCCCTCTTGGAAAACATCAACAAAGTTAAAAACAAAATAAAGCTTCCGTCTTCTGTAAGCCTGCTAATAGATGTAGATCCCATTAGCACATTTTTTTAAGCCACATAACTTTTTATACAAAAACCTGCTAAAATTCCTGCTAGAAATATAAAAATTGTTATGACAAAATCTCTTCTAAATTGTTGAGTGAATTGATATCTCTCAAACCGTTTAGGAGAAATTATTAAAGCTTCTCCTAATCGCCCTGAATCAATTAACTTTTCAAAAAGAATCTTTTTTATCTGGTGTTGATCTGTTCTGCGTATTACCGGCATAATATTCATAGCTATGCCTAAATGGTTATTTTTTAATGCCTCATGACATAGCATTAATAAATGTTCATTTTTTTCATCAGTATCCTCTTCACGCATTAATGCAATTGCTTGTATAGAGTTTGCATATTCCTGCTTCTCAAAATGACGTATAAATAATAACCTTGCGGCCTTAGTTCTTCTTTGACTATCCTCAGGCATAGCTTCTATTAACGCTTTAGCTTTAGTAAAATCATTTTGATCTAAATGAAACCTAAAAAAAGCAAACAAACAATTTTCCCTTTGAGTATCATTCATATAAGTCATTACTTTTTCAGCTTCCTGTAAATTTTTGTATTGAAGGTACTTTTTACAAATAATTTCTAAATTCGTCCAATTTCGTTGAATAGAACTATCAAAATAAAACTTTCCATCAACATGCTTTAATGCTTCTAACGGTAAATCAAAAAGTTTATTCTCCGATATTCTTTTGCCTGCTCTTAAAAGAGCCCAATATACTGAATTAGGATACACCTCTAAATACTTTTTAACAGTATCGCTACTGTTTCTTAACCCCTCTAATACGATCAAGAATCTGGGATTTTCTACCATAGCTTCATCAAATATTTTAAATTGGAGTTCGTCTGGCAATACAGATACTCTTGTAACTAGATCAATTTTTTTGGGGTGGGTATAAGTACTCATTGTTAATTTCTTATTTTTTTTATAATTACTAAATTAATAATGCTTTTTTATAATTAAAATTATAACATAATTTAAAATTTAATTTAATTATATTTAATTAATATCTAAACAATTAATAATCAGATAATTACATAAGAAAATAAATAACTAATTTAAAGTATCTTACGATAAATTAATCAAAATCAGTTACTTATAAATTGACTCTTAGCTTGCTCTATAAAAAGCTCCAAACCGTTAATAGTCTTTAAGCCCTTATTTTTGGCTTCTTTCAAAAAAATAGTATCAATAGGCTTGGATACTACATCCAAAGCAATTAAGCCTTCTTTAAAAGCTTCAGAAGAGATAATCAAGTGATCATTCATACTACAGGAGGTTGCATTAATGATAATATCATAGCCTTTTTGAATATGATCGTTTAGATCGTATATTGAAAAAGATAATAAGCCCAGCTTATCTGCAAGTTTTTTTGCTTTTTGAATGTCCCTGTTAAAAATCAATACATCCTTCGTGTATTTTCTTATCTCATGAGCTATTGCACAGGCAACGCCTCCCGCTCCAAGCAAAATAACTTTTTTATTTCTTAAATTGATTTTTCCCAAAAGCAAACTAACACACGCCTTGCCATCAGTATTGTATCCTATTAATTTGCTATTTTTTAACTCTACAGTATTTATAGCCCCCACTTTTGAAAGGTCCTTATCTACAAAATTTAATATTTCTTTTTTTAAAGGCATGGTCACACTAAAGCCTTTAAAAAAAAGATCTTTTGCATATTTGATAAATCCGCTAAGTTCGTTCTTATTAACAGAAATTTTGATATATATGGAATTTTGATCAAAGTTGTTAAATCTTTTATTATGAAAAATATGACCGATACTATGATCTACAGGCTCACCGATCAACGCATATATTTTGGTATTACTATTTACTTTTTTGATGTCATATATAGACATCAAATCATTTATGCTGAATTGCCCTAAAGCTACCGGTTTATCAATAAATGCATAAATAAATGAGCTGTTAAAAACGGGAGCGATAATTCTTGTAAAAGCTCCTTTTTCACCCATTGCGATACCTATTATTTTTTCTTTTTTATTTCGAATAAACTTCATAAGTCTCATAGCGTCTAAAGAGCTATTGGCATAAACCGCAATTTTATACAAATCTACCTTTTCTTTTTTTATGTTAGAAAAAAGATCTTCCAGATCTTCAGGAGTGTTTTCAAAATTATGGTAAGACAAAATGATTTGTAAATTAGGGTATGCATTTTTTATCTCATTGATAAAAGATTCAGACACATCATATTCCAAATCTAAATAACAAGGTCTTAAACTTAAAAGATCTCTAAGATCTTTTAATCTATTTAAGCTTGTTTTATTATAATTGCCTCCTTGATCTTCTTTTCTTAAAGAAAAAATAACCTTTTTATCCTTAGGCATTAAAAGCTTAATTTTTTCTAAATCAAGCTTTTCAAATAAATCTAATCTAAACTCCAATACATCAGCAGATTTTGCTTTTGCAATTTGCCTAGAAGCTGACAAATAACTAGGCCCTGTTATTACCGCTATTAACATAACCTGTATCCTTCATTGGCAAAATCTATTGCATGCAAAATTAAGTCTTTATCTACCAAAACATCTACTTTAACTTGACCGATCTTTTTTAAAAGAACAAATAAAGCAGTATTATTAATAGATTTTTTATCATATTTAATTGCTTGTAAAATAAGATATTTATCTAATTTAACATCAAAAAGCATCTTTTGTTTTTTAAAAAAAGACAATATCCTAAAAAACTCTTCTTTTTTCAAAAGATTCATTTTGTAAGACAAAAAACTTTCTAAAACAGTTCCTATTAGTACAGCTTTGCCGTGAGATACTTTAAAATCACTGGCTTTTTCAACAGCATGAGCAATAGTATGAGCAAAATTCAAACTTTTTCTAATGTTTTTATCACTGATGTCTTTTTCAACAATTTCTTTTTTAATAAGTATATTTTTCTCTATCAGTTTTTCAGTGCTCAAACAATCAATTTCATTTAATAACTTTTCATCTGCAATCAATGCATGTTTTATTATTTCCGCCCGGCCGTTTAAATGTTCTTTTGCAGACAAGGTTTTCAAAAATAAATAATCAATAAAAACAGCCTTTGGCTGACAAATAGATCCTATTAAATTTTTCCCATGTCTAGTATTAACAGCACACTTTCCGCCAATAGAGGTATCTACCATAGCAAGAAGAGTTGTGGGAATCATAATAAAAGGAATTCCTCTTAAATAAGTAGATGCTAAAAAACCTGACAGATCGGAAGTAATACCACCGCCTAAAGACATAATCAAAGTATCTTTTTTAAAATTCCTATCTAATAATCTGTCTTCGAGCTCTTCTTTTGTTTTTCTAGTTTTCTTGTTCTCTAATGCGACAAACTCAAAAGCGGTGATATCCAAATTCTTATCATCAAATTCTTTGATAATTTTTTCAGATGTTTCTTTTAAATTCTTATCATAGATCAAAACAAATCTATTAGCTGAATTTTTACAAAATTCAGATATAACATTTTGCGATATTATATCTTTACCTAAAAAAATTGGATAAGAGCTGTCTTGTAAATTAACATTGATTTTTTTCATAACATAGCCGATCTATTTAGTAATATTAAATCAGATATGACTATTGAACACATAGCTTCTACTATCGGAACTGCTCTAATAGCTGCACACATATCGTGCCTTGAAGTTCTATTGATTTTATATTTTTTAGTGTTGCCTTTAATATCTACTGTAGTCTGCTCTTTATCAATTGTAGAGATCGGTTTAAAAGCAATCCTTCCATTTACGTCCATTCCATTAGAAATTCCGGCCAACACTCCACCTTCATTATTTGTTTTGGTATAAAAATTGTTATTTTCATATCTGAACAAATCATTTCGGGTAGATCCTCTTTTTTTCACTGATTCAAATCCATCCCCCATTTCAAAACCCTTAACAGCAGGAAGCGACATTAAAGCATAAGACAAGTAAGCATCTAGTTTATTATAAATAGGCTCACCAAGACCCATTGGAGAGCCTTTTATGATAAATTCAACAACTCCTCCAATAGAATCTCCTTCTTGTTTTATTTGACTCAGGAGATTTAACATTTCTTTTTCTCTTGTCTTATCAGGACAGTAAATTTTGGATTTATATATCCTTTTTAAATCGATGTCTTGAACAGCAATACTACCTATTTGTTTAACATATGCAAAAACTTCAATCTTATAATGAGATAATATCTTTTTTGCAAAAGCGCCGGCTATAACTCTAGCCACCGTTTCTCTAGCGGAAGCCCTGGAAGATCCTCTATGATCAAAAACCTTATATTTTTGCAAATATGTAAAATTGGCATGAGAGGGCCTTAAAACATCTTTTATTTCATCATATGCACTGGAATCAATATCTTTATTTTTTACAATCACGCATATGGGAGCACCGGTTGTTATATTTTCATAAATGCCCGATAAGATCTGCACTTTATCTATTTCTTTTCTCTTAGTAGTAAAATCGTTATCTAACATTCTTCTTGTTAAATCCTGATTGATCTCAGCTTCTAATATCAAAATATTAGAAGGACAACCATCGATGACCACTCCAATATATGGTCCGTGCGATTCTCCAAAAGTAGTTACTTTAAAAATATTTCCCAAACCGTTCATAATTTTTTTAATCTTTTTACAATGTCTTCTATATTTATTTTTTCTACATCAATTTCCATATCCGCTATCTCCTCATAAATATCCAGTCTTTCAAAATAAGTACTTTCAATAGATTTTATAGGATCGTTATTATCTGTATGTAAATTATTATCATCTTTTAAAATCCGGTTTTTCAAAGTATCTAAAGCAGCTTTTAGGTAAATAATAAAATTGTTTTTTCTCAAAAAAATAAGATTATTCTCATTTATTATAGCACCTCCTCCTACCGATATGATTGCATTATCAATATAGGTAATGCTCTTAATGATTTTACTTTCAATCTTCCTAAAAGCATCCGTGCCCAATTTTTTATAAATTTCATAACAGGTCATTTTATTTTTTTTCTCGATAAGATCATCAGTATCAATAAAAATTCTGTTCATTTTTTTACTCAAAGCTTTTGCAATAGATGTTTTACCGACTTTTTTAAATCCTATTAAAATTATATTCATAAAATATTCGCCCCCAAAAATTTTAAATCTTTCAGAAAATCAGGATAGCTTTTTTTTATGCAGTCAATGTCCTCTACTTTGGTGAGTCCCTTTATATTTAATCCTGCAACAAAAAGCGCCATTGCTATTCTATGATCTTTATGAGATGAAACCACCGCTGGCTTTAAAAAAGACTTTTTAATAATCAGCCCATCTGTCCGCTCTATTACATAGGCACCCATTTTTTTCAGTTCTTTTGTTATACATCCTAGTCTGTCAGACTCTTTTTTCTTTGCAACCGATGCATTTTTTAAAATTAGCCCTCCATCTATAAAACAGGCCAAAACTGCCAAAATAGGAACGCTATCGATAAAGTCGTTTACATCAATTTCAATCCCGCCTTTTAAACAAGATTTTTTTATTTCAATAAAATCTTGTCCCACCTCAATATTGGCACCAAGTTTTTTTAACAACCCAATTACTTTAAAATCTCCTTGATATTCATCAAAAATTACATCTTTGATTATAATATCGCTTTTAGTTATCAACGCAGCCGTTATCGGAAACAACATAGAGCTGAAATCGCTTGGAACTGTATATTTAAACCCTTGAAAATAATTAGGCCCGAATATCTTATATTTATTATAACCGTCGTTTTCATATTTAATATCTAACCTTTTAAGCCAGTCAAGCGTCATATCCACAAAAGGTTTTTCTCCGGGATTTTGAACGTTTATCTCACTATCTCCATTTACTAAAGATAGAGCTATCAACAAAGAAGATACAAACTGGGAATCTTCTCCATTTACCATAACATTGCCTGAAGTTATCGGTCCTGTTATGCCAAGAGGTGCAAACCCATTATTAGATGTGATATTAGCTCCTAATTTTTTCAAAGCACCTATTAATGAACCCATGCTTCTATTGCAGCAAATAGATGTATCTCCCGTAATATTAATTTTTTGATTCGTCAAAGCAAAAACAGAACTTAAAAATCGAAGGGCAATCCCTGAATTACCAACATTAATAGTGGTTTCTTTTTTAATATTTATTTTAGAGCCTGTAATTTTTAAATTATTACTATCAATCTCGACTTCAGCACCTAATTTTCTGCAGGCTTCTATCATCGCAAAAACATCGCTAGAGGGTAAAAAATTAAAAATCTTTGATTTCCCTTCTGCAATAGAGGCAAACAATACGGCCCTCATAGTTTGTGACTTCGAAGAAGACATAGAAATAACGCCTTTAATATTTGATTTTTTTATAAAGTAACCAGCCATATATAATTTAATTTTTATCTTTAATTGCAAAAAAGAGCCCTAATTATATAAAATTAAACAAAAAATGTCGTCAAAATAGGATATATTAACATGAATAAATCAGAATACCATCAAATCGAAGAATTTCAAAACAGATCCAAAAAATTAAATGAACTAAAAGAGCTTGAAATAGAGCCTTATCCGCATAAGTATGCGCCTACACATATAGCAAAAGAGCTTCATGCCCTATTCGACGAAAAAAATATCGGCCATTCAGATGATGCTGCTTCAGGGTCTACAGAATCTGTTAAGTTCGCAGGAAGATTAGTACTTTTTAGACCTATGGGTAAAAACGCCTTCGCCCAACTTCAAGACGAGACCGGAAGAATTCAAATAATGATTAACAGAGATATTACAAAAGTAGAAGGCTATGATCCAGAAAAATCAAAAGACAAACAATCCCATATTAAATTTTTAGAAAAAAAAATAGATTTGGGTGACATAATCGGAGTAGAGGGAAATTTATTCCACACACAAAAAGGCGAACTTACAATTTTCGCAAAAAAAATAACTGTCTTATGTAAAACGCTTCTTCCTCTTCCTGATAAACATAGCGGCCTTGCTGATCTGGGTGTTAAATACAGAAAAAGATGGTTAGACCTAATAACCGATAAAGATGTCGTAGACAGATTTATTTTAAAAACCAAGATCTTAAAAATAATAAGAAACTATTTAGATGAATCTGACTTTTTAGAAGTTCAAACACCTATTTTACAAAATACTTATGGTGGAGCCGAAGCAAGACCCTTTAAAACACACATCAATGCCTTAAATCAAGATATGTACTTAAGAATATCTCTAGAAATAAGCTTAAAAAAACTACTGATCGGCGGACATAACAGGGTTTATGAGATCGGAAAAGTATTTAGGAATGAGGGTATAGATAAAACGCACAACCCTGAATTCACTTTATTAGAAGCATATGCTTCATATTGGGATTACAATGACCTAATGGAATTTACTGAAAATATGTACGAGCATATCGCCTTAAAATTATTTAATACAACAAAAATCAAATATCAGGACAAAGTAATAGATGTTAAGACTCCCTGGAAAAGGCTTACTATGAAAGAAGCTATAAAAGAATACGGCAAACTAGACGTTAATGAACTTACAGACGAACAAATGATAAAAGAGCTTGAAAAAACAGATACAGATAGAAAAAAAATGAAAGGAGCTACAAGAGGAAAACTAATAGCCCTTTTATTCGAAGCTTTAGCAGAAGATAAACTGATCCAACCTCACCATATAACTGACCACCCTATAGAAACAACCCCTCTTTGCAAACCTCATAGAGATCCTTCTTTGAATAAAGAAACAATAGTAGAAAGATTTGAAAGTTTTATGTTAGGCCATGAAATCTTAAATGCATATTCAGAACTAAACGATCCAATAATACAAAGAGAACTTTTAGAAGAGCAGGTGCAGAAAAAAGAACAAGGTGACGAGGAAGCACATCCTTTAGACGAAGAGTTTCTGGAAGCACTTTGCCAGGGCATGCCACCGGCAGCCGGTTTCGGAATAGGGCTCGATAGATTAATAATGTTATTTACTAACGCCCCGTCTATCAGAGACGTTATTTACTTCCCTATTATGAGACCAGAAGAATAGTACTATTCACTAAAATTAATATGGAGTAAGAAAATAGCAGTTTTTGCATACTAAGAATATAATGCTAATGGTGAATTGAGCCCTTTTCAAACTCAAACAAAAAGGCAAGCTGCTTTACATGAAGAAATTCCCTTCTTTTAAGTAACATTTTCTTGTTAGTTTATTACTACTGAATCAGGATAACAACTCGTGTTCAATATTAAACTGCATAATTGTATTTTCTAATATTTTCAACTGCCCTTGCAGCTTAACTAACATCACTTTAAACCCATCAATATAAGACCTGGAATCTAAACTTCTAGCTTCTATCTGATTTTTTACTGATAAAATCTCTGCTTCTAAAATTGTTTTTTCTAATTCAAGTTTTGGTAAAAATATAGCTTTTAAAACTAAGATCTGCGATTGCAGTGCAGCCAATCTTTTTCCCATTTTTCGAAGCATCTTATCTTTTAGCTTTACATCAGTTTCCGATAAATTATACTTTTCCTGAAGAATATCTATTTCACTTATATCATCAGCACTATCATTGTCTGATACTAATGGACTATCAGAATCACTATTACTATCCGCTTCCTCTTCTATTTGAGGTGTTTTTTCTAATTGCTTTTCTTCTAATTGCCTCTGAACACTTTGAGCTGCCAAGGAACTCACAACAACTACTCCAATTGCCATAGCAGAGGATGCTGCCGGCATAGTTTCAAATGCTGCTCTACTTACCACGGCAGATACTGCTCCTAATAAAACAGGCACTGATGCTATAGAACTAAAAACACTATGAATAGGTTTTATAATATATTTTTTAAAGAAATCATCTGATTTTAAAAGATTTAAATTTGCAATTATCATTACTACCTCTAATTATTATTATTTACAAAGATAATTATAAAATATTTTATATTAAATGTTAACCTTTAATTAATATTTAAAATAATTATTATATTAATTAATAATATAAAATATTTTATAATTAATTAATAATTAATTTTTTAAAATAAAAGATAGAACAATGACAGTAATAGAAGACCGACCTTTGATTCAGTTCCCCTATTACCACAACCATTAGCAGAAACACAAAAAAAATAAGCAAAGCGATAGAGCAATTAATAAAAGATCAACAAGAGCTAGAAAGAAGAATAGCTCTTATATAACAAGGCACAAAAACTCCCCAATCAACAAGAATATGCCTTGGGAAGCAAAACTTTTTTCTCTGGCTTTTGTAGCAAATGAAATAATAGAAGCTACCATTTTAAAATTAAAAGTTAATGCAAATAATATTTTGAAGGGCCTCAAAAGAGAAACCAATAAGTCTAGAACAAGTTACTTAACACAATAGTTCTTGCTGCAACTACTACCAGACACTCATAACAGCTAAAAAACTATTTCTTCTTAAGCCGGGCGCCTTTTGGGGAATCTTCTATCACATAACCTTTGGATAAAATAAGATCTCTAAGCTCATCTGCCAGCTGCCAGTTCTTGTTTTTTCTAGCTTCTTGTCTTTTTTCTAAAACCTGCATTACATCCGTGGGAATATTTTCATCTAATTTTATAAAAATAAAGCCCAGGACCTTATCTATTTCCTTTAGATAATCTAATACTTCTCTAGCATCTTCTGTGCCTAATTTATCTTGATCACATAAAATATTTATATCTTTTATAAGATCGAACAATGTTGATAAAGCCTTGGAAATATTTAAATCATCCTGCAAAGATGCAATAAAACTTTTTTTGGCTTTAGATATGATTTCATCTATTTGTCCCTTTGCCTCTTTACTATCAATAGATTCTAATCTATTGATAAAATCTTCTATTCTTTCAATAGATTTTTTTGCAGCCTTCAAGCCTTCGAAAGTAAAATTCAGCTGAATTCTATAATGGGTATGCATCAGCATATATCTTACTTCTCTTCCGGAATACCCCATTTTAATTAAGTCTTTCAAAGTAAAAAAATTACCTAAACTTTTAGACATTTTTTTACCCTCTACAATTAAATGCTGAGAGTGAGCCCAGTGTTTTACAAATTTCATATTTGTATAAGATTCGGACTGCGCTATTTCATTTTCATGATGAGGAAATATGTTATCTACACCACCGCAATGTATATCAACCGTATTACCAAGTATCTTAAGGGCCATGGCCGAGCATTCTATATGCCAACCAGGCCTCCCTTTTCCAAAGGGGCTGTTCCAATAAATATTGCCGTCTCTTTTTTCATCAAAAGCTTTCCATAAAACAAAGTCCGATGCATTTTCCTTATCATATTCATCTGAAGAAATCCGCTCTGAAGCTCCTTTTTTTAATTCATTTAAATTTAAATGAGACAACCTCCCATAATCTTTAAACTTATCGATAGCAAAATAAATACTACCGTCCGCTCCCTTATAGGCAATTCCTTTTTTTATCAAATGAGAAATAATGTCTATCATCATCTCAATGTATTGTGTGGCTTTAGGAAAATGTTCGGCCTTGTCGATATTCAAAACATTCAAATCATCAAAAAAAGCCTGCCTGAAAGGCTCTGTATATTCATGAAGGGTTATACCTTTTTTTATAGCACCTTTAATCGTTTTATCGTCTATATCAGTAATATTCATGACCTGAGTTACCTCATAGCCAAAATACTTCAAACATCTTCTTAAAAGATCTTCAAAAACATAAGTCCTGAAATTTCCGATATGGGCAAAATCATAAATAGTAGGTCCACATGTATACAAAAGAACTTCTTTGTTGTTAGAAGGTTCTATTTTTTCTTTTTTTCTGCTTTCAGTATTATAAAGCTCGAGATAATTTTTAATCATAATTTACTCTATCATTGTTTGCAGATATCTAAAGTCAATTTTACCGGTCCCCATAAGAGGAATCTCATCAACTTTTTTAACATCTGTAATTTTTACAAGTCTGCTGAAGCCAGCTTCTTTTAAAATCAAGTTAACTTCCTGCTTATCTATTTCTTCTGTAGTAAATAATACTAACAATGGTCTTCCACTGAAAGATTCGTCTGCTACAATTGCAACGATCGGACCTTCATATGTTTTTTTAGTTCTCTGTGTCAATTCATCTGTTATCACTTCTTCAATTCCGCCTAAACTGACCATCTCTCCTGCAACTTTAGCAAAACGCTTGAGCCTGCCTGATAAGAAAAGATTATTATCTTTATCTACATAACCTAAGTCTCCGGATCTATACCATTTTTCATTATCAATTTCAATGAACGGATTTTTATCTTCCGCTAAGTACCCGCTAAAAATATTATCTCCTTTTATGCAAATTTCGCCTTCTTTTCCTTTTTCTAAAGGAGTGTCTGTTTCCGGATCTACCGTACAAATTTCAACCCCCTGAATAATTTGCCCGACTCCTTTGGGTTCTGCTCCAACTTTATTTAAACTTACAACAGGTGAACATTCTGTTATTCCATAACCTTCGATTATTTGTTTACCATCCAAACTCTTAACCTTCTCAAAAATCTCTTTAGACGTCTTTTCTGCTCCCGTAACAAAAACCTTGATAGATTTTAGCTCTTCTTTAGAAGCCGCCTGTAAAAGTCCTCTCAAAAAGCTTGGGGCTATACATATCCAAGAAGCTTTCCATCTTGAAATACCTTCGGCCAGAGCGTACCCGTCCGTCGGATCCGGATAATATGCTACTTTCAGACCTGCCAATATCGGCAGTATTCCAACCAAAGAAAATCCAAATGAATGAAAAGGAGGTAAGACTCCATAAAAAATATCATCTGCTTGTAGATCAACGCATTTCAAAGCAGCTCTCTGATTAGAAAGCAGGTTTTTATGAGATAAAGGAACTCCTTTAGGATTCGATTCTGTTCCTGAGGTGAATAATACAACTGCTGTATCATTTTCTGAAATTTTATCAAGGCCTAAAGCTTTTATTAATCCTTTTGTACTCTTAAAAGATTTAAATAACCCAGCCAGTTTTTTCTTTTTGGAAATCTGTTTTTTAATATCTTCCAAATAATGAATTTTTTTAGTTAAATGTCCAAACTCAACATTTGATAATTTTTCTAAAAACTTCCAAGAACTTATTACATGTTCGGAATGAGTCACCTGCATCATATGATTTAAATATCTAGGTCCCAGAGTCCAATTGAGCATAACAGGCACCTTGTTAGCTAATAAGGTAGCTAATATAACTAAATAAGCACCAACAGATGCCGGCAATAAAATTGCAATATGATTTCCCGGATATTTCTTTATTTCCTGAGTTAAAACTAAAGCTGCCAGTTTTAATTTTTTATATGTTAATATGCCGGAAACATCATCTCCTACAGCTGAATGTTTTTTCATCTTGTCGCAAGCTATTAAAAAAGCTTCCTGAATAGTTTTTCCTTCAGGAAGAAAAGGCTTCGGTCTTTTCTTATCTTCAGGCCAAGCGTTCAAAGATGTTTCTTCAACTGGTTTTCTTTGTAGTGCTTTAGTGCCTTCTGCTATTTCCAAAACATCCTGCACTGTTTCTATATCTTCCGGATGAATAGCAGGAATATCATAGTTCACGGATAAAAAAGTAACTACTTCTGCAATATCCAAAGAATCAAGACCAAGGTCCATAGCTAAATCCATATTAGATCTAATATTTGATTCCGGCATTTTAGATATCTTTGCCAATTCCATATAAACGTTTTGTTCAAGCTTAGAGGCAAATTCCCTTCCTTTGTCTAGTTTTTTTTGATCTTTATGCTGAACCTTTAAAAACTTTTCAGTAAATGGGCTATAAGACACAGTATTAATCGGTTCTACAGCAGCACAACCTTCTTTTGTAGGATATTTATTATACCATTGTTCTAAATATTTATTAATTTCCAGTCTTGTACCATGTCTTGGAAAAGACTCGTCTGCTATTTGCATTTCAATTAAGATCTTTCTTCTTGGAAGAAAAAATAAGAATGCCTTTAAACAGTATTTTATTCCTCTTATGACCATAGCCTTAAAATCAGGAGATCTTCCTGTATATGCTCTTGAAAAACTACTGCCCCAGAGGCCTGTGGTCCTAACTAAAACCACATTAGCATTAGGGCATGCCTGCAATATAGTATGGGTAGCTGAAGCTCCTCCTAATATTTCTTTCCCTGTATGCTTTAATCTTCCAGCCGGATATATCAAATAATTTTCTTTTTTTTTGACTCCCTGAATAATCTTTTGTATTGCAGCTTTCGCTTTTTTTAATTTGATTTCATTTAATGAAGTATCGAAGTTCGGCATTGCGATCGCCTGAACGCCTTTCATAACAAAATTAATCCCGCCTTGACGGTAGATATACTCTACCACTATTGGATGCAGCCTAAATTTAGGCCACAAATAAATAGATAATAAAATCGGATCAATGTGAGCTGGGTGGTTTGGCAAAATTAAAGTTCCAACATCTTTGTTCAAAAATTTCTTTTTTATTTGTTTAATACCTTTAACTTTTACTTTATATCTAAGACGCATAATGCATCTAACCAAAAGGCACGATAAACTAACAATAAACCAACGCATATCTATCCTTTTTATGATTTTGTAATACTCTATTTTACTATGAAATGAATTTTGAGCCAGAGTTTTCTATAGCTTTAAATAATTATTTATACTTATGAAATGTATCAATAATTGTAATCCTGCTAAAATGCTTCCCTACCTCTCCTCCCTTAATTATATCTTAATATAAATTAAACTACCTAATATTAATAGGTTAATTAAACTAAATAAAAACTAAATTGCTTTTTTAATTTAAAATAATTAAATATTAAAACAAGAGGAAGATAAAAATGAAAATAAAAAAAACACCTAAGCAGCCATCTCCTTCAGACAAGAGTGACAAATGGCAGGAGCTGGCAAATTTAGTAAGCTCAACTTACAGAAGAAAATTCTCTTTGATCGAGGAAGTAAAAGATCCTGCCTTAAAAAAAATCCACGAGCAAAGAGAAAAGATCTTTTCAAAAATTCCAAAAACAAAAAAATAATATTTACAATTTTTTTATAAAATTTTCTTGATTTTTTAAAAAATATTTATGCATACTTAATAATAGTTGGAACCAAATAACGGAGGTTAACATGGCAATTCAGCCCCCAGATCCAAGAAGAATTTTAGATAATCATAAAGTAACAGAAAAAAATAAAATTCCCCAAGAGCAGAATCCTACACTAAAAGATATGACACCTGCTATACCTACTATCCAGTTAGTCGGCCGATATGCTAATACTAAAGAAGTAGATTATCAATACCAAAAAGGCAGAACTTTCCAAAACAAGCCGCCAAAAAATAATACGAACAAAATAAACCCACAAGCTATTATTACAACTTCTTTGCCGGCAAATACTACAAAAGCATAAAAAGGCTATTAAATAGCCTTTTTATAGACTTTAGCAATAGCTATAGTCTTTATTATATCTAATGGAATAAACGGCAATAAGCCTAATAATATTGCTTTATTTATACCTACAAAAATGCTGAACCATAAAGATCCTGTGATCAATACAATCAAATGAGCTAATAAAACAACATAAGATATATTCTTGGTTGTTTTATTTTTTAATCTGTCAAATAACGCTTTAGCAATATAACAAGCAAAGAAATACCCAAAAATATAACCGCCTGTAGTAGAGGCTAAATAAGAAAATCCATAATTGCCATTAGAAAAAAACGGAAATCCTATAGCTCCCAAAAATATAAAAAGAAGTACTGAAGCAGCCGCTTTTTGTTTTTTAAAAAATAATGCATATGAAATAGCTAGTGAATTTTGTAAAACCAAAGGAACCGGAGTGAAAAATAAAGGGATCATTATTTTAGCAAAAAACCCAAGAACAATACTTCCAGCTATTACTTCAGCTATATCTTTTACTATTGAAAAATAACTTTTTTTTAAAATCGTAACGAACATATAAACCTCAAAAAATTTTTGATAAAACAACTTACAGCTTTTGCAAAATAATATCAACTTGCTTAGCTATTTCTTTTGATTGAGGATAGGTTATTTTATCAGCTGCTTTTTTTATATCAATCCAGCATCCGTCCAAAATTTCATTTGGATGAATTTTAGCTTCATTTTTAACTTCTGCTAAAAAATAATATGCTTTTTTGATAACTACATCATTATTTTTTTTAAACTGATACTGCTCAACTATAGGCTCATCATACAAATACCTGATTACTTCTAAATCAGTTTCTTCTTTTAATTCTCTTTGAGCTGTTTGTTGAGCTGTTTCGGATAAATTAGGATGCCCCTTGGGAAACCCCCAATGATTGCCACTTTTTAATTTTACTAAAAAAGTAAGCCATGAATTATTTTCTTTTTTTAAAGCAATTGTGCCAAAACTTTCTTCGTATAACATATTTAACCTTTATATGAAGCAAACGCAACTGCAGAATTATGCCCACCAAATCCGAAAGAAAAGGAAATTGCAGCTTTTACTTTATGTTCTTTCGCTTCATTTGCTACTGGATCTAAATCTTTTAATTCACTTTCGGGATTTTTTAAATTAATTGTCGGATGAAGCATATTTGTATTGATAGCTTTAATCGTTGCTATAGCTTCAACACCGCCGGCAGCTCCTAAACAATGACCTGTCATTGACTTAGTGGCATTCATTTTAATATTTTTGGTATGACCGTCAAATACCTTATGAATAGCTCTAATCTCACATAAGTCCCCTGCTATTGTTGAAGTAGCATGAGCGTTTATATAATTGATATCAGAAACAGATAGGTCTGCATCTTTAATCGCACCTTCAATACATTTAGCAACTATAGAACCGTCTTCTCTGGGCTCTGTCATATGAAATGCATCACAATTTATATCCCCGCCTAAATACTCAGCAAAAATAGGAGCTTTTCTAGCTATAGCATGATCTAAATCTTCTAAAACTAAAACTCCTGCACCTTCCCCCATCACAAAACCATCCCTTGTTTTGTCCCAAGGCCTCGATGCTTTTTTAGGTTCATTATTTCTCTGTGATATTGCTTTGGCTGCTATAAATCCGGTAAGTCCGATCGGCGACATAGGAGCTTCCGAGCCCCCGCACAACATTAAATCGGCCCTACCCTGTCTTATTTGTTCTGCAGCTGCATGAATACAGTAATTAGAAGTAGCGCATGCAGTAGAAATAGAATAGTTTGGCCCTTGAAAACCTAAATCAATAGCAAGCAGGGCTCCTGCCATATTTGTGATGATTACAGGAACAAAAAATGGAGTTAATCTTTTATATCCTGATTTTTCAATTGTATTTACCCCGTCAAAAAAGCTTTTCATACCTCCCATACCGGAACCAACAATAGCTCCATATCTTAAATGATCATCTATCATATCAGGAGTAAACTTGGACATCTCCAAAGCTTTTTTACCAGCTACCATAGCATATCTGATAAAAGGATCTGCTCTTCTAGCTAACTTCTTCGGCATATATTCACCGACATCAAAGCCTCTTATTATCCCGGCTATTTTAGTCGGATATTCAGAGCAGTCAAATTCAGTAATAGTACTAACACCGCTTTCACCATTTAGCAAAGAATTATAAAACTCGTCAACATCGTTTCCAAAACAGGAAACAAGTCCCATCCCTGTAACAACTATTCTTCTTTTTTTAGTCATATATTTTCTACCTGGGGTTCTACTTTGATATTCAAGTCAATTATTTTGCTATCAGGAAATAATTTTTCTATATCGTACTTTATTCGATAGTCAGGCTTGAAAATATGAACCATAATATTCATGTAGTCCAACACTACCCAGTCAGGCTCTTTCATTCCTTCCGTATAAATCGGTCTTTCGTTTTGTTTTTTCATTTCATCAATTACTGTATCTGCAATTGCTTTAACATGTCTATCAACACTGCCTTCAGCAATTATCACATAATCAGTAATTGACGATAAGCCTTTAACATCCAAAGCTAAAATATTAAAGCCTTTTTTGTCATAAATAGCTTGTGCAATTGTATTTAAAATATCAAAAATATTACTTTTCATTTAAATTTAAAATTCTAAAATTTAACAAGTTAATAATATAGCTTATGAAAATATATGTAGTCCAGCACTTCTTTTGGAGTTAAATGACAACAATATTTTTTATCCTGTATTCTCTGTCTTATTGCAGTAGAAGAGATTTCTAAAATTTTAGTTTTCACAAATTGATGTTTTTTCAAAGAAAAATTTGAGCTCTCAAACTTATCAGTAAAATTTTTTCTTACCCCTACAATCAAAGGTGCTAATTCAAGTATTTTTTTGTAGTCTTTCCATAGATGGAATTTATGCAGCATATTCTCTGTTACAATTAAATGCAGATCAACATCTTCTTTTTTTATTTTTTCAAGCGTATCAATTGTATAAGAAACATTTTTAAATTTAGTCTCTATGTCAATTATAGAAAATCCTTTTATTCCATGAATTGCTTTTTTTAACATGACAAGTCTGTCTTTAGCTGAAGCAATAGGCGGTTTTAACTCTTTAAAAGGAGATATATATGCGGGGCAAAAAACTATCTCATCTAAACCTAAATTTTCTTTTATTTCTATTGCTAAATTGATATGCCCAAAATGAATAGGATCAAAGCTTCCACCTAAAAGACCGATTTTTTTTTTCATAGAATCTTCCATTTCTCCATTTTAGCTTTGTCAAGCAGTTTATCTTCTGGATTAACAGCTATTTTAATGCCGGCTATTTCAAATAAGGGCAAATCCCAAATGCTGTCAGAATATACAGTAACATCTTCTTTTTTCAAAGACAGCTCTTTTATTAACTGTTTTGCATATTTAGCCTTAGCATTTCCGTCCATAATGCTATCTATTTCAATGAGTCTATTTTCTTTATCTAATCTATAAGAGCTGGCTTTATACTTAACTTTTAAGATCTTGGCTATAGGCCTTACCAAAAACTCCGGTGAATTAGATAAAATATAGATTACATGTCCCTGACATATTGCTTTTTGACATGCTTTTAAAGCTGGCATATAAAAAATACTGTCTAAATATTTTTCCAAGTACATATCTACATATTCTGAAATAATATTTAAATATCTTCCTTTTAAGAAATTATTAAAAACTATACTGTGCAAATCTTCCGGACTTAAATCCAAAAACTGATATTTAAAATAATGTTTGGACAATTTCAAAATGGAAGATTTGGGGAAAATTTTATGTTTATATAAAAAAATATAATAATGAAAACTAGAATTTAATCTAAGAAGCGTACTATCGAGATCAAATATACTTAAATGCACGATTAATTATTTTCTATTTCTAAGATTTTTTCTTCAATTTGTTCAATTGAATCATTTACTTTTTCTAATCTATTTTTTTCCGCATCAATGATTTCTCTATAAACAATCGCTTGTTCGAAATCAAAGCCTGAACCACTAAGTTCTTTTTTATAATTTTCTAATTTTACTTTAATTAAAGTTCTTTTTTTCTTTTTATTTTCGAAAACAGATTTCAAATCTTCTAGTTTTTCAACACCTGAATTTATGATAGATTCTTCTTGTTTGTCATCCATTAAATCCTCAACCAGACTCATCTGTTTTTCAAAAATAAGATTTTCTATTTTAGAAATATTTAATTTTTCTATTTCTTCTAATAAAGCTTCTTTTTCTTGAGCCAGCTCTTCAATAGAAAGTTCCCGGTTATTAGCTAACTTTTCAGCAGCATCTTTTAGCTGTTGAACTTTTTCTTTTGCCTTAGCTTTTTCTTCATTAAACTTTTGGCGTTTTTCTTCTTTTTCCCTATTTTCTTCGGCAAACAAAGGCATTTTTGCTTCTTTAATTAAATATCTTATTTTACTGATATCATTTTTTTTCAAACCTAAATTATTAGCATAAGACAATATCTCCTTTTCTATTTTAGAAGCTTCACTTTTATCGATACTGCCTTTGCATTTTTCTTTAAATTCTTCTACTTTCTTTTCAATTAAATAAACATTCTGTCTGATAGCTTGCCTTTCTTTTTTGTAATTTTTTTCCGCTCCCTTTACTTTGTCCCAATATTCACTTAATTTAAGCCTGGTCTGGGTAAAACTGTCTGTATTTAATGTAAATAATTTTGCCAGATTTTGCAGATTCTTAATCTCATCTCTTAACACATAATAAGGAGCTTTTGTAACATCAAAATCACCGGTAAATCTATCTATCGATTCTACAAATTCTTCACTCATTTGCTTAATGTAATGTTTTCTTTTGGGAAAAACTATATCTCCTATTAAAGCAAGTCTTTTAAAAAACTTGTTTTTAGTTCCTATTCTCATATTTGTTTTAATAATTTCCTTTCTCAAAGAATTTACTCTTACTGCAAAAGAATTCAAAATAGTTAATTCTTTTTGGGTATTGATATAAAAATTCTTTTTATCCAATAAAGCTTTAAAGTTTTCAGGAAACCTAATCTCACTTATCTGACTTAACATATTATCGTAATTTTCAATGTCCTGTTCTAAAGAAGTAATAGCAATATCAATTTGTTCAACAGCAAACGATGTTTGCTCGTCCAAAATATCTCTTAATCCTTTAGCTTCTTGTGATAATTCAACATACTCCTGCCAATATTCATTTCTCAAATTCGTCGGAATATTTTCTTTAAAAAAATTAAGACAAAGGTTTTTAATTTCCCAAAAAAGTTTAAAATTAGGGTTTTCAGATGCAGCTATAGCTTCTTTCATTAAGACCAAAGAAACCCTAATCTTTTCTTCAAACAATTCCACTTCATTTATTTTATCTTGATGTGTACTTTTACTATCTTCATTTTCCATAAAACCCTAAACCTTGTAAGAAATAAACAGATTTTGAAATGCATGCTAAAAATTCTACATAAAACCTATCTTTAGTGCAAAATTTTTTTCTTTTTAACATGCGCTTGATTGTAAATTAGTTTCTAATTATGAATTTTAAAAGTATATTATGGAAAAAGCAAGAAAAATTTAGTACTTATTATTAAAAAAAGTATTAATCATTTTGTTCATAATCTTGAAGAATGTACTCTTTTGCTTTTTCTATAGAAATTTTAGATAAGTCAAGCCATCTGAAATTAGGCTCTTTTTTAAACCACGCGAACTGTCTTTTTACATATCTTTTAGAAGCTTGTTTAAATTCATTTATAAAAGCTATCTCATCTTCTTTTGTCTGCCCGGTATTGAGATAGTTCAATGTTTGTCTATATCCAATAGCCTGAGATGCCGAGTAGTTATCCAAAAGGCCTTCTACTTTTAATTTTTTCACTTCTTCTATAAGACCACTTTTCAACATCTCATCACAGCGCTTATCAATTTTCGCATAAAGCACTTCTTTAGGATAGTGCAAAAACCACAGCCTAAAATTATACATGTCGCTTTCTATCACTTTCGGTTTTGGTATTTCACTTACCTTCTTTTTCGTAAGCGTTATTATTTCCAGCGCCCTTACAATCTTATGTCTATCATTAGCAGTAATGGTTGTAGCATACTCAGGATCCAGCATTTCCAATTTTTCATATAAGGCCTCAGGCCCCATCAAATCCATTTGTTTTTCAATTGTTTTTCTAATGTTTGGATTAGAAGGCGGTCCTAGTGGCGGCCCATATAAAAAAGCATGAATATAAAAACCAGAACCTCCAACTACAATAGGTACTTTCCCATTTGTAAATATCTGCCTGCAGGCCTTATGGGCCTCTCTAAAATACTCTGATACATTGAAATTGTCTTTGATATTTCTAATATCAATTAAATGATGGGGAATCTGTTTTCTCTGTTCAACACTTGCTTTAGCAGTTCCTATGTCCATATTCTTGTATATTTGCATAGAATCTGCAGATACTATCTCTCCAGCCAAGATCTTAGCAATATCAATAGACAAATCCGTTTTACCGACAGCTGTGGGTCCTGCTATCACAATAATTTTTTTTCTTTTATTAGCTTGAGGGATTTTTTTCCTAAGCGGCAGGTACAAATCTACCAAATCCTCAATGTGTTTTGCTTTATATATACTCACAAAGGCTTCTCTAACAGCGCTTCTTTTTCTTTATTATAAATGTTTAAAATCTTTTCAAAACCTGTCATTTTTATAATTTGCATAACCTCTTCAGATATTGCAAAAATGCCAAGCCTACCGTTTTGTTCATTAAATTTTTTGGTAGAAGATAGTAAAACCCTCAAACCTGCACTGCTCAAATAATCTATATTAGAAAAATCCAAAAATACATTTTTATGATTTTCCTGCAGCAAAACATCTATTTTATTTTGCAGAATCGAGCATGAAGAAGCATCAAGCCTACCTATTAATCTTAAAATTATTCTTCCGTTTATTTCTTCAATATTAATTTCCAAACCTAAAACCACAATTACACCGTTTTTTATTAAATAATTTACAATAATATTATTTTTTTAAATACCAAAAAATAAAATCATAATAACTTTCATAGATAATCTTTTATAAAAAAAATATTTTACATTATCTCAAACATTCATATATATTGAATTTTATGGGGGGTAGTAGATAATGCAGGATAGAAATATTAATGAATCAATATATTCATTTTCTAATAATGAAATTATTAATATTTCAGAAAGATTTTATTTAATGATCATTGAATCCAATTTTCTGCATGATTTGAAAAAATACAGTAAAGTATTTAATTATTTAAGCCTATTTATCAAATTAGCTAAATCAAATGTACTTTCAACAGAACAAGAAAAAAAAATTACAACGAGATTAAATCTTATAAAAGAAAAATATAAATCCAAAGGTCTTAAACTAGAAGTATTAGAAGATAAACTAAAAAATGCTTTAAAATATCTAAAAAATACCAATGCCCATATAGCAATTATCTGTTCACTAATAGATATAGAAAATATTTATCAATCTAATAAAAAAAACAACCATCATGAAATAGTAAAGCCTCATTTACTGGAAATAGAAGAAAAAATGAAAAAACCTAACTTTTCGTACAGGTACTTAGATAATTTATTAAAAGAATTAGAATACATTAAAAAACTCATTACTCAAAAAAATATTTCTATACAGATATTAATAGATAATTTAACAAATATAAAAACAAAATTCTTTACTTTTCATCAATAAAAGCAAGCTTGGAAATTCTAAGGTCTATAACTTTGGTATCAAATACAATATTATTTTCAACATCTTTAATGCTTTCTATCTGTGTAAGATAGTCTTTCTGCATCTTGTCTCTCAAAGACAAATAGTTGCTGAGCTGATCCATATAATTTTTAATACCTAATCTTAAAATTCTTGGGAAAATACATAAAACCTGCTTTTGATTTTTATCTACCAACAGCTCTTCTTCGATGGTCAATATTATTTCTTTTTTTCCATAACTGTATAAAAAAGCTCTGGAAATATCAATATTTTTTAAATTAACCAAATCTGAAAAACCGCTCGTTTTAAAAATATTGATAATATCTATAGCTAAATACAATCCTTGATTTTCAATAGGTTTATTAAAAAAAGACTCATCCATTTCCTCTAAATTCAAAAATATCTCAGGTAGATTTTCACAAGATAAAAAAGGTTGCACAGGAAAAATAAACCCTTCGTTATCTACCGCTAGATTCTCAAAATCATATATTAAAGCTAAAGGCTTTCTAATTTCATAATCTATATAAAGAGTAGATGGTTTAATCTTTTTAACAGTAGCGGTTTTAATAATAGGACAATTTAATAATTTTTCTTCCGCCTTTTCGCAGTCAAAAGAAAATAAATTATGAGGTTTATCAACAGATAAATCCAAAATTTCTATTAAAGTCTCCGTTTTCAACTGTTCTTTTTCCGGTCCTGTTTGCACTACCATACTAATATTGAATTTTTCATTATTAATTCTATTTTTTTTCCATTTTTTAAAATGGGTATATCCATAATAGTTCATTCCAGAAAAAATCATTGTAGATGAGATGATCCAAAATATAGCATGGGACAATTTTAATTTCTTTTTCATGTACTTTTTTCTAGTTTTTTTATTTTTCTCTTTTTATGATTTGCAGATATCAAAAACAAATCTACAATTTCAGCTTTAGTATACCCTTGTTTTTCAATCATTTTAATAAACAGGCTGTTAGCTGATGAAAATCCAGGAATTGGATTTATTTCATTGAAATAAATTTTGTTATTTTTATCTATAAAAAAATCAATTCTTGCAAATCCGTTTAACGAACAGGCCTTATAAAGAATCTTAGAATACCTAATTATCTTCCCGTGCATATCGTCAGATATTTCAGCAGGTACTTGTGAAGTCACATTTGATTTAAGATATTTTTTTTCATAATCAAAAAAGTCTCCCTTTGTAAAAACTTTTCCTATCAGTCCAATTTTTATAATATCACTTCCAAAAACAGCTGTTTGAAGTTCATTTGGATAAATATTTTTTTCACAAATAATTTTATTGTCATATTGAAAACAATAGTCAATACTGTGCGTCAGCTCTTTTTTGTCTTTAGCAAATTTAATAGCAATAGAAGAACCTAAATGAGCAGGTTTTATACATATAGGAAACTCTATTTTTTTTATAATATTATCAATAAAAACTTCTTTATTATTTTGATATTCATAAACATCCAATTCTACAAAATCAATAATTGGAATTTCATGGTATTTGGCAATTTTTTTAGTAACAATTTTATCCATTGAAATGGAAGAGCCGAAAAAATCCGATCCAATATAAGAAACATTTAAAGTATCTAAAAAACCTTGAACAGATCCGTCTTCTCCAAAAGGACCGTGAAAAATAGGAAAGACAAAATCACATTTTTTTAGCTTCAGGATAAAATGGTCCGTTTTTATTTTGCCATTATCTGAGTCTATCAAATCCTCGTTCCCGTAAAGCCATCTGCCGTCTTTTGTAATTTTAAAAAACTCCAACTTAAAAATATCTCTATCAAATAAAGTAATATAATTCCTGCAAGACCTAATAGATATCTCATGCTCATTTGATCTGCCTCCAAACATAATGGCTATTTTAATTTTTTCTTTTTCTGCAGCAAATCTATCAGCTATTTTTCTTATTCTATTAGAAATATCTCCAGCTCCCAAGGCAATAACAACATCATATGGCTGTATATTGTTAATAACATAATCTTCTAAATTTTCATTTTTTACATATTTGACATTTAAATGTTGTATAATCTCTACAATTTTATCTGCACTAATTCCTTTTACAGGCTGTTCTCCGGATGAATAAATATCAGTCACTATTACTTCGTCTGCTTGTTCAAAACAATTTTTCAGATCATAGATAACATCTTTCATTCTAGAATATCTATGCGGCTGAAAAACAGCTGTTATCTTTTTTTCCTCTACAGCTTTTCTTAACGATGCAAGACATGCCTTTATCTCGGTTGGATGATGAGCATAGTCATCAATAAAAAGTGTTTTTCTATGCTCCAAGATCTGTTCCAATCTTCTTTTGACTCCTGAAAATTTAAAAAAAGACCGTCTTATCACCTGTTCGTCAATATTCAAATTAAGACAAAGGCCAAACACAGCAGAAGCATTTAAAACATTGTGATTACCAACTAAATTCAAACAAATATCTTTGTATTCTTTTTTTTCAAAATGAATATCAAAATATGTTTTAAATCCCCTAATTTTTATATTAGAACATCTAAGGTCAGCTTTTTTTGAAAATCCATAAGAAATCCCTTTAGGATTTATTTTGTTTAAATTTTCATCGTCTCTGCACCAAAAAATATGCCTTTTGGACTCAGCCTTTTTAAAAAAAGAAACAAAAGCATTTTCTAATGCGCTATAATCTTTCCAATAAGACATATGCTCTTCTTCTAAATTCGTAACAATCGCTCCATAAGAATTAGACTTAATAAATGACCCGTCACTTTCATCTGCTTCAACAACAAAATAATTGCCGCTACCCAAATATCCGTTAGTATTCAAAGAATTCAATATTCCTCCTATTACAAAAGAAGGATCTTTTTTAGCTTCTAATAAAACACTTGAAAGCAAAGCTGTGGTTGTTGTTTTACCGTGAGTTCCTGCAACTAACAAAGGGTCATGTCCTTGAACTAGCTGATCCAAAAGTTCTGATCTATGAATGGCCTTTAGATTATATTTTTGAGCCTGCAAAAATTCTTCATTATTTTTTTTATCAATAGCAGTGGAATAAACAACAATATCATCTTTTTCGACGTTTTCTTTTTTATGTCCGATCCGAATTTTCGCACCTTTTTCTTTTAACCTTTTTAATGCATCATTAGTTTGAACATCACTTCCTTTTACTTTTTGTTTTTTTTTCAAAACAATCTCGGCAAGAGCGCTCATTCCTATACCACCGAGACCTATAAAATGATATTTATTCATATTGGTTTCCTACTTCCAAAACTAAATCACATAATTCTTTCTTATTTTGATTTTTTTCTAAAGATTTAAATTTTTGGATATTAGATTTTAATTGAATCATTTGATTCTTATTTTTTAAAACCTTGTCCAACACTTGAAATAAACCACCTGTTTTTAATTCATTTTCCTCTAATACATACGATCCTTTAACTGTCTCTTTCATAAAAACAGCATTTTTCAGCTGATGATCGTTTTTAGCCTGTTCAAAAGGAATTACAATTGAGGGAACTTCAAAATGGATCATTTCTGCAATTGAGCAGGCTCCCGCTCTTGAAATTACAAGATCTGCATTCATATAAAGCTGATGCATATCCTTTTCAAAAAAAGAAACATACGCTGCAATATTTTTCTCTTTATAAAATTTTTTAAAAAAATTGATATTTTGATCCCTTCCTATTAAATGAATAACCTGAAAACTGACATTTTCTAATCTCTCGATACTTTTTAAAAAATGATCATTTATAACTTTAGCTCCCTGAGATCCACCGAATATTAAAATCGTAAAAAGATTTTCTTTAAAAAAAGAAATATAACTTACCTTTTTGTCTTCAACCCAAGGAAGTCTTTTAACATATGCTATATTACCATATTTTTTTTCTAGTACAGGAAACTGCACGGCTACTTTTTTAGACACTTTAGCAAAAATCTTGTTTACCAAACCTAGGCTGCTGTTAGAATCAAATAAAACAATTTTTTTTCTTAAAAAATAAGCTGCTAGCATTACAGGAAATGTATGATAGCTTCCAAATCCCACAACAACATCCGGCTTAAACCTCAATATTAATACAATACTTTGAATAAAACCCTTTAATACTTTATATAAAAAAAGAAAAATATTTTTTGAAATGGGATAAGAATCAATATCTTTATATTTATATTTTTTTTTATTAAAAGTTGTTTTTATAGATAAATCTTTTGCAGCAAAAAATACTTCAGCATTTTTGTATTCTAAATTCTGAGCTAACTGTTGAGCGGGAAATAAATGTCCGCCTGTACCGGATGCTGTTATTAAAACCTTTAACTTTTTTGTCTGCATTTATTTATTTTCGGCTCTTTTTCTATTGCAATACTCAATAGTAAAAAGATTGCGATAATATTTACAATCAAAGAAGTGCCTCCCTGTGAAAAAAACGGCAGAGTAACCCCCTTGCTAGGTAAAAGACCTGATACTACCCCTAAATTCAAAAAAGCCTGAAAGGTGACCAGAAAAGTTAAAATAACAGCCAGGTAAAATCCTTTCTTTTCCTTGGCTATAGACGCTATATAAAAACCGCAGTAAGCAATAGACATATATAAAAATATTAATATACTAATACCGATAAAACCCATTTCCTCCGCATAAATTGCAGCAATATAATCATTCCTTGCCTCCGGAAGATACTCTAATTTCTGAAGGCTCTCTCCAATTCCTCTTCCAACTATTTTTCCGGATCCTACAGCAATTTTAGCTTGATAGGGCTGATGGCCTTTTCCTCTCAAGTCCAGCTCCGGATTCAAATAAATTTTAATTCTGTCTGGAACATGCGGCATATTATATGCCGCAATAGAACCTAAACAAATAATAAACAATAAAGGCATTGCCCAATATACCAGTCTTATTTTTGTCAAAAAAAACAACACTACAAGAGTGGCTAAAATAATAGCAGTGGTGCCTGTATCAGGCTCCAGCAAGATCACGGCAATAGGAATTGCAAATATAAAAAGAATCTTTAAAAAAGAAGAAAAATCAAGCTGGTATTTTACTTGCGTAACTCTATAAACAAAATATAAGGGAATGAGATACTTAGCAAACTCTGAAGGCTGAAAGCTAATGCCGGAAAAACCTATCCACCTTCTAGCTCCATTGATTGTCTGGCCTACATGGGGAATAAAAACCAGGAGTAAAAAAAAAGTGCAGCAAAATAAAAGTTTCGGGCTGATCTCAATAATTTTTTTATATCCGATAAAATAAACACATAGGCCTAGCCCAACACCGATAATTCCATAAATTAACTGTTTCAATAAAGCTAAATGAGTATTTGTATCTAAAGATTTATTTAATATTTCAGCAGATGTGGTATTAAATACCATTATAAGACCAATAGCAAAAATAAAAGCGCTACAAATTATCAACACTAAAATGTGTTTATTCATATTATCGAATTCTTAGTTTGTCCCCGGGCTTTAGTTTCCTAGCTTTTTTTTCATCGAGGTTATTTAATTTTAATAATGCATTGGGTTTCATGTGATGTTTCATAGCTATAGTATATGGATTATCTCCTACTTTTACAATGTAATATTCGCTTTCCTGTTTTATTATTTTCTTTTCCTTTTCTTTTTCTTTAGGTAAAACTGCTGCTGTTACTTTATTTTCCGGCAATACAAGGGTCTGGCCAATTTTCAAAAAGCTGTTATGAAGATTATTTTTCTTCATAAGCTCTGCTATCTTTACCTGATTTTTCTTGGCTATTTTTTCTAAAGTATCTCCTTTTTGAACAACTACTTTTATAACATTGTCTACAACTTTTTCTTCTTTTATCCCTTCCTGTTTGGCAAGCTGCGGTAATTTGTGAATAATTTTTTCAACAGGCTGTTGAACAACTTCTTTTGCCTCTTCTTTTTTCTCTTCAATAAGCGGTATAAAAGATTGTTGTTCTTCTTTTGAAATTTCTTCTTTTGCAGCTACTGTATTTTCAAAGGCATCCTCCAGAAAAATCTCTTTTTCCTTAGAAGCTTCTTCTAATACTGTAGATGCAACACTTTGTGTTTGTTTTACTTCTTCATCTTTAGAAGATATTGCGCTAATAAACAAAACAACTAATAATGCTGCATTAACCAAAACCGAAATTATTATTGTATCTCTTCTTGTCATGAGAGCTACTCCCTCTTTAATATAGTATATACTATACGTTTGAATTCTTCGCCACGATGTTCGTAATTTTTATACATATCAAAGCTTGAACATCCCGGAGAAAACAAAACAATATCCTTTTTTTTAGCTATTTTAAAAGCTTTACTTACAGCTAAATCTAAACTATTAAAAATTTCAACATTAAAATTTTGTAAATCTTCTCTAATTTTTTCAGCTGCCTGTCCAATTGCTATTATATGTTTTATTTTATTTTTAAAAACATTATTCCACTTTTTGTAACTTAATTTTTTGTCTTTTCCTCCAACAATAATGATTATGTTCTTATTAAAATTATTAACCGCATAAATAACAGATTCAATATTTGTAGCTTTAGAATCATTATAAAAAGAAACATTATTCTTTTTTGCAACAAATTCCAGTCTGTGAGGCGGTCTTTTAAATTTCTTTAAAGAATCTTTTATTTCTTTTTTTGAAAGATCAAACTTCACACAAATACTTTTTGCGATTTCAGATAAATCATCAGATATTAAATTACATTTTTCTTTACTTAAATAATCCCCAATATCCCTTGATGCAAAAAAATTATTTTCATTTTTTAAAATATTCAAAATATTGATCTTGGCCTTTACATAAGACAAAAAATTATCATATCTATCCAGATGATCCGGTGTAATGTTAATAATACAGGCTATATCCAAAACTTTAGTCATTACATGTTCTAATTGAAAAGAACTTAGCTCTAATACCAATACATCATTTTCATCAAAATTCATAAGATATTCAGTTAGACTGTTTCCGATATTGCCCAAAGCTTTGGCTTTAATGTTATTATCATTCAAAATATGAGAGATCATGGACACTAAAGTAGTTTTGCCGTTAGTGCCCGTAATACCGATACATTTATTTTTCAAATATCTAAAACCAAGCTCAATTTCTGAAATAATCTCAATATTATTTTCTATTGCAAGCCTAGCAATAATATGTTTGTTAGAAATACCGGGAGATATGACTAATGTCTTAACATTTTCAAAATTGATATCCTTATAATTTTGATAGACATATATTTTTTCATCTTTAATATACCTATCATCAAAAGCTATTACTTTTTCGTTATTTTTTAACAAGAAATAACCAGCTGCTTTTCCTGATTTACCAAAACCTAATATTAAGTATGTTTTTTTCATATTTTATTGAAATTTAAGTGAGGCCATACCAATTATTGCAAGAAGAAGGCCTATTATCCAAAAACGTATAACAACTTTGGACTCTGGCCATCCTTTGTACTCAAAATGATGATGCAAAGGAGAGCATAAAAAAACTCTTTTTTTATTTCTGTATCTATAACTTATAACCTGAATAATTACCGACAAAGCCTCAGCTACAAAAATTCCTCCAACAATAGCCAAAAGAACTTCTCTTCTCAGTAAAATCGAAGCAACCCCGATAATACCTCCTAAAGCAATAGATCCCGTATCTCCCATAAATATTTGAGCGGGATAGCCGTTATACCATAAAAATCCTAAACAGGCCCCGCTCATGGCAAAAAGATATATTCCTATTTCTCCGCTATTTTCCAAGTACAAAATATTTAAATACCTGGCCATATGTATATTATTAGATAAAAAAGAAAACAAGGCTAAAACAACAGCTACCATTACTAAACATCCGGCAGCCAGCCCATCTAATCCATCAGTCAAATTAACGGCATTCGAAGTCCCGGTAATTACAAAAATTATTAAAAGAAAAGCAAAAATAATCAAAAATCCTTTCAGAACAATAGGTTTTTTATAAAAGGGAATATATATTCTCGACATATATTCTCTTGTAGATAAATTTTGATCTCTTGAAAGTTTATCATCTGCTGTTTTTACAATATTTTTGCTAGCCAAATGTTTTGGAAAAACTTCTTTTTTAGACCCGTCAATGGAATCTTTCGGAACCAGTAAAAAAACAGCTATAAAAGCAGCAAAAACAAACTGAAGTAAAAACTTAACCTTAGACGGCATCCCTTTGCTGTTTTTTTTCTTTAACTTTAAAAAATCATCCAAAGCACCGACAATTCCCAGCCAAAGGGTTGTAGCTAATAATACTAAAGTATAACTACTGCTGAGATCCATCCATAAAAATAAGGATATTAACATGGCAAATAGTATCAAAACTCCGCCCATCGTCGGAGTTTCTTTTTTCTTTTCATGAAGCTCCGCTAATAATGGACAGGTATCCTTACCCCTGATTTTTTGTCCTATTTTCAAAGAGTATAATTTCTTTATAACAAAAGGGCCTAAAAAAATAGTTACAATCAACGCTGTTATTGCAGATAGAAGCATCCTGGTTGAAGCATAAGAAAAAACGCTCGGGATCTGAGCATTGAAAATTTTATAAATGTATTTAATAAACAATAAAAGCATTTTCATTCACCCAATAGATATCATAAATCATAAACTCTAAAATCATCAAATAAAATTAAATAAATTTTCCATTTGCATACCTCTTGAGCCTTTCACTAACACAACATCATTTTTTTTAATAATTTTCTTAAGATCTTTTGCAAGTTTTGCCAAACTGTCAAAGATATTTAAATTATCGATATGCAACCATTCTTTTCCAAAAAATAAAGTATAGCTTGTTTTTCTTTTTGCTTTTTCTGCGATTATTTCATGACATTTTTTAGAATGCGGGCCCAAGCCCAGCATTGAACCTAAAACTAAAATAACACGGCCTGTTTTATTCTCGATAGAATCAATAGCTGATTCCACAGCATCAAAATTTGCATTGTACATATCTTTTATAAAAGTAACGCCATTAATATTTACTTTTTCATATCTCATTTTGTAAGTTTTTAGATCTTTCAAACATAAAATTATCTCTTCATACGACATACCTATAATTCTAGCCACACTTATAGCTGCTAACATATTTTCTATAAGCGGCCTTTCTGAAAAAGGGGTCTTAAGCAAATATTTTTTATTTTTTTCACAAATCAAGTTTTCTTTTATATAAAAATCAGCAGTTCTATCTAATGAATAGCTCATGCATTTTTTTTCTTGAAAAGCTTTATATTTTAAAAGTTTTTTATTTATGACACATAATTTAGTATTATCATGGGATAAGATCTCGGCTTTAGCATCTGCTACTTTTTCAGGACTGTCAAAGTTATTATGATAAGAAACTATACTAGTAACAACAGCAATATCAGGAGGTGCAATATTAACAAGCTTAGTAATTTCACCTTTCAAGTCCATGCCCATCTCCAAAACAAGAAAATCAACCTCTTTGTTCATATTCAAAATACTTAACGGAAAACCTCTTTGGCTATTATAGTTACTGTAGGTCTTGCTGACCTTATATTTACTTTTAAGAATCTGATAAATGAATTCTTTGGTGGTTGTTTTGCCGAAAGACCCTGTAACAGCTATTATTTTTCCTTTAAACCTCTTAAGTGACTCTTTTGCAATCTCTTGCAAAAAACCAAGCACATTATTTACCCTAAGCAGCTTAAATCCTGGGATATCTTTTTTATAACCTTTAGAAACAACAGCTGCATAAGCCTTATTTTTTTTAGCTTCCCAAAGATAATTATGCCCATCGGTTTTTTCTCCTTTTAAGGCAAAAAAAAGACTATTTTCAGTAATTTTTTTACTATCTATCTGATAATCAAACACTTGTTTGTTTAATAATTGCTTATATAAATCTCTCATTATCAGTCCCTTATTAACTATCTAAATCATAGTAATTTATAGGTTATTAAAAATAAACAAATTATTTAGATATAATTAAAAATCCTTTAAGATTATATTGTTAAATTATTATTTTTATAGTATAATTAAATTTATAAAAAAATTATAAGGAACAATCATTATGACATTTATAACCAATTCCATTAGAAGAGCCCTAGACTCTCGAAGACCCAGTGATAGAATTATTGCCATTAACCAAAGGATGAGAGCATTGAATTTATGTAGCTCTAACCCTGAGTTAGCCAATCGAATCACTACTTTAATGAAAACTAATCTAGACCAAGCAGAAGCTCTTTTACCTCAAGCTCCCGCAGCCAACCCTCCCATTGCGCCAACCCCGCAACCGAGTATTGCAACAGAATATGATAGCGATTCTGATGATGAAACAGTTTATCATGACGCCCCAGAAACTGAGGCGGCACAAGCAGCTCTCCCAGACCCCGATTCTTCCTCTGCTCAGCCACAACCTTCTGCCAGAGTAGGATTCTCATCTGCTACAAGAGGACGTGTAACAGCAAGAGCAAGTTTTATAGACGACAGAAAAATCACAATTGACGGCAAAGAATTTTACCTTCAATTGACAATTACTAAAAACGGCGTTACAAAATATACTACTTTGAGCGAAGCACAAAAAGAGGCAATTATACAGCAAATTAAAGATATTTGCTCTAAACAATCGCTTACTATAGCAACCCTTAAAAAATTAAGAATCAATTATCAGTTAAAAAAAGACTCTGAAGAAATTGATTTTAATAAAAATCCTAAAACAACATACCGTATAAATGGAGATGCCCAAGATAAAACAATAGATACAATTGTAGACTCAGCAAAACCTGATTTTGAAAAACTAGCTAAGATGTTCCAGGACTGTACGTTTACTCCAAAACCATCTACAACAAGCTCTACAAGAACTTCACCACCACAATCATCTCAACAACCACAACCACGCGGAATTCCAAACTCTGGAAATAACTGCTGCATCAACTCAGCTATGCAAGAACTTATAGCAAACCCTGAAGTAAAAGCTTTCTTTACATCTGATACTACAGATGAAAACACTATTGATCCCGCTAAAAGAGAATTATTCAGAGCTATCAAAGCATTTATAAACCAATATGAAACAACCGGCACTGAAGCAAACAGTGAAGCGATTAGAATAGCTTTACCTGACGCTGATTTTACTGATAAGTATGATGGTGATGGAAAGCCTAAACAATTAGATGCAATGAATATTATTGAATATATTTATGAAATGCTCCCAGATACTATTAACCCTCAAGGCTTGCATAAAAAATACTATGTATCGACAACTGACGGTATCGCTCCTCAAGAACGTACTGAACATGTAAAAGGAGCTCTTCATATTCCTGCAACAGTACAATCCGGCTTCTTCAGAAGATCTCTTTCATTTGAACAAATTGTAAACCGGACTTTTGACGGAGCTCCACTAGTCCCAGCAGAACTAGCCCAACTAGAAGTCAATAGTCAAATGCATCCATTTAAGCTAACAAAAGAGCAAATCATTTATACAGAAATACCGACAACATTAAACATCCAAGTAAAAAGACCTGCAGGAACTAATCAAGTTACAATGAATATATCAGATAAAATAAAAATAATAATCCCAAAAAATCCAACAGAACAACACCCTGCTCAAAAATATGAATTAAAATCCTTTATATGTCATGAAGGAGAAACAGGACAAGGCGGACACTACAAATCATATGTTAAAGTAAATGAAACATGGTTTGAATGTAATGATGCTACAGTAGAATCTATTACAGATGAAAGAGCAAAAGAATTAATGACTATTGCAAACAGATTATCATTTAGAAAAGTATCAGCTTAATATAAGCTGATACTAAATTATTTCTTATATCTAAGCTCATTTCTTTTCTTTATTGATTTTCAATAAACACTTATGCATAATAATAAGCTAAAATTTGGTGGCATAGCCAAGCGGTAAGGCAGAAGCCTGCAAAGCTTCCATTCCTGAGTTCGAATCTCAGTGCCACCTTTATGCTTTATATAATTTCAACTCCCATAGGCAATCTAGAAGATATAACAACAAGAGCAGTTAAGACTTTAACAGCTGTTGATTATATTTTATGCGAGGATACAAGAATCAGTTTAAGGCTATTAAACAAACTTAATATCAAAAAAAAACTTATAAGCTTTCATAAGTTCAACGAAAAAAAACTTCAAAAAAAAATTATAACCGATCTCAAAAATAATAAAAAAATCGCATTAATTTCGGATGCCGGCACTCCATTAATATCAGATCCGGGATCTGATCTAATAAAAGACTGCTATAAAAATAACATAAAGGTAACAGCCATCCCCGGCGCCTGTTCAATAATTCAGGCCTTGGTCTTGTCCGGTTTTGATACAACACCTTTTCAGTTTTTAGGTTTTCTACCTAAAAAAGAAAAAGACATAGACATGACAATTAAAAAAATGTTATTTTTCGAAGGAACCTCGATTTGTTTTGAATCTCCCAATAGAATTCATAAGACTATAGCTAAAATAGCTAAATTAGATCCCAAAAGAAATATAGCAATATTAAGAGAGCTTACAAAGAAGTTTGAAGAAAAAATAACCAAGCAAGCTAAAGACTTAGAAAAACACCTAAAAAATCATTCCATAAAAGGAGAGATAGTGCTAGCTGTAGAAAAAGGCAGCCCTATAGACGATTTATCTATAGAAGATTTGGTTAGCATATTACAAACTCTTTTCGGCCTTAGCTTAAAAGAAGCTATGAAAAAAACAGCTCTCATAAAAAAAATATCTAAAAAAAAGATCTACGATATTTTTAAAAAATAAGCTCTCTTGCAAAGAAAAAATACATCGCATAAGATAATAAACTTTTCAATTAACATATAGGCTACTTATGGAGGATGAGATTGATCTGGTTATAAGAGTTGGAAACTTTTATATCCGCGGAGCTTATTTTTCTAATGATATTATCACACAAACATTTCACTTTAAATATGAGGACAACCTTAAAAAACAGCTTTTAGACGAGCTAGCCAATAAAAATATTCGGGCTGCTTTTATAGGTTCCAACAATCAAATAGTTGAAAATATAGTTAAAAATACCCTCACTGAACTTACAATAGATATCTTTCAAATAGATGATGATAATTTATCTATAAAATTGGATATTGAACATCCCAAAGAATTAGGAATGGGCAGAATAGCCAACGCATACGGAGCATTGGTTCTGCATCCTTATACAGACAGTATTGTAATAGATATGGAAACAGCGCTTACCATAGATATTATTACAAAAGAAAGAGTATTTTTGGGAGGAGTAATCTGTCCAAGCATGATGCTATCAGCAAAAGCTTTAGCTGAAAATACGGACAAACTGCCTTTAATAACTGTCAACAAACCTAAATCGTGCCTTTCCAGATCTATCGCAGAGAACATTCAAAGCGGTATTTATTTTGGCCTTATCGGAGCAATAGAAAAAATAGTAGAAGAAATAATATCGCTGAGATTTTCTCACAGCGATATAAAGGTTATTGCAACCGGCGGTTTGGCCGGATATTCAGAAACTGATGATGTGTTAAATAATGAAGAGCTGCGAAATAATTTAGAAAAAGATCTAAAAGTTGTTGTTGACTACTTTGAACCGGACCTAACATTTATAGGCCTTTACCAAATGTTAAAAGAAAAAGCTATGCAAACATATAAAATATAGGAGAGAAATATGTCTTCCAATCCAAAAGATATTATTTTTGATCAAGAAGCAAGAAATAAACTGAAAAAAGGAATTAACGATATTGCAGACGTAGTATCAGTAACGCTTGGACCGATAGGTAGAAATATAGCAATTGAGTCTCTGCTCGGCTCTCCTGAAATAACAAATGACGGAAATTTAATTGCTAAAGAATTAGAGCTAAAAGATAAATTCGAAGATATGGGAATTTATCTGGCAAAACAAACAGCTAGTAAAATTAAGGAAAACTGCGGGGACGGAGCAACTACCGGGATAGTTCTTCTTCGTCAAATCATAAATGAATCAATGAAAAGCATTACAGCAGGAATTAGTCCCATTGTCATAAAAAAAGGCCTTGAAAAAGCACTTATAGCTGTACTACAAGAAATAGATAATACTTCAATACAAGTAACAGATGATATGATAAAAAGCATAGCATCTGTTTCTGCATCTGGAAACTCAATTATTGGTTCAGACATCGCAGAAAGTATTAAAAAAGCAGGTAAAAATGCCAATATAACAATCGAAGAAGGCAAATCTACCAATACTATAATCGAAACTTCTGAAGGACTTGAAATCGAAAGAGGTTATTTAAGTCCGTATTTTTGTACCAATCACGAAAAACAAATAGTAGAAATGCAAAATCCGTTAATTTTAATAACAGATAAAAAAATATCTACCATCCAGGATGTGCTTCCCATTTTACAAACAGCCACAGCTGCATCCAAAGAATTGTTAATCATAGCGGACGATCTGGACAGTGATACATTAGCCACTTTAGCTATCAACAAGCTAAAAGGCATCTTGAAAATAGCAGCTATTAAAACACCCTCTTTCGGAGCAAAAAGAAAAGATGTTTTGGAAGACATTGCAATATTGACTAAAGGAACTTTTATTTCGGAAGATAAAGGCCTAATTTTAAAAGACACAACATTAAAACAATTGGGATCATGTGAAAAAATAATAATTACCAAAGAAAAAACAGTCATTATCAATGGGCAAGCTGATAAAAAAGAAGTTCATAATAGAATTTTCCAGTTAGAAAAAGAAATGGAACTCGAAAAAGAAGATTATGACAAAGAGCAAATTCAAAAAAGAATTGCAAACATGCAAGGACAGGTAGCTATTATCAAAATAGGAGCCTTCACAGAAAGTGAAATGAAACAAAAAAAACAAATATACGAAGACAGCTTAAGCTCCACCAAAGCTGCTATAGAAGAAGGAATTGTAATAGGCGGAGGCGTCTGTTTATTAAGGGCCGCTGATGCTATAGATAAAATTGAGATAAGCGAAGAAGAGAAAATAGGTACGCAAATCTTAAAAAAAGCATGTCAAGCACCTATTAGACAAATAATAGAAAATTCCGGTTATAACAGCTCTATTATCTTAGAAGAAATTATAAAACAAGATAAAAACCATGGCTTCAATGCAAAGCAAGAAAAAGTAGAAAACTTAAATGAAAAACAAATATTAGATCCTGCAAAAGTAGTTAAATCCAGCATTACAAATGCAGTATCTATTGCAAAGCTTACTATATTATCAGAAGCATTGATTGCAGATATAGATGACTAAAAAAGCCGCAATATTACCTACAGTAAGCATAGGTGATGCCGTACTGATGATGATAGTATGCTATCACTTAAAAAAACTAAACTACGACATAACCATTTATCATGACAGTTTAATTACTTTCCAAAACTGGTGCCCTAAATATAATTTAAAAAAATATTGTTCACATCTGAATTTTTCATATTATGATCTGATAATCATGCAAAACGACAATAAACAAAAAGTTAAAAATTTTAAAAAGCTAAGAAAAGAAAAAAAATTAAAAAACTTAAGTATAGTATATTTTTCATACAAAAAATCAAAACATGGAAATTTAGATTCAAAAGATATCGTCTTAAATGAACAATTTACAATAGTTGAAGCCTTGTCAAAAGCCTGTCAAAATTATTTCAAAACTAATTATTCTTCTAATACAGGCATAGAAGTTCCCAAAAACCTAAAACATAAAAAATATAAAAACAGAGTAGTAATTCATCCTACCAGTGGAAGTCATTTAAAAAACTGGTCTAAGCACAAGTTTATTAAATTGGCCGTCAAACTAAAAAAAAGAGGTTTTGATCCGGTAATTACAGTCTCTTCCGAAGAAATAAAAGATTGGAAGGAAGTATTAAAACATAATATTTCATTGCCTTTACTGCCAAATATCAGTGATCTGTCAACTTATATATACGAATCTTCTTATTTTATAGGAAATGATTCTTTAGCAGGCCATTTAGCCTCTTATTTTGAGATCCCTTCTATTATTGTTGCTTCCAACCGAAAACAAATGATATCTTGGCAACCCGGTTGGCAAAAAGCAAAATTAATCTTTCCACCTCTTTGGTTATTGAATACCAAATACTTACGATTAAAAGAAAAATATTGGCAACCTTTTATATCTGTAAATAAGGTATTTAGATCATTTAAATCAATAACCACCCGTTAATTTTCATTAATAAACAAAATAATTTCTTTTATTAAATTAACTGAAATTAAAATAAAATTTTTATAATTGATTTGTAATAAATTTTTATAATAAAATTAATAATATAAGGAAGGAAGGCAAGGTTATGAAAGATGTTCCTCATCATATGATGAAGTTTATGAGAAAAACAGTGAAAAAAACCAATCAAACCCCTGACAATGAAGACATTAAAAAAGAATATAACAAAGAAATAACCTCTAAACAAAATAAACAAAAGGTTAAAAAAGAAAAAGCTAAAAGAAAAATGAACAGAAAAAAACATATTCCTGTTCATGACACTTTGGAAGAAAAAAATAAAAAAATGAAAAAAAGGGTTCCTAGAATCAGAGAAAGATCGCAAAAAAACGAAGTTAAGTACCCTAAATAATTTAAAAATATTCTTTTCTTTATTTATTTTAAAAAAAGTTGTATAATTAAGATGTTTAAATTAAGCATTTTAAGTATGACAAAATTAGCCCATATATCAGATCTTCATTTTTCTAAAATAACAATAAATCCAAGATTTTTATTATCAAAAAGATTTATTGGAATCGGTAATTTAATACTGAACAGAAAAAAGTCTTATAACACACAAAAGTTAAAGACCATACCTTCTTTTTTTAAAGAGAAAAAAGTTAACTTTGTAGCGATAACAGGAGATCTTACCTCCACATCAATGCATGTGGAATTTAAAAAAGCTAAAAATTTTATCAATCAGTTTAACAAAAATGAAATAAAGACCCTGATAGTGCCCGGCAACCACGACGTTTACACTAAAAAATCCCACAAAGAAAAACGTTTTTATGATTTTTTTAAAACAATTACTTTAAAAACACACGGAATAGAATCTCATTCAATAGACGATAATTGGCATTATATCGGCTTAGACAGCTGTATACCAACTTCTTTATTTGCATGCAGCGGATTATTCTCTGAAAACATCGAAAAAAATCTAATAAAGGAACTAGATATTTTACCTAAAGACAAAAATATCTTAATAATTAATCATTTCCCTATTTTACATAAGACATCAGATAGAAAAATACTTAAAAGAAGAGAAGCCTTAAAAAATATCTTAAAAAAATATCCAAACATAAAATTATACCTACACGGTCACACACATTTGCATAATATTATAGAAAAAAAAGAAGACCTTCCCCTAATGGTCTGCAGCGGCTGTGTTTCTCATAAAAATGCAAGTTTCAATATATTGAATCTAACTAAACATACCGTATCTATTGAAAAATATACCTATAACAATAAATGGAAAAAAGAACAAAGCTATGAGTTCGTGGTATAAAACAGGCCTTCATTTCAATTGTCAAAAATGCGGCAGCTGCTGCACAGGCTCCCCCGGTTATGTATGGTTAAGCCTAGAAGATGAAAAAAATATCAGCAATCATTTAAAAATAACAATTAAAGAATTTAGAGAAAAATACACAATAAAACATAATGGATTTTTTTCACTCAAAGAAAAAAAATCAAATTACGACTGCATTTTTTTCAAAGACAATAAATGTATAATCTATAAAGTAAGACCTCTTCAGTGCATTACCTTTCCTATTTGGAAAGATAATATTAAAACAAAACAAGACTGGCTAAATTTAAAAAAAGACTGTCCAGGCATAGATAAAAAAGGCAATAAGTTTTTTTCCTTCGAAGAAATTAATAAAATATTAAATTAATTTTCTTTACATTTTCCAAAAAAATTAAGATAAATATCATAAAAAGGAAATTATTATGTCTATGGATAATGCTGCTAAAAAAAATATCGATGCATGGCTCAACGGCCCTTATGACCAAAAAACAAAACAAGATATAAAAAAACTATCTGAAAATGAGCTGATAGATGCTTTTTCTAAAACCTTGAATTTTGGAACAGGCGGAATAAGAGCTTTAGTAGGCATCGGCACTAATAGACTAAATAACTACACAATATCATTTGCTACTCAAGGTTTAGCAAATTATATAAATAAACAAAATATAAACAAACCTTCCGTAATTATTGGCTATGATTCTCGAAAACACTCAAAAGAATTTGCAGAAGTATCAGCAAAAGTGCTAGCAGCAAATAACATCAAAGTTTATTTATTTTCAGAAATGCGCCCAACCCCATTAGTATCTTTTGGGCTCATTGAAAAAAAAGCAACGGCTGGTATTATGATAACCGCTTCTCACAACCCAAAAGAATATAACGGCTATAAAGTCTATTATTCAGATGGCGGACAAGTCCTTCCTCCCCATGATACTGGAATAATCAACGAATATAATAAACTAAAAAAACTAGAAAATGTAAAAATATTAGATAATTTAGATTCTGATATGATTGAGATTATCAAAGAAGAAATAGATGAAAAATATTTAAAAAAATTATCAAACATCAAATTTTTCAAAAATTCAAAAAATACATCTTTTAAATTCATCTACTCAAACATTCATGGTGTAGGCATTACTATATTACCAAAAGCATTAAAGCTGTTAGGCTATGATAATATTATCTATGTAGACAAACAAAAATCTACAAACGGAGATTTTGAATTTGCTAAAAAACCTAATCCCGAGGAAAAAGAAACACTTGAACCAGGCATAAAACTATTATTAGAACATAAAGCTGAAATATTTTTAGCTACCGATCCCGATGCTGATAGAATGGGAGCGGTCATAAACCACAACAATGAAGCGGTTATACTTACCGGCAATCAAATAGCTTGTCTAATTCTAGATTATCTTTGTAAAACAACTCAATTACCCTCTAAAACAGCTGCTGTTAAATCAATAGTAACAACTGATCTTTTCGAAGAGATCTGCAACAGCTATAAAATCAAATGTTTTGATGTATTAACAGGATTTAAATATATAGCAGAAAAAATTCATCAGTGGGAAACAGATAAATCTCATGAATTTTTATTCGGGGCTGAAGAATCTTACGGCTATTTACTAGAAACCTTCACAAGAGATAAGGATGCTGTCTCCGCAGCATGTATCATGCTAGAGATTGTAAGTTACGCTAAAAGCCAAAACCAGTCATTACTAGACCTTTTATATGATTTATATAAAAAACACGGCATTTACGTATCTAAACAGCTTTCGATTGCCTTTAATGCCAAAGAACAGGGCATGACACAAATGAAAACGATAATGTCAGCTTTAAGATCGAATACACCTAAAACAATTGCAAATATAGAAATCACTAAAATAAATGATTACAATACTTTAAAATCTAAAGATCTAAAAAATAATAAAACCACTTCTATTAATCTTCCCCAATCAAATGTTTTAACTTATTTTTTAGATGACAATACTAAATTGGTAATAAGGCCATCCGGAACAGAACCTAAAATAAAAATATATATAGAAGTTCAGGAAAATGATCTGAAAGATATAAAATCTGATATTCAAAAATGTGAAAAAAGAGCTGAGGCAATTTTAGAAACAATAAAAGATGAAATAAAAAATATATAGTCTGTATATTAAAATAATTAAACTTTAAGAAGTTTCATTTTTTCAGGATATTTGATCCTTACATGTCTAGTAAGTACTAAAGTTCTGATAAGAGTTTCTTTTACTATTTTAAGCTCTTCAAAAGTCAAGCAGCAGTCATCAAACTGACCGTCTTGAGTTTTTTCATTGATTAGTCTGTTGATCATTTCGGTCAAAGTCTTTTCATTCACCACTTCTAATGAGCGGGAAGCTGCCTCTACTCCATCTGCAATCATAATAATAGCTGATTCTTTAGATTTAGGTTTAGGGCCGGGATATCTAAAAGCATTTGCATCTACCTTGGAGGGATCGTTGTCTTTTAGCTCTACTTCTTTATGATAAAAATAATAAACCAAAGTAGTACCATGATGCTCTTTGATAATATCAATAAACGGCTGCGGCAGCCTATATTTTCTAGCTAGCATTTCGCCATCTCTTACATGAGAAATAATTACCTGAGCTGATTCTAAAGGAGTGAGTAATTGATGAATATTCACAGCACCTAATCCCTGATTTTCAGTAAAATAATTGGGATTATTTAATTTACCTATATCATGATACATAGTAGCCACTCTGCAAAAGAGTCCGTCAGCGTTTATAGCTAAAGCAGCAGCTTCGGATAAATTACCCAAAACTAAAGAATGCTGATAGGTCCCCGGTATTTCCAAAGTAAGCCTTCTTAAAAGTTCATTACTGGGATCCATAAATTCCATGAGGGTAATATCTGTCATTACATTAAAAGAAGATTCTAATACAGGCAGTAGACCGACTACCAAAATTCCAATTATTAATAAAAATATTAAAGAGCTTATAATATTTGTAACTAAAGACAAATTCCATAATCTGTTATTTATAAAACTGGATGCTAAAATTATTGGGATCACACCTAATAAACACTTGCCGCAAACCTCAAAAACTTCAGTTCTTTTACTTAAAGATCTAGTTGATATTATTACGATCAAAGAAGTGACTAAGTTCACAACTAAAAAAGCTGCATGGTCAACAGCAAGGGTAACGCCTAAAATGATAGACAGAAACGTTGAAAAAAAAAGTGCTATTCTGGAATTAAATAAAATACTAAATAAAAGAGCGGCAAAAGGTACGATAATTGGATATCTCACAGCTTCCAATATAAAACTCGTACTTTGAAGCAGAATAAACTCTATTATTTTTGCAAATAACAAAGTTAAAATTAAAACAGTTACAATCAAGGATACTTTTTTCAAAGACTGCATTAATTTGGGCTGTTCTATTTTAAAATACAAAACAGTCAATATCATAAAAACAAAAGCTAAGATAATATTTCCGATAATAGTTAACGGTTCAAATATATTTCTGGTCTGTCTTAAAGCCTGTTTCATTGCCTGAATCATAGCAATATGCCTATGAGTTACTTTTTCATCTTGAGCAATGATCTGTTCTCCAGCAGCTATTTTAGTAAATTTTTCAGAAATATCTTTCTCTATTTTTTTTCTTAATTTACTTTGAGCTAAATGATCTATAGCTAGTTTATATTTATATTGAGCAAAATAATTCGTTATAAAATTTATCGTCGATTCCGGAGTATTTTCGGATTGAAACAATAATCTTTTAGAAAATAAATTTATGTAATCATTAGATAGTGCATAAATGGGTTGCTTTGTTTTAGCGTTAAAAATAACATAATTTTTAACATCTAAATTCAAATTCTTCATTTTGTTATATGTTTTTGTATCTACAAATCTTGCTCTGATTAACAAGTCTTCAAAAGTATCCGCTGACTCATTTAAGACCAGATAAGAAACCGACGGTAAATGTCTCCAGTTTTGATTATGGATCAAATGTTTTTCAAAATCATGTCCAGCTTGTCTAATTTCTTTTTCATCTATTCTGTAAATACTGGAAATATCCATGAAAGCTTTTTGTCTGGCAATAAAAGTAGCCTCATCATCCGAAAACTCAAAATCTACCTGAGCAACTATATACTTTGGAGCAACAGAATTTAAATCCAATACCTCTACTCTAACTTCCCTAAAATGAAAATACACAAAAAGGCAGATCAAGAAGAAAAACCCAATTAATAATCTCCAGCCGAAGTTATTGTATATAAAAATATTTCTTAATGTTTTTCTTTCTTCTAAACTTGTTTTCATGAGCTAAAAAATATAATACAACTAATTGATACACTAAATAATATTTTCAATAAATATAATTTTGTTTGAAGAATAAATAAATATGGATAAAAATAGGATTAAAACTCGTTTATTATATGTCAGAAAAATATCAGATATTAGCAAGAAAATATAGACCTCAAGCTTTTAAAGAAGTAATAGGTCAAGATGCAATAGTTACAACAATTAAAAACTCTATAAGATTAAAAAAAACAGCTCATGCCTATCTTTTTTCTGGTAATAGAGGAACTGGAAAGACAACTCTTGCCAGACTTTTTGCAAAAGCTATTAACTGTACAGAATCTAAAGACGATCAAGAGCCCTGTAATATCTGTAAAAGCTGTCAGGAAATTGCCAGCTCCAGATCCCTGGATGTAATAGAAATTGACGGAGCTTCCAATAGAGGGATAGATGATATAAGACAGATAAACGATACAATCGGATATACTCCATATGGAAAATACAAAATATATATTATAGATGAAGTTCATATGCTGACAAAAGAAGCTTTTAACGCTCTTTTGAAAACATTGGAAGAACCTCCTGAACAAATAAAATTTTTCTTTGCAACAACAGAAGCCCATAAAGTACTACCGACCATATTAAGCCGATGTCAAAGATTTGAACTGAAAAGAATTCCACATTTAGAAATAGTTAACAAACTAAAGTCCATATCCGATGATTTAAATAGAAAAATAGATCCGGATGCAATTCATATGATCGCTAATTTTTCTGAAGGATCTCTTCGTGATGCAGAATCTTTATTAGACCAACTTTTTTGCTATCATGAAGGAATTATTTCTACAGAAGACATAAATAAAGCTTTAGGATTTATTTCAAAAGATATCTTCTTTGAATTAGATGAAAAAATACAATCTTGCAACATTCATTTTTCTTTTGAGTTCATTGATACAATGTATAAATCAGGCAAAGATTTAATATACTTAATAGATGAACTAATAGAGCATTTCAGAAACCTGCTTATCGCTAAATTAGATAACTTAACTCTTATCAACATGTCGGATAATTCCAAAGAAAAATATCTTCAATCCTCTCAAAAATATTCTGAAAAACAATTGTTTTATATTTTAGACCTTTTAATCAAATATTCTCAAAATCATTCAAAAAGCACTTTTAAAAAAGTAAATTTGGAAATGCTTTTATTAAATATTATTAAAAGCAAGAACATGATCTCTTTAGATATACTGATAAATCGATTAATGGATATAGACATCAAGCCCCATCAAAATGCAGAGCCTATAGCTAAGCCAATACCGATCTCAACAGAAAATCAACAAGAACCCAATCTGCAGCCGATTAAATTTAATTTAGACAAAAAAAATGAAATTCAGGAAAAAAATAAAGTTTTAGATAAAAATACACAAAATCATTACGATACATTAATTAATTTTACAAAAGTTGAATTAGACGCAACCAGCAAAAATCAAGGAGATATATAATGGGCGGCGGGTTTTTTAAAATGAAAAAACAGGCAAAAATACTTCAAGATAAATTGGCAGAAGCACAAGAAACTCTAAAAAACTTAGAAGAAAAAGGCTCTGCCGGCAATGGCCTTGTAGAAGTAACTCTCAGCGGAGAAAAAGAGCTTAAAAAAATTAAAATCGATCCTAAATGCGTTGATCCAAATGATGTTGAGGGACTAGAAGATCTGATTCAGGCAGCTTATATGGAAGCTTTCAAAAAAATTGATAGTAATTCAATGGGCTTAGATAATTTTATGCCTTTTTAGATAAATACATAAGCATCTCATTATCCATAACTTATTTAAAATATATTATTTATTGGTTTATAACCTAATGAAAAGATTCTATTTACTAGTTTACAAACCAATGAGATGAATAAAAAAAATATTTTTTAACCCAATATCTTATCTATTTCGTGAGAAATAGAACTAAGCTTTTTAACTGCTATTGAAAAATTAAAAATTTTTAGATCCAGCAGCTTTTGAATATTACATTTCAATGAAGCTGCCTCTCCGCAAATAATCGCTGTTTTTTTATATTTTTTAGCAGTGGCTACTATCATTTCAATAAGTTTTGCAACACTTGGATGAATTTTATCGAATTTCTCTGAATTATAATCCAAGGCTAACATATACCTGGTCAAATCATTTGTCCCAATAGACACAAAATCAACATGTTTTATGATATCCTCTATCATAAAAGCAGCAGAAGGCACTTCTATCATAGAACCTATTTTGATATTTTTAATTACTAGATTAGCTTTTATTAGATCTTTTTTAATTTCCGAAATATGTTTCTTAACCTGTTTGATTTCTTCTGCATCACTTACTAAGGGCAAAAGTATGCTGATGTTTCCATATAAGTTTGCTTTTAAAACAGCCTTGATCTGATCTTTTAAGATTTTTTTATGTTTTAATAAAAATTTTATTCCCCTATCGCTGCTTTTGAAATTTAAATCTTCTAAATTCTTATCTCCGCCAATATCAAATAATCTTATTATGAAAGGCTTGTTTTGTAATCTACCGGCTATATTTTTATAAATTTCAAACTGTTCTTTTTCATTTAATATTTTTTGTTTTTCTAAAATCAAAAACTCGGATCTAAAAAGACCTATTCCCTTAGCCTTGTTTTTTATTACTAAATCCACATCATCAATGCTTGATATATTGGCAAATAGCTGTATATTTTTATGATCAAATACCCTGTTTGTCAATTTCTGAAAGTCTAGCTTCTCTTTAAATTTTAAATATTTATTCAAAGTAATAGAAGTGGGATTTAAAATAATTTTACCGCTTACTGCATCAACTATTATTTTTTTAAGGTTTGTTTTTTTTAGTTTTTCAATATTCACTTTCGACACAAAAGGTATATTTTTTGATCTTGCAATAATAGCTGCATGAGAGGCATATCCACCTGTATAACTAATAAAAGCTGAAACTTTTTCTTTATCCACACTGAAAACATCAGACGGAATAACCTCGTTAGATAAAAAAACAGCATTTTTATTTTTCTTTATACTGTTTACCTTAATGGATCTTAAGTGAGTAGATATTCTTTTAAAAACATCTTTGATATCTTTAATTCTTTCTTTAAAAAAAGCATCCTTTATTTTTTTTTGATATTCTAACAGAATATCTTCAAAAATGGCCTCTACATTTTTTTTATCTTTAATGATTCTGTTTTCTATCTCTTTTGCTATCAAAGGATCTTTTAAAAGCTCTAAATGAGTATTTAAAATATCAAATGTAATGCTCAGCTTATCAATTGCTAAATTCTTTTTTAAATCTAATATTTGCTGTTCGCTTTTTTTAAGGGCTGCCTTATATTTTTTGATTTCTTTTTTGATTTCTTCTTTAGTTGTTAAATTATGCGCAATGTAATCTTTCGAACCTAAAAATATAGGTTTGCCAATAGCAATACCCTCACTTAAAATATTGGCATGTAAAATCATTTCTTTAGCACTCATTTATTTTCTCCAAATCCCTTAGCAAATCCCTTTAAAAGCTTGTCCATAATTTTTTCAGCATCTTTTCCATCTACAGTAATAGTTATATTTGCATTTTTTTTAGCAGCAAGCATCAATATACTCATAATACTTTTTGCATTAACTGTTTCTTTTTTATAAGTGAAATAAACATTAGATTTTGCCGATTTTAAAATTTTAACAATAGAAGCTGCTGGTCTGATATGCAAACCTAAATCATTTTTTATTTTAACTGTTTTAGTAAGTTTCACTTAACTTCGCCTTTTTTTGTCTTTTATTAATCATATCTAAAAGTTTTACATTAAATTCTTTTGCAGAATGATACCCGTAACTTTTCAAACGATGATTTAAAGTTATGGTCTCTATTAACAAAGCAATATCTCTTCCTGGTTTTATCGGAAGAGTATGATAAGGAATACTGACACCTAAAATATCCGAATATTTTTCTTCAAGTCCCACTCTATCATAGAAATGAGAATCATCCCAAGGCTCTATTCTCACTACTAAATCCAACACCTTATCAGGCCTTACACTTACAGCCCCATATAAATGAGCAACATTTATTATTCCAATTCCTCTTATTTCCATTAAATGTCTAGTAAGTTCCGGACCTGAGCCTATTAAATAATTACCTTCTTTCTTTTTTACTCTGACAACATCATCTGAGACTAATCTATGGCCTCTTTCTAAAAGACCTAAAGCTGCTTCACTTTTACCAACAGAAGACTCGCCTTCAATTAAAACACCTATTCCAAAAACTTCTACTAAAGTACCATGCAGAGTTTTTTTAGGAGCAAACTCATCATTCAAAAGTAATATCATTTTACTGATAAGGCCCATTGTAGCCATGCTTGCCCTGAACAAGGGTATAGAGGCTTTTTCACAGATCATTTTTAGTTCTTTAGGAGGATTATACCGTCTGGCCACAATAACCGCAGGAGTACGGCTTGTTAAGATATCATCCAGCCTTTTTTTTCTAATTGAATTATCTAAACCTCTTAAATATTCAATCTCACCTTTTCCGAAAATCAAAATTCTGGAAGATTTATAATTTTTAATAAAACCGGTAAGGCTTAATCCAGGTCTATGTACTTCAGGTTTTCTAATTTTTCTTTTAACTCCGGCCTCTCCGGCTACCAAATCTAATCCTAATGATTTGCCATAGGAAGAATATAAATCTTTAATCGTATACATATTTTATACTTTTATTATATCCAGATAAAATATTAACCAATCTAAAAAAGTAGGAAAAGCCAGGTTTTCCGATGAATTCAGATTATTTTTAAAATCTGAAATTGCATTATCAGGTCCACTATAATACACATTGCCCATTTCTCCTTGAGGAAACCATTCTGTATAAAAGCACTGAAAAGCATCTCTGCCATAACACTGATAAAAAGGAATTAGTGTTTTAGGATCAATAAAAGTGCTGCCGCATTTTATCTGTCCGTTTTTGTTCATCACTAAATTCTGAAATTCTGCAGCAACATCATTAAGCAGCTCTGCTTTAAAAATCCCCGTATCTGAATTTTTACAAAATCCATTATGAATTTTTAAAAAAATCAGATAATCACTTGGAAGTAAGTTTTGAAATTGAGAATTAATTTCTCCAACATCTTGATTAATCGGGGGATAACCCCTAAAAAAAGCTCTATCTTCCTTGAGGCTGTAGACCAGTTGAGATCTATAAAAATCTACACCTTTTTCTTTAACTAAAACAATATTCAAATCTTCCAAACTATTAAAAAAATCATAAACAAAAGAATAAATATGAGGATAATAAGGAAGAGTTTTTAAACAAAAATCTCTAGAAAACTCGATTCTGTCTTCTTTAGATATCTTGCTCAGCTCATACCATGCTTTAGGAAGATCTTTTGCTAAATTCTTAGCTTTTTCAAAATCAAGATTATTCTCATCCAAGATAATTATATCTTCGAATGAACTGTTGTCCTTGCTAAAATATTTTAAAGCAGATGAATTCATCATTACTTCTTTAACTAATATACAGCAATGATACTTAATAATTTTTGTTTTTAAAAGAAAAAAATGATTCTTAAATAAACCTTTAAAAACTACACTCTTTAGAAACCATTTTTTTTTATGAATTTTTTTCAATTTTATCTATCAGACATAAAAAAAATAACTCAAAGCATCTACCAAAAATATCCCTTATTCTTTTTTAGTATAAATTTTACTCTAGGGCTTAGCTGTTACTTATTTAACAGATTCTTGTGGCTTTTTTTATTTATTTTCCTTCTCTTTGATAAAAAAAAAGTATCCTTGATCTTTTTTGTCTTTGGTATTTTATACAGCTTTTTTTTGTATTACCCTACCAAAAATATAGATAGTCCATTATCAGGAGAAGCTATCTTTAAAATAAAAGATAAAAAAGAAATTTATTCATTTAGCAGGTATTACAAATATACAGGCATTTTAAAAAAATTCAAAACCGACAAAACAACTTATAAAAACTTAAACTGCACGATAACATCCAAAGAAAATTTAAATGCAAATTATCTATATCAACTAACAGGAGATCTGCAGTTTAACAGATCTTATTATTTTTTTATAAAAAAACCCAAAATAACAAAATTAAAAAAGATCTTAAGTTTATCCGAAATCAGATATCAATTAAAAAAAAGCTTTTTTTATCATTTAAAAAATCACATAAAAGATAATAATTCCTATAATTTCTTAAATGCAATAATCACCGCTGACCATAATGGTAAATTATTATCTTTTTGCTTTGCAAAAGTAGGCCTTCAGCATGTTTTGGCAATATCTGGATTTCACTTCGGAATATTCATTTTATTTTTCTCTTTTTTCTTAAATTTATTTTGCCCAAAAAAAATATCCTTATGGATATTACTTATCATTATAAACTTATATTTTATTTTTGTAGGTCCTTTGGCCTCGATACAAAGATCCTACTTAATGATAGAGCTAGTATTGATATCTCAACTAATAAACAGAAACTATTCATCTTTGAACGCTTTAGGATTTGCTTTGCTGGTTATTACCCTTATAAATCCCTTGATCATTGCAAATATTGGTTTTCAATTAAGCTTCTTGGCTTCTTTTGCAATACTTGCCATGCAGCCTAATATAGATGCTTACTTTTCAAAATATCTAAAAAAAAGAAATTTTAATGAATTGCAGAAACTAAACCTGTTATCTAAAAAGGCTTATTTATTGTCTTCATTTTTAAGACAAAGCATAGCTTTGTCTTTATCCGTCAATATTTTACTTTTACCTTTGTTATTATTTCATTTTCATAAATTTTCAATCATTAGCTTCATATATAACATCTTTATACCGCCATTGGTCGGTATCTCTATGGTATTAATAATACTTGGTTTTTTAACAAGCTTCATACCAATTTTTTCTGATGTTATTTATTACCTATGTACCATAGTTACTGAATTTACTTTGAGATTAGTAATTCAGACCCCCGCTTTCTTGCAGTTTTATATAAGAACTAAAGAACTTTCTTATGTATTAGTAGTGTCATATACATTTTTGATGATATTATTATTCTTATTTATGAAAATAAAATATTTAAAAAATAAAGAATTCGAATATCTCAAAATCTTGTAATAGCTCTTATGTTTTAGATGGCTGTACGTATACACAAAGAAAATATTTTTTACCCTCTCTAATAACAAATCAGAATCTGATGTCCCTCATATAATTTTCAGCGAACACTTTTTCTGCTGCCAGAATTTCCCCATTATCTCCCCCCTGGTTGATTCTCCCATATTCCCGAACCAACGCATGAACCATTGACATCTATTAACTTCTTCAATAATTATTTTTAAAATTAACAAACTATAAATTTTAAAATATTCAAATTTAATAAGACAATATAATTAATATTAAAAAAACTCTGGCTATTAAAATAATTTATATTAACCGGATTTCAGCCGATTTTTTAAATTCTAAACAATTGACGAAAAATATTTTTTCAGTAAAAATGGTATAACATTTTATGGCGACTGTAGCTCAGTTGGTTAGAGCGTCGGTTTGTGGTACCGAAAGTCGCGGGTTCGAGTCCCGTCAGTCGCCCATCGTTTTTAAGGAAATCAAAAGTGCCTTTTTGGAAAGCTTTATTTTTAGGAATAATTCAAGGAATTACAGAATTTTTTCCAGTATCCTCATCCGCTCATTTAAAACTTATGAAGATATTTTTTCATATCCAAGAAGCTTCAAACTTTCATATGTTCGATCTTTTCTGTCATTTAGGAACACTGTTTGCTGCTATAATATTTTTAAGAAAAGAGATCATCAAGACTTTCAAAAATACAAAAGATGTAATTTTAATTATATTAGCAATTGTTCCTCTTGTACCTTTTTATTTTTTATTCAAACCTTTAAGAGAATATCTTTCCAAAGATATCTTTTTAGGTCTTTTTCTGATAATAACCGCTCTTTTATTATTTATTACCTCTTCTTATAAAAGAAAAGAAAAAGAGATAACTTATAAAAGAAAAATCAAGGATGTGTTATTAATAGGTTGTATGCAAGCGATGGCATTAATACCGGGACTCTCTAGAAGCGGAGCTACTATAACAGCAGCTCATGTTAGAGGCTGGAAAATACAAAGCGCTATTAGGTTTTCGTATTTACTTGCAATACCTACAATAATTGGAGGAACTCTTTTGGAAGGGTTAAAAGAAATAAAACACGCAGATCAAATACAAAGCGCTGAAATACTTTCTTATTTCACAGCTTTTATTTCTTCTTTTATTGTTGGATTATTTGCAATAAAACTTTTATTTAAAATAACACACGCTAAAAAATTCAAAGTCTTCGCCTGGTATCTTTTAATTGTCGGCTGCATTACATTAGTATATGTAACCCAAACAACTTAATTTATGAAAAAAAAAGCTAGAAAAACTAAAAGAAAACCAAGAAAAAAAACCAAGAAAAACAATAAAAAAGAAAATTTTGAAACTAAAGGCATCTTGGTCTTGGCTTTAAATGTTTTATTTTTTTTATCTTTAATCAGCTTTGATGTGAACTATCCCCATAAAAATTGGTTAGGCTTCTTGGGATACTATGTATCCTATCTTTCAAATTACCTATTTGGAACAGGCAGCTATTTATTTACTATGTATCTAACATATGTAAGCATCAATTTAATAAAAAAGCCAAAACAGTCCAACTTTGCTTTTAAAACTATCAGTTTTGCTTTTTTATTGATCTCAACTTCGTTTTTATTAAATATCTATGCCGATTCACATTCAATTACCTCTCAATTCACACAACATAACGTTTTTTCAGAAGAGATTTATAAATACAGACCAAAACCCCATATAGAGACTAGATATAACTTGGGAGGGATTCCATTTTTTTATTTATATACCGATCTTCCCTTTTTAAACTTAAAACAAATATTAAGTTCAGTCGGCTGCACTTTAATCTTTACATTTACATCTTTTATTTCTTTTTTGATGTTTACAGGTATGAACATTATTACAATATTACAATCTCTTTTCTATAAACTCTCAAATGTTTCCAAAAGAAAAAAAATAAAAAAGAAAAAACCAAGAAAAAGATTTTTATCTTATCTTGTCAGAAGCCTAATTTTAAAAATAAAACAAAGAAGAAGTCTAAAGAAAAAAATACCTCTATCTCAAATAAAAATAAAACAGCCTACCCCGATTATTAAAACTCCAGCTTCAATAAAAACCGAAAAAGATTTTTCAGATCTTAAAATAAACACAATGAAAACTACACTTCAGCCTACTAAAAAACCAACTTTGTTAGACAAATTAAAAAGTCCTTACAAATTGCCTGCCACTCAATTATTAACAGATCCAAAACAAATTGATCACCCTACAATGAAAAAAGAACTTACAAGACAAGCAGAGATATTAGAAGAGACACTAAAAAACTTTGCAATAAGTGCAAAAGTAGGAGAGATTAACTGCGGTCCTACAATCACTTCTTTTGAAGTCCATCCATCAATCGGTGTAAAAGTTCAAAAAATAAAAGCTTTAGAAAATGATATAGCGCTTAACATGCAGGCGAAATCTATTAGAATAATAGCTCCTATTCCAGGAAAGGCAGCAGTTGGTGTAGAAGTGCCTTCTTTATACCCACAAGAAGTGAGCATGAAAGAAATGATACTCTACTACCAAAATCAAACTAAAAAAATGCATATCCCCATTTTACTTGGAAAAACAGTAACAGGAGATTATGTAACAGCAGACCTTACAAAAACCCCTCATTTGCTGATAGCAGGAGCAACAGGCTCCGGAAAATCTGTTTGTATCAATACTATTGTTATGTCCATACTTATGAATTCATCTCCTGACGATGTAAAACTAATGATGGTAGACCCTAAAAAAGTAGAATTAACCGGATACTCAAAACTTCCTCATATGTTAGCTCCAGTAATTACCGAATCTCACGGAGCATATGCAGCGCTTCAATGGCTGGTCAGAGAAATGCACGTAAGGTACGATATTTTAAAACACTTGGGACTTAGAAATATTAACGCATTCAATACAAGAAAAATAAAAAAAGAAAAAGAAGCAGAATACAACACAGAAATTCCCGAAAAAATGCCGTTAATTGTAGCAATATTCGATGAGTTTGCCGATTTAATGATGGTATCGTCCTCTGATCTGGAAACTCCGATTACCAGAATCGCTCAAATGGCAAGAGCAGTAGGAATACATCTGATCCTTGCAACACAAAGACCTTCTAGAGAAGTAATAACAGGTATTATCAAAGCAAACTTCCCTTCTAGAATAGCATTCAAGGTATCGTCTAGAATCAACTCGCAAATTATCCTAGACGAAGTAGGAGCTGAAAGCCTTTTAGGAAATGGAGACCTTCTCTTTTCACCTCCGGGCTCTTCTCAATTAATCAGAGCGCAGGGTGCATTTATAAGAGATGAGGACATAAACCAAATAGTTGACTACATCTGCTCTAAATACCCAACTAATTATCTTATTCCATCTTTTGACGCTATGTCAAAACCCGAAGACAATGTAAAATCGTCCAACGCTAAAGACAAGCTCTACGATCAGGCTTTAGACATAATAATGCAGACAAGAAACGCATCTACCACATTCCTGCAAAGAAAATTAAAAATAGGATATGCAAGAGCAGCATCGCTCATGGACGAGCTGGAATCTAATGGTGTAATAGGCCCTCAAGACGGCAGCAAACCCAGAAAAATATTGATCTATGACGACCAATAAACGCACCCCCTTTACAAAATAATCCTGATTTATTATTAAGAAGATTGATAAACAAGGATTTAAAATGCGCTGTATTATTAAAATATTATGCTTGCTAAGCATGCTCAGCTTTTCTGCATGTGAAAGCCCAAAGAAAAAATACTACAAAAAAATAGAAGCTAGAAAAGAGCTGTACCAAAAATATTACTTAGGCAGAAATTTCAGACCCAGATGCTCTTTTTGCGGAAAAAGACTTGTTATGTAAGCTCGATCTTATCAGATATGGAATCTTGATAAGTAATAAATAATTTTATTGTATTCTTTTTATTGCCTGAAAACTTTTCGATCATCTCTTTTAACAAATCTTTACTGTTACACTCTAAGGAAATATGAGCTAGCTGCACATATTTCAATTTAGGGTTTATTAGATCTTTTAACAAGCTGAAACTTTCAACATTTGATAAATGCCCCTGCCTTCCCAATACCCTTTGTTTGTACACATAAGATCTTTCAGATGAGTGTACCATGGACACCTGATGGTTTGCTTCCAAATATAAATAATCGCAACCTTTCAAAGTGTTTTTAACTAAGCTAGTAACAAAGCCGATATCCGCACAAAAACCCATTTTATAGCTATTATTCTTAATAATAAAACCGACCGGGTCCAAAGTATCATGCTGAATAGAAAAAGGAAGTATTTTCATATCCTTAAACTCAAACTCCTCTCCTGTTGTAAAGATCTTCATTTTAGGCATAACATGCAAGTTATTATAAATACCCTTGGCCGTATCTGAATTTGCTAAAACAGGAACATTCACCTTATCTGCTATTACTTTTAAGGCCTGAATATGATCCATATGTTCGTGTGTTATTAAAATAGCATCAATATCTTCGATGCTTACATTTATTTGATTAAGTCTTTTGGTAAGTTGTAGAAAAGACAAGCCTGCATCTATTAATATCTTGGCATTCTTGGTTTCTATAAATATAGAGTTACCTTTTGAACCTGATGCTAGCGGACAAATTTTTATCATATGATTCTTTTTTTTCATAAAGTATAGACAAATAATCATTTCATAAAAATATATTTGACAAATTTCAACCTAATTCAAACAATGAGCCTTAGGGAACAAGGAGAATCACTATGTTGGGAGAAGAAATATTATTCGAGATAGAATCTACATTAGATAGTCTTATAACTAATGCAGAAGCCATCAAAGATGCAAATCTGTCTAAAGAAGAAATCGATGCTTTTCAAAAAACGCAGGAAAGCCTGCTTGCTCATTTAATGCATATGGACGACAAATTAAAAGAAAAAAAACAGTCTTTAAAAAATCTAACAAAAAAACCTGTTAATAAAGAAATTAAAGAGAAAATCAGTAAATTCGAAAAGTTAAATAAAAATTTTATTAAAACAGCTTCTGAAAAAATCAACTTAGTAAGAATAAAAAAAATATAAATTAATTAATTTTTTTGCTACAATTTTTACATTATTTAAAATTATATGATATAAAAATGGCTTTATCATCTTCTTTTTCTAACTTTACAACTCCGACAATACCGTGGGAATCTTTAGATGTCCTTCATTCATATCCTTCTGCACAAAGAATGCTCGATGCCGGCTCTTTTATTTTTCTTCACCGCCAAGTAAACAAAATAGACGAGCTTGCAAAAATTAATATTCTTCCACAGCAACAGCCTGTTTCTCCAACCCCACAACAAAAAGCATTAGAAGAAAGCCTTACTCAAGCCGATATGAATAGACAAAAACATTTTATGTTAATTAAAATAAAAAAAATTGAAGGACAAATACAACAATTAAAAGATGATATTGTTGTGATTTTTCCTTGCAAGCATATTGTTAAACGCCCTTTAAAAAATACAAAAAACTGTCCTGAATGCCAAACACCAATAACAAAGGCTCTAAAAATATTTTTGAATATAGAAAAATCAATTGAACCATTATCTATTCCTGAACAGCCAAGTCTTGCAAAGCTTAAAGAACTTTTAGAAGAAAGAACACATATCCTTGAAACAATATGTATATGCCCAATTTCTTTAGAACCTTTAAAAGCACCTAATGTGTTAGAACCTTGCGGCCACATTTTGGATGCTACATCATTATTTGATATATTAAAAAGACCAAAAAGCCAATGCCCTTGTTGTAGAAAGGAGATTGAAGCAACAACCAGAATTAATTTATTTCAATTTGAATAATAAATTTACTCATATAAGACAATACATTCTATATTTTTTCAATTAGTGACATCTGGTGACATAATAAAGCAAACTAAAAACTAACAAGTTTTTTGATTTCTTTTTCAATTTGATCTTTTTGAGGGAGACGGATATTTTCTAAATTTTTGGAATAAGGAACTATTGTGTCTAGTCCCGCAATTCTCTTGACCGGGGCGTCTAAATACTCAAATGCTTGTTCCATAACAATAGATGCTATTTCTGCTCCATATCCGCAAAACTTGCTGTCTTCATGAAGAACTAATAATTTAGATGTTTTTTTAACAGACTTGATAATAGTCTCTTCGTCCAAAGGAACCAAGGTCCTAAGATCTATTACCTCTACCAAAATTCCTTCTTTTTCAAGCTTCCTGGCAATCTCTTGCGCAAATACAACCATCATACCATATCCAACTACAGTAATATCTGACCCTTTATGCACAATATTAGCCTTACCAAACTTTAATACCGAATCTTCACTAGGCTCTTTTCTTGCTACAAAAGCACGCTGTCTGTACAAGGCCTTATGCTCTAAAAATACTACGGGATTAGGATCTTTGATTGCTGTTTTCAATAATCTCTTGGCATCAGATGCATTGCTAGGTATTACTACTTTTAAACCAGGAACATGACATAAAAAAGCCTCAATACTCTGAGAGTGACAGTGTCCTCCTTGAATATATCCACCGTACGGCATTCTTATAACTACCGGACAAGTATATTGTCCGTCAGACCTGTAATGAACGCTGGCAAGTTCATTTATCAATTGATTTATCCCTGAAAAAAAGTAATCGGCAAACTGTATTTCAATAACAGGTTTTACTTTACCTGTTTGCGCCATACCTACTGCCATACCTATAATTGTAGATTCTGCTAAAGGAGAGTTAAAACATCTAGTTTTTCCAAATTTTTCGCTAAGGCCTTTTGTAATTAAAAAAACACCTCCTTTTTTATCAGCTACATCTTCACCAAAGACTACAATAGATTTATCTTTTTCCATCTCTTCTAAAAGAGCGTGATTTAAAGCATCTCCCATTACGACTTCATCTTCCAGCTCTACGTCTACACTTTCTATATCAAAAGGCTTAAAAACATTATTTTCAGCAGTCTCATCTTTTGGAAAATCTATTTTCTCGGCCAAATCTGATTTTTTTTCTACAAGATCAAAAGCTTCTTTTTTTATCTTTTCAATCTCTTCATTAGATAAAATTTTATTATCCTGCAGAAATTTTTCAAAAAGCGGCAATGGATCTTTTTTCTTTTCTCTTTCTATATCTTCAGCCTTTCTATATCTTCTTGGATCGTCGCTAATACTGTGAGCTTCCAATCTAGGAACATGTGCTACTGCTAAAACAGGGCCTTTTCTATTTCTTGCATATTCTACAGCTTCTTTCATAGCAACAGATGTTTCTAAATAATCAAAACCGTCAAAGTCCAATACTTTTAAATTTTCAAACCCTTTTGCTACTTTAGCAATGGACTGCCCCGCTATCTGTTCTTTTTTAGAAACTGATATAGCAAGACCGTTGTCTTGAATAATGAAAATAACAGGGAGCTTATATATAGATGAAATATTTAACGCCTCATGAAAATCCCCTTGAGAAGTAGAACCATCTCCACCTGATACATACACAATCTCATCATTTTTTAAAGTCTTTGCAATACCTGCTGCCTGTACATACTGAGAACCAACACAGCTTGACTGACAGGTAATATTTAAGCTTTTTTCACAAAAATGATCCGGCATCATTTTACCACCTGAGTGATTTTTAACGCTTCTTGCTAGAAAAGATCCTATTAAATCTACTAGATCAGATCCTAAAGACAATACAAAAGCTCTATCTCTATAATAAGGAAGGGCCCAGTCCTTTTTAGGCTGCATAGCCAAAGCTGATATAACACCTATTAGTTCATGACCTTTGGCAGATAAGAAAAATGAACTCCCTTTGTTTTGTTTAACAAGCTTGTTCATTTTTTCATCGGCAAAACGAGCCTGATATAATAATTTTAAAACATGTTCGCAATGATTTTTTTCAAAAAATTCAGAGCCAATAGTAACGTCACTTTTTTCATTCAAGCTCATTTTTTACCTATATAAATATTTATTTTTTTGGTTTTTTTGAACTTTTAATTTTTGTAACTTTTTTAATGGATACCGCTTTTCTTCTTTGAGGTTCGGTTTGTTTTTCTCTTAATTTTTCTCCCGACGGAAATACTTCCTGAATAGCCTCTTCCACTTTTCCTTCTTTTTCCGTTACAGCGATTTTTTTCTTCTCTGTAAGCTTTGGTTTTTCAAAAGGTGTAAATGGTTTTTTGATCTTATCTAAACCTATATCGAACTCAGTTCCAGCCAATCTGTTAGATAAAGTTTGAAGAGACTCTAATCTTCTAGACAATGCTTCCAGTTTTTCATCTACTTTTATTCTAGTAGTACCTCTTAAAGAAGCCAAGAGCTGCTCTTCTGTTTCAAATTTAGCAGAAAACGTTACGGCTGCCGCTGAAGAAATATCTGGAATATATAAAAACTGCCTTATGGCTTTAGGTACAGTTGTATAAATATCCATAGTTACCTGATGTTCTATTTCCACTTTGGCTGCCTGTTTTGGAGGGCGTCCTCTTTTAGGCCTTGGATTCAAAGCTTCATTAGAATAATAAGTTTTTGCTTTGGTATTTAAAACGGCTCTTGCCTGATTTATTTCTTTAGATACTTTGTCATCGAACAAACTCTGTTTTAACTTCTCTATAACATTTTTGCTCAAATCCAGATCTTCTTCAAAAACAAACTTGATATCATGAGACCTTAGCCATTCAATTATTCTGATTCTAAATCTTTCTTGATAGTACTGCTGCCATTTTTCTAATTCAGTCAAATTATCATAAATAAATTCTAAAAAATTCTCTCTAGCCTCTTTAGACTGAATAATATCTAAAAGTTTTTCTTTAATATCGATATCATATACTTTTTCCTGAACAAAGCCTTCCATAAACTTTTTAATCTCAAAAAAAGCCATTTTCGGGATCAGGCAGTATCTTAAATTATTTTTTTCTAATTCTTTATTTAAAATTTTTAAATCTTCAAAATCTTTATCCAGATCAACATAGATCAAGAAACCTTCTACATTATCTAAATAAAAATCTCTTTCATCATCCGATTTCGAAAAAGCATCCATCAGTCTGTGGAAGCGTAAAATTAAAGGAACTTTAGCAACGGGAAATTTTGACATATTATTTACAACCTTCTAAAAATATGTATATTATAACAGAAAAAATTGCCTTTGGCAAGACTCATTATTGCAATAAACAAAAAATAAATTTATTATTAATGATCAATTAAAACGCCAGATAGGTTAAAAAAATGCTTGATATAAAACTAATTAGAAATGACGCAAAAAACTTGGAAAAAAAATTAAAAACTAAAATAGAAGATGTTAATTTATCCCCCATTACTTCCATAGACGACGAAGCTAGAAAAATACAAACCGAAGTAGAAAAATTAAAAGCTCAAAAAAATAAAGTTTCGAAAGAAATAGGCTATAAAAAACAAAAAGGCGAAGATGTAGCTCAAACCCTAAAAACGATGTCAGATATAGGACAAGATATTTCTAAATTAGATGAAGAACTAAAAAAATTAGATGAAAAAAGATTAGACCTGCTTGCAAGACTTCCCAACATCCCGCAAGATGACATCCCTGTTTCTTTAGATCCGCAAGATAATAAATGTATCAAAACCTATAAAGAAAAACCAAAATTCGATTTTCAATTCAAAAACCATATACAGCTAAACGAAAAGCTCAAGCTATTTGATTTTGTATCAGGTGTCAAAATAGCAGGAAACCGTTGGGTTATGTATACGGACATGGGAGCTAAACTTGAATGGGCCCTTTTGAACTATATGCTTGATATCCACAGACAAAACGGCTTTACCCAAATAATCCCCCCTCTTTTGGTAAAAGAAGATATTATGTTTGGATCCGGACAGCTTCCGAAATTCAAAGACCAGCTTTTTAACATTAATGATGAAGACTATAACCTATATTTAATACCTACAGCTGAAGTTCCTTTAAACGGCATAAACCAAGATGAAATCATCCCGGAAGAAAATCTACCAAAAAAATATGTAGCATACACCCCATGCTTCAGAAGGGAAGCAGGAGCCGCTGGAAAACAAGAAAGAGGGCTAATTAGAACTCACCAGTTCAATAAAGTTGAATTATTTTATGTAACAACTCCAGAAGATAGTAATAAAGCATTTGATATCATGTTAAATTCAGCAGAAGAAGTATTAAAAGGTTTAGACCTTCACTACAGAAATATGCTCTTATGCACTGGAGATATGTCTTTTCCGGCAGCTAAAACAGTAGATGTTGAAGTATTTCTGCCGGGTCAAGACAGATATTATGAAGTATCTTCAGTATCTAACTGTACAGATTTTCAATCCAGAAGATCAAAAATTAGATGCAGAAAAAAAGATGAAAAACCAAGACTTATTCATACTTTGAACGCGTCAGGAGTAGCAACTTCCAGACTGATGGTAGCCTTATTAGAAAATAATCAGCAAGAAGACGGATCTGTTGTGATTCCAGTTGTGTTAAGAAAATATTTGAATGACCAAAAGCTCATAAAGCCTAATCCATAACACGCTGTATATTAATAATTAACAGATAAAATCAAGCAATCAATCTCTTTGATTGCTAAAAAATACCCTTGTTTGATAACATTATAATTAGATTAAAATCTAAAGGAAATTAAACCTTGAAAAAGCTAGCTTTAAAAAAAATTCTTACCAAAAAAGATAAAGAACTATCTATTCTGTTAGGTCTGGTCGAGCTGTATATTAAAACAGGCTCTGCCATCGGCTCAAATTCCCTTAAAGAAACCAGTTTTGATAATATGAGCTCAGCGACTATCAGAAACTACTTTGTAAAGCTTGAAAAACAGGGGTATTTAGCACAACAGCACTCTTCCGGCGGAAGAATCCCAACTATTCAAGCCTTCAAGTTATATGCTGATAAAGTTAATAAAAAAATCCTTCTGGAAAAAAAAGAAGAAAAAACTCTTAAAGAAAAACTGTCTAACATAGATAAAAAGGTAACTGATTATTTAAATAAATCAGCAGAATTATTAAGTGAACTTACAAACTGCAGCATTTTCCAGTCATCTCCCCGTTTCGATCAAGATTTAATAAATGATGTTAAACTGATCTGTATAGATACTAATAAAATATTATATGTACTGATTACAGACTTCGGGCTTATAAAAACGGATACTCTATACGTTAATAATAAAATAGATGAAAAAACGCTTAAATTAATCGAAGATTTTTTCTTATTTAGAATGAACAAAAAACAAGAGCCTCAATTTCCCTCTCAAAAAGATAAAAAACTAGCGCAGCAGCTGTACAATGAGGTAATGGTCAGATACGTTGTAGGATATTCTTCGATGCATATCGAAGATATATATAAAACAGGACTTTCAAAACTTTTAAATTATGATGAGTTTCAAGATCCCTTAAACTTAGCAGAAAGCCTATCGATTTTTGAAGATCCTGAGCAAATGAAAAATATCCTGCAAAATGCAATTAAACAAAACTCTTTATCATACTTTATAGCAGATGATCTGGAACAGTTTGATATAATCTCTAATAACTGCTCAATTATCTCAGTGCCTTATAAAGTAAATGATATTTCAATCGGGGCAATAGCTGTTTTATGCCCTATGAGAATATCTTACAAAAAAGTTTTTGCTATTCTAAATACCTACGCTAAGCACCTGTCTGAAACACTGACCAAGAACATCTACAAATACAAAATTTCATTTAGGGATTTAGAAGAATATAAAAAATTAAAAGAATACAACAAATCAATTCTTTTAGAAGACAAAACACAAACTGTTAAATAAGTTTAGGAGAACATTTAAATGTCAGACAAAAAGAAAAAAGAAAAAAAAGAAGAAAAAAATAAGCTAAAAGAACAGGCAAAAGAATTTGAAAACAAATATCTGCGCTCTTTGGCTGAACTGGAAAATGCCAGAAAAAGAATGCAGAAAGAAAAGCAGGCAACAATCACTTTTGCAATCGAAAATACAATCTCGGAATTCTTGCCTGTAATAGATAATTTTGAAAATGCATTAAACTTTGCTGACAACTCTTCTGAAGAAGTTAAAAACTGGGCAACAGGATTTCAGATGATACTTACTCAATTTAGAGATGTCCTGCATAATAATGGGATCGTTGCTTTTCATTCAGAAGGTAATACTTTCGATCCTCACTATCATGAAGCTATGGAAATAGTAGAAACAAACGATTATCCAAACGGCGCAATTATAGAAGAGCTTGCAAAGGGATATAAAAGTGCCAATAGAACCATCAGACCGGCAAGAGTAAAAGTTGCGAAAAATATAGAAACAGAAGCTCTTAAAGAAGAAATAAAAGAAACTGAAAAGGACAAAGTTTTAGAAGAGGATATTAAAAATTAATAAATTTTAAATAAAAACAAGAGGTAATTTTATGAATAAAAAAGGATCTAAAATCATAGGTATAGACTTAGGAACAACTAACTCTTGTGTTGCTATAATGGAAGGGAAAACCGCAAAAGTTATAGCAAACGCTGAAGGTACGAGAACAACACCTTCTGTTATTTCTTATAAAGAAAAAGAAAGATTAGTTGGCGTTCCTGCTAAAAGACAGGCAGTAACAAATCCTGAGAAAACTCTATTTTCTACTAAAAGGTTTATCGGTAGAAAATTCGATGAAGTACAAGAAGAGATAAAAACAGTGCCGTATAAAGTTACAAAAAGCGCTAATGGAGATGTAGCTTTTGAAATAGACGGTAAACAGATAACTCCTGAAGAAGCAGCAGCTCAAGTGCTTATTAAAATGAAAGAAACTGCTGAAAACTATTTAGGAGAAAAAATAACAGACGCTGTGATCACAGTACCGGCTTACTTTAATGACTCTCAAAGACAATCTACAAAAGATGCCGGTAAAATTGCAGGTCTTAACGTTAAAAGGATCATCCCTGAACCGACAGCCGCTGCTTTAGCATACGGTTTGGACAAAAAAAATGATCAGAAAATAGCTGTATACGATCTAGGTGGCGGAACATTTGATATTTCTATCATGGAGATCGGTGACGGCGTTTTTGAAGTATTATCAACAAATGGAGATACTCACTTAGGTGGTGATGATTTTGATGATAAGATCATGAAATGGATATTGGAAGAATTCAAGAAAGAAAACGGCATAGACCTATCCCAAGACAAAATGGCTCTTCAACGTTTAAAAGACGCTGCTGAAAAAGCAAAAATAGAGCTATCTGGAACACAGTCTACAGATATCAACCAACCATTTATTACAATGGACGCAACAGGACCTAAACACTTAGCTTTAACACTAACTAGAGCTAAACTAGACAGTTTATGTCATGATTTAGTTCAAAGAACAAAATCTCCTTGTGAAAAAGCATTAAAAGATGCTGGAATCTCAGCATCTGACATCTCTGAAGTTATCTTGGTAGGCGGTATGTCCAGAATGCCGGCTGTTCAAGAAATGGTAAACTCCATATTTGGCAAAGAGCCTAATCAAGGAATCAACCCGGATGAAGCAGTTGCAACAGGAGCTGCTATCCAAGGTGGCATCTTGGGCGGAGAAGTAAAAGACGTTCTTTTATTGGACGTAGTACCATTAACTTTAGGTATTGAAACCTTAGGCGGCGTTTTAACTCCGTTAATCGAAAGAAACACAACAATACCGACCCAAAAGAAACAAGTCTTCTCAACCGCTGCAGACAACCAGCCTGCTGTTACTATCGTTGTTCTGCAAGGTGAAAGACCAATGGCGAAAGATAACAAAGAGATCGGTAGATTTGATTTAACAGATATCCCGCCAGCTCCAAGAGGAGTTCCTCAAATCGAAGTAGCCTTCGATTTAGATGCTGACGGTATCTTGAACGTTTCTGCAAAAGACAAACAGTCTGGAAAAGAGCAGAAAATTAAAATCGAAGCTAAATCAGGTCTTTCAGAAGAAGAGATCAAGGCAAAAGTAAAAGAAGCCGAGATGAATGCAGAAGCAGACAAGAAGAAAAAAGAAGAGATCGATACCAAGAACGAAGCTGAGGCTACAGTTTTTAGGGCTGAAAAAGCTTTAACAGACTATAAGGACAAGCTTCCTTCCAACATAGCAAGCGAGATACAGACTAAAGTAGATAAAGTAAAAGAAGCTTTAAAAACATCTAATTTAGACTCTATTAAATCAGCTATGCAGGATCTTCAGGCTCACATGCAGAAAATCGGAGAAGAGTTGCAAAAGGCCCAAGGTGCCCAAGCCGGAGCAAATGCTCAAGCTCAGCCTAATGCTCAAGGCGCTAAAAAAGAGAAAAAAGAAGATATAGAAGAAGCAGACGTTGAAGTCTTAGATGAAGAAAAGAAATAATATTTCTTAAAAATCTATAAATCAAAATGGCGATAAAGAAATTTATCGCCATTTTTTTATCTTAAAATTTTAAATTATTTAAGTTGCTGTTTTTTATTTTTTGATCTACCATTTTTCAAAAATTTAACAAGGAAAACTTTATATGTCTACACCATTAGCAGTAAATCTTGCAGCATCGTTTGGACCTACTGCCCTAGGTTCTGTAGGTTTAATATCTGAGATTCTTTTAGACCCGGCCCTTAGCGGCCCTTCAGTTGAACAACTGGTAGGAAAATGCGCTGCAGATATTCATAAAGCTTGCTGCCCGCTTGAAGAAGAGCCTTTTTTATCGCCGGACTATGAAATAGAAATATGTTCTATAACAAAAGAGAATACGCCGGCTGAATTAATAATAGGCATAGAGCGTTATTTAAAAACTCCGTCAAAAACCTCTATGCAAACCTGTATAGATACTGTAAATGCCTGTGTAAATAGAATTAGAAATTTCTTAAAAGGCTTTCAGCCCAGCACAGATAGTACATGGACAAACTTGGATGATGACTACATATAATTTTTTGATAAATTAGCAGGCTTATTAGAAATTTGAGTACATACAATATAAGCAGGCATAACGCATGCTACTTCTTTTTTTTATTACTTGAGAAATCTGAAAATAATAAAATCTTTTTTATCAAAAGAAATTAGTAACTAATCTTACAATATCATGATAGGTCATGAAAATAGCCATTCCGATAATTAATATTACAAAAGGAATGATAAACTTCTCTCTTGTCTTGGCCTTTAAAGGTCTTCTTGTAATAGCCTCAACTACTGAAAATACAATATGCCCGCCGTCTAATACAGGAATAGGCAGTAAATTAATAAACCCTAAGTTGATGCTAATAAAACCAAGCCAGTATAAAGCTTCAAGAGGGCCTAAAGACCAGCTGGTTTTCATAATGTGAAAAATACCGACCGGACCAGACAAATGCTTAGGGCTAACGGTTCCTGTAAACAAGAAAAATAAAGTCCTGTAAACTTCCTTAAAACAATCTGCAAATACCTTAAAGGGATTTGGATTATATTTAACAATTTTGTCCATCACAGAAATGTCTAATATTTTTTTGTTAGCCATTTCATTAAGCTCAAGCAATGCCTTTTCTTTTTTCTCTGGGCTTTTTTCATTTTCAACCTTCTCTTTAAAAGCTAAAAAACTTTTAACAACAATATTATCAGGATTTTTTTCCACTGCTTGATTAACAGTTAAAGGCTCAAAAGGTTTTAATATAACTGTATTATCAATTTTATCTACTTGTCTTTCTGTTCCTATTTTAGAAACTATTTGATGCAATGCTGCAATATTAAGCGATTTATCAAAATCACTGTCAGCCACTTTATAAGAAGGCTTGTTATCAATAATACTTTCTTTTTTTACTATCATTAAAATTTTTGGACTTTGAATAGCTGTAAACAAACCGCTGACATTTGTAATTTTTTCAGAGTTCACAGCTATTATCTGATCATATTTTTGTAAATTTTCTGATTTATTCGAGTTACTAATAAAACCAATTTCATTTTGAACAACTAAATTATCATCAACAAAATATGGAATAAAATGAAGCTCTTCCAAGGAAGTTTTTATATTGTTGTCATATCTCAAATCATCTAATTCACTCTTTTGATTAAAAGACAATTTTAAATCATCTATTTTTGTTCTAGGCAAAACCACATTAAATATTTTGTCCTGCCTTTTAACAGTTACATAAATAGGAGGATCGTTAATAAGCTGATTGAGCTGCATTGAAGAAAATAAAAGTTTTCCATTAGCCCATAATATCCTATCACTTTTTTCCAATCCCTGCACTACAACTGATTGTTCGTTTTCGGAGATTAAATAATTTGCAGGAGCCATTATCCCTATTGTCGAAAAATCTTTTGCCTTACTTGGATCCTTATATGTATTTAATGTATATTCATAAGGCTTCTTGGTCTTATTGAAATAATTTACTTTATATCCGCTAATCTTAACGTCATTTTTTTTCAAAAAGCCAGTATAGATAGCATCAATAAACCCTGTATAATTCTTATTATTATAACGTAAAATTTCATCCCCGGGTTTCACATCTAAATTATATAATTCTGATTTCGGATCAACATAACCAATTTTTTTAGTAATATCAGTAAAAGTTTTATTTCTTCCGCCAAAACTCCAAATAACAGAAAAAGCAGCTAAAGCAAAAACAATATTGACCAAAGGTCCCATAAAAGAAACTTTTATTCTATCTAATGGTTTGGTAGCAAAAAAACCTCCTTTTATCTCATAAGGTTCTTTGTCCCCTTCTTTATCCATGCCGGCAATTTTTACATAGCCGCCAAAAGGCAATATGGCAATTTGCCACTTTGTATCTCCTCGATACCAAGAAATTATGGCTTTTCCAAATCCAATAGAAAAAACCTCTACTTTCATTTTAGCTTTTTTGGCCATAAAATAATGACCAAGCTCATGAATAAAAACTAAAAAACCAAGGCCTAATATAGCCAGTATGACATAAAAAATATTTTCCATTTAAATCTCTTTTGCTTTAATTCTAGCTAATTTATCAACACTCAATATCGATGTTAAGTCTAGCATATTTACACTCCTATGCAAAGACATTAATTTTTCTAATTTTCTAGAAATATCCATCCAAGGTATCTGTCCTTCTAAAAATCTGGACACTAAGATCTCATTTGCAGCATTCATAAAGCACGGCATGCTCTTGCCGCAATCTAAAGCTTCTTTAGCCAATTTCAAACATAAGAATTTGTCATAATCAGGTTCAAAAAAATTAAGTGTGTTATTTTTAACAAAATCAAATTCCTGAATATCAGCTCTTATCCTCTTAGGATATGTCATTGCATACTGAATAGGAAGCTGCATATCAGGTTCGGACATTTGACTTATAATTGAACCGTCAATAAATTCTACAAAACTGTGAATAATACTTTGCGGATGTACAACAACATCAATTTGATCTTTTTCAACTCTAAACAAGTGATACGCTTCAATAATTTCCAATCCCTTATTCATTAATGTAGATGAATCAATTGTTATTTTACTGCCCATTTTATAAGTGGGGTGCTTCAAAGCATCCGCCAAACTGACATTTTTTAATTCTTCTTTTGAATAATCATAAAAAGGACCGCCGGAAGCAGTCAGTATGATCCTCTTGATATTTTCAGCATCCTCACCATTCAAAGCTTGAAAAATAGCACTATGCTCGCTATCTACTGGTATCATATCTACATCATACTGATCTAACAGATAGTTAACATAATCTCCGGCCGATACCATTACTTCCTTATTAGCCAGCCCTATTGTTTTTTTTGCCATTATCGCATGAACAGTGGGAATCAGGCCTATGCTTCCAGATACTGCTGACATTACAAAATCAACATCTGTATCAGCCGTGGCTTCAATAAGACCTTCTATTCCCGACAATATTTTAACTTTTGAAAGCCTCTTTTTTAGAATTTTAGCCTTTTCTTTATCATAAACGGCAATAATTTTAGGATGGAATTTTTTTGCCTGCATCTCAATTTCATCAATATTTGATCTACATGCAAGAGATTCAACTTTAAAAAAATCTTTATTATTTTGAATCACTTCTAAAGTATTTTTACCTATAGATCCGGTTGACCCTAATATAGCAATTTTCTTCATAAACAAGATTTTAAATTATAAATTCCAGCTAAGATAACATGAACTTTCAGAAAAGTCAATTTAACTAAAAGACTTTATAAAGGCTTTTTTTTTATTTATTTATATAATATTTTAAAAATATTAAATAAAATAAAAACAAAATGTTATACACCCTATTAGAAAAATTAAATCAAGAAAGCACATTAATTGATAAAATTAATGTTTTAGATGGTATTGATAAAATTGAAACATATCTACAAAAAAAACCACAATTAGAAGAAGCCCTGCAGACTCTTCCTTTAGAATGTGAATATGTAATTAAAGTAATTATAGCAATAAACCAAGCAGACAATTTATTGTCCAATCTGAATACAGCAAACTATTTGCCCAAATTAAAAAAATTTACTAAAAACTTATATGAAATAGAAAAGTTTTATGAAAATATAGGTGGGCTGCTCGGTTACCATCTAACTTTTTTAAAACTTATTAAAAACAAAAAACATTCTAATAAAAACATTCGTTTTCATCACCCGCAATACTTAGACATCCAAGAAAGCACCCCTGTAGTAAAAAAGTTAATCGATCAAGGTTTGGAATCTTTGTCAAAAATTGCAATCATCTGCCCTATGGGCGGTGCTGGAGATAGATTAGGGCTGATCAATCAAACAACAAAAGAACCCCTACCTACTGCAAAATTAGAATTTCTGGGAATGACTTTATTAGAAAACATAATTCAAGATATTCAGGCCCTAGAATATTATTATTTTATAAGAACCCATAAAATAATAACTATACCTGTAGTTATTATGACATCAGATTCGAAAAATAATCATAAACATATTGTGTCTATTTGTGAAAAGAACAAGTGGTTCCACAGAAATAAAGAGAACTTTTATTTCGTTAAACAAATGTCAGTTCCTTTAATAACAGAAGATGGCAACTGGACCTTAAAAGGCCCATTGGATTTAGCAACAAAACCTTCAGGACACGGAGTAATATGGAAGCTTCTTTCAGAAAACGGCATTTTAGATGAATTAATCTCAAAAAAAATCTCCAAAGCAATTTTAAGACAGATAAATAATCCAATAGCATTTACAGATTACTCCCTATTGGCTTTTTTAGGGGCTTCCGCCAATAAAGCTTTTGGTTTTGCCGCCTGCCCCAGAATTGTAAAAGCAGCCGAGGGAGTAAATGTCTTAAAAGAAAAAAAACTGCCTATTGGATTCGAGTACAATTTAACAAACATCGAATATACTGACTTTGATTTTTATAACATTAAAGATGAAGCAGAAAATAATTCAAATTATTCTAAATATCCTTCTAATACCAATATCTTATTTGCAGATCTTACAGCTATCAAATCAGCTTTAAAAAAATGTGAGTTTCCCGGTCTTACTGTAAACTTAAAAAACAAAGTTTTCACAAAAGACAAATCAGGCAATGCAAAAAAAATATCGGCAGGAAGATTGGAATCTGCAATGCAAAATATTGCAGATTATATAACTGATTATAAAGAATGGAAAATAAAGCCCGACGAACAAAAATATTTAAAAACTTACCTCACATACAATAAAAGACAAAAAACAATCTCCACTATAAAAAAATCTTTCCACTTTGGGTCATCTTTATTGGAAACACCTGAAGGCTGTTTTTACGACATAATGAATAACTACTATGATCTATTAAAAAACTACTGCAAGACAAAACTTCCTCCCTTAGTTAGCACTGATAAATATTTAACAACAGGATTTCCCTTTCACTGTTATATACATCCGACCGTAGGCCCTTTATATTCCATCATCGCTAAAAAAATTAAACACTGTGAATTAAAAAAAGGTTCTGAATTAATAATTAATTTAGCTGAAGTTCATTTAGATAATTTATTTTTAAACGGCAGTTTAATAATAGAAACTCCCTTAATTAAAAATTTTAACGAAGAAAAAATCCATAATACAAAATGCTTTTTAGAAAATGTAAAAGTAAATAATTTAGGTATAGATACAACACAAAATAATAACTATTGGAAAAATCAAATATATAGAAAAGAATTTCTAAAAATAATTCTTCATGAAAAAGCAATTTTTTATGCTAAAAATATTAATTTTTCTAAAAACCAAACTATAGAAGTTCCTCCTAATTGTAAAATGATAGCTATTGAAGAAGCCGGAATTATTAAATTAAAAACAACTAAATTATCTTAATTGAAAAAAATCAATATTAAGCCTTGCAAAAATTATTGTTAGTTATTTATAATCTTGATAATTAAAAAGCTAATTTTGTTTTGAAAATAAATATCATTTGCAAAATAAATAAATAAATGTTTAAATTTTTATCATTCAAAACATTGTTACATAGAATAGAATAATTTTTCTATTCTATAAAAAGAATTATTAAAACCTAACACATAGGAAGGAAAAATGAGCAATACTGGAAAAAATTTTAAAGAATTAGAAGAAGTTATTGCTAGAGCAATTAAAAAAGTTGGTGTAAAAAGAGAAAATGAACTTTGTAAATTTATCCCTGTAGTAACAGGCGGATACATTCATCATTTTACTTTAAAAAAAATGAAAAAAAAGCAGCCTCAAGAACTTGCTGAAATGATTCAAAAATTTATTTTAAAAAATGACAGACCAATGGCAGTTGCTCCTAAATCAAGAGCTCCAAGAGGGTCTAGAAAAAGAAAAGACCAAGTTAATTTTTCAAAATGGCAGTTAGAAAGAATGCTTAACATAGCAAGACTTGCCGGCGATAAAGAAATAATTTCATTATTAAGCCCAAAAAAATCTTTAGCTTCTTATAAAAGAGAGTTAATTCAATCAATTAGACATGAAAAAATTGATCAAGAACTATGGAATGGATACGTTGAATCTATTAACGCCCAACAAGCTATTTTAAATGCAAAAGAAAGTCTATTAAATTCAAATCAAAATTAATCTTATTCAAAAAACCTTTGAGATGCTTGTCTCAAAGGTTTTTTATTGATTTTAAAATTCTTACTTTTAATTACTTTTAACCATTATTTTTCTTGATTTATACAAAAAATCATCTATAATATGTGTGGCAAATAAGAACAGTTATGAACAATAAAAAAAGGATAAAATAAATGTCTGAAACCGCGCAAAAAGAATTTTCAAAAGCGAGATCGCTTTTATGGCCTATTTATAGGTTCGAACTAAAAAAACTATTGCCAATGCTGTTAATGTTTTTCTGTATTTCTTTTAATTATACTATTTTAAGAGACATGAAAGATTCATTAATTGTAACAGCCGGCGGATCTGGCGCAGAAGCAATACCATTTTTAAAATTATGGGGGGTCTTGCCTGCAGCCGTAGTTTTCATGTTAATCTATACAAAACTAAGCAACAAATTAAGTAAACCTGCTTTGTTTTATACAACAATAGCACCATTCTTAGTTTTCTTTGCCCTGTTTGCATTAGTATTATACCCTGCAAGAGACATTCTGCATCCTCACGCTTTAGCAGATAAGCTGCAAGCAGCGTTGCCTGCCGGATTCATGGGATTAATAGCAGTATTTAGAAACTGGGTATTCTCTACGTTTTACGTGTTGTCCGAGCTTTGGGGAAGCGTTGTATTGTCTTTGCTTTTCTGGAGTTTTGCAAATGATATAACAAAAGTTAAAGAGGCAAAGAGATTTTATGCTTTATTCCTAACAGGAGCAAATGTTGCTTTATTAGTATCAGGCCCAATTATTAGATATTTTGCAAACCTTCCTAAAAGATTAACTACAGCAGGCATTGATCCATGGGGCATTACAATTAATAAATTGATGATGCTGGTTGTTGCTTTAGGAATGGTAATTATCGCATGTTACTGGTGGATGAACAAAAATGTTTTAACAGATTCAAGATTTTATTCGCCTGACGAGCAAAAATCATCTAAAAAATCAAAGCCGAAACTTTCTATGATGGAAAGTTTCAAGTTTTTAGCTAAATCAAAATATTTAGGATTATTAGCAATCCTTGTTATATCTTATGGTGTAGCGATTAATTTAGTTGAAGTTACCTGGAAGTCTCAATTAAAACTACAATATCCAAACCCTAATGATTATTTAAGTTTTATGGGATATTTCTCTATGATTACCGGAACAGTGACCATTTTTGCTACAATGTTCTTGGGCGGAAATATCATGAGAAAATTCGGTTGGAGAGTATCTGCTTTATTAACACCTATTATGTTAGCAGTAACTGGAATCTCGTTTTTAGGGTTCGTAGTGTTTAAAAATCATTTACCTGCTCATTTAATGTGGGGAATAACACTTCAATTATTTATTGTACTATTAGGAGCTGCTCAAAATATCTTATCTAAATCTTGTAAATATTCATTTTTTGATCCGACAAAAGAAATGGCATATATCCCATTGGATCAGGAATCTAAATTTAAAGGTAAAGCAGCTATTGATGTGGTAGGAGCAAGACTTGGAAAATCAGGAGGTGCCCTATTACAGCAAGGTCTTATCATCATGTGCGGCGGTCTAGCAGGAGTAGCACCATATGTTATGGGAATAGTACTGTTAATCGTAATTACATGGATGGCATCTGCAAATGCCTTATCTAAGAGATTTGAAGCTAAGAACAAAGAATCTGAAGCTGAGAAAAAGAAAATCTCTGAAGATGATCTAAAAGTTATAGAAAAACAAAACGGCAAACAAAAAGCCGTTAACTAATTTTATCTAAGGTCCTGCTTATCTGCGGGGCCTTTTTTATAATCTTTTATTTGAATACTTACAATTATAATGAAGCATAATCGATCTGGACAATGCTATTTGTAAATTATTAGAAGGTACGGTGCATATTCTTGCATCATTACATTGATACCAAGTCTCATCTATTTTAAGATATGTTATGTAATCCCCGCTATCTTTTCCATCTTGCCTATATTCTATAAAAGCATCTAAATCCAAATGCCTTGAATAAGAATTATCTACCCAAAAAAGTATTTTTTTTCTGGGACAGTTCTTTTTATTCATTACAAATCTTCTGCCGTTACTAAACCATTTTAATGCCACCAAAAGCTCTTTCGGCACCTTATTTTTTTTATTTAATATATCTAAAATATACTGCTCTATGGATACTTTTTTATTTACATCATAAACAATCTGCCACTTAGGCTGAAATGCCAAAAGATCACTATTTTGAGACTCTAAAAAATCTAAAGAAATCTTTTCTTCGAAAAAACTATCCATTATTAAAGACAAGATCTTGTAAACATCAATTTTTCCCTTATTAACAATAAAAAATTTCTCTGCAAATTTTTTAAATAGACAATTTATTAAAATATCACTATTCATAGTAGCTACTAATCTTCCCAACGCCTTGTCTTCTTCATAAGAATCAATAAAAATATTAAAAGACGAAAAACTTTTCGGAGTATAGTTGAACATGTTTTTCAAGCTAGGAACATGCATAATAAACTGCATTAATGCATTGATCCAATTATAGCCAAAAATACCGATAGGAACAGTTTTATCACCTAGATTATCATCAAGCTTTTTTGGTAAATTAAAAACCTTTCGCTCATAAAATATTGGGTTTTTATGTTTAAAAAGATTGCCAAAAAGCCTAATAATGGCCTGAGCTTCAGAATTTTGGAATTTTTCTATTACTTTTCCCAAAAAATGTTTGGAAGCTATTTTATCTTTAGCAAAAACTTTAACTTTTTGATCTAAGTTCCTGCCGGTATTCGATAAGTTCCTACTATTTTCAATATCATTAAAAACGGCAGTAGGTCTTCTCAAACGAGAAGTTTCCATAAACTACCCCACCTTTTTATAAGGTTATGGAAATTTATAGATATTCATTTTTCTTTTCAATAAATCTTTTTACTTTTTCTTATTTTGCTTTTCTTGAAAAGATCGTAAGTTTCTTATAAACTAAGAATGTTAAAAGAGATAAAACATGTTTAAATACGATCCAAAATATATAAGAAATTTTTCAATTATTGCTCATATTGATCACGGCAAGTCAACAATTGCAGACAGATTATTAGAATTTACAAAAACTGTTACAAAAAGAGAAATGCAGGAACAGTTTTTGGATGATATGGAGCTGGAAAGAGAAAAAGGCATAACTATAAAAGCACATCCTGTAACAATGCATTATAAAGCAAAAGACGGTCATACATACCAAATAAATTTTATTGATACTCCGGGACATGTTGATTTTTCTTATGAAGTATCCAGATCTTTGGCCGCCTGTGAAGGCGCCTTATTAATAGTGGACGCTACTCAAGGCGTACAAGCCCAAACTTTAGCAAACGTCTTTTTAGCAATAGACAGAGATTTGGAAATTCTTCCTATTATCAATAAAATTGATCTTCAAAATGCAAATATCGAAGATGTAACAAATCAAATAGAAGATACAATTGGCCTTTCAACTGAAAATTTAATTTTAGCATCAGCTAAAAAAAATATAGGCATAGAAGATATATTAGATAATATCATAACTCACTTCCCTTCACCCAACGTCGAAAAGACCAACACTTTAAAAGCACTGGTTTTTGACTCTCATTATGACACTTATAGAGGTGTAATGGCATATATTAGAGTTATTTCCGGTGAAATAAAAAAAGGCTCTTTAATCAAAATGATGGCAACAGACAAAAACTTTGAAGTTTTGGAAGTTGGTATCTTTGCTCCTAATGAAAAACCGATCGATATATTAAGAGCAGGAGAAGTTGGCTACGTTATAGCGAACATTAAAAAAGTATCGGATATAAAAATTGGCGACACTATAACCCAGCAAAAATACCCGGCTGAAAAACCTCTTGCAGGATTTAAAGTTATATCTCCTGTAGTATACGCAGGAATCTATCCAATAGACACCTCTGATTTTGAAAATCTAAAAGACGCTTTAAACAAACTTCAGTTAAATGACTCTGCCTTGCATGTAGAACAGGAAAGCTCCCATGCTTTAGGTTTTGGGTTCAGATGCGGATTTTTAGGTCTATTGCATTTAGAAATCACCTTTGAAAGGCTTCAAAGAGAATTTAACCTAGATATAATAACAACAGCTCCCAGCGTTGTTTATAATATAACACTGACCAATGGCAAAAAACTTCAGATCGACAACCCCGTATATTTTCCAGACCCTGTTCATATAAAACAAATAGAAGAACCGATAGTAACATGTCATATTATGACCCCTTCCGAATACTTAGGCACTATTATGAACCTTGGCATGGAAAAAAGAGGTAATTTAATTAAAACAGAAACGCTTAGCGGAAACAGATTAATGCTGACCTTCAAGTTCCCAATGAATGAAATATTAACTGATTTTAATGACAAGTTAAAATCACTTACCAGAGGTTATGGCTCTTTCGATTACGAACCCGATATATATGAAAAATCTGATATTATAAAATTAGAAATAAAAGTAAATGAAGAACCGGTAGATGCCTTTTCCTGTTTGGTCCACAGATCAAAAGCCGAATCTAAAGGCAGATTTATTTGTAAAAGACTAAAAGATCTTATTCCCAAACAACTTTTCAAAGTACCTATACAAGCAGCTATAGGCGGAAAAATAATAGCTAGAGAAACTATTTCGGCCTTGGCAAAAAATGTAACCGCCAAATGCTACGGCGGAGATATAACAAGAAAAAGAAAGCTCTGGGAAAAACAAAAAAAGGGAAAAAAGAAAATGAAGGAAATTGGAAAAGTAAATATCCCTCCTAATGTTTTTACAGATGTATTAAAAAGTGAATAATTACAAATTATCCAATATGGCATGAAATAGATCCCTATTCCATTTTTTTAATATTATTTTATCTTCTGGCTTTAAAATACATCAAGTAACTAAAAAATTAACAACTTAAATAAATATCAGTAAATTGATCTATTAAAGAGTTTTTATATAATTATCTATTCCCTGAGCAATACCGGTAGATAACCTGTCCAAATATACTTTTTTCCTTAAATTATCCCTTTCTTTGGGATTTGTCATAAATCCCCCCTCTATTAAAACAGACGGCATCTTGGTATCTCTTACAACACAAAAGCTGCCTCTTTTAACTCCTCTTGGATGAGCCTTTACCTTCTTTGTCAAGGTATTCAAAATAATCGAAGCCAAACTCTGGGAAGTTTTAGCTCTTTTTTTATTTTCCTTAGAATCAAAATAATAAATCTCAATACCATGAGCTGACTGGTTAGGACAAGAATTGAAATGAATGCTTACAAAAAGATCACAGTTATTGCCGTTGGCAATGTCCACTCTTTTTTTCAAAGGAACAAATAAATCTGTTGCTCTTGTAAGCACTACTTTATATCCCATCTGCTCTAAATATTTTTTAGTTAAAAGTGTAGTGGTTAAAGTAAGTCGTTTTTCTTCACAATACGGATATTTTATTTTAGCGCCTCTGTCCAACCCGCCATGTCCGGCATCTAATACAATAACAGGAGCCTTGATGGAATTATTTTTATAAGCTGCTGCTACAATTTTTTTAGGTGTGGAATATACAAGAGAAGATGCTAATAAAAAAACAAGAAAAAGGTGTTTAAACATTTTTCATCCTTTAAATGCTGTTCGCAATATTTTTAGCTATTTCCCTATCATCAAAAGCTATTGTGCGATCAGCAAAAATCTGATAAGTCTCGTGACCTTTTCCGGAAATTATTATTATATCATCTTTTTTTGCTAAACTAATTGCTTTCTCGATAGCTTGCTTCCTATCTTTTTTGACAATATAACTTGTATTTTTAGAAAAGCCAAGAACAATTTCATTAATTATATCATTCGGATCTTCCGATCTGGGATTATCAGAAGTAACAATACTGACGTCAGAATATTTTTCAGATGCTTTTGCCATTTTTTGTCTCTTGGACTTATCTCTATTGCCACCGCATCCAAAAACATTAATAATTTTGTTTTTTTTAATATTATTTAAAACAGACAAAACATTTTTCATGGCATCGTCCGTATGAGCATGATCTACAAAAATATGGAAAGGTTTTTTGGTTTTTATTCTTTCCAATCTTCCTGGAACACTAGAAAAAGATTTTATATTTTGTTTCAGCTTTTCCAAAGAAATGGGTTTAATAATTCCAACAGCTATGGCCGACAAACAATTATAAACATTAAAATGTCCTATTAACGATGTAAAAAAGTTATACGATTTATTTTTATAAATCACATCAAAGTATGTACCCTTCAAGGAATATCGAATATTAACAGCTTGCAGATCCGCTTTTTTATTTACGGATATAGTCACAATTTTAGATTTAGAATCTTTAATAAGTTTTTCATAATTTTTATCATCGATATTCACTACAGAAACACTTTTTTTATTTAAATTATCAAACAATTTTTTCTTAGCATTTAAATAGTTTTCAAAAGTTTTATGATAATCCAAATGATCCAAAGTCAAATTCGTAAAAATGCCTACATCAAAATCAATATAATCTAATCTGTTTTGAGAAAGACCGTGAGAAGAAGTTTCCATACAAACAGCTTCACATTTATTATGAATCATTTCTTTTAAATATTTTTGATTTAGTACATTCGATGGAGTTGTTAGCGTAGAAAATACTTTTGAATTTCCCAAAAAATATTCAACAGTACCGATAAGACCACATTTTATATTATTTGAATCCAAAATATGTTTAATCAAATAACTAGTCGTTGTTTTACCATTGGTACCAGTAATACCTACAGAAAAAAGTTTTTTAGACGGATAATTATAATATTTACAGGCAATCAAAGCTTCTATTTGATTTACATCTTTTACAATAACCTGACAGACGTTTAAAAAAGGATCGTATATATCTGTAACAATTGCTTTTGCTCCTGCATTAATAGCATCCAAAATAAATTTGGATCCATCAAATTCAGATCCCTTTTTTGCTATAAACAAACTACCTGGAGATACATATCGGGAATCAGAAGAAATTCCTGTTATTTCAATATCTTTAGATCCCTTAATATTAGTAATCGGGATACCTTTAAACAATTTTTTTAATTTCATTCATTCCAACTTGTATATCTTTCTTTCAAAGCCTTTATTTCTCTTATCCAATCAGATTTTTCTATATTTCTTCTTGGATCGCCAAAAGAATAACCGAAAGGATCATCAGGAGCAACCCCTAAATACTGAAGGGCCCTTGTTGAAATTTCTTTAAAGATAGGAGCAGCGCAAACTCCTCCCTGCTGAAGTTTTCCTAAACCAGGCACGAATTTCTTTTCAGGTTCATCTACGACAACCATTAAAACAAATCTCGGTTTGCTGGCAGGAACAATACCTATAAAAGAAGAAATATGGGTATCTTTAGAATATTTCCCATCTATTATTTTTTCAGCTGTTCCTGATTTTCCGCATTCAGAAAATCCCATCACGTCCCCAAGCGGTGACGTCCCACCCAGTTTAGTCGTATACTTCATGGCATCAATCAATAGATCACATGATTTTTTAGATAATATTCTATTTCTTTTACTAAAATCAAAGTTTACCGTGTTATCTTTTAAAACAATTTCTTTATCCTTATCTTTTTTTATAATTCTTCTAAGAAGCGTCGGATTTACTTCATAGCCTCCATTAGCAATAATAGAATATGCTCTTATCATTTGAAGGCTGTTTACCATAATATTATAACCTATAGCTAAAGAAAAAGGAGTAGCAGCCGACCATTCGGGAGTATTGTTCTGATGCATTTTACCAAATCTTGGTACAATACCCCATGTCTCTCCTGGCAACTCTATATCTGTAGGCTTGCCGAAATTAAAAAGTTCGGTAAGGGCATTTCTGTACCATTTTTCTCCTAAAGTATATACTAGTCTTTCTACCAATCTTGCCATATATACATTAGATGATTTTTGAACAGCCATGTTCATATTTAAAAAATTATGGAGCCTTCCATCTCTAATCGGTTTTGACCTTCCGGGAAAATATCCATTAGAAGTGTCCATTTTATCTTCCGGAAAAAATAAAGGTCTTCTGCCTACTTTGGTAAGTTCTTCATTCGCCCTTAAACAAACAGCCAAGGTAATAGGTTTCATAATACTGCCAGGCTCATAAGCATCAACAATAGCTTTCAGCTTGGTATGCTCTAACATATCTTTTTGGTTATAATATTCAGAATATTTTCTAACATCAAAACAAGGGTTTTGGGCAAAGGCCAAAATCTCTCCGGAATATGGGTCCATCATTACCGCCCACCCGCCTCTGCCGTTTACTTTTTTCACCCCTTTGGCCAACTCTTCTTCTGTGATAGTCTGCAGGTAATGATTAATGGTTAAATAAATATCCGCACCATTTTCAGGCTCTTCTATAACAATTCCTGTATCGATATTCCTTCTAGGCGACCTTGTTATCATCCTCTTGCCTAACTTGCCTTTTAGAAAATCATTGAAATAAAGCTCTAAACCTCCAGTCGGCAAGGACTGAAAAGTATAAAAATCTTTTTCCTCCTGCACGGTATGCAAAACCTGTCCCAATAAAGAACCGAATGGATAAGACCTTTTATAGTCCTGAATAAAAAATATTGCATTTCTGGCTATTTTTTCTTTCTTGGCAAAGGCAAGCCACCAAGCCGTTATTTTATTTTTTTCATTTCTGTCCAGCCATGTAAAAATCTTTCTACTTCTGCTTTTTTTATAAAAATCAGAAAATATCTTTTCTTTTTGATCTATTGATATATCAACAAACTCAAAAAACTTTTTAACGACTGCTTTTTTATGTTGCAACGGAATAGACTCAGGATCTATATATAAATGAAATTTAGGAACCTCTACAACAAAAGGTAAGCTTTTTTCAGGATGGTCTTTTTTTACTGTAGTATTGGAATAAAAAGTGCCCCTCATGAAATATTCTGTTACAACCTGTTTATGCTGCGAAGATGCAATCCTATTCCACTTTTCTCCTTGAATGATCTGAAGACGATAAAACTGAATAATTATAAGGCAAAAACAAAAAAAAATAAAAACAGAGACAATAACTAATCTTTTACGATCTTGCGCATCGACAAGATGAGACTTCTTTTTTTTCGCCATTTTTTAATTTGCAATAATATTTTCTTCTTTTAAAGCAACTCCCTGAGGAAGGGTCAGTACATCATCTACGAAAGGATGCTTTAAATGTCCAAATTCCGGTTTTCTAACTAGCTCCATTAAATGAGCCGGGCTTTCAAACATTTCAATCTCATATTTCATTTTCTTGATCTCTTCTTTCGTATCATTTATTTCCTTCGCAATTTTCGGAAGCTCAATTTTCAATGATGTCAGCTCATTTTGCTTATCCATATAAGAATATAGACAAAGGCCAAAAACTAAAAGACATAATAATATTTTAAACATTAAAGATTTATTCATTTTTAGCCTTTTGCCTTTTTGGCAAATCTCATCTTCGCACTTCTTGCACGAGGATTATTTTCATCTTTACCTGCCGTAACAGGCTTCTTGGTTAATACTTCTAAATTCTCATCTTCTCTAAAAGAGTGCTTTACAATCCTATCTTCTAAACTATGAAAGCTGATCACACCAATTTTTTTGTTCTCATTCAATTTTTCGGCAGCACTTCTCAGCGCTTTTTTGAGCGCCCCTAACTCATCATTAACACAAATTCTTAAAGCTTGAAATACTTTTGTTGCCGGATGGATCCTTTTTCTTTTTCCAAGAACAGGAGCTAATATCTCTACAAGCTCAAATGTGGTATTGATTTTCTTTCTTTTTCTATCCTGCACAATTTTTCTAGCAGCAGCTCTGGCCCTCTTCTCTTCACCGTATTCTTTGAAAATTCTATAAAGCTCTTTTTCCGAGTATTTATTTACGACATCTCGAGCTGTAAAGCTATTACTTTTGTTCATTCTCATATCTAACGGAGCATCGAATCTAAAACTGAACCCTCTTTCTTCAGTGTCCAGCTGCATGGAAGAAACGCCGATGTCTAAAAAAATTCCATCGATCTTTTTGATTTTCATCTTATATAAGATGTCATCGATATTTGAAAAATTTTCGTGTACAAGTCGCACTTTTTTCATCCAGGGCTTTAAAGTTTCACTAGCAATAGCTAAAGCTGATTTGTCTTGATCGCAACCAATATATATTTCAATTTCAGGATGGGCCTCTAAAAGTGCAGCAGCATGACCTCCCGCACCTACCGTCCCATCAAAAAAAATTATCAATTTATCTTCTTCAAAAAAATTTAAAAACTCTTTTAATAGAACCGGAAAATGTTTAACTTTCTGTTTCTTTATCGCCTTCATCTAACAATGCAAAAGCCTCTTCTGTCATTTTTGCTAAATCAAGCTCAGTATCTTTTCCTTGAAGAAGGTTGGCAAGATTTCTGTCATATACTTCTTTAGGCCAAAGCTCAATTTTATTTAGCACACCCGCAATTACTATATCTTTTTTAATATTAACGGCCTGTTTCAAATGATTTGGCAGAGTAATTCTACCAATTTTATCGCATGTTGTATGATGAAGTGTTGAGAAAAACAAGGTAAAAAATTTCTGATATTGAGCAAGATGCTGTTTTTCCTGAAATTTTTTAACAATTTTTTGGATATCGGATCTTCTATATATAGCTAAACAGCCGCCAAGACCAAGACCTACTAAAAACTCCAACCTGCCCTCTTCAACTAAACCATACCTCATTTGTTGAGGAAGGACAAATCTATTTTTTGCGTCTAACTTGCTTGTTGCTGATCCACTAAAAAAGAACTGATCCATAAACACTTTCTATTCCCACCGTTTTCCACATAGTATCATTAAAATTTAAAAGTTGTAAATATTTTTGCAAAATAAATCCTAAAATAAAAATTATAAGTTAATTATTTTCACATTTAAATGTCTAAAAATTAGAAAAATACAAAAGTTATAAACAACAAACAAAGCCTGGTGGGAAATTGTGGAAAATTTGTTTAGCAATTCACCTTTCCTGATTTGACTTTCTTTCCCTCTTTCAACTTAAATAATTAAAAACCAACCAATTAAGCTCAAAAACTCCTTATTAAATTTATGATCAAAGTTGTGTTCAAAAGTTTTTGCAAAAACAAAAATGGAAAAAAGTGGGATAAGTTTTTTTCAAAAAAAACAAAAAAATAATCTTGCTTTTATTATATTATTATAATGATACAATAACTTAATAAGATAAAATAAGGTGCAAAATGGATAAAGCTAAAACAGTAGACAACTTAGGACCTAGAGCTCACGAAAGGTTTATTGAAAATGCAAAACTTTTAAGTGATGAAGAACTGCAAAAAGTAATTCAAACTCCAACAGTTGCAAAAAGAACGGAAACTCTAACAACTACACCAATATATCCCGAACTTATAAAACTTTGGCAGCTTCAAAATAATGCAGCATGGCCTTTTGAAAAACCTCCTTTTTTTGAAACAGCAAGCTCGAATCTTTTCTCTAACCAATTGGTTCCAAATTTAGGGCCTCTTGATGAATTTATCGAAAAATTAGAGTCTGAAAAATCTTCAGATCCGGAAATTGAAAAACAAAGAAATCAACTAATAGATTTTGCAACACGCATGAAACGGTTAAATAAAGTATTAGAAGATATCAAAAAAAAACAAGATGAATATCATAAAGGATAAATATGGACTGGATGGATTATTTAGAGCTTAATGAATCAACCTTAGATGATCTAAGACTTGTTGGATATTCTTATGTAAAACAAGGATGTTATGATATTGCAATTGATTTTTTCAAAGCACTTATAATACTTAATCCCAACAGTATCTATGATCTTCAAACATTGGGAGCTTTATATCTTCAAAAAGAAAACTTCATGCTGGCCTTAGAATACTTAGATAAGGCAATAAAACTTGCTCCTTTTAACTATCTGGCAATGCTGAACAAAACAAGAGCCTTATTTTCCATAGGTTATACAAATCAGGCAATGTCTCAAGCTAAAGAGCTAGAAAAATGCAATAATAAAAAAATTGCAGCCCAAGCTTCCGCTTTAATAAAAGCGCACGTATAAATTACCCTGTTGAAAACACATTCTCGAACGGTTTTTTCAATTCAAGTTTTTTATTTTTATTAACTTAAAAATAAAAAATATTAACTAAAATTTTTTTCTAGCGCCAATTTTTTAAATGTCAGCAAGTTATAAACAATTCAAATCCTCATTTTATAAAATTTATTGCAGGCTTTAAATTTTAATGATAGATTAAAGCAAAACCTGCTTAAAACACATTGTGGAAAGGTTGTTTATAACTCATTACAAAAGAAAAGATTAAATGCTTACACAAAATAAAGAAGATATCTGGCTGGAATTTATAGATTTTATACAAAAAAGAATCACTCCTATAGAATTTCAAAACTGGTTCAAACCAATTAAAGTTTTAGACTCAAAAGAAGATGAATTAAACCTAGAAGTTCCCAATATCTTTGTTCAACAGTATCTTCTGGATAATTACAAACAGGATATGGTCTCTTTTCTACCGAAAAGCAACTCCGGAGATTTAGCTGTAAATTTTATAGTAGCCGAAAAAAAGAAACAGAAAAAAATCATATCACCTACTCTGCCGCAGCTTCCAAAAGAAGATAATATTCAGTTTAACAAACAATATACATTTGACACATTTATTGAAGGCCCGGCAAACCAGTTTGTAAAATCAGCAGCCTTAGGAGTGGCTGCAAAACCTGGTAAATCCTTTAACCCTCTATTTATTCATGGAGGAGTAGGTCTTGGTAAAACACATCTTTTGCACAGCATAGGCAACCATATAAACATCAATCATAAAAGATCTAAAATCGAATGTGTAACAACAGAAGCTTTTATTAATGATTTGGTGACAAATCTAAAAAATAAGTCATTAAATAAAATGAAAAAGCACTATAGATCTTTAGACATATTAATTGTGGACGACATTCAATTCTTACAAAACAGACTAAACTTTGAAGAAGAATTTTGTTCTACCTTTGAAAGTCTTATTAATCAAAACAAACAGGTTGTAATAGCAAGCGATAAACCTCCTTCCATGCTTAAATTATCAGAAAGAATGATAGCCAGAATGGAATGGGGCCTGGTTGCTCATTTAGGCGTACCTGATTTAGAAACAAGAGTAGCTATTTTAAAACAAAAAGCAAAAACGAAAAATATAATATTAGATACTGAGGTTGCTTTTTTTATAGCAGAAAGAATTTACAATAATATAAGACAGTTAGAAGGAGCGATAAATAGATTATCTGCTTATTCAAGATTGCTGAACACCCCTATTACAAAAGATATAGCAGAAAACCTTTTAAGAGAAATGCTGGACTATACAGCTCATAAAAAAATTACAGTCGAAAGCATCTTAAAAAGTGTAGCTTCTGTTTTTGAAGTAAAAATATCCGATATCAAAGGAGATTCGAGATTAAAAAATATAGCCCTTTCCAGACAGGTTGCCATGTACCTAGCAAAAGAGCTTATAAGTGATTCTCTGCAAAAAATCGCTTCTTCTTTCGGTGGCAAGACTCATTCTACCCTTTTACATGCCTGGAAAAAAATAACAACAGAGCTAAAAAACAACAACACCTTATCCAGACAAGTTGAAATGATCAAAAGAAACATCGAAGCATAATCCTAATAAATAAGCTTGAGAATGCTGATATTTATTTGTTACTTTATTATATATATCCAAACTTACAATATCCGTAATAAACAACACCTTATCTTCTTTAGAAGCTACCATCTTCATTCTTTTATTAAGTATTTTAGCTATGGTTTTTGCTAAGTAATACCTGTGATCCTTTTTTATTTTTTTTTGAAAAACAGGCACTATATAATCGAAATCAGGCCAGCTTAACCTTTCTAACTGATATACCATATAACCGCCTGAGGCCTTGTATAGATCCAGGTTTTGTTTTTGAAGCTCTTTTACAAGAATTCTAACGGGCCCTATATTTTCAAAAGCAGCAAAATATTTTTGATTAGAAACAGGCTGCATTAAAGAAAAATGCTCTAAACAATCTAAACAAAAAAAATTAAGATCTTTTTTTAACTGACATCTGCAGTTTAAACAAAATCTTGGATAGATAAGATCAAGTAGTGATAGTATCTTTTTTTTGAACCTAAAAAAAATGTAGTTTATATTTTTCATTTTTTAATAAATCAAAATATAAACTACTAATTTTTTTTTTTAAACTTTTATTCTGGTTCAATAGCTTATTAAAGCACACCTCTAAAACTTTCAAAAATCCTACTTATCTTTTCTTGAGCATGTTCTGAAAGTTGGGGTTTTTCACAGCCTTCGACAATAAAACCACCTTCTTTATCCCAACATAAGGCAATAGAAACAGGGATTCTTGCAACCCCAATTTCACTTCCATCTCTAATATCTGCACCGTTTAAAATAAAAGTACCGGATGCTACAGAAATATTGTTTTCCAAGTCCATAACAAAATTTATATCTTCCATACGCGGCATAATGTTTTTATCCGGGCGGCTATATGTAATTATGACTTTTTCTGTAAGATCACTAAAAAGACCTTGATTCAATAAAAGTATATTTAATTTAACAAGAATTTCTAATGTTTGCTGCTCTTGGCCGTTAAGTTTAGAAATTTCTTTTTTCAAAACCTCTAAAAATCTAGCTGCTCTCAATTGTTTGTTATCAATCTCTGATAAATTAATTATCTCGCCTTCTTTGGTTTTAATTCTATAATTACAACGAGATATATCTCTTTGAGTATTGACATTGTCCTTATCCCAAATTTCATCCAAACTAGAATTTAAAATATAGCCTATCTCTGAAGAATCTTTTAAATAAGTTCCAATTGTCATTGCTACATGCTGTTTAGACTCTTTAATAATAGATTTCTGTAATTTTTGAAAATAAGCTGTTTCAGTCTGTTGGTCGTCTGTCCGCGCCTTTTCTTGTAATATTTGCAGCTTCACATCCTTCACTATTTTATCATCCTCAGTATCTACATATTTTTTTACTCTACCCAATTCTTCAAATAAAGCGTTCGGATTAAATTTAAATGTAACTATTTGAAATTCATCTTCCTTTTCAGCAGAGCTTGCGCCTGCAGCTTCTGCGGTTTCAGTCGCCTGACCGGAATCGGTCAAATAAGGGGGAACCCAATTATATAAATAACTTCCTAAATCACGTAAATAATTACTCGCCATAACCTTATCTCCTGTTTTCTAAGTATTATAACGTATTCAAAGATAGTTATCAATTAATTGCAAATTATCACATAAAAAACTTTTTATTTGATTTAAAATTAAAATTTTAATTATTACAAATAAAAAAATAATTATAAACTAATTTAAAAAACCTCTTTTTTTCTTGAGGTTACATTTAGGCTCATCTAAATCTCCTCTGATCGAAATAATAAAAGACTCTGTGAATTTAAAAAGCACATATTGCTTCATGGCAATATTGATATAAATATTGCCGGCAAAATCAATATACGGCCTGCCCCCTTTGTCCGATAAGAAAAACTTAGACCTTTCATTTTCACTATATGAATCTTTCATTTCAGTTAAATAAAATTTGCCGTCTTTTGCCTCAAATTTGATCTTGCCTTTTACCGGGGTCAGAAGCTCCAAGTCCAGCCCGACAATACGAGAGAGAACATCGGTTGGAAACTCAAATACATGGTAGCCTCTTTTAAAGGAATTGATGAAATTTAAATGACCTTTTCCAGTAAATGTTGTTTTATCAGAAAGTTTCCCCTTAAAATCATTTAAATTAAGCTCTCTTATCAAAAATGGGGTCATTTCTTCCATAGGCTGGTTTATTTTTTTGAAAAGAGAGGGTCTGAGCTCTTTTACTTTAACATTAGGTATCGAAAGATACCAATCATCCTCTTTTTTATTAAAAAGCATCTCATTAATCGATAATATACCTGAAGTATCACTTATTTTAAGATCCGTTACTTTGATATTATTGGCATCAATTTCAATATTTGAAAATAAAGTTTTAAACTGAAAATCTAGAAGTTCAAAATCTTTGCCGGAAAAAATACCTTTAAAACTTAAAAAATTATCCTTCTTGGGATCTACTTTTAAATGTCCGCTTAGAGAATAGCCTTTTCCTAAAATGTTTTTGGAAGACAAATCAAGAATATTCTTGGGCATAAGTTTTTTTGCTTCGGCTAAGTCCAGTTTCAAACTTCCAAATAAATTCGTGATATTCAAAGCATCATTATCTTCTTGAAAACAAGCATCTATTCCTGAAAAAGATCCTTTCATTTCTTTGATTCTTATATTCTCATCTATTAAATTCCAAAGAATTGTTAAAGGATGTAAAGACTTTTTATCATCAAAAGAAGTTTTAATAAAAATATCTTTTTTTAGCTCCACTTGATTATTAATTGAATAATAGTGCTCATTAAAAAGATATTTAAAATTTAAATCTACCTGATCAGGCAGATATTCAAAAACGATATCTTTGAAAAAGTGCTTTTTAGAATCAATTGAAAAATCAAAATTTTTCAGAAAAACACTTACATTGGATAAATCCGATAAACATTTGATATCTGCAGAAAAAACCATATCCTCATCAAAAGAAATCGTATCTAAAAATTGATGATACTTTTTAGACTGCAGATAATTTAAAAATACATTTTTAGGAATATGAAGATCAGAGTTCAATAACTTCCAATATTTTGTATTAAAATCATAACTTACTTTTCCTACCTGACAGTTTAAATAGGAAAGATCCATATCTTTACTATAAAAACTTAAATCCAGCCCCTGCAAAACAAGTTCATTGAACAAGGATAAATTAATATTAATAGGCCCTGTATTATAAAGCCTAATCTTATCTATCACTAAATTACTGGGATTTAAGTCCAGGTCCATAACAAAATCAAAGTTTTTGTTTTTTATAGGAAGAGCGCAGACGATCGATCCCTTGCCCTTCAAATAACCGTCAATTGTATCGAAGGGAAAGTTGATATATTTAGATAAAAAGGACCTTAACTTTTTTAAATCAATTTTTGCCTCTAATATATCTGCTGTAAACTTAGCTTCATCCTGAAAAAAAAGCCCCTGTAGTTTTAGTAACAAGCTATCTTTCTTCTTAATATCCAAATTGGAAACTTTATAAGCTTTTTCATCAATATTTATGGAAAAATTAGACTCAAAATCATCAAAAATAACTTTTTCTATATCAATTTTCGATTTCTTTTTAATGCCGTTAATTTCTAAATAATTAACATTTTCATGGGTAATCGATAAATTTTTAGATAAAACGTTAAATTTTAAATCTTTATTTTCATCAGTTTTTAAAAAATACTGAAAAGTCGCTTTAGAATCTGAAAATCTTAATAAATCGAAGTTATTAATAGGAATAATGCCCGTGTCGAATAAAAACTGAATCTTTGCAAAAAATCTATCCGCACTTGTTGTGTTGGCAACAAAAATATTTTCAATTTCAAGTTTATTATTCAATATAAAATCTTGAATATTTAATTTATCAAAATAAAAATGAGACAAATCATCATTTATAGAAATTTTGAACAGATCATTTTGATTTTTTACATTTGCTGCAATTCTCAATACATCTATGATCTCATTTTGCAGTCTAAAATCAAAATAAATACCATCTTTTGTGTTTTGAACAACAGGACATACAATTTGATATTTTTTATATATTAGATCCAATGTAGCTAAAATATTAGAAGCCTCAAAAGCGTTTTGAGAGGAATAGTTAAAATCCAAATTTAGATCATCGATCTGGCTATTATTGTTTAATACATAAAACCCATTTTTTATAGATCCATTAATAGACCAATCAAAATAGGTTTCTTCAGAGAATCTAGACGTTAATAAAAAAGAGCCTTCAATAGTTCCTTGAGCATCAATATTTTTATCATATTCAAAATGCCTTACCAAATTTTGAAAAGATACAATATCTGATTTAAAATCCGTAATATTAATATCTAACAGCATATTATCAAGATCATTCATATCGAAACAGATATCTGCTTGAATGGCAACACTATCAGCGCTAGAATCTTTGATCTGAGCATATAATTTATTTTTATCAATTTTAATATTTCCGGATTCCACTGCTAAATTTACATTGAATTTTGTAATTAAAAGGTTCCCTTTGAAATCAGGAGTCTTGAGATCAAAAAGACCATTTTTATAATTGATCTGAACATATTTATTTTTTTCAAAAGAAAAATTATTCAGATTTCCGATTTGATCAATTTTCAATTCAACAAAAGGATTTTTATATGCTAGATTTTCACCTTTTAGCTGCATTGATATGCTATTATTCTTAAAAAAAACAGAAATATCGGCTTTTCCATAAATATCTAAATCAATATTGAAAAGCTGCGGCCATTTTTGTAGGTTTATTTTTTCAGCCCTTACCCATCCATTTTTTATAGAGTTATAAAAAGCAGATAAATTAAAAATAAAAATCTTATCTAGTTCAAAACCAAAAACAGCTTCCTGCAGATCGTTAAATTGAACATTGCCGCTCAAAGAATAATTCTTGTTTTTTTTCTTCAAAGTTATTACTGAAGAAAATTCATCTTCAAAGGTATTTAATTTTCCTTTTATCTTTGATAAAATATTAAAATCCTTAATATGGCCTTTTATATCAAAAGCAAAAAAAACATCATCTAAATTAGCGGTTATTGCACTGGATTGAAAAATACCTTTTTCAGAATGAATTTCAGCATTAAAGTCTGTGATTTTCTTATCTTGAAATATAATAGCAGAGGAAAAAATTTTGAAACTGAAAAATGCATTCTCAAAAGGATCTTTTTTAGAAAAATCAAACAAGCTTCTGCCTTCGCAAAAACCTATATATACTTCGGTATTATTTTTTTTACATTTTAAATTTTCAATATTCAAATTTGTTAAAGCAACCGATTGAATATTATTATTTTTTATTTCGAAATCAATAGAGGTATTTAATATACCCTGATTAAATGCAATATCATCCAATTGATTACTTACAGGCTTTATAATATCTTTTGTAATTTCTAAAAGATCATCATGTATATTTTCCAGATCTAATAATACATTAAAACTTTTAATATCTTTTTGTTTGGCCCTTAAACAAATCCTGCTTTTTTTCTCATCAATCAGACATTGAAAATCCAGCCAGTCAGCTACAGAAGAAGCAAAATAACCTCTCATATCAATAGCAATATCATGCTTAATATCGTTATCAACAAATCCGGTAATACTCAACTTCGGGCCAACTCCCGGATTAAAAGAAAAAAGTCCTTTTAGATCTGTAAATTTTGTTTTATGACAAGCAGAAACCGCCTGCATTTTATCGAAATTTAATCTAACCTTGGATTTTTTAAAAATGTCATTTTTTAAAAAATTTAAAAAGATCACATCATTTTCAAAAACATCCGGATAATCAAACTCTAAATGGCATTTGGCCATATCATATTGTAAAGCAGTCTTTTGATCATAAAAAGATATCTCGGAAAAATCCAAGTTAGAAACCACACTTCCAATATTATTATTTCTAATCGAAAAATTAAAAAGTCCTTTTATATTGCCCTTTATATTTTGAATATAATCAACATCAAAAAAAGAAAGTATCGAATTTAAATTTTTTAAATCAATTTTTGTAATATCACTTGAGATATTTATATCCTTGTCAATTTTATTGATCATAACATCAATTTTTTGATCTTTGTTATCACCAAAAAATAAACAAACATTGTCATTATGTTCATTTTTTTTAACTAAATCAAAAAAAATACAAGAAGTTGTCTTGCTGTCTATTAAAAAAACTTTTCCATTTGAAATATTTAAAGATAAATCAATTAATTTATTTCCTGATTTTTTTACGTCTAATAATGATTTAAATTGATCTTTGTATAAAAAAGCTTTTAAGTCCTCTATAAAAATACTCGTTTTAAACTTGGCCTTAAATAAATTAAAATCAATATTGATCAAGATTTTTTCAGTGTTAATTTTATTATTGTTCTTTGTAGTAAAACAGGCCTCTTTCAAAATAATCTTATTTTTTTCAATGTCTAAAGATTTATAATTAAGACTTGCAGATATAACTCTTTTTGCTTCAAATTTTAAAAAGGTCGAAATACTAAAAGATAATATCGGCTTTATAAAGATAACCGTCGATATAAGCACTATAGAAACTACCGATAATATAATCTTTTTGTTTTTAGACATTTAAAAAATATATTTAAATCAATTTTATTGTTGATTATATCATAAAAAAATCTATTGAAAAGAAATAATGGCTATTTAGATACTTTTTTTTCATATTTTTTTAAATCCATTAAAGCATCTAACTCTTTAGGATTTTTCATTTTTACTTTAAAAATCCAGCCATCTTTTTCCGGAGAAGAATTCAAAATACTTATGTTTTCAGATAAAGTCTGATTAATTTCAATAATAGTTCCGGATATTGGGCTATGAACATCCACCGCAGCTTTATTGGACTCAATAATACAAACCTCCTGATCTTTTGTTACTTCTTTATTTACTTCCGGAAGTTTAATATTTACAATATCTCCTAAATGCATCCTGCCATAGTTTGTAATTCCAACAGTTGCTATTTCATTATTTTGATCTACCCATTCATGCGTTTGAGAAAATTTCATACACCACCTCTTTTTTTATATTAATATATAAAAAACAAAGAAAAATAACAGTTAGTTTTTTAATCCCATACTAGCCCAAAGATGAGGACTTCTTTCTATATTATGTTCTAAAGATGATACTGAAAAATGCTGCGCCGGCTCCAGATATCTATTAATCCTATATGTAAATCCAATAGTCTTGTAATTAGAAGGATCATATCCAAATAAGGCTTCTTTTGGAATGAAAACATCTAATAAATATCCTGTTTTAGATATCTTGGAATCTACTTCCAATACATCAAAATTACAGATCTTATGCATATCATCACTTCTGAAACGAGTAATTTCTTTTCCTTTTGTTTTTTGTACAGCCTCTGCCATAAAAACAAAATGATGACAAAACTTTGTAAGATATCCCTGAGTCTTTAAGTTTCTTGTATCCACAAATACTTCAATGCTATCGCCTCTTTTAACCTCAGGATATGTAGATTTTGTGAAAGGATGTTTTACATCAAAATGAAAATAAAGCCCTGCCATATCCCATGTCATATAAACTTTGGCAAATTCGTCCTCATTTAAAAACTTTGATGTATTAGCAAGAAGGTTTTTATTATTTATAAGTTTTATTTTTGATACATATTTTTCAATATCTGTTTTGATATCAAAAAAGTTTAAAACATTAATCTTTGAAATATTTTCAAACATCTTTATTTTCTACTCTAACAGGCACTACAATAGAATTTTTTTGCATAATCTGTTTTAAAACTTTGTTAAGCAGTATATTTTGAATTTCAAAAGATAACGCTTCTTTTTGTTTTTCAAAATTATCCTGGGACAGTTCCCCATTTTTAAATTCATTTAACTTAAAAAATAAAATACTGCCTTCCTGCATCTGTATTTTAGAATATTCATTAGTTTTCATATTAAAGGCCAAACTTTCCATCCACTTTGGATCTTTAGACCTTGAAAGCTCAATATTATTAATATTTAATTTCCATTGCTCATTTAGCTTGTTTAATTTTTCCGACTCGTTTTGAGCTAAATTATAAACGCTATTTACAAATGGATATAATCGGTATTTTGCATAAGAATTTAAAGTATTATCTTTTGTTAAACTCTTGATCTCTTTTAAAATATCTGCAAAAACAATTTGAAAAACCTGAATTTTAACTTTTGAAAAAGCCTTATAACTATCATCTTCATTTTTAAATTCCGCATGATTTGCCCTGATTTCCAAATATTTTTCATTTAAATATTTATCAACCACCTTATCAATAGTCTTATCTTCACATGCCTGTTTAAAAGAAATAATATATTTTTCTTTTGGTCTTTGAACAACTTCAAAGCTTAAAAACGTATCATCGTCTTGAGTATATTTTAAGATCTTATCTTTTTTCTCCAAAAGATCTAAAAATTCTTTTTTATTTTTTAAATTAACAGGAATATTAAAATTATTGTCCCTTACATTTACTGTAAGAGTGTTAAAGTCTTTTGCATTTAAAGCATTAGAAATAATATCCGGTGATTCTTTTATCATTTCGAGCCTGGAAAAATTATCGATTCTCGCTCTCGTTTCATAATTTAATTTTTCTAATATGTCATATCTTTTTGATCTGTCCACCTCGTTTTGGACCTCAGGAAATTTATTTCTGATCTTTTCAAAATTCTGATCTTCCAACTGCCATGAATACATATCCTTGATTTTTATTTTTACAGCCGCAGAGTCTAAATTTATATCTTTTATTTTTATTTCATACTGTTTTTCTACAAGCTCCGGATATAACTTTTCTACATGTTCTACTTTTTTTAATTCATTGGGGAGATCAATACTTTTTCTGGCAACTATATCTAAATAAACATCGAATTTCATTAAGTCATCAAAATTTTTCAATTTCAGATGATCCGGAAGCTCATATACCGTAACGTCTGCTTTTGTTGCCGCAAAAGATGCAAACTCTTTTTGCGCTAGATTATCTAAAATTGCGTTATTAGAGACATCTGTGAAATATTTTCTAAAAAGCATTACTTTTTGCCAAATATTTACAGCATTTTTCTCATCAAGGCCTAATATTTGAAGCTGTTTATTAAAATACTCAGAAAAAGATCCCTGCAGTTTATTTTGATCGATCGCTTTTTTTAAATTTTTGCTTAAAGAAGCCAAAGCCTCATCATATGTAACGCTGTAGCCTTTTTCTGAAGCTATTTTTGCTACATTAATAATCAACTGGCTTGTGATATCAATAAAATCTTTTCCGAACCAGTCCATTGCATTTTTATGATTAAACAAACTTATCTGATCCTGATATAATCTCATATCAGGCTCAATATTCGATGTCTGTTTTTCCTGATATATCATCATTCTCTGCATAACTGATGAGGAAAAGCGCATCTCTTCTAAATACAGGTCCAAATAATTATTTATAAAATCTAAACTTACTTCTTTTTTTTCTTTTATGCTAACGAGCTTTGAGATCATGTCCGGATTCACTCTTTTCCAAATATTTTCAGCAGAAATATTTGAATCGGACATATGAACAAAAGGCCTATAATTTACTATTTTATTAAATCTTTGATCAATTGAAGGTTTGATTTGATCAAAATACTTTTCGAATATTACTTTCGCTAAACCTGTTTTTATCAGATCATTTCTAATAACCCCGTCATTAAAGAAATTTGGGATCAAATTATTTGAATGATAAATATCATGCGCATCAGTTGCCAAAAAATAAGACAGCCTTTCAATGTCAGATAATTTTATTTTACTTCCATCAATCGCTTCCGCTATAACCTTATCTTTAGGTTTTTTGACTCCCTGTATAGCTGACTGAGTTCCAAAAAAAGAAAAAGTGACTACAATGAAAAATATTACAATTACAAAAAATATTTTCTGATATTTTCTGAGAAACGTTAGCATCGGTTAACTCCTTTAATAGGCTTTGGCAAAAATTACTTGTTTATTTGTTTGTTTATTACAAAAAATGCATTTTCCATCTTTTTCTTCATCCAAAATACATCTGGCTGTAACAGAAAAATCTGATTTTAATTTTTCTTCTTCTTTTTCATCCAAGCAAAAGCTAACTTTTGCAAAGCCAGCTTCTTTTTTAGATGTAAAAAAATTATCAAATTCACTTTTACTTTTAATTTCTAAGGTGTTTGCTTTCAAAAACTCTTGAGCTTTTGAAAATAATTGATTGTGAATATCGTCTAATAAATTAACAGCATCTTTAATAAAGCTGTCTATTTCAATACTTTTCTTTTCCTGCGTATCTCTTCTTAAAACAAAAACGGATTTTTTCTCTAAATCTTTCACTCCGATTTCGATAATCAAAGGGATGCCTTTTTTTATCCATGACCATTTCTTTTCTCCACCCCTAATGTCCCGAGTATCTATTTCCACCTCTATATTACTACCATGATATAATGTCTTTTTCAGTTTGCTTTTAATGTTCTCACATTCATTTAATATCTTGTCTGCCATCTCTTTTTTATGCATTACGGGTAAAATAACAATATGAGTTGGAGCTATTCTCGGAGGCAGGACCAATCCGTCATCATCGGAATGCATCATGATCAAAGCGCCGATAAGTCTGGTTGTCACACCCCATGATGTAGTCCATGCATATTTAATATTAGAATCTTCATCCGTAAATTTGATATCACATGACTTCGAAAAATTTTGCCCTAAAAAATGAGACGTCCCAGCTTGCAACGCTTTTCCATCCTGCATCATGGCTTCAAACGCATAAGTATCTTCGGCCCCCGGAAACTTTTCCATTTTTGTTTTTTTGCCTTTGACTACCGGCATAGCCAAATAATTTTTGCAAAAATCAATGTAGACATCAAGCATTTTCAAAGTTTCGTCTTCCGCTTCTTTTTTAGTTGCATGTACAGTATGGCCTTCCTGCCACAAAAACTCGGTTGTTCTTAAAAACATCCGTGTTCTCATTTCCCATCTGACAATATTTGCCCATTGATTTATCAACAGCGGTAAGTCCCTATATGACTCTACCCATCTGGAAAACATCTCTCCTATTATCATCTCAGATGTCGGTCTTACAACCAAAGGCTCTTCTAACTTAGAATTTTCAGCAGGGACCAGCTTACCTTCTTTTTTTTCCAGCCTATGATGAGTAACAATAGCGCATTCTTTGGCAAACCCTTCAACATGCTTTGCTTCTTTTTCCAAAAAAGAAACAGGCACGAAAAGAGGAAAATACGCGTTTTTATGACCGGTATCTTTAATCTTTTTATTCAAAATATACTGGATGCTCTCCCATATCCCATATCCCCAAGGCTTTATTACCATACAGCCTCTTACTGGAGAAGATTCTGCCAAGTCTGCTGCTTTTATAACTTCTTGATACCACTGAGGATAATTTTCTTTCCGAGTAGGTGTGATAGCCGTTTTTTTCATACATTCATCCAATCATTTTTTGAAATTGATAGTATACATCCAAATTTAATTATTGTGAAAGTCTTAAGAAAGTCTTTTTGTAAAAAACTTCGTTAGATTATTTTTTACTAATATTCTTTTATCTTCAATACTTCCTTCAGGAAATATTGGATAAGAAGTATTAAAAATGGCATCGGCCACATCTTTTTCCACTAAAACGTCCGTTAAATAAGAAAAATCAGGCTTTATCAAACAAATACTTGCCTGATGTAAGTATCCATTTTTTTTTCTTCTTTGAGAGGCTCCTGCTATTTTTCTGCCGTTGTAAATAACATCGTATTTGGTAGGTTTTGCCATACAAAAATTATCGAATGTTAAATTTTTATTTTTAAATTCCACATCTGTTAAAGTACTTTTTTTTATAAATTCTTTCAAAGCGTCCAGAGTAATGGTATTTACAAATTTGTAGTTATTTAAAGGGTCTAAAAAAAAGTCTTTATGATCAGACGGCAACAAAAAAGAAAATGCGAAGTCCCAAATATGAAAAACGATTCCTCCACCTGTCGGTCTTTTAGCTAGATTCAGCTTTATTTGTTTAGCTTTATTAAAGTCGATAAACTTTCCTATATTAATAAAATGGCCATATGTCAGGCTATTAGCCTGCCAATCATAAAAATGCAAAATAGGTTCTTTTAGTTCTTCTAAAAAAATCGCATCTATCTGCATGTTTTTTTCAGCAAAGTTTTTGCCAGTATCTATTATGTTTAACATAACAATTTACTATTTTTGCTTTATATTATCTGGCTTTTTGCATATATTTGCCAAACTAAAAAAATTTGAGGTATTTATGGCCACATTAAACAAAACATTAATGAGTTTTTACTCAAATTACATCTCCAGCAACTTTACCCCCCCTGCCAATATTTAAATTCAATGCAAGTTACGCAGCTGCAAAGTTCTTTGGACTTAAATATATCTAACTTAGAACAAGTGGTAAGACAAGCTTTGGCCTATATTCAGGAAGCTCCTTTACCCCCGCTTCCTGCAACTCTTGCCAATCAAACATATTTTCAAGAAGTTCATAAAATATTAATTACAGGCAATATTATACTTTGCTTATTGCCCTGTTTGAAAAAAGCCCGATTAAAAAATCAGTCAGAATTAACGGACTATGATTTTTTTAATAAAATTAACGCAATTGTAATCAGTTATATTTACATTTAGAATAAAAAATATTAATAAAATTTTTATTTTATAATTTTTATTGGCAATAATAACCTCCTTTCTCTAAGATAGATCTTTTGCCTGTTAATTTAGATTTTCATCAATCGTAAGTATTTAAAAATAAGCCCCTTAAAAAAAATATCTTTTTTATAACGATGAATTTACAAAAAAACAAAAACCATTTAAAATTAATTATAGAGCGCTAAATATAAAAATATAGGCATATTCATGTTTGATAAGTTTACAAATAGAGCAAAACAGGTCATTAAACTGGCTAAAAAAGAGTCTCAAAGATTAAACCATAATTATCTAGGAACAGAACACGTTTTATTAGGCCTGTTAAAATTAGGTCAGGGAATCGCTGTTAATGTCCTTAGAAATATGAACTTAAACTATGATACAGTTCGAAGTGAGATCGAAAGGATTGTAGGTTTCGGACCTGAAATGCAGGTATATGGAGATCCTGCCCTTACCGGCAAAGTCAAAAAAGTTTTTGAATATGCAAATGAAGAGGCCGCTAACTTAAATCATAACTACGTTGGAACGGAGCATTTACTTTTAGCCCTGCTTAGACAGACGGACGGTGTTGCTGCGCAGGTATTAGAAAATATGGGAGTAGATTTAAAAGAAGTTAGAAAAGAAGTATTAAAAGAGCTTGAGACGTTCAATTTGCAGTTGCCTCCTATGGGAGCTTCTTCTTCTTCCAATTCTTCATCACAGCAAAAACAACAGGAAAATATTGCTAACGATAAAATGCCTGCCTTAAAAGCATACGGCCATGATCTTACGGAAATGGTAAGAGAAGGAAAAATGGACCCAGTGATCGGCAGAAAAAAAGAAATAGAAAGACTTATACTAATATTGTGCAGAAGAAGAAAAAACAACCCTGTTTTAATTGGAGAAGCGGGCGTTGGTAAAACAGCTATTGTAGAAGGCCTGGCACATGCTATTGTAAACGGCGATGTACCTGATATCTTAAGAAAGAAAAAATTAATCTCTTTAGATCTGACCTTAATGATAGCAGGAACTAAATATAGAGGTCAGTTTGAAGAAAGAATAAAAGCAGTAATGGACGAGATCAAGAAAAACGGAAACGTTTTGTTGTTCATCGACGAACTTCATACTATCGTAGGGGCCGGAGCTGCAGAAGGGGCAATAGATGCTTCTAACATCTTAAAACCGATGCTGTCCAGAGGTGAGATACAATGTATCGGAGCCACTACTTTAGATGAGTACAGAAAGTTCATAGAAAAAGATGCGGCTTTAGAAAGAAGGTTCCAAAAGATCCAGGTAGTTCCTCCTTCAATAGAAGAGAGCGAAGCTATTTTAGAAGGACTGAAATCAAAATACGAGTCACACCATAACTGCTCTTATTCAGAATCTGCAATTCAGGCAGCGGCTGAATTGTCCGACAGATATATATCAGGAAGATTCTTGCCAGACAAGGCTATTGATTTAATGGACGAGGCCGGAGCAAAAGCTAGAATAGCAACTATGCATCAACCTCCTGAAATAATAAAATTTGAAACAGAAATAGAAAGTTTAAAGCTATCGAAAGAAGAGGCTATTGGAAAACAGGAATATGAAAAGGCTGCAAAATTAAGAGATACGGAAAAGCAGCTTAGAGAAAAACTTCAAACCATTAAAATGGAAAGAGAGCAAACGAAAGAAGAGCATAAGGCAATTGTAGACGAAGAAGATATCGCTCAAATAGTTGCTAAACAAACAGGAATTCCAATATCCAGACTGACTCAAACAGAGATTGAAAAAATCGTAAATATGGAAAAAGTCTTAAATACCGATGTAATCGGACAATCAGATGCTTTAAATAAAGTATGTAGGGCCATAAGGAGGTCAAGGGCTGATATTAAAGATCCAAACAGACCCATCGGATCTTTCTTGTTCTTAGGCCCAACAGGAGTTGGTAAAACCCATCTTGCAAGACAATTAGCAATTCATCTATTCGGCGGAGAGGATGCACTAATACAAGTGGACATGTCCGAATATATGGAAAAATTTGCAGCCAGCCGTATGACAGGCTCTCCTCCTGGATACGTTGGCCATGAAGAAGGTGGCCAATTAACAGAACAAGTAAGACAAAGACCTTACTGCGTGGTCTTATTCGATGAAGTTGAAAAAGCACATCCGGACGTTATGAACCTGCTTCTTCAAATTATGGAAGAAGGTAAGGTAACAGACTCTTTAGGAAGAAAGATTGATTTTAAAAATACAATCATAATCATGACTTCCAATTTGGGAGCAGACCTTATCAGAAAATCTACTGAAGTAGGCTTCGGTGCAAAAGAAAACAACCTAGATGAAAAGAAAATGCAGGAAACAATCGAAGCTGCCGTAAAAAAACACTTCAAACCTGAATTCTTAAATAGACTAGACAGCTGCGTTATCTTTAAAACGCTAGACAAACAGTCTCTAAAAAAAGTTGTAACGCTTGAGTTCAACAAACTCAAAAATAGATTAGAGAAAAAAGGTGTTGCTATCAAACTCGATGAAAAAGCAATTAACTTCTTAGTAGAAAAAGGCCATCTGCCGGAAATGGGAGCTAGACCGCTTAGAAGAACAATCGAGCAATATCTGGAAGATCCTTTAGCTGAAAAGCTTCTTTTAAACCCTGACAATAAAGTTAACTACAATATCTCGGTTGACAAAGAAAACATCATTTTCAACGAAGAAGCGATAAAAGAGCCTAAAGAAAAGGGCAAAGATAAGGATAAAGATTTAGCAAAAGCTGATAAGTAATCAGCTTTTGCAGTTATTTTTATTTAGAAACCAAGCCCAAGACTGAATTCAAAAGAAGGCTTATAAACATCTCTATTATGTCCTCTTTCATGAAATGCCAAAGGAGTTGGCATGTTAAGACCAGCCTGCGCATAACTTTGAAGATTATTACTAACGTTATAATAATATCCTACACTCCCGTTCGCAGCAATACCCGTATAGTTCACATCTTTTTTTTGTTTATCTTTCCTCCAATTATTCGTATATATCCCATACACACTTCCGCCGACACCAACATAAGCACCCTTTTTGTGTAAAGAGGTAATTGGAGTGAAGAAAAAGTCACATAAAACCTTTGGCATGGTAAAAACAATTGCATTTCTATCATCTTTTTCTGTAGCAGAAAAAGAGGAAGAAATATCAATTCCTACATTATTTTCACGGTAAAGCCATCCTATACAACCTGACGGCGCTACCATATATCCGCCGGTATGCGGAAGGCTGGCAGCTCCCATTCTTATGTACTTGGTCTTATATTTACTTTGTTCATTTTGATCTAAATCAGCTGAAGGCTTTGCAAAACCTATTGATGCAAAAGCCAAGACTACCAGAGTTTTCATTAAACATTTCATAATTATTAATCCTTCACTGAAATCATAAAATGTTAAAGTTTACTCTAATTTAATATTACTTCAATAATTAAAATCGTTTTTAATAATATTAAATATTTAAATATTTACAAAATAAACTAATCAAACCCTTAAAATCTAAGCGGTCTCTTTAGATTCTAATGCTTTCTTGGTTTCTTTGCCCCAATTGATCCATCCAAATAGAGCCAGCCCAAAATAAACACTAAAAAGAGCTGCCTGCGGATAAGATTTGATATAAAGGTTATTAACCACAAAAACCAAGTTTGTAATCATCCATAAAACAAAGCCAAAACGAATTCTTTTGGCATTTAAAAATGTTCCGGCTATAGCTACTGCTGTATTAAGCCAAATTAAGAGATCTATCCCTTTCATAAACACTCCTGTTGATTTCTTCTAATAATTTTTGACATTCATTCTCATCAAAAATCTGATTAGATTCTGTTTTAACAATTTTTATTTTATCTTCGAATTTTTTTTCTATTTGATCTACTAATACTCTAAAGTCATCTCTAATAGCTTTCTGATAGCTTGTATCAGTAGCCCTAGTGCCGTCTGCTGTCAGAGCAAAACCTTCTGTAGGCTCTAGATAAATTAAGGTATTATATTGTTTTATCCATTCCAGACAAAACAATTCTAAAGATCTGGTATAACTATTGTCCCTTTGCAGATGATTTAAATATATAAATGCATCCGAAGGCGTTCTGTCGGAAATAGCAATCTCAAAACCTTCGGCCTCCGCCTTTAGTTCTTTTTGAACTTGGGATGTCACAACAAATAAAGTTGTTTGATAAACAACATCCGTATTAATCGGAAAAGGGCTTTGTCTTGCCGTTTCATGAATAACAGTAACGTTTTTATCATTCATTTTAAAATAAGCCGCCAATTTATAAACTAAAGTCGTTTTAGCAGCTCCATGAGTTCCAAAAATTGCAATTCTTTTCATTATAACTCCTAAATTTTTAACATTAATATATATATAATTTAAGAGTATTGCCGCTATAATTTTTTAAATATTTACAAAAACTTAAACTATTTATGGAAAGGATTAAAAAAGATCCGGGTTTGTTTTATTTAATAAATAATTACTCTTTACAAAAAAAATCACCTATCATTAGCCTACTTTAATTAATCTTTTTAAGGAGTAATAAATATGACAACTCCAGCAGCTCAATTAGGATTTAATTTAGGTAGATCCCTAGAAACTATATTAGCTACGATAGGAGGGGGTGTCGTAGGAGAATTGGTAGGAGGTCCTTTAGCTTGTTTCTCTGCAATAGGCACAGGATTTTCTATCATAAATCAAAGATGGGAAAACGCTGAAGAAAGAGCTTTTCAAAAAAGAGAAAGTAATAAATCCGATCTAATTTTAGAAAACAGCAAAAAAAATAGAGAAATTACTGAAAAAACTTTTTGGTTATCATGTAGAATTATATCTTATTCAAGCATAGTAATCGGTTCAATAATATCTTATTGTAATTTTGATATTAATAAAAAATTTTTTTGCAACATAGATACTCATTCTTTTGATTGTAGTAAATATTTTTATCTAAATGCTGTTTCTATAATCTCCGCTTTCACTTTTTCCGTTATAGGTTTGTTTGACATAAAAATTACTAAACAACAAAGGCAAAATTATGAGTGCAATCCCTTTTCCTTGTTTAATTCCAGCAAGATATCAACAGCAATTAGAAACTTTAGAAAAAGAATCTAATGAAGCCAAAAAAGAGATAAAATCACTTCAAGCAAAACGTCTACAAATACATAAACAAGATTATCTTGCAGTTAAAGTTAATTTTGTTGTTTTAATGGCGCTTGCATTAATCAAATTTTCTCCTTTTGGATCATTTATATCTAATGAATGCACAACCACACTAATGATATTATCCATAGCTTTTACTAAACCAATTATAAACTTTTTTAAACCCCTAAAATAGATATATTTATGATTACTAATGCATGTGAAGGAGCTATTGATAAAATAGCTTGTATAGCTGCTGTAAATGCAGCGCAAGACTCTCAAAATTACCACATTAAATTAATTACTATCAGTTGTTTTTCATTAATCGGTTTAATTAGTTATTTAACATTCAAAAAACAACCAGATACTCACGTTCATAAAAAAGAAATTCACTGCGTACCCGAGCCGACTTGGAAAAAAGTCGTGGATGCAGGATTAACTGGCTTTACTTTTGGGGCATGTGCTTATACAAAACGCAATTTTTGTTAATAAAATAATATTATTCATAGGAATTGTAATATTTTGCTCCCTCCTATTTTATGCATTGAATCAAAAAGATAAAAAATTCCAAAAACATCTATGGGCATTTTTTATATTTTTGATAATATCCTTAATTTTTTGGACCATATATCTTTTAGTCCCTATGGGACTTACTTTATTTACTGAAAACAATATAAACAGAAAAATTGATAATTTTATCATTCCTCCCCAATGGATAATGAACGTTATTTCCTTTGCAATAATAATAGCAGCTCCCATGTTAGCTTCTTTTTTCAAAAACTTAAGACAAAAAGGCTTTAAAATAACAATAGCCAAACAGTTTACTGCATCTTTATATTTTATCGGGTTTGGTCTGCTTATCTTGCCTATCGGCATTAAACTTGCAGATAAGATGGGTTATGTTAATCTTGGTTTCATCATAACAAGTTATGTCTTTCAGGGATTAGGAGAGGTATTAATGGCTCCTATAGGTTTTGCTATGATAGGACAAATAATACCTAGAAGCCTTCATAGCATAATGATGGGAATATGGCTGATAATAGTTGGAATTGGCGCAGTTTTCGCCGATTTATTTTCCAAATATGCTATTGACATGACTAAAAGCAGTAGTCCAATAATTACAAACCCCCAGTATTTTAAAAGCTTTTTAACATTATCAATAATAGCGATCAGCGCTGCTATTATTTTAAGCATTTTTATGAAATGGATTAACAGGTTAGTTAAAGAATGATAACTAACTTTCTAACTATTTACAGACGAACTAATCATCAAGTGAATAAGCTCTGAATTTTCTTAATATGTTCAGAAAAAAATCTGAAATAACAAAAAACAAACATCTTAATTAAAAAACGCATTTTACTACTCTTGAAATATTTTGATTTTTTATCTCTGATTTTGGAACCCAAACAGCACCTTTAGAATCTTCTATTTGAATATCACTTTGAAAGTTTGCAGCATCAAACCCAGTGATCTGATAAATTAAAACTGTATGATGTAATAAGATATTATCACCATTTTCTTTGTATTCTACGACAAATGCCTCATTATGAAGCGCTGTTGCCGAAAAAATTTTCACTCTTGTTTCTTCAAATATTTCTCTTTTTAAAGTTTGAAAAATTGTCTCTCCATGCTCAGGTTTGCCACCAGGAAAATCGAGTTGTGAAATATATGGTCCCCTAGATTTTTTAATAAATAAAATTTCATTATTCTGTTTTACTATTCCATAAATCCCTAAATGAAATTTTTTCATAATTAAAATAAAAATTTAAAATTTCAATAAAAGTAATCAATTTCATTTTTTTGCCTCAATAAAAACCTCTAAAAATATTTGAAGTAAAACTAACGCAAATCAGCCCCCCAGGCCAATTCAATATCACCACTCCATTTATTATAATAAAAACTTGTATCTCTATTAAACTTTTCTCTATACTGCCTTCTAGTATAGTGATCAAATACATTATTAAAACCATTTCTAAAAACATTATCATCCCATATCCATCTTATCGGTGTTTTAGTAGGTTTGATCATACAAAAAATATGAACAGATAATTTATAAAAACGATTTTGCACAAAGCATATAATTCTAGTTATTATATTACTTTTTATTACTTGTTCATCACTAGCCTCATATATTTTATTGATATTAAGAACTGTTTGCTTACCTATATCTCTTTCACTTGGTGTATATTCAAAACCTTTAGCTTTTACTAATTCCATCAATCTACCTGCTAAAAAATCTATTGACCCTATATCTTTGAACCCAATAACTTGAATACTTCTAACACCCCAAAAGGAAAGAACAGGATTTGCTTTAGATGCAATATTATGTAATTCATCGAAGTTTGCATTTTTGATAGCAGTTTCAATTTTCATTTTATTCTCCTGTTAATATTAGTTCTTATACTTCATTAATTCTTGATGACCCTTTATCTAGACAAATAGTTAATCTTAATGATTGTTTGGAATCAAAGCTATTTTTTTTAATAAAAAATTTCTAACTACTTACGAACAGCTTCTAAACCAGGCACGCTCAGAGTGGCTTCCCAATTTTTAATATAATTTAACAAATGAGCTTTTCCGGGATGCTGATTAATAAACTCCAAAGACTCCTTATGCCTTGTCAAATGAGCAATCTTGGCCAAAAGATGTAAATGACGTTTATCTTCACAGGCAAACAAGAAAAATAAGGTCTTTACTTTCTGAGCGTCTAAAGCGCCGTATTCAATAGGCTTGTTCAAATAAACGACCGTTACAATATTGTAAGATTTAGGAAGAAGAAAATCTCTTGTGTGAGGAACGGCTATTCCATGGTTCAAAGCCGTCGGCATGAGATTTTCCCTGTCCAGTAAAAGATCCGTTAAAACACCTGCATCTAAAGAAAGATTCTTGGCTATTATTTTAACTGATTCTTTTATAACGGCCTCTTTTGTCTTGCCTTTGACATTATTTATCACACCACCTTTATAAACAGCCCTAAATAAAGAATAGGCCTGAGTACCGATCTGCCTAGACAACAATTTTTTCGCTTTTTCGCTTTTCAAGCTAAGCATATTGTTGTTGTCTGAAAATGGATTAAACCCGTCTTTGTTCTTGCCCATTTTACAGGATAACACCCAGTCCTCGATCTCGTTCCTGCTGAAGCGGAACTGATGATTCAACCTATAAGCCGGTATTTTTCCTTCTGCAAGCCATCTTCTAATTGTAGTTTCAGATACATTTAAAAGTTCAGATACGTCTTTAATTTTCAGATCCATACAAAAGGCCTCCGGGCTAATGATAAATAACCATAAAGTTTTATTATTACAAAAAAAGAAAAAGAGTGAAATCTTTTTTTTGAAATTACTAATACAATTAAAAGCGGTTAAATAATTTAGCAATAGCTTGCGTATTATCTAAACGAAGTAGAGATTTTCTTAAATATTCGTCTTTAATTGCTGCGGTTAATTTAGATAAAAGTTGAAGATATTCGTTTTGTCTGGTCTCCGGTCCACCGATTAAAAATATAATTCTCACGGGGAATTTATCAATTGACTTCCAGTCAATTGGATTGAACCTTTGAATTCCAATGCTAATAAAAAAATCATCAAAGCTTTTTAATTTGGCATGAGGAATGGCAACCCCCATTCCAATACCGGTAGATACTATCTTCTCTCTTTCTAAAATAGCTTTATAAAACGCTTTTTTATCTTTAAGCGTACCATTTCTTTCCAAAAGGTTAATAAGCTCTAAAATAGCATCATTTCTATTTTTAGACTTTAAAAAACCAATAGACCTGAAGTTCACATAATCTGAAATTGATAAAGCCCTTTTTTTTCTAAAGCGATCTAAAAGATCACTTATTCCGGTAGCTTTTTTAATTCGTTCCAGTATGGCCAAAACCGCCCTCCCCTCTAGCAGAACCCGCTAAAGTCTTTTTTATAATAAACTCAGCATTGTATACAGGAGCTAAAATTATTTGTCCAATCCTCATTTTTGGTTTTATAAAAAAAGATGTTTTAGAATGGTTGATCAAAATAACTTTTATCTCTCCTCTATAATCAGAGTCTATTGTTCCGGGAGTGTTTAGAACCGTTATTTGATTTTTATAGGCAAGCCCGCTCCTTGGCCTTATCTGCACTTCAAACCCTTTAGGGATTTCAAGAAAAATACCGCTCGGCACCAGGGCGCTTGTGCCCGGTTTGATCTCTAAATCAGCTGTTATATTTGCTTTTAGATCCGCTCCTGCGGCATAAGGAGTCTCATAAGACGGTATTAATTCCTCATCGTCGGTCTTTATTAAAACTTTCACTTTGTTCATATTAATCCTTGGTAATTTCAGCTAAACCATTTTTAGCATTTGGATCTGTAAATTTCAAAAGCTGTTTTAATTTCTGGGGAAGTTTGTCATTAACAATTTTTCTTTCATTGTTTGCCAAAAACTCAATGAAATACGCTATTTTATTTTTAAGGTCTTTTCTTTCTACAATCAGATCAATCATTCCTTTTTCCAGTAAAAATTCTGATCTTTGAGCTCCTTCAGGTAATTTTTCCTTAATAGTTTGCTCTACTACCCTAGGCCCAGCAAAAGCGATTAACGCATCCGGCTCTGCTATAATGATATCACCTAAAGACGCAAAAGAAGCAGTAACCCCTCCTGTCGTCGGGTTGGTAAGCACAGAAATATAAGGTAGCTGCTTTTCAGCCAGCTTTGTTAAAGCAGCTGACGTTTTAGCCATCTGCATTAAAGATAAAATAGACTCCTGCATCCTAGCCCCTCCGGAAGCAGATACTATTACTACAGGAAGATCATTTTTAACGGCATACTCAATCAACAAAGTGATCTTTTCGCCTACAACAGACCCCATAGATCCTCCCATAAAAGAAAAGTCCATTACAGCCAAAGCTGTCTTTTGAGAATTGATCTCAGCGGTCCCGACAATGACCGCCTCATCACTGTTTGTTTTCTCTTGAGCATTTTTTATTCTTTCCAAATACGGCTGGCTGTCATTAAATTCCAAAGGATCGATAGGATGAATATTTGCATACATTTCATTAAACGTATCTTTATCACAAAGGATCTCAATTCTTTGTTTTGCATTTATCCTGTAGTGAAAGCCGCACTTAATACAGCAGTTGAGGTTATCTTTTAGTTCATGAGCATGTATCATCTCATGGCATCCTGAACATTTTATCCAGCCACTGTATCCGTCCTTTTTCTTATCTTCTATTTTTATCTTCGGTTTGCTTCTAGAAAATAAACCCATAAGCCTCAGTTAGTTTTATTAAATAATGTATTCATTTTACCTGAATTTTCATATTCCAACAAGCTTAGAAATAATAATTTTAAACCCTTAACTTTCAAGGCCAAAAAAATATATATTAAAATTTTTACTTTACAAAACTTATGAAATAGCCTTTTTATAGCGGTTTTCCACCTCCTGCCAATTTAGTATCTTCCAAAAGGCCTCAACAAACTCTGCCCTTGCACTTTTATACTTCAAATAATAAGCATGCTCCCAAACGTCCACACAAAAAAGAGGAATTATCCCCATAGCACTTAAAAGCTCATGGTTCTGAAGAGCTATTATCTGAAGGATCTTTCTTTGCTTATTATAGCCTAACCAGCCCCATCCGGAGCCTTGCACAGCAACGGCTTTGGTATTAAACAACTTTTGAAATTCTTCAAAAGAATGAAAATTTGCAATAATAGCTTTATAAACTTCGCTGTTTTCATCTAATTTACCTCCGCCTTTATCAACAGGCGCCAATATCTGCCAGTAAATACTATGATTGATATGTCCTCCGCCATTGAACTTAATAGCAGACTGCAGTTCGACCATTTTTTCTGCATCTTTTTTTAATTCCGCCTCATGGTATTTTTCTAAAGCCTCATTTAATTTAGTAACATAAGCTTTATGATGCTTATCATGATGAATCTGCATCATTTCAGCAGTTAAAACAGGCTCTAGAGCATTATAGTCATAAGGAAGATCGGGAAGTTGATAACTAGTAGGCATATTTATCTCCTAATACTTAAATGTAGTATTCAAGAAAAACATAAGTAGATTTTTTAAACAAGCATCTTTAAAAAAAATTAAATCAATAAAACAGCTGCTTTTCTATTTCATAAGTTAAAATATCCAAATGATTTGTTTTAAATAAAAAAAACTTAGAAATAATTAATGAATCATTATGTTGTATGAAAAATATGATTAACAATCTATTGAAAATAAATCAAAAAAATTAATAATTTCAAAAAACTAAAAAGTTTATCGAACACAAACGTTATAATCCTTGATTAGGCAGACAGCTTACTTTCGGTCCTACTATAATTTCATTTTCCTGCAGGCTTTTTTAGCAGCATCCAACTCAGCTAACTTCTTAGAGCTGCCCTTTCCCTTAGCAATAATCTTATCATTAATAACAAGGTCAATATGAAAAGTTTTAAAATGCTGAGGCCCTTCTTCTTTAATGACTATATACTCGGGAGTTTTCTTAAACTTTCTTTGACTGTATTTTTGAAGCTTGCCCTTAAAGTCTATCTCAGGATTTTTTATTTCCTTTAGAAAATCTTTTTCAAAATTTTCTATTATGAACTTCTTGACTTTTAAGAATCCCCCATCTAAATAAATAGCTCCGACAACCGCTTCAAAAGCATCCGATAAAATACTCTTTCTACCTCTTTTTTCCGTTTTTTTCTCACCTTTGCTCAAAAGGATATACGTCTGAAGTTTCAGCTTTTTTAAAAACCTGCCGCAAGATGCGGCATTTACCAAAGAAGACCTGATATGGGACATTTTCCCTTCAGAGGCTTTTGTTACTTTTTTATATAGGTATTCGGAAACTATTAAATTTAAAACATTGTCCCCTAAAAATTCCAGTCTCTCATTATGCTCACTTATTATCTTCTTGTTTTCATTTACAAAAGATCTATGAACAAAAGAAAGATATAAAAGCTTTTTATTCTTAAATGAATACCCAAGCTTTTTTTCTATTTCTTTAGTTTTCTCTTTTAATTTTTCAATTTCGTTCATAAAATACTTCTTTATTGTAGTTTTATATTATTTAAGATATTTTTTTTAGAAAAAAATGAGATTACTATGCCAAAGCTTAACAAATATATAGTGAAATTAAAAAAGGATTACTTTTTTAATGAAATAAAAAATAAAGCCCAAAAATTAAAAGAAAAAAAACCGAACCTCGAATTGCTGAACCTAGGAATAGGAGATGTCACCATACCCGTCTCACAGTCTGTGGTAAATGCCATATGCGATGCTACCAAAGAACTTTTACATACAAAAACTCTAAAAGGCTACGGCCCTACTGTAGGCTATGATTTTTTAAAACATAAAATCATAGCAAATGATTATAAAAACATGGATATATCATTAGACGAGATATTTATTTCGAATGGAGTAAAATACACTTCTGCAAACCTGTCCGATCTTTTCTGCACAACAAATACCGTAGCAATTTCCGATCCCGCTTACCCGATATATGTAGATACAAACTTAATGCAGGGAAGAGAAATTAAATATATCCCCCTGCTGCAGGAAAATAATTTTGAGGCCATTCCCTTAAAAGAGTCAGTTGATCTGGTCTACCTTTGTTCTCCCAACAATCCTACAGGAGTAGCATCATCTTATGAAAATTTAAAGTCATGGATAGATTACGCAAAAAACAATAATTCCCTAATTATTCTAGACGGAGCTTATGAAGCTTATATAACATCAGAAAATATCCCTAAGTCAATATACGAAATACCTAGCGCTAAAGATGTGGCTATAGAGATGAGAAGTTTTTCCAAAACAGCAGGATTTACATCGCTTCGCTGCTCATATATGGTTATTCCTAAAAATATTAAAATAAAATACGAAAACAATCATTTTTCATTAAATTCTTTATGGAAAAGATACATCGATACAAAGCTCGGCAATATTTCTTATCCTATCCAAAAAGGAGCGGAAGCTGTTTATTCCCCTCAGGGAAAAAAAGAAATCCAAGCCAATATCCAAACCTACCTGGAAAATACCAAACTATTAAAAAAAGCCCTTCAAAAAATAGGCTTTAACGTTTATGGGGGAACAGACTCCCCATATGTCTGGTGCCAGACAAAAGACAACATGTCCTCTTGGGACTTTTTTGATCTATTATTGAACAAAGCAAATATAATAGCGCTGCCCGGCAGCGGTTTTGGAAAAGCCGGAGAAGGCTATATCAGGTTTTCAGGATTTGCAAAAAGCGATGATATCAATCAAGCAGTAGAAAACATTAAAAACATTTAAATATCCATACGGCTACGCAGTAAATCGGGAGTTGTTATCTGTCCGTTTATCTTATCAAACAAATAAAGGGCATTGCCGGCCTCCCAATAAGGAATACCATGAAGCAGATTACAGTCTTTTGCTTCGCTGTGAATTAAAACTTTACCCTTGGATATACTCAAGAGCTCCATTACAGTACTTCCGCCGGATCTGGTAATTGTGTAATTACTTCTAGAAAACAAAGGGGCTATTACACTTTCTTTTTGATACGACATTAAAACAACACTTAAATTTTCAGGAAAATGGTCATCTGAAACAATTATCTTATGAATATCCACAAAAAGTTTTTCTATATCATCGCAAAAAACAAACAAAAAATGTTTTTTACCAGCCAAAGATGATTTTACAATATCAGTATAATTTTTCACATATTGTATAGAAGCTGAAACAGCCGGCTGGGAGCCTAACAAAATAGTTGTAACAATATCATTTTTTTCTATGTTAAAATTTATACACCTTCCATTAGTCGTATACTTATTTGAGCTTTTATCTAAAACATCCAACAGCAATCTCTTTTCTTTTTCAGATTTTGTCTCTATTGAAATATCCACTACACTAAGCTTTGCATTGACATATCTTTGAAACTCTTCTCTTATAAAATAAGGCTCATAGCTAACATTATTTTCATTCAGCCTGCAGTACTTATACCAAAATTCTTTTTTTGATTTAACATCTTCCAGTAAAGGCGGAAAAGTGACAATTTTAAGATGCTTCTTATCATTTTTGGACAAATATTTTATGTTCCTGTAAAAAACCTTGGAACGTTTAGTAGGAAAGTCTACAAACCTCTTTTCTAAAAAAAGTTTTCTTTTATTAATTTTATTATAGATCCTGATAGCTTTAATGATCGGGGCCGTACCCACCGGCTGGGTATCTATAACCTGATCGATATTTTCTTTAAACAAATACACTAAAAAAGACAAAAAGAATTTTATACCAAAAAAAACATCTGCCAATATTATCAGATTAACAATTCTTTCCTTGGCCTTAATAGATCCCTCCCTTTGAATGCGGTTATAAGTATCAATTCCTTTTTTACCGATACTTTTAAAGCCCCATTCTAAAAAAAGCTCCTTTATTAAAATTTCTGCATCAGGATGTTTTTTTTGAAGTTTCTGTTTTGTAGCTTCAGCAACCCTCAGATGTCCGGCCCCGCCGGATGTCGTTATTATTAATATTTTAGGCTGCCCCATTTTTTGAAAAACACTCCTTATTATCTTCCTTTTAAAAAAGATAGAAATCTATGTCAATAAAATTTAGTAACATATAAAATGTCTTTCTAATTTGGAGGTTAATATGGTATTAGAAGCTACAAAAATGAAAAATTACATAAAAAAATTCGTAAAAGACAGAAACTGGGATTTTTTTCAATCCCCTAAAAATTTATCCATGGCATTAAATGTGGAAGCATCCGAGCTTTTAGAGATATTTCAATGGATGAGCGAAAAACAGTCTTTTGATATAAAAAACGATCCTGAAGTTATGGAAAATATTAAAGACGAAATGTCTGACATTTTGTTCTTTTTAATGCGTATCGCAGATATTTTAAATATCGATCTAAATAAGGCCTTTTGGAGCAAGACCAAGAAAAACGAAAAAAAATACACCCTGGAAAAAGGCAAAGCATTATCTGATAAAGTTTTATCTTACGGGAAAAAAGATATAAATAAATAATATTTTTCTTTAAAATTTTATCTTTTAACGCTGTAAACTAGGAGTTTCAAATGAATATCACACTACTAGATGATCTTAATACACAAATCTTTTCGGAAACTCTGTACGAGCAAAACTGGAAACAATCCATGAAAGCTTCAAAAATATTGTTTGAAGGAAAATCAAAATATCAAGATGTTAAGATATTTGAAAATCCCATCTTTGGAAAAGTTCTTACTTTGGACAATATTGTACAAACGACTCAAAATGACGAGTTTATTTATCATGAAATGCTTGCCCATGTTCCTATTTTATCTCACGGAAATGTAAAAAAGGTACTGATTATAGGAGGCGGCGACGGAGGAATGTTAAGAGAGGTTGTTCGACATAGCAGTATTGAAAAAGCAGTTATGGTTGAAATTGACGGCCTGGTAGTAGATAAATGCGCAGAATTCATGCCTACTTTATCGAACGGGGCATATGAAGATAAAAGAGCCGAAATCATAATCGGTGACGGCATTGAATATGTAAAAAACACAAAAGAAAAGTTTGACATCATAATCTGTGACTCTACAGACCCTATCGGCCCCGGAATTGTTTTATTTACAAAAGAATTTTACTCTTACTGTAAAAACGCATTAAATCCCGATGGCATAATAGTAACACAAAACGGAATACCATTTTCTCAAAAAGACGAGCTTAAGACCACATACTTAAATAGAAAAGAATTTTTCGAAGAAAATAAATATTATATAGCAGCAGTACCGTCATATATAGGCGGTTTTATGGCGTTCGGCTGGGCAACCGACAACAAAAATGCTTATCAAAGACCCATATCTGAAATAAAAACAAAACTAGCTGTGATGCAAGGAAAGATGAAGTATTACACCCCTTCAATACATAAGGCCAGTTTTTCTCTTCCACAATATATTCAAGATTTAATTGAGATTTAATTTCTAATCTCACCTTTTATATATTCTATAATAGAGCCTGCAATAAATTGCTCTTTATTTTCCAAACCTTTGATGGTTTTACCAAAGCACGTCCAAAGATTTTCTTTTATTTTATCTTGTATACTTACATCCAAAGAGTCAAACATACAGTCTGCTTTTTTTAAGCTTCCATATAAATATGTTTTAGCTAAAGCTAATAAACCTTGCAGCTGTTTTAACTTTAAAGACAAAGCCTTTTTTTCTTCAGGATCTGTTGTATTGTTTATCTGTTTTTGAATGTTATGGGCATAGCTTGATTTATTGTTTTCATTTAATTCTAAAACAATTGGAAAATCATTTTCAAAATGTAGGTTGGCCAGTTTGGTCATTAAACTTAAAAGCTTCGGCTCTATCAAATCTTCATTGTATGGCCGCTCTTTTAATATCTCTTCAATTTTCTGATCAAAAACGGATAAAATATCTTCAATATCTGAATTTGTTAACTCAAAAAATTTCATACCCAAAAGATCTGTCTGATAAGACAGCTCATATATTTCCTGCAGCATCTTTTCATCATCTTTTAACCTAAGATGTTCAGCTACTTGAACTCTTTCAAATAAATCATGGCATGTCTTTTCTAATTCTTTTGTTGCCTGATTTATAAAAACAGAATTTGCTTTTTTTTGTACTTTTGAACAGCTCTTGGCTATTTCATCCAAATTATCCGTAATCCCTAAAATATCCGATACGGTTAAATCATTTTTATTTAAACAGCTGCTAATGACAGATAAATTACCTGAAAGGTTTGTAATATTGGAAATTTTTAAACTTCCCATAAGATCCCCCTTATTATTTTATTAAATTATTAGCGGGGCAAAAATGTAATAAATAATTTTAAATTATTATTTAAATTAAGTAGTTTTTCAAAGGGCTTCCCCTAGTAGTATTATAACCGAAAAAAGCTTACTTGTCAAATTTTGTAAAGTAAAAATTTTACTATAAAATACGCTGCAGAATAGCGTCGACTGTAAAACCGTATTCTTCTTTTAAAGTATGCATCGGGGCCGACTTTCCAAACTCATCTACACAAATAGCAATACCATCTCTACCGATGTATTTATACCATCCCAAATCAATCGCCGCCTCAATAGAAACTCTTTTACCCAAGTCGCCACCTATTATACTTTCTTTGTACTCTTTAGACTGCTTTTCAAAAAGTTCCCAACAAGGAAAAGAAACAACTCTTACATCTTTAGAAATATTCTCTAAACTACTTGCTACCTCTAAAGCTAAATTTACTTCCGATCCTGTTGCAAAAAGAGTAAAATCAGGTTTGTTTTTTTCTTTTTTAATGATATAGGCACCTTTAGCAAGACCTTCTTCGTAAGAAACATCTGTTTCTTTAAGCGTAGGCAAAGACTGTCTTGATAAAATAATTGCAGATGGCCCTTTATATTCTAAAGCGGCAAGCCAGGCCATTTTAACTTCATTGGTATCTGCCGGACGGATAACATTAAGATCTACAATGCAGCGAAGCGAAGCTATCTGCTCTACGGGCTGATGAGTAGGACCGTCCTCTCCTAAAAAAATTGAATCATGGGTCAATTGATAAATAACCTGCAATTTAGACAAGGCCGCTAACCTGATCGCATTTCTCATATAATCTGAAAAAACCAAAAATGTCCCGCAAACAGGGACAAACGTATCAAGTAAGGCCAGACCATTAGAAATGGTCCCCATAGCAAATTCTCTAACACCGAACTTAAAATTCCTTCCATTGAAATTAGCAGCTGTAACAGGATCATATTTACTTAAATACGTCTTGTCCGATGAGGACAAGTCAGCAGATCCTGAATATATAAAAGGAAGTATATCAGCTAGTTTATTAATAACAATCCCAGAAGATCCTCTAGTAGCAATAGGAGTCTTAATTTCCAGTTTTTTTAATATATCTTTTAAATTAGGATCTAAGGTTTTGTTTTGCATTTTTTTAAATTCAACAAAAAGCTCAGGATTATGTTTTGCCCAAACAGCAAAATTTTCATTCCATTTTTCTTCTAACTTAATTTGTTTTTCGACTTTTCTTTTAAAATAATCATAAACTGCTTGAGGAACATAAAATTCTTCATCAGGCAAGTTCAAAGCTCTTTTTGTAGCCTTGATCTCCTCTTCTCCAAGAGGAGATCCATGCACCGCATTAGACCCCGCCTTATTAGGAGATCCTTTACCAATTGTAGTATTGGCTACAATTAAGGTAGGTCTTTCCTGATTTATATTAATCTCTTGAAAAACAGCATCTATAGCCTCAAAATCATGCCCGTTAATATCAAAAATATCAAAACCGTAAGATCTGTATCTTGCCTTTGTATCTTCAGATAAGCTATCCGATAAAGGCCCATCTAAAGAAACTTTGTTGGCATCATAGATCAACACAAAATTGTCCAAATTCAAATGACCTGCAAAAGAAGATGCCTCAGAAGCAGCTCCTTCCATCATACATCCGTCGCCAGCCAAGCAATAAATTTTATTTGCAAAAAGAGTATTCTGACGGGTATTAAATTTGGAAGAAAGTATTTTCATACCGAGGGCCATGCCGACCGCATTGCCAATACCGTGCCCTAAAGGCCCTGTTGTTGCCTCTACCCCATCGGTAACGTTTACTTCCGGATGTCCGGGAGTCTTTGACCGAAATTGTCTGAAAGATTTAATTTGTTCTTTGGAAAGCTCAAATCCCGCCAGGTGAAGACAGGAATATAATAACATGGATCCATGCCCTGCAGATAAAACAAACCTGTCCCTGTTCAGCCATTTAGAATTTTTCGGATTATGTTTTAGCTGCATTGCATATAAATACGCGGCTATCTCCGCACAGCCGAGAGGCAGTCCGGGATGTCCGGACTTTGCTTTTTCAATAGCTTCAATTGACAACTGTCTTATTGCATTTGCGATCTTTTTCAGCTCATTTTTAATTTCAATGTCCATAGCTCACCTTTCTTTTAATTAAATTTTCACTTGATAGTTTTCATGAGTCTTTCAAGGAAAATAACCACTGTACAAAAATCACGTTTTAATTTTAATAAAAAAAATATTTCATAAGTCGTTGTTTTTAAAAGCTGAAATATTTTTGACTTTTCAGGGTAAATCGGTTAAATTATTATAATTAAAATAGCATTTTTGAGGTTATATGATTTCTCAAGATATTCGACGTGGTTTTTTAAATTATTTTAAAAAACAAAATCACAGCGTAATACCGTCAGCTCCCCTTCTGCCGCACGACGATCCTACACTTTTATTTACCAATGCAGGAATGAACCAGTTCAAAGACGTCTTTTTAGGAAAATCAAAAAGATCTTACACAAGGGCTACCACAACCCAAAAATGCATAAGGGCTGGGGGCAAGCATAACGACTTAGAAAATGTAGGCTTCACATCAAGACACCTAACATTTTTCGAAATGCTCGGCAACTTTTCTTTTGGAGACTACTTTAAAAAAGAAGCTATAGCTTTTGCATATGATGTAATAACAAACGTTTTTAAATTCGACCCTGACAGAATCTGGCCTACCGTCTTTAAAGACGACGATGAGGCCTTTGCCCTGTGGGAAGAATATTTTCCGAGTAAAAAAATTATAAGGTTTGGAGAAGAAGAAAATTTTTGGGCTATGGGCGATACAGGCCCATGCGGTCCATGTTCCGAGCTTTTATACGACAGAGGAAAATCTTATTCCGACGCGACCTCCCCCCTTCAGGATATCACGGGAGAAAGATACCTAGAATTTTGGAATTTAGTATTCATGCAGTACAATAGGAGTGAAAAAGGAGTATTGACGCCTCTTCCCAAGCCTTGTGTAGATACAGGGACAGGACTGGAAAGAATAGTATCTCTAAAAATGAATGTTGACTCTGTTTATGCAACAGATATTTTTCAGTTTTTAATAAAGGAAATAGAAAAAATCTCAAAAGTTAAATATGACGAAAAAAATAAAGACTTGGCGCCTTCTTTTCATATCATTGCTGATCATATCAGATGCTTGGCCTTTGCTATAGCAGATGGTATCATACCAAGTAATGTTGATAGAGGTTATGTCTTAAGAAAAATACTAAGAAGAGCTGCAAGGAACGGTAAAACCCTCGGTATGGAAAAGCCTTTTTTAGCAAAGCTTCTGCCCGGGCTGATCTCGATTATGGGCGATGATTTTCCTGAGCTTAAAACTTCTGAAAAAAGGACCGCTGAAATTTTAACTATAGAAGAAGAAGCTTTTATAAAAAATTTAAAGCGCGGCGGAAATATCATGCAGCAGGTGATATCAAGCGCTAAAAAAGAAAATAAAAAAATCTCAGGAAAAGAAGCATTCAAACTAAAAGACACTTACGGATTTCCTGTAGAAGAAGTATTGCTTTTAGCAAAAGACGAGCATTTGGATGTGGATTTAAAAGAATTTGACAAATTAGAAAAAGAAGCCAAGGAAAGATCAAGAAAAGCGCAAGATATAATCTCCCAAAAATTTGACGAAAACTTTTTTGCAGATTTTACAAAAACGCATAAACCTTCCAAATTCGCAGGATATAAAACCTACAAAAAAAACGCTAATATAATAGCGATAATTCAAGGAGAGAAGTTTACCGACACATTAAAAGAAAACGAGCTTGGAATATTAATATTAGACCATACTCCTTTTTACGCTGAAATGGGAGGGCAAATAGGAGATGGCGGAACAATTACAAAAAATGAGTCCCTATTTGAAGTAAAAGATACACAATCTCCTTATCCCGGCGTTGTTATCCATATTGGAAAACTAAAAAAAGGCATCCTTCACAAACAAGACAAAATAACAGCTCAAATAGATATTGAAAGAAGAAAAAACATAGAGGCGAACCACTCAGCTACACACATACTGCACTGGGCATTATGTGAAGTATTAGGTCCGCATGTTAAACAAACAGGCTCCCTGGTAGAAAATACAAGACTTAGATTTGATTTTGACCATCACAAAGCAATGACAACAAAAGAACTTCGCAAAACCGAAAGGCTGGTGAATGAAAAAATCAGAGAAAACGTGCAAATTAAAGATTATGAGATACCTTATGAAGAAGCCCAAAAAGATGCTAAAATAAAACAATTTTTCGGAGAAAAATATTCTGATATCGTAAGGGTTATTGACTTAGGCTTTTCAAAAGAGCTTTGCGGCGGCGCCCATTCTTCTTATACGGGAGATATCGGATACTTCAGAATATCCAAAGAAAGCTCAATAGCAGCAGGTATTAGAAGAATAGAAGCAGTAACCGGCTCTTATGCCGAAGATTTTGTATATGATACAGAAGATCTGTTAAACAACATATCCTCTTGCTTAAAAGTAACCCCGGTAAAACTGGAAGAAAGAGTAAACATTCTTTTGGAAGAAAAAAAAGCATTAGAGAAAACTTTTAAAGAAATAAAACAAAAAAGCATAAAAGATCTGATATCTTCTATTTCTTCTAAAAAAGAAAAAATAGGATCTTACGATGTAATTTTGCAGGAAATAGATCTGGACCCAAAAGATCTAAACAGTTTTTCAGACGAATTAATAAAAAAATCAAAATCAACAATTGTAATACTTGCCAGTAAAATTAATTCCCGCTGTCAGTTTTACATAAAAGTTCCTCAAGATATTTTAGATAAAGGAATCTACGCAAACGAATTAATTAAAGAAATAGCGCCTATAATAAAAGGCGGCGGCGGCGGAAGAAAAGACTCGGCACAAGCCGGAGGAAAAGACTCTTCCAAAATAAAAGAAGCCTTTGAAAAAATTAAACAAATACTTGAAAAGTGATAGATATTGAAAACAGCCTATCTTTATCTTCTTTCATAAAAGATATTGATAAATACAAATCTTTTGCACTAGACAACTTAAATGACGCTGAAAAAGCGTTAATAATATCTCTTGCCCATAAAAAAACCAACAAAGACATCCTTCTAATTACAGGAGGGGTAAAACAGGACATTTTATTTGATAATTTATCTTACCAAAGCAATAATATCTTAGAGCTACCGTCTTGGGACACCCTTCCTCAAGATGATCTATTGCCATCGGCTGATATAATCGGTAAAAGATTTTCCACTTTAAATACCTTAGCTTACGAAACAACAAAATCCCATATACTATTATGTCCTCTGCAGTCGGCCTTGCAAAAGCTTTTATCCATAAAAAAAGCCAAGAGCTATTTTTATAATTTCAAAATAAACGATACGGTTGATTTTGATTTCTTTATAGAGATACTATCTACTTTAGGTTATAAAAGAGCGTCTTTAGTATCTAATAAAAACGAATTTGCAATCAGAGGCGGCATCATTGATGTATTTCCATCTTCTTCAGATATTCCATATAGAATAGAGTTTTTCTCAGATACTATAGAAAACATAAGAACATTTGATTTTGTCTCACAAAAATCAATAAAAAAAGTATCCTCACTATTTATTCCTCCTGCCTGTGAAAAAGAGCTTTTAAAAAATGAGGAACTTTCCAGTATTTTAGATTACCTAAAAAAAGACACCATTATTATTTTCGATGATATCCTGCATGTTGAAGACAATTACGTATCAATCAAGAAATTAAATATCCATTCTAAATATTTTTATGCTTTAGATGATTTTTTCGAAAAAATAAATCATTCTACAAAGATCTATTTCTCTGAAAAACCGATTTCTTCATTAAGCTCTATCCAAACTTACGAAATGGAAAAAAATCATCAAAAAATCAATTTTGAGATTTTCAATCAAAGTATAACGGCCCAGCTGTGGTTCCATTCATTTGAAAGTTACCTAGACTTTCTAAAAATAAAAGAAGAAACTGAAATATTAGATTTAATCCCTTATTTTATAGAAAAAAGATCAAAAATTATATTCTTGCTTTCGAATGAATCGGAAGAAAAACACTTAAAAGAAATTCTTTTTCAAAAACATATTGCCTTAGATCCAATAATTATTTTTGAAAAAGGTTATTTATCTAACGGTTTTGCAATATCAGATTTAAATACTGTAGTAATCCCTTTTTCAGAAATAACCAAGAGAAAAAAATTAAGAAGACAAAAAATTAGATCAACCTATCATACACCAGCAGCTGAATTCCATCATTTAGAACCGGGAGACCTGGTAGTACATTTTCATAGCGGCATTGGAAAATATCTGGGATGTGAAAAACATAAAAATCATTTAGGAGAAATCTCCGAATTTCTAATAATTGAATACGCAGAAAGCAGTAAATTATACGTTCCTGTCAATCAATCCCATTTGGTATCAAGATATATCGGAGCTTCCGAAGAATCTCCTTCTTTAAATACCATAGGCTCCAACAAATGGCAAAAAGTAAAACTCTCCGCGCAAAAACAAATTATTGGCTATGCATCAGATCTATTAAAAATGCACGCAGAAAGAGAGGTGCAGGGAGGATTTAAATATCCTGAAGACTCGGATGAAACCAAGCTTTTTGAAATGGACTTTCCCTATGAAGAGACCTATGACCAGATAAATGCAATCAAAGAAATAAAAAAAGACATGATTTCTGAAAATGCCATGGACAGGCTAATTTGCGGAGATGTCGGTTATGGTAAAACGGAAGTAGCAATGCGGACAGCCTTTAAGGCCGCTTATGACGGAAAAAAGCAAGTGGCTGTATTGGTTCCTACAACAGTACTTGCAATGCAGCACTATGAGACATTTAAAGAAAGAATGGCCTCTTACCCAATAAATATCGATGTTGTGTCAAGGTTTAAAACAACCAAACAAAATAAAGCAACTATAAAAAAACTAAAAGAGGGAAATGTTGATATAATAATCGGAACACACCGCCTTTTATCAAAAGACATTTCTTTTAAGGACCTGGGATTAATAATTATAGATGAGGAGCAAAGGTTCGGCGTCCGGGCAAAAGAGCATTTAAAAAAGTTCAAAAAAACAGCAGCCTGCTTAACGCTGTCAGCTACCCCTATTCCCAGAACCTTATACATGTCCTTAATCAAGGTAAAGGAAATATCGGTAATCAATACACCACCTCAAGACAGGGTTCCTATTAAAACCATTATTACTGAAAATGATGATGAGATCATAAAAAATGCAATTCAAAGAGAGCTAGCAAGAGAGGGACAGGTATTTTTTATTCACAACAGAGTTGAATCTATCTATAAAAGATCAGAGCACATCCAAAAATTATTGCCTGATGCAAAAATAGAAATAGTACATGGACAAATGCCGGCAGACACAACAGATGAGATCTTTCATCAATTCAAACAAGGAAAAATAGACATCTTGTTTTCAACAACGATTGTTGAAAACGGCATTGACATACCAAATGCAAATACCATTTTAATAGATAGGGCTGATACCTTCGGCTTGGCTGACCTATATCAGTTAAGAGGCAGAGTGGGCAGATGGAACAGATCTTCTTTTGCATATTTAATTACACCCAAAAACAGACTGCTTCCCGAAATATCTCAAAAAAGGCTTAACGCTTTATTAGAATCTAGCGGATATGGCGGTGGCATGAAAATAGCAATGAGGGATTTAGAAATAAGAGGAGCCGGAGATATCTTAGGAGTTAAGCAGTCAGGACAAATCCAATCCATTGGATTTCATTTGTATTGCAAACTTCTTAAAAAAACAATAGAGTCCTTTAAAACTAAAAAACCCGCTTCTTTTATAGAAACCAAAATCGAGTTTCCTCAAACAGCGTCTATCCCAGATTCTTATATAAATGAGGCAAACCTTCGTATGGAGTTGTATTTCAGATTAGGAGAAGCTTCGTCCAACCAAATGGCTGAAGAAATTTTAAAAGAAATGGAAGACAGGTTCGGCAAAGCGCCGCAAGAAGTTCTGTGGTTGCTAGCTCTTACAAAAATAAAAATATTTGCCAATCAGAATAATTTTACACATTTAAGATTTAAACAGTTTACATTATTTGCTGAAAAACAGTTTGGTAAAAAGAAAACAAGTAAAACTCTTAACATGCCTAAAATAAAAACTCCAAAAGAGTTTGAAAAAGAAGTTTTTTCTCTTTTACAGAATAATTTTTATTGATCTTATATTCTCAAGACCAAATATCCTCCAAAAAATTCATCTACAACAAAAATTGTTCTACAAAAATCTATAAAATTCGCCACTATCTGCCTATTAAAAGCAATATTTTTTATATGCAGTATACTGCTGACTATTTCTCCAAAAAAAACTTAATGTTATCAAGCAAACCCTATAATCATCGGCATACAAGCCTAACGGCTCTTCATTTTGAATAGCCTGAATACAGCATATGCCCTAGATGAATAAGCTGTTACTGGTAAAAAGCTCAACACTTTTAATACTCCAGGCATATTTTAATCTCCTTTACCATAATAAGTTTGGGCTGTTAATAATCTTTCGGCCAATGTTTGAGCCTCTAATTCTTCTTTCGCAAATAAAGCTCTTTCGGCAATATCACCGACTGTTTGCGAGGCAGCTGACATTGCCATTAGACTAACAATTAATATTTTTGAAATTCCCTGTCTATTTTGAACTGCAACATAATAACGGCCAAATTTTTCATAAACCATTTCTCTTATCAACGTATAAACAACCTCTTTATCTTCCAACAAATTTAAATTATACTCTTTAATTTGCGCTTCTTCAAAGGACCGTCTGCGAAAACTTTTATCTCGCAAAATAGTTTGAACCGATAAATCTTGTACAACTCTTACAGCTTTTATTAAAACACCGCCCATCTTTTTTCTATCGAAGTAAAATGTATTTTTTATGAGGGCTACATTGTAACAAAATTACTAATTTTAATTTAACAATAATTGAAAAAACCGCCAAAAAACCCATTATAAAAAACAAAAACGTAAATTATTTTTTTAATCGAATGAAAATTTATTTATTTCTGTGATATGCACCCTTGATGGACTTTTTCTGCATGGCCCTAGCCTTTATCAAAACCTTGATACCTTTTTCAACATGATCCGCCGTATAATTATCATAAACAGCTTCTGCTAATTTTTTTGTCTTAATACCGTTTTCATTCAAAGGCAGATCTGATATCAACAACAAAGCACCTAGCGTAAATTTTCTTTTGTAACTTGCGGCAAATAAAGTTGCACACTCCATTTCAATGCCCTGTGCTTTAGAAGATTTTAAAGTACTCTTGAAATCCTCATTAAACTCCCAAAACCTCATATTGGTCGTATAAGTAATACCAATATGATAAACAGCATTTTCATCTTCCAACACTTCAGATACAGCTTTTTGCATTAGAAAATTGGCAAGGGCAGGCACTTCCTGAGGAAAATAATAATCGGAGGTGCCCTCTCCTCTAATCGAGGCTACCGGCACTAAATATTCCCCTACATTATATCTTCTTCTAAGCCCTCCACACATTCCCAGTAAAACAGCAGCCTTTACAGGAAGGAAAGAACATATATCTACTACTAAAGCAGCAGCAGGAGACCCGATTTTAAAGTCCAAAATAGAAACATTTTCTTTTTTTGAATGAGCTACTTTAAAAGAAGCCCCCTCAAAGATCTTGACATCTCTGGAATCGGTAAAATACTGAACGTACCTGGGAAAATTTGTAATAATAAGATTTTCTTGAAAATCTTCGATTTTACTACCGCTATATCGCTCCAAAGTCTCTAAAGCTACCTGCTTTTCCATTTCGTTCATATTCACCTCTTATTTCAAAAATAAAGATTAAGTGAGATTTAAAAAAAAGTAAAGTTTGAAAAATATGAAAATTTCGATAAAATATTAAAATAAAAAGGAAAAAAATATGTCGCAAGCAACAATTAATGAAGTAAAGCCAGGAATGAAGATAGAACTAGATAACGAGCCATATCTTGTAGTATCTAATGAATTTGTAAAACCAGGAAAAGGACAGGCCTTTAACAGAATAAAGTTAAAAAACTTTTTAACATCAAGAGTTGTTGAAAAAACATATAAATCAGGAGAAAAATTATTCCTGGCAGATATTGAAGAGACCAAGAGGAGGCTCTTATATCTGGAGCAGGATGCTGCAGTTTTCATGGATGACAAGACCTTTGAACAAACGACTATTCCATTTACAGTCATCAAAGAAAATCAAAAATGGTTAAAAGACGATGTTGTTTACGATCTAATTTTTTATAAAGGCAATGCAATTGATCTAATTCCCCCTACCTTTATGGAGCTTGAAATTACAGAAACAGCTCCGGGGGTTAGAGGAGATACAGCATCAGGAAGGGTACTAAAACCTGCTACTTTAGAAACAGGAGCTAAAATTCAAATTCCTATTTTCATTAACGAAAACGAAAAAGTAAAAGTAGATACAAGAACATCTGAATATGTCTCAAGAATCTAAAGTTAAAATTTTAAAAGAGCGTTCTTTAATGTTAAATAAAGTACGCTCATTTTTTATTCAAAAAGACTTTATTGAAATAGATCCTCCCCATATTACAAAAAGGGCTTCAATAGATGAATATATTGATCCGATGAGAACACATGTAAATCAAAATGATTTAGGATTTTTACACACTTCTCCCGAATACATTATGAAAAGGCTCTTGGCTTTAAATTTGGATAAAATATTTTTTCTGGGCCATGTTTTTAGAAAAGATGAATTGGGAAAAATACACAATCCTGAATTTACCATGATCGAATGGTATAGAAAAAACGTTGATTTTGATTTTTTTATTAATGAAACATTAGATTTGATCAATTTATTTATAGGTAAAGCTCCTATAAAAAAAATGTCATATAAAAATTTAATACTTGAGTTTACAAATCTCAATTATACTAAAGCTAAAATAAGCGATTATAAAAAAATATTAAAAAATTTTGATGTTTCAATAGCCGACAATATTGATAATGCAGATGATTTTTTAAACTTAATAATGACACATATCATCGAACCTAAAATGAAAAAAAATCTAATTTATATAATCTATGATTATCCAAAAAGCCAAGCAGCATTGGCTAAAACACATATCAAAGATAACTGTGAAGTAGCAGAGCGTTTTGAAATTTATTTCAACAAAATTGAGCTTGCAAATGGCTTTCATGAGCTCAACTGCGCTAAAGAACAAAAAAAACGTTTTTTAGAAATTAACAAAAAACGAAAAGAAAAATTTCTTTTAGACGAAAAATTTTTATCCGCTTTAACACAAGGCATTGGAAACTGCTATGGAATAGCAGTAGGATTTGATCGTCTTTTTATGCTGCAACAAAACAAAAAATCTATTAAAGATATTCTTTGTTATTCTTGGGAGAAAATTTAGAACAATTTCACCTCTTTTATATTCTTGACATATTTTTATTTTTAAATTACAAACTAAAAATAGAAGAGGCATGTATTTAATTATGGACAAATTCCCAAGAATAATTACTAATTTAAAAAAAATAAAACATAATGCAGCTGTAATAACATCTTTAGCAAAAAAATATAATATTGCAGTTAACGCAATTACAAAATCAACATGCGGAAACCCTAAAATTGCTAAGGCAATTATTGAGGGCGGAGCTAATATATTAGGTGATTCCAGAATAGAAAACTTAAAACATTTCAAAGACGCTAAGCTCGAAGGGCCTTTGATGTTGATACGCAGCCCAATGCTTAGTGAAATTAAAGATGTTATTGAATATTCGGACATATCCCTAAACTCCGAAATAACAGTTATTGAAGCACTTTCTAAACAGGCCAAACTTGCTAATAAAACTCATCAAATTATCCTAATGATAGAAATGGGAGATTTAAGAGAAGGGGTAAAAGAAGACGAGATAAACACTTACATCGATAAAATTTTAAAACTAAACAACATTGAACTCTTAGGATTTGGAATGAACTTGACTTGTTATGGAGCAGTAATTCCAGACCAAGAAAAAATAACTACTTTCGAAAATATAGTTAAAAAAACAGAAAAAGAAAAAAATATTTCTATAAAAATGCTCAGTGGCGGAAATTCATCTACAATTCATTTATTACTTGATGGTTTAAAAAATGAAAGAATTACTGATTTGCGCTTAGGTGAATCCATAATGCTGGGAAGAGAAACTGCCTATGGGAAACACATAGAAAAAACATATGATGATGCCTTTATTTTAGAAGCAGAAATTATCGAACTAAAAATAAAAGGCAGCATACCTAAAGGAAAAATCGGAGTAGATGCCTTTGGTAAAAAACCTGTTTTTAAAGATCAGGGAAATATTCTCCGCGGCTTAATTGCAATCGGCAAACAAGACACTAATGATGATGATCTTATCCCAATAGATCCGAATATTGAAATCTTGGGGATCAGCAGCGACCATTTAATTGTACATGTAAAAGATAAAAATTATAAAGTTGGCGACAAAGTGAAGTTTAAAGTGAAGTATGGAGCTTTATTAAAAGCCTTTACAAGCCCATATGTTAAAAAGTTATTTATATAAATAAGGAAAAAATTATGACAAAGAAAAAAGCACTATCAGTGTTTACACTTACAATGATCTGTTTTGCAGCAACAGGTAATATAGCAAACATACCGCTGACTGCATTATACGGTTTTTCATCACTATTTTATTTTTTATTCTCCGCTTTGTTCTTTTTTATACCTCTGGCATTAATATCTGCGGAACTGGCAACATCCTGGCCGCAGCATGGTGGGGTTTATTTATGGACTAAAAAAGCTTTTGGCGGAAGTTGGGGATTTTTAGCAATATGGCTTCAATGGGTACAAAATTTAGCATGGTTCCCAACTATGCTAACTTTTATAGCGGCTACTTTTGGCTTTATATTTTCTCCAGATTTGGCAAACGATAAAATATATATCTTTACGGTATTTGTGATTGTTTTCTGGACAATTACCTTTTTAAACTTCTTGGGCATTAAAACATCAGGAAGAATAAGCACATTCTGTATTACACTAGGGACAATATTGCCCGGACTTATAATAGTGGCATTAGGTATTACCTGGTGGGCAAAAGGCAATCCCAATCAAATAACATTCAGCGCAGATGCTTTTTTTCCAAATCTTAAATCAATGTCGCAATTAGCGCTACTCGCCAGTTTGGTTATAACAACATCCGGAATGGAAATGCCGGCCGTACACGCTAAAGACGTAACAAACCCTCAAAAATCTTATCCCAAGGCGATACTGTTTGCTACAATACTTATCTTCTCAATTTTCTCACTGGGGGCTTTGAGCATAGCATCCATAATACCTCAAGACAAAATAAGTTTAGGATCAGGAGCCATTCAAGGTTTTGCCCGTTTCTTAACAGAATTTAATCTATCATGGGGAATACCTATTTTAGCAGGAATGATGAGTCTGGGAGCTCTTGGTATGTTAAATACCTGGACACTAGGGCCGGCAAGAGGTCTTTTGGCAACAGCTCAAGAAGGTGAGCTTCCTAGTTTTTTTAGAAAGGTGAACAAACAAGACATGCCCGTTGCAATACTGCTTCTTCAAGCTATAATAACAACAATACTAGGATCGGTTATATTATTTGAACCGACAATAAACCAAGCCTACTTTATTTTATATGACCTTACAGCTATTTTATATTTATTAATGTACTTATTAATGTTCACAGCTTTTATTTACCTTAGATATAAATATCCAAAGCAAAAACGTCCCTTTAAAGTTCCTTTTGGCAATTTTGGTCTTTGGGCAATTGGCGGAATTGGAACATTATGTGTAATATTTTTAATAATTGTCGGATTTTTTCCATCTCAACAGATCGGAACATCTAACATTTTTTTCTATGAGCTGTTTTTAATTGGAGGAGTACTAATACTTGCTGTTCTTCCGCTATGTTTTCATTATTTATATCATGACAAATGGCATGCAAAATGGAAAAAAGAAAAACAAAAAAAGATTAAATTTTAAATCAAGGAGACAAAAATGCCGGTTAATTTAAGAGGCAGAAGTTTTTTAACTTTAAAAGATTTTTCACCAAAAGAAATAACTTTTCTTTTGGACCTATCAAGAGACTTAAAAAGCAAATCCAGAGCTGGAATAAAAGGTGATCTGTTAAAAGATAAAAATGTTGTTTTAATCTTCGATAAATCATCTACAAGAACAAGATGCGCTTTTGAAATGGCAGCTTCACAAGAAGGGGCATATGTTACTTTTTTAACAAACAGTCAAATGGGAAAAAAAGAATCTATTGAAGATACCGCTGAAGTGTTGGGCAGATATTATGACGGTATTGAATATAGAGGGTTCAAACAAAAAATAGTAGATGAATTAGCAAAACACTCAGGTGTTCCTGTTTGGAACGGTCTTACAGATGAATACCACCCTACCCAAATATTAGCTGATCTTTTAACTATTAAAGAGCACTCCGTAAAAATGCTCCATGACACCAAAGTAGTGTTTGTTGGAGATGCAAGAAATAATATGGGCAACTCATGGATGATAGGGTGTGCAAAAATGGGAATGCATTTTGTAGCTTTAGCTCCAAAATCTTTATGGCCCAAACCCGGTTTGGTAAAAGAAATGAGAAAACTGGCTGATAAAACAGGTGGTAAAATAGAACTTCAGTCAAACATAGATAAAGCTGTAAAAGGAGCAGATGTTATATATACAGACGTTTGGGTTTCCATGGGAGAAGAATCGAAATATGCAGAAAGGATAAAACTTTTAAAACCTTATCAAGTAAATCTGAAAATGCTCCACAAAGCAAAAAATCCATATGTTAAGTTCATGCACTGTCTTCCTGCATTTCATGATTTAAATACTGAAGTTGCAAAAGATATTCATAAAAAGTTTGGCCTTAAAGAAATGGAAGTAACTGATGAAGTCTTTAGAAGCAGACATTCTATTGTTTTTGACGAGGCAGAAAATAGACTTCATACTATTAAAGCTGTAATGGTAGCAACCATCGGCGCTTAATAATATTTATCTCATAAACGGGGACTAAGTCCCCGTTTTTTATTTAGTAATTATTGTACCTGTTTTACCGGACAAGGCATCTAATGCCTTTTCTAAAGAAGTAATAATAGATCTATTGCCGCCAGCTTCAACAAACCGGCAGGCAGCTTCTACTTTAGGCCCCATGGACCCGGCGCCGAACTGACCTTCTTCTAGGTACTTTCTAGCTTCTTGAACCGTTATTTGCCCAAGCGCTTTTTCATCCGGCTTATGGAAATTGATAAAAGCTTTTTCAACATCTGTCAAGACCATCATAATATCAGCGTTGATGGTCTTTGCTAAAACAGAGGCTGTTTTATCTTTATCAATAACTGCTTCGACACCTGTTAAAGTCTTATCTTCATTTTGAACAACAGGAATACCACCACCTCCGCAAGCTACTACTATTACTTTTTCATCGAACAGTTTTTTAATTGAAAAAGCTTCCATAATTTCTTGCGGCTCCGGAGACGGGACACATCTTCTATAGCCTTTGCCGACCTGCTCTACAATGGTCCAGTTATTTTTCTGCTTAAGCTCTTCTGCTACTTCTTTTGTGTAATAAGGACCAACAGGCTTAGCAGGATTTTTAAAAGCAGGATCTTCTTTATCTACCCTAACCTGGGTCAATACAGTAGCAACCTTAATATCATCTGTCTGTTTTTGTATTTCATTAAAGGTAAGCCTCTGCAACATATATCCTATAAATCCTTGACTTTCCGCTCCACAAATATCCAAAGGCATAGAGGGAATTTTTTCTTTACACATCTCATTTTGAAGTAAAATATTTCCGACCTGCGGGCCGTTGCCGTGAGTCACTGCAATCAAGTACCCTTCTTTGATAATACTCAAGAAATGAGAAGCTGTTTCTTTAACATGTTTTAACTGCTCATCTAAAGTGCCTTTTTCCCCTGCTCTTAAAAGAGCATTGCCTCCAAGAGCAATCAGTACTTTTTCTTTCATATATTAACCTCTCGAAAGCGAACATGTCATGCAGTGGGCTGCACCGTATCCGCCTGTTAAGTTTGGAATATTAATTGGATAAGCATCTATTCCCAATTTGTACACTTCTTTTTTATGAGGGAAAAATTGTCCCTCATTCTTAAGGAATTCGAAGTCTTTTTCAGCCTGTTCCAAAAGCTTTTTGTATCTTTGAGGATCATCTCTTGTAATTCTTTTTAAGTTAGCTAAAACTTTTTTAACATTTCTCTCCACTTCGACCGCTACAATATTTCCATCTTTAATACATAAGAAATTAGAAGCATAAGACATTTGCTCTAAAGTTGTGATATTAATAACTTCAAAGCCTTTAGACTTTACATATTCATATAATGTAGTTTCCTTTTTCTCTTTGACAAATTTGCCCATGCCCTCATTTTTAAAGATTTCAACTTTGGCATTTTTAATTAAGGCCTCACATCCCACAACAACATTTTTAGAAGCTACATTGAAATATGTATCCAAATGCATATTTATCATAGGATCAGGTTTGTCTGATGAAACTAACGGGTGCATAGGCTGATGAACAACTCCCAGCTCTTCAATTTCCAGCTCTAATCCTAGAATTTGATCTATAGCTTCCCTGTTTGTTCTGTCTCCCATTCCAACTAAGGCAAAATTACCCATTGGGATAAATTCACCGCCTTCTATGGTGCCTGGATCTTTAATTTCATGAAGTAAACTAAGGTCCATGACATCTTCCCAGAAAAACTTAGTGAGCCTTGACTCATTTCTTCTGGCGGGTTTGGAAAGTCTGCATAAAACAATACCACTGTCTGTTACAAACTGCTGGTCCCTCATGAAATACAGATTAGCTAAAGGTTGTCTCTTGGTAATGTTCAAATGAACATTTCTAGATCCTTTTTCCGTGTGAAAATCAAAAAGCGGATTGATCAAACAGATATTAAAAAAATGAGCTGTATCCAAATATTTGATATTATGCTCAAACTCTTCTTTTGCTCTTGCCACACTTTTATCATCACCGGTATATTCCATAGTGGACCTGGCCAGATCAACCAAAGCTTTTTTAATAGCCGGTCTTTTGTCTGCTGCTTGGATAATAGCCTGTTTTAATCTTATAACTTCTATACCAAATTCCTTTTTCAAAACATTTTCCAGCATTTCATGTTCTCTTCTCGCGCCGGACCTGGAAAACGCTCTTTCATATAAAGAACTATACGGTTCTAACAGACCAAAAAACATTTCCATTCCGGGCCTATGAATAACAATCTTTTTGATTGGATCCCATTCAGCTTTTATCTTGCCGTCCATAATTATTCTCCTTTTATTTTTATATTTACTTTATAAGCCCAGATATAAATGATAATTGAAAAAATTGCTAATACAATTAAATCATAAGGCATCATTAAATAACCCAGCGGTTTATATGGTGTAAAATTATTAAACACAAATTTGGGAGAGCCCAAAAATGAAACCAACATAATTCCCAATAAGTAAATAATAACCCACAAGTTGCGTTTCATTTCCCATTTTTTCTTTTTAATCAGGGTATATGCAGGAAAACCTGTAAACATTAATAAACCTCCAACAATAGTCCACGGCCAGGAAGCCCAGTAAATAAGATAAGTCGATAATATAAATCCGATAACAGTTAAAAATTTATGCCACGGCAGTTTGAAATATCTTGTAGCCTCAGGTTTATTTTTTCTTAAGATCGGCACAGCCAAAACAGCAGCTGCATATGGCACAACAGCTGTAACAGATGCAATTAAGGCAATAGAAGGAAAATCAGGTATTGCAAAAATAATTAAAGAAGTTAAAAAAGATGTGAAAGCTAAAGAAGCGGCCGGCGTTCCATATTTTGCATTGACCTTGGCAAGTGGTCTCCAAAACAAATTATCTTTTGCCATTGCATAAGGCATTCTTCCTTGGATCAAAACCCAGCTACCGCCTGAGCCTCCTGTTGCAATAATAGCACCTATTGTAGAAATAGCTGCTATAATAGGCAGACCTTTAGCCAAAGAAACATCGGCCAAAGGAGAAGAAAGCTGTTTCATATCCTGCCAATTGCTAATATTTAATGCCTTCCAATCAATCATCCCAACAAAAATAAATGCAATGATCGTATAAACTGCTATTGATATCAAAATAGTCAATATCATTGCCCAAGGAATAGTCTTGGCCGGATTCTTTACCTCTTCTGATGGCACTACAATTGTTTCGAAACCTGTAAAAGACCAAAAAAACAAAGTAATTGCTAAAGTAACTCCGGTAAAACCGAACGGCATAAAAGGTAAAAAATTATCTCCTTTTATGTAAGCTAATCCGACAATCCCAAAAATAGCTAGAGGGATCAGCTTTCCAATTGTTGTGATAGCACTATATAATCCCCCCCATTTAGCTCCGAAAATATTTATCAAGGTAAATATCCATAAAAAAGATACGGCCACTATCATTCCTAATGGAGTTAAAGCACCGTTTACAGCTAAACCGGGAACATAAAAACCCAGATATATAACAAATATGTCAATAATTGCAGCAGTCCCAATAAAGAGATATAAAAAATATCCCCATCCCATTAGAAAACCACCAAGATCGCCCATAGCCAAACGCGGCAATGAATACGGCCCCCCTTCCAAAGGAAAGGCAGAGCCCAGCTCAGCATAAGCTACGCCTAAAAAAATCGTTATTATACCAGCTAAGATAATAGCTAAAATCAAAGATGGTCCAGCTACAGCTCCCATAGCAGCGGGCATAGCAAAGATACCAGATCCTAAAATACTGCCGACACCTACTGATACCAGTGTAAATAAACCAATTTCCTTTTTTAAATTTCTATCGCTCACTTTATTAACTCCATTTTTAATTCTATTATTATTACGATAATAAAAAGTAATTTAAAAAAAAATATATAATTTTTAGTTAATTAGACCAGCCATGAACAATGGGAAAGAACCTTCCTTTTGTGAAAGACTTTTTGGAAACCCTGATACCGGGAGGCCCCTGCCTTCTTTTGTATTCGGCTGCATGGATTCTTTTTACCAAATCTTTTACAAGCTTTTTATTTAATAAATATTTTTGAGATATTTCATCAATAGACAAATGCTCTTCAATATATCCATTTAAAACCTTATCGACAATGGAATATTTGGGTAAATCATCTGTATCTTTTTGATTTGCCTTTAACTCTGCAGAAGGCTCTTTTTTAATAATAGACGCAGGAATAATTTCTTTATCTTTATTTACATATCCACAAAGTTTATAAACTAAAGTTTTAGAAACATCTATTAAAACGCTCAATCCTCCGCACATATCCCCATATAAAGTAACATAGCCCATGGCCATTTCACTTTTATTACCGGTGCTCAAAACAACATAATTTAACTTATTGGAAATAGCCATCAGTATCATACCTCTGATCCTGGCCTGGATATTTTCTTCTGTAGTATCAAATTTTTTATCTAAGAAAAAAGGACTGAGTAAATTTAAGTATTCCTGAAATAAATGATCTATTGGAACATCTTTTAATTTTATATGTAGATTATTACAAAGGTTGTGAGAATCTTCCATGGATTCAACAGAGGAAAACCTCGACGGCATATTAATGGGAAATACATTTTCTTTTCCTAATGCATCTCTTGCAATACATAAACTTAAAGCAGAATCTATCCCGCCGGAAAGCCCGATGCACGCTTTTTTTAAATTTAATTTCGAAAAATAATCTTTAATACCTAAAACCAAGGCATCATATAAATCTTTAACAGCATCTTCTTTATAGATAAAAGGAATCGTTCTTTTATCTAAATCTACTAAAAAGCTGTCTTCTTGAAATCCCTTGGCCAAATGAAGTATCTCACCTTTTTCATTCAAGTACATGCTATGTCCGTCAAAGACCAACTGATCATTACCTCCCACTTGATTGGCCATTATCACAGGACAGTTTAAAGTTATAGCTGTTTTCTTATTAATGTCTATTCTAAGGCCTTGTTTTTTGTAATGATAGGGAGAGGCCGATAAATTCAAAATCAGATCAGGACTTAATTTCTTGATATCTTCAACCGGATCTTGTTCATATTTTGTGTAGATGATTTTGTTTGCATGCTGCCAGGCATCTTCGCAAATTAAAATGCCAATCTTTTTATTTTTATATTCAAAAACTTTTTGTTTTTCTCCGGGCTCAAAATATCTTCTTTCATCAAAAACATCATAAGTAGGAAGAAGCGTTTTATCTTTATATCCCAAGATCTTTTGGTTATGAATAACAACAGCTGAGTTGCAAAGAGGTTTTTCTTTTTTTTCGGGATTTTTTCTAACAGTGCCTATTACTGCAAAAATATTGTTAGAAGCTTGAACGATATCTTCTAAAGAACTGTCAAGCTCATCTAAAAATTTATCAAACAATAATAAGTCTTCAGGCGGATAGCCACATATAATACACTCGGAAAATAAAACAATATCAGCTTTTTGTTTTTTTGCTTTTTCAATTTCATTTATTATTTTCTTGGTATTATTTTTTAGATCACCAATCTTAGGATTTAACTGAGATACATATATTTTCATCAAACGCCCCAAAAACCAATATGTTTATATTGATTGTTACAACTGTTAAAATAATTTGCAATCATCTGTTACAAATCTTATCAGCTACTGAAAGATTTCGCAGCAGCTGTCTTAATTAATTAAAAGTTAACATTTTGCACAACTAACTCTATAATCAATCATGCAAATTAAAAAAATTTATAGCTATTTTTTTTTAATCTCCAATCTTATAAAATATATCTTTTTAACCAAAACCCCTGTAAAAACCATGAAAAAAAAATTAGCAATACACTCAGAAAATATTCTACCAATCATCAAAAAATGGCTTTATTCTGACAAAGACATTTTCGTAAGAGAGCTAGTATCGAACAGCTCGGATGCTATCTCAAAATTAAAGATCGTTGACAACAAAACTAAAGATTTTTCAATCAAGATATCTATTAACAAAGACAAAAAAACTATTTCTATTGAAGACAACGGTATTGGAATGACCCAAGAGGAAATAGAAAAATACATATCTCAAATAGCTTTTTCAGGAGCAAAAGACTTCATGGAAAAATACCAAATAAAAGATGAGTTCATTGGTCATTTTGGACTTGGTTTTTACTCGGCTTTTATGGTTGCTAAAAAGGTAGACATCTCAACTCTTTCTTATAAAAAAGATGAAACGGCCGTTTTCTGGTCATCTGACGGAACATCGGAATACACTTTAGAAAAATCTGATAAAAAAACTTCCGGCACAATAATAACGCTTCATATCGATGATGACAGCAAAGAGTTTTTAGAAGAAGAAACCCTAAAAAAAATATTAACAAAATACTGCCCTTACCTATCTTATCCGATTTACTTAAATGACAATAAAATTAATAAAAATGAGCCCCTATGGCTTAAAAACCCATCTGATGTAACAGATAAAGAGTACATAGATTTTTATCATGAACTATATCCTTACGACCAAGACCCTATTTTCTGGATCCATTTAAATATCGATTATCCATTTAACTTAAAGGGGATTTTGTATTTCCCTAAAATCACCTCTAACTTCGATATACAAAAAAGCGCTATCAAACTTTTTTGCAATAGAGTATTTGTATCCGATAATCTAAAAGACATTTTAAATGAATACCTAACAGTATTAAGAGGGGCACTAGATAGTCCTGATTTACCTTTAAACGTTTCAAGAAGCTATCTTCAAGTAGACAGAACAATAAAACAATTAGCAAACCACATCTCTAAAAAAATATCGGACAGGCTATCAAAAATCTACAAAACACAAAAAGATAAATTCCTAACAATTTTTAAAGACATTGAAGTTATTATAAAACTTGGAATCCTTCAAGACGATAAATTCTATGAAAGGTCAAAAGAGTTCTTACTTTGGGAGAATTTAGAAAGTAATTACACCACAATAGAAGAATACCAAGAAAGAAACAAAGATAAAAATGATAATAAAATCTTCTATACAACAAAAGATAAATACCAAGATAACTTCTTAAACCTCTACAAAGAAAAAAACATAGAAGTTTTATTTACCAACCCTCACATAGATCCTGCTGTCATCAATCTGTTAGAACAAAAACTAAATGTAAAATTTGCAAGAATTGACGGATCTATAGAAGATCTCCTAATAGATAAGACTAAAGAAAAAAACGTCTTAACCAAAGAAGGAAAATCTATATCTTCTATCATTTCCTCTTTCATTAAAAAAAGCATATCTCAAGATATAGAAGTAGAAGCAAAAAGCCTATCCAACGATGCACTTCCTGCATTTATTATGATAAAAGAAGAAGAAAGAAGAATGAGAGACTACTTAAATATCTCTCAAAACACAGACCTTCCCTTAAAACATACCCTGGTAGTAAACACAAACAACAAGCTGATTAACAAGATCAGTGCAATAAAGGAAAAAGACCCTTCTTTGGCAAAAGACCTTTCGAACCAGGTATATGAACTGGCCATGCTGTCTCAAAAAGAACTTAATAAAGAGGCCTTTGCCAGCTTTATAAAAAGGTCCAACAGCCTCTTAGAGAAATTGGCTGAAAAAATATAGTAAAATTTTAACTTTACAATAATTTTGCTATATATTAGAAATTTCTAAATATTTTTATATATTTTAAAAATATTAATACTATGGTTTATTATAATTAATTACTTATGCAATTAATTAATTGATATTAACTAATATTTTATTTATAATAATTAGTAATTAAACAACAATTTTAATTAAAGAAAAGTATTATTATGGCAACATCAAGTACATCAACAACTTATTATGCTTATAAAGGTTCGCAAAGAGTCGTTTTAACAGCTGAGCTTCAGCGTCAGTTAGCTCATGAAATGCAAGAACTTCAGGGTTCGGCAGAATTTAAGGATAAAACAGATCGTCTTATCTTAAAATCAGCCCCATTAATTAATCCAGCAGGAATAACTGTTATTACAGACAAAGGTTATCAAGCCCTAGAACTAAACCCTACCTTATTAGATAGGGTCCACAGAATCAATAATTTAGTAGATCAATTTTTATCGCCTGTACCGGCTTCATCACCATCTGAAACTAGAGATGATCTGGCCCTAAGAGCTCAAACTGAAGATTTAAGAAGACGAGAAGAAGCCGTACAAGCTAGGGAAAATGAAGCCTTAAGAAGGGCAAATTCAGCTCTTGCATCTAGCCAAACGACAACTCAACCTCCTCAGGCCCAACCAGCTTTGGCCCAACCTCAACCAGCCCAAGCAGTTAGACAAGAAGCAGCTGATGCTTTACGGGCTCAGCTTGATGCTACCAGGGCTTTATTAGAAGAGATGAGAAGGGACCGAGAAGAAGCTAGAAGAATCAATGAAAATTACCAAGCTCAAATTGACGGTCTAAGAAGAGATATAAACGATAGAGAAGATGCAAATAGAGCAAGAGAAGAAGATTTAAGAAGAGAAATAGACCATCTAAGAAGGGATCGTTTAGATGAAGCCGCACATAATTTAGCCGAAAGAGAGCAGCGTTTAAGAGAAGCTGAGGCGAGAATGGCAGAATTGGCAAATATACAAAGAAGAGAGCCTGCCAATATTGCCGATGATGATGCTCAGGATGATGAATTTCATGATCCTCAACCATGGCCAGCAGCAGATGCTGTAAGAGATAGAGCGGCCCTTGCTCAAGCCCCCGCACCTCAGGATGATGAAAGAATTAATAATCTTCTTGCAGAAGTTCAAGGATTAAGAGATGCGCTTCAAGCTCAAAACCAAGCATTTAGAGAAGCAAGCTATAGAGCTAGACTAGAAGCGAACGCTCGAAACCAAGATTTACTAACTGTATTTCATCAGAGACTTGAAGAATTAACAAGAACTTTCGAACAATATGAAGCTAGAGTAGCGAGACAGGAACGAGCAAATCAGCATTTATCTGCCATAATTATAAACTTACAGGCTGAATTGCGAGAAGCTCTAACTATAAGAACAGACCTTGAAAGAAGACTTGCCGACTTACAACAAAGCTCTCAAAAAACAAGAAATGATTTAGAAAGAGCATTATACCAAGAACGTTCCCACAAAAGAGAAGCAGAAGCAAGAATAAAAGGTATCGAAAGAGAAAAAGAAGCAAACCAGATACGCATTGACGAATTAGCAGACGAATTGACAAGAATGCAGACTGCATTAGAAGAAAAAGTGGAAGAACAAAAACAACTATCAAATAGCTTTGCAAGAGCAGAAGACGAACTACAAACAAGGCTTGCCGAATCTAAAACAATAAACGGCTCTTTAATAAAAGAGCTCCATAAACTAAGACAAACCCTGCAGCAAACTAATGTAAGCAAAGATGCTTTAAATGCTGAACTTTTTGATTTAAATGCCATACTAGCTCAAAATAACGAAGACATTCGAAATCTGCAAAGAGAAAAACAAGAGCAAAAAGAGCTAATTTCCAGCTTACAAACACAACTCGCTGAAAAAGAAGCACCAATTCAAGTTCTAAATAATCAAGTGAGTCTATTAACTAGTCGTATTAGACAAGCAGAAAGAGAATTAGAAGCAACTCGAGTAAAGAATACTGCAAGAGAAACAGAATTAAAAGATGAACTTGCTGCTTTAAAAACACAATTAAATTCCTTACAAAGAAATTTAGTTCTAGTAACACAAGCTAGAAATAATTTACAAATAACTATTGAAAGACAAACATCACAACTCACTGCAAAAGAAAAAGCCCTAGAAAATAAAAATAAAGAATTAGACGATTTAAAAGCTCAGCATACTGAAATAAATAAAGCTTTAATAACATCTGAAAGAGAAAAAACACAACTACAGGCACAACTTGCAGCATTAGAAGAAAATTTAAGGCAGCAAACAAATGCGGCGGAAGCAAGAATAGCTCAACTAGAAGAAAGACTCATCCAATTAACAACAGCTAAAGAAGAAGCCCAAGCTGAAGCTGCTGATCTTAGTGCTAAAAACACTGAAACTGCCGCTCAACATGCTAAATCACTAGCCACTGCTAACAGAAGATATGAAGAATTAGAAAAACAAATAGAAAATCTAGAAGCTCAGCTTCGAGATGCAAGAGCAGAGGCTAATCAAGCCGATGCTGATGCTGCAAAAGCAGACCAGGATGCAAATTTTGCAAGAGCTGAAGCTGCCGCAGCAAATGCAGAAGCGCAAGCTGTAAGAGCTGAAGCTGAAGCTAGAATTGCTGTCTTAGAAGAAGAGCTCGCTGCAAGAATAGCTCAACTAGAAGAAAGACTTTCTGAATTAACAGCAGCTAAAGAAATTGCTCAAGCTGAAGCTGCTGATCTTAGAGCTAAAAACACTGAGGCTGCTGCTCAACATGCTGAATCACTAGCTGCTGCTAACAGAAGATATAATGAATTAGAAGCGCAAATAGAAAATCTAGAAGCTCAGCTTCGAGATGCAAGAGCAGAGGCTAATCAAGCCGAAGCAACAGCGCAAGCTATAAGAGCTGAAGCCGAAGCTAGAATTGCTGCTTTAAAAGCAGAGTATACTGCAAGAATAGCGCAATTAGAAGAAAGACTTATCCAATTAACAACAGCTAAAAAAGAAGCCCAAGCTGAAGCTGCTAATCTTAATGCTAAAAATACCGAGACTACTGCTCAATATGCTGAATCATTAGCTGCAACTAATAAAAGACAAACAGAATTAACCCAGCTCATAGACACCCTTAAATCCCAACTTAAAAAAGAACAAGATGAAATCAAGCAAAGTAATGCATTAAATAAAGAATTAACAGCAGCAGTCGCTCAAGCTACAGCTGATAGAGAAAAAGCAGAAAGAATATCTTCTCAAAAAGATGCTGAATTGAAAAACCTACAATCTAAAATAACATATCTAAACGCACAATTAGAAAGAGCTAAAGCAGAACAAAAAAGCTCTTCTTCAGAAGAAAACAGATTAAAAGCTTTATTGGCTGATAGAGATTCTGAAATTAGAAGATTAACTCAAGAACTAGTAGCATTAACAACAGAACAAGCTAGTACAACTAGAGCATTAACAGAAGGTACAAATCCTGTGCAGGGAAGTACAACCGGAGAACAAATCAGAAATTTACGCAGATCATTAGCTGATCAAGAAAACAAAATTCAAAGATTAGAAAGTGAACTAAGGTTAAAAACAGAAGAAAATCAAGCCTTAGTAAGAACCAACGAATCTTTAGCTCAAGAGCAGGCTGAAACTCAAAGAGCTTTGCAACATGCAATAGCTAGATTAAATAGTTTAGAAACACAACTTGCTACAGCAAGACAAAACATTTCAAGACTCCAAGCTGATTTAGACAGCTTAAATGAAGAATTATCACAAGCAAGAAAAGCCGGCGATTCAAGAGCAGCTGACATTACAAGAGAGAAAAAAGCTTTAGAATCTCAAATATCTACTGCATTTGATAGAGAAATAAAACTTCAACAAGAAATAGTTGAAAGCCGACAAGCCTTAGAAAAATCTCAAAAACTGAATACACAATTACAAACACTAGAATTAAAAAATCAACAGATTCTGCAAATAATTAGATCTGCCAGACTAGAAATGCAACAGGCTGCAGTAGAATTTGAGGGTAAAGGAAAAGAAGAATACAAAGAAGTCGAACTTCCTCAAGAAGTAAAAGCAATGATTATGGCTTACGAAAAGAATTTAAAAGAGACTAGAAAACAGCTTGAAACATTAACTACAGAGCTCGAAAGAACAAAATCTGAAAATACAAGTTTATTAGCTGCATTAACAAATAGGGCTCAAAGATTAGAAGAGCTTAATTCAGAGCTGCAGGAATCCAGAGCTGCATTAGCTGCAGCTGCTGAAATAAGAGTTTCAACTCCGGAACCCGAAGAAGCAGCTGCTGCTGCTTCTTCGGCTATTGGCTTAGCGACGCCTTCTGATAAAGAAGTTGCGGCATTACATCGTGCTGTGAGAAGAGGAAATATGTTAAATATTAACTTAAATCGACAGACAAGACATTTATTTACTGTACTAAATGTTATTAAAAACACAAATTTAGAACTCATTGATTTATTAAAAAGAGCTCATATAGAAAAAAACGCAGTACCTAAATCACATAATAGTAATGGAACTCAATATAAAGTATCAGCAACATCTTCAACTCAAGAAACTCAAAGATCTTTAGATAATGCTACAGCTATGATCACTAAATGTTTAAATGAATTACAAAGATCAACAACATTAAATGAACTTTTTAAAATTTATGAACAAATACGAAAACAAGTTGTTTGGTTTGGATCAGAAGCAGCAAGAGAGGAAAGAAAGAATCCAACAGATAAATTACTTAGACAACATTATAATGCAGAAACAATAGGACAATTAGCTGTATTTCCAATATTAATTAATCACATTTTAGATTCTAAATATACATTAACAGAAGAATTAAAAAGAAAACTAAAAAAAATACGAAGTCAGATCCAAGGAGATGGAAGATCTAGTGGAATATTAACATTATTAGAAGAATTATTTAATAAAATTGAAATACAAAGATCATAAAAAAACCATCTAACTGCTTAGATGGTTTTTCATAAATAATACTTAAAAAAATTAAGCTTTAGTAGGCTCGGCACCTTCTTTTTTTACATCAGTAATCGCAGCTTTCAATACTTCAATTTTAGCGCCGTCATACATTTTTAAAATAACAGTATTGTCTAATACCTGCTCCACAGTGCCTAAAAGACCCATAGCTGTAACTTTATCGCCTTTGCTCATTGAGTTTCTTAAAGCTTCAGCAGCTTTTCTTCTTTTTTGCTCAGGTCTAAGCAAGATGAAATAGAAAAACACAATAGCAAGAGCAAGCATTACAATAAATTGAACATACCCGCCTTTTTGGCCTCCTGCTCCGCCTTCAGCAAATAACTGGCCTGCTGTTAATAATGGTAAGATATATAAAAAATTCTTCATAATAATCCCTTTAAATCAAAATTTCTAGATGCTATAAGGTTGCCTGAAACTATTTGTAAAATCAAGTTCTTTTAAGTATTGCAATATTTTCTATATGAAAAGTATGGGGAAACTGGTCAATCGGATGTAAAATATTTAGTTTATATTGATTTTCTTTTAATATTTTTATGTCCCTTTTCTGCGTTTCTATGTTGCAGGATATATATAAAATTTTTTTAGGGTTTAATTTTAAAATATTTTTGATAGCCAGAGCATCTAAACCCGATCTTGGCGGATCTACTACTACTAAGTCGGCTTTTTCAAAATTATCCTGGCTTATTAGCTTATCCAATACTTTTTTGACATCGCCCTGATAAAAAGTTAAGTTATCAATGCTGTTTAATTTGATATTTTCTTGAGCATCTATAGCCGCTTTTTCATTTAATTCAATTGCTATTACTTTTTTTGCAAAATGAGAAAAGGCCATACCTATAGTACCCGTCCCCGAATACAAATCATAAACAACTTCATCTTTAGAAATATCCAAATGATTTATAGCCCGGCTATAAAATATTTCAGCCTGTTTAGTATTAGGCTGAAAAAAAGATCTGGGACTAATATTGAATTTTAATTTCAAGTTTTTATTTTTAATATTCAAATTAAGCTCTTCTGTTATCTTGTCATTGCCGTATATCTTTTCTTCTATAAATTCAGTGGGCCTTTTTTTAACAGCTATTTGATAAACAATATAAATTGATAAATTGCATCTTCCTGCTGCATCTAATACCTTATTTATAAAACTATCTATTTGATTTTTGGTAAGAATATCTTTTTGACAAACAGTTAAAATTACCATCTTTTGTTTGGTGTTAACAGCTTCTCTTATGATCAAATTTCTTAAAAAACCGGTATTATTATTAGCGTTGTAAGCTTCGAAATTATTTTCTTCCCACCAAGCTCTTGTATTATTTAATACTTTGGAAAACCATTTATTTGCCAAATGACATTTTGATAAATTAAAAACAAATCTTCTACCTCCTTTTATCATAAGGCCTAAGTACTTGGTTCCTTTCATATTTTGGGAAAAAGAAAACTCCATCTTGTTTCTGTACTCAAAAGGATTTGATGCAATAATAGGAAAGTACTCTATCCCCTTTTTCATAAAATCAACAAAGGCATCAAGGACCATTTTTTCTTTGTATTTTACCTGCTCGGCATAATCAAACATCTGCCATGTACAGCCGCCGCAAATTTCAGCATGTTCACATTTAGGTTCAATTCTATAAGGAGAAGGACTCAATAATTTCAATAGCTTGGCCTTGATAATGCCTTTTCTTTTTTTATTAAGCTCAAGTAAGACCTTATCTTTAACAATTGCATTAGTAGTAATTATTTTATTATTGTTCTCATCAAAGGCCAAGGCTTGACCTTTTTTATTAAAACTATCTATCACTATTTCAACTTGTTTTTTCATGAAACTACTTTTTTTGAACAAATTTTAAAGGTGCGCTGGAATAAAAAAAAGGAAGAAGTTACGATAGACAAAATACCTCTTCCTTATGTAACAGATAAAATTTTTATTTTAACGACGTTTTCTTTTTACAGCTTTTTTGCTCTTTTTTTTAGTTTTTATTTTTTTCTTCTTTTCCTTTCTTTCTTCCAATACAGATTCTTTTCTATATTTCTTTGCAATTTTCGCAAGTTTTATAGAAGCTGTTCTCACCCTTTGAGAAGCTGCTTTATTTCCTCTTTCAGATTTTTTCAAGTCTTTTGAGATTCTCTCTAAAAGACCATGCATTGATCTGATTGTGTCTTTTAAACTCATTTTGAAAAACTCCCACGTTGTAACTTTTAATAAAGCTATTAACTTTGAATAGTTTTTTTATTAAATATAATTCAAGATTTTTTTTTATTTTTTTATAACTTTTCATAAAAAACAAATTACAAAAAAGTATCTCACAAGATAATATAAGCTAAAAAATTAGCTTTTTTTAATATAAAAATATTTTTTTTCAAACTCTTTTTACAAATAATAAAAATATTGACTAAATATTTAGATATTTCAATGATTAGCAATATGAAGCGCATAAGTTTTTTAACAGTTTTTTTATTTATTAATACACTTTACGCAATACATGTCGGCAACCCAACAGATCCAGAGATGTATTTTAACGGAGTTATTTCCTCAAAACCAAAAAACTTTTCTGTAAGGGCCGGATATTTAAGAGATAATATCTATAAAGGCAGATATCAAGATAAGTTTCAGACAATAGAATCTACTCCATCCGATACTAGACTATTAATATTGGCGGGCATTTTAACATTCAACTTATTTAACAGAGTTGATCTAAACTTAATACTTGGAACATCTGATCTGGAAATAGACCAGTTAATTTTTACAACAAGAAGATTCGCATGGGGAACAGGACTAAAAGCGATTCTTTTAAAATTAAAAAACTTCGATTTCTCATTTGACGGAAAATATTTTATGACGGACGGTAAGCCACAATATTTTTTAGTAGATGGGGACATTTATGATCTAACAACATCATTTAAAGAAAAATATGAAGAATACCAGGCATCTATTGCAATGTCTTATAAAACGCCTTTTTTAATTCCATATATTGGAAGCACTTTTTTATATTCTGAAATAACCCCAACTCCCAAAATCGGCAGAATGTTAATTCCCGGAGGAGGAACCTTAGTATTTGAGACCGATCCTTCAGAAACCAGAAGATATTGGGGCATGATACTTGGTATTACAGTTAATAATATTCAAAAACAAGCATCTTTAACAGTTGAGACCAGAATGTTTGATCAAAACAGCGTTTCAATTTTGGGAATTTTTCGTTTTTGATTTTCTTACTTAACAAAAATCGTGAACAAGTATTATTTTAAAAATTTAATTAATAAAAACCTATGCCAAATACATGACGATATAATTTCTCAAATAAATTAACCATTTCCACTTGAATTGTCCATTTATAAGGAATAATATGACACCATACAAAGTTTAAAGGCCAGTTATACCAGCATCCATTATTTATTATATCACTTGCCACACTATGAATTTTATTTATATATAGAAAAGACTTAAATATCTCCGAAATATATTCCCACAAATTACGGCTATTTTTAATATAAACCTTATATTTATGCAATAAGTCCATTGTTGTATGCAAAATTCGATTTTCTGGAATATTTAGAATCTCTATAGTTTTATTTTTGCAGTCTTCTGCCAAAATAACTTGCTATGCACAAAAAATCTTGTGCTGATGATGACACTTTTTCAAGAATATTAAAACAATCATTATACATTTCAGAGTTTTTTTCTAAAAATTCTATAGTTGCGCGTTTATCCGGACGTAGGGATCCAGTAAAAAGTTTAGAGTATCCATGAACTTTGCTCTATATACATACAAACCAGCAATACCGACTCCTAACGCAAAAGGCAACAAGCAATGTTTTTTTTCCCAAAGATAACCAACCTTTCTTAATATAGTATTTGTATTTATTATATTAAAGATGCCTCTAAAAGGATTTCTTGAATTAGTTAAAGGAATTACTTCTTCAGCAATATCATGCTCTGATAGATGTACAATATCACGAAAAGTGTGATCAACTGAATATCCCAATACTTTGGCCCTGCATATAGGACATAAGGTATTTTCGTATTCATTTTTATAAAAATTGCCTACTTTTCGCTCTCCATATAAATGTTCTGCAGCTATCTGATTAATCTTATGCATACAAGGCATAATAGTTACTGCTGTATATAAAGGTTCCAAAGTTACCGGACATTGTAATGAAATTCTTGTTATTGGCATATGAGTTACTTAAAAATCATTTTTTAATATAAGGCAGTAAATTATTCATAAAATGAAAATATATACAACAAGAAATCAATATCAAAAACTAGAAATTGATGGCTCATTGATTCAGACAAAGAATAATCAAATTTAAACACAAAAAAAGCCTCACAATTGTAAGGCTTTATTATATAAAAGATAAGCTGGCAGCGACCTACTCTTGCATACTCTTGTGCATACTACCATCGGCGATGAAAGACTTAACTTCTGAGTTCGGA
>JANQFC010000005.1 GCA_028278035.1 Chlamydiales bacterium
ATTTAGTGTGTCCTCCATTTGTGTTATTGCCGAAATATTGAATTGCAGGATTTAGGTATTAGTAAAATTCCAGGAGTTTATGAAGGAGCAGTATAGCAAGAGGGATCGCGATTTTCTTGAACGTAATGGAAGGCTTTTATTTTTAGCAATGACACCCAACCAATTGAAATAGGCATAATCTTTTACGCAAAACTCCTTTACAATATTAACAATCTCTTCTGCCTTTTTTACGGAATATTCGGTTACCTAAATCCTGCAATTCAATATTTCGGCAATAACACAAATGGAGGACACACTAAATGTTTACCTAAAATTGCTTTTTTGGAGTTTTCTATTTAAAAAGGAGTGATCTTTTTAATATATTTTTCACTATTTATGTTAATAAAATTATATCTATGGTGTAAGGCATATTGAGAAATTGAATAAATAAACGCACCTCTCCTTTTTTCTTCTTTTTTCTTTATTTTTTATTTATTACTTCTATTTTTTTTATCCTACACCTAATTCACACCATCGTTTCCACTGATTCTCATATAACAACCTTGCTGGATTTATTAACTTCAGTTGCCTACCCGTTTCTATTAGCATACCAGCTACTCTTATTAAAAATACCCTCACAGTTTTTATCTCCCAACTTATTATCTTCTTATCTCCACTTAATAATGCCATCCATCTGACTATATTATATGCTATTATTGCACTTTGAAAAAGAGCTGCATTTGCCCAAAAGTCAGCTGTTTTAATATGACCCAATCCCATCTGACCCTTTGCTTCTTCTATCCATGTTTCACAAGTGGCTCTCTCTCCATATTTTTTGTGGGCTTCCCATGGGCTATACTTTTCTGTTGTTACATAACAGAAATAGTTATACTCTTTCTTCTCGAAAAGATCCAATTGATCTTCTATTTTTTTAGGCAGTATTTGTCTTACTGCTACAAACCTTCTTTCTTCTCTCCAATTCCCACATCTGTAGCTAAATTCTGTTTGTTCAAACCCTATTTTCCCCTTTACTGGCTCCCATTTCTGCTTACTTAATAACTCTTTTAGTCCTTTCATTTTTACTTTTATCAAGTACCCCTTTCTTATGTCTTCAAGATAGTCAAATAGTTCTCCATCAAAAAAGCCACTATCCCCTCTTATTATTGTTTTTAGTGGATTATTTACATATGCAAACATCTCTTTTAAGAACTCTACTGCTCCATTACTTGTGTATGCATCCCCTGGCCTCAGCCACCCTTGTAATATCTCTTTTGTTTCTCCACAAAAGGCTAATAATGGATGGTATGATCTTTTCCCTTTGTTTTTTGGATTATATCCTTTCTCCGCTCCTTCCTGATGTCCGTATACTACATTTACTGTTGAATCTAAATCTACCCATAGTTCGTACAATGCACTTGCTAGTCTATTTCCGGATCTTAGTATTCTCGTCCATTCTTTTGTCCTTAATTTATGATTCAATACCTGCATTTCGTACACTTCTTTCCCCGTTACCGTCTTATATATTCTTCCTATTGTTGTCTCGTGTGGCGTGCTTATCCATCCCCCTAGCTTTCTTAACACTGGATCAGCCCATATCATCGCTATCCCGGACATTGCTGTCGCTCCTGCTATCAATCCTAATATTGTCAATTCAACTATATCTGTTAACAGATATAGTGCTTCTCCTCTTTCATGGTCTACTTCTTTTCTGAACATCGTTGCGAATCCTATTTTATGCATATATTGGATTATTGGAATCAATCCTGCATTTGTTGTTAAATTATTTTTTGTTCCTTTTTCCATTTTCAGCTTTCTCATTTTTTTACGTGCTTTACTATTATTACGTTTTTGCCTCTTTCTTTCTCTTCCATTCATTTTTCTTATTCTCCCTTTTTTTATTAAATTCTGTATTTATAGAATATATATTATAATATATTTCTTTATAATCTTGTTTGCATTATTTTCTTCGTTATTTTACAATTCTTTAAAATTATCGTAATCTTTTTAATTACATAACGTCTTTTTTTGGTGCTGTTTAATTTTTTATTTTTTAATCTTACTCTATTTGCTTACTCACTTAATAAGTGATTTATTTTTTTATTCATAAAATTGTATTATTAGACTATATCGAGAGTTTGTAGATTCTTGCTTTAAATTAGATTGCAGGATTTAGGTATAATAAAGGAGGAAGTTAATTATGAATACAA
>JANQFC010000064.1 GCA_028278035.1 Chlamydiales bacterium
TTTTGACTGGCAAGGCTTCAGGTTAGAAGTTATTGATATGGATGGAAATAGAGTTGATAAAGTTCTTTTGGCTCGAAAAAATTCATGATATTTATTAAGAGGTCTAACAACAGGCTTTCTGGATAAGTCTTTTTTTCTTCTTTACTCAAACCACAACCCCTTATAAAACTTTTAAATAATTTTAGTATTAAAATAATAACTATAAAAGTATGAAAGTTGTATAAAGTATTCTTGATATATGAGTGAAGACATCCTAAAAATAATAAAAGAATCATTATTATTACCAATTAAAGCTAATTTTGATTCTTCTGATTTAGAAATATTTGATTATCATATTGAAAAAGTTTTAAAGTCAAAGAAAATGAAACCTATTGAAACTTCTTTTTATTTAGAAGGTTATCAACATGTCATAAGAATGAGAGAGTATAATAAAGGTTTTCTTTCCAGAATATTATATGATTACCACTTTCCCATTACTCATTTAGAAATTTTTTGTGAAAACTGTTTAATTTTAGGAAAAGACTTTTTGGAGAAAAATAGAACTAAACAAAGTTCATTGCTTGAGGCATTATTAAGACTTCATGGAAAAGCAATCTTAATTTCATCTGAAATTTTATGTTTAATCAAAAATGGATTTGCCTCAGGTGCTTTAGCAAGGTGGAGAACCCTTTTTGAAACTAGTGTTATTGCAATATTTATTGCCAAAAACGGAGAAGAAATAGCTAAACGTTACTTAGATTATATAGAAGTAGAAACAATCAAAGAACAAAAAAATTATATAGAATACTCAAAAGAGTTAGATTACGAAGAATTAGAGCAAGAAACTATAGATAAAAATTTAAACGATAAAAAAAGATTAATGAATGAATATGGAGAGGACTTTTTTAAAGGTGATTATGGTTGGGCTAAACCAGCTTTTAATGCCAATGAACATATAACATTTAAACAGATATTGAAAAAAACTGGCCAAGAAAGCATTTATCTTCATTATGCATTTGCTTGCAACTATGTACACGCTGGGGCCAAAAGTCTATATTATGATATTGGATTATTGCAGGGTTTAAATGAAGAATTTTTTCCTGCTCAATCCAATGTGGGTTTTGCAGATCCTGCACAACTTTTAGCTTATAGCATACTGAATACAACATCAGCTTTTATTTCCTTAAATCCTGAAATGGGCGATTTATTGCATATTCTTTTTTTAAAGAAAAAAGTTATAGAAATAGCAGATGAATTTATGAAAGTTGAAAACGAGCTTGAAGAAAGAGAAAAAGACGCTTAGAAATATGAGCTAACATATGAAAGTAGATATTGAAAAATTAAGAAAGAGCTTTTTAAATATTTGGGAAAAACGATATAAAGATTTATATCTTTCCGAGTCAGAGTGGCAAAAAAAATTATCTAAAAAATATCAGTCCCAAATAATTGCAAAACTTTCAGATGACATAAAACAAAGTATTAATTCACTCTGTTATTATCAAGCCATACCAGAAGGTTATGAAAAATTATCTAAAGAAGAACAGCAAAAACATCATAATAAAGAACATAATGCTCAACTTGAAAGACAAAATGGGATATTATTTGCAAGTTCAGATTTAAGATACTTAATGCGTCAGTTTTATTTAGAATCAAAGCTATGTGATAAAGAAGAAATTTTTGCAAAAATTATTAATAACATTGTTGCATACCTGGGAAATAGTAACTATTATTATTTGGAATATGAGAAATTAGAATTATTTTTTGACTATAGCTTTGACTTATATCTAATAGCAAGAGATAAGCATTGGAATGAAGAGAAAAACCCTCAAGTATATGCAATAGATTATTTTAAACTTGAATATGATAAAGATTATACAATTAACATAGATAAAATTTTATTAAAACCTGCAACATACAAGAGTATCCATAAAATAATTGAAGATGAAATCAAGAATATTGGGGGGATTGAAACCCTTTGTTTGCTGTTTGATATGTATATTGGTAAGAAGTATGATCTCACATTAGATCGATATTATATGTATCGTAATAAAAATTTGATGTCACAAGGCATTGATATTCCAATTCCACATCAATATTTAATTCAAATTGCTGTAAAACATCTTTGTTTGCCAAAAGACAGAAAGTTTAATTTTAATTATGACCTTTTTAACGAACTCATAAAAATTAGTAAACTTTACATTGGCTTATTAGGCATTTATGATTCAAACCCTTATAGCGACATGCTTTTGGATTATGAAGGAATCACGCAATACATACAGGATAATATGATACTCGAGACCCTTTGCTTTCCACGTCAATATTCTCCACAATTTATAGAGCTAATTATCAAAAAAATATATGCCCCTACATTTAAGGATGCTAGTAATTATCCAGCATTTTATAATACCAACAGCTTTATTGAGCTTATAAGAATAATTTTAGGATATCGACCTTGCAGTATTATAAATATTGATGAATTGAACAAAAAAGTACGCATTAGTAAAAAGCATATTAAAGATTTCTTACTTCATTTTTCACAAAAGGCAAATGAAATCAATATAAAATTTGATTCGATTTTACAAGAAACGAATTTTGGAAACGCACCACTTGTGCAGCTCACAGAAAATGATTTTTTTCTCGTTTCTGCACATTTTTGTGGATATGCGTTTTGCGAGAAAATATATCAAACAATAAAGCCTAACTATAATAATAACAATGGACTTGAACGAGCATTAGGTGTCAATCTTGAGAGTTTTGTAAAAGATTTATTAATAAAAAAAGGATATTCATATAAACTCGGACACTATTCACCTAATACACAAAATAAAGGGGAGTGTGATTTAATAATTGAAGATGATAAGAAAGTTTTATTTATTGAGCTAAAAAATTGTGGATTACCATATGAATTCGAATATGGTGACATGATAACGGTCCTAAACTTTTTAAGTATGGGAATGTTGAAAGCTCAAGAACAAACGCTAAGACATAAATTACATCTTGAAAAAAACAATTATGAAATGCAATTATTCAGCAATAGCAATGATTCTTCGCCCAATGCGATACTAAATGTAACTAATAAAAGAGTATATTCTATTTCTTTATGTTCAACAGAATACACATTCTTTACAGCTGGGCAAATTGGTAAACGTTTAATAGAAAGTACTTTACTTGTATCCTTTTCTCCTAACGATCCAAGCCGAGAAAAGGACTTTGAAAAATTAAACAAGCTCTCAAAAAAAATTAATGATTTAACGGAAGAATATGCAAAAATAAAAAAAGGAATTACCATTAATGAATTGTTTTTTGCGTCATCATTTAAAAGTCTTCAGCAATTTTGGTTAGTATTAAATAAAAGCAAATCTATAAATTCATTTATAGATAATTTTACCTTTGATACTCACTTTCAAAATACAAGCTTGGATTATTATGTTAATTTAAAGCAATATATGGGATTAAGAACAGAAAAAACGAGCATCTAAAGACAAAAAAGCTGTATTTAACTTCGGAACATTAGCAAAAAATATAGATTATGATTTATTAGTATATGCGATAAAGTAATCTCTTTATCTGTAGCTGATCCATTAAGTGCAGCCTTTAAGCTGTACTATAATGATACTAATGATAGGAGAGCTTTGGCAATGGTCAATTATATTAAGTCATTATATAATTATTTTTTCAATAATTTATATATAAATTATTGAAAAAAATTCATAATGTGCTATCCTGGAATTAGGTGATAATAATGAAATCAATAAAAAATAAAATAGAAAAAAAGATATTCTCTTCTGATAATTTTGGCAAAGTATGGAGTATTGAAGATTTTGACAAATACCCCAGGCTTAATGTTGCTAAAGCATTGAGCGAACTTTATAAAGAAGGAAAACTGAAGAGAATTAAAAGAGGATATTATTATTCCTTTAAACAAACTGTCCTCGGCGATACAACTTATGATAAATACAGCCTGGCAATAGCAAAAACAGCAAAAAAAGCGTCATTTTTCTGTATAAGTGGATTGTCAGGCTTTAACAGGCTGGGATTTACTACTCAAGTTCCAAAAACAATCACAATAGCCTGTGATTACAAATTAAGAAATACTGATTCTATCAGGTATATATTTAGAAATAAGCCCGTTGACGGCGGGGAAATTGAAAGAATAGTGCTTGATGCTATTATAGATATAAATAAAATCCCTGATACAACTCCAAATTCAACAATTAAGCATATTAAACATCTTATAAAACAAGGAAAAGTGAATTTAAATTCACTTGTAAAGACAGCATTACTGGAAAAACCACGGGTTAAAGCTGTTATTGGCGCAATAGCAGAAGAATTTGGTTTTAATAAAAAATTGCTTACAAAGCTAAAAAAAAGCCTTAACGACAATTCTATGATATATTTAGACATTATAGATTCCTTAAAATACTTTGATAACTGGAAAATACAACCTAAAGAGATATAATTTGAAATTCCTTTATGAACACCCGGACTTTCTGTACTTGATTGATAAGGCAGCGGAAAAACTGAATTTGCCTGCAATAATGGTAGAAAAAGATTATTGGGTAACGTTTTTATTGATGAAGTACAGCAGGGTTATATTAACGAAGAAGATTTATATTTTAAAGAAAGACCTAACTTTGGGGAACTTCTTGTGTCTATAACTGATGTTATAAGAAGATTTTGAGTATTTAACTCAGTTTAAATGTCTCTTTACATCAAAAAAAATGTCCAGATTGAAAAAAATATTCTATTTTTATAGAATATAAAAATGCAAACATTACATAGACAATTTATATGCTTATACTTGATTTTACTGTTTTTTGCCCCTTATAAAGCTATTGCTAAACAGTTAATGCAGGTTGAAGGGGAAATGAAACAGCTTAAAAAGAAAATCAACAGCTACGACTACGCTTACTATGTAAAAGATATGCCTGACGTACCTGATGATGAATACGACAGGCTTTTTACTAAGCTGGAAAACCTTGAGAGCAAATACCCAATATTTATAGCGACAGATAGCCCTACTCAAAAACTCGGGGACAATGTTTCTCGGAAATTTGAAAAAATTCAGCACTCCTTGCCAATGTATAGCTTGAAAAAAGCCTATTCTGAGCAGGAATTATCTGATTGGTACAATGATATACTTGAAAGATTCCCAGGCGAAGAATTGGAATTTGTTTGTGAGCTAAAAATAGACGGGCTTGCGGTTGCGCTTACGTATGAAAACGGGGAATTCATAAGGGGAGCAACGAGAGGCAACGGCTTAACAGGCGAAGATGTTAGCGAAAACTTGAAAACCATAAAATCCATGCCATTTAAGTTAAAAAACACCGAATTAACCGAGCTAAGGGGCGAAGTTTTCATGCCTAAATCCTCATATGCAAGGCTGGAAGCGTTTAAGCACATCAGGAATGCAGCAAGTGGCTCGCTAAGGCAGCTTGATCCTACAATAACAGCACAAAGAGAGCTTGATATATTTATTTACCAAACAGAAAATGCTAATGATAAAGCTAAAACGCATTATCAAGCAATTAAATCCCTTGAAAAAGACGGAATCAAGGTCAATCCACATATAAAATTATGCAAAAATCTTGATGAAGTTAAGGAATATTTTGACTATTGGAAGAAAAATCACGAAAAACTTGACTATGCGGTGGACGGCATTGTTGTAAAGGTAAATAAATATGCTCAGCAGGAAGAACTGGGAGCTACTTCAAGGCATCCTAAATGGGCAATGGCCTATAAATTCCCTTCTGATAAGGTTGCAACAAGGCTGATTGATGTGGAAATGACTGTTGGCAGGACAGGTAAAGTAACACCTGTAGCTATTATAGAGCCTGTTGATATTGACGGGGCAGTTATATCAAGGATTAGCCTCAGTAATGTTGAAGAATTGCAGGCATTAGATGTGAGAAAGGGCGATACCGTATACATTGAGCGCACAGGCGGGGTCATACCTCAGATTGTTGAGGTGGATTTATCAAAAAGGCCTGACAACGCTGAAAAGCCAGTTTGTGAAGTTGATCAGGATAAGAAAGCTATCTTAAAACGTAAGCTGGAGCACTGGGCAAGCAGGAATTGTATGAATATTCAGGGATTAGGTAAGGCATTGATCTCTGAGCTTGTTGATAGGGGGCTGGTAAGTGATTATGCTGACTTATATAGTCTAAGCGAGAACAATTTATTGCAGATAGAGGGTGTAAAGCATAAAAAGGCAAGTAATATATTAAGCTCAATCGAAAAGAGCAAGCAGGCTCCGCTACAAAATTTCATATATGCGATTGGAATAGACGGAGTTGGTAGGCAAACAGCAGTGTTGCTGGCTGAAAATTTCGGATCTATAAAGGAAATAATGGATTCAGACAGTAAAAAGCTAACATCTATCAAGGGCATTGGAGATAAAACAGCCGAAAGCATTATTAATTATTTTGAAAGTGATAAAAATAAAGCAATGATCCAAAAATTGCTTGGGCATCGGGTTAGGGTTATTTAATTTTGTCTCAAACTCCCTGACTCTTTAGCTCAGAGTAAGTGCTTCTTTGCAGCAGGGTTGGATATTAAATGAGAATAAATAACCCCAATCTCTAATTAGCCAAAAGC
>JANQFC010000014.1 GCA_028278035.1 Chlamydiales bacterium
CTTAACATGTGTTACAGTATTTGTGATGCGGTGATTAATAGAGCAGATAAAAAAGGAAAAAAATTTTTTTCCTTGCCTACCCATTCCATGGGGCTGTCACTTTTGTAACAAAATTTCACAAAAATTCACACATTTTATACTCTGTCCACATTTCACCTGTGCGTTGTTTGTTGTTCTTGCACATTATGTTGTGTTTTATAGTTCTATTTTTTCACTTTGGCATCAAATTTGGTCGGTATACTATAGTCCTAAGATAAATTTGCTTTACGAGAAAGCTAAGGAAAGTTTTCTTAACAGTAGTGTAAAATTGGGGCTTCTGGCCCAAATGACCTTTTTTCTATGCCCTGAATTTTAACTGATTTTTATGAAAAAAGTATCATTATTAGACATTTTTTTAAATTTTTATAGTTAAAATTAGGATTTTGTAGCATTTTTAATGCATTATTTTTTAAAAAAATTTTGCTAAAATTCTATGGACGTACCAATTTTATTTAAAGTATATAAAGTATATAAAGGTACGTCCTTAGTGTTCAAAATTAGTCACTTTTGTGAAAAATAAAAATGTGATTATTTATTGCTATTGTATAAAATTCTTATTCATTACTAAATAGAAATTTAAAAGAAGTCTTCCTTTGTTCAAAACAAAAAAATTATCCTGTTATACCTACTAGTTATTTTAATATTAGTAGTTTTCTAAACATATATTTTAACCCTTACTACTAAGAAACTATATATGTTACATAATCATTTTTTTAGAATTTACTGTTGTTGTTGTGGTGGTGTAGTGGTTAACACTGTGGGCTTGTGTTCCTATGGGCTTGGGTTCAATCCTCATAGAGACCAAAAATTTTGAAGTAAAAATTATAAAATTTAAATAAATTTTTTTTAAATTTTTTCTAAATAAAATTAGTTATTTTTTAAACTTAAAATTAATAAAATTTCACTTAAAAATTAAAATTTACCATTTAAAAAAATTTTTATAATAATTTTGTGTTTGCACATATAAGACACTTTTACACATTTACTATGTTGGCCTCAGTGGCCTAGTGGTTAAGAGTGTTGACTTTCCATGTGGAAGGTCTGTGGTTCAGTACCCCAGTGGATACCTTGTTTTCATACAAGGACATTCCAATATTATTTGGAAGCCACTGGTTGTTTCAGTTAAGCACTAAAGGGTAGCCTCGGCCCCGGCGGTTTACCCTGTGCTTTGCAATTAAGTCCGGCCGGAGGTGTCCTCAGCTGGCGGCAAGACCTCCTGTAGCTATTAAAGACCAGCAAGAGGTGGCCTTAGTTGGTGGGCTTAAACCTCTGTTGCAATTAAAATCCAACATAAGTGGTTGAAAAAAAAAACAACATGGTCAGTGTGATGATGTGATCGATGGATAGATAAGGAAGGTAAGGAGGTAAGTGTGGAAGGAAGGTGTGATATGGGAAGAAGGAAGGAAGGTGTGATGATGTGATAGATGGAATGGAGGGGTTGAGGAGGTAAGTGACAATGTGATAGATGGAAGGGGGAGGATGCTGAGGCATGAATGGAATAGGGGAGGGGAGGTGTAAACTGTAAATGTACAATTTTCGTAAGCAGAATATTGAATTTTAAAAAATATTTTAGTATAATAAATGCAAATTTTTTGTATACAGTGCAAAGTATTTACAGAAACAAGTGAGTTACATGAAATAACAGCTAAAAATAATATAACTATGACAAAAGGAACATGTGTAGTTTGTGGTTCCTTTAAGACAAGAAGAGGTAGTTTAGTGCCTAAGATGCCAGATATAGAAAATATTAAGAAAACTTATTTAGATCCGAAAACTGGTTTTACTAGTGTAAAAAATATAGCAAAAATAACTGGTGAAAAA
>JANQFC010000018.1 GCA_028278035.1 Chlamydiales bacterium
GAAATCGTGAAGGGCGGAGCCCTTCACACACCTCCTGGGTAGGGTGGGCGGGTGATTTTAAGGAAATTTATGAATTGCTTAATTAGCAATTCGAGTAAATAAGTAAAAAAACTTGAATTATTACTTATTTATCTAAAAATTAGCAATTTTTCATCATTTTTAGCCTTTATATAAATATAAGACTAATTTATTGACGTTATTTAGGAGCAAAAATGGGAATAGGAGCTAAAGACCATATAGACAGGATGTTAGTCAAAAAATATGCCAAGGAAAAAGTGGACAATACTGAAGATGCCCAGATAATGGCCATATCCGCGGAAAAATACTGGAAAACAGCCCAGGAGCTGGCACAGGTTCAACGGGTAATGATAAAGGTTTCTTCATATCTGCGAAAGAAAAAACAAGAAGCTCATAAAAAAAACCTAAAAAGGGCAACAAACTCCGCTTAACAGTCCAGGCTTATAACAAAGTTTGATTAAGCAAAGAAGCAAATATGTTAAAATTTATAATTATGTTTGCTATTTGTATAGAATCATCGCATAAAAAGGGTATGGGGCATTTTTACAGGGGGTTGAACCTGTATCAATATTTTAAAAATGCTATTGTGTTTGTTAATGATGATGCGAAAGCAATTTCGTTATTAAAAGAAAAAAATATTCCTTATGCGGTAGTAGATTTTAGTGACATTGATTCTGGCTGGGAATCAGGATTAATCAGAAAATACGGCATTAAAACCTGGATAAATGATCACCTGGATACACATATAAAACACTCTGAAAATATTAAAAAAAATAATATAAATCTTATTACTTTTGACGATGAAGGAGAGGGGGCAAGCCTTGCTGATTTAAACATTTGTGCGCTGCCGTGCCGGTATTCTGTAAACAAAGGCCGAAAAATACTAAAAGGCATAGAATATCTGGTTTTAAACCCTGATATTAAAAAATACAAAAGACAAAGGACTAACCTGAATAAAATCATAGTAACTCTGGGAGGCAGCGATACTTACGGGGTGACTCTAAAAGTAGCCGGGATGCTAAAAAAAATAAATAAAAAAGCAACAATAGTCACAGGGCCGTCATTTGAACACGGTGAGGAATTGGAAAACATATCAAATGTTTTTTTTGAAATAAAAACAACAGTGCCTAACCTTATAGAGGAATTTTATGGATATGACCTTGCAATTACCGGCGGCGGGATGACTCCTTTTGAGGCGAACTCGTCCGGGTTGCCATGTATAATAGTAGCCAGCGAGTTGCAGGAAATTGAAAACGCACAATATCTTGATAATTTAGGTTCGTCAATTTTTGCCGGTTATCGTGACAATATAAACACTGAAATTTTTACAAAAGAGCCGGATATAGAAAAAATGAGTAAAATAGGAATGGAAAATATTAAAACAAACGGTGTAGAGAATATTTATAAATATTCTCTACACCTTTAAGCTATTCCTACTGCTTATAAAATATTAAAATCCTCTTTCAATGATTAATTTAGCGTAATCATGATTAACGGAAGTTTGACAGAGTAAAAAGCTGAAACCATGAGTTCATCATGGTTTCAGCTTTTTTGGGTCATTTTAATGAGTGGTACGTATAATAAAATA
>JANQFC010000034.1 GCA_028278035.1 Chlamydiales bacterium
GATAAAATATCTACTTAGAAAGAAAAACTATCTTTTGATGATGAGTGTCACATTGACCATACAAAGCCTCTCAATACTTATAAAGATAAAAAAGATGGCTTTCATTGGACAAATGTTCAAGTATTACTTCCATCTGAAAATTTATCTAAAAAGGATGAGCGAGACTATGAAATGGAAGAAGAACATAAAAATTTAGTTATGGAATTTCTATTTAACCTTCACTAACTCAACAGAATAAAAACTTCCAATTACATCTTCATCCTGGAAATCTTTCAAATGATACGTTATCGGTCTTGTATTATTCACTTTTGCGATTTTAAAAATTTCATCAGTGAATCTTTTCCCTGATTTCTTATCGAAAGTTCCTTTATATTTGAAGATTCTAACTTTGTCCCCTATCTGAAATTTTTGAGTTCCTTTGGGGACATTTTTCCACTTCCAGAAGAACTTATTTCTTATTTCCTTTTCGTGTTCTTCTGCCTCGATGGGTTTATATTTCGTAAAGGAATGGACGGTGTTATTATATTCATCTATACAGTTGGTTAGTTCATCTTTTAACTTGAATGGTTGTCCCTTTAATTCAAGTTCGGTTTTTTTTTTCAAGTTTCTCTCTTAAGGTTAAGTTAAACCTCTCAATGAAAGGATTTTTAATGGCAGATTCAGTTGAATACCATTTTACTTCTTCTTTCTCAAGATATTCTTCTAAATTATATTATTAAATTCCTTACCTTTGTCAGTCCGAATAAAGTTATATCGCTTATTTTCAGGATTGTAGGGTAAATCATTAACTATAAACTTAATACATTGTAAGATTGTATCCCCTGATCTATTTTTTAGAATAAAACTATGGGCAACCTTACACATAAGGTAGGTATATGAGATGCACAAAACATATTTTATAATTTTTATCATGGGCACAAAAATTTTTTCTCACTACAAAGAAAAAATTAATTACCATGTAATGTTTATTCAGAAAAGTTTTAAAAAAATTTCTTATTATCCTCAAATAAATTATTTTTCTATTTTTTAATATTTTTCACAAACCTCTATAAAATTTATTAAATACGTAAAATTAATTTTATAAAACCGATTTCATAAAACAAATAAAATTTATATTGAA
>JANQFC010000037.1 GCA_028278035.1 Chlamydiales bacterium
TAAACGGAATATTATCCAACAGAATAAAATTCTATCGTTTACTAAATTGAAACTTCTTGCGCGCTTTTGGTTGACCGGGTTTTTTACGTTCTACAGTTCGTGGGTCACGAGTTAAGAATCCAGCTTTTTTCAAAGCATCCCTATGTTCTGGGTTTGCTTCGATTAATGCTCTTGAAATTCCTAATCGTACCGCTTCAGCTTGGCCTTTAATTCCACCACCAAAGATGTTAATCTTAAGGTCAAACTTACCAGCAACTTCAACTAATTCTAAAGGTTGCTTAACTACGTACTGAAGTGGTTTTGTTGGGAAAAAATCTTCTAATTCTCTTCCGTTAATAGAGATTTTTCCTTTTCCTTCACTTAAATAAACCCGTGCAACAGCAGCTTTTCTTCTTCCTAAAGTATTTATTACTTCCATTACTTAATTATTTTAATGAGTTTAAATCTACTTTTTTTGGTTTTTGTGCTTCATGTGCATGCTCGTTGCCTTCATAAACATAAAGGTTTCTAAATAATTCTCTTCCAAGACGATTTTTTGGTAGCATTCCTCTTACAGCCTTCTCTACAACTTCAATAGGCTTAGTTGCTAACAATTTTTCCGGAGTAGTGATCTTTTGTCCTCCTGGGTAACCGCTATGGCTAACATATTGTTTGTCAGTCATTTTTTTACCTGTCAATTGAATTTGGCTTGCATTGATAATAACCACATTATCACCACAGTCAACATGAGGAGTAAAAGAAGGTTTGTTCTTTCCTCTCAAAATCATCGCAACTTTAGAAGCTAACCGGCCTAAAATTTCGTCTTTAGCGTCAACAAGAACCCATTCTTTTTTTACTGTTTCCTTGTTTGCTGATACTGTTTTGTAACTTAATGTATCCACTTTAAAACTCCTAACTTTTTAATTAATACCTAAATACATTATTTTCCCTGTATTTTGCGGATTGCAAAAATACAATTATTTTTTAAAAATCAAGAAAATTAGCTATAAATAATTAGCTAATAACCTGATTTATAAATAATGCCCTCTGGTAATTTTAAACCATCGTAAAATAAGCGGCAAATATAGTGAATTTTTAAAATGAATTAGCACTAAAACAAGATTTTCAAATTAGTATGAACAATTCGTAATTTTAAATTATGTTTTTTTATCTCAAGTATCTTTAATTATCTTTGACAGGAAAGGCTTTTAAAAGAAATGAGGATATTTAACATTACATTTAACCATAAAAAACTTTATTTATTTGGGCTTATTCTTGTAGCAATTAGCTTACCTCTTTCAAAGTTTACTGTAAATGTTTCAATGATATTCTTGATTTGTAATTGGATACTAGAATTGGATTTTAAAAGAAAGTGGGAAGAATTAAAATCTAACAAAGCAATATTAGTTTTTCTGGGGATTATGCTAATTCATTTGATTTGGCTTTTAAATACAGAGAATTTTCATTACGCATTTATAGACTTTAGCAAAAAATATAAACTTATTATTTATCCTGTTATAATAGGTACTTCAGCTAAATTAAACCCAAAACAAATTAAAATAATTCTTTTATGGTTTACCTTGGCAGTAGTAGCATCAACAATTATTAGTACACTTATCTTGACACAAGTAATAAATTATCCTGTTCAAAATATTAGGGATATCTCTCCATTTATTTCTCACATAAGGTTGAGCCTTTTAATCAATATTTCAATATTTTCTTCAGGATACATTCTATTTTCAAAAAATTATAAGAGTTCGAAAATTGAAAAAGGTTTTTATAGCGTTTTCATAGTTTGGTTGGTGATTTTTCTTTATTTATTAAAATCGCTTACGGGAGTAATAATATTTACTGTATTACTTTTTTCAGTTACGGCGTTTATTTCAACAAAAATTAAGGATATTGTCCCA
>JANQFC010000038.1 GCA_028278035.1 Chlamydiales bacterium
TTCAAAAAATCAGGCGAAAAAAGCAGAAATAAGCAAAAATTTGAGCAAATAAGCATAAAAAGCAAAAAAAGCAAAAATCATTCCAAATAAGCATAAAAAACACTTTCGATTTAAAAAATTCTTTCACATTTGAACTTCTTACGGTATGTCCTACGTGAATCCGCTGTCGATGGTTGATAAGAAAAAAAAGCATTTTCCGATCTCTACTTATAAATAGCTAATAGAGTGTATTGTATGCATATATTTTTAGTCGAAATATGCTCTTTTATATGCTCTTATTTTAATCCCTAATATGCTATAATATCTGCATTAAAACATTAAATGCTTTTCTGTGTAATCTTGCCAATTTTCCGTTTTTTGAGCTCACTATTGAGTTCTTGACCTTATAGGAAAGGTATCTGAGACGTTTAAATGCTGGCAATTTATTATCATTTTTTGATTTATTAATTTTTTCTCCATAATCAATTAATCGATAAACTTAATACAGAGCAGAGGTGATAGGTGCAATGCTAAGGCAATGTACATGTACAAGTACATGCATAGATGAATATGCAAATACTGTTTTAAAAGTTAGCCACTTTTATTTAACAATAGAAGAAATAGTATTAATTACGAATCATCTTATCAACACAAATATTTGCTAATTTTTTATGGATGATTGTGTAAATATTTTATTGCCCAGTCCTTTCCTTTGACCGAGTGCTTTATAGTAGAAGAAAAAGAAGAGCAGTTGATTTGAAATGGTTGAATGAAAAGGAACCTTAATTAAAATAATTGTTTTAATTTTAACCATCATAAATTGATAATCCTTATCCATATTCACTAGTTTTCACAGGAAAGATCGAACAACTAATGGAAAACATTTATGCCAAAAAAGCTCAAAGTAGGTAGAGGAAAAAAACTTTAACAAATCAGAATAATCCCTACTTTCAATTTTAGTTTTTAAAAATCTTTAATCAATTAGATAAAGATATCGATCAATCTAATCGATTAAAAATATCTTACGTCGATTAATCGAAATTCATCGATTTTATTCGTTAACAACCCTAGTTCAAACAGGTTTCTCTCAAAAGATTGAACAGAATTCATCTAGGACCGGTTTCATAGATTGATCCTATGCATAAGATCAATGATCTTGTGCATAGAATTAATCTATGAAACCGGCACTTACACAGCGTAGAGAGCGATATCTCTGAACTCTCACAATGGTAAATTAGAAAATGAAATTGAGTCGATGTCGAGGTGCACTACTTTACGATTTAGCAAGGCCGAATAACAATGATATACTTATAACTACATGTAAATTTTTTAGGGATGGCAAACGGATAGTAAAAATGGTATTCGAATATTCGGCTAAAAAATATTCGAATATTCGCGAATATTCGAATAATAAAAAATATTCGAATATTTGCGAATATTCGAATAATAAAAA
>JANQFC010000015.1 GCA_028278035.1 Chlamydiales bacterium
CCGCCCTCCTGTTGACCCGCTAATCCTCGACCTGGACGGAGACGGAATAGAAACCACAACCATAGGCGATGGAATTTACTTTGACCACGAAACAGATGGATTTGCGGAAAAAAGCTCCTGGACTGGCAATAATGTAATAACGTTTAATAAATATTACATAAAGCTAGTTGCATAAATAATAAAAATAATGTTTTGATATTTTTTATTATTTATGTTAAAGTTTAATACTATATTTTATATCTTGTTTATGCGAGAGAGAAATGAAAAAAGTTTTAAAGTATAGAAAATTTTTAGGTTTTTCAATTATATTTTTGGCTATTTTCATTATTTCATATGCATTATATCTACCTAGATTAGATAACCATTCAATTATTCAAACACTTAAAAGTCAAGGTAATTTTCCACTTATAGAATTTTTTTATAACCAAAAACTTTTTTTACTTCTTACCAAAAATTCATATGAATCAAAGGAGTATAAAAAAACTGCTTTAGCATTAGCAAATTTTTATACTGAACAAGGACAATTTAATAAAGCTATAAAAATATATAAAGATTATTTATACTACCTGAATAACAACAAAAATACTAGTAAACATTCCTTAGCTAATGTATATAGTGCGTTAGGGAAAATATACCTATATCAAAACATATACGATGAAGCTAAAAAATATATTAATGATGCTATAGCAATAAGGGAAAAAATACTTAAAGACTCTTTCGCTGCAAATTCTAAGGTTAAAATAGAACAAAAATGGTTAGCACAAGATTTAAATAATTTAGGTGTTTTGAAACTTGAAAAAGGACAATATATAGAAGCTGAAAAGCTATTAAATAATTACATAAGCATCATCACTGAATACAACGGATTATTAGGGGGAAAAGTTAATTGTGGTATTGGAAATTTAAACTTAGTTATATTGTATGAAAAGCAGGGCTTTTATAAGAAGGCAGAAGATTATGGAGAAAAATCATTATCTTGTCTTGAGAATTTTTTTAAAGGCTACTTAGCATCTGATTTGATACCTATCATTAATAATCTTATTTTTGTAAAGCTAAAACTTAAAAAGTATGATGAAGTGTTAATTTTGCTTGAAAAGCTTGAAAGAATTTACAATCAAACCAAAATTAAGAATAGCCCATTGTTTATGTGTTCAAATTATCACATATCTAAATTTATTGAAACTTTGGAAAATCAAAATATTAATACAAAAGAGGTTAAGGATTTTTTTATTAAAAATAATAAAAATAGATTTAATGAACAGTCAATTAAAATAGACGTATTTTGTAAGAGAACTAGAGAAGGAATATATTAGAAGAGGAGTTGTAAATGTTAAATTGTCATGTTTTTGATGGTAAGGAATATTGCCAAGATATCCAGAAGTATGGTGATAAATGGCTCATCACAGAGGAAAATAATGATAATAGCAGAAAAGTCTTTATTGCTGAAGCTTTGGATACAGGTATTTATAAAACAACCCAAATAGGGAATCTAAGCGAACAAGATGTTATAGATATAGATAATGGAACAAAGTATCTGGACTTTGATAAAGCTTTTATTAACAAAGAAATTGGATTTACGGGAAATTCTACACCAAGCACTACTAATGATGCGGATAATAGTTTTAATATTAATCTAACTGATTCACAAAAAGTAATCATTGGTGTAGCAGGTGTAGCTGTAGTTACTGGGATCGTTCTGGTTTTTGTACCTGGAGCAATTCCTGCGACTCTTGCTGTAGGACGGGGCATTTTAACTGCTATTTTAAGAAACGCAGGTAAAAACTCAGCAGGAGAAATAACCAAAAAAGCAGTAGGAAATAACCTTGATAAAATAATAGGAACATCTACCGGCGTGTTAGTCGGAACTACAACAAGCTTCGCCGAAGCGGAAGCCCTGACAATAAACCGCCCTCCTGTTGACCCGCTAATCCTCGACCTG
>JANQFC010000057.1 GCA_028278035.1 Chlamydiales bacterium
AGCATTTTCTATAATTGGGGTTTACTCTATAATTATTTTAGGGTTTGCCTTTGGTTGGAAGAAATTAAAAACTTTTAAAATTAACCAAGAGTTCAAACCTATTTTTGTAAGTATTGTTGTTGCTTGTAGAAATGAAGAAGGGAATATCGGGCCTCTTTTAGAATCATTATCTAAACAAAACTATCCGGAAGATAAGTTTGAAATTATTATTGTTGATGACCATTCGGAAGATGAAACTATTAGTATTGTAAAAAAATTCATTTCGCAATTTAAAAACCTAAAACTATTTCATCAATCCAAAGAAAAACAAGGCAAGAAAGATGCAGTAGCATTTGGCATTGAAAATTCAATCTCTGATGTAATAATTACTACAGACGCTGACTGCCAAATGGGGAAAAATTGGTTAAAGTCTATGGTTAGTTATTATGAAAAAAATAAACCTAATTTGCTTTCAGGCCCGGTTATTTTTAAAGAATCAACTAAGCTTTTCCAGAAATTCCAGGCGCTTGAATTTTTAAGTTTGGTTGGAACCGGTGCAGGGGCTATTGGTATTTATAAACCTATTATGAATAATGGTGCAAACCTTTTGTTTGAAAAATCATTATTTTTTGAGTCGGACTTACAAAATGAATTCACTTCTGGTGATGATATTTTTTTATTGCTTCATGAAAAAAGAAGTAAGAAAAACTCCATACAATTTATTAAATCAAAAGATGCCATAGTTCATACAAAGGCAGTTAAAACATTGAAAGAATTCTTTAACCAGCGTATTCGCTGGACATCAAAAAGTAAAGCTTATAAAGATTTTGACATTATTTTTACGGCTCTAATAGTCGCTTTTACAAATCTTTTATTAGTTTTTGCATTTATTTTATCTTTTTGGAAATTAGAATCATTAATTTTCTTCTTAATACTATTTCTTATTAAATCAATTGTAGATTTAATCATACTTGCCCCAGTAACATCCTATTTTAATCAAAGTAAGCTTCTCTGGTTATTTTTTCCTTTACAAATAATATATCCCTTCTATATCACCTTAACTGTCATTTGGGGATTGGCAGGAAATTTTCAATGGAAAGGCAGAAATTACGGAGAAAAAAGATAATTTTGAACGTATGATTTTCCGAAGGAAAAAAATAGAAGCAAGCAGTTCCCTAAACAAACTAGCCTGGCAAAGATTTAAACAAAATAAACTCTCTTTAACAGGATTGTTGTTTATACTTTTTGCTTTAATAGTAGGTATACTTGGCTACCTGGTGACTCCGGATAAATCGGCATTTGCCAATACTCAAATTTTAGAAATCTCAACTAAAAGCCCGGGTTTTAAATGTTTAATG
>JANQFC010000061.1 GCA_028278035.1 Chlamydiales bacterium
GGGGAAAAGATGTTTTAATAACTTTATTGTTTAGCGTGGGGTTTGTTTTGTTAAAAAGTCAACATTAACAATAAATGCGAGGATTAAAGAAGATTTCTATTATTGATAAAGTAACAAAATAAGATGGAAAAATTTGTTGGGAATGGCATTAAACAGAGAATTGAGAGCAGGCGTTAGAAATTTGGGTTATCTGAGAGTGGCCTCTATTGCGGCGTACAGAGACCTGTTTGCTTCTGAAATAAGATGAAAGGGGATGAAATCACAAGTAGTCGAAAACCTGGGCGGAACATATTGTCAAAATTGCACATTACATGGTCTATGGGCTCCTGAGTCCAGACCTTCGAAAGGTGACTATAGCTGAGAGTGGCATAGATTGAGCAGTACATAGCCACGTTCGATTCTCAAATAACCTGAAGAATGATGAAATCACAAGTAGTCGAAAACCTGGGCGGAACATATTGTCAAAATTGCACATTACATGATTTATAGGCTTTTGGCCACATATCTTCCATATTTATATAGCTGAGTGGTGTTTATTGGAAAAATACAAAAAAATTACGTGAATAAATAGATAAGATTTATATATTTCCTCAATATTTCATTTTGATTTTCGGGTTTTGTCTTTTAAGGGTTCATCACTATCTGTTCACACAATTAATTCCTTATTTTTTGTTTTAAATTTTCAGAATACAGTTTTGTTAGCTGGATGGTTTTGTACTTATATCTTACTTGTCCCATGAGACAATTATTGCTTCAAAGTAGGAAAAACAGTTAATTTGAAATGGTTTAATGAAAAAGAAACCTGCGCAAATTTTGGAATATAAATATTTGGTCTTAATGTGTAAAACAAGACAATATTAAGGCAAGATATTTGAAGACAATTTTGTATTCAAACAATATTCATCTATATTAATTATTTTTAAGAAAATCTTTAGAAAAATTTTAGATAATATACACTTTGAACTTATTAACAAATAATATTTTTGATATAAAGTTCAAGATAGTTAAAGAATAACATTAAAACAACAATTATAGCAAAGAGTGCAAATATCGACTTTGAATATTAGCTATCAAAATTTTGTGGTCGATTTGATATCGATTAATCTTATCAAAAAAATTTAGTTGATTAACTGAAATTAATCGACTAATCGTTGCCATCCGTAATTTCAATAGTTTTTCGGAAAAGATAGGACAAAATGCATCCTGAGAAAGACATCTCTTAAGTATTAAAATGAGAAATAAAATAATGAAATCGAGTCGCCAAATACTATTTTAGGCAAATTCATTAAAAAAGGCATTGTTTTCTTAACAAGGGCTAAGAGCGAAGTTTTACTGCATGTGTATTTTAAACAGATTTTGAATATATTGCTTATTTAGATGTTGATTTTTCATTTTTTTAAAATTTTTCTTTTCTTCAATTTTCT
>JANQFC010000077.1 GCA_028278035.1 Chlamydiales bacterium
TTGTCTTTCATAGAGAAAACAAGTGATTAAACCGTTTGATTAAATCTTTTAATAAAAATAAAAAGTAAAATTAATTTTAAAAATATCCGTTAATTTTAAATATTATATTTAAAAATTTAATTAATTTTTTTTATTTATTTTGTATATTTTTATGCTTTTCAAAAAAATATATTAATTTAAAAATAAGAAAATTTACATTATAATATAACTAGAGGGTTGAATAAATTACTGAATTATTTTAATAATCACAACCTGATCAGCCTTAAAGACATAAAGCCTTAACTATTAATAACTTAATAAAAAATAAAAATAAGGGCAATTTTATGGATAAAAAATACCTACTTTCTAAGATAGCATATCTTGAAAGCAAGCTCGATATGCTTGAGACTGAATTCGACTATGTAAATAAAATTTTGAGAAAATGTGGCTTTCCCGAAGGCATTAAAACCTTAAAGGAATCAGCCTTAGAGATTCTCTCAGAACAGACTGAAAAAAAGTCCATTTAAAATCATTTCTTGATTTTTACGGTCTATATAGATAGTCTTGCTTATTATGATACGTATTATATTTGATAAGGAGACAATATGGCTAAAATAATTTTTTTAAATACTAACGAAGAAGTAGAGCTACCTGACGGTTCAAGCATCCAAGATCCTTGCGAAAAAGCAGGTATTCCTTTTGCCTGTTCTGAGGGGGTGTGCGGCTCTTGTATTATAGAGGTAGTAGAAGGAATGGAAAATCTAAGTGAGTTCACCCAAGCAGAAAAGGACTTTTTAGGGGAAATGCACAATGAAAGGCTAGCCTGCCAATGCAAGATCAAAAGCGGCGTAGTAAAAATAAAATTTTAGGTTTATAAATGGATAAAATAACAAAAGATATGACAATTGGAGAAATTTTCGAAAAATTTCCCGAAAAAAAACAAGAATTAGCCGAAGTATTATTAAATGCAGGCTTAGGATGTGTTGGCTGCGCAGCGGCCAGCTTTGAAACATTGGAACAAGGACTTTCTACTCACGGTATGTCAGACGAAGACGTCAAAAAAATTCTAATGGATTTAAATTTTGCAGTCAGCAAGTAAAACTTTCATTTAACAGAATTTCAAGTAATGTAAGTAAAAACTTACATTACTTTTTTTTATTAAGAAAAGTTTTTTTCATAAATAATAAACAAAATTACATTTATTTACTTTAACTTATTTACTATGCTACAATCATTACAAACAAACCTTCATAATGTAATTATTATAAATAACAACTTATTTATAACAGGAGATAAATATGGCTATTTCAGCAATAAGATCAGAACCTACATTCTATGATATTTTAAGAGATATGAATGATCAGATTGACATTCTGGATAACACTGTAGATAGCCTATATTTTTTAAAACAAGAGCTTAAAGATAGATTGACCGCTGTATTGTCAACTAAAGATATATCCGAAGAATCTTCCGCAAGATATTCAAGAATTGCTGAATTAATCGACAGAAAAATCAATAGAGCAATTATTGCAATTGCTGTATCTGATAAAATTCCTGAATTAAAAGAAGCTATTGAAAATAGTGCTGAGCAAAAATTACTGGCTCGAACATCAGCTTTTTTATTAACAATAAATGCTGAAGATATTACTAAGCAGAGATATTTAATACTAAAAGATCGAGGCGAAAAAATCCTATTGGATGTAAATAAAATTTTAATTGAAAGAAATCGGTTGAAACATGAGTATGAAGTTATAAAACACCAATCTAACTTAAAAAACCTTGAATGTTCTATTCAGATAGATCAATACAACGAATTCTCAAGTGACGTAATCCAGCAAATTACAGATAATTTAAAAACTATAGAAAATAGATTAAAAGAGCTGGATGAACTTTTTGCAAAAACTCCCATGATATCACTCGCCAATATCACACAAAAAGCAAAAAGCATGGCAGATGTAGGAGCTGCAATATCCGGATCTTATGCTTATTCTGCTTATGACGGCATAAAAAGCGGACTAACAACTATTAAACAAGAAAGTGCTGCAAAAGCTGCAGATTACGCTCTTTCCGCATTTCATTTTTTGACAGCAAACGGTTTATTAACACGAGCAACCTCTAAAACGGCACAAAAAAACCCTAAATTAACAGACCAACAAGCCGAACCTGAAAAAGAATCCCTCATTATTACTGACATTTCTGAAGAAGGAGTAGAAAATATTCGACAAGCGACTATTTCTAGAGGGTTTTTAGGCCTGGAAAAACCAAAACTTATAGGCCTTTATCAAATTGGCCAAGAAACTGTTTTAGCCTTAAAAATTGAACATCAAAAACATCTTGATGAATTCAACTGTCCTGAAATGGCTATGTCTTTTTTTACGCTCCATTACGAGTTATCTGAAGAAAAAATGAATATAATTATTACATAATAATCATTTTTTTAAAAAATCATCATCTATAAAATTGGCGACTTTTTTTATTTAATAAAGAAAAAAAACTTTTTAAAAATTTTCAATTTCGATACTCTACAAAGGATATGAAATGAGGGATAAGATGAACCTTAAAAGTGAAAGACTAAAAAAATTAGAAACAGAATTTGAAGATTTAGAAAAATGGCTCAATTTGGGACTAGTGCCTAAAAAAGATATAGATAAGCATAAAGAAGAAATAAGAGCTGTAAAACAAAAAATTGAAGAAGAAAAAGAAAGACTGCGTTTTATGAAAGAAAATGGGGAAACAGAAGAGTATATAGCCCCAAAGAAATCTCAACAGCGTCAAGCTTATCCGGAACCTCAAACACTGCCTGATATGGACGTGGGGGTAGATGCCGATGTTGATTTAGAAGAAACAGGCAGTTTTGATCTAGATACCCAAGTAGAAGAAAGCTCAACAGAAGAATCTACTTTTGTTGAAGATGATGAAGACCCCTTTTCCGATAAAAACAGATGGAAAAGAGGTATATTAGAAGATCCAGATGCCGATAACTGGTAAGAATCTAAGTCTTTATTTCCATATACCATTTTGCAGAAAAAAATGTCCTTATTGTCATTTTTATTCTGCATATTATACTAAAGATCTAATGAATAAATACCTAGTTGCTGTAAAAAAGCAGATAGATCTGTATAAAAAGTATTTTGCCAATAGAAATATTGTATCCATATATTTTGGAGGCGGAACTCCTTCTATTATAGGAAATACTGCTATTGAAGCTATCCTATTGTCTTTGGATATCGATCTTAAAAATATTGAAATCACAATAGAGGCAAATCCTGAAGACGTAAGTTTGAAAAAAATGCAAAATTTTAAAAAAATCGGCATTAACAGAATTAGTTTAGGCGTACAGTCCTTTGATAATAGTCTTTTAAAATTGCTTAAAAGAAACCACAATAAAAAAGACATTTTAAAATCAATAGATGATATTTATTTATCAGGAATAAATAATATATCAATAGATTTAATGTATGATATTCCCCATCAAAGCCTTCAAGTCTTTGAAAATACTTTAAATACTCTAACAAATCTTCCTATTACTCATTTGTCCATTTATAATCTGACTTTTGAAAAAAATACTCAATTTTTCAAAGAAAAAGAAAAATATTTACCTTTTATACCAAAAGATAAATTGTCCATTCAAATGTTAGATTTACTAACAGAAAAACTAAAAAATATGAAATTTCAAAGATATGAAATATCCGCTTTTGCAAAGAATAATAAAATATCCCAGCATAATATCGGTTATTGGCAGGCAAGGGAATTTTTAGGGTTTGGGCCTTCAGCTTTTAGTTATTTTGAAAAGAAACGATTTTCTATTGTCAAAAGCATATCCAAATATATCGCAGCAATAAACAATAACTCTTCTTTTATCAATTATTCAGAAAAGCTTGAATATCCTGATAATATTCATGAGCTCTTATTAATAAATTTAAGAATTATTGAAGGTATTAATTTAAATACCTTTCAAAAAAACCACGGTAAAATTCCTCAAAAAACCTTAGAAACCCTAAAACATTCTGAATTTATTAATTTCACCAATGAACGTATCTGCTTATCAAAAAAAGGGCTGTTATTTTATGACAGTTTAGCAGAAATTATTGTTTAGATATTAAAAAAACAGTCGGTTTTTTACCAATCGTGATTTTATTCTTCTTGAAATCTTTAATTTTTTTTACTATGACTTTTTGATCTTTAGAAGTGATACTAATAGCTACACACAAATATAAATCATCTTTTATACTACTGATGATCTGATGAAAAATTTTATCCGATCTATAAGGAGCTTCAATAAAAACCTGAACAGCTTCTTCTTTAATAGCCTTTTTTTCCAATTCTTTTAATTTTATTTTTACATCGTTTTCCTTTCTGGGAAGATATCCATGAAAATAAAACTTTTGAGAATAAAACCCTGATAGCATCAAAGCTATAAAAATACTGGACGGCCCACTTATTACCTCTACTGATATATTATTTTCGTTAGCCAAAGACACTAATTTTGATCCTGGATCTGCAATACACGGAAGACCGGCATCTGAGATTAAACCATATTTTTTTTTCGATATTAATTTTACAAGATCTTTTATCTGATCTATTTGAGTATGTTCATTTAATAACTTCATATCTAATTTGTACATTTGGTCTCTAGATATAAACTTTAATAAGTACTTTCTTGCATTTTTTTCGTTTTCACAAATAAGTCCATCTAAGAAATTAATCGTTTTTTTTAAAATAGCAGGTAAAGTGTCGATATCTGCACTTTCATCTAATAAATTAGGAAGTAGAACAAGCGTCATAATATAACTTTGATTTAAGTAAGTCTAATAAAAATTTAATGTTCACATTCGAGGTTTTGGAAATAAGATCAATTTCAAAAAGATCAATGAGGGCTTTTTTAAAAAAAGCGGACGTTCTGCGCAAAGCTATTTCTTTTTTCTTTTCCAAAGCTCTGGGATATATTTTAGGAAAATGCTGACTTAGCTCATGGGATTTATTATTTTCTATTAAAGTAGCCATTTTAAGCCCCATTTGAAGCTGATATCTAATAGACACTATTAAAGAATGAAAATACGAAACATCAATCAAACTGTTTTCAAATAAAGACTTGCCCCATACGATATTTTCAGAGATCTTCCAAATCGTATTTTGAATAGAGTTAACGCATATTTTTTCAACATCTTCCAATTCAATTGTTTTTTTGTCTCCGACAAAAGCAATTAACTTATTAACCTCCTGATCAATAGCTGCTAAATCTAAACCGACTTTTTCTAAAATAGCCTGTATTACAACAGAAGAAATGTTTTTTTGAAAAGTCATGCATTTTTCTACTATAAAATCATTAAATCTTTTTTCTTTGTCCCATATTTTTTCTCTTGACAAATCTAAAACAAGGCCTTTTTTTTCTACTATGGAATAAAGTAAAGAACTATCACTTTTAGCATTAGAGGTAAGTATCATTTTAACATCATTGTTCTTAATGAAATTACCAAGCTTCTGTAGGTCCTTTTTATTAATATCCTGAATATTTTCAATAATACAAAAAGGATCTTGCTTAAAAATATATAGGCTCTGATAGGTATTTATTATTTCATCTACATTCTTTTTATCAAAAAAAGTTGTGAAATTATAATTTTTTTTATCAAAATGTTTTTTGATAAAATTGATTATATTCTTTTTTTCATATTCCCCTTGAATAACTACAAAAAAATAACAAATTTTTTCAAATAAAGGATTTTCAAAATGCTTTTTAAAGCTTAAAATATTTAAACATTTCATAAATATAAATTTAACAAATTAATTCAATTGACAGCAAGAGCTGATTTAGCTAAATTACTTCAAGGAGTTTTTAATATGCTAAAGAAATTGTTAAAAAAAGCTAAGACAAAAAAAGCTGAAAAGAAAAAAATCAAAACTATTAAAAAAGCAGTAAAAAAAGACACCAAGAAGGCTGCAAAGAAAAAAACAGTTGCTAAACCTAAGGCTATTAAACCAATAAAAAAAGAAAAGCCACAAGAGATTCAGCCTAAAAAAATATCTTTACCAAAAGTTGTCTCATCTAAAATTTTAACAGCAGAAGGCTGGAAAAGAAGAAAGAAATAAGTAAAAATTTTACTTGTCTTGATCCTTTGTGTTTTTTTTGCTATAATTTGCCTGTTTATGTAATAAAAGAGGCTATATGTTAAATATTGATCTTAAGGGAAAAAAAGCATTTGTTGCAGGAATTGGAGACGATCAGGGATTTGGTTTTGCAATAGCAAAACAATTGGCTGAAGCAGGAGCTGATATTATTATCGGAACATGGACGCCTATAGTCAACATTTTTACAACAGCCTGGAAAAATGGTAAATTTAACGAGTCTAGAAAATTAAAAGACGGATCTTTATTTGATTATAAAAAAGTCTATTCAATAGACGCTTCTTTTGATACCCAAGAAGACGTTCCTGAAGATATCAAAGAAAATAAAAGATACAAATCTGCCAGCAGGTTTTCTATTTCTGAAGTTGCAGAAGATATTGAAAAAGACTTTGGTAAAATTGATATTTTGGTACACTCTTTGGCAAATGCGCCTGAAGTTACAAAACCTTTATTGGAAACATCCAGAAAAGGCTATTTATCAGCTTTAAGCTCTTCATCTTATTCTTTTGTAAGTTTAGTTAAATACTTTGCTCCTATCATGAATAAAGGCGGAGCTGTATTAGGACTTACTTATATAGCTTCGACAAGAGCTATCCCACAATACGGCGGCGGTATGAGCTCTGCAAAAGCAGCTTTGGAAAGCGATACTAGAACCTTGGCTTATGAGGCCGGCAGAAAATATAATATAAGGCTTAACTGCATATCAGCAGGGCCTTTAAAAAGCAGAGCCGCGAAAGCTATAGGAATGATCGATAATATGATAAAATACTCTCACGCCAATGCCCCTATTCAAAAAGATTTATATTCAGATGAAGTAGCAAAAGTAGCTGCATTTTTATCATCAGATTTAGCATCAGCAATAACAGGCGATGTTATTTTTGTAGATAACGGCCTTCATGCCATGGGGATGGCAATAGACAGTAAGGCAATAAATTAGTTTTTTATCTTGCAGATTTATTAATAAATGCTTTATCAGTATATCCTTCACTTTTTAATTAAATAAAAGGTAAATTATGCAAGATATATGTTCAATTTTTTCAATAGAAAAAAATTCCTATACGGATAAAATACTTCCAAAAAAATCTAATACAACCCCGCAAAAAATTAGCAAAATAGCGGCTATTATCTGCTCTGCCGGACTTATTCTTATAGGAACTTTTATATTAGATTTATCCATAAAAGTTGTAGCTTATTTGAAATCGAATACTGAAACACCAATAAAATCAAAATATGCTGATTATATCCCAAAACCTATCGATGATGGTTTGTTTTCGAATTAGATAAGTTAATTAAACGGCTTTATTTTTTATCAAAATTCAAAATTTTACTTGAGAAAATACAGCTAATAAATTATTAATTATCCCTATTAAATTTAAATACAAACAGGAGATAATGTATTTATGACAGCATCAACCCCAGCAATAAAACCAGCAGAAAATACTGTAGATAAGCTATGGCCAAATAAAAATGATGAGCCTTTACAAAAAATCGCAAAAGTGGCGATTATCGTTTTAACACTCGGCACTATTTTATTAGGCGCTTATGTTTTAGATTTAGTATCTAAATTGTTTACAAAAAAACAAGTTATAAAAAAAACTCCTAAGGCTAAACCCACACCAGTTAAAGAGGATGTTAAAAAAGTAGAAGCTCCCAAAGCAAAAAAGCCTATTACTTTCGAAACAGTAATGAATAACGTTCATAATCATATTATTACAAATAAAACAATACTAAGTTTTTCTTTAGCTACAACCATTGCAGCGATGATCTACTTTCCATTAACACTTGGTGTACTTACATATGCAGGTTTATATACTTCTCAAGGTGATAAATAATTATTGAGCCTGCAGTAGCAGGCTTTTTTTATTTAATTTAAATTTCCACAAATCATATATTTATAAGAAAAAAAACAAAAAGGCCGAGATGAAAAACCTATTTTTTATATTTATTGTGATTTTTTCAATATTTTCAAACTATGGCTTCTCTGATGAGCACACCCCTTCAAATGGTATAGAGATAGTTCAGAATGATTTAGAAGATGATTCTTACAAAGAACTTCCCAATATGGAGTACAAATCGTCATTTATTAGAATGTTTTTTGTCCTTTTTGCATTAATTGCTTTAATCTTTTTATCTTTTTATCTTTTTAAAAGATTCGTAAGAATGAAAATGATCGGGGGCAATTCCAATAAAAATATACAGATATTGGAAAAAAGGGCTCTAAGCCCGAAAACTCTTTTATATTTAATTGAAGTAGATGGCAAAAAAATGGTGGTCTCGGAATCTCACTTAGATGTTAGAAAAATTAACGATCTAGATCATTCCAGAGCCGAGGAAAATCCACATGATGAATAATATTTTTATCGCTTAAACTGCCAATAGACTGAAAACATCTAGCTGTATACCATACAACAGGCTCATCTCTTTTAGATAAAGCATAATACGTAAATTTCACATAAGATTTAAATACGTTCCAGCAAGTTGTATCTTGAGGCTCAAACTGTTTTTTATACACATATCTAAAATCTTCATTTCTGGATGCGCCGTAATTCGATTTTTCTTCTAGAAAAGCAACAAGCCTTCTTCCTTCATAAGGCTTGAATATACCAAATAAAGATGCCAGCTGTATTCCAATCGCAAAAACAGGGGCCCTTATAATTTTAGCTATATCCTCAATCATGTATTCAGTCATTAATGCCCTTGTCTCAAAATATGTTTTCACTGCATCAATCACTTTTAAATGAAACAGTTGTTTCAATATTTGAACTGTTGCTAAAAAATTAACATGTGCAAAATCAAAACCTATCTGCAAAGCATTAATAGATATTCTGATAAAACATACTGCCGGAGTTAATAAAAATATAACCAAACATTTTTTAGCTACGTTTTGAATGGCGTCATAGCGATATCTGTCACCTTTTTCATTGACGATCTCTTTCATGATAAATTGCTCGTCATCACGCAGTCTAACAACTATTTTCTCACTCCAATCAGAACATATACTTTTCATTTTTTACTCTTTAAATGATGGTTTGTTTAAGATTTCAGAAAGTATAAATGAACTCTTAATATTCTTCTTCTTAAATAAACTTTTTACAGCAGATTTTTGTTTCTTCTTGGTCATTTTTTTTTGTTTAAAAAGTTTTATCTCATCATCTAAAGATGTATCTTTTTCAATATGTTTTCCAAGATTTGGACTAAGCGGCGGTATTACATTTTTTGTACTTTCAATATCATCTGCTTTTGCACTCTTTTTCTTAATTTTTCTATAAAGAAATACAAAAACAGATAATGATAACAAAAGAGTTTCTATTTTCATTATGAATTCTCTTCAGTTGATTTTGCTATGAAATCTCTCATATGAGTATCCGCCTGGATATTTTTCATTTTGAAATAATCCAAAATACCCAAATTTCCTTTTTTAAAAGCTTCGGCAATAGCTAAAGGAACATTGCTTTCAGCTTCTTTGATTTTAGCTTGATTTTCCTGTTCCAAAGCAACGGCCATAGCTCTTCTTTCTTCAGCTTTAGCTCTGGCAACTCTTACATCAGATTCAGCTCTATCAGCTTTTAATTTAGCTCCAATATTATCTCCTACTGTTATATCCGCTATATCAATAGATAAAATTTCAAATGCGGTAGAAGCATCCAAACCTTTAGTGAGCACTAACTCAGATATTCCATGAGGAGATTCCAATACTTTTTGATGATTGTCTGAACTTCCTATCGCACTTACTATGCCCTCTCCTACCCTGGCAATAATAGTCTCTTCCGTAGCACCGCCCACTAATTGTTTGATATTAGTTCTAACTGTTACCCTTGCCCTGGACTTTAGTTCAATCCCGTCTTTTGCAACAGCTGATATAAACTCTCCGTTAGGAGGACAATCAATAACTTTTGGATTCACTGAGGTTCTTACAGCTTCAAATAAATTTCTCCCTGCCAAATCAATAGCTGTTGCCATTTTCCAATCTAATACAATATTAGCCTTTTGAGCCGCAATCATGGCTCTTACAATATCATTTACCCTTCCACCTGCCAGATAGTGGGTTTCAAGGTCTGTTGCCTTGATATCTTTTAGTCCTGCTTTAAAAGCATTAATTCTTGCTTCTACAATTAATCTTGGCGGTATCTTTCTAAGGCTCATGCCAACAATATTTAATATTGAAATAGGAGCGCCTGATACTAAGGCCTGAAACCATAGTTTTACATATTTAGCAATTATAGATAAAAATATTAACCCTATAACAGCTAAAACTATTAGTAATGTGTATCCTTCAAATAAATTTTCCATTTTATTTCTCCTTTTTAAAAAGTTGGACTATTAAATGAGCCCCTTCCCCTGCAATGATTTTTATTTTTTCACCTTTTTTAATGTAATCTTTTTTAGAAGAAGCTACGTAATAATTGTCATTAATATAAATATGACCGGACGGCTTTAAATCAGTTGCTGCCTCTGCTGTTTTTCCGATAAGCTTTTTATTAAACTCACTTGCCTGAAATCCGCTCTGATCTTCATTTAAAAAAATATCTTTGCTCTTCTTAACTTTTTTCAATGCCAGATAAGTCGTTATGATGACTAATGATATGGATATAACACTATAGACTATAACAAATGTTAAAGACATTTTTTGATATGCAAGCATAAAAATGCTTGATACTATCAATCCTCCGCCTAAAACTCCTAAAATAACTCCAGGCAGAAAAAACTCCGTATAGATTAAAGTTAATCCAAGTAGTGTAAAAATTATAGCTATAGACATAATTCACCTCCAAAAACAGTAAGTATATACCTATTTTTAGTTTTTACAAAGATTTAAAAAGTTAAAAAATAATTGTTTACTTTTGAGATAATATAATTTTTTGTTATAACTAATTATAATATATAAGTAGTTTAAAATTTGCATGTCCAAATTAAAAAAAATAGCACTATTATTTTTTTTATTCCCTATATGGCTGAGCGCCATCAATTATGACGTCACATTTTTAGGTTTTAAAGATAAGCCCACTTTAGATGCTATTAAATCTGTATCAGATCTAGTCCAATTAAAAAACCGACCTCCGCAGACATTAAACTCTTTAAGATACAGAGCTTCTACCGACATAGAACAAATGATCAAAGTAATGCATGCATCCGGATATTATGATGCTAATATCACATATGACCTAGAAGAAAAAAACTCAGTAATATTCGTATACATTTTCATATCTCCAGGTCCCAGATATGTTTTTAGGAATATCAATTTTTATGATGCAAACAACAATAAAATTGAAGTATGCGATTTAACTCCTGAAAAAATAGGACTGAAATTAGAAACCCCAGCTATTACCCAAAGAATCATTAATGCAGAAAAAATTTTAAAATATGAACTTGCAACATGCGGATATCCTTTAGCTCAAATTCTAGATAAAGATGTAACAGTAGATTTAACCGAAAAATCAGTATATGTAAACTGGCATATTAATACAGGTCCCCAGTGCACATTTGGACAAGTAATGGTATCAGGGCTAAAAGATATTAACATCAGACTCATAGAAAAAAAATTACGCTGGGAAGAAAATGAAATTTATTCCCAGAAACAAGTTATAGAAACCCAAAAAGATTTATTAAATACCAATCTATTTAGTTCAGTTAACATTAAGCATGCCGATGAGCCTAATCAAAACTATGCTCTGCCTATGAGCATAAATTTAATAGAAGCTATGCACAAATATGTAAGTATCGGAGCCAGCTATGCTACTGTTGATGGTTTTGGAGGATCTTTTGAATGGGGCAATAGAAACTTCAGGTCTATGGGAGAATTGCTAGCTCTTTCTGCTGATATATCCCAAAGAACATATCAAGGAGTTGCTACTTATAAAATCACTGATTGCCTTAGAAAAGATCAGGATTATGTATTGAGACTGGACGCCTTAAGAGAAAAAATACCCTCTGTTTATTTAGCTTTCGATTACATGGCTGTAAGCAGATTTGACAGAAAGTTCAGTAATAGGACTTTTGGATCACTGGGAATTGCCGGAGAATATGATATCATAAATCATAGTGCAAATGACGGGAAATTTTTTCTGTTTTCACTCCCCGCTTATTTAAAATACACAACCACCTCTCATTTATTAAATCCGACAGATGGGTTTACAATTATTTATAGACCGATCCCCTATATCAATGTTAAACATCGGGGCGATACTTTTTTTAGACAGTTGCTTTCAACTGAAGTTTACATTCCCACAGAAAAAAGCAGAACTTTAGTATTAGCCTTTAGGGTCCAATTAGGCTCAATATTCGGACAAAGTGTTTACAGTATGCCAATGAACAAACTTTTTTTAGGCGGATCAGACGATGATTTGAGAGGATATAAATTTAGAACAGTAAGCCCAAGAGATTCTCAAAACAGACCTATCGGTGGCAGGTCTGCAATTTTTGTGAATATTGAGCCTAGATTTAGAGTTAGTAAAAGTTTTGGATTTGTCCCATTTATGGATTTAGGAACAGTATCATTAAAACAATATCCTGATATTAATCATAAATGGTACAAATCAGTAGGTTTTGGATTTAGGTATTTCTCATTTTTTGGCCCTTTGAGATTGGATATAGGTATTCCATTGGATAGAAGACATGGAATAGATCCAAGATTTAGAATTTATGGAAATATAGGACAAACATTTTAGAGTTATTATGAAAAGAAAAAAACATCCTCCACTTTATTATATTTCAGTTTGGTTTTTATTGATATTTTTCAGTATCACTTCTTTTTCCTTAATAATTACCCAAACATATTTCGGAAAAAAAGCTGTTAAGAATTTAATGATAGACTTTGCTAAAAAAAATAATATCGAATTAAAAATTGATAAATTAGGCGGAGTTTTACCTTTTGAGTACAAACTGAAAAATACTGAAGTATCAATAGAAGATAATATCGTTAAAATTGAGAACCTGAAATTTAGAATAGAATTTTGGCCTCTTCTAAGAAAAAAATTAATCTTTAAAACCTTCAAAGCTTCAAATATAGAATTTGTATTAACTGAAAAACAAAAATTTCCGAATAAAAAAGATCAAAAAAATCCATTAGATTCGTGGCCAAGACCCAATATTGACATAACTTTCAAATCAATCAAAATTAAAGACCTAAAATATACTATTAATAATGAAAAACTTATTTTGGCATTAAAAGGTAATTTCAAAATAAAAAAAAGAGGCAAGGACATATGTTTTGAATTTGATGTTGAAAGAAAAGATTATTCATCATCTGAATTTAATATTAAGGCATGCGCTTATAAAAAAGATCTTAAATTTGACTGCACGATCAAAGCTAAGTCTGATACTTTAAAAGCATATTTCATAGAACCTAAATACGATATTTCTTTTGAAACAGAGATTCATACAAGAGGAAGTCTAAATACATATTTAGCTTATTTAAATAAAACCAGTCCTAAGTATCCGATAAAAGGTTATGTAAAATTTGAAATATTTGAAGTAAAAGATCATTTAACTAAACCAGTAGATGCTTTAGTCAATAGGAATACCAAAATAGACTTTGAATATTTATCCAAAGAAGATTTAAGTCTGAGTCTATATGATGTCTATATTAAGAATGATGTGTCCAGAACAACGGGAAATTTAACTCTATCAAAAAATATGGACATCTTAAAATCTAATCTTCTTACTAAAATTGAAGATATTTCTTTTTTAAATTATTCATCTAAAATACCAGTATACGGATCATATATTTCTACTTTGGCAATAGAAAACAAAAATGTAAAACTGGATTTTAAAATAGATGATTTTCATATAAATAATTTTCATTTAATCGATTTTAAGGGAAATATTTCAGCTGATTTTGCCAAAGATTCAATATCCGGAAACACAAATATTTCATCTTATGCATTTAACCAACCGCTGAATATCAATACAAACTTTGATTATAAAAATAAATATTTGGATTTTTCTAATTTTGAAATGACAGCACCTTCTTCAAAATTAACAGCCGATTTAAATATATCTCCTAATTTTTTTATCACAGGAAATGCAAAAATGCATTTCGACGATTTATCACAAATGAGAATCTTTGTTCCCAAAGTAGACTTTAACGCAACAGCTGATGTTAATTTTGCATTTAGTCCCAAAACAGATGAAGAAAAGACACAACAAATTATTGAAATAACATCTAAAATAACTGATTATTATATTTATAATTTTTTCGGTAAGACCTGCGATCTTATTTCATATATAGAAAATCCTTTTTTCTCTCCTAAAGGTACATTGTCCTTAAATCTGCAAAATACAAGTGTTCATGATTTAACACTAAATACAATATCAATAGAAACATCAACTTTAGAAGAAAACCATCCTTTTGCAATAGAATGTATGGGAACTTTAAAAGATCCTATCAGCATTAATGCATACGGATTTTGGAGCTTACAAGACGAACTAAAGATTAATCTGCAGGACTTTAATGGCATATCATTTAATAATCCTTATTCACTAGACAAGCCCACTGATATTGAAATTTCCAAAGATAAATTTATTTTGAAAGATTTTTTAGTGAATATGCAGGTATCTTCTGTTTATGCAGATATAAACCTTTCTAAAAATTCAAGTAAAGCTAAGATAACATGTGAACATTTACCTTTAGATTTTTTGTCTATCAATCCATTAGATCTAGATGTCACGGGCTATGCAACAATGAAGCTGAATTTAGAAGAGGGCCTATCTAAACAGGGAAACCTAGATTTGTATTTAGATGATTTAAATATTTCATCACTTACTGAAGAAACTCCCTTAAAAGCATCCGGCACACTTAAAGCTTCGTTGGACAAAGATACTTTAAAAACCAAATCAAGCATAAAAATAAAAAATAAAGAAGTTGTATTTTTAGATTCTAAAATTCCGATAGACTTTGAATTTTTCCCTTTGAAATTTGCAATAAATAAAAATAAAACCCTTTATGCAAATTTCGATTACAATGGAAAAGTAGAAGAAATCTTAGATTTTATAAACTTAGGCCCGCAAAATCTACAGGGAGATTTAAAAACTAATTTAACATTAACAGGCTCTCTTAATAAACCCAATGTAAAAGGTTTTTGTCATTTTAACGAAGGGGTATATGAAAATTATTATTTAGGTACATATCTACAGGATATAAAAGCGTCCATATTTGCTGAAAATGAAAATTTAACTTTAAAAATGCTGACAGCCTCTGATGATAATCAAGGCGGTCTTGCTGCCAATGGAAATTATTCTTTAAACAAAAAAAAGCATTATCCATTTAATTTTAAAATTGAGCTAGACGATTTAAAATGTGTGCAGACAGAAATGGTAAATTCTAAAGCAACAGCTGATATTGAAATATCCGGTAATCTCTTGTCATCTCTTGCAAAAGGTTCTGTGAAACTAAATGAAACAATATTAAGAATTCCTGAAAAACTGCCCGTTACAATTCCTACAGTTAACGAAAAATTCATACGCCATCCTTTCCAAAAAGAACTACCGGCAGCAAAGCTCATTAAAGCTATTTATCCAATTAACCTAGATTTCAAAGTCGACTTGGAAAATCCGATAGTCGTAAAAGGCTCAGGCCTTAACTCAACCTGGAGAGGAAATATTACATTAGGCGGTTCTTATATGAACCTAGAAACAAACGGCTTATTGACGTTAGACAAAGGTGAATATGTATTTTCCGGAAGACATTTTGATTTAACAAAAGGAACTGTAACATTTACGGGCAAACCAAATGCCCTTCCTCTTTTGGATGTAAAGGCCAAGATGAAACAGCAAGGAGTAGATATAATCGCAAATGTAGAAGGACCCTTGAGCACACCAAAGATTAAGTTCACATCAGAGCCTCCTCTTCCTGCCAGCTCGATAATTTCTTTGTTATTATTCGGGCAGGAAGTATCCGATTTATCGGAAACTCAAACGATAGAGCTTGCAAATACTATGAGCCAAAAATTAGATGAGTCCCAATTAGCATCTTCAGATCCATCTTCAAGTTTGGGAATAGACAGGTTCAGTATTGTATCCTATCCTTCCCAGGATCCAGACAAGCCTGATCAAATGGCCGTGCAGTTTGGAAAGTACATCACAAGAAATATTGTTGTATCCTTTTCACAAGGGTTAGAGCAGGGCAGTTCTAATATCATTGTAGAGCTGGACTTAACTAAAGGATTTATTTTTCAAGCAGAAACCCAGCAACAAGAAGAGCAGGGTAAGTTCTCTTTAAAATGGCGTCATAATTATTAAGAATTCATAAAATATTTTTTTAAAATATTAAAAATGCAAATCATTTAAATTATTAACTCTTTTTCCCTTACAAAATTTCTGGAATTTAAAAAAGCAATTTTATAGTTTTTTATCCTGATTAACATTATATTAAGATTCATAATAGCCAATAATTATTATTGAGGAGTTTGATATGAGAAATTCACAAATAGATTTAACCTTAAATCCAGCTTTAGATGGAATACAATATCATTCAAAAGTTGAAGATCATCTGGAACGAAAAGTAAGAAAACTGACAGATGAAATGAATAGTATTAATGCTGAATATAAAGACAACAGCTATCTGCTTGCTGAAATCAAAGCAAAATTAGCAGAACTGAACATTGATCTTACTAAAGATTACAAAAAAACCGTTGAAATAGATTTTACAGGCTCTGCGGTCGAAAGAATTTTGGATGATTTCTATCAAAAAGGTTTATTAGAAAACCGCAACTATAAATTTGAGCTCAAAAAATTGGTTGCTTTTGAAAAAAGACTTGAAGGACGCGCTGATATTTTAAGAAATGAAAGCAACCAAAAATTTCCTTTAATCGAAGCTTTCATGCAATTAATGAGTTCAATGGTAAAAATTGCACAAAAATTTCAAGAATCTAATGAAATGCTTATCCGCACAATAAACAATCCAAAATGATAAAGTTTGCATTTGATTCCTTAGAAAATAAATACTTAAAAGCTAAATATTTTTATGATAATGGTGCTTATCAAAAAGCTGTGGAAATCTTTTCTGAAATGCTGCAAGAAAATTCAACTGATAAAGACCTCTGGTTTTCATATGCAGCAGCACTGCAGATGAATAAAGATTACAAAAAAGCAGTATTTGCATATAATACTGCTGCATTTTTTGATAAAGACAATGCTTACATATATTTGCATGCAGCTGAATGTTATTTATCACTAAATGATAAGATAAAAGCTAATTTGGCTTTTGCAAAAGCTAAAAGTATAAATAACACAAAAGAGTTTCAAGAAAAAATACAAACCCTACAAAAACAAAATGAGTAAGACTGAAGCTATAGAAGAAATATCAGAAATAGACCGTTCTAAAAAAGTAACGATTCCATATCTACCGCCTATTCAAACGTTAACGGATTACCAGCTTAATCCTACTTTAAAAGTAGCTCGATCTTTTTTAGAAAAAACAAAAAAGCAAGAAAAACTTCCTCTTACAAATACTCCCCAACTTCCCACGTCTATCTCTCCTAAAAATACTAACGCCTTAGGTTTTCTCATTGCCAAAGCTATTCAAGAAAATGAAGAAATAATAAGAGATGTTGTAGAAATTTGTATTCGCAATATAGACGTGGAAAAAAACACTTTAAAAAAGCTTTCTACAGAAGATCAACAAAAGCTACAAGAAAGATTAATCCAGCTAGAAAAAAAAGAGACTATAGATGTTTATAAAAGCATACTGACAACAGTTGCATCAGCTACTGCAATAGTAATAGGTGGTATGATAATAGCTCCCGAGGCAATAGGATCTTTATTATTAACAACCACCGCTGCAGAAGCTGCAACAGCTGCTGCTTCTGGAGTATCTGCTGTTTGGGGATGGGTTTTGGCTGGCAGTGGAATATCTAATTTGGCCACCACGTATATTATGCCAAGATTAGACGTATCTCCTACTTTTCAAGCAACATCTACTGTTTTCAATACAGCAGTAGGTTTAACTGCTGCTATTGCAACAGGATCTTTTATATCAAAGTTAATGGAATGGTCTACTGCTTTCCAAATAATGGAAACTTCAGTAGAACTATCCTCTGGCATAACAAATTTTTTAAGCGGGACAAATCAATATAATATGTCTAATTTAGAAGCCCATCAAACAACTATTCAATCAAACATTCAATTTCACAGACAAGAACATGAAAAAAAATCTTCAGAATTAAAAAATACAACTGAATTTTTGGAAATTTTATATAAAATTGCTAATAGAGTTATGCAATCATTAAGTATTAAATTATAAAATAAGGAGAATAAAAATGGCAGAAATTGAAGCTCTAGAAGAAAAAAATAATGTTTCTAATGCTAAACGCTTAGATCGCTGGCAGCAAGTAATGGATTACAGAGATTCCCTAGAAAAAGAAAATACAATAGCCTCTGCAGGTCCAAATCAATCAGAAAATTTAGGCATACGACTTGCAAAAGTTGTGAGCTACACGATATCAACAATTTTAAAAGGAAGAAAAGATCGGGACTTAGAAACTTGGGAAAAAACTGTAATGTATTTACATAAAACTCAACAAGTAGCAAATAATCAAAGATGGCAGGGCGGTTTTGCTTTATTCAGCAGTATCGTATCTATAGGAGCAGCTATAGCAGCTGCTCATTTTAAAAAGCCAGAAGAAGGAAAAAAAGAATTCAATTGGAAAGAATTTGCATCCAGCATTAAAACTATAGCTCCTGAACTAGGAAGAGTAGTTTCTAACGTTTTAGATGGCAATAATACTTTAGGACAGGCCGCAGCCAGAATAAAATATGATGAAAAAGGCTCATTAGATACAGAAACTTCTACAGAAAATAATCTAATGGCAAGAACTTTAGAAGCTTTTGCAGCAGCTATTAAAAGTTTACAGACCTGATAAAAAAACTTTTCTTTGATTTGAAAAGAATCATTTTATATAGTCCAAATTGGGGAGGGAAAAGAGAAGATGGTATCTATTGTCAAAAATATCTCACTCAATTTTTTAGCTGCAATCGGCGATTATGTATCTTTAATTTTGGAAGTCATTAAGTCTTCTTTAAAAAAATTTCCGTCCTGGCCTCTTTTAAGAGAACAGCTTTTTAGCATGGGAGTTTTATCTTTAGGAGTAGTTGCTATTACAGGAATGTCGACAGGAGTAGTACTGGCAGCCCAAACTATTTATCAATTAAGCACAAAAGGTCTAACCGGAGTAACAGGGGTCATGGTTGCAAAAACAATGATAACAGAATTAGGACCGGTTCTCACTGCATTTATGGTAACAGGCAGAGTAGGAGCTGCCATGTGTGCAGAATTAGGGACAATGAAAGTAACAGAGCAAATAGATGCTATAAAATCTATGGCAGTAAATCCCACCAGTTATTTAATAGCTCCAAGATTTATATCCGGAATAATAATGGTTCCCCTGCTTACTATTTTTAGTATTTTAATGGGCATTGCAGGCGGATATTTAATCTCTACTTATTTTTTTAAAATGAACGCAGCAAGTTATTTTAGTCCAATGCCTATTCATATTACATATTTCGATATTATGGCAGGTCTTATAAAATCTGTTGTCTTTGGAATTTTATTAGTTACTATCTGCTGCTATAAAGGAATGAAAACAAAAGGCGGGGCAGAAGGCGTTGGTAAAGCCACAACAAACAGCGTTGTTATAAGTTATGTTTCGATATTAATTTCTGATTTTTTATTAACAATTGCATTAAATGCACTACATTTAAAAATAAGGTTTGACTGGCACTTATGATAGTAATAAAAGATCTTTGGAAAAAATATAAAAATACTGCAGTGTTAAAAGGTCTTAGCCTCGAAGCAAACAGAGGTGAGATCTTAGTTATTTTAGGAAGATCAGGCGTTGGAAAAAGCGTTTTATTAAAACACATAATAGGCCTTGAAAAACCAGACAGCGGCTATGTTGAAGTAAACGGAGTAAATCTTACACAATTAAAATCCCACGACCTTTACAAGGAAATTAAAAATATGGGCATGCTTTTTCAAGGAGCTGCCTTATTCGATTCTATGAACATAGAAGCAAATACCGGATTTTATTTAACACATAATGATGATCCTACAGAAAAAAGAAAACTAGAAAAAGATGAAATAAAAACAAGAGTAAAAGATGCATTAAAAATGGTAGGTCTCGATGGTATTGAAGATAAAATGCCGGCATCTTTATCTGGTGGCATGAAAAAAAGAGCAGCTTTAGCCAGAGTCATAGCATATAGACCTCAAATATTATTATATGACGAGCCAACAACAGGGCTCGATCCTATTACATCCCAACAGATAAATGAACTTATAGTTAAAACGCAAAATGAACTAAAAGGCACCAGCATAATAGTTACGCATGATATCCATTCTGCTTGGTTCATAGCAGACAAACTGGCTCTTCATAGAGACGGAAAAATAATATACATCAATACTCCTGAAGAGTTCATTAAAATAGACGATCCTGATATTGCATATTTAAAAGAAAGGCTTATTAAATACCCAAGGGGGAGAAATACATAATATGTCAGATAAATTAAAAAATATTCTCATTGGTTTTTTTACAATAATGGCAATTTCTACAACCATTATGATAATTCTGTTTCTAAAACCGTCAATTGGAGACGGCAAGAAAACATTAAATGTCAGATTTTCTAATATTGCAGGTATTAATATAGGAACTAGGGTTTGTTTTGCAGGACGGCCTGTTGGAGAAGTTGAATCCATCATAGAAGTTCCAAATGCACGGGGAGAAAAAAAAGACGAACTTGGAAGATTTTATTATTATCAATTAAAACTAAAGGTAGACTCTAGCATTGATATATATAACTCAGATGTAATCGCCATACAAACAACAGGACTTATGGGAGAAAAATCTATTGGCATAACTCCAAAAGCTGCAAAAAAAAATCAAGAATTACAACTTATTACTGATGAAATAATATTTGCACAGTCTATTGATTCTTTAGAAAATACCGTGTATCAGTTTACGGATCTTGCAGATAAAATAGAAAAAACATTTACGAATGCCAATAACTGGTTTGAAAAAAATCAAAATAGCCTATCGAATATCATATCCTCGTTATCCAGAGTAATCGGATCTGCAGATAATTTAAATATAGTTGAATCCACTAAAGCCTCTTTAGATAATTTTGCTGAAAGCATGAATAACGTCAATATTTCTCTAACGGAGCTAAAAGATGCTGATGCCATTGCAAAATTTAACTACCTTTTAGAAAATTTAGCAATGACGTCTGAATTTGTTAATAAAGAAGGAAAAGATATTTTCAAAAATATAGATGCAATAACAACAGACTTAAAAGATGCTACAGGCACAATCGGCAAACTAATCAATAACGATGATCTATATTTAAGAGTGAACTCTTTAATGAGTAAAGCTGACGTGTTAATGAATGATATAAACCATTATGGAGTACTTTTTCAATATGACAAACATTGGCAGCGCCTTAGAATGAAAAGAGCTAATCAAATGCAGGCTTTGAACAATCCCAAGAAGTTCAAAGAATATTTCGAAACTGAACTAGACGGCATCAATACCTCTCTTGCCAGAATAACTACAATTATAGACAGAGCAAAAAACGACAATGAAAAAGAAAAAATAATTAACAGCAACAATTTCAAAAAAGACTTTGCCAACCTGCTTCGCGATGTAGACAGTTTAAGAAACAACCTAAAACTATATAATCAGGAGATCTTTAACCCTAATGCTCAATAATCTCTATGGATTTTAAAAAAGAAGGATCATAAATATCCGACATTTCCCTTAAAATCTTATTAGACCTGACAAGCATTTCCATATCTATGGCATTTAACATGGATATCATTCTATTTAACCTTTGGGTATCTATTTTCCTTTCTCTTATCAATAAAGCGGGAGAATAAATCAGCCAAGCTAAGAAATCTTCATTTTCTTTGGACCATGTATTTGATCTGATTATTTTTAAAAAAGAATAAAAACTGCTGGAAACCAAAGTAGAGATATCTACTGCATCTTTACAAATAAAGCTTACTATCGTAGGTTTTTCTATTTCTATAATCTTCAAAATAAAAAACTGATAAAAAACCTCTATAAAATCCAATTTATTTTTTCTGCTTAAAACATTTTTCGAAAAGAAAAAATGTTTATGAACAAAATCAAATAATCTATCTATAATTTTTGAATATTCTTGTGACACTTTATATCCAGCATTTTCTGAAAATAAATTCTCTTTGAATACTTTTTTAAACTCTTCAAATTTATTAATAGCCAAATACGGTCCCGTCTGATAGTAAAAAGGTGTATTTTTACTAAAAGATACAATTGACAGATTGCTTTTAAATTCAGCCCTTTTCTGCATATCGTCTAAAGCCTTGCATCTTGCAAACTCTTTAAAAGATGTTCTGTCTTGAAAGTTGAAAATCAAATATTTTTCGTCATTTTTTAGATTTCTGATCAAACATTTAAACTCATCTATCACATCAGCTCTGGATAAAGTGGTCTGCTTAGTAGGAGAGGCCAATCTCAAGAACTGAATTTTTTTATTTTTATTCTCTACCTGAAACAGTCTTTGAGGTGTATTGTCTTGTAGTATTGGATCAAATCCCTTTTTTTCTTCTTCTCTTAAAACATCCAACAATTTAAGCATAGGGCCATTTGGATATGTTTGCAAAATCACATCAATACTTTCATCCATCTCTATAATTTTATTCCAAATAGACATTTTACTGGGATATTTGAATTTTCTTTTTTCTTCACCTTTTCTTTTTAAAAAATGAATAAAACCTACCATTTCCTGTTTTATGCTAGATGTTTTGGTAAATAAGCCCATTACCAAAGAAAAAACTAAATGAATTATTTTCTTAGCCATTTTATTTTCTATAACATCCTGATATGTAAGCATTTTTTTGTATTCTTCTGATGCTAAAGTATCTCTTAAAAATTTTTGAAAGTCATAAAAATATTCCATAGAATTTTTATAAGCTGTACGCTCTATTAAATTGTCTTTATTAGCAGCCAAGAATAAAGCATAAATAGTCTTGTTAACTAACTTAATCAAACTGTCTTCTGATTTTTTAAAAAGCTCCAAATGAAAATATTCAGTTATATGTTCTTTGGCTTTTTCTATGATTTGATGCGCTGCAATTTGAAAGTCCTTATCAACAAAAGATCTTATTTTAATTAAAGGATCTTCTTCTATCTTAACCTTTCCTAATTCATCATAATCACAAAAAGCTTTTATATTGTTTATTGAATCCAAATTGAAAAACGGCTTTTCCTCATCATTGACCAAATAAAAGATTTCATATTCCTTATCTTTTTTTAAAGTCTCAAAATCCTTTAAACCACTTCTGTCAATATCCAACAATAATGAATTATCATTTTCTTCCCAGTTTTCCGACCAAGCTTCTTCACCCTCCGGTGCTGCCTTGAACTTTTTTTGAATATTATTAATATAAAAATCCTGAAGGTTTTTATATTCCTGACTTTTTGTAATACTTTCTATATTAGGTTGTTTGGGCAATAATTTTATATATTTATCAATTGTGCTGGCAGCATCTGCCGCAATAACAATTATGGCTTCAATTCCCTTTTTACAACGATAATCATTCCAATCTATGAAATCTTTTTCATAGATTTCTTTTAAATAATTTAAAACAACTAAATAGGTCTCTTTAATATTATCTATTAAATCTTCAGCATCCTCAGGAATAACCCAATCAATTGTTTTATAGCTAAATTCTTCATTTTGAATGACTACCTTATTCTTTTTCACAAATCCAAGTGGTGTTTTCAGATTAACATCCATATCAGCAATTGTAGATAAGTTAGAAAGAGCATCATGAATAGAAAGCTCCAAAAGCTCTTTAGTCTTCTGCTTCAAAGGATTACCTCTTTTTTTAATTCAACTTATTTTCACTTCCCTACCTAATTATTATTTTTATATAATTATTTTTCAATTTTTAATTATATTTAATTATAAAATTGTTTTTATAATTAAAATTAAATTCTCAAATATCCAATCTCAAAAGTTAAGATTATATTAAGAGTTAAATTTGCCCTGCCTCAAAAATTTGAGCTTTTTACAGAAAAATATTCATGACCTTAATAAGCATTTTACAGGGTTTTTAAAGAATATGTAAAATTTTTTTTAAAAACATATAAAAATATTTTTGTAAAAAAAACATTGTATGGTATATGTGGTGAGCTTTTTTTAAAAAAAAGAAAATTATAAAAGTCACTTTTTAAAATTTATGGACTTAAAAAGTAAAAACAAAGGAGAAAAATATGGCAATAAACGTTCTCTCAACTGCAGAGTTTAATAGTCTTGCTGATTCAGCAGCAGCTGATAATCAGCAAATAAGAATGAGAAGATACAAACAAGGGGAAGGCGAAGAAAGAGTCTTTGCTCTTTTACCCGATAATACGCATTTAGATGGGGTTCCAAAGCAAGGAACTGGATCATTTGATGAAATATTCACAAAAGCTACAACTCCTCAGCCAGAACTGCCATTTACAGCAAAATTAAAAGCTCGTTTTTCTAATTTTACTGAAACTGTAATTAGGGCAGGGAAAACCACATGGAACAAAATGTGGACATACAAACTCCCTGTACTATACACAGCAGGCCTAATAATGTCTCTTGTAAGCAGTTATTATATAACAAAATTTTATAAGGACTTGACAAATGAATCGTCTTTTAATGAAACTGCAATCGAAGAAACTGTAAATGCGACTGTAACAGAAGCTATAAATGCTACAAGCGGGTGGTTTGGTTGGCTAAGAATTTGGTAATGATTTAAAAATTAAAAACAACAAAAAGGAGATTATTTATGGCTACACAAGTAGTGCTTGGGGAACAAATAGACAAAGTTTACATTAAGAGTGCTGACAAAAAGACTCCCATTTATAGATTTTTATTTACAGCTCAGCAAAACGGAGGTGAAACGGTTGATTTCATAGGATTTATCGTTAATGCAGCTAAAACAGACAGAAATATAAGCCCTGATGAAGCCAGCACCTTTATGTTTCGCCCAACCATTAGTTACTTTAAATACCAAGAAGCTGGCTACCTTGATGGTAGAATTGATTCCCGAGACGGATCAATAGAAGACGGTTTTGCTGGATTGGAAACTAAACAGAAAGAACTTGCCGGAGTTATTGATGCTCCGAATGAAAAAACTTTCAGACCTTTAGGTATGCTATTCATTAACATGACAACTAAAACATGGAAAGTAGCTAAAGAACAAATAGCGGAAATGCTTGCTAATCAATTGCAGACACCAGCAGCAGCAATAACAGATGATACTAAAAGTGTCATAGATCTTGCAGAAGATATCGCTTCTGAAGATACGCGATCTCAGATTGGTGATGACGATGACATTGGATATATTAGCGAAGAGGCTGGGGTTAGCACACAACCAAGTAAATTTAGGCTTGCCTTAAGTTTGATGTGTAATAAAGCAACAATGATTGCGACTGCCGCAATAGCTCTAGGAATTAGTACCGGTTGCTGGCTTGGCTCAAGATAAACAGACAATAAAAAGCCCCTTTTGGGGCTTTTTATTTTTTCTGAGAATATATATGCTTCAACTCTAAATAATTCGTAAAGAAACTTACAATCCAAACAATTATAGTTCCCAATATTACCCCAATAGCTGTAACTTCAATTCCAATATTAAAACCAGCTAAAATCAAAAATGACAAAAGACAAATAAAAAAACCAATAACAGCTATTTTAATATTAGTTGCCTTGATATTAAAAAGTATCAATGCGGGTATAATCAATGAGTTCAAGCCGCCTATGATAATCGAAGCCAATAAGTCCGCACCGATATTAGGTACATTTTCATAAAATTCAATTTTAATTCCGGGAATAATTCTTAAAACAAAAAAAACTATTAAAAAATTCAAAAATAACGATCTTAAATATGTCATTTATTCTTCCTCACTTTCCTCATGTTCGTGTTTAGGCTCTTGTTTTTCTTTATGACGCTTTTCTTCCTTTTCTTCTTCATCTTCTTTTTTTCTTAAATATTTTGTAAGTTCTATGTGATTGGTAATATATGCCATACCCCAAGTTATTAAAGAACACCAAATAAAAGCGCCGGCAGACGTTAATTTAATGCCTACCGGAAGAAGGTTAACAATAGAATAAGCGCCAAAAGTAATAAAAAATGCCGAAAGTCCTACTTTAAAATGAGACGGCCTCACTTTAAGTAAAACTATAACCGGATATATCATTGAGTTTACAAAGCCCAGGGCAAATGAGAATATTAAGTCTCCCCCTATATTGGGCAACTTGGAGTAATAATCGATTTCAACTTCAGGAATAACGTGATTCACAAAAAACACTGTTAAAAAATTTATCAATAGACTTCGAAAATATGTCATGTTTCAACCTCTTGGTTTCTATGTTTTTTATAACAATTTTATAATTATAATTGCATAATAGAATTCTTAATATAAATTTTTTTTTAAGATTTTGAAAATTTTCTTTAAATAAAATCGCAAAAATAATATACGAGAGTCTTGCGTAAAAAAAATAAGCTATTTTCCATGAAAAAATTTATTTTGATTTTCTTTTGTTTTCCTTTTTTATTTTTATCTTGTGAAAAAAAAGATAAAAATAAAAACGTTTTAAAATTTTGTTTTCATAATGAACCCCAAACATTAGATACTAGAAAAAACGGAGACTATTTTTCCTCGACCCTGCAATTTATGTTATATCGCGGCCTTATGCATATAAATGGACAAGGAGAATTAGTTCCGGCATTAGCTAAGTCCTATGTTATCTCTGAAGATAAAAAAACTTATATTTTTTACTTAAAAGATAACATTAAATGGTCCGATGGCAATGAAATAACAGCGCAAGACTTCGAAAAAAGCTGGAAGTCCATAATAGATCCTAACTTTCCGGCATTAGCATCTAATTTATTATATCCTATTAAAAATGCGGAAAAGATCGCAAAAAAAGAGCTTTCTAAAGAATCTTTAAAAGTAAATTCCTTAGATGATAAAACATTAATAGTAGAGCTAGAAAATCCAACTCCTTATTTTTTATTTTTAACATCTTTTTGCCTATATTTCCCAATGCCTGCTTATGTCTATGAAAATGATAATTGGATACAAAATAAAGATCATAACTTAATATGCAGTGGCCCTTTTAAATTAAAAAAATGGGAAAATAATTCTTCAATATCCATAGAAAAAAATCCTTCTTTTTATGATAGAGACAAAATAAAAATCGATGAAGTTATAATTAATATCATTCCTAATGAAGAAACTGCTTTTCAAATGTATGAAAAAAATGCATTAGATTTCATCAGTTCTTTTTTATCACCTATCCCGATAGATTATCTGGGATCCATAACGAAGAGAACTGATGCAAATTTATTTTCATTAGGCGGCTCTTCTTTCTGCGCATTTAACATGGATAAATTTCCATTTAACAATTTAAATATGAGAAAAGCCTTTTTATACGCAATAAACAGAAAATCATTAGTGGACAACATCTCTCAATTAGGTGAAGAAATAGCAAATAGATGCCTCCCCTCTGTTTTAGCTTTTAATAAAGATATCAGGCTTTTTGAAGATAATCAAATCAAGCTTGCCCAAAATCATTTTGCAAAAGCTTTAAAAGAGCTGAATATTTCGAAAGAAAATTTAGAGATTACTTTTTCTTACGGTTCTTATATCGTCCATAAAAAAGAAGCTGAAGCTTTGAAACAAATGTGGGATGAAACTTTCGGTATTAATGTAAAATTAAAGCTGTCTGAAGAAAAAACCCATTTATCCGATTTACATAAACGCAATTTTCAAATAGGCCTTGGCAGATATTTGGTACACTATAATGATCCAATGAATATATTCGAAAGATTTAAATATAAAAATCATCCTAAAAATTTTTCAAATTTTGAAGATGAAAATTTTATTAATATATTAGATAAATCTCTAGAGATCACAGATAATGAAAAAAGACAACATCTATTAGAAGAAGCTGAAAAATATTTTATTGATCAAGCCGTAATAGCACCTATGTATCATTATAAATACACCCTTCTTTGCAAACCTCATATAAAAGGTATCTACATAAATCCAATTGGGGATTTATTTTTAGAAGAAGCATATATAAATAAAGAGTAGAAATTACATGACATTAGAAGCAAATGTAAGAGAAAATATTATTTTAGACAAAAAGGACTTTATAAGAATTGAACCTAAATTTACAATTCCCCCCAACTATAATATCCATAACTTCAATTCTTATACAGCCTCCATAGAAAATCTTGTAGAAACAATAATACCAGAAAATATTTTTGATAAATTAAATAACAATACTCAAAATTTATATCATTCGCTTTTTTTAGAACTATCCCAGCTTCTACCTTTATTTAGCTTTTCAACATTTAACACACCCCCTTTCTGCCTATCTTTTTCATTTCTATGCTCCGCTGATTATGCTCAGGGAATAGAAAGATTTATCCCAGACATGCTAAGTCGATGGCTTATTCCGGGCAGACAAGTTATTTTAAATGGATCCAGATCTCTTCAGTTCACTTTTAAACATTTCAAAAGTAAAAACTTTTATGTAGCTGAATATTTTATTAACATAGCAAATGAAAAACAGCTTCATTTAATACAAAAAAACCTACCCAGCTTTATTGATGAAATGAAAATTATTATTCTGTCCGTTCACCATGCAAGACATATCGTTTCTCAAAACAAACTTTCTTTAGAGCAAAAATCTTTAATAATAAAAGAAAACTTATCTTCCCTATTAAACAGAAAATCCAATGCAGAACATACAGTATTTGATCAAATGCAGGATTTTCTAGTAAAACTTTCTCATGAAAAAAAACTCTCCGAGATAAAAGAAAATATTGCTTATTTAATGTATAAACGCCCTCAGATAGACAGAGATATCTTCAACTCAGTACATAACGTCTCTTTAATTTTTAAAGGCAACTATGCCTCTAAAAGAGAGCCTAGGCATATCAGCAGAATTATTGCCTATCAATATCTATTCAAAAAATCATTAAAGCAGATCCTTCCGTCAGCTATCACTAAAAGACATGTCTTCTTAAAGCTTTTAAAGGCCAAGAACATTAATTCAAGTAAGTCAGCTCTTGGAATACTAGTCGTAATGAACCTGCTGCATGAAAATGAACACTATGAAAAAAGCTATATATTAGATGCAATATCCTCTATTATTAAAGATTTTACCTACGTTGAAAATTCTTATCTGATAGATCATAGAGATGACAAAATGCTTTCTTTTTATCTAGAAATAGAAAAAACAAATACTTTGTTTTTTCTATTCGAAGAAATAAAAGCTTTAAGAAACAAACTGCCCGAGCAGTTTAAAGAAAGAATGAAAAATGTATTAAATCCTGTTTTTCTACCTAGAAATGAAGAAGAGGTTTTAAGAAATATTATAGTACTCGCCAAACAGCTGAAATATGTAAGAGATCTACCCCAAGTAATTATTTCGTATGAAGCGCAAAAAGGAAAAGCAATTTCTTTTCATGTAATACTATTAAGGCTATTGAAAAAAAATACCCAGACACTAAAAGAGCTTTTCTCTCGCTCTAATTCTCCTTTAAAGTTTTTAATAGAAGAAGTAAAAGTAGTTGGAGAACTTAAGAAAAAATACCCCAAAGAAGCAAATATATTTAAAATATCTGTAATAAAATATCCTTTTGCCAGAAGGGATTATTCATTAGATTTAAGAAATGCACGATTATACATAGTAAAAGAGCTAAAAAAAGTACTAGGTGATTTTAGGGATTTCAATGGAGGCATGATCTCTAAACAATGCGAAGCATTGGACTATCTCAAGAAATCATTTCATAATTTAAAAAAAGCGCAGGAATTCTTATTAGAAAACTTCTTTTATTCTATAAGACCCGGCATTATGCAAAGCATCTTGGACACAGCATTATTAAAAGCATTTTTTATGTCTTTGCTAGACCTGATCAAGCAGGATTTTAATAAAAATAAATATCTAATTAAAACACTTAATTACAAAAAGCATTTTTTTATTATCATCGGCGCTGTTTCTTTTAAATATAAAGAAGAAATAATATTTGCTATCAACAAATTAAAATTTCCTTCTTTTGAACTAACCTCGTCTTCTTTAGATACCAATGAAGTAAAAACTTTAGGTTATATTTTTCAATCGACAGATGAAGATAAAAAACAAAAAATCTACAATACAATACTAAAAGCCTTGAGAAAGGTCAGGTGATTTTATTTAGAGATTTTAAAAGTTCTTTGAATATCATTGAACTCTCCCGGCACTTTATCTCCATTTCTATTGATCAGCTCTAGTCTAATAGTATGCTTGCCATTTCTAAGCCCGTATATGTAATATGGGGTCCATGCAGTTAAAATTCTTTTAATATTCTTATCAATAGTAAGCCTTATCTTATACCCATCTTTCGAAAGCTCTGCATTACTTAAATAAAAATCTAAAAGCACAGGCTGTCTTTCTGTTAATTTTAAATATCCTGATGGTTCATTATAAGTAAGATATGGCTGAGATAAATTAACATTCTGATTTTCTTTTTTTGTCTCTACAAAAAAACTGCTGGCTGCAAAACTGCCCTGACTTTTTAAGCTTTCTCCAAAAGACCTACAAGGAAAAACCCTAATAAAATGTTCCCCTTTAGATAAGTGATATGGAATTTTAAATCTATATTGGGCCTCATAAAAATTACCCTCTTCATCGTATGGGGCCAAACTTGGTCCGGTTCTGGCAAAATAGGGTTCATTGTCAATTACTACATGTATACTTTGTCCCATTTTAGAATTTGCAAGTTCATCAGCTCTGGGAACCTGAGAGATATTACCTAATGGAAACCCTCTTAGTTTTAACTGCATAATCACTGTAGAGGATCTTTCGATTTCACCTTTTTTGGGATATGATATATATATTCTTGCATTTTCCGGCTGCGGCGATGATTTCACTGCTATTACCTGTACTTTTTCCTTAGCTAATAAAGCACTAAATGCAAATATGAAAAAAAATAAATATTTCTTCATGGAATTCATCCTTTTTTCTGGATAATCGCATTTTTCAGCAACTGATGCAATAATTTTTTTTTAAACTTTAAATAAATTGACAATTAAAGTATCGATAAAATTAGATAGGTAAAATAATGCAAAAGTATTTAGTTAAATTAACTATTTTTTTATTTTCAACTTTCTTGGTATCTTTTGTATTATATACTTCATATGCCTTTCCTAAGATTAAAGAAAAAAAGCCTTACATCTTAAAAACCTACACAACTATTAGACCTAATTACGGTCCAGGTAAACATCATTTGGTAAAACTGCAGCTCTCTATTATTGATGACACTGAAAGCAATAAAAACATCTTAGACGTAGAATTTAATAACAAAAAGATACCTTTAAACCCAATAGATCCTTCCGGAAAAAGAGCTAATATCTATATGCAACTGAAACCCGGCACATATCTGGTTAAATGGAAAATATCCGAAAAAAAATATTCCTATCCAAGACACCATACTTATAGGGAAAAGATAATTTTGAAAGAAAATGACGACTGGGTTCATATCTTAATAGAAGGCAAGCAGTTAACCATCAGCAGATAGCCATTTTATAATTTGATCATTTACTTTCCTAGAGTATAAAATTGAAGCATGCCCCATATAATTCAAAATAAAATGTTTTGATTTATCTTTTTTTATTATCGATGAACTATATGGAACTATCAACTGATCTGTTTTAGTGGCTATATGATAAAAATTAATATTTTCTTCTAAATGAATTTGCTTCTTAAGATTTTTAATAATACTAGAGTCCGGTCTCATTTCCTTAGCACATTGCCCAAGTCCCAAGTAGGCCATTTTAGTGCCTTTTAATGGGGAGGCAATAGTAATAATATCAGAGATCGAATCTTCAGCCATATTCATGGCATAATAAGAGCTGACCAATCCCCCCATAGAATGCCCAATAAGTGTAATTTTTTTTGAACCGTTTTCTTTTTGTATTTGTTTTATTTTTTTATCTAAAATTTCCGCATGTGTTTTGATAGAATCCAAGGGGTTTTTTAAATTAACGGTATATATTGGCCCAAATCCTTTTTGACTCAGCCTTTTTCCATGAAAAAGCCAGACCATAGAATTATTGCAATACCCGTGAACTAATAATATCGGTTGTTTATTATTATTTTTCCAGGCAGGTGTCCTGTAGAAAAAATGCAGACAAAAAGTAAATGGCATTATCAAAAATTCAATAGCTATAAACCTTAACACAAAAAATAACTTCTTCATAAACACCTTTATTTTTAAATTTATTAAAAAATAAATAAAAAATCTATACACTCCCATATCTTTTTAAAACAGGAAAATAAATGAACGAAGAAAACACCTATATAAGACCTTGGGGTTCATATCAAATTCTAAAACAACAAGACAACTGTTTAGTAAAATGGATAACAATAAAGCCCTATCAAAAATTATCGCTACAAAGACATTTAAAAAGATCTGAAAGCTGGATTGTAGCAAAAGGCAGCCCTATAATTACAATCAGCACCACTGCTAAAAAATATCACCAAAATGATCTTATATATATTCCCAAAAATTGTATTCACAGAATTGCAAACGAAACATCTGACGATGTAATAATAGTAGAAGTACAAATAGGATCTTACTTAAAAGAAGACGATATTATAAGAATTGAAGACGCATATGGAAGAGTCTAATGCTTTTTTCTTATCTTATGTAAATTATTTGTAACTTCGGCGCCATATAAAAAAATAAGCCAGCTGATCTGAAGCCATATCAAGAATAACGGCAAAGCTGCGAAACTTCCATATATCGCATTATACTTTGTAAAGCCTACCTGGAAGTTTACATACACATATTGAACTATTTTATACGCTAAGGCCGATAAAAACCCACCAATTAAAGCTTCATATAATCTAACCTTAGCTTTTGGCATATAAAGAAAAATAAACGAAAATAAGGCCCATATAAGCAAAAAAGGCAATAATTTTAAAAATAATAAAAATATTTGCTCAAAAAAAGTATCCACTATCAAATTACTAGAAAAAGTTTTAATTAAATATACTTTAACAATACTCATCAACACGATAAATATCGGTACAATAAACAGCATAGAAAAAGTAAGGCTTATTTTCTTTTTCCAACCTCTTGGATTCTGAGTCTTGAATATCACATCTAAAGAAGACTGCATATTTGAAAATAATTGAACCAAACTCCAAAATAAAAAAACCGTACCAACTAAAGCAATAATCCCTCCTCTAGCTTCCAACAAAAGATTATTGGCAAACTTGATTACTTCTTCTAATAAATCTTTTTGAGCAATATATTTTTGCATAAGCTCATTTTCTAAATAAGCCTGATATCCAAAAATTTTACCTATTCCGAACAAAAGCGCAAAAAAAGGTACTATGGCCATTAAAGAAAAATACGTCAATCCCGAAGCTCTCAAAGTACATTTATCTTTAATAAAACTATCTATAGAAAAATAAATAACCTTTAAGAGTCTAAAAAAGAAATTCTTTTTTTTTGTGATTATTTTCAATAACTTATTTTCTAATTTCTTTAACATTTTTTGCATCCTATTTTCAGCTTATACAAAATATGCGCTATAGCCAAGAAAAAAATAAAAAAAAAACATAGAAAAAAATTTTTAATTAGAATAATTTCTTGTCGTTTTTTTTAAACCTTAACAAAAGGATATTTATGATAGCGGATTATTATATACCTCCAAAAGATTCTGATAAGCCTGTTGAACACCATTTGGCTGTAGACCTAAAAAAGCCTATAGTTCATATGCCGGTAGTTTTTCAAAAGGATTTTTTTAGACTGTCCGATCTTTTAAAAAAACCTACAGAAGAAGATTTCATGGACTGCGCCGAACAGCTAAAAGAAATTTTTGCAGATGGTTTTCAGTGGGAAGATATAGCAGGCATTATGAATTTATCTTTGAGATACTTAAATGCATTTTTCACTCTAAATATTGAAGAAACAAGAGAAGCGGCAATATCCATTTTAAATCATTTAATTGATATCACAGATACACCTTATCTGCCTGATGATTTTTTCGATCCAATTTTTAAAACTTTAATCCCTTCATTTGTTGAAATAGTAATTCCAAACTCTCTTTCAACAATTTTGCCTCATGCTAAAATAGCAGGCATTCCAACAGATGACAATATTATAGAATTTACTAAAGATATTGTTGATTCTTTTTCTGAAGGCTTAGAATGGAGCGATTTGGCATCTCTTACCGCAAGGGCTGTACAGTTTGTAAATCAATTCATGGATTCTTCAACTGAAGAAAAAAAACAAGAAGCCAAAGAGATCATTAAAAATGTAATTAGCTCTACAGACTCTCTAAATCTTCCTGATTTTATTACTGATACAGTATTCACTCAAATAGCTAATGGTTTTATTGATTATTTAGTTGATTCTATTCCAATGTTTTTAAGATAAGAAAACAAAAGATCAGAGATTATTCTCTGATCTTTTTTCTTTTGAAGTTAAATAATTTTTTTCAAATTTATTAAAATGCTCATGCAGCATATGTTCAAAATCTTTTAATTTATCAGGCTTTTTTTCAGTCAAATATCTTCTTAAGGTTTTAGTAGCTTTTAACATTTCTGTTCTATAGGCATGGGGATAAATAAGCTTCTCGTCAAAATAAAACCTTCCAACATCTATTGTAATTACCTTATTATTTTCTACTCCCCAATTCCTTCTTTTTTTTCCGATATCATCATCTATTATCATTTTTTGGGTTCTTCTATCTGCCATATCCATAAAAGACTTTAAATAATAATCAAAATCAGAGTCTTGGCTAGTTTCTAATGTTTGATAAAAAGAGCCTGCTTTTTTTTGCAAAATAAATACAACTGAGTCCAAGTCCAGCTCATGAGTTTGTTTTTGTTTGTTGTATATAGTCAGTTTATTTTTAAAAATGCTCGACTTGTTTAAATGAACAAATAAAATGCCGGTATCCTCTTTCAAAACTTCATACGCGATTTGATAACTTCTAAAATCTGCTTTCTGTCTTTGTTTTCTTCTATTGATATGTTTTTGTCTTTGTTTTTCTAAAGAATGCCAAAGAGGAATAAACTCAAAATAATACATTTTTTTAAATCTCGAAGAATCTAAAAATTTTATAACATATTTCTGGTCCAAACTTTCAAAAACAAAACTTTGCCTGCCTCTTGTTAAATAAACAAACGGCTTAGATAAAATATCCTCAATTTCTTCAAAATTTTCCGGTACTGAAGTTTTGTAAGCCGGACTATCAACGTTAGATGATAATATGTCTGTTCTAAACCCGTCCGTTCTTATATATCCTAAATATGCTGTTAGTATAAAAACACTAATTGGACAAAAAATTTGAAAAAATTTTCTCATTTAAAAACTCTTTATTGTTTGATTTAATTTTTCATCGAAATACGATAAATGTTTAGGAGCTTTGTTAGAAAGCCACTTTCTAAAATATTTGGTATATCTAACAATTTCTTCTTCTAACATTTTTTTATCTTGAATATCTTCAATGATTGATAATTTACCAATATCTATTTCTACGACATTTTTATCGATAATACCTAAATTTCTAACCACATGCCTATCTTCATTTATAACTCTCTTTTTATACATGGAATTTATATTTTCAAAAAAAGTAGAAATATAATGTTCAATATCTGATTGATCTTTTTCTAAATAAGGCATAAACATTTTAGCTTTTTTCTGAACAATAAAGCCCATTTCATCTAGATTGACTTTATAGCTGTTGTTTAACTTATCTTTTAATTTAACTTTTTTATTTAAATGGTGGGTTTTATCAAGATGAATATATTCTGTCGCTGTCTCTTCTTGCAAACAATCATATGCCAACTTGTAACTATTCATAGAATTTTCGTACATACGATTTCTTTCATTTTGTACGCTAGCTGAATAATTTGGCAGTAAATTAAAAAAAGCTAAAAATTTATAGCAAAAAGGAAGGTCATATCTATGATATCTTATAAATTTTATCACATGAGACCCATTAGAACTTTCAAAAACAAAACATTGTCTGCCCTTACCGATTAATTTATATTCATTAGCAAATGCAAATTTACCAGATGTTTCTGCAGCTTGATTAACTGTTCTTTTTATTTTATCTAATCTAAAGCTATAAGAATACATCAAAAAAGCTTTTGAAAAAACAGTGATTCCGATCAAAAGTAAAAATAAATTAGAAATTGGTCTTATGATCTGTTTCATAATTACTAGTAAACTCTTCTATTTGCTCATCCAAGTAAGAAATAATATAAGGCGCTTTTTTTTTCGCCCATTTTTTAAAATATTTTGTAAAATGCACAAGTTCTTTGTTATAGGTTTCTTTATTATTTAAACCATCCTTTTTTACAAAACTTCCTAAATCTATAAAAATGACGTTGCCGTCGAATATTCCAGAATTTTTTACACAGTTATAATCAGCATTAACAAACCCTTTTCGATATAAAGACGTAATTACAGTCAAAAAATTTTTGACCAAATCTTTTAGTTTTTCATCATCATTAACAGCTAGATTTAATTTTTTTTCAAACGAGTTCGCTTTTTTTTGAAGAATAAAACCGGTACTGTCTAAATCTAATAAATATTTTTGATTAAGTCTATTAAAGACTTCCAATTTTTTGTTCAAATAATTCGTTTTGCTTAAATGCACATATTCTATTTTAGTCTCGTCTTTTAAAAAATCATAAGCGAATTTATAACTGAATAATGAAGTATTCAAGAGTTTGCTTCTGTAATGCATTCTTTTGGCTTTATGTTCTTTAAAAAAAGGGAAATCTAGCTTAATAAGCCAAAAAGGCAGTTCATATCTATGAAGCCTGATAACTTTTAAAACATAATTTTTATCTTCACTTTCAAAAACATATGTCTGGCAGCCTTTGGATAAATATTTAAATTTTTGATCAAGTATTGGTCTTATTTTTTGATAATCTTTTTCAGCAATAGCTAGTCTTTGATCAGCCTTAATATCATGAGCAACTTTATCATATCTGAGCCCATCAGTTATAAGCTGCCAACCTTTCGCAAATAGGCCTGTCAGCATTAAAATACCTATGCAAAAAATAGTTTTTTTTAGCAATTTCATTTCAAAAAATTATTAATAATTTACTTTTTAAAAAATTATACATTAAGCTAAAGTTATGGTTCCATTTAAAATTTAATCTGGAGGTAAAAATGTTAGATATGCCCCCTAGTGAATTACCTAAGGAATATCATCAGGAAGTAAAACAAAAGAAAAGTAGTGCTCTCTATATCAACTTTTCTAAATCTTCTTTAATAGCCGGCATTATTAAAATTCCGCCAAAAGAAGAAAGAAATCTATCTTATCAGGAACTGCCCTTAACCCCTTATGACGCAGATAATATCGAAGATCTAATCTCAACTTTGGGCTCTAAAGGTAAGTTCGAACTTTTATTCGACGAGAAAAGAATTAGAAAAGTCGGAGATGAAGTCCGATATCTTCATCCTTTTAAGTTCTTAGGATATATATTTTCCCATCAACATTTAAAAAATCATATGGTATCTGTTTTTGAGGATTACTTTAAAAGAACTAATTTCGTAAAAGACATGGCTCAGACATTTGATCTATATGATTTTAAAGATAAATTAACTATATATTTGCAGGACTTTGCAAATGAAGTTAATATGCCAGTGGAAAAAATAAAAGTTTATGTAGATAATAAAGACTGGAAAGGACTTTTAAAGTATCTCATTTATAATTAAAATTCATCTTTAACAAATTCGTAGAAAAGTTCGGGGTTAACTATTTTAGCTCCGAATTTTTCTTTTAAATACCTTGCATTGCCGGCCTCCCATACAGGAATTCCCCTATACAGCTTTTTTAATGTAGGCCTTTGATTTTTTTTGAACTTACACTCTGAATGCACGTATATTTTAGCTTTAGATACCCTCATTAATTCTACTGCAGTTTGACCACCGCTTCTTGTAATAGTTAAATTACTTCTGAAAAATAGTCTTGCAATTACTTCTTCTTGCTGAAAATTCATAGGAACGACTGTTAAATTACCGGGATACATTGAATTAGATTCAATAAAATTATAAATTTTTTGTATTATTCCATCTTTTTCCGATGCACAAAAAACAAAAAGAAAAACATTTTTTTGAACATTTTTTTCATTAATAGCTTTGATCAAACTTTTTGTGTAGTTCAAAGTTCCTTTATAAGCAGGCTGCGATCCTAACAAAACAGTTATTAAAAAATCATCTTTAGCTATTACAAAATCAAAACCGCTATCAATGGATTTAGCTTTAATAGTTCCTTTTTCAAAAGTTTTTTTAATTATTTCTTTTTCATGATCATTTTTTACATTTATTGCAATATTGAAAGGTTTATCATCTCTTTTTTTATTTATGTATTGATCAAAGCTTTTCCTAATAGGATAGTTGGTTACACAAACCTGGTCTTTGGAGATTTTACAGTACTTATCCCAGAAAATATCCTCGGTTTGATCTTTTTCCAATAAAGGCTCAATCGTAGATACTGTTAATAAATCCTTATCTTTTTTAGACAGCCTTCTCATATTAGCAAAACAGTGCGTTGATTTTTTGGTAGGCAAATCAACTATAATCCTTTTTACCGTAACATTTTTTCTAGCAATTTTATTATATATTCTAATAGCTTTCATAATTGCAGGCAGCCCGATTACCTGCGTATCTATAACTTCATCAATGTCTTCTTTAAATAAAGTTAAAAGAGTATGAAAAAAAACATGAGGCCAAAAAAGCAATTCAGCAAATTTTTGTCCTCTTCCAAAAATCTCCTGAATAATCAACCATCCTTTTTTTTGAGCCTTATTCCAGGTATTTACTCCAAAATAACCAAAAAATCTGCCAAGCCAGTCTATCATTAAATCTTTAGTGATAACTTTTGCCTCAGGTTTTGCACTTAAAATTTGCTGTTTTTCTGCTCTTGCAGCCTGAATAAGGCCCGAACCACCTGACGCGGTAATTATTAAATATGTTATTTTATTTATTATAGGCTTATCAGCCATTGTTATTAACTCCAGTCTTTTATCTTTCTTTCTAAAGATATTATTAATGTATGTCAACGACAAACTTTTAATTGATACTATTTTTTTCATTTTTAAAAAGGTTTATTGCAAAAATTTACAATTTATTTTACTAATTAAATTAGGAGGAGAAAATGATATTACTTAAAAAAATATTATCTTTTTTTATTACAATATCCATTATCGTTTTAATTTCAACTGCCAGCTTCTTATGGTGGAATAATCATCCTCCATTATCTAAGCTATCTAACCCTCCAGTCAAAAAAATCAATAATATTCAAAATGCTGAATATAACAAAAATGAAATAAAAGTTGCATCATATAATATTCATTTTGGAATAGGATTAAATAGAAAAACGCTTGCAATAAACCAACAAAGCTATATTAGAAGACTTAATAAAATAACAGAGATTTTAAAAGAGATTGATGCTGATGTAGTATTACTACAAGAAGTCGACTTTGCATCAAAAAGATCGCATTTTATTAATCAGGCTGAATTCTTGGCAGAAAATGCAGGATATGCATATTTTGTTGAAGGTACAACACTAAGAAAAAAATTCCATTTAAATTCATTAAATGTTCACGGAAAAATAGATCACGGCTTGGCAATATTATCTAAAATTCCAATAGAGTCTTGTGAATCATATATTTTTGAATACAGCTCAGAAATGCCTTTTTTCTTAAAATGGCTTTTCTGTCCTCATGGAGCTTTAAAATGCAGGCTTTCATTGAATAATCAGATTATAGAAATAATAAATCTACATATAGAGCCTTGGTCTCAAGAAACCAAAGAAAATCAAATTAAATTAGTAAAAAACCGATATTTGACGAATAAGAACTTTCCAACAATAATAGGTGGTGATTTTAATTCTATGGAACCTGAAATATTAAGAAATAATCATTATCATTTAAATGACGCCCCCTATTTTATAAAAAAATCTAAATGGGATTTTGATAAAGAACAGACTATATCCATTATCAAAAATTTATCATTTACCGAAGCTGTTCCTAGCAAAATCTATTTAAAAAATAAAACAGCATATTTTACATTCCCATCCAACAACCCAATGGTAAAGCTAGATTATATCTTTGCAGGCTTCAAAGCCAAAGTCAAAACAGGAGAAATCTTTCAAAAAGCCAGAACTGCATCTGATCATCTGCCGATTTATGCTGTTATAAAAATTAACGAAAAATCAGCCGGCCAAAATACCGCCAATAATCATTAGGCCTAATAAATATAAAGCATTATCAATTGCAAATTCTTTAAACGTTCTTTTTTTATTAATAACCAAGAATAAATTATGAGTGCCGACAAACCCAAACCATATAATAAATCCTAAAACAACTCCATCCCAAAAAGACGTGACCATTACTAAAATTTCAAATACTGAAAGGACATAAGCAGCAACAAAAATCGTTAGAAAAGTAAAAAAATACGACAACTGTTTATTTGTTTTTACTTTAGTCTTTGTTTTTTTAACAAATTTACCAAATAAAAACTTAGAGTACCAGCATACATATAAAACAGTGTATATAATACTAGCTATAAATATTGTAATTAAATCAAGTTGTTTCATTAGCCGACTCCAATCGGAAGTGTTAATACAGGACCGCCTTGGGTTTTTCTTCTGCCTGATTGTAGATTATAAAGTTCCAATAGTAACATAAAAGTTCTTTTGGAATAAAGATCATTATCTTTTATATAAAACCAATTATCTCTATATTTTATACACACATAAGAATCCTTTGGCTTCAAAGAAGCATTGTATATATTCATTAAGCTGTGAATTTCTTTTTTTACCCTCTGTTTTTCTTTTTTTACATCATCTGTTTCGTCATATAATGTTTTTGCTTTATTCTCTTCCAAATCTTTGTCAGGGACATCCACACTATGAGATAAATTATACATACAAGATAAAATAGATCTAGGCAGTACGCCAATCTCTCCTTTTTTATTAAAACCCTGAACAATAGAAACCATATATTTACCGTTTTTAGGTTGGGCTTCCCCTAACAAATCAGCAAGAGTTTTAGAATCTTCATCATCTACAGGAAAAGCAATTTGAAGGGTCATATTAGGTTCTATGCATCCTTCCTTATTTTCTTTTTCATCTATTTTTCTATGTTCCTTAATTCCCACCTGCAAGATTCCTTCTTCCTGAAATTTTTTCATTATTCTTAAAGCTTTAATAAAATTTTGATATTTCGGATGCTTCTCCGGATCCAGCTCTTTTTCTTGAGGAACATTATGATATTCTTTAAAATGCTGAACAGCTAAACGAAAAACTCTGTCTATATCCCAACCCGAATAAATAACCTGTTGAAGAGTTGCGATATCTAAAGGTTGCATCAATTGATTAGCGAATTCCTGTCCCTCTAAAGGTGAATACTGGATTGTCGGCTGTGTCTGCCATTGAGTCTCTCCTCCTAATGACATTGGATTGGTGTGATTGAAGCCAGGTATATTAATAGTAGCAGCAGCCAGGTTTTTAAATGTAAAAGATGAGGTAACAGAGGATACTTCCAAGAAAAACGGAGAATCATAATATCTTAACCTGACAAGGTTTAAAAGCATTTCTTCTGCGTTCGTCTTTTGCACTTCAATATTATAAGCATTTCTTCCACCAGGCCCTTCTAATACCATGCTGCTGGGAAAATGACATCCTGTTAGTATTAATAAAGTAAATAATGATATTATCTTATGCACCTAATTTTATCCCCCTAATTGTCATAGTATAAAATACTATAAATAAAAGAAATTGAAAAACTCATAAAAAAATTTTAAATAAGGATTGACTAAATTGTCATACTACAATAAAGAAAAGGTATAGGGAGGAAAAATATCCGACCTATTTTTTTAAAAAATTAGGAGGAAACAAGATGTCAGAAGCCAAACTTGGAGATACAGTAAAAGTTCACTATACTGCTAAAGCAGAAAATTTATTAATTTTTGACTCATCAACACAAATAGATCCTCTTCAATTTACTATTGGAGACGGACAAATAATTCCTGCATTCGAAGAAGCCTTAATAGGTATGCAAGCTGGAGACAAAAAAACAATCAACATCAAATCAGATGATGCTTTTGGCCCTTATCTAAATGAACTTATTACAAAAGTTGATAAAAATCAGCTTCCTCCAAATTTAGAGTTAGAAGTGGGACAGCAGCTTCAAATACAGCAACCTGACGGTCAGTTATTATTAGTAAAAGTAGTTGATATATCTGATGCTACAGTTACTTTCGATGCCAATCATCCTCTTGCCGGCAAAGATATAGTGTTCGATATTAATTTAGTAGAAATAATATAAGTACAAATAATATCTAATAACATGCTAAAATACCTCCTTTAAATAGGAGGTATTTATGTTAAATAAAAAAATAGAAAAAGCTTTTAACATTCAATTAAATAACGAATTGTTTTCGTCTTACCTGTATCTTGCTATGGCAGCTTATCTTGAAGATAAAAATCTTAAAGGAATGGCCTCATGGCAGCAAAAAAAAGCCCAAGAAGAAATTACTCATGCAATGAAGTTTTATAACTATATTAATGACAAAGGCGGCAGGGTCACACTTTATAAAATAGAAACCCCCAAAGGAGAATACAATTCCATTACCCAAGTTTTTGAAGAAGGTTATAAGCATGAATGTAAAATTACTAAAAACATCTATGAATTAGCTACCTTATCAGAAAAAGAAAAAGATTATGCCTCTAAAGTATTTTTAGACTGGTTTATACAAGAGCAGGTTGAAGAAGAATCTACAGCCATGGAAGTTTTAGGCAAAATCAAGCTCGTCAAAACAGATTCGGCAGCTTTGTATATGCTAGATAAAGAATTAGGTTCTTTTGTTAATACCCCAAACTAACCTAAGATATTTGTTTTTCAATTTATCCTAATATTCAAACATCCTTTCGTTGTTTTATTGCAACAAAACTTGTTTGTTTTTTTATATTTTTTTCTTAACATAAGATTCATAAGTGGAGAAACAAATGAAAATATTTAAAATTCTTTATTTTTGCATTTTATTAACTGTATGTACAATAGCTACAATTTACTGGCATAATAATAGAACAAGAAAATCTGAGACTGTTTTAAAAGTATTCGAAAAAGATATTTTTTTAAATAAATTAAAAACTCAAGCTCCTCAATGGATGAACAAGCAAATCCAAGATGATTTTAAATCTTTTCAAAATAACAAAATATCTATACAAGCAATCACAGAAACCTTTAATCAAATAAAAGAAAAAACCTACGACAAAAAAGGATTTTTTCATAGATATAGAATCATAAATAACAAATTATATAAGTATTTTCCCTTTAATGAAGAGCCGTCTAAAATTCAAAACCCTTATGAAAAAGCAATAAAAACCCTTTCTAAAATAACAAGTCTTCCAGATGTTGATTTTATATTATGCGATAGAGATGGTATTCCAGAATGTTTTCTGCCAAAAGATTTTCATATAGTTCAAAACAAATTAATGCAAGCACCTGTTTTAGCTAAAGCTAAAACAATACAAACTAAAAATGTAATATTAATTCCAGATCATTACAGCCTGTCAGGCTTATGGAAAAAAGAAAGCAATAACATCATAAACTTAAACAAACAAATCCCCTGGCACATAAAAAACACAAAAGCTTTCTGGAGAGGCGGCAGTCATGATAAAGAATACACTAAAAACAATTATCAAAATATGCCCCGATACAAAATTTGTATGTCGTCCAAAGAACATCCCGACTTAAATGACAGCGGCTTTATATCAACTTTTTACGGACAGATGTTAGATACATTAGAAAAAGAACATCTCATTAAATCATTTGCTGATATTAAGACCCATTTAAACTATAAATATCTTCCTGTATTAGATGGAATAGTCTGTACATATCCCGGTTATTTATGGAGGCTCTTGTCCAATAGCTTGGTATTTAAACAACAATCAGATGAAATCCAATGGTTTTATAAAGCCCTTGCGCCCTATGAACATTACGTCCCTATTAAAAATGACATGTCTGATCTAATAGAAAAAATTAACTGGGCTAAACAAAATGATAACAAATGTTTAGTTATTTCTCACAATGCCACCAACTTTGTAAAAAACAATCTTTTATTTGAAGATATTTATTTGTATTTCTACAAAGTATTGAAAAACTATGCACAACATCAAGATTTCTCAAAAATTGACCTGTATAAAGAAACGATCCATAACAAAAACTGGGTATGTATACAAAATAGAAAACAAGCCAATAAAAATCTAAGTCACATTAATTATCCCTATTCAAAAATAAAAGATATTACACAACCTACTACTTCTGATTATAAGCTCATCCAAAAATATTTAAGAGAGGGAAAAAGAGATTATCTAAATCTTTTTTCTCAAAGCTCAACACCAGAAAAAAAATTGCTTTCTGAGAACTACATCAAAAAGGCTAAAAAATTTAGACTGATCGGCAAAAATAAAAAAGAACTGCCCGTATTCCAAAAAGAATATTTCAATACTACAAAAGACAATTTAAACAATGTAATTATTTGTTATTCTTCATATAACGGCCGTTTTCCTGAAGGAATCGAAAGAATAAAAAAAGCTCTCAATCTCATTAATTATAAAGGTCATTTTATATATAGGATAGGAGGTTGGCCTAATGTAGAAGACGGCTCTTTAAAATATGCTCATGTATTATTTGCTTTTAAACCTCTTTTTTTTAGAGAAGTAAAAAAAATGGGCTACAAAAATGTCTTATGGATAGACAGCTCGATAATCCCAATGAATAAATTAGACTCGATTTTTGCAGATATCAATAAAAATGGATATTTCGGAACATTTTCTACTTCCAGTGTTGGTCAGTATATTAATGACTTTTTACTAAATAAATACAACCTTTCTATTGAAGAAGCAAACAATATACAAACAATAGGAGGCGGTATTATAGGATTAAATCTTAACCACCCTATTGGAAATACTATATTGGATAAATGGCAAGAAGCTGCTGAAAATAATGGTTTTTATTCTGCCCGTCATGATCAAAATTCACTTTCTATCATCTCTCATCAACTTCATTTGGATAAATGGAAATATAATTTAGTTCTTTTAAATGAAGATATAAATTCACTAAATAACGGCAGCTCTTTTTTCTTAGACCGTTCATTAGAATACTGGCCGGAAAAAAATGAAGGTTCAATCGTTTTGATAAAAGAGAAAAAAATTAAAAAAAAATCTTACAAAGACTTTCTGAAAATTAAAAATTATTTAAAAAGCCCGAATAAATAAATATTATTCGGGCTATTGTAGATCAATGTTTATTTCTTAATTTCATTTTTATAAATCATCATTGCATTATATAAAAATTCAGGTAGTTTAGGATGGATTTTTGCCCATATATAATAATTATCCATATCCTGTCTGATATTCAGGTAAGAATCCATCCACTTCTTTTTGGTCATTGGTGTTACCATACTTAAAATCTGATAGTATTCTTTCATTAAGTTTTGAGCTGTTTTTGAATCTTCTTTAATATTTGTATTAATAGCTTCCACTATTTTTTTAATACAACTATTCATTCTTTCCTGATACTTTTTCATATCAACATTTTCGAATAAACCTTTAGCCGCTTCTTGCTGCTCTTCCAGGCTCATTTTATTTATTTCATCATTTTTCTCTTTAAACTGACTTTCAAAAAATTCACTACCTTTCTTGGTATTTTTTTGAAATTTATCAAACTGCTTAAGCAGCTGTGCTTGATCCAGATTGTCCTGCTCAAAATAAAACTGCATTTCATCTATTACATCTATTAAATTTTTCAGTCTTTTGATTTCATTTTTTAAGAACTGTTTTTTCGCTGAAAAAATAGCTTTTTTATCTAAATTTTTAGACTGCAGAAATATTTTTATTTTTTTCAGATTAAAACCTAATTCCTTAAAAAATAAAATATCAACTAATGTTACAATCTCTTGAATACCATACAACCTACGCCCGCTTTCCATTCGGACTTGAGGTTTCAAAAGACCTATTTCATCATAGTAATGAAGTGTGCGAACACTTACTTTATAAAGTTTAGATAATTCCTCTACACTGTACAACATAATGCCTCCAAATAATTGTTATTTAAAACAATCTTAATAATACTACATTACGTATACGTTAAGTAAAGGAGTTAAAATTTTTATTAGTAATTAATTAATGCGTTTTAATAGCTTTTTGTTCAGCTTCTTCTCTTATTCCTTTTGCCAAAGTACATTCATGCAAAAAACTAGGAACTTTTTTATCATTTTTTTGCTTTGCTAAAGCCTCTTGCTGGCTTTCTATAGTTTCTTTTATACCAGTTAATTGCTCAACAGCTTTAGCACTAGGCTTTAGCGGGTTTATTAACATAAGCCGGTCTGATAAAGTTTGTAAAGCTCTTTCTTTTTCTTGTTGAACTCTTCTTAAAAACATTTTTCCTTTTTTTGAATTAACATCCACCATTGAAGCTGCAGCACAATGAACTAAAGCGCTTGTTAAATTCATTGGGGCAGCAGAATCTCCAAATGTAGGTAAATTCCAATCATACAAAACAAGATTAATATGCATAATAATTCCGAATATTGAACGCTCGCTTTCTGCCAGTTCTTCCGTTAAAATATTTTCCACTTTTCGTTGATAAAGATCATCTTTTAAATACTCTTTCAAACAAGCTTTTAGTTTTGCCTGTTTAGGAAAAGAAAGAATAACATCAGTATTTTCATATGCTCTAGCATTTGTACTTATCGCATCTATTGCCATAATATTCTCCTAAATCAATTATTTTTAAAATCTTAAAAAGAATTCATTAAAATCTTTTATTTTTCAAACTTTTTCCGAAAATAATTTTAATCATACTGTTATTATGTGACGATCCATTTGAGCTTTTGTTCTATCTAGCTCAAAACGAAGTTCATTTATTTCTTTAACCATGCTAACTAGCAATGCATTTATTATTGCTGGATTCGATGTTTCATAAAATCTTCCTGCTATAGAAGAAGTCATACGAGGAGCAGGAACATAACTTAAAGAATCCTTTCTTTCTACTTGAGCAGCTGGTTGTTTATGTTTATTTCTTATTTCTTCTCTAAGTTTTATTATCTCTTCTCTTTGCTCTTTTACTAAAGCTAATAAACTTGCGTCTTTCTTTTTTTGAGCTTCTCTTGAAGCTAGATTTTCTTGTTCAAGCACTGAAACCCTTGTTTCTAGCAAAACAATTCTTCTTGCTTGCTCATCTGCATAAGCTCTCATTTTTGACATCATCTCCTGAAATGCTCCAGCTGTTTTGCTTTTCGCTTCTGACAATTCTGAATCATGCATAGTAAATAAAGGCATAGCTCCACCTAAAGCTGCTAATACTTGCGAACCTTCTCCCCTTAGATCTGTAACTACTGACATAATTTTCCTCTCTTTTAAAAAGTATAAGTACCCATTAATTTTGCCCCACCTTGCATAGGTAAAATACCTGCTTTTAAAGCTGTGGAACTAAGCGCTGCAGAAAGAGCCCATGTTGCAACGCAGCAAACTGCTGCCATACCAACGCATTTTAAAATTGTACCCCATTTATTTTTCTTTCTTTCTTTAATCGCTTTATCTACTTCAATGATTCTTCGTTGTATTATCAAATCGTTTCTTCCTGCTTCAGAAATTTCATCTCCTAAATAAGATATTCTAGCATCAAGAGTCTCTATTTTTTCTTGATCCCCTCTTATTTCTTCTGCCAATTGTTCTAATTTTTTATTAATCTGATCACACTCTTGAGTATCCCTTTCTGCAATGTTTGCTAACCTTCCCTGAACCTCTGTATTGAACCCTTGAATTCTTTCATAAAAAGGTATAAATAATCGATCTAATAGAACTATATGTTGTTGTTGAATATCACGCCTTAAAGATTCATACCGCAAAGCTTCTTTATCTTTTTGAAGCTGCATTTCTACAACTCTTCTAATACGGTCATTTTTTTCATTTGGAATAATCAACTGAACTTGATCAGGCTTTAAATTCTCAAAAGCTCTATTAATTTCTTCTGATTCAATTTTTGCATTATGTCTTGCAAGCCATCCAATCATATAGCTTGCAAGTAAATGTTCTTTTGTTGAAAATTTATCTTTGCTGTCAGGATTTATCGGAGATCTATTTCTATAATGTTCAGAAACCTTATTTAGATGAATACAAAGATGTTTATATCCATATGTTCTTCCATCTGTTCCTAATAAAGCTTTATCATCTAAAGGTGTATCTGTTATCGTATCTGTAAGAATTTGTTGAAGCAAGTAAATATATGCTTGTAATACAGCTGCTGCATTAATATTTGGAACATTTAAAGCCTCTGTAAAATTTCTTTCCCATATATCTATTTCTCGAGAAATTTCATCATTGGAATTAAAATATCTAATCTCATTTCTAACTGCAGCAAGCTCTGCTTGTAAAGCTCTTCTTGGACCTGTATCTCGCAATTCTCGACCAACATCCACTTGAATAGTATTAATCGTTTGATCTGAAGTTGTAACTACTGTCATAATGTTTTATCCTATTTTTTGTCCTGAAATTTCTGCTGCTGCTATTTGTCCAACAGTATTAATAAACGTAGTAATAAAAGAACCTTCTGGCATGGAAGCTAATTCAGCTTTTTTATCCTCTAAAAATACTTGAAGCATGTTTTTACTAGCTGTTTGCTCTTGCAGCTTATCTCTACATGCACCTACCCTTTTTTGATAATCAGATATTACCTCTTTCAGAATTTTAGATACTTGTTGAATAGCTGTAATACCATCGGGCACTTCTGCAAACTGATTAATCCCTCTTAGTTCGGCAATAAATCTTTTTAGCTCTTCTTCGCCTTCTTGTTGTTTGAGATTTAAATCAACTAAAACCCTAGCTACAATTATTTGCATTCTATTGAGCATGTCTTTTTCTATTTCTTGAGGTGATCTTTCACGTAGCTCTCTAGAATACTTGAGAGTCTTCTCAAGAGTAATTCTTGCTGCCATTTCAACCTTTTCTTTCTAAAATATTTTTTAAACCTATTTGTTCTTGTTCAAAAGCTGCTCCTGTTTCCTCTCCTTTTTTAATAGTTCTTTGAACTTGTTGGATTAGACTTTTTACTCTTTGCATTAATACATTTATTTTATCTTTACAGCTTTCACTTTTCTTATCTCCAGCAGTATATACTTCTAATAAGCGTTCTTTTAATCCATCAAATTCTTGTTGTAATTGAACATCTATGGCTTGTGCACTTTCTTGCGTTCTTCTAACTATAACATACAAATCTTCTTCTAAGCTGGCAAGATGATTAATAAAAGACATCTCTTCATTTTTTTCTTCTATTAACTGATCTACATCTTTTGTAGAAGGAATATATCGACCTAATATAATTTTAATATCCTTTTCAATATCTAACCAAAAATCTGCACTTGTTGGATTAGATTTAATTTTAGGATAAATAAAATTAAATAAAATAAAGCAATAAGCAGTTATTATATCTTCTGAGTCTGTTAGCTGATCTATTGTCTGAATCAAACTATCAAGCTCTTTAATTTCTTCTTCTGAAAATATTCCGCTAGATAATAATCTTCGCATAAGAAAAAAAACACCTCTATCTTTTATAGATAGTCTAGTAGATTCTGGCCCTGCAAGAGTATAAGTCACTGTGCTCATAAAAGAATACATCCTCCATCACATGAATGATTTTCTAAAACATGAATTCTTCTTAATTGTTCTTGTTGCTTTTCAAGTAGATCTCTAATTTCTCTTCCCTTTTCAGACAGAGCGACATTTGCTTCTCTTATTCTTACTTCATCTTCTGCATGCATATTCTGTAAAGCATTTAATTGATCTTTTATAGCAGTCACTCTTTCTTGATGCACTTCATCTAACTGTTCAATTTTTCCTCTAATAACTTCTTCGGATTCTTTTGATCTTTGCTCTAATCTCTCTTTTTCTTGAACAAACATTTCTCTCATTTGTTGAGCTGTTTCTGCAAACCTTATAGCTTCTTGTTCCATAACCTCCCGCATGATTTTTTCTCTATAAACAGCACGAACTTTACCTGCAAGTGCATTCCACAGCATTATTCGTATTTCATGTGGTATTGTGTCAGCTGCCAAAGCCATTAACGAGCTTTTTATTGACTCTCTTTGTATAATAAAATTTTTCTGCCCTGAAATACAGCGAACATCTTTTAACCAATTAATCATATGCCTTGCAAATTCATGCGTTTTTACAGCAATGGGTTGTCCAGAAAATGGGGATTGATTAGAACCGCATGAAGCATAATTTTTTAAAACACTTATATCCCAAGTCCATTCCCCGTCTAACACAGGCGCTTCTAAAGGTTGTTTAGTTAAAAAATCTACTAAAATTTCATCTTCCAAAGCAACTAGATGTTTTTGTGCAAGGCTATTGAATTGTTCAATATTAACACTCTCACAACTTGCCATTAGAACAAGTGTATTAGAACCCCATTTGAGCAATTCTTTTGATAATATATCATTCCAATCTTTAAATCTTTCTAAAATACCTGCAAGCCTATTTAATAAATCAGAGCTTTGAGGAAATTGTAATAATAATGTACTTTCCCTTGCAGCTCTATCTGTGGTTTGTGTAACTGTTCGCGTATCTGCAGCCAATGATGCTTCCTTTTAAATTTAATTTTTTTGAAAAGAAATATTATAATTAAAACAATTAAAAACCAATAATTCATTAATTTAAAAAAATTATTAAGCAATATTTCGCTAAAACACAACAATAAATGGATTCAAAAATTTTAATAAATCATAATTATTGAGGATAATTATACAAACGCTATATAACTCTTATTAATAAAAACTAGGGCAAAAAGTGAAAGACATCACCAAAGAATATACTAAACTAACTAAGCATTCTACCGGCTCCATTAAAGAACTTTTTACTATTTCTTTTCCTTTAATGCTCTCTTTTCTATCCACATATTTGATGATCTTTGTTGATAGATTAATATTATCACGTTATTCACTTGAAGCTTTGAATGCAGCAACAACAGCTTCTTTATTTGTAATGATATTTCAGATAGGCGCAACCGATATTACAACTATTGCTGAAGTTTTTGTAGGTCAATATAATGGCTCAAAACAATACAAAAAAGCTCCAGCTGCCGTATGGCAGATGATTTGGTTCTCAATTTTTTTAATTCCTATTTTCTTCTTACTTTCACAATTTGCTGGACCTTTATTATTACCAAAATATTATTATACTGAGTTTGGGCTTCCATATTTTCAATGGCTATTATATTTTACGGTCTTTTTTGCTATTCAAGGAGCAATATCTTCGTTTTTTATTGGTATTGGAAAAACTAAACTTATTATTACAGCTACAATTTTAGCAAACATTGTTAATATAGTATTAGACATAATATTAATTTTCGGAGTAAAAGGATATATACCAGCTTTAGCTGCAAAAGGAGCAGCTATTGCTACTGGCATTGCGCAAGTATTTCAAGTTTGGATTCTCCTAGTATTTTTCTTTAGCTTTAAAAATAGAGAAAAATATAATACGGCCCATTTTTTCTTTGATTTTAAATTAATTAAAAAATGTTTAAAAGTAGGCTTTCCCTCTGCTATTGGACATATGATTGAAATCGCTGCCTGGGCAATAATGCTAAGACTTTTAGCGAATATGGGCTCAGATTATTTAACTGTGATGGTTATCGGACAAAATATTTTTGCAGCAATCGCTTTTTTTACATCGGGTTTACAAAAGGGAGTCTCAACTGTTTCAGCTAATTTAATAGGCGCAAAAAATTATATAAAAATTGCAAAAACTTATACTTCTGCTGTTAAGTTATTACTTTTAATAGCCACAATAATATCTACTATTTTAATTTTTTATCCTAATTTCTTAATCAATGCTTTTTTAAAAGATGTAACATCCGATATTAATATTAAATCCTTGTTTAATATTTTAAAAATATCCTGCGTTTACTTATGGGGATATTTTTTATTAGATGGTTTTACATGGGTAACAGCAGGAATTTTAACAGCTGCTGGAGATACTATTTTCATAATGATAATGAATGCAATTGGAGCCTGGTTTTTTGCTTTAGTGCCTTTTTATTTTTTGATTATTAAACTAGGCTTTTCTCCAAAGTATATTTGGCTAGTAATGGATTTTTACGCTTTTATGAACGCGGTTAGTTTTTATATTCGATATAAAATCGGTCCTTGGATGAAGAATAATAAAATTCTTAGATGAGTTTTTTTAATAAAAAACTTCATTCACAATTTTTTATGCGACTAGGCAATCTTTTATTATTATTCTTTTTTGTTAAAATCAATTCTTACAAAGCTCTGAAGCTTATTTTTGAAGTTATTTTCCTTCATATTAATTCAATATAATTTATATCTAAAGGGCAAATAATACTTAATTATTTTCATAAAAATATAAAAAAAAATTGAAATAATACTTCATTCACATATATAAAGCTTGGAAAACAAAAATATTGCTGTTTTATGCACAAATAAAACGCATTACAAGAAAAAAATGTAACTAAGCTTTTTAAACACATTCCTATTTTAACGATAATTGCCTTATTTGAAATAGTAGCAATTCAAGTATATGTTAATTCATCACTTAAAACTAACAAAGAAGTTATTTTTTTATGGATCATTATGCAAGCTATAGGAAGTCTTTTATGGGGATATATATCAGATAAACATTGTAGAAAAAAAACATTAATTGCTATTCAAATCTTATCTATATTATTTTTAATAACTATATTCTTTTATGGTTTTAAATACTGGACTGTAGCATTACTGAGTATAGCTTTTAATCCTTCTCCTATTGCAAAAGCAGCAACTATTGATAATTTTCCTTTTCAGTCCAAAGTTAAACTTATAGCTGCTACATTAATTGCTCAATTTATTCCTTGGACTTTTTATGTGCAGATAATTTGAAACATTTTGGTAAATCTAAGTGTCCTATAATATCAAATAATGGACACTCTGCAATTTGTTTAATTTCCAACCAATACTGTTTGAGCATCATATTAATAGCTTCTTGAGATAATTTATTATCACATGCATAAATAATTAATTTATGATCTGATCCAATAATGTAATCAAATGGATGTTTTGATATTAATTTTTGTACTTGATCCAGTGTTTCTGGAATAAATTCAACTTCTAATCCTAATTTTACTTTTGGTTTAAAATTGGATGAATAACTCAAAATTTCATTTACATAATCATCTAATCTATTTAATTGCATATCTCCTGATATTAACAATCCATCATTTGGAATATGCAAATGATCTGAAATTCCTATTTCATCTAAATCTAATTCTTTAGCTTTTTGAATAATTTCTTTAATAGTTGATTTACCATCACTATATGTAGAATGAACATGATAAGAATATTTCATAATTATAAATATTTGTTATTATAGCTCTTAGAGAAAAAATTATAAATTCAGCGGCGGACACAACCAATTCAAACCATTTTTTTGATTTCCATAAAAATCCCTTTATTATAAATGCGAATTAATTACTTTTTATAATATTCATTAAGTAATTGATAAACCTCACCAAAGTTAATCCCTATTTCACAATTACTAACCAAATTGTCAAAAGAATCTTTCCATGCTTTTGGAAATAAGTCTAATTTCTCTAAAACTCTATGAGTTTTTTCTTCTTACAAATACTTGATTAACATTTTTTGCTAAAAGCACACCAATTTTAACATTTGGGAACATTTGTATTATTCTAGAATCAATACTAAACTTCATTGTTTTACCTCTACTAACTAATAGAATTAAGACTTGAGAAGATAGCTTTAACGATCAAATCCCTAGAGCCCCTCTAAATTGCATAATGTATACGATAAAATTCATTTATTGTGAATAAAAAAATGATTTTTTTTACCAAAGAAAGCGATGTTATCTTACATTGGTAAATTGGAGTTCTGCATTATTCTGATAAAGTTATTTTTGATTAATTAGATAAAATTTTTGAAAATAATTAAAAAGATGCAGACGCGGATGCAACCAATTCGCACTTTATCACTCGTTTATATGAAGATTAAAATTACTTATGAAAATAATTCCTATATATTGTTTACTTAAGTTTATCAACATTACCCCCTTGATTTCTAATATAAGCAATAATTTGATCTACATCATTTATTCCTTTTTCTAAAACAGCCTTGTAAACAAGATAACTACTAAAAGCAGGACTTCTTCCAAAAGGTTTTGCAAGCTTATGCTTTGTAAATAGAATGAGTTTTCTTTGCTCTTCTGTCATTTGTTCTTTAAATTTTTTCAATTCTAGCATCTTGTTTTCTAAAACTTTTCTATCAGCAATAGCCCAAATATCTACTTTCCAAAGACGTTTTCCATTATTAAACCTATACTGAAAAAAAATTCCTTCGGGCACTTTATTAGGATATCTTTTATTAAGCTCTTTTTCCAATTGAAAACTTGTAACTTCTTTCATTCCAATAAAATGTCTAGCTGCTTCTGCAAAAATCTCTATAACATTGATTTTAGGATCAAAAATTTCATAATATACATCTAAATCTGGGAACACTAAAAGATTAAGATAAGTACTGCCAGTTACATGAATTTTTCCATTTGATATAAAAGAACTCCATAAAGATTTAATATCAAGCAAATCTTTTGCTTCTTTTTGTAATTCATTTGCCACTTCTTCTATCATAAAATCCTCTTTATAATAGCTTAAAATTATAACAAATTTGGACAATACTTTCATGTATTTTATTAAAAAAACACATAGCTAGTTAGTAAATTATTGTCAAATTTTTAAACTTAATAATATTGTTTTTGGATTTTTAACATTTTATGTTAACATAAAATTTTAAAATAAAAAAGATATTTCATTCCTTAGAGGAAGTTTTTAATGAATAAAACCAATAGAATATCTTTATCTATTCTCCTTATAATTACTTTTATAGATTTTATGGGAATAGGTTTAGTTTATCCAATTTTTTCCAAACTTTTTTTTGATAGATCCTATACTTTTTTTTCCTCAATTACTAGCAATGAAATAAGAGGGATATGGCTTGGGATATTATTTGCTTTGATGCCTTTTATTCAATTTTTCTTTCTTCCTATTTGGGGAACAATTTCAGATAGAAAAGGAAGAAAAAAACCTCTTATACAAAGTTTATCTTTTTCATCGTTAGGACATTTTATTTCAATTTTTGGAATACTATTTAATAGCATCTGGCTTCTTTTGATATCTCGGATTCTTTTAGGAGTTGGATCTGGTAATATATCGATTGTGCAAGCATCAATCGCTGATATTAGCTTAAATAAAGAAAAAGCAAAAAATTATGGTCTATATGGGATGGCTATTGGTGCAGGATTTACTTTTGGTCCTTTTATAGGGGGCAGTCTTTCAGTTTATAGTTATAGTTTTCCTTTTTCTTTTTCTTGTATCATTACACTGATAAATCTAGTAATTGTTACGATTTTTTATAAGGATTCATTAAAAAATCTAGTCGAAAAAGCAATAAGTTTATCTATAGGAATAAAAAATCTAAAAAAAGCCTTCACTATTAAAACTATTAGATCATTCTTTTTATGTTCTTTTTTAGTGAGTTTTGGATGGACTTATTTTATGGATTTTTTTCCTGTTTATCTAATTAATACTTTTAAATTCACTCCTATTTATATTGGTATTTTTTATGGAATAATTGGTGGATTATATGCTCTTAGTGCCGGACTTTTAATACGTCCATTTTTATCAAAATATAAACCAGAAATTTTATTTTGTATTTCTAGTTTAATAACAGGACTATGCATTTTATCTATAATATTATATCCATCTGTCTATTGGCTTATTTTATTTGTTATAATATTTAGTTATGCTGCATCTTTTTTCAATCCAACAATCACAACTATTATTTCAAATAATTCATCTTCTGATATGCAAGGTGAAACTTTAGGTATTTTAGGATCTGTTAATACTATAGCCTATGCCATAAGTGCATCAATCGCTGGATTTTTTGTTGGGATTAATCCTGCTTATTCAATTTATTTTGGTGGCACAGCTATAATAATTGGAGCTTTATATATTATAGGGTTTTTCGGAAAAAATCTATTAAGAATGAAAAAGAATTTGTAATGAAGCAAAACATTTTTTTGTTATTATTATTATCTAGTAGCTGACAAAAATAACAGCTCTCTTTTATAAGAAATGATCTTGATTGTTTAAATCTAGTTCGTTAAAAGATATGTTAGAAATGGGCAAAATTTGTGCAAAAAATACTAAAAAGTCCATTGAAAATTCAATTTTACTTGATTTACTAAATAATTGCCCGCAAATTCTCCTTTATACATAATAGATAATGTATAAGAACTTTTAGTATATATCATTCCTAGTTCTGGAGAGAAAAAGTCTTTAGCCTTAGAAAAGGTCTGTACACTTAAAATATAACTTTCTGCTCTATTATCTACAAATTGAGAATCATATGTTTCTCCATTAAGGCGAAATTTTCTTATCCAACTAAATGACAAGTATGGTCTTATACAATACGATGATAGTTTAATATCTTTAGCAATATTTATTCCTAAACCACTTTTCATCATATTAGAGTTCTTTTTCTTTACTTCTAAGTTTAAACTTTGAGCTCCATGTTCTTTATATGAAGGTTGATAAAGATAAAAATAATCTATTATTCCAAACAAATTTAAAAGGAGTGATTTAGTAAAATTTTCTTTTTCTTTTAATAGATTCAAGTCAGCTCTTAAATGAGCTGTAAAAAAATAATCAGTATGACTATTTTTAGCTGTTCGATCAAGGGTAGAAAAAGAAATTTTTCTTCTAACATCATAAAAATCTCCACCACCTAAAAATGCAGCTTTTAAGTCTAATCTTTTTATCCAATATCCTCCATAAACTGCTCCAAAAGCCTTATGAATATCTGCATGACCAACAGAATCACTCCAGTCAAGTCTTGCATATTCATAACCTGTAGCTATTCCAAAAATTGCTTTTCTCTTAAAACAATGATCATAACCCAAAACCAATCCACCAGAATAAGTATCAAAACCTCTCAATTGTTGATATTTATCAACATCTGTAAAATTGCCAAAAAAAGAACCCCATAAATTATTTCCTTTAGTTGTATTACTGTTTGCTGAACAAGTATTTTCACTGCAAGGCAATCTTATCATTTGATTTGAAAGAATTGATGTAATTAAAGCATTATTATCAAGATTTACAAGTTCAAATGCTCCAAAAGGCCCAGGATGAAGTTTATTAAGTGCTTTATTTAAAGAAGCATCATCTAAAGTATCCATTACATCTACAACATTTTTAAGATCAGTACCAGATTGAATATTTAAATTTTGTAAATAATTTTTTACTTTAGTTGGATTACCAGGATCAATTCTCTGTCCCGCAAATAAAGGTGTCTCAAGCATGTAAGTAAGTTGCGCAATTGTATTTCCGTTTATTAATTGCAGATCAAAATCAAAACCTTCAGGATAATTAATGACACTCCAAAGTTGATTAATCCCTCCTGCTGCTGTTAAAATATTATAAGTATTTCCTTTGAAAAGTGAGCCTGTAGGAGTTTGAATAGTTAAAATAGCACCTGTATCAATAGTTGCAGATCCTGTTGCTATGATTTTATCACTTGTACTTCCATCTATTTCTACTTCATATACTGCACCAGCTGCTTGGCTATAATCTCCAGAAACATTTATCGTACCAATAGAATCTCCAGGAGAAATTGTCCCTGAATTTAAAATAATACCATTATATGTTCCTGTTCCACTAATAGTTCCGCCACTAGCAGTCAAAACTCCTAAATTACCAGAACCTTTAACTATTCCATTAGAGCCTAATGAGATGTTACTTGAGCTTAAAGATCCTCGAACATCTAATATTCCTCTGCTAACTGTTGTTGTTCCTGTTAATCCATTACTTCCAGAAAGAATGAGAATTTCCATTCCATCTTTAGTAAAATTACCAGTACCATTAATTTCTCCTGAAAAGATGGTTGATTTATCATCTCCTCCTGCTGTAAGAGTTGTTCCTATTGCAATATCTACCGTACCACTTCCTGCTAAAGAACCTATTGTATTAGAATGGTCAACATCTAAAGTAGCATCTACTGTAAAAGCACTAGAAGAAGAAAGAGCTGATGGTGATCCTGTCTGCAGAGTACCAGCAGAGACTATAGTAGTTCCTGTATAAGTACTGCTTCCTGCTAAGTTTAAGATTCCAGATCCAGTTTTTGTTAAATTACCTGTACTACTTAATGTACCAGATAGAGTTCCTGTTCCAGAATTAACATTAACGGTACTTGTTCCTGCAAGGGTAACATTATTCGATGCACTAATGGATGGGTTAAGAGCTAAGGTAGTACCATTAGACATTGCAATAGTTTCTGTACCGGTACCATTATCATGCGCTAATGTCAGCGTTCCTGCTGAAAGAGCAGTTCCTCCTGAGTAGCTATTGTTACCGTTTAATGTCAGAGTGCCAGAACCAGTTTTTGTTAAATTACCTGTGCTACTTAATGTCCCAGATAGAGTTCCTGTTCCTGAAGCAACATTAACAGTACTAGTTCCGGCAAGGGTAACGTTATTTGATACACTGATGGATGAGTTAAGAGCTAAAGTAGTACCATCAGACATTGCGATAGTTTCTGTACCAGCACCATTATTATGCTCTAATGCTAATGTTCCCTCTGAAAGAGTTGTCCCATTATCATAGGTATTGCTTCCTGAGAGGGTTAAAATACCTAATCCTGATTTGGTCAATGAACCACCACTACTAGTAAGATCGCTAGCAAATAATACATCCTGGCCATTTGTATCAACGTTATATTGCTGATTTATAGCTGTACTAAAACGACTGGAATAATCGATGGCATTATTTGAACTATATTGTAGAGTACCGCCATTAAAGATAATAGTACCTGCTGAGCCTACCGCGCCACTGCTTTCAAGGTTGAGTATCCCAGCACTTAAAGTTGTACCGCCAGTATAACTATTGGAGCTATCAATAATTGTTGTGCCAGAACCACTCTGGCTAACACTTAAACCACCGGTAAGAATATGTGAAAAAGTATATGGAGTATCGGTATGATTAAAATTTACTGTTGCCGTACCGGAACCTCCAGTAATAATAACCGTTCCGCCAGTTGTACCAGTATCTATTACCCCCGAGGACGTGCCAGAACCGATATTAATTATACCAGAAGATCCCCCGTTATATCCCAAGTAGATTGTTCCTGATGTGCTACCTATATTAAATGTTCCACTATTCTGAATATTTAATGTACCGGTGCCAGAGATACCAATATAAAGATTGTTATAGCTATTTGTCCAGCTAGAGCCAGATCCGTCAATTGTAACTGTACCATTTGAGCCGCTGCTATTACCAATAGATCCTCTAACATTACTCAATGCCCCACCATTCTGAATATTGAGAATGCCGCCGCCAGCATAACCAATAATAAGCTCATCACTTATTGTCCAGGTAGAGCCGGCCCCATCAATTGTAACTGTACCACTTGAGACGTCGAAACGACCTATATAAGTTTTAGCACTATTATTCACTGTCCCGCCATTTAGGATATTTAATGTGCCCTCACCATAGCGGCCGACATAAAAAAAACTGTTATTTGTCCAGGTAGAGCTTGAACCAGTAATATTAGCTATACCAGTTGAGTTGATGCTATGACCAAGATATCCGTCAGTATTAGTAACTACCCCGCCAGCCTGAATATTAAGTGTGCCAGATCCGACGCGGCCGACGTGAAGATTACTGCTATTTGTCCAGGTAGAACCAGCTCCATCAACTGTAACTGTACCAATTGAGCCGCTGTTATGGCCGAGATAACCCATAGTATTATTTACATCTGCGCCATCCAGGATGTTTAATGCACCTGTGCCATTAACACCAACATAAAGGGCAGCACTATTTACCCAGGTAGAACCACTTCCCTCAACTGTAACTGTACCGGTTGTACCACTATTATAACTAACATAACCTGTAGCATTACTCACATCCGCACCATTCTTGATATGTAATATAGCAGAATCGTCAACTGCGACCATAAAAAGACCAGAGCTCGATATATCAGAACCGCCGTCAAGAGTAAATTTACCCCTATTTACATAAGTTGTATTAACACCAAAGTCTATTACCGAATCAACAAACCTAATAGTGTCGATAGAAGAATTAAGATTTAAGATAATCGTGGTAGAAATTGAGTTTAAAGGGGTTAAAAAAAAGATACTACCGCCGCTGATACCGCCGTTAAAGCTGATGGTATTTTCTCCTCCAGTAGTATTAGCATCTAGAATGGCTTGTCGAAAAGAATCAGTTCCACTGTCATTAGTATTTGAAACAGAAAACCCAGCTGCTTCTACCTGATGATTAAAACAAAAAACAAGCACAATCAGTATCAATACTACATTTATAGTGCATATTCTATAGACTATACTTTTCATAAAATTTCTGTTATACTATTTACTATGACTTTTTCTTTTTACTGCTCTAAATTTTTAAATAATAAAAATTTATTATATCAAGGTATAAACTTAATTATTATTGACGCATCATTTCTTGGTTTCTTATAAAGAAGATAGTGACTTGATCTTGACTTTGTCAAATATTTTTTTTAATTCATGAAAAATACTTCAACCGTATCTGTAAACTAAGCTACATTTTTGTCATTTTTAATCTTAACCAATGTTTTTCAGTTACTATTGTTAATTTGTAAATCATTGACAGAGCATCTTTCTTAGATCCATAGCCTTTAATATGTCTCATTCTATGTCTTTGTTGAAAAAGTAGAGTATATTACATTAGTAAATCTAATATACTGTCAATGTTGAAAAGGAAAAGTAAAAAAAGTATTAAAATCTTTTTTTAAGCATTTACAAACTGATTCATATAGTTTCCAAGATATATGTTTGATTCATTTTTTTCATTATAAAAAACATATACTTAAATACAAAAGGCTTGATTAATAAAAACTTCAGACGCGGTCACAACCAATTCGCACTTTATCACAGATTAAGATGAAGATGAAAATTAATTCGTTATTTTTGCATCAAATCACAACTAAAAAAATGGTAGCTAAAAAACAAAATTAAATAAAAAATTCTTTAAATTTTAACAATTCTTTAATAAGATAATTTCTTTTTCTTTTATTAAGAAACTAAAAGAATTAAAACTATTCTTAATGTAACTTGAAGGGTTAAAATTATGAATTTAACTGAATTAAAACATTTAATCTCAAATGGCGAATCAGAAAAGATTGAATTCAAAAAAACAACAGCTCAACAAAGACAAGGAACAAAAACTATTTGTGGTATGCTTAACCATCTTGGAGGATTAGTAATTTATGGAATCGATAATAATCGTGTAATTAAAGGACAAGAAGTTACAACAAAAACTTTAGAAAAATTAATTACTGAACATCGTTTGATTTCTCCTATGCCTCATTTGGAAATTGAAACTGTTTCTGTTTCAAAAAAATTAAAAGTAATCGTTGTTAAAGCACCAGGAAATAAAGGCTTATTTCATTATGAAAATCGTGCTTATTTAAGAAATGGACCAACAACTTCTATTATGCCTTTAGAAGAATATATGGAGCGTTTAATAGAAAAACGACATAGTTATCAAAGATGGGAAAATGAATATGCTCCTTCTGAATTTACCATAAAAGATCTAGATGAAGAAGAAATACAAGCAACTTTATATAATGGACTAAAACTAGGACGTATAAAATCAAAAAAATATACAGATACTGAATCTATCCTTAGAGGTCTAAAATTAATTAAAAATGGCAAACTACTAAATGCAGCAATAGCTCTTTACGGAAAAAGCAATAATTTTTATCCTACGTTTTCTCAATTTTCAATTAAACTTGCACGATTTAGAGGAAATAATAGATTAGCTGAATTTACAGATAATCGTCAGTATCAAGATCATGCTTTTGGAATGCTTAGAAGAGCTGAAAACTTTCTTTTAGATCATATGCCAATTGCAAGTAAAATAGTTTATGGCAAAATAAAACGTGAAGATTATCCTCTTTATCCACCACCTGCTTTCAGAGAAGCTGTTGCTAATGCAATTTGCCACCGTGATTATACTTTTGCAGGAGGTTCTGTTGCAATAGCCATATATAACAATTACCTAGAAATTATTAATCCAGGAAAATTCCATTTTGATATTACTCCGGAAAAATTGAAATTACCCCATGATTCAAAACCATGGAATCCCTTAATTGCTAATGCATTTTATTGTGCAGGAATCATTGAAGCTTGGGGATCCGGCACATTAAATATCATAGATAAATGTAAAGAAAATAAAAATCTACCACCAAAATGGGAAGAGCGTACAGGCTGCATTGTAGTAACTTTTTTTCCTAGAACATTTCAAAAAATTTCAAATTTGAGGCCAGAGTCAAGGCCAGAGTTAAGGCCAGAGTCAAGGCCAGAGTTAAATAAGAAAACTCTAGAAGAAACAATCTTGTTTTTCCTTACATCTGGTCCCCTTTCTACATCAGAGATAGCAAATGCTTTAGGTCATAAAAGTATATCAGGAGGTTTAAAAAAAGCTCTTCGAAAACTATTAAACTCTAAAAAAATAACATTTACCATTCCAGATAAAAAAGAAAGCCGGCTTCAAAAATATCAACTAAAAAAATAATTTATGAATAAATGGTTCATTGCTGACACTCACTTTTCTCATGTTAACATTATTAAATATACTTCCAGACCATTTAAAAACATAAAAGAAATGAATCTAGCATTAATTAAAAATTGGAATTCTCTTGTAGATAAAAATGATATAGTTTTTTTCTTAGGAGATTTCGGAATGGGATCTACTGAACATCTTCGTTCTATTAATCTACAATTAAATGGGCAAAAGATATGTATTCGAGGTAATCATGATAAAACGCCAAGCAATTTGTATAAAATAGGATTTGCTGTTGTTCTTGAATTTGCAATCATCAAAATAGGACGTCATAATGTAGAACTTATACACCGTCCTAGTATAGAAATTCCTAATAATTTTCAATTATATGGACATGTACATGAAAAAGCTTCCAATAAATTACAACGAAATCAACTTAATCTTTGTGTTGAAGTATGGAATTATCATCCTGTTCATGAAAAACAAATATTAAGTATTCTCGATAAAGCTGAAAATAAAAAAACTCTATTTTATCATAAAAGCATGAAAAAAGTTCAAAAATAAATTTAATTAAATCAAAAGAGTTTAAGTGCGAATTAGTTACTAATTCGGACTCAGATGCAACCAATTCGTACTTTGTCACTCATCCCCGTCCAAATTAAAATTACTTATAACACTACTATACCCTTATATAAAAAGCTAGCTTCGAAAATTAAGAAATTGAGAGTATTGGGAATAACCAACATAAAAATTGCTGCAAAATTGAGAATTAGTATAAAAACTGTTCAAAAAAGTTTAGAAAATAAATGATAATTTACTAGTATATTTTTTGATTTTCTAATATTTTTAAAAAGACATTATTAATGTAATACATTTCTCTTCCCTTTTTAATTCCTTTCATAATTCCTACTTTTTCCAACTCTTTTAAATATACGGATGCAGTTTGACGATGAGCAATTTTTGCTTCTTCAAGAAATTTAATTTTACAATAAGGATGATAAAAAATAACTTCTACTAATTCTTTAGAAAAAATCTTAGGCAATTTTTGTTTAATAATTTCTGTTACTTCATTCATTATTTTTTGGATTGAAAGTATCTTTGCTTTTGTTAAAATAGCTGTTTTGATAATAGCTTCCAACATGTAAATGATCCAATTTTCCCATTCACTTTTCTCTGTAATAGCTCTTAGTTTAAGATAATAGTTGTGTTTGTTATCTATAATATATCTTGAAAGATACAAAATAGGAATATCCAATAATTTTTGATCAATTAAATACAAAATATTAATAATTCTTCCACTTCTTCCGTTGCCATCATAAAAGGGATGAATTGCTTCAAATTGATAATGAATAATAGCTAATTTTATTAAAGGGTCGATATTATCATTTGAATAAATAAATTTTTCTAAATTGCTTAACTTTTCTCTTATTAAATTTTCTCCTTCAGGAGGAGAATATACAACTTTACCTAAAGGATTAGCTAGTTTTGTTCCTGGTAATTTTCTTATTCCAGCATTTTTATTAGTTATTTTTTGAACAATTTCTTCAAATAAAAAAGTATTTAATAATTTTCCTTTTTTTATAGTATTATAGCCATACCATAGAGCATCTTTATATCTTAAAACCTCTTTTGTATTGGGATCAATTTTTAATGTACTATCACCAAAAGCTCTGTATAATTCATCATTTGTAGTAACAATATTTTCTATTTCAGATGACAATTTCGCTTCTTGTAATCCCATAATTTGTATTAAAATAGCTTGATTAGGAATTAGATGAGCAATTCCTTTTAGTTCTGCTATTTCTTTATTAGCAATAATAGCCTTTTTTAAAATGTTAATGTTGTCCAAATTGATTTGTGGAGGAAGCAAAGGCAGTTCATTAAAAGGTTTATTTGGATCCATATAGCACCTAATATTTATTTAATAAACATATTATCAAAATATGTCGAAAAAATCAAGTTTTTTCGACATATTAATTTTAAACCCTTTACTATTAATTGTCTACTTGCTAAAAATAATATTTACAATAATTTTAAAAAAATCACTATTTAAATCTTTTATTTTAAGCAACTTCGGACGCGGTTGCAACCAATTCGCACTTTATCAACCTTATTTGTTAAGATAAATCTTAAATGAATTATTTTTTCTTTTTACGATATCTTGTTGCTTTTCCTTCACCTAATTGAATTATTTTTCCTTGAGAAATTAATTTTGATAATTTTCTTCCTGCAGTAGATCTTGAAAGATGTAGAATTTTCATTACATCCGAAATTGAAATTTCATCTACCATCTCAAAAAGATTCATGATTTTTTGCTCTTCATTTAAATCAATCGTTTCTTTAGATTTGAAATTTTTTCTAGGTAATATGCATTTAATAAAATTTTCTCCCTCTATAATTTGAGGTTTAGGTAGTTTTGCTTTTTCATAACTTGAAAATAAAGTTTTAAATCCAGACCCAAGTTTTTCTATATATCCTGCCTCACGAAAAACTTTGCAAATTACATTATTTCTAATATATGTAAGACCTATTTGTAAATTTTGGGCATCTATAGGACCAGGAAAAATGCCCGGACTAAATATTTCAATTCTATTATCATATATTGCAATTTTTGTAGGTCCATTTATATGGTAGTTACGATGAACTATTGCATTAAGTATCATCTCTCTAATAGCTTCTTCAGGGATTTCAAGTTTTTCTTTTCGCTTAGGACCATTTTTTATTACAAAAGAACGCTCTAATTTTCCTATTACAAAATTATATGCTGTATTGAATTGCTCAAAAAGATTTCCTATGCAATCCATACTTGCTATAGCTTTTCTTCCACTAACACCTGAAAAATGAGAACAAATTATCATTGCTTCAGAAAAATATTTTTGAGGATTACTACCAAACAATAATATTCCTCCTACAGTACAATATATTGAGGAATGCTCTTCAATAATTAAATTATAAGATAACAAAATTTCATTTGAAATTTTATTAATTTTTGATACTTTTCTTGAATTTAAAAAGTCTTTAATATTTGCTGCATTTAAATCTTCTTTATTAGAATGATATACAGACATCACATCGAAAGATCTACCTCTAGTTTGCCATTTTAGCTCTTCAATAATATCAGAAGTAGCTCTTAGTGTTGATCTACCTAGCCTAATGTAAGTACCTTTATCTAAACCTTCTGATTTCCTATAATAAGGTTTATTCATACCAGAAGATACTTCTATAATGAGTATAGTTTTATCAGCAAATCTTTGGATATATACTAAAGGAATAATAGGAGGTGCAGAAGCTTCAAAAATGCTTTTGTTAATATATTCCATCATTTTTTGAATATCATCATTTAGCAAACCAACGATAATACCCTTAGAATCAACACCAATAATTAATTTACCTCCTTTTTGATTGCAAAAACCTATTATTGTTTTAATAATTTGATCATTTTCAGGAATTGTTTTTTTTAATTCTAATTTAGAAGATTCTTCTGCAGGATATTTCATATCAAAACCTTATTTTATGTGTCACTTATTATATCAAAATGAAACATATGAGTCAAATAAAATTATTTTTATAACCCATTCAACCCATTTTAAATTTTTATTTTTTCACTTAACAATTCATTATCAAAGACTTCGGACGCGGTCGCAACCAATTCGCACTTTGTCGCTCATATTCGTGAAGATTAAAATTACTCAAAATGAGCATATCTCTCTCTTAAAGATAGCGCTGAAAACTCTAGGAATGACCCTGAAACAAACCTCTATAAAATTAAATGTTTTTGATTAATTTTAATGATATAGTAATTCAGCTAATTTAATAGCTTTACTTGGATCACCTTTGTCTTCAATAGACCAAATAGCAGACAAGATTAGTCTAACAAAAGTCCAATCTTTTATTCTTTTTGAAGATATTCTTGCTTTTTCTGAAATTTTTTCTATTCTTTCATTAATTAACAGTGATGAAGCTTTATCTAATTCATTTTGACCAATAAAGTTAAATGCAGCAATTTCAAATTCTGTTTCTCCTATTATTCCTTTAGGATCTATTACTAACCATTCATTTTGGTTTTGCAGAATATTATCCAAATGTAAATCACCATGAAGCAATTTCTCATTTGTTGATGTTTTCAAAAGATGATCTTTTAATTCTATAGCTTTTTTAACTAATTGAAATGGAATTATATTAGATTTATGGTTGTCAATATATTCGAGCCAGCATTGAACTGAATTATAGTTATCTTTGCTAGGGATAGTTCTTTTATATAAAACATTAATTACAGAAAGAAATTTATCCATTACAAATTCTAATTTTTCTGGATATAACGACTCTAAAGTGATACCTGGAATTGCTTGTTGTAAAAGTAGTGCATTATATTCAGAATTATAATCATGTAATTTAACAGCACCTTTTCCATCAAAAAATTGTAAGGTCTTCAACTCTTCATTAAAAACCTTTTTATCACAACAAATTTTAACTATTACTTGAATGTTTTCTTCATTTGTAGCTTTAACCACATAATTATATGTGAGATTTTTTACTGGTTTTATATCTTTCAAAAACCATTTCTTTTGGAGATTTTTTATAATTTGATCTAATTGTAAAAGCCACTTTTTCCCTTTTTGACCATAAATATTAATAATATTTCTTTTAAAGTCTTGCATATTAAGTACATTTTATTTCTTCATTAAAAATTGTTTTATCTGCTCAGCGCACTCTTCAGGAGACAATTTAGATGTATCAACTTCTAAATCATACTTTTTATTGCTATGAACAATATTGTACTGCCATCTACTTAGTCCCCAAGTTCTATCTTTTCTTTCTCTTTCCCTTTTTTCAATGATCTCTAAAGGGGCAAATACTCCCACCGAAATAAAATTAAAATCTTTAAATAGTCTTTTATATTCTTCAAATTCATCCCCTAAAATCACTTCATCAATAATAAGATTAAAACCTTCTTTAGCAAGATCAAGCATAGCTTTTTTCATAGAAGTAAATAACTTTTTACCAACATTTCCACAATGGACTTTTGTTATTGGACCGTTTATAGATTCCTCTGTTATGAAATTCACTCCCTCTTCCGCTTTACTTCCTCCAGGTAAATATTTTTGAGGAAGCATGACAAAAAAATGATCTATCCCAATATGTAAGTATGCTTCTTGTAAAATATCTTGCAGACTATTTGCTATTGATGTCTTACCAACACTTCCCACTCCATTAAGAAATATAATATTTACCTCTTTATTCATATAATTCTTCTCTCATATCAATTAGAAAATTGATTTTAACTTATTATTTATGCTCATGGATTTTTTAATAATTTCTTTAATAGTAGCGTTGGCAATATTATATGTAAAATTACATAATGAGATTGTTTCATAAATTATCATCCAAAAAATACCCAAACGACTTCTTTAATTTTCTAGCTATTTTTTCAAGTGATTCTAATGAAGGAAGAGATATACCTGATTCATATCTAGAAATACTTTTTTGCATTATGCCAGTAGCTTTTGCAAGATCAGCTTGGGTCATATCCATTTCTATTCTTGCTAGCTTAATTTTTTTTCCTAATTTTTTAGCATTCATAATTTATTTCAAATATTTTCTTGACTTAAATATACCTTTAAAGGTATATTGTATTCATTAAATGATATAATTAATATATTTACAAATTTATCTTATACCTGAAAAAAAATAAAAACAAGAGCTATGGCAAATCCAGCAGAAAACTTACCAGATCTACAGGATAAAGAGTTTCAGATTGATCTAAACTGGAAATCAAATCCTGCTGCAAAAAAGCTGCTAGATACCATAGTATCCATTCTTACTGAAGAATATATAGAAACAGCAAAACAAAATCCTGACATTTTTACAGAATAGGAGGTTTCTTATGAAAGTAGCAATTTATGCTAGACATTCATCAGAGAATCAAAGCGAAAAAAGCATCGATGACCAAGTAAGGGTCTGTCAAAAATATATAGAAGAAAACGGCCTAATTTTAGATGAAAAACATATCTATGCAGATGAAGCTTTATCAGGATTTCTTCTAAATAGACCAGGACTTCAAGCTTTAGAAAATGCAATGTTTAAATAAAGAGATAGATGTAATAGCAGTAGCTGTTGATGACTTGTCAAGACTTTCTAGAAGCAATCATCAAATGCTTACTATGGTCAATAAGTTTAATTACTATCAAGTCAAGATCATCTCTGTTTCTGAAGGAATTGTTTCTGATGATGATAATTCAAAGCTTGGTATCCATATAAGAGGTCTTATTAATGAAATCTATCTAGATGATCTAAAAAAGAAAACAATTAGAGGACTAGAAGGTCAAAAACTACGTGGATTTAGTACCGGAGAAAATGTTTACGGTTATAAGTCACATCCTGTTGGAGAATTAAAACTAAATAAAAAAGGTCAACCCAAATACGAAGGAAAAATTCATAAAATCTATGAAGAAGAAGCCTGTATTATTAGAAGGATGTATAAGGAATTTACGGAAAGTAAAAGTATAAATGCTATTACAAAAAACCTAAATGAGGATAACATCCCAACAAGAAGAAATCTTTCTGGTGGGTGGAATACGTCAACTGTTTCCAGAATATTGAAAAATGAAAAATATATTGGTCTTTGGATATGGAGAAAATCGAAAAATGTTATGGATCCGATTACAGGCAAAAGAAAACAAATAGATCGACCTAGAAAAGAAAAAATGACTTTCACAAGAGATGAACTAAAAATTATTGATCAAAATACTTGGGAAAAAGCTCAAAAAAGATGGAAAGAATTAAATGGAGCATGGCCCATGACAAAACATACGACCAAAACATCACTTCAAACAAAAAGCTATATTAATTCCAATCCAACTCACCTATTATCAGGTTTATTAAAATGTAAATGTTGCGGTGGATCCATAGTGCTTGTTTGTGGTAAAGGTGGTGGATATTATGGTTGTCATAACGCTAAAAGAAAAACCTATAAAAACAAGCTTACAATCCCTAGAAAAAGAGTTGAAAAAATCATCATAGAAAATTTGAAACCAAAACTCCTAACATCCGAAAATATAGAATATGTATACAAGAATGTAGAAAAATATATTTCTAAGAGCTTGAATGAAGTTCCAGAAGAATTAAAACAAAAAAGATCTCAATCTGATAAAATTCAAGCAGAGCTTCAAAATCTCTTAGGCTTCATTAAAACCGGAAATTTTTCTAAAATAGTATCTGACGCAATTACTGATGCTGAAACAAGACAGGAAAAGATAAAATCAGAAATGAATGCTCTAGAATTTCAAAAAAAAGGAACTTTCAAGTCCCCTCCTAAAGAATGGATAGATCACAGACTTAAAAATTTATATGAATCTTTAAATAAAAATACCAAATCTTCTGCTTTAGCATTAAAAGATTTACTTAGCACTATTGAATTAGAGCCTGTACAAAGCGATCCTGTTCCTGAAAATGGCCATATTATTGAACAGAAACCATATTACATGGCCTATTCCAATATAGAAACATTAGCTTTACTAGACCAAGAGAACAGTGGTACGAATTGGTTGCAATGGCGGAAGAGGAGGGATTCGAACCCCCGGTCCCTTGCGGGACTTCTGTTTTCAAGTCCGATTCAATTCTATACACAACATCCACTATTCTCAACAACTATAATTATACCCTCTTATCCCAACTCAGATATCAGTTTCGCCTCGTTGACAATGTCAAAATATGTTACTTATAGTGACATAAGGGTGACAAAAATAACAATAAATTCTGAAAAAAATATCTGATCTTAATTTTTAAACGATAAGCGACCTGCGTTGACACTATTTTCAATTTCAGAATCATATAATGGAGATAAAGGAAATTTAAAACCATATTGCGAAATTTTATCTATAATCACAGGTCTAATTTGAGATGGAAAAAGTCCTGATATACTTTCAAGCATTTCTAGAATAGGAATACCTTGCATAATTGCGTTAAAAAACAATTCGCATAAAAATGCATCCAAAAATATTAAAGGCTTATTTAAACTATTTTCTAGAAACTCCTGATAATCTTTACGGTTATTTAAGTAGACTTGTAAATCATCATCAAAGTCCTTGGTAAGAGGAATCGGTCCCCTGCACACAAAAATAATATATAAAACCCCTTTATATGAATTGTCTAGCCTATAAAGCTTAGAATCCCTAAGCAATTGAGGAATTCCCTTCTTTTTTTCTAAATCAATAAACTTAAGAATTGATTTCCTTCTGTCACCAAGTTTTATTTCATTCGTTGGCAAATTGCCCTTAAATTCAAAAATTAGCCGAGCATTCTCATTTAACATAACAAAGCTATCACCAATTGAATGACCTTTTGAAATATCTAATTTTTTATACTTCTTTTTGCATTCATAACCCTTACATTTTTCTTCTGTAAACACTCTTTCAACCAACCTTTTAAAACTATTTTCAAAAGCTTCACCCCATATGCCATTTAGACGTTTAACCTTATCTTTATCTCTTTCACATGAATCCAGGAGTAAATAATACGAAAGATCAGAAAGAGTAGCCCAAAGTAATTTTGGTTGTAAACAATAATACCTATCTTCTATTTGTATCAGAGGCTTTTGACAACAAAATTTATCATTAAAATATAATTCTGATAATTTTGATTTTACTTCATTCCCTTCCCAATTTATGCTTTGAATATTGATAGAGAGCATTGGAAGATATTTTTTGAAATCTTGTTGTTTTTCAGGAAACATACTTTTTATGCTAGCTGGAAGCTCTAACTCAATAAAAGGCATATTTTCAACATGTGAGCACAATGCAAACACTACACCCATATATTTTTCTCTATCTATTCCAATTTTTTTCAGTTTATCTGACAAAGGTGCATAGTTATACATCATAAAAGCTCGACCAATCGCTGTTAAACCATGAATATTTTGCCTACTATAAAAAATTTTATTTTTTTCAGAGTACTTCTCTATTTTTTTAGAAGGTCCATCACCTTCAAGATGATAAATTATTGTATTAGCTAATAAGAATAGCTTCTCAATAAGGTTATAGTCATGAAGTCTATACACAGGTTCAAAAAGAAAACCATTCCATTTATAAGATAGGATAATATTAAAAGGACTTGCAACTTTATGTGATTGAATAGGGGTAATACGAAGTAATTCATCAAGTAATTTTATAGCAGAAGAATTAAAAAGAATACTAGGTCTCTTTGCCCTTACATCCTGCTCAAGATCGGTTTTCATCTTATAAGAAGTATATTGGTTTATTAAATTCTTTTGTGTATTATCAAGATTTTTAGAACTATGAATAGCTTTGTTAATATGTGATAGCTGACGAATTAAGTTGGAATCACAATGAACAGCTAATTGATTCATTAGTTCTTCTATGCAAGCTTCTTTTGAAAAAGCTTGAACTAATAATGTTTTCAAGATAATCATTTTAACGTTCTAATTCTTTATTTGAGATATAGAATAATACTAAAAAACAATTTTTTCTAAGCATTTTTAAATAAAAGAATTTGATTTACCCCAATCCCTTTCATAGTACTACTATCATATAAAAGTTCCGGTTAATATAAGGTCATTACCAAAAGCTAGCCAAGGAAATTTCTAACAACCTCCTTAGCCTACCGGCAAGAACGAATTATTATTTACAGAAATCTCTAATCGATAACGGCCAAAAGAACTGGGCAAAATCAAAACCAATCTATAAAATTATTATTTTTTCAAAGTCTAAAATTTTTATTCCTGTAAGATATCATATATAGAAATAGCTGTTTTAAAGTTTACATCTAAAGCTTTAAAATGAGCCTTACCACACTCTAGCTTTTTATTTTCCTTATAACGACGTTGATTTGAATCATGGGTACTTTTGGTTTCTCTTACTAGATAGAGCTTTTTTTTATTATCTTGAGTAACTATAGCCCAATCAGGATTATAATCTCCAATAGGTGTGTTTATTTTGAACCATTGAGGTAATTTACAGAAAAATTTAACTTTTTCATCTTTATCTAATCTTTCAGCAATATCTTTTTCAATTGTTGAGTCATAAGCAATATAATCATAAGGGGTTCTATTGTCGCTACTTGATATGGTATAAATCTTGTCTAAATATGCTTCAATTTCTTTTTCTTCAAATAGCCGCATTTCATAGAAATGTCCAGCAAGAGGTTCATATTTAATTCCATCAATAATCAACTCATTTAGCGCTTCTTTAATCTTTTTAGCAATTTCATTCATAAATATGATTGGATTAATGGCAAATTCTTTCAATCTTTCAGATTTTTGAAGGATTTTGGTTAAGGTGCCTCTAGTAAGTTCTGTTTCTCTTTGCAAAAATTTTAGTATATCGGGTAATGGTTGTTTATTGTCGATTAGATAGATTTGATTACTAGTAATCCTATCTCCTTCAATGCCAGATTCGATTATTTTTAAATCTCGTTTTGTAATTTCAATTTGTGTTTGTTTAATTTCGGATATTTCTTTAATTTTATTGATAACCAAATTGATCAAATCTTCAGTTTGAAATTCTATTGAGTATTGGGTTTTTTGTGATATTTTATCCCAAAGTATTTTGAAATCAGCATTTAGTTCAATTCTTTTATTGTATCTAATTTTTTGACGGTTACGAGCATCTTTAACAAATTCACGAGGCAGAAATTTTTTCATTCGATTAATAATAGCTTCATCCATATTTATAAAATTGTCCGGTAGATTTAAAGAAAAACCTGGATGATCGGGTTTAAAATTTTGTGTAAAACTACCTTCTTTATCAATAAAACCTTGTTTTTGACAATGAACCCATAATTCTTTTGATTCTTCTTGGGAAAGATAATTTGTTCCTGTTGCATTAAGAAGCTGGGTAAAAGCAATTTCTGAAAGACGTCCAAATTTAAATTTTCCACTTGGATCTATCGCTTCTTCAATATCTTTTTGAAGCTCTTTTGCAAAATTCTCAAAAGATTCATCGGCAATTATTGTAAGTTTGTTGATTTGCTCATCATAAATACGTTCTCCTTGTTGATTTACAGGCAAACGTAATCCTCTTCCAATTGTTTGTCGACGTTCTCTAATAGTTCCCATTTCTCGAAGTGAGCATATTTGGAATACATTTGGATTATCCCACCCTTCTTTTAGAGCTGAGTGGGAAAAAATAAAACGTAAAGGTTCATCAAGATTAAGAAGTCGTTCTTTATCCTTCATAATCAATTCATATGTTTCTTCATCCCTAGCTGTTTTACCAGAAGTGTCCAATTCTTCAATAATTTTCCCTTTCTTTTTATCAGCTGAAAAATATCCTCCATGCACCTCATTTGCTGCATGAGGTATCACATCTTTATATGTTGTCATATTGCTAAGTTCATTGTAGATTTCTTCAAACCATATAGCCAGCTTTCCCTTTTGAGGGTTGCCATTTTCATCATATCCTCGATAACTTTTTACATGATCGATAAAAAAGAGAGAAAGCACTTTAATACCTTTCTCTTTGAACTTTTTTTCTTTAATGAAATGTTCTTTAATTACTTGTCGTAACTGGCTTTTCATTCGATCATCTCTGATTCCATCAGTATCTTGTTCAAGCTTTAAAATAATACCATTTTGAAATTCAATATATTCATTACCGGGTTCTGCATTAATATTAATTACTAAATATCCTTCATAATCAGATCTTTGTGTTTGTTGAGCTAGATCAGTTCCATGTTTAATTTTAATCTGTTTTTCTCGTGGACCATTTATGGAATTTTCAAAAATAGTTACCTTTGCTTGAGGACTTTTTGAGCTTTTAGGCCAATATCCAACAGCATCTAAGCTTATTAAGGTTTTATTAAAATCACGTGTATTGTTGGAATCAATCACTTCAAGTTGTTTTACAATTCGCATATCATAAGCTTTTATAGGATCTAGATAATATAACAGATTATAAGGATTTATATGCGTAGCTGAATATCTCAAAGCAAAAAGCGGGTTTAAATCATTTATAGCTTTTTGTGATTTAGGAGTATTGTCTACACTCTGAGGTTCATCAATTATTACTATTGGTCTAGTTGTTTGAACATATTCGGCAGGAGTCCTTCCGGATAATTTATCTTGTTGTTGATGGAAAATATTAACTTCTTTTTGAAATGCTTGAATATTTATGATCATAATCTGAATTTCATTATTTCTTGCAAATTGCCGTACTTTATTAAGATCTTTAGATAAATATACAAAATCATCATAAGGAATATTGTCATAAAGATTTCTAAAATGTTCTTTCATCACCTTTAAAGAAGAAATAACCCCTTCTCGAATAGCTATTGAAGGGACAACAATGATAAATTTTTTGAATCCATATATTTTATTAAGTTCAAAAATTGTACGCAAATAAACATATGTTTTTCCTGTGCCGGTTTCCATTTCGATTGAAAAATTAGGAAAGGAGTAGAAAGAGTCATATTCAATTAATGATTGTGATTTAGGTATGTTATTTTTGATTTGAATCGAATGGAGATTTTTTAGTACTTGTTCATCAGGAAGAGTGTGGTTATTTCCTATACCTAATTCATTTATAAAATGGTCTTTTATTTGGCTAAATTCTATCTTGAAATCATCCTGATGAGGCAATCCTTCAAATAAATCAGTTGTGCTTTTTATAGCTCCAAGCTGATATTCAAGATTTGAATCAAATTTTAGTTTCATGGTTTTATATAGTTTTGAATTCAATTTGGTTATGTTTTTCTCGACTCATGTTGTAATCTTTAATAGTTTGAACAATATTTATTTTAAATTGATCATCACTTCCAAAAGCAGAATCTAAACAAATAAATTGAATAGGCTCAGCTTTGATTACTTCATGAATTAATTCTTTTGTTATTTTCTTTGCCAAACATATAAGAAGATTTCCTTCTGCTATAGAGAATACAGAGGTGTTTGCTAAATGAATAGTTTCTATTTTTTCTGTTGGCGTAAAACCAGCTTTTATAAGAATTTCATATAATAAATCTTCTTGGGTAGCATCTAGATTAATGTGATCAATATATAGATCGAGGTGTTCTGCAATTTTTTCTGAAGGAGTATCTGATGAAAGTTTTTGCCATTGTTTAAAGTTAGATTTATCGAGTTTAAGAACTTTGAAGCCTAGGTCTTGATTTGATTCAGTAAAATTAAGAGAATCTTCCTTTTCTTTATTAATTTTATTTATAACTCGACGAATACGTTCTTTTCCAATATCGGCTATTGTTTTATAACCTGCTTTGAAAGCTTCGCTATCTTCAGCACATGGTTCTGGAAGTTGGACTAAGATGAATTTATTGTTACTTCCATTTTTTTCATTAAGATCTAGAATTGCATGAGCAGTTGTTGCAGATCCACAAAAAAAGTCTAAAACAATATCATTTTTGGTTAAGGCTTGCTCAATAAATATTTTTATAAATGTTGAAGGCTTAGGAAATTTTAGAGTTTCATTGTTCATTAATTCTCTTAATTCCTTGGTTCCTTTTGAAGTATAATCCGTATTAATCATAGAGGAAAATCCAGTAAAAGAGTTTAATAATTCATTTAAGTATCTTTTAAATCTAGGCTTTGAATGAGGATTCTTAGGCCATAAAATTCTCTTTTCTTGAAGTAACTTTTCAAATTTAGATTTTTGAAATCTCCAACCGTTCTCAGGAGATGGCTCATAATTTAATCCTGTTTTTGGATTAGTTATTGTATAATGTAAGTTAGGCCTTTTATCCTTTGCTGCGACTCCATCCATGGGTGAACTCATCCAATCGCCTCTGGGATCATTATCAGGATTTATATATTTATCTTTATTAATTTCTTTACCTCTAATTCTAACTCCTAATTTTTTCGAATAACAAAGTACATACTCATGATCATTAGACACTCCTGTTAAGGAACGACTGTCAACATTTTGACGACTATGCCAGATCATTTGGGACATAAAATTATCTTCTCCAAAAATCTCATCACATATCTTTCTTAAATTACTTACTTCATTATCATCAATTGAGATAAAAATAACCCCATCATCCTTTAGCAAATTCCTTGCTAAGTACAACCTTGGGTACATCATGTTTAACCATTTAGTATGAAAACGACCTTCATTAGCAGTATTAGTACTAAATTTCTTCCCATCTTCATCAGCTAAGCCGGCATATTTTAAATAAGTTTCAAGTGATTCACTAAAGTTGTCTGGATAGATAAATTCTTTTCCTGTATTGTATGGAGGATCTATATAGATCATTTTTACTTTGCCATAATAACTTTTTTGTAAAAGCTTTAAAACTTCTAGATTTTCCCCTTCTATAAAAAGATTTGCAGTTGTGTCGAAATTAACTGATTCTTCTTTACAAGGTTTAAGAGTAGCTGTGCTTGGAGTTTGTATTAATCTTAGAGATTCTTTTTTACCCGGCCAATCCATATTATAGCGTTCTCTTCGATTTTCAAAAGCTTCTGAAAAGACTCCTAGCTCGGCTTTTAGTTTTTCAAAATCAATACTTTCTACAAGCTCACCATCTTCATTTTTGGATTCTGTAAAAACTGAAGGAAAAAGAGATCTAAGTTGGTTCTTTTTTTCAACAGTAATATTAAGCGAAGTCCCATCTAATTTTTCGATAGTAGTTTCCATCTTTTTTTCTCCTTGGAAGTTAATGTTAAATTATTTTCCATTTAATTGTAAAAAGAGTTTCCTTTTCTATCTTTTGTTTCAACTGCTTTTCAACATTTTCTAATAATTTATCTTTTTGTTTTTCTATGTTTTTTGTTGCTTCATCGTATTCTTTCCACGCAATATTATATTTTGTTTCTAAATCTCGGATCTGTTTTTGTATTTTTAATTTTTCAGGTAAGTTAATTCCTGAACGAGCCTCTTTTTTTAATGCTTTTATTTGATGATCAAGTTCTTTTAATAAAGTCTTTTGACTTTGTTTTTTATCTCCTGCCCAATTGTCAAGTTTATTCATTTCATCATCGAAAAACTTTCCGTTTTTTTCTTCGATTTTAGAAAGAAGAGTTGATACATAATTTTGTTCTAGTAGCACAAGTTTCTGGTGATATTCTTCGGTTGCTTCCCATGGTGAAATAAATGTTGAGGGAAGTTGAAATATTTTTTTTATAATTTCCTGATCAATAGGGTTCTCATTTTCATCTATTGCTGAAAAAATAATCGCATCCTGTATTTCAAAAGCATCTACTGTATACATTGATACTTTTAATGTACCTTTCATTCCAACTAATGAAGCTAGAACAGAAATAATTCCCTCACTATTAGAATAATCAAAGACAATTTCAGCGTCAGGACATTTGTGTAATTTGCTTTCAGAGATAATTTTTTGGGCTAAAGGATGACTGGGACGATATATATGAGCATCTTCAATATTTTTACCTATTTTGTAAGGGCCTGGATCTATCTGTTCATTCGAGAATGGATTGTTTTTCAGAGTGAATGAATATAAGTTATCTGAGAAATCAGCATTATCTTTCAAATAATATTGAGTAATTTTCCATAGCCAATTTTCATAGGTGTTTAAAAACAAACGGCTATTTTTTTCATTAAATTTTAATTTTTCATGAACTTCGGTATCAAAATTTTCTAATAGTTTTTGGCGTGTATCGGATAAATTATTTTTAATCTTTTCATCCATCTCTTTTTGTAGCTCATCGAATGCTTTATTGATTTCTTCAGTTGTACGGCATGTATCATAAATTGAAGCAATTCTCTTTTCAAAGTCTACGCCCGATTCAATTGAGCCTAGAATTTCATCGCTAGCTCCAAAAACGCCTTTAAATAAGTTAAACTTTTGATCTAATAATTCATAAATTCGCTGATCTGCAGCATTTTTACGATTTACAAAGTTTATTACCACTACATCATGTTTTTGTCCATAACGATGGCAGCGCCCAATTCTTTGCTCTATTCTTTGTGGATTCCAAGGTAAATCATAATTTACTAGTAAAGAGCAAAACTGCAAATTTACACCTTCAGCTGCAGCTTCCGTTGCAATCATAATTTCGGCGTAATTTTTGAAATAATCTACTAAAGCAGCTCTTGTATCTGCTGTTTTGGAGCCTGTAATTTTGTCGGTGTTTTGATTTTTTTTAAGCCATTCATTATAAATTTGTTTTGTAGTTTGATTATTATTCGAACCATTGAATAGTAAGGTTTTATCTTTGTAACCATGCTCAGCAAGTAGTTCTAAAAGATACTTTTGTGTAATTGTAGATTCTGTAAATATAATAGCTTTTTTATTGGCTCCAAGTTCTTGAGCCATTTCAAAACCCTTTTTAAGAGCTATTATTAAAGCTTCTCCTTTAGAATTTTTCCAAATACTTTTTGCTAGATTACAAAGTTTTTCAAGATCATTTTTTTCTTTTTTAATTAGTTCTATATCTTCTTTAGAATAAATTATTTCCTCATTTATATCATTTTCATTTTCTTCATTATTCCATTCTTCTTTTAAATCAGATAGATTTTCATAGTCTTGTTCTAGATTTTCCAATCCCAAATCTCTCATATTTCTTTGTCGCTCATCTTTTACGAGAATGTTTTGGAGTTTATTTGATAAATTGCTAAGAGTATTTGCAATAGCAAAAGATGAAGAAGCTAATAGTTTACGTAAAACAAGAGATATTAGTTGCCGTTGACTTGCAGGCAAGGCAAAAAGTTTATCTCGACGTAGATATTCAGACATTCCATTATATAGGTCTATCTCTTGCTCAGAAGGTGTATAGTCTTCTGTTAAAGCTAATCTTTTTGTAAATTTTATATATTCTAAAACTTGACGTCTTAAAGTGCGGGAACATAAGGATTTTAATCTATTTTTTAAATTTGAAAATAATTGATTTTTAGGGTTGTTTTCATCAGTAGAATAATCGTTAACATCTTGTTCTAATGATACGCGAGAATAATTTGATTTAAAGCTTGTTAAATCACCAAATACGTGTTCATCAATAATATTAACAAGGCCAAATAGTTCAAGTAATGAATTTTGAAGAGGTGTTGCGGTCAATAATACTTTTGAAACGTCTAGTAAAGCATCTTTTATTTCTTTAGCTATTTTATTTCCAGATTTATATATATTTCGAAGGTGATGAGCTTCATCGATAATAGCTACATCCCATTTTGTTTGTTTAATATATGCAGCTTTTGTTTTTGCAAAATTATAAGAACAAATAATTACGGCTTCGTTCTGATCAAATGGATTTAAATTTCCATTTTTTATAGCTTCATTAAATGATTTTGTCTCTAAAATTATAGAAGGAAGAAAAAATTTTTCTTGTAATTCATCGTTCCATTGTTTACGCAAACTTGCGGGTACTATAAGTAATATTTTTCTTTTTCTTTCTGCCCATTTTTGCGATAGAATTAATCCGGCTTCTATAGTTTTTCCTAGCCCGACCTCATCCGCTAATATTACTCCTTTCGAAAGAGGAGAGCGAAAGGCAAAAAGAGCAGCTTCAATTTGATGAGGATTTAGATCAACCTGAGCATTAGAAAGGGTTGCGGATAATTTTTCCAAATTATCTGAAGCGCATCTCTTGGTAAGCTCATAAGCAAAATATTTAGCATGATAATCAGAAGTCATTATAATCCCTTAAAAATTTTTTAATGAGTAATTATTTCATTCAACGAATAATATTATATCAGAATTAATTTGCAATTAAAACTAAACTAATTATTTACTATTAATTTATATGAATATTAATTTTAATAATTAATTAAATCCTTTTTTTGTTAAAATAGTTTCATATTAGAAAAGGAGAATACTGTGGCTAAAACAAAAATATTATTTAATTCTAATTCCTCCGAACCTATGCCTCTGAGCAGGTCAAAAATAGATCTTTTCCTTCAATGCCCTAAATGCTTTTATTTAGATAGAAAGTTAGGGATATCTCAACCTTCCGGAGCTCCTTTTACACTAAATAATGCTGTTGATGCATTATTAAAAAAAGAATTTGATATTTATAGACAAAACAAATCTTTACACCCTTTTCAAATTAAAAATAATATTGATGCTATTCCTTTTGATCACCCTGAAATTGAAATATGGAGAAATCAGAAAAAAGGCGGAGTAAGTTATTTGCATGAACAAACAAATTTTTTAATATATGGTGCAATAGATGATGTCTGGATCCAACCAAATGGAGAGCTTATAATTGTCGATTATAAAGCAAAAGCCTCCAAAGACGATCCAAGTACTTTTTTAAAACCTAAGACTAAAAAAGACGGCGAAATAATTAAAACTGAGAAATATAAAATTAGTTATAAAAAACAATTAGAAATTTATCAGTGGAGCTTTAGAAAAAAAGGTTTCAAAGTTTCCAATACAGCCTATTTTATTTTTGCTAATGCTAAAAAAGATGAAGATTCATTTAATGATCAATTAATTTTTGAAAAAAGTCTTATTCCCTATGAAGGTAATGATGATTGGGTTGAATCGACAATTATGGCAATTCATGAGTGTTTATCACAGGATACTCTGCCTGCCGCTGCTCATGATTGTGATTATTGCAATTATCGAAACAAAATTCATGACCTGGAGAAATAGTAGCTAATTTTTCTCGAAAATCAACTTCAGGAAACTTAACAAGCTTAAAACACTTCAATCTTGAGTAAAATCTATCACCAAATTTATTACGAAGATCCCTAATAGAACAATTAGTCGAAACCACAGTGAGCCTGTTCTGAGTGTATCTTACATTGAAAATTTCCAAATATTGGCGTTGAACTCTGTCACTTGAACTTTCTACACCAAGATCATCTAAAATAAAAAGAGTACTTTCAGAACACATTTTGATAATGCTATCGGCATCACGATCACTCTTTCCCATAGAAGCACTTAAGAGTTGATAATCTAATTGAGCACTTATTTTAAAAATAATGAAAGGATAAGGTTGTAATTGCCCCCAAAACTCTCTTAATAGTGCAATTGAAAAGAATGTCTTCCCACACCCAGGTCTTCCTTGCAGGATTAAGGAGGTTTTATTTCTGCTTGTAAGCCATTCTTTCCCCCATGTAACCAAAGTTGGGTCTAATAAACATCTATTATCAAAGGAGGCATTGCAATTATCTTTCCCAATTCCTACTTGATTGATAAACTCCTCATATTTCATAAAACTAATCCTTAATTGCAAAATTTATAATGTTTGCTATAGGAAAATCCAAATCCTCACACAATTTTGTATTTTCTTTTGTTCTTAAAGATCTTAAATCTTTATTGTGGGTTTTCATTGGGTTGCCTTTTGGGTTTTGTTGGGGATTTTGCTGGTTAATAGATTCTGAAAATTGAACTATTATCCATCTGAAAATGGTAAATCTGTTGGGGGTTTTGTTGGGGCTCTTTTTAAGCAAACTTGCTTTTTCAAAGTGTTTTACTCTAGTTCGTATCTCATCTTCTGTTAAACCTGTTTCAATAGCACACTGACATCTACCAAAGATAAAACTAAATGGACGCAGCATTATCTTCTGATTATCATGAATAACAACTCTCTCATCTCGGTAGCATCGACCAAAAGACCAAACAACAAATGCTGTTGTTTTAGGATCTTGAAACCATCCAGCTAAGCGAAAATATTTTGGTATCGGATCAAAGAAAAAAGGGATTTCTGAACTCATGCTTATAAATCCTTTTATCTACCCAACTCTCTCATCAATTGAAAATACCGCTGAACATCAACTAAAACCATTTCTGACCAAAAGGTTTGATAAACACATCAGAAATGCCCAAAGCATCTTTAGTATGAATTTGCCAACGAAGTGTTGTCTCCTTGATAAAAGGATATTTTTTGCAAAACTCTTTTACTCCCAAATAGACAGGTACCTCAAATTGAGCCTTTACACCTTGATCTTGATTAATTATTGACTGTGATAAACTCATAACACTCCCCTTTCTTGGAAAATTAAATTGTCTGTTTTTAACAACTGTTTTATATTTGTAGACAGTATTTTTTGTGTCTACTATCAAGGACAATATTTACTTGATAACAACAATTGATACTACAAGCTACAGTTGTTGGTAATATAAAATTTATATCCAGACTTTATAAAAATTCTAAAGTCTTTAAAAAGAAAATGATATGACAAAAAAAAATTTTAACCTAAAAAATGAAAAATCAATATCAAATACAGAACCAGCTAAGGATGTTTTAGATCTTTATCAAGATCATATAACATCTTTTTATGATTCCCTTCTTGTTCAAGAAACATTGAGAAGAAAAGAAAAGAATCTTCCATTCTCTCAGGCAGAATCAGAAAAATTTTTGAAAGAGATCCAAAAAGCTCTAAAAGGTAAATTAGAAAAATCAAATTCATTTTTAAATAGACAAAATCAAGATAGTTTTAAAAACCCATTAATTGATAAGGCAAAGAATGAAGGAAAGCTTTCTACTATCAATTTAATGAAAAAAACTTCAATTGAAGATGCCATCTCTGAATGGTTACTTTCCCTATCCTCCAATACCCTGAAGGGTTATGAAAGAGGTATAAGAGCTCTGATAAGTGAAGGTTACATCCGTTTAGCTGAAAAACAAGACACACTTAATGCACATCCTCGCACTTTAATCGATTTCTCCAATGTCCCTCACGACTTAATTCTTGAAAAAATTTTCTCCCATGTAACTTGGAGTCCATCAATCAAGACGAGAAATGCAACATCTTACAAGAACTTCATCAAGTTCCTGGAGACCAAAACTGAAGGCATTATTACATTTCTTAGAATCAAACCGATGTTCCCTAAAAATAAAGAGCCTTCTCCTATCAAAGATTTATCCGCTGATCAAATTAAACAAATTTTGTCTCTTCTTAAAGATGAGAATCTTAGAGATTACTGCCTTGTTTACTTATACATATCTTCAGACTTGAAATTATGTGATACTATTAATCTCAGAAAAAAAGATCTAGATCTGAAGAAAAATCAATATGTATGCAGTCTTATACCTGATTTTCAAAACCTCAGTGATAATGATTATATATTCCGCACAAGGAATGGAAAACCCATTGATCCTATGCAAATTTCTAGAACACTGCAGAGGATTTTTAAAAAGGTTGGTATATCCGCGGTACCCTTGAAAGATCTAAAAAAATCAGCCGATTTCATAGGAATAGCTTTGAGATAAAAAGCCCGTAAGGGTTATTATATACATGGTTTGAAAACATCACCATTAAATAAAAGGCCTTTAATGACAACACGTCCTACCATTTCACCAAAGTTAATAGAGCAAGTCAAAATCGAATCAGGACATCGATGTGCTATTCCTACATGTTTAAAATTTCCAATTGATGTTCATCACATCATTCCTTACTCAGAGTGTTTAGAACATTCTTTTGATAATTTAATAACTCTTTGTACTGAATGTCATGCTAGACATCATCGAACAAAAGAAATTAGTTTAAAAGCGTTACAAACATATAAAAATAATCTAGGATTATTAAATCACCGATATGGAGACTTTGAACGAAGATTATTATATTTTTTCTATTTAGAAAAAAAGAAAACAATATTTTTGTCTGTTGGTTTTGAACCTTCAATATTCTTTTTCCTCCAAGATAATATTATAAAAAAAACTGGGAGAAATAGCGGAGTAAAAACAAGCGGCATATATACATTGGAAGAATACATGTTGACTTCAGATGGAGAGAAACTGATGGAAAATTTTATGAACGGCCAATTAATTAAATAGCCTATATTTAAAGCTCTTACTATCCCTCTTCTCTTGGATATATAACATGGGTAAAGTCCAAACTTTATAGAGCAGTATTACAAGGAATTACTATCAATAAATTCTACTTTCTCTGAATCTAATCGAAGAATAGCCTTAACTCTATCAATTTTATCTTTTTTATCCTTTTCAGGATTTTCCTTTTTTATCCGATTAATAATACTAATCTTTTCCCATTTCTTATTTTGGCTTGCGAAAGCAATAGTATTCATTAATTCATGGTCATAAATATTGAATGCTAATCCACAAATATATAAATAATCTGCCTGTCTTAACCATTCTTCTGCAAGGATATGATAAGCGAATAATTTATCATAATTATTCTTTGATCCATCAAATCTTTCGTAAACTAATTTTAGGACTTCATCTTTGAGATCTTTTTTAACCGAATCAACTAAAGGTTCAATACTTTCTGAAAACACAGAACATTGATAATTTAATTCATTTATAGTTTCAGTTGGAAAAATCATGAGTTGAGGCTCTGTGCACCTTCCATGAAGATAAGCTAAATTTTTAATCTGTTTATCTCCATTTAGAGTATTATCCCAATTAGTAGTGATTATGGCTGAATCGTAACTATATAATCCTTCACTTTCAAGAAAATCATGACAGCTTTTTCTCCATTTTATCGCATAATTATCGTTATAACTTTTTCCCATAATTTTTCTGAATGACATTGCCTTGCTTAAATGATGAAGAAGAACAATAATTAGATCTTCTCCATCAGGCATTTTGGGAGGAATCCATTTTCCTTTAGAAACTAATGCTATTCGTGCAAACCACTCTCTTTCTTCAGCGGCCAAACAACTTAAAGCATGCATGGGACCTAATTTAGTTGCATCTGGTAAAAAATAATTACTATTATAATCTTCAGAAAATTTCAGTGCTTGTTCAAGAGGTTCACTTCCATTCTCAATACATCCATTTCCAATTAAAAAAACTCTTTTTTTAGCAATATCCTTATTATTTCTCATATTAAACTCCATTATTAATTTTATTTTTTTTAATAAAGCTCTTCAAGCAAATTTTTGAAGGTTAATTCTAGCAGCTAAGCTTATATTAATATAATTATCTATACATTTTCATATATCACATCAAACAAAATAATATTCCTTACCAAACATCTTCTCATTCATCCTTTCAACAACAAAGCGTGTATGCTCCTCTGTCAAATGAGCATACCTTTTTACCATAACAAGAGTTTTATGGCCCATAGCTTCTGCTATCTCAGCTAATGTTGCACCATTCATGGCTAAGTAACTGGCAAAGGTATGGCGAAGATCATGGAAGTGAAAGTCAGAAAGATTTGCAAGTTTGGCTGCTGATTCCCAAGAAGAGCGGATTTGGATAGATTTTGAACCAAAAGTGCTAGGGAAAACAAAAGGACTTAATATCTGACATGACCTATTAGCATATTCCTTTAGAATATTAAGAGCATGACCTGTAATAGAAACTGTTCTTCTCTCACCATTTTTTGTTTCATGTAAAATTGCTTTGCCCTTTTCCAAATCAATATCCTTCCATTTAAGATTGAGGATTTCACCTCTTCGCATACCTGTAGCTAATGCAAGAACTACAATTGTATAGAGACAAGGACTTTTACTTGTAAGACAAGCTTGTAGGAGTCTTTCCTTTTCATCAGGACTAAGAAAACGAATTCTACCTCTTGGCTCTTTGCGTTTTCGTACTTTAGGGACAGGGAGACTCCTTAATCATACCCCAATCCTCACAAGCAGCCTGAAAAACACATGACAAGGAGCTTCTATAACGATTGAGGGTTGCAGGCGATGCAACTTTTCCACGATAGTTTATTTGTTCGGACAATAATTGCAGCTTTTGGGAAATCATAAATGAAGAGATCTTGCCAATAGCAAAACGTCCAAGCTGCTGCTTCCACCATGTAAGCTGTCCAACAAAGGTTTGGTAATTGCGGGATTCTTTATTTAGAAACTCATTGATATATCTATCGATTACTTCTGATAATGTACATTGTAACGCTTCTGAATTATCAAAATAGGTGCCCTCCTGCATTGCAGCTTTTGTTTGTATCTCCCACTTCTCTGCCTCTTTTCTGGTTCGAAAGGTTTTCGCTTTTGTGGGATAACCCTTGTTCTTTACGATTGCTTGGTAGCGTGGTTTTCCATTTTTATCTTTTCTAGAACGTATCATCTCAAACTCCTTTAAATTTGTTTTTCGATGACATTTTCAAACAAAGCAAAAACAATACTAAAAATTTTTATTTGTCTGCAATATAATATTTATATCAGACAAATTTTCTTCGTCGGGTGACAAGAGGGTGACAAAACGCAAAATTACATATAAACACAAAACAGCAACACTGCTGTTAGAACTTTACATTTTATTGCTGAGAAGTATGTTTGGACTATAAAAAAGAATTTCGGAAGAGGAGGGATTCGAACCCCCGGTCCCTTGCGGGACTTCTGTTTTCAAGACAGACGCAATCGGCCACTCTGCCACTCTTCCGTAAAAAAGATATTAATATAATAGAAAAAATCTTAACAATTTACAAGTCAAATTGTTTTAAAAACCTAAGATCGTTCTCAGTAAAATTTCTAATGTCTTTAATTCCGTATGCAAGCATCGCTAATCTTTCTATTCCAAATCCTGCTGCATAGCCATAATGCTCTTCCGGATTAATACCACCTGATTTCAAAACCTCAGGATGTATCATACCGGCACCTACTACCTCCAGCCATCCTGTATATTTACAAATTTTACAGCCCTGACCGGAACAAATAATACATTTAATGTCCCCTTCCATTCCGGGCTCTACAAAAGGAAAATAACTCGGTCTATATCTAGTTTCTATTTTTTTATTAAAAAGCTTTGCCCAAAATTCGTCCATTGTAGCAAATAGATCAGCAAAACTAACTTTCTTATCTATATAAAAAAGCTCTATTTGATGAAAAAACACATGAGACCTAGCTGATATAGTTTCATTTCTAAAACATCTGCCCGGAGCAATACATCTGATCGGCGGTTTGATCTTTTCCATTACCCTTACTTGAGTATTGCTGGTATGAGTCCTTAAAAGCATTTCTTCAGTTAAATAAAAGGTATCCTGCATATCTCTTGCAGGATGATCTTTAGCAAAATTCAATCCTTCAAAATTATAAAAATCAGAATCTACATTAGGTCCAATTTCTACTGAAAATCCCATAGATACTAAAATATCTATAGCTTTATTAAGCATTAACGTAATGGGATGATTTCTTCCCCAATATTTTCTTCGACCGGGAAGCGTAATATCGATATTTTCAGATTTAAGTTTTATTGATTCTTCTTCTAATAAAAGTCTTTTCAAAGAATTTTCCAGATGAGAAGTGACTTCTGTTTTGAGATCATTGATCTGCTTGCCAAATAAAGGCTTTTCATCTTTGCTTGCATTTTTTAAAAATAAGATCAAGCTTTGAAGCAAGCCTTTTTTACCTAGATACTTAATTTTCAGATTCTCAATACATTTAGATGTTTTTGCTTTTTTTAAATCCTGCAAAAACTCTTCTCTGATTTTACTAATTTCAGTGTTCAGCGTCATGTATAATAAATTTTATAAATACCAAATAATCTAAGCAACTAATGCTTTTTTCGCACTATTTACAACTTCTGTAAATGCAGCTGGATCGTTCATTGCAAGGTTTGCTAATACTTTTCTATTAATAGTACATCCTGCTTTTTTCAATCCATTAATGAACTTGTTATAACTCATACCGTTTATTTTTGCAGCAACATTAATCCTAATTATCCATAGCTTTCTAAAATCGCTTTTTTTCTTTTTTCTATGAATATAATTATAGGCAAGAGCTTTCATAACAGCATCTTTAGTAAGACGAATATGGTTTTTTCTATCACCATAAAAGCCTTTTGCCATTTTCAAGATTCTCTTTCTTCTTTTGCGTGAAGCTACAGCATTTGTAACCCTAGCCATTTTTTTACTCCGTTTTTATTAATTTCTAAGCAAAACCTAATAGTCTTGAATATGTTTTTAAATGTGTTTTATTCAACATTTCGCTTTTACTAAGTCTTCTTTTTCTATTAGAAGATTTTTTAGTTAAAATATGTCGTTTATTAGGTTTTGTTCTTTTTAATTGTCCAGTTTTTGTTTTTTTAAAGCGTGATTTGATCGCTTTTTTAGTTTTCATTTTAGGCACTTTTTTTCTCCTTAATTTTTTTACTACCAAGAGGTGCTATTACTGTAGTAATCGATCGTCCCATTAATTTAATTGGAGCTTCTACCTGAGCTATATTTTCAAGATCATCTATTAATCTTTGAACTACTTTTTTACCCAACTCTGTATGAAGCATTTCTCTTCCTCTAAAAGCACATGTAATTCTTACTTTATATCCTTTTTCAATAAACTCTTTAGCATGTTTTTCTTTAGTTAAAAAATCATGCGTATCAATATTTGGCTTGAATTTAATTTCTTTTACTTTTACCTGATGCTGCGATTTCTTACTTTCTTTTTCTTTTTTTATCTGTTGGTATTTGTACTTGCCAAAATCAATAATTTTACAAACCGGCGGGTTAGCATTAGGTGAAATCTCAACTAAATCTAAATTTTCCTCTTCTGCTAGCTTTAATGCTTCTCTAGGATGCATTATTCCTAATTGCTTTCCGTCGCTTCCAATAACTCTTATTTTATCAGCTCGGATCTGTCTATTTATTCTCAAAATTTAATCACCTAATTTTCAATTTTTTTTTACCTTGTTAAACATACACATTTCAAGGCTCTAAAAAACTATATATTAAAGCATAACTGCCTTTTTTAATATATTGAAACTTATACCTTATTAGGTAAGTTTTCTATATCTATAAGCCTATTTTTAAACATTTCTTGCTTTAAAGCTAAAATATTAAGGATTTTATTATTGAATTTCAAGTAAGATTTACAACTCAAAAAAAATTTTATTCATTTTAAAATATTTTTTTCCAAAAAATGGGATATAGCTGACTCGAACAGCTGACCTCCACCATGTCAAGGTGGCGCTCTAACCAACTGAGCTAATACCCCAAATTAATTGGAAAATATTTTAATACATGGGTATTATTGCTAGCAATATTTTTTAAAGTTTTATATGAAAAATAAATATAGATTTTCACCACACTTAAAAATAGCTCACAGCTATTGGCAAACATTTTTACAAAGAAATGATGTTGTCATAGACGCTACCTGCGGCAATGGTCAAGACACCTTATTTTTAGCATCTTTACTTCAATTAAAAAAAATTTATGGGTTTGATATTCAAGCCCAAGCTATTGAAAATACTCAAAAATTACTCAAGAAAAATTTAAATAAAGATATTTTGAAAAACATTTTTTTATTTAATGTTTCTCACATAGATTTTTCAAAATATATTAAAGAAAAAGCAAATTTAATTATTTATAACCTCGGTTATTTACCCAGTGGAAATAAAGCTATAACAACCATGACTGATATAACTATAAAAAGTATTCAATCTGCTTTTTCAATACTAAACAAAAAAGGAGCAATCTGTATTACCTGCTATCCAGGTCATTTAGAAGGATTAAAAGAAAAAAACGCCATTTTAAATTTTTTAAAAACTTTAGATAATAAAACTTATAATATTTGTCATCATCAGTGGATAAATAAACAATCTGCACCATCAGTTATTTGGATCTATAAATATTAAACTTTTTCATTTAACTGTGCATCATCTCTCAATTCTTCAATACCTAACGCTTTTCTTGCCTCAGACATAATGTAAAAACTGCCGGAAATTAATAATACCTCATTATTTTTTTCCGCTAAATCCTTAGCTTTTTTTACCCCAGCAGTAATTGATTTTTCAATTGCAGTATCTAAATAATTAATATTTAAAAAAGTATTTTTCACATTTTGACTTGGCATCGCTTTCAAAACTTTGGCTTCTACAATATGCACAAATGAAGAAAATGATGCAATTATTTTACAATTTTTATTCTCATCTTTTTTTTTGGAAAGCCCTAAAACAACTCTTATTTTTTTATCAGGAAACTTTTCTTTTAAAGTGTTTTTCAAATTATTTAAACCGTCTGCATTATGAGCTACATCAAAAATTACAATTTTTGGCCCTAAGTTTTGATGTTCTTCAAAGCGGCACCTAGGTCTTTTTTTCAAAGAAGCTTCTATTATTTGATTTGAGATTTTGTATTTTTTTTGCAGATCTTCTAAGCCTTTTTTGGCTATTAAAGAATTTTGAAGATCATAAAATCCTTTTTGTTCTGGCACTTGAATAATTCTGCTATTCTTTTCTTGCGCTGTTTTTATTATTGGTTCTAAATAAGCGCTGGGGCCTACTACCACAGGAATATTATTTTTAATAATTCCAGCCTTTTGAAAAGCTATTTTATTTAAAGTATCTCCTAAAATATTAACATGATCAAAACCAATTGATGTTATAATTGATAAAATAGGAGTGATGATATTGGTAGCATCATATTTTCCGCCAAGACCTGCTTCAATAACAGCAAAGTCTACTTTTTCATCGAAAAAGTATAAAAAAGCCATAGAGGCAATTGTTTCAAAAAAGCTCAATTTTACCTTAGTTTTTTTTTCAGCATTTTTAATTTTTTTGTAATAAAAAATGACATCTTTACAACTAATAAGCTCATCATTTATTGCAATTCTTTCTCTAAAAGTAGAAATATGCGGCGAAGTAAATAAAGCTGTTTTAAAACCCGACAAACTTAAAGCTTTGGCTATTTTAGTAGAAACAGATCCCTTACCGTTAGTACCTGCTATATGAATAGATATTAAGTTATTATAAGGATAATTAAGTTCTCTGCTGACGGCTAAAATATTATTTAAAGAATAATCCGCTTTTTGCAAAAGGGTTTTCGGAAAAATTTTTTTTATAATTTTATTATATTCTATCATCTTATTAATTCATTAAAAACGTCTTCATTCACCCAAGAACAGCCTAGCTTAATATATGGTTTAATACTTCCATGATAATCAGAGCCGCCTGTTATTAAAAGCTTTTGCTTTTCTGCAATATCAAACCATTTTTTTTCCTGGAAAGGCATTAATTTACCATAATATACTTCAATACCATCAAAATTCATATCTAACAAAGCTTTTAATACAGATTTTTTTTTTATAAAATGAGGATGAGCAAGAACAGCTTTTCCTGAAGCTTTATGAATTTCTTCAATTACTTTTTGGGGAGGAAATTTTTCTCCCTGCACATAACAACTTGCTGAGTCTTTTAAATATTTATCAAAAGCTTCTTGAAATGTCTCAACATATTTTTTTTCTAACATTAACTGTGCTATATGAGGTCTGCCAACAGTAGTTTGACTAACACCTTTGTGCCTTTTGATAAAATCTAAAAGTTCTGTTTCCTCAATTATAATATTAATTTTATTTAATTTTTCTATAATTTTTTTATTTCTATTGTTTCTTCTTGACTGAACTTCTTTTAGAAAATTTTTAAAACCTTTAGAAGTAATATTAAAATTATATCCTAAAATATGAACTGCTTCTGAATTTAATTCAGAAGAAATTTCAATACCTGGTATTAATTTGATATTATTTTTTTCTGCCACTTGGAAAAGAGTATTTGAATAAGCTTCAAAACTATCATGATCAGTAATGGACAAAGCTTGAAGATTTAATTCTTTAGCCAAATATATTAATTCTTCCGGAGTATCCGTTCCATCAGAATAAGTACTATGACAGTGAAGGTCTGCTCTAAAACTCATAACTTTTGCTTTTATTTTGGAATATAACGAATTTCTTTTTCTAATATTATATTCATTTTATTTTTTACTTCATTTTGAATTATATGTATTAACTGCAAAACGTCTTTAGAAGTAGCGTTATTATCGTTAACAATGAAGTTTGCATGTATATCTGAAACTCTAGCTCCCCCAACTTGTTTTCCTTTAAGACCGCATTTTTCAATAATATAGCCCGCAGACATGTTCTTAGGATTTTTAAAAACACATCCTGCGTTATAAGATCTTACAGGCTGAGTCTTGTTTCTTTTTTGAACAAAAGATTCTTGAAGTTCTTTGACCCTGTCTGATTTGGTTAATTTGAATTTTGCAGACAAAATTACTCCCCTCATTTTTTGAAAAGAAGAATATCTATATTTAAATGTAAGCTGATCCTTGAAATATTCAACTAAATGAGAATGCTCATCTAAAAACATTACACTTATTAAATTATCCGATGTTTTTTGACTGTTACATGCGGCATTCATAAAAATAGCTCCCCCAACGCTTGCAGGCAAAGCTTTAGCATATTCAAATCCGGAAAGATTGTTTTTCTGACATAACACAGCAAGTTTTGCAATCAAAGCTCCAGATCCTACCTCTACTAAATTATCCTTAAGCAAAATCTTATCAAACTTATTCACAATAACTAAACCATCAAATCCTTCATCTTCTAATAAGATATTTGACCCCTTGCCTATCACTAAAATTTTTTGGTTGTTGTTTTTAGCAAAATGAAAAGCGTCTTGAAAATCCTTGATTGAAGATGCTATAGCAAAAAATTTAGCATCTCCTCCTATTCTAAAGGTAGTAAAACTTTTAAGATTCTTGTTTTTTTGTATTTCCATCTGTCTTTTTATGAATAATGTCTAATATTGCATTTACAAAGGTCGCACTTTGAGGCGTTGCAAACTTTTTGCAAAGTCTTATAGCTTCTGCTATAGCAACCTTATTCGGCACTTCTTTATTATATTTTATTTCATATATACCAAGTCTTAAAATATTTAGCTCTAATTTTGAAATTCGATCAAAATCATAAGATTTTGAACTCTCTTTGATTTCCTGATCTATCGTGCCTAAATTCTTTATTACATCATTTACATAAGACTGAGTCATGCAAATATTTTTTTTAGTAGTTTTTAACTGATTCATCATAAATAACGTAAGATCTTTTTCTTCTGTCTTGATATAATTATATGCAAACAGAATTTGCAGAACAGATTCTCTGAATTTTTGTTTTGGAAGCCCCATATTTTATCCTTTTTCAAATAGTATATCAGATTAACAAGCTTTTTTCTTTATAAACTTTTATTTTAAAGCCATTTAAAATAAATATTTTATTTAATAATTTCAAAAAAAATATTTAAAAACTTGAATAATAATTTATTTTTAATAAAAATAATTTGTGAGAGGCGGACAAATGTTAGGTATTTTTTTAGATTCTGAGACTAATGGTTTAAATCCTCAGAAAAATAGAATTATTGAAATTGCTTTTAAAATAATCGACTTGTACACAGGTATAATTAACGAAGATTATCATTCTGTTGTAGCACAACCCGATAACGTTTGGAAGCAAAGCAATCTTAAAAGCTTGGAAATTACCGGTTTTACTTTTGATGATATGAAACAGGGGAAAACAGAAAGCAAAGTTGCAAATGACATAATAAATATATTCGAAAAAGCAAATATAAATAATGAAAATGCAGTCTTTATTTGTCAAAATCCTTCTTTTGACAGAACCTTCTTCTCCCAGTTAATAGATGCAGACATGCAAGATACCCTTAACTGGCCCTATCACTGGTTAGACCTCGCATCCATGTATTGGGCTATTTCAATGAAAAAAGTAAAAATCGAAAATAATTTATTCCCATGGCAAACAGGTTTCTCTAAAGATTTAATTGCATCCACCTATAATTTACCAACAGAACAACAACCGCATAGAGCTATGAACGGAGTTAATCATCTAATTTTATGCTATAAAGCTGTAGTTGGATTTCCTTATATCGAAAAAAAGTTTTCTAATTGATTTTATATGATTTTTTCTACATAATTTTTGATAAAAAATATTCATTTTGTATTTAAATGCTTGTTAATGGATATTATTAAATAAAAAATATGTAATTATGGATTTTCTGTATTTTATAATTCCAGTTATTGAAGTATTGGTCATTTGCATAGCAATCAATTATTTACTGTCTTTTTTCTGGGCAACCAAATCAATGGATATAGTATGGGGAATACTAGCCTTTGCTTTACTGTTTGTAATAGCAACATGGTTAAAGCTACCTGTTTTACATAAAATTATAATAATACTAAGCAATGCTGCAGTTATAGGTTTTATAGTAATTTTTCAGCCGGAGCTAAGAACCGCATTAGCAAAATTAAGTTTTAAAGGAAAACGCAATAAAGAAATAACGGAATTTGATAAATTTTTAGACCATTTAGCAAATACAATTTATCGTTTAGCTGAAAGGAGAATCGGAGCAATTATAGCAATTGAAAAAGAAGATTCCTTAGAGGAATATGCTCAAAAAGCTGTTATTTTAAATGCAGATTTTTCATCTGAGCTGTTGGAAACCATCTTTGCAGCTACAACACCTCTTCATGACGGAGCTGTAATAATTAGACAAAGAACTATTTTATCAGCCGCAAGTATTTTGCCTTTAGCGGAAGATATTTCCCACATAAGTAAAGCAATGGGAACAAGACATAGAGCAGGCCTTGGGCTTTCAAGTTTTACAGACGCTCTAGTTATTGTTGTCTCAGAAGAAACTGGAAGGGTTTCCGTGGCAAGAGAAGGCATCATGACCAAGAGTATAAAAATTGATAGATTCAAAAGTGTTATTAGAAGTATTTTTAATTCTCCAAAAATTACTTTTCAAACAAAATATAACTTTCGAGAATGGCTGAGAAAATGAAAAGTTTTTTAAAAAAAATATTTATAGAAAATTGGCAAAGAAAACTTGTTGCTTTAATTTTAGCAATTATTACCTGGTGGGCTGTTAATCATTCCCTTACTATCACAAAAACAATTTCAAATATTCCTGTACAAATAATCAATATACCTCAAGGCAAAACAATAATTGGCATAGACTCCAACGGCTCTTTAAATAAAACTATAAACCTTGCCTTGTCCGGCAACAAACATTTGTTGGAACAATTATCTGAAGAAGACTTAAAAGTAGTTATCAATGCAAATGATCAAGCCTCAATCAATTCATTTTTAATCACTGAAAATAATGTAATCTCAACAAATCCAAATATAAAAATCAAAAAAAATATTAAACAGGTAAAACCTCAGTATTTTTCCGTACAATTCAGTAATTTAGTAACAGATAAAATTCCGGTAAATGTAATCTCTCCTCATGGTAAGTCCCCCAGAGACTACAGTATGATTACTATTTGGCCTAACAAATTTCTTGTAAACGTTTCTGGACCAGAAGAAATAATTAATAAGCTCAAGACGTCCACAATAAGATTATCTTTTGATTTATCTAAAATTTCCAGAAAAGAACTTAATGCTTTGTATTCTCAAAAAAAAGGAAATTCTGATTTAATCAGTTACTATATCCCTACTTCTTGGAAAAAAATTGAGATTCCAGAAATTTCCTCAATGCCAATAGAAATAGATGACCCTTTGATTAATATGCTGAGAATCGACTTTATTAAAGAAGATGCTTTGCCTATTAATACAAAAATTCCAATTCAATTATTTTACTCTTTATCTGCCAGTAATAAATATAATCCAAAAACAATCTCCTTACAAACAAATAATTTTATAAAATTAAATAATAATATACCTGTAGTATCAGTACCTTTATATAGCAAAGGAGTAAGTAAAATCTTTCTTGATGTAGTAAAAGATATGATGGAAATAATAATTTCAATCGATCCTTCAAACAATAAATTTCACTGGAATGTCCAGGCTATTTTACCTATGGAATTAGAAGAAAAATATTTAGCAAAATTCCTGCAAGAAGAAAAAGAATATCTATCACATATTAAAATCGATTTTCAAGAAGATTACATAAGAAATTCATTTAGAAAATTTCTTCATAGACTTAAACTTTGGTTATCTGCCGATGAAAAATTAGACTTAAATATTAAGCTCGAAAATAATCAAGTTGTTGTAAAACCTTATAAAAAATGAATGAAATCATATTAATCAAATATCAAATGACCCAAAAAGGCGGACTTGAAAAGCAATTTTGGAAAATACTAAAAGTCTTAATTAATAAAAACTATACAGTCACTATTCTTACTGCTTCAAAAGTAAAAAAAAATCATCCCAATGTTATTTTTCAACATCTTCCCGTTCATAGTGTTTTTAAGTTTTTAAAGATAAAAAAATTTGATCAAAAATGTTCTTTATGGATTAAAAAGTCTAATGCAAAAATTGTATTATCATTCGACAGAACCTCTCATCAAAGTTATATGAGACTGGGAAACGGGATTCATAAAGCTTATTTAAACAAAAGATCCCTGTTTGAAACTTTTTTTAAAACATTTATAAATATAATAAATCCCCTTCACAAAATCATTTTATCTTTAGAAAAAAAAGCTTTTTCCAATTCTTTTTTAAAAACCATAATAGTTAACTCAAATATGGTAAAAAATGAAGTAATTAAATATTACTCAAACAAAAATATCAAAGTTGTACATAATGGAGTCGAATTAAATGCCTTGCAAAAGCCCTTTATAGAACAGTTCGATCAAAAAAATGCAATATTAAAAAAATTTACCCTACCTCAAGCTACTCAAATATTATTCGTAGGTAATGATTTTAAAAGAAAAGGACTTAAAATCCTTATTTTAGCATTAGCTCGTTTAAAAAATAAAAATTTTCATCTCTGTATTGTAGGCAAAGATAAACACGAAAAAAAATATAAGAAGCTAGTTGAAAAATTAAAATTAAACAATAAAATAACTTTTTTCGGTCCCAGACAAGACGTTATAAAATTTTACCAGATAGCTGATTTATTTGTCCTGCCCACTTATTATGATCCTTTCGCAAATACGACTATTGAAGCCATAGCTCTTGGCAATTATACAATAACTTCAAAAAATAACGGAGCATCTGAAATAATCAATGAAAAAAATGGTTATGTTTTAGATAATTTAAATATAAACTGTTTATTTAATTGCCTCAGCAAAGTAATTAAACATAAAAAATCTAAAAAAAATGCAGAAGAAATCAGAAATACTATAAATAACCTTGAGATAACAAAACAGCTGGATAAATTAATAAGCATATTAAAATGAGTAAAAACAAAATATCGTATTATTTGATTAGATTTCTAACAATTCCTTTTATGTTTTTGCCGTATAAAATTATTCATACAATTGGCAGAATAATCGGTAAGTGTGCTTTTTATGTAATGACAGAATATAGAAAAAAAACACTTAGCAATTTAGCATTAGCTAATGATTTAAAGCTTACCAAAAAACAAATCAAGCATTATGCGATTAAATCCTTTCAAAACTTAGCAATAACTGTCTTTGAATATCCAAAGCTATCCAGAGAAAAACACTTCAACAAAATAATTAAATGTGAAAATCCAGAAATTGCAAACCAAATATATAAACAAAAAAAAGGCATCATCTTTTTTGTAGGACATCAGTCTAACTGGGAAGTATTATTTTTGGATGGAACTTCCAGAATGAAGGGAATAGCCATCGGCAGGCCTATAAAAAACAAAAGGCTTTATCAATGGATCGTGGCTATCAGAGAGAAAAATAATGGCAAAATCATTACTCCTAAAAATGCTTTAAAAGAAGGTTTAAGAAATTTACGAAAAGGCATTTTTATGGGTATTGTCGGAGATCAGGGTATGCCTGACAGCAACTATTCTTTTCCTTTTTTTGGAAGAAGAGCCTGGACCTCCACCGCTCCGGCCTTACTTTCTTATAAAACAAACTGTCCGATAATTGTGGCCACAACAAAAAGAGAAAATGGAAAATATATAATCAGATATTCAGATCCGATATGGCCAGATCTGAAAAAAAATAGAGATAGTGAAGTATTAAGACTTATGGACACATCATTAAACATTTTGCAAAAGAGCATAAAAGAAAAACCCGGAGAATGGCTTTGGCAGCATAATAGATGGAAACAGCAAACGCCGAAAGTCTTATATAAAAGATTCAGACAAGACTGTATTTGTATAATTTTACCTATAGAAAAAAATCCCTTTGAAAAAATTTTTAACCACCTCTCTGTTTTAAAATCCATATATTCCAGAGATTTTATTTTTGTATTATGTCCTGAAAAATATAAGAATTTGGACATCATAAAATGTGACGAGATTTTTTATTACAAAAAGTATAAAGACACTCTTGTGCAAGATTATAGATTTAAATTAATTTATAATTTCACATCATATAAAGAAATTAACAAACACTTTTTAAAATTAAGTGCTTTTGAAGTTTTAACAATACCAAAACTTCAAAAATTAGCCTCTAAAAAAATACCTAAAGAACATCTTCAAGATTTATCTTTAGTACTTAAAACTGCAACATGTAGAAATATAAGAGAATAATATGCCTTTTGATCGTTATTATGTGAATCAGTTATTAGAAAAAAGTTCAGTTGTAAAAATTGAAAATACAGAATTTCATCATCTTAAAAAAGTGATGAGAAAAAAAGAAAATGACACTATTGAACTTATTGACGGTAAAGGAATATTGGCCACAGCCACATTGCAAAAAATTAACTCTAAAAATGCCGTTGCTAAAATAAAATCTGTAAAAAAAGCAAAACCTGAAAAACAAAAAACAGTGTTGGTTCAATCAATTATTAAATTAAACCGATTAGAAATTTTAATTGAAAAAGCAAGTGAACTGGGATGTACAGAATTTTTATTTTTTCAAGCAAAAAACTCTGAAAAAATAAATTTTTCAAATAACAAAATTAAAAGGCTGGAAAATATAATAATATCAGCTTGTAAACAATGCGGCAGGCTATTTATTCCAAAAATGACTTTTTTTAAATCTATCAAAGACTTTTCTCATATTAAAGGTAATATTTTTTATGGAGACCAATACGCTAAAAAAAACTCCTTTTCTTTAAACACAGATTCGGACAGTTATTTTTTTATAGGTCCCGAAATGGGCTTTTCAAAAGAAGAAACCCTCTTTTTACAACAATTAAAAGCAAAAAATATTTGTTTAAATAAAAATATTCTGCGTTCAGAAACAGCTGGAATAACAGCTATAGGTATTATGCGTTATCTTCTGTAGGATTATATATTAAAGCCTTAACAGGATCTAAATAAACAATTTCATCATCATTTAATATCTCAAAAGCGCTCTTGGCCCTTATTATTACAGGAATCTTATATTTTTCTGCAAAAGACAATACTTTATTTTCACTAGTCACATCTACTTCATTATTTTGGAGAATAACTCCTTTTGAATTTTTGATTATCTCCTCATAAGAGTCTTCACACTGTTTAATCACAATAATTTTATCTTTAGCTTTCAAAGCTGTCTCTTTATCTATCAGCATAAATTTATAAATCTGCGCTTTTATCTTACCTCCTATTCCTTTTTGCCCTCTAACTAATATATTACCAATACTTTCTACTACCATTAGATTCGTAAAAGCTCTTTTATCAAAAGGAAAACTGGAAATTAAAACTACCAAATCTCCAAAACTCAATACATTACTATTTGTTGCAAAATCACTCATAATAGATACAGCTTCTCTTTCTGTTTTCCAATCAGGTGCATATACAGGCATTACCCCCCAATTAAAAGCTAATTGATTATATTTTTTTTCATTTCGAGTAAGAACTACTATCGGCATCTGTGGCCGCAGTCTGGTAAGCAGTCTTGCAGTAAAACCTGTTTTGGTCACAGCAAATATAGCAGCAGCCCTACAGCTGTATGCTGTTTTCACAGTAGAAATTGACACAGCTGTAGCAATATCTTCATATTCCACATGAGCCTGTTTATAAAAAAAACTTTTATAATCAAAATCCTGTTCTGCTTCATGTATTATTTTTTTCATCTGTTCTACTGTTTCTACGGGGTATTTTCCTGCTGCGGTCTCCGCCGAAAGCATTACAGCGGAAGCGCTGTCATATATTGCATTTGCCACATCAGATACTTCTGCTCTTGTCGGCCTTGGATTGGATATCATAGATTCTAACATTTGCGTGGCAATTACGACAGGCTTACATGCCGTATAACACTTTGATACCATAATTTTTTGAAGTTTTGGAACCAAACTTAAATCCACTTCAACACCCAGATCTCCCCTAGCTACCATAATACCGTCAGCCGCATCAGCAATTTGTTCAAAATTATCTACTCCTTCAGAGCTTTCAATTTTAGCTATTACTAAAACGTCTTTTTTATTTTCTTTTTCCAGTATCTTTTTTATTTGAAAAACATGATCAGCAGATCGGATAAAAGAAGCTGCAACAATATCAATATCATAAGAGCAACCAAATTTTAAATCTTCTATATCCTGTTTGGTGACAGCTTCCAAAGGAAGCTTGACATTGGGAATATTTACACTTTTCTGATTTTTTAAAATTCCTGAGTTTTGAACTTCTACTAAAATATGATCATCTTTTTTTTCTAAAACTTTGGATATAATATATCCGTCGTCAAATAATATTTTTTGAGAAGGTTTGACAACATCCAAAACCTTAAACGGATTAATAGGAACCTCATCATCTGCTTTAGCATCATTAGCTACTAATTTCAGTTTTTGTTTTGGCTTAACCTCCAGCTGATTATTTTTTAATATTCCCAATCTTATCTCAGGCCCTTTGGTATCCAGCATTATAGCCAAAGGACTTTTCAAAATTTTTCTAGCTTCTTTTACATTATTAATAATTTCTAAGTGTTCCTGATGAGTTCCATGACTACAGTTGATCCTAGCTACGTTCATGCCGGCTTTGCCTAAAGCAAGGATTTTTTCTAAAGATCTAGTCGCCGGTCCTATAGTGCATATTATCTTGGTATGAGTGTAAATCAAAATTTTTACCTTTTGCTATAAATTTCAAAATCTTATAATTAGTTATATGTTAACATCTCTTAACTTAGAATTATAAGAAAATTGAATAATCGTCAAATTGTTTTAAAAAAAGTTAAGGTTCACAATCTAAAAAATGTAGATTTGACCTTAAATCCTTTTGAGATCATTGTGTTTACCGGAGTTTCTGGCTCCGGCAAATCATCTTTGGCTTTTGATACGATTTTTGTTGAAGGTCAAAGAAGGTATATTGAATCGTTGTCCCATAGTGCAAAAAGATACTTAAATGAAATGTCCAAACCTGATGTTCAAACAATTAGCGGGCTATCTCCTACAATTGCAATAGAACAGAAAACTGTGTTAAAAACTCCCCGATCTACAGTTGGGACTATTACGGGAATTTATGATTTTTTAAGGGTTTTATTTGCTAAAGTAGCTACTGCTTATTGCCCAATCAGCGGCGAGGCTATCAAAACTCAAAGCAGAGAAAAAATCTTAAAATCAATAGAACTTCAATATAAAAATAAAAAAATATTTATATTAAGTCCTTACATCAATAACAAAAAAAGCTCTTTTAAAGAAGAGTTTTTAGACCTTCAAAAAAAGGGCTACAGCAGAATAAGAGTAGATAAAAAAATATATATTTTAGATGAAATCACCCCTTTAGACCCAAAAAAAAGCCACTCATTAGATATTGTTATTGATAGGTTAGAAGTATCTGAAAATAATCTATCTCGTTTGAAAGAATCGGTAAACTTATCGATGGAAGTATCAAAAGGCTCTGTAATTATTGTAGAGGCGAAATCTAATGAAGAAAAATATTATTCAGAACATGGCTTCAGTAAAAAATCAAACACTTCCTACCCCCCTCTGACAATCCAAGACTTTTCTTTTAACCACCCTTCTGGTATGTGTCCAAAATGTCAAGGCCTTGGAGAAGTTTTTGAGTTTGACTTAGAAAAAATCATAGACCCTAATCTTTCTATTTCTGAAGACTGTTGTAAAATAGCCGGTCACTATAATACAGTCAGATATAAAAATATCTACGAAAATTTAGCAAAACTATATAAGTTCAGCACAAAAACTGCATGGAAAGATTTATCTGAAAAAGCAAAAAAAATCCTTTTATACGGAACTGACACAAAATGGACCAAAATGCGTTTTATTCACTTAAGAAAAAAAATAAAATGGACCGAATATGTATCTTGGAAAGGAATTCTCTTCGAGGCACATAAAAGATTAAATGAAGCGAAAAGCGATATCTATAGAAAAAACATACAATCATTAATGAGCCAAATGACATGTCCTTCCTGCAATGGCTCTAGAATAAAAAAATATCCGTCTGCTGCAAAACTTGACAATTTGACAATCTCGAAAATTACCCAATTAAATGCAGAAAAATGTTTACAGTTCTTCGAACAAATAAAACTTGAAAAAGAAGAGCTTTTTATAGCAAAAGATTTATTGATAGAGATCAAAAAAAAGCTTAAATTTTTAATAAATGTAGGGTTACAATATTTAACAATAGACAGAATTTCACCAACCCTCAGCGGCGGAGAATCTCAAAGAGTAAGACTAGCCTCTCAACTCGGCTGCTCATTATCAGGAGCCACATATATTTTAGATGAACCGTCCATAGGGCTTCATCCATTTGATCATAACAAACTTATCGGCACTTTAATAGATTTAAAAAATGCTAAAAATACAGTGATAATAGTTGAACATGACAAAGATACGATAGAATCTGCTGATCAAATAGTGGATATTGGACCATATGCCGGAAAAATAGGAGGGGAAATAATAGCACAAGGATCTATTGATGACATCATCAAATCAAAAAGGTCCATAACTGGAAAATATTTTTCTCATCAAAAAACTATTTCCTTAAATAAATATAGAAAAATTTCTTCAAAAAAAATAACTCTAACCCAAGCAAGCTTAAATAATTTAAAAAATGTTGATATAACCATACCGACAAAAGCATTTATTTGTATAACAGGAGTATCAGGCTCTGGTAAATCCTCATTGATATCGGACACTTTTTTCCCAGCAATTTCAAATATATTGCAAAAAAGCACTCTTAATTGCGGAAAATATAAAAATATATCAGGTTTGGAAAATATTAAAAAAATAATCTTCGTAGACCAAGCTCCAATCGGTAGAACAATCAGGTCCAATCCAGCTACCTATATTAAATTGTTTGATGACATAAGACTGTTTTTTTCTAATCTTCCAAAATCAAAAATGAAAGGATTTACCCCCTCTCATTTTAGTTTTAATGTTAAAGAGGGTACCTGCCCGTATTGCAAAGGACTTGGAAAAGTCAAAATAGATATGGACTTTTTAGAAGATGTATTTTCCACTTGTCACCAATGTCATGGCAAAAGATTCGATCCTGATATTTTATCTGTTACATACAAAGATAAAAGCATTTTTGATGTATTAGAAATGGACGTTGACGAGGCTTTAGATATTTTTGTAAATATTCCTCAAATCAAAAAGAAACTACATGTACTTCAAAAAGTTGGACTGGGTTATATGCCTATCGGACAAAGCGCAACAACCCTATCGGGCGGTGAAGCCCAAAGAATAAAACTTGCAAAAGAACTTGTCAGACCCTCCGGTGATACCCTGTACATCTTAGATGAGCCTACAACCGGACTGCATTTTCATGACATTGAAAAACTCCTTCAAATACTTCAAGAGCTTGTAGACCATAATAATACTGTATTAGTAATAGAACATAACATGGACTTTGTAAAAAATGCAGATTACATAATAGATATGGGACCAGGTGCTGGAACAGATGGAGGAAAAATAATCTTTCAAGGAGCTTTTAAAGATATTTTATCTAAAAAAACTAAAACGGCAATTTATTTAAACAAAGCTTTAAAAGAAACAAGGTATATACAAAAAAAACCAAAGCAGTTAAAAAAATATCCGCAAGAAATAATAATTGAAAACGCATATCAAAATAATCTTAAAAACATCAATTTAAAAATACCTCATGGGCAAATGACCGTCTTTACCGGACCTTCCGGCTCCGGAAAAACTTCTCTTGCTTTCGATACTATATATGCAGAAGGACAGATTAGATATATGGAAGCTCTGCCTTCTTATACAAGACAGTTCTTAAAACAAATCCCCCGCCCTAATATTGATAAAATCGATAATTTATTCCCATGTATTGCACTCGAGCAAAAAGGCCACCTTTTATCCCCCCGATCTACAGTTGGAACTATTACAGAAATATATGATCATTTAAGGTTGTTATATTCTCATTTAGGTATAGCTTACTGCCCTGAAACCCATGAAAAAATAAAAACAATTTCAAAAGATTTTGTGGTTGATAAAGTTCTGTCTTATAAAGAAGGCGAAAAAATTCAAATTTTATCCCCTATCGAAATTGAAAACGACTCTTTTGAAGATCTTTTACAAAAGTATATTGCAAAAGGTTTTTTAAGAATTCGGATAAATAACGCTTACTATGAAATTGATGAAAAAATACCTTTTGATACCAGCATAAAGAATAAAATATATTTGGTCATAGATCGGCTAAAAGTAGCCAAAAATATTAAAGCAAGGTTGTTTGAGGCTGTAAAAACAGCAGCGGATATATCTGATGGAAAAATCATAATAGCAAAAGAAAAAGAAGATGTGTTTTTTAATTTATCTTTTGCTGTAGAGTCTACCGGTAAGTCATATCCTAAAATCACACCTCAAAGTTTTTCATTTAACTCAGAAAAAGGCATGTGCTTAGACTGTCAGGGCCTCGGCTATAATTACGGGTTTGATATTTTATCTAATTCAGAATTTTTAGATTCTGCCATAGAAGATATTGCATATATATTTTTCGATGATAATGAGCTGGAGCTGATAAATGATTATTTTTCTTCCATAAATATCAATACAGAAATTCCTTTAAAAGATTTGTCTACAAAAGAGCTTAATATTTTTTTATACGGATTTGAAAAACCATATAAATATAAAAAGAATTTTTCTTTTATCTGGAAAGGAATAAACAAAACCCTGGCAACCCTGGCAAGACATAGTCTTGGCCATATAAAAGAATCCTTATATTTCTACATGGAAAAAAACACTTGTTCAACCTGTGCTGGACAAAGACTAAATCCTTTGTCTCAAAACGTTTTGATCAATAAATTATCCATAGTCGATTTATGCGCTCTTAGCATTAAAGATGCTTCTGAATTTATTAAAAGTATCAAACTAACAGATGCTCAAAAACCAATTTTATCCGACACACTTCAAGAAATACAAAATCATCTGGGATTTTTACTTGAAATTGGCCTTGATTATTTATCTTTGGACAGATCAGCACCAACTCTTAGCGGCGGTGAAATGCAAAGAATAAGGCTATCCAAACAGTTAGGTTCTTTTTTAACATCATGTATCTATATTTTAGATGAGCCTACAATAGGACTGCATCCCCACAACAGTTATCTTCTTGTTAATGCGCTTAAAAAATTAAAAAATCTTGGCAATACTTTAATTTTAGTGGAACACGATCCTATTATTATAAAAAAAGCAGATTACATATATGATTTTGGCCCTCAAGCAGGAGAAGAAGGCGGTAAAATAACAGCTCACGGTAGCTTAAAAGAAATACTAAAAAATCCCAAATCATTAACCGGAAATTATTTATCTAATAAAAAGCAAATCCCAATCCCTGCTGCCAGAAGAAATATTGCAAACAAACCCCTTACCATCAAAAACGCCTGCTTACATAATTTAAAAAATATTTCCGTTGCACTTCCAATAAATGCTATTACCTGTATATCCGGAGTTTCCGGCTCTGGAAAATCTACTTTAATCAATCAAATACTAAAACCAGCAGCAACACTTGGTTTAAAACAAAATAAAGATGAAGTTAAATATCCTTACGCAAAAATTAAAGGCATTAAAAATTTTGAAAAATTAATTGTATTAGATCAATCTCCCATAGGACAAACCAAGAGAGCCGATGTTGGAACCTATTCTGACATTATGCCACATATTAGAAGTTTTTATTCTAATATGAAACTTGCCAAAGCAAAAGGATTAAAACCAAGACACTTCAGTTACAACCACATTCAAGGAATGTGTAGAAACTGTTGGGGAATAGGATATAAGAACATAACACTTTCCTATCTTCCTCCCGTCAGAGTAAAATGTGATGTCTGCCACGGTCAAAAATTAAATCCAAGAAGTCTTGAAGTAAAATATAAAAACAAAAGTTTAGGAGATGTTTTAGATCTTACCATCAACGAAGCTTTAGAGTTTTTTGAAGTAGTGCCTCAAATAGTTAAAAAACTAAACATCTTAATAGACACAGGACTTGGTTATTTAAAGTTAGGTCAGGAATTGAGCTCTCTGTCCGGTGGAGAAGCTCAAAGAATAAGATTGTCAAAAGAACTAGCAAAAAGAAGCTTAAAAAATAATCTCTATTTATTAGACGAACCATCTATTGGCTTGCATAGCATAGATATAGAAAAACTCTTAAAGATCTTTCATAAACTAGCTGATAAAAACAACACTCTTATTATTATAGAGCACAATTTGGATATCATCGCGAATGCCGACTACATTATAGATCTGGGACCCGACGCAGGAGAAAAAGGCGGCGAAGTTATAACGTCTAAACCTCCAGAAGAATTCATAAAAGAACAATCATATACAGCAAAATATCTTAAAGAAATTTTAAAAAATAGTCACATTAGATAAAGTAAGACAAGCCTAAAAAATTTCTTCCATAATTGCAGGTAATGGATTATAAAAAATTCTTTCTTCAGGTTGTAAAAGACTATTTGCCTGCAAAAACAAAACTGCATGTAAATTAATAGAGGAATAATTCTGCATATTTTGAATAGATCTTTCCACTACTGCAGTTATTCTATCAAGAATATATGGTTCTATCCTATTAAAATCCCCTCTCTGCATAACGAGACCTAGCAACCTTACTGCAGCCATATAATAACTTCCTGTTTTTATTGATTAAACTTTCAAAGTATAATTACACACACAAATAAAATACATTATTAAAAAAATTATTACTTTATGAAAAATAATTTTATTTTTAGACTACAAATAGAAGGCTTAGAAATATAAAAGGAGAAAACAATGGCAAAACCTATCTTGTCAAAAAAGAAAGCCCATATACTTTCTTTTGCTCTATTTTTAATTGGACTTGCATTAATAATTTATTTCAACTATTGGTGGCCTGGTATAATGTTAGCACTGGGTATTCCTCTGGCTTTGAGACAATATCTTTTAGGCAGAAGACTGGACATGATTATTTCACTGGTAGTCTTTTTAGGCGCCTTTATAGTGATCCAGTTTAAGATACAATGGGAGATCATATTACCTGTACTGCTAACAGTTGGAGCTATATACATATTCTTTAAAGAATTTTTTGGACCAAAAGAAATAGATGAAGCCGAAGAAGAAGAAGAGTTAAATAAAGAAATTGAAGAAGACGAAGAGCATCACAGTTAAATTAAATGCATAGCCTCTTTTACTTGTTTTAAAGTTTGAGAGGCTTTTTTTTCAGCGATTATAGACCCTTGTAAAATTATATCCATCACATAATCTTTATCTTTTTCCAATTCTTTTCTTTTCTGCCTTATAGGTTCCAGTAAATTATCAAGCACTTCAAAAAGTCTTTTTTTGCAAACAACATCACCAAGACCACCTCTTTGGTAATGCTCTTTCATTTCCCGCAGTTTTTCTTTATCTTCATCAAAAACATCTAAATATGTAAAAACAGGATTGCCTTCTACTTTTCCCGGATCTTCTACTCTTAAATGATTTGGATCTGTATACATACTCATAACTTTTTTTCTAACAACTTCCTGAGGATCTGACAAATAAATAGCATTATTTAAAGATTTGCTCATTTTTGCACTGCCATCGATTCCCGGCAATCTGGAAACTTTAGGAACCACGGCTTCCACTTCTTTTAAAACATCTTTTTTATAAATCCTATTGAACTTCTTTACTATCTCGTTAGTTTGTTCGATCATTGGGAACTGATCATCTCCTACAGGCACAACATCCGCTTTAAAAGCAGTAATATCCGCTGCTTGAGAGACAGGATATACCATAAACCCGGCAGGAGTAGCATCTTGAAATCTTTTTTGTTTTATTTCCTGTTTAACAGTCGGATTATGTTTTAGCCTGTTCCAGGTAACCAAATTTAAAAAATAACAAGTCATTTCAGCAATCTGAGGAATTTTCGACTGCAAAAAAATAACTGATTTCTTAGGATCAATTCCTACAGATAAATAATCTATTGTAACTTCTAAAATATTTTTTCTTATAACTTCAGGCCTATCATAATAATCAGTTAATGCCTGAAGATCTGCAATAATAATATTTTGATCATATTCATTCTGCATTTTAACTCTATTTGCTACAGAACCAACATAATGACCTATATGAAGAGGACCTGTTGGCCTATCACCTGTAAGAATAATTTTCTTTTTCATAATTAACCTTTTTTTTAAATATAATATAATAATAAAAAATGTTTTTCAAATTTTTATAAAAAAAACTTTTGCAAAAAAATATCCTTGACAAACTGATATTTTTGAAATAAAACCATCACATATGAAACATAAAATCAAAGAAGAATTTAAAAATATAGATCACTATCAAATAATAAAAAGACTTGCTCAAGGCGGTATGGGAGAAGTCTTTTTGGCATATGATACTAAATGCAAACGACATGTTGCCTTAAAAAAAATCAAAGCAGATCTCAAAAATAATAAAACAATAAAAAAAAGATTTTTAAAAGAAGCAATAATAGCCAGCAAGCTGACCCATCCGGGCATTACTCCAATATATGATATCAATCTTGAAAACTCCTGTTACTATACTATGCCATATATAGAAGGAGAGACTTTGAAGGAAATATTTCAAAAGGCCAAAGAAAATGATCATCCGATTGGCAAATCTATTCCCTCCTTAGTTAGGATATTTTTAAATGTCTGTGAAGCTATAGCATATGTTCATTCTAATAATATTCTTCATAGAGATATAAAGCCTGACAATATAATGATAGGAAAATATGGTGAAGTTCTAATTCTAGACTGGGGTATTGCAAAATACCTTACAGATAAAGAGAAAGATCTCAAGCTAGACATAAATTTCGGATCAGAAATCACGCAGCCAGGAAAACTGGCAGGCACAATATCTTATATGGCACCTGAGCGAGCAATGGGAGAAAAAGCCAGTTACCTATGTGATATTTATTCACTCGGCACTATTTTATATCAAATATTAACGCTTTGCCTACCTTTCAAAAGAAAAGATATAAAATCTTTTAGAAAAAACATTAAAAAAGAAAAATTAATAGAGCCTTATTTAAAAGCTCCTTATAGAGATATTCCTAAGAAACTGACCGACATATGTAAAAAATGCTTAATGTTTTCCAAAAGCCAAAGATATCAAAGCGTAAAAGAACTTATTAAGGATTTGTTAGATTTTATAGAAGGAAGGCCAGACTGGATCTTATCCACTCAATTAGATATAGCAAAAAAAAATGATTGGGCCTTTGAAGAAAATATTATGCTTTCCAAACACACCGCTATCTCCAAAAATATAGATTTTGCTGAATGGATCACCTTGATGATCTCTAAAGAGTCTTTTTCTGGGAACATCAAATTAGAAGCAGATATTTCTATAGGAAAAGAAGCATCCGGCGTCGGATTTTTCATAAATGTATTAAAACATAAACAAACTTTCAAGGTAGAAGAAGGCTATAGGCTGTGGCTTACATCTCAAAATGCAAAAACATCTTTGTATAAATCAAATATATTGATGTATGAAAAAAAATTAAACTTAACGCCAGATAAATTCTATAAAATATCCTTAGAGAAAAAAGATGATATTTTTCATTTTTATTTGGATAACAATTTAATTTTTTCTCACACCAGCCATCTGCCGCTGAGAGGCACTTTTATAGGTATTGGTTTTAAAGATGACAATTTTATAATGCAGAATTTAAAAATATATTCATCTACCTATAACGTAATGGTAAACTGTTTGTCTATTGCAGATGCATTCTTTTCTAAAGAACAATATGATACAGCAATAGACGAATACAGGAAAATAGCGTCATCATTTCCCGGCAGAATTGAAGCGAAAGAAGCTATTTTCAGATCAGGAATTACCCTATTAGAAAAAGCCAAGAGCCAAAATTCCAAAAAACAAAAAAATACTTACTTAAATTTAGCTTTAAAAGAATTTGAGAAACTACACAGCACACCATCTGAGCCATTAGAATATTTGGGAAAATCACTAGTATATTCTACGCAGGAAGACAGTCAAGAAGAAGCAAAATGCCTGGAGCTTTCTATAAGAAAATATAAGAATCATGTGCTTATAGATATTATAAAAGAGCATATCATTTACAGAATGCATGAAAGTTCAATCCAAAATCAAGAAACTGCTTACAGAATAATTTTGATAGCTTTAAGATTCATAGAAGATATAATCAACAATCAAGACACCAAAAAACTATTATTAAGCTTAAATGATCATTTAGAAAATATACATTTTATCACTCCAGCTGCAGATATTAAAAACCATTTAATCATTGAATTAGCCTATAGACTGAATAAATGGCCCACTCTTCTTGAAATCCTTCAATCAGAAATTTTAGACAATATCAATTTGCAAAATATCATATTAGTATTAATAGACTTAGGCTTTTTTTCAAAAATAAAAAACACCCTTAAAAATCTGTGTGATTTTAAAAATATAAAGTCTTTCGATGTTCTTTTTTCTAAAAAACCTTTAGAAAATAAAATCAGTGAACTGATTTCAAACACAAAAAAATTAACTTTAGCAAATACCAAACTTATCTTATTTGCATTAAATCAATTATTGGAACAAAAAAAATTCTCAGATATTAAAAATATTATTTCTTCTTTAAGAAAACACCTTATTAATAAAGACGATAAACTTGTATTAGACACCATACTAATTAAAGTTCATCTTTTAGAGAACCAAACAAAAGATGCATTTAAGATATTTTCAAAATATAAAATTGATTATCTCAGCTCCGAAAACAATCCATTATTCTTTTTATACGGCATATATCTAAGTATGATTGAATCCAAAGAAATAGCTAATGTTCATTTTGCAAAAGCATTAGATACACATCACTTAAGTTATTTCTCATTGGCCGCGCATTTTATAATATCCGCTAAAACCCTTAGGAAAATACTATATTTTGAAAAAAAACAAATGTTAAAAGACCTGATCTTATATTATGGATGTATTAAAAATACAAAAAAAACGAGCTACTTTAAAAAAGAGCTCGCCAAGCTAGAAAAAATTTCTAAATAAAATTACTCATTCTGATTTTGGGAAGGTGGTTTAATATACAATTTAGCTATAGTAGAAACTAATGCAGTAGTAGATAATAAAAGCATTGTAGGTGCCACCACGGTAAAAGCAAAAAATGTAGAGGTAAAAACCAAAACTCCTATTGCAAAAAGAGCAATATTTTTAGCCAGGTCCAAAAACTTTATCTTTTTCTGACTAGTATCATTTACATCTAAATGTCTAATATCTCTAATAGTATCTAGAGATCTTCTGGCAAAGCTATATGCTAGAGTAAGGCCACTTCCAATAGAGACTAAATCAGATACTCCTGCACTTAACGTAACAATTTTCGCTGCATCTATCCAGTTAATAGTCTCACAAATGTTATTAGTTAAATCAGATGCTACCAGCCAAATCCTTTCTTTTGCTGCCCCAAATACGTGATGTCTAAAAGTATTAAGATTCTGAACTAAATCCAACATATTAAAAGCTTCAAAAGCCGAACTAAAAGATTTTAAACCGTTTTTTATTCCAACATTTTCAGATTTACTAAAAAAATTCACCCAATCCAACCCAAAATGATGAATTGTCTTAAAAAAATTTCTTGTATCTTGCTGGGTAAAATTTACAAAAACATCAAAATTATCCTGTTGGGAATCTTGAACTGATGCTGCCATATATTATCTCCTTTTTTACAAAAGCAGGCAGCAGTTTATTTCAATAGGCAAATAAAGAAAAGTATAATTTTTTTTTAAACCCATTATTTTGACTTCGATTGAGATTTATGATAAATTATCATAAACAAAATACATGAAAAAATAATATGAAAGAACTTCCGATTCAATATAACCCCAAAGAAATTGAAAATAAATGGTACGATATCTGGGAAAAAAAAGGCTATTTTAAAGCAAATGCAAAATCTGATAAAAAAAGTTTTTGCATAGTGATCCCCCCACCCAATGTTACCGGAGTTCTACATATGGGGCATGCTTTAGTCGACACCCTTCAAGATATTTTGATCCGATACAAAAGAATGCAAAATTTTGAAGCTCTTTGGCTACCAGGGACTGACCATGCAGGAATAGCAACTCAAACCATTGTTGAAAAGCACTTAATAGCAAAGCTCAAGAAACGAAGAAAAGATTTTACAAGAGAAGAATTTTTAAAACATATCTGGGAGTGGAAAGAAGAAAAAGAAGATAATATTTTATCCCAGTTAAAAACACTAGGCTGCTCCTGCGATTGGTCAAGACTTCGCTTTACCATGGACGACAACTGCAATAAAGCCGTTAGGGAAGTCTTTAAAAAAATGTATGATGCAAAGCTTATCTATCAAGGAGACTATCTAGTAAACTGGGATCCAATTACACAAACGGCCCTAGCCGATGATGAAGTAGAATATGAAGAGAAAGATTCTCATTTATGGTTTTTTAAATACCCCATAGCGGGTAGCAAAGACTATATTATAGTGGCAACTACCAGACCTGAGACCATGTTAGGAGATACTGCTGTAGCAGTATCTGCAAAAGATCCCAGATATTCTTTTTTAATCGGCAAAAAAGTTAAACTTCCCATAGTAAATAGAGAAATACCAATAATAGAAGATAGATTTGTAGATCCTAAATTCGGAACGGGAGCAGTAAAAGTAACGCCTGCGCATGATCCTAATGACTATGAAATAGCTTTACGTAATGACCTACCCATGATCAATATAATGACACCAGATGGAAGGATCAATGAAAATGGCAAAGATTTTTGCGGACTTAGCATGCAAAAAGCAAGGCAGGCCGTTATAGAAAAAATGAAAACACTAAATCTTCTAGAAAAAATCGAGCCTTATCAATTAAGAGTCGGGGTATCGTACCGATCTAAAGCTACAATACAGCCCTATCTTTCAAAACAGTGGTTTGTAAAAATGAAACCATTTAAAAACAAACTGATCTCTGCCGTCAAAGAAAAAAGGGTAAATCTCATTCCAAAACATTTTGAAAATACATATTATCACTGGATTGAAAACTTAAGAGACTGGTGTATATCAAGACAACTGTGGTGGGGACACAGAATTCCAATTTGGCATAATATAGAAGATCCTGATGTTATGATATGTCATTCGAAAGACGACCTTCCTGAAGAAGTTAAAAAAAATCCGGATAAATGGAAACAGGATGAAGATGTCTTAGATACATGGTTTTCTTCTGCTCTTTGGCCATTTAGCACACTTGGTTGGCCGGAAAAAACAGACGATCTAAAAAAATTCTACCCAACAAACATTTTAATTACAGCACATGACATATTATTTTTCTGGGTAGCCAGAATGATAATGATGGGCGAATACATAATGAAAGACGTTCCATTTAAAGAAACTTTCATACATGGGCTTATCTATGGCAAATCCTATTGGAGAGAAGAAAAAGACGGATCTGTTACATATGCACTTCCAGAAGAAAAGAAAAAATACGATCTTGGAGAAAAACCTCCAAAAGATGTTTTTTCTAAATGGGAGAAGATGTCTAAGTCCAAAGGTAATATTATAGATCCGATAGAACTTATAGATGAATACGGAACAGATGCCGTAAGAATTGCGCTTACTTCTTCAGTAACTCACGCTCGGCAAATAGATATGGACAGAAGAAAATTCGGTGAGTACAAAAACTTTGCAAATAAAATCTGGAACTCATTTAGATTTGTCATGTTAAATTTAGAAGCCAATAAAGAAAAAAATCTCTTGGCTCTGACTGCTCGGGAAATAGAACAAGGCCTTAATCTAAAAGATCTCATTCTAGAGGATCGATGGATCTTATCAAAGCTCAATCAAACAATCAAAGAAGAAATAAATTATCTAGAAAATAAAACATTCGATAAAGCAGCCACACTTCTATATTCTTTTTTCTGGGATGATTTTTGTGCATATTACCTAGAGATGACCAAACCTTATTTATTCGGAAAAATAAAACCTAAATTGAGATCCAATAAACAAAAAATATTGCTTTTTGTTCTATTGGCATCGATAAGGCTTATGCATCCGATAGTACCATTTATCACAGAAGAGATTTTTTCTAAAATAAAAGAAAAATTCAAAAATTTAAAAACACAAAAAAAGCAGGATCCATATACTTTAGATTTCATAGAAGCTATATCTGCTGATAACTGTATTGTCTCTAAATATCCGCAAGTGTTTACTCAAGATTTTAAAAATGCAACAAAAGATTTTGATCTGATAAAAGAGGTGTTGAGAACAATTAGAAATATTAGAACAGAGATGAAAATTTCTCCTTCTACTAAAACAGATCTTCATATAATCTCTAAAAATGCAGCTCTCATAAAACAAAATGAAAATATCATAATTACTTTAGCCAAAATAAATATAATCTACTATTCTGATAATGAAAAATCTCTTCCTAAAAATGGTTCTATTAATATTTGCGAATCTTTAAAACTATATATCCCACTTCCTCAAGAGCTTTTAGAAAATGAAAAAAAACGCCTTACTAAAGAAAAAGAAAAACTTATAAAAATTTTAGAATCAACAAAACAAAAATTAAATAATAAAGAATTTATTTCTAAAGCTCCACAAGATGTAATAGATAAAATGAAAAAGATATTTACAAACACAGAAAATAAACTAAAAGAAATTGAAAAAAAATTAAATTAATCCTCTGAAAAACCCAAAACTTTCTTTTTGATTTTTCTTTTCTTCTCTATTTTTAAAATTTCAAAAAACTCATTACTTTCAGAAATTATAATTTTAGATAAAAACATAAGACCTATTAAATTAGGCAAGGCCATCAGTCCATTAAAAATATCGGCTATCGGCCAAACTATTTTTATACTGGACACAGCTCCTACAAAAACTATAAACACAAATAAAAACCTGTAATAAATAACTGCTTTTTTAGCAAAAGTATACTCGACACATTTTTCTCCATAATACGCCCATCCCAATATTGTAGAAAAACCAAATAAAACAAGTCCTAAAGCAACAATATACTCTCCATAAGGTAAAACATTAGAAAACGCCTTCATTACTAAAGGGGCGCCATTTAAAACCCTGCCTTCTGCATCCAAATCTCCGACAACCTGGGTAACAGATAATACCAAAACTGTTATTGTGCAAACTATAAAGCTTGATAAAAAAACCCCCGACATAGAAATCAAGGCCTGTCTTCCCGGAAAATCTGTTTTGGCAGCCGCAGCCGCTATGGGTGCACTGCCAAGCCCCGCTTCATTAGAAGAAATACCTCTTGATATTCCTATTTGGACCGCATGAAAAATCCCCCCTCCAATAAAACCACCATAAGCTGCTTTTTTAGAAAAAGCACTTTTTATAATTAAACCAATAGCAGGCAAAATGCTATTTACGTGAATAAGAAGTATCACAATACCGCCAGTAATATAAATCAGGGCCATAACAGGAACTAAATAAGCATTTATTTTACCTAAATTTTTAATACCTCCTATTATTGCAATAAAAGCAAGTAGAGCAATAACAATACCCGATATAACATATGGAATATCAAACAGTGCATTTAAAGCATGGGCAATAGATTGGGACTGAATAATATTCCCCCCGCCAAATGTAGCCAAAATCCCAAAAACGGAAAACAATACTGCCAGCCATTTAATTTTTAGTCCTTTTTGAATATAATACATTGGCCCGCCGGCAATCTTATTATTTTGATCTTGAGTCCTATATTTAACAGCTAAAATAGCTTCACTGTATTTTGTAACCATACCAATCAAAGCTACCAGCCACATCCAGAATATAGAACCAAACCCTCCGGCCACAACAGCTGTAGCCATACCGGCAATGCTTCCTATTCCAATGGTGGCAGCAAGAGCTGTCATCAAAGACTGAAACTGAGAAATATCCCCTTTAGTATTGTTGTCATGTTTAGAAAAAACATATTTTAAAGATAATAACAGATACTTAAACTGCATGCCTTTTAGTTTATATGTAAGATAAAGACCCACTCCTACTAAAAGATACAATAAAAGCCCGTCCCACAAATAAAAATCCAATTTTTCCAAGAAATAACTTACATTCATATCAGCTTTTCTAATTTTAAGAACCCATAGGCGATATCATATACATTTTGATGTTTTTCTTCTTGTAAATAATTCATATGTTTCATTTTTTCATTAGTAATTTTCTTCTCAATTTTTTGTAAAACATTTGAAAGTTGAGGATATTTTTTTATAATATCTTTTCTTATGGCTATAGCCGCATCATATGCAGGAAAGAATTTTTTATCATCTGATAAAGTTAAAAAATCATATTTTGTTATTTTACTATCTGTTGCATAAGCAGAAGCTGTATCAATAGATCCGTTATTTAAAGATATATAAATTAAAGACTGGTCTAACATTTTATAATTTAAAGATAATTTATACTCATTTTTTAAAATTTTAAAATCATCCCTTATAATAAATTCAGGATCTACAGCCATTGAAAACTTTTGATTATCAAGGTCTGAAATAGAACAAATATTGTTATTTACAGCCTTAGATTTTTTCATGATGATGACATATGAATTTTCAAAACCTAAAGGATAAGAAAATACAATATTATAATCCTGTAATCCCTTATTTATATATTCAAAACCTCGATCCTTTTCCTGCTGAATATCTTCTTTTAAAAATCCACTTAAAATAGTGCCCGAATATTCCGGATAAAGATCTATGCTTTTAGACAGCAAGGCTTCAAAACAAATAAAAGAACCCTCTAAATTAAACGTCCTTTTAACTTTTAAGTTAGTATTCTTCTCTATTAGAATAGAAATTATTTCGGCTAAAATATGACTTTCCGTACAATTTTTTGAGCCTACTGTAATAACATTTTCAGATTTATTAAAAAAAAAGCTGTTTAACCATAAAAAATTCAACAATACAATAATAAAAAAAACGATTTTGAGCCTTTTTTTCAGTATTATCATATTTTTTTTCTATGAGGCTCTAAATAGTTTTTTAAGTTGGATAATATTATATCAAAAAAAATAGCAAAAACAGCAGCGGGAACAGTACCGGATAATATTAAATCCACCCTCATGCTTCTAAGGCCCTGCATAATAAGATCTCCCAGCCCTCCGGATCCTACCAAACTAGTAAGAGTAGCCATACCGATAATCCAAATAAAAGAAATCCTTATACCGGTTATGATAAAAGGCAGCGCTAACGGCAGCTGAACAGAAAATAATATCTGTTTAGATGTCATTCCCAAGCTTAAGGCTACATCTATAGTTTTATCGCTAATATGTTTTATACCCGTATAAGTATTGCTTAGAATAGGAAAAAGAGCGTACAAGCTCAGAACAATAATAGAAGGAAAAAATCCTGTGGTAGGAAGAGAAAAAACATTTTTAAAAGCAACAAGTACAGCTACTAACAAAGCAATAAAAGCAAGGCCCGGTATAGTTTGAATAATCGCTACTATTCTTAAAACAATATTAGATAATTTTGTATATTTGGTTTTCGCTAACAATATCCCTAAAGGCACAGATATCAAAGTGGCTATCATAATAGCCACAAAACAAAGTTTAAAATGCTGAAAAAACTTTATTAAAATATATGTAATCATAATAAACAGGTCTCATTCATATCAGACAAAACAGGTTTTTTATTATTTAATATCCAATTAAGATGCCGTTTATGTTTTGCAAAAAAATCATTTACAAATGCATCTTTGGGATTTTCTATTAGTTCTTTAGCGGTTCCTATTTGTTTGATCCTACCTTTGTCCATTAAAACAATTCTATCTGCCATTTTAACAGCTTCAAGAATATCATGTGTTACAAATACAATGGTCTTTTTAATATTTGACTCTAACTCCAGAAACTCATTTTGGACTTGCTCTCTTGTCAAGGGATCTAAAGAACCAAAAGGTTCGTCCATTAAAATAATAGGAGGATCATTGGCAATTGCTCTTGCCACCCCTATTCTTTGTTTTTCTCCTCCGCTTAGCTCAAACGGATATCTTTTTTTATATCCTTTAGTCAAATTAAAAAGCTCCAAGAGCTCATCAACTTTTTTATCTATATCTAATTTACTCCAGCTTTGAAGCTTCAAAACAATAGATATATTTTCATAAATAGTCATGTGTTCAAAAAGACCGACATGCTGAATGGCATACCCAATTTTCCTTCTGAGCTTGATCGGATCTACACCTGCAATATCTTCATTTTCAATATAAACTCTGCCGTTTGTCGGCTCTATTAATTTATTTATCATTCTAAGCGCTGTTGTCTTCCCACTACCGCTTGTGCCCAATAAGACCAAAGTCTCACCGACATTCACATGAAAACTAATATTATCTAATGCTTTTTTTTCTTTTAAAAAAAACTTTGATACTTTTTCAAAGGTTATCAAAAGTATGCCCTATTATTTATAAAAATGTTAAACTATAAAGCCTTACAAAAATCACTTTTTATTAAAACAAAAACTTTAAAAATGTTGCAGCCAAAAGAATTTAAAAAAAAATATTACCCTTCATCTGAAAATACTGCTTTTTTATCAAACATACAAAAGCAAATTAAAAATATTTTTTTAAAAAAAGATAGGCGAAAAATAATCTTTGTAGGGCCCTGCTCTATACACTCAGCAAAAGAGGCTTTAATATATGCATCAAAGCTAAAAAAACTCCAAGAAGAAGTAAAAGACACTCTTTTACTTGTAATGAGGTTTTATTATGAAAAGCCCAGATCAAAATCAACCTGGAGAGGTTTTTTATATGACCCTAATCTCGATGGAACTAACAACATCTTATCCGGTATAATAAAAACCAGACAATTACTGCTTAAAATAACTCAATTACAAATACCTGTTTCTACTGAAATACTAGATCCCTACACAGGATATTTTTTCGATGATCTTATCTCTTGGGGATTTATAGGAGCGAGAACGGTTCATTCTCAAATACACAGGCAACTAGCTTCTAATTTCTTATTTCCAGTGGGTTTTAAAAATGATATATCCGGAAATGTATCAACCGCCGTTGAAGCAGCTTATTTTGCTAATCAAAAGCACTGTTTTTTTACAATAAACCAAGAAGGCATTTTATCTGCTACTGAATCTAACGGTAATCCTTATACGCATCTAGTTTTAAGAGGTTCTAACTTAAAGACCAATTATGACAAACATTCTGTTACAAAAGCAGAAAACCTAATGCATAAAAAACTGCCGATTGTCATAGATTCCTCTCATGGCAATTCTCAAAAAAATTATAAAAAACAAATTGAGGTTTTTAAAAACATAATCAAACAATCAAAAATAAATCCCTCAATAATCGGAACTATGTTAGAAAGCAATCTTATAGAAGGAAAACAGCCTATTCATCCAATTAATCTTAGATTTGGAGTATCTATTACAGATTCCTGTATCAGTTTCGAAGATACCAAACAATTAATCTATTACGCTCATGACATTTTAGATCACAAAAAGCCCTGTTATATTCATTAAATAGTCTGTTTTTTTTCAAATATTTGCTCTTGATTATTTTGATTGATATCTATTCTTTTTTTCCAGAACTGATGCTCCCATACCTGAACGATATTACCATCTTCATTGATTACCTCAATCTTATAGGTCAAGATCTTCTTGCTGCTGTCTTCTTCCATAGCCTCTTGAAACTTAAAGATCTTGTACCCTCTTTTCTTGTCTACCTTATGAACAAACACATCTTGTTTGTTATCCCAGAACCTAACCGTTAAAATCAAAGTCAGATCTTCTCTATATACACTCAAAGGAAAGTCCCAGCTAATAGAAATTTTCTGTCCTTCCGGAGGGTTTCTTAATCTTGGATCTGGGGTATTTACATGAACTGAGGCCAGCTCTGACTTGTCTATTTTTTCATGCTGGACAAACAGATACTGCTTATAACATCCACAACATAGAAGAATTAACAGCATAACAAAAAGCTTTCTCATACAGGATACTTGTAAATATAAAAAAAAGAAGATAGCATGTTTTAAAACAAAGTGCAAATGTCTACATGTTAGATCAAAGCTGTGCCGGCATCATATTTTCTGATAACAGACAAAAAGTCCTTCTTATTAAAAGAAGGGATGTTCCCGTTTGGGTCTTGCCTGGCGGGGGAATCGAAAAAAACGAGAGCATTGAAGATGCTATTATACGTGAAATTCTTGAAGAAACAGGGTATAAAGTAAATATTTTAAAAAAAGTAGGAGAATACACTCCTGTCAATAAACTAAGCAAATTTACCCACCTTTATGAATGTCAAATAATTTCTGGAAAAGCCAAACTTTCCGATGAGACAAAAGATGTGCAATTTTTTGATATTAAGTCCCTTCCTAAACTGATCCCTCCTCCTTATCCCGAATGGATAGAAGATGCCCATCAAAATTTAAATTATATAATATCAAAAAAATTATATAGTATAACCTACCTGTCTTTAATTAAAAATTTTATTTTACATCCTGTTTTAGTGATAAGGTTTTTTCTTGCTAGAATGGGCTTTTCAATTAATACATAATAAAAAAATATTTAATTATTACAATTAATAATAAAATATACTATAATATTATTATAAAAATATTAATTTTTTATATTTTTATATAAATAATAACAAGGAGTAATAATTATGGCATCAATTGGATATTGGCTTTTACAGGCCTTAGGGGCAAAACCACATCAGCCCGCATCAGAAGAATTAGCTCGTAAGGAAGATGAGCTGAATGCGAGATTAGCATTTATAAGAGAAGAACATTTTAAAAAAGAAGCTTATCAAGAGGATATATTCAATCTATCAGAATTAGAAGTGAATGATAGAATCAGACAAATTGCTGAATATAAAGCTGGTAAAGGCGGATTTTTATTCAATGAAGCCATTCCCCCAGCAATCATTAAATTAATGCGTGAAATAACGCATTCTCGAGTTTACAAAACTAAAATGAAACAAGCGCAAGAAGATACAGCAAAATACGAACCTTTATTAAAAAAAATGGCTGAAGCAAAAGAAAACGGCTATAAAAATGAGTTATTTCAAACAGTTAAAATATTCGCAGCAGGAGATTCGATAGTTACACAAAAATTTAAAAATATATTAATAGAACTTAACATACCTTTTGAAAGATTGGCTTTATTATCCACTGATCAATATATAAAAATTATTTCTAACATGAATATACAAATAATCAATCTATTAAAAAAATCGACAAGACAAACAGCTGATATCATAGGAAAAAAACTAAATCACATTAGAAGAAACTTATTTCCTAAAATACTAAAAAAAGCCACCACTAATTCTGAGCACTTCCAACAAGAAATAGATAAATTGGACTTTATAGATCCAATCACCGGCTATCCCATGGATACAGAAGCAAAAAGAACAGTAAACTACGAATTACTAGAACATAGTCAACTTCATTCTAAATTAATCGAACTAAAAGATTTCAACTCTCGATTAAACCAAATAGCTCAAACAAAATCAGTTAAATAAAAAAAGCCGCTTAAAGCGGCTTTTTCTAATCTTTTTGAAAAATAGCTCTTCCTCTGGTCTCTTTTATAAAGAATATAAAAATAATAGCTATCAATATCCCTATTGGAATACTTACAAATGCCTTATGATATGCCTCTAAAGAATAATGATGTATGCCATCAACTATTTTACCGTCCCAAAATAAATCCAACAACTTACCAATAAAAGGAAGGCCTAATCCATACCCTCCCCCCATAATAATAAAAGCAGCCAAACTTAAAGCAGTCCCTGATATTTCAGGTCTGTTGCTCTCTGAAATAACAGGATATCCAAGAGCCTGAGCGCCGCTGGTAAAGCCTATTAAAAAAAATAAGATATAAAGGCCAAAAAGATCGAATTTATGCACATATAAAACAATTATCATCAATACCAAACAGGCAACTGCACCTATTAACATAGGAACTTTTCTGTATCTTATAAAATCGGAGAGCCATCCAAAAAACGGAGAACCGAAAATCATACCGAAAAATAACATAGATGTTACTGCTGCTGCATGCATAAACGTCATATCATATGCCTGTATCAAATAAAATATACCAAATAGAGCTCCAAATATTGCAACCGGCAGATTTAATAAAGAAATATAAAACCCGCAAAGCCAGTTTTGTTTTTGTCTAAACACCATGTATAAAGAGGTAAAGACGCTTATATTTTGACTTTCTTTTATCTCCTTTTCTCTTCCTTTAGGATCTTTTACCGTAAACCATAAAATAATTCCTATTATCAATCCCAGCATCGCACTAAATAATAATGCAGCCTGCCAGTTCATAAAATGCACTATATAAGCTAAAGGAGCCTGAGCCGCTATAGCTCCAAACATACCAATTGTAATGATCAAGGAGCTTGCCAATGCCATATTCTTAGGAGGCAGCCATAAAGAAGCCAGTTTTAAACAAATAATAAGACCAAATGACATCATAATGCCTGACATGAATCTTCCCACTGCAGCTAAAAATAAAGTATCTGAAAAAGCAAATATTAAAGTTCCTGCTATTGCCAAGAGCATATTAATTCCCATAAGTATTCTAATGGAAAACCTGTCCATAATAAGGCCTGCCGGCAATAAAAATATTATATTTGCATAAAAAAACCATGCAGACAAAAGACCTATATCAGAAGAAGTCGCCCCAAAGTATTTAAGTAAAGAACCGTTTAATGGGGTCATTAAATTAGCTTGGAAAAAAGCATAAAAGAAAAACAGCGCTCCAACTAATGTAATAACCCATGATTTTGTAGTTGATTTCATAATATCTCCAAAAAATAATAAAAAGATCTATATTCTCTTGTATTACTTTAAAAAGAAATATTCAAGACTTAACTATATCTAAAGATGCAGAAGAACCTATTCTGGAAGCTCCAGCCTGTATCATTAACAGAGCATCTTCTTTTGTTTTAACGCCGCCGGAAGCTTTAACCGACATATTATTACCAACTATTTGCTTCATCAAGAAAACATCTTGGAATGTAGCTCCACTTGTGCCAAAACCGGTTGATGTTTTTACAAAAGAGGCCTTAGCTAATTGAGCAAGAGCGCATGCAATTACCTTCTCATCATGATTTAAATAGCACGTTTCAATTATCACTTTAACAGGAATTGGAGATGCTATGTCCACCACTTTTTTAATACCGTCAAAAACCTTAGAATAATCTTTATCTTTTAAAGCAAGCACATCCAAGACCATATCTATTTCCTGAACACCATTTTCTACTAAATCTTTCGCTTCTTGAGCTTTTTTATCAGGAGATTTATCCCCTATTGGAAAATCAACTACAGAGATTACAACAGGGCTTTCATTTTTTAAAATACTCCTGGCAAACTTTACGAATTTCGGAAGAACGCATACTCCCTTGAAGTTATATTTGACAGCTTCTTCGCAAAGCTTTTTAATATCTTTTTGAACAGTATCGTTTTTTAAACAGGTATGGTCGATATATTTTGCTAAATCACACATGTGGTCTCACCATTTTTTTTGGATCAATAATTTCATGATATGTTTTTTCATCTACAATCTTTAAACATATTGCAGCTTCTTTTAAAGAAATATTTTCTTTATGAGCTTTTTTTACAATTTGTGCCGCTTTTTCATATCCTATTTTTTTATTTAAAACAGTAGCCAGCATCAAAGTATTTTCAACATGGTTTTTAATATTTTCAATATTAGGGTTAATTCCGATTAAGCATTTTTCTAAAAAACTAATGCTGATCCCGGACAGGATATGAATAGATTGGATGAGATTATAAATAATTAGAGGTCTGCATGTATTCAACTGAAAATTGCCGGAAAAATTGGCCATAGTAATAGAATTGTTATTGCTAATTACTTGAATCGATACCATTTTTAAAGCTTCCATCTGAGTTGGATTTACTTTACCGGGCATAATAGAAGAGCCTGGCTCATTAGCCGGCAGACTCAGCTCATTTAACCCGCATCTTGGTCCGGACGCTAATAGACTGATATCTGTAGACATCTTAAAAAACACAGATCCCAGCAAAGACAGATTATTGCTCAAATCCGCAACCGCATCATTAGACGACAAAGCAGAAAACATATTATCTGCCGGAACAAAATTTTCTTTGATGTTTTTAGAAATTTCTTGTATCGCTAATTTTGAAAAATCCCTATGGGTATTTATTCCTGTACCGACAGCCGTCGCCCCCAGGGCCAGCTTGGATAAATTATTTAAAGAACCTTTAATTAAATCTTTAGCATTTTTTATTTGATATAAGTAGGCTGAAAATTCTTGTCCCAGAGTCAAAGGAACAGCATCCATAAGATGCGTTCTACCAACTTTTATAATATGATCAAATTCTTTAACTTTTTTTTCCAAGCCTTCAATTAATTTATCTAACGATGTAAGCAGTTTGTTTTTTACTAGTAAATAAGCTGCTATATGCATAGCCGTTGGAAAGGTATCGTTAGAAGATTGGCTCATATTAACATCATCATTGGGATGCAAGGGATCTTTCGAACCTAATTTCTTACCTGTCTTCAAAGATGCTATATTTGCAATCACTTCATTGATATTCATGTTAGTATGAGTGCCGGACCCTGTCTGCCATATAAACAAGGGGAACTGATCATCGTATTTTTTATCTAAAATCTCATCAGAAATATTAGCTATCAATCTTAACTTTTCATTCGATAACAACCCAAGTTTGTGATTAGCTTCTGCAGAGGCCTTTTTAATAACAGCAAAAGCATATATCATTTCAATTGGAATTTTTTCACAACTTATAGAAAAATTATTCAACGACCGTTGGGTCTGCGCTCCCCAAAGATTATTGTTTTCTATAAAAACTTTCCCTAACGTATCTTGTTCTTCTCTCATAATTTACAACAATAATAGTGCAAATACCAAAGCAAATAAAGCAAATGATTCTATAATACCTAATGCCGCTGCACATTTACCAAAAATAGCAGGCTGTTTTGCCGACGCCTGAATAGCAGTAGCTGCTGTTTTGCCCTGATAAATAGCACTGATCATAATTGCAAGTCCTGCAAATAGCGCAATACCTACAGCACTCATAGGAGAAGTTTTACCTTGAACAATAGAATTTTTCATAATTATCATTAAAACAAATGCATAAATTGACTGAGAAGACGGCATAGCAGATAGACCGATAAATTTTCCGTGCCCTTCATCAACATGCGTCATCACACCATGTGAAGCCATTCCTGCAACACCGCAGCCTATTGCACTTCCTAAACAACCAAGCCCCAATACAATTCCGGGCCCAAACATTGAAAAATCCATATTTACCTCTTTTTTTTTATTTTAATAACTTTAAAGGATCAAACAGCTTTCCATCTCCTTTAAATGAATGGTGGTACCATTCAATAAAGTTCAAACGCAGACCATGTATTACACCACCCATAATAGTAAGTACTATATTAACTGCATGCCCGGCTATCACAATTAAAAAACCAAAAAAAAGCCCCATTGCAACACCAAGCCCGTTAAATGTCGAAGCCATTATCATACCGGCTAAGCCTAACGCATATAAACGTAAATATGATAATACATCTGCAAAAACCTGTACAACATTTGTAATTTCTATAAATCCCTGATATTTTTTTTGAATAATAGCTAGAATAACAGCTAATGCTATTCCTGCAATTACCAATTGCAGACCTATTAAATAAGAAGTCTGCTTACTTAAAATATCTAAAAAATTAATCATCGAGACCGCATTTAATATTTTAGGAAAATATAAATATCCCCCTACCATGAAAATTGACCACCCGATACCAGCTAAATTTCTTTTTAAATATCTCAAAAAAGAAAGCATTATATGTATAATGCCTACTAATATGGAAAACTCCATTAGTATATTATTTTTAAAATCATCCAAAGCTATATACTGCATTTTATTATTATCGACGGTTACAGCTTTTAGAAAAAAATCATCCACATCCTTAATATTTTTTACTTTTGGAAATTTCTGTGAATAATCTTGATAGACCTCATCTTTTTGTCTGATATGGTATTCAGCTTTCTTCTTGGCTAAATAATTTATAAAAACAGCTTTATTAATCTCATCTTTTGGACTTGGGCTTATTCCAAAAAAAGACCCTGTAAGTCCGCCCCATATAACGCAGCTTATAGATATTATCCAAATAAGCTTCATAAATCTTTTTAAAACAGGCTTTGGATTTTTGAACTTACATTTCAAAAAAGCTGCTATAAATAAATAAATAAGACCATATCCAGCATCGGATACTATCATCGCAAAAAAAACAGCAAAAGAAAACAATACCCAAAGAGAAGGATCTTTATCATCTACTGCAGGAACATCGTAAATGTTAACTAAATCTTCTCCTAATTTGGCAAAGCCTTTATTATCCATGTAAGTAGGGATTCTATCCTTTTTTTCTATTGCTATTTCCTGAAAGTCAACATTCAAAGATTTAGTAAGAATTTTTAACTGATCAATTTTATTGACAGGAACCCAGGCATCTATTGCAAATAAAGAATCTTCCATGTGAAAAGATGCATCGTTTTTTGCTTTTTTTAAATTAAAAGTATTCAGCTCCTTTAAAAGATATTGTTTTAATATTTTTAAATATCCTGCATATTCCTTTAGTTCTTTTTGAAGCTTTTCTATTTGTCTTTCCACTACAAAAAGTCTTTCTTTTAAAAGGGACAATGGTCTGTCGATATATATCTCTATCATTTTAGGATATGCCTTTCTCTGTTTATTGATAGCTACAAAATAGTCCAGATCAAATTGAGTTCCTACGTATATAAGTTCATCCGGCAACTTTATTTTTTCTCTTTTAGATGTTTTTATACATAAGAACTGAAAAAATCTGTGAGATAAATTCTGAGTTTCTTCCAGCTCTTCTTTGGAATAATTTCCAAAAGGCGTAATTCTTGTAATTTCGGCATGCAGATATCTTTTTTCCTCATATAGTTTTTCAATAGACTGATTTACCTGAAGAATTTGTTTAACAGCTGCATGAGCAGGCACATAATCTTTTTTACTTTCTAGGAAAGGCTGCTTTTTTAAAATCTTTATAGCCGATATATACTCTTTTATAGTGTCCGATAAAACTTTGACTTTTTTGGAAGGTGAAATAAATTCAATAAAACCTTTTTCTTGAGCCGCTTTAAAAAAGATAGCTACTTGATCTTTTATTCCGTAAATTAAAAATTTCTTAACCTTTACAATCATACAGCCTTCTCAAGTATTTTAAGTTTTGCTACTTTTGCCTGCGAAATTGCCGCCAGCTCCTGATCTGATAAAAATACTTTAATTTTTTTTATGTTATTTAATGTTTTAGGAATCAATACCTTTTCAAAAAGATTTACTCTGATCGACACATCCTTAAGTTCTTTTTCCAAAGATCTTTTCTTTTCTTCTTCAATATTTGTTTTTTCTTTAAGCCTTATTAATTTCCTTAATTTCTCTATCATGGAATCAAACCATATCGGAGTATCAAATAAAGAATAGTTCAAATCGTTAAAAATAATTCTTTCGAATTTTGCAAGCTCTACTCCTGCTATGTTTTCATATGTTTTTTCAATATGCTGAACTTTGGTAAATAAAGTAGGATCCATTCCGTATTTAGATGTTAGAAGATAAGCATAATGCAGAATTTCCTGTCTTTTTTCAGAAAAATCTTTTTCTAATTTTTCTATTTTTGTTTTTGTATTATTTACCTCTACCTGCAAAAGTGTTTTTTTAAGCTGCAGTGTCGGTAAATACGTCTGCAGCTGTTTTAAAATATGCTGCTGGGAGCGAAGCCCATTCTTTGTCATTTTAAAATCAGCCATATGCTTTCTCTTTGGGCCAATATTTATCTGTTAAAGTTTTTTTCATAGCCACTTCTTCAACATTAAAGCACTCGGCCAGTGTCTGCCAACCAAGATCTAAAGCTCCTTCTAAAGAAATATTTACTTTCAAGTTCATCATTCTATCTTCAAACAAAAAAGAATATCTAAGAAGTTTCTCATCCCAATGAGATAACTTGAACCCCATACTTTGTCTTTCTCTTGCTTTTTTTGAATCTGCATAAAGCCTGATCATTGTATTTGCCAAATCCGCATGATCCTCTCTTGTCACTTTTCCAATCACCTGCTGTTTTAACCTAGACAAAGAACCGAACGGATCAATAAACCCATCATGCAAATAGAACTGACCTTCAGTAATGTATCCGGTATTATCTGGAATAGGATGGGTAATATCACCTCCAGGCATAGTAGTTACAGATACTATAGTAATAGAGCCCGATCCATCTATATCAACCGCCTTTTCATACCTTGACGCCAGATCAGAATATAAAGATCCAGGATAACCCCTGTTAGATGGTATCTGATCCATCGTTATTGCTATTTCTTTTATCGCATCAGCAAATGCGGTCATATCTGTTAAAAGCACTAATACATTCTTGCCATCCACTGCAAATTTTTCTGCAGAGGCTAATGCCATATCAGGCACTAAAAGACATTCAACAGCAGGATCTGTAGCCAAGTGAATAAATAAAGCTGTTTTGTCCATAACCCCTGACTGTTCGGCATTATTAACAAAGGCTTTGTAATCATCAAATCTAAGGCCCATTCCCCCTATTATCACAATATCAGCATCAGTTTGATTGGCTATTCTCATTAAAAGCTGGTTATATGGTTCGCCCGGTAGAGAAAAAATAGGTATTTTTTGAGATTTAACTAAACAGTTAAAAATATCTATCATAGGAATATTGGTCCGGATAATATCTCTTGGTACAATTCTTTTGGTCGGATTGAAAGAAGGAAGGTTAATCTCAACTTTTTCTCCACTAACCTCCGGCCCACTGTCAATAGGCTCTCCACTTCCGGAAAGACATCTTCCCAATAAGGAATCACTGACTGTTGCCTGCATTTGCTTGTTTAAAAATGTGACCTTATCACCAGTAGAAATACCCCTTACATTTTCAAAAACTTGAAGGGTTACCAAGTCCTCATCAATTCTTAAAACAGATCCGTAAGTATGAGTACCGTCTGATTTATAAATTTTTGCAAGTTCTCCTAAACCGACATTTACAGCTTGAACAGTTATCAAACTTCCTCTCATATCTAATATGCGATCGTATACTTTTATCATACACCCACCTTCAAGCTATGCATTTTTTCTTTTATGTTTTTCAAGGCATCTTTATATGCATTGGAATTGTATTCTATAAAATTTAAATTCTTCATGTCATTTTGAAGAGACAAGAAAAACGCTCTTGCTTCATCATGTGTATCAAATGCAAATTTCTCTTTAAAAATATCATGCAGAACATCAAAGATCTCCACTTGTCTTAAAATAGGACAATATGCATCTATTTTATCAAAAGAATTTTGCTGAAGATAACAAGTATCAAACAGCTCTGCTTTTAGATATACTATCATGTCATCTATAGAAATTCCTTCTTCTCCGACCACTTCCATTCTCTTGGATATTTCATTTCCATTTTTTAATATAGCATGTGAAAAATAAACTTTTTTCTGCCAGTTATTGGAATGTTTATTCAATTCCATAGAAGCCTTGTTCAAATACTTGGTCCAGGAAATTAAAGGATCTATCGCCGGATACCTTCTTGCATCCGATCTTTCTCTTGAAAGACCCCAAAAAGCACCGACTACTGCTAATGTTGCCTGAGTTACCGGCTCTTCAAAGTTACCGCCGGCAGGCGATACTGCTCCGCCAATTGTCAAAGATCCTATTTTTTGATTTTTTAAAACTAAAGATCCGGCCCTTTCATAAAAAGCTGCTATCCTCGAAGCTAAATATGCAGGAAAAGCTTCTTCTCCAGGAATTTCTTCTAATCTTCCGGACATCTCTCTCATAGCCTGCGCCCAACGGGAAGTGGAGTCTGCTAAAACTAAAATATTTAGTCCCATCTGACGATAATACTCAGCAATGGTAACCGCCATATAAACTGAGGCTTCTCTAGCTGCCACCGGCATAGAAGATGTATTACTAATAATTACCGTTCTGTTCATTAAAGGTTCATTTGTCTTGGCATCTATTAAATGAGGAAACTCTTTTAAGATCTCAACTACCTCTCCTGCTCTTTCTCCACATGCCGCTACGATTACAATGTCTACATCACTGTGTTTTGCCAAATGGTGCTGCAAAACTGTTTTACCAGCTCCGAATGGTCCCGGCGTACAAAAAGTAGAACCTTTCAAGATAGGAAACTCTGTGTCTAATATTCTCAGCCCTGTTATCATCATATTTTCAGGACTTACTTTTTGACCCTGCAACAAAGCAGATTTAACAGGCCATTTTTGAAGCATGCAGAATTCGTATTCTTTCCCTTCTTCATCCTTTGCCTTTGCTACTACCGTTTCAATGTTATATACACCTGGTTTTATAACCCAAATGATTTCAAAAGATCTTCTGTAAATAAAAGGTACCATAATCTGATGCTGGAAATGTCCTTCTTTCACCTCTCCTAAGCTGTCTCCTCTTTGAACATTATCCCCTACTTTTATTTTCGGAATAAATTCCCAGGTCTTTTTTCTATCTAATGGTTTTATGTATAAACCTCTGGATAAAAAATAACCTGCCTCTTCTGCTATTTTTTCTAACGGATTTTGCAGTCCATCAAAAATAGAAGTCAATAATCCCGGCCCTAGCTCAGCTTCTAATAAATGTCCTAAGAATTCTACCTCGGTATTTAATTTTATACCTCTTGTATCTTCAAAAACTTGTACTTTTGCCACATTAGAATTTATCTCAATCACTTCTGCAGAAAAATTCATATTCTCCACCTTAATAAAACAAACTTCACCCTGGCAGATATTTCCTTTAAACTCCACATGAAGTAAATTTCCAAAAGCTTTTATTACATTGCCTTTTGCTTTAATATTTGTCATTTTTTTCCCTAGGTAATATTGTCTATAATATTTTTACCAATATCTTTATTTAACATGTTCAAATCCTCTACAATGATAAGCAAAGCCGAATATGCTAACAGCTGATCTATTGAAAAAGGCTTTTCTTCCATAATTTCTGAAATCTTTTTAAATCTATATTCTAAAAGTTTTTCATTTAGTTTATGGGGGTCGTCAATATTATTTTTATAAATATCTTTGATTTCCTGATATTCTTTAGGAGGCTCAAAATCTTCTAAGTCTTTTTGAACCAGAATGTATTCCACTAGATCATCTTGAAGATCTTCATACTGCACTTCTTTTACAACATCTCTTTTTAAAGTTTTCGATCTTAAAGCAGTAAGTATTAATCTATAATCTCTTTCAAATGTGAAATATTTTTTTAAAAAACCTTTTTTTCGCATCATTTTTTCGAAATATTTCACTTTCAAAAAATTAAAATTTTTTAATCTCTCCTCTACACTTTCATATTTATCCAAATAATCAAAAACATAATCATCAAAAATATCTTTTATCAAAAGGGCATCTTCTAACTCTTTTGCATTTAAAATGCCTCTTGGATCTATTTCCTTGCTTTCCCATAAAAGCCTTAAATTAGTTATGTCTATATATCTTTTAAAGGCTGTATTTTTCTGCATATCTACAACCGATAAATTGATGGCAAAGATTCTTTGAAGCTCATGAAAAGACATTTCCGGCTTAACCTTTAAAGAAAGAGTCGGAAGAGCTGATCCAATAAAATAATATTTATTCATAAAATTTATACGTTAAATATTTTTTGTCTAAAATCTTGCCTTATATAAGCTGCTATCAAATCCTTTAGGGCGCTGTCTGAAATATCTATTGTAATCTGCATTTCATGCAGTTTAATTTTAACCCCGCCTTCAAAATCTTTTAAAACAAGTTCTTTTTCTTTAAGTTTATTAAGTATTTCTTTTGATAAAAAAGTAGTTATTTTATTTGCATCTACAAGTTTTGGTATATATGCACTAATATCAACATCAAGTCCTTTTTCTTCGATTGTTTTAATAATAGCAGTTATTAGCCCTGCTATTATTTTAGGATCCGTTGTATTTTTAGTAACAAGCTCTTTTAAGTTCTTATTGAAAAGCTCATTTTCAATTTTTTGTTTTAGCTCTTCAAAAGCCTGACGGGTAGCAAGCGACATAGCAGAATCAAATATCTTTTTTTCTTTTGCTATTTGTTTTTTAGCATCAGATATTATTTGTTCATTTTCTTTCTTAGCTTTTTTTACTATCTCTTCTGCTTCTAATCGAGCATTTTCTACTATTTCTTTAGCCTGCTGTTTGGCAGGGTCCAAAGTTTCTTTTCTTATCACATCGCAAATTTTTTGAATTTTAATCTCAGAGGTCTGTTCTTTCATAAAAATTCCTCAGTTGACTTTATTGATATTTTACATAGATTCTTAATTTAAGTGAAATATTACAAAAAAAATCATCCCAATATAAAAATCACATTGCCAGAAACTCTATCTTTTTGTAAAAAAAGATATAAAAAATTTTAAAATCAGGCTTAATTCATGAAAAAACTTATCTCTATTTTATTGATATTTACTTCTTTTTTATTTTCTAATAAATTAGAAGCCGAACAATCAGTATCACTTTCACAATCTAATGCAATACAAGCTGAAGCAGCAGCTGCCAGCTCTTACAGCGCTACTGCTATGTCTATGGTATTTTGGGGAGTAGTATTGGTAGCTGGAATGGCCGTTGCTGCAATATTAATTAATTCAAGCTCATCACACTAGTGAAAAAATTATTTTTTATATTATTTGCTTTTAACACTTTTTTATTTGCAGACAATATTCCATATTTTAAAGAACCTCAATCTTGGCAGATAGTTGATCCCAAGGCTTACCCTAAACACGTACAAATAGGCTTCGTTAAAAAAACAAAAACATCATTCAACCCATCTGTTAATTTAGCAAAAGAAGAAATATCTTGTACAAAAAATGAGTATTTGCGAGCAGCTCAAAGAGTGCATACTAATTCCATTACATACTGTCAAAGTTTTGGAACTTTAAATACAAATATCGGTCCTGCCGATATTTTTGAAATTACGAAGCAAACTAAGTTCGGCTCTTTAAAAATGCTTCAAATGATCCTGTTTCATGAAAATAGCGTTTATGTCATGACAGGTTCATGTAAGAAAGAAGACTTCTTACAATACCTGAGCATCTTTAAAGACTGCTTTGCATCTTTTGACATAACAAATGATATATTTTCACTATTACAAAATAAAGATGAAAAAGCTAAAATTATAAATAACTATCAGGATTTTTTAAAAAAGTTAAAAACAGCAAAAAATAAAGAAAAAGAACTTAAGAATTTTGAAAAAAACATACAAAAAAAATTTAAGAACATATCAAAACATTTCCAAATACTACTTTTGAAAAAAGCAATTGAAAATAATTGCTAGAATTTTTTTTTAAAAAGCTTTATTTTTTATTCTAATAAATTGAGGTGACCATGAAAAAATTTGCAATATCAATAATGCTTTTTTGTTCGCTGTTTTCTAATTATTTAATAGCTGCGGAAAATACTAAAGATGTAAATCAAGAAGAAAGTATTACTCAAAGCAAAAATTCCGAAACAGAAGATTGCATTATTCCGGACAATATGACCAATGAAAACACATATGAGGAAAAAGAGGTTCCAAAAGCAGCGCAAGAATCCTCTATTGCCGCTGAAAAAACAAACTGGCAGCCTTGGGCAGTAGCAGCAGTGACAATTGCAGTAGCAGCTACCGGCATTGCCATTGTGCTTGCAAATAAATGATCTTTTTTTGTTTATTATTTTTGTTTTTGTCATGCACTCCTGGTAAATGGCAAATCGATAAAATAAATACCTTTAACGAACATTCTTCCAAAAGAATAAAATACATATCGGAAAATTTTATTTCTGATATTGAACTGGAAATTTTATTTACAAAAGATGAAATCTTCTCTTATATCAATTTAATTTCTGCTAAAATTGAAAAAAAAGAAATAGATCTAAAAATAATAATAGAAAATGCCGAATATGAATTTTCAGAAAATCTAATCACACCTCAAAGAATAAAACTGTCCAAGCACTTACAAAATTTAATATTAGAAACATGTAAAGAAAATAAAAATATTGCTATACTTTTCGAAGATTTTAAGATAAACATAACTCCTTCTTATATCTCAAAAAAAATGGAAAATAATTCCTTTTTTAAGTTAATAAGTTTTATAGAAATCAACAAAGGATAGATCATGCACAATACAAAACAAAAATTATCAACTTTAGACCAAATAAAAAAATACACCAAAGTAGTCGCTGATACTTCCGATTTTGAGCTTATTGATCAATATAAACCTCAAGACGCCACCACTAATCCTTCATTGATTTTAAAAGCCTCCCAAAAAGAAAATTATAAGCATTTAATTAAAGAGGCCATTTCTTATGCAAAATCAAAAAATCCTAAAAATACTTTGTCTTTAGCTTTAGATAAAGTCTTTGTTAATTTCGGTTTTGAGATATTAAAACTAATACCGGGCAGGGTTTCTATAGAAGTTGATGTCAGATATTCTTTTGACACAAAAAAATCTATTGAAAAAGCCAAGAATATTATTTCCCTGTTCGATGAAATGGGTATTGAAAGAAATAGAATTTTAATAAAACTTGCCTCTACCTATGAAGGGATAACAGCAGCCCAACAGTTAGAAAAAGAAAATATCCATTGTAATTTAACGCTGCTGTTTTCTTTAGCTCAGGCTATTTTATGCGCAGAAAAAAAAGTAACTTTAATATCTCCTTTTGTTGGAAGAATATTAGACTGGTACAAAAAAAATGAAAATAAAGAATATCAAGGTTTTGAAGATCCAGGGGTATTATCTGTAACCAATATATACAATTACTACAAAAAATTTGATTATCATACTGAAATAATGGGAGCAAGCTTTAGAAATACTGATGAAATAATAGAGCTTGCAGGATGCGATCTTTTAACAATATCTCCTGACCTATTAGAAGAACTTCAAAAAAGCGATACTGAAATCACTAAAAAATTAGATTCAAATCTAGCTAAAAAAAAGAATATTCAAAAAATAAATCTTACCGAACAAAGTTTTAGGTATATGCTAAATGAAGATCCTATGGCTACAGAAAAATTATCTGAAGGAATTAGAAAGTTTGCAAAAGATCAAATTCTTTTAGAAAAAATTATTAAAAATCATCTATAAATTAAAGCTTCCATATGAGAGCTTTAATTTTTTCAACTAAAATTTTTTTTTAATCTCTAACTATTTGACCATTGACAACTTCTTCGACAAAGCTTGTAGGATCCAAATGTACAGTGCCGGCATCTCCTAAAAATTTAATTTTATTAATATGGCTATTTATTAAATAAATATCAGTAGAGCAAGAAGGTGTTTCAAAATATCCTTTTAAAACCGTAACATGAACATTTTTATAAGTAATATTATCCGCGCTGCTAGGATTCAAGTATTTAAAATGAACTCCTCTTTCAGCTGTTAATTTTCCGTCAGATTCTAATATCCCTTCTTTTTCTGTAATATTTATTATTCTCGCTTCTTTTTGAATTCTCCCGCCTGCTTCAATTTCCTTCACTACAGAGGCCGCATCCACATAAATATTACCATCTGATATAATTTTTTCAGCTGTAACACCTAGCAGTTTCAAATTAGCGCATTCTGCAGTAACTTGACGATGTTGTCCCATTAAGTATACATATTCTAAAGATGTTGATCCTATTATTGGCATATAATTATTTCCTTGTTGATATATTTGTTAAAAAAATGTGTCGAAAATCTCTTAGCCTCCAAAGACATAGACTTTTCTTGTGTACTTTGACTAAACAACGCTCCTGTAGTTCCAAATTGCCGCATAACATCAAATATTTCCATCTCTTCTAAAGTAGGTTCTCTAACAAACCAATCTCTTCCCCAACCAGCAACTTCTGCAACATACTTTCCTGCTATTCGTTCGTAGTCTTTGAATTTTTCTTCTTCTTTTTCCTCTTTTTGGGAAGCTGTTTCAACAGCACCTGCAGATTGCCCTGAAGATGCTGTAGGTGAGCTGCACGACATATTTTAACCTCATAAGTTATTTTTTTAGAAATTGAGTATGCAAAATATGTGAAATGATATTTTCTATCAACAAAAAGTTGATAATTATTAAATTAAAATAATATTTTTCAAAAGTTTTATTTATGACTTATATATTTTCTAGTCTTAATGCTATTTATTGTCCTGTAAATACTATGTTAATACCTTCTTTAGCTACTAATTGTTCAAATCTTTCTTTACGTGAATTTTCTTTTTGATACAAATTGATTATTTTTTCTTGTATTGATTCTAAATACTCTATCCTTCTTTTTTATCCATTAAAACATTTCCGTCTGATATTACTTTTTTAGCAGTAACCCCTATAAGACAACGAGTTTCTTTTCCTCGAAAAATTATAACATCACATTTTTTATTAAATATTGTACATACTTCACGCGGAAATATTAATTTTTAATGCTTTGAAATTCGTGAAATACCGGCCATAAGAATTCTTTTTTTATTAAAAAATTTCAAATTATAAGTACAAAAAAGAAAAAGCTCCCATTAGGGAGCTTTTTTATAATAAATAAAAATTAATATTTTATTGATTTACCAACGTGAGTTTTAAATTCATATCATCTTCAAAAACAAACAAGGACTCTTCAGTTTTACCATCAGCAAACTTACTTGCTTTTTTATGATACTCAAAACCTGTACCGCCAGGAATCATATGGCCCATGATAAGGTTAGATTTAAAATCTCTTAAATAATCAACAGCACCATCGGTTGCAGCACCTGTCAATACTTTAGTAGTCTCTTGGAAAGAAGCCGCTGATACAAAAGACTCTGATCCAAGTGATGCTTTTGTGATGCCCAATAATACAGGCGCAGCCTGTGCCGGTTTACCACCTTCATCCATAGTTTTTCTATTTGTTGCATGAAAGATCTTTTTATCAATATCTTCTCCAAATAAAAACACTGTATCACCCGGATCTGTAATTCTTACTTTTTGAAGCATCTGACGGACTATTATTTCAATATGTCTGTCATTGATATCAACCCCTTGAAGTCTGTATACTTCCTGCACTTCATTAACAAGATATTTTTGAAGTTCTCTCACTCCACAAATATCCAAAATTTCATGAGGCACTACAAGACCGTCTGTCAACTGCTGTCCTTTTACAACAAGATCTCCTTTTTGTACTATCAAGTGCTTGGCAAGAGGAATCAAATGCTCTTCTTCCATACCGGTCTCATCATCTTTAACAACTACGATCCTTTTATTTTTCTGAATACCTTTGAAATCAATTATTCCATTAATTTTAGCGATTTCCGCTGCATCTTTTGGTTTTCTGGCTTCAAATAGTTCAGCCACACGGGGAAGACCTCCTGTGATATCCTTTGTTCTGATAGCACCTCTTGGTAATTTAGCCAAGATCATGCCGGCTTTAACTAACTGACAATCTTTAATAGAAATAACAGCACCTGCAGGAATAGCATATGTCCCTACCAATTCCTTGTTATCCTTATCAGCAAATATAGAAATTTGAGGATGTAGTTCTCCTCTATGCTGTTTTACAATTAGCTCAACCTGGCCTGTCTGTTTATTTGTCTCTTTTTGTGTAGAAATCCCTTCTACTAAATCTTCAAATTTAGCATAACCTTCTCTTTCACAAATAATAGGACTGCTGTGCTGTTCCCACTGGCCTATCTGTATTTTACTTTCTACTTTAACACCGTCTTCAAATAAAATTTGAGTTCCAAGCTCAACATTAAATATCTGCATTGGTTCGATGGATTTAGAACTTAAAAGCTTTTTATATTCCTCTATAGTTCTGCCTTCATCTCTTACAATGTTCAAAGTTCCGTTTTTATTTAAAGCAACCCATTGCCCGTCTTCATTTTGAACAGTCCTGATATCTTGATAAATCAAGATACCTCCTTTCTCTGTTATTAACTGAGGACTAACTGAAGCTGATGCAATACCACCAATATGGAAAGTTCTCATAGTAAGCTGTGTTCCAGGCTCACCAATAGATTGAGCTGCAATAATTCCGACCGCCTCTCCCAAACCTACCAGCGTTCCCAAAGCTAAATTATTGCCATAGCATTTAGAACAAATGCCGCGAGTTGACTCGCACGTCAAAGGCGATCTGATTTTTACTTTTTCAATACCAGCATCATCGATGCTCTCAGCTTGCACAGCAGTTAATACATCCCCTGCTTTTGCAAGTATTTTAGTACTATCACCAGGCAGGTAAATATCATCACATACAGTTCTGTTAAATATTCTTTCCTTTAAAGCAAGTAGCTCTTCTTGTCCCTGCTTTATAGCCGCGACTTCAATTCCATTAATTGTTCCACAGTCTACCTGCGTAACAATAACATCTTGAGAAACGTCTACCAATCTTCTTGTTAAATATCCAGAATCCGCTGTTTTTAAAGCAGTGTCGGCTAGACCTTTTCTAGCTCCGTGAGTAGAAATGAAATATTCTAATACAGTCAATCCCTCTCTAAAGTTAGATACAATAGGAGATTCAATAATTTCACCAGACGGTTTTGCCATCAGTCCTCTTAAAGCTCCCAGCTGTTTAACCTGGGATTTATTACCTCTAGCTCCGGAATCCATCATTAAATATAAAGGATTGAGCTCTCCGTCATTTACCTGACATAACAATTTAAATAGTTCTTCTGATAATAAGTCTGATACTTCTGTCCAGATACTAATAATTTTAGCATGTCTTTCACCTTCAGTTATAATACCGTCTTCATATTGTTTTTTAACTTTCAATACTCTTTTGTAAGTATCTTCAATAACCTTAGGTTTGCCTTGAGGAACGGTAACATCTGTCACACCCATAGAAAGAGCTGCTTTTGTAGCATTAGAAAAACCTAAGTTTTTCATATTGTCCAAGAATTTTACAGTCTCTTCCAATCCTTCTTTTTTATAACATTCCAAAACAAGCTCTGATAATCTCTTCTTTTTTAACGCATAGTTTTGGAAACCTAATTTTTTCGGTACAATTGTATTAAAAATCACTCGGCCGGGAGTTGTTTCAATAATACCTTCATCAATTAAGACTTTAATTTTTTCATGTATAAAAAGACCTCTACCGGTCTCATCTGTGGACTTTCTTGAGTTGTCATCAATTGATTTTCTGTTATAGCTTATTCCTGAGCCAAGAGCAATTAAAACTTCCTCTGGATTTCTAAAAATTTTAATTTTTTTCTTTTGCTCTGCTTTAAACAAAACAGGATCCAACATCAAATAATAAAGACCCAAGATCATATCCTGAGAAGGTACCGTTACCGGTTTTCCGCTGGATGGTAAGAATATATTATCAGGAGACATCATTAAAAGTTTTGTCTCTAACTGTGCTTCAATAGAAAGAGGCACATGCACAGCCATTTGGTCACCATCAAAGTCAGCATTAAAAGCAGTTGTAACTAATGGATGAATTCGAATCGCTTTCCCTTCTATTAATACAGGTTCAAAAGCCTGAATACCTAATCTATGAAGAGTAGGCGCACGGTTTAATAATACCGGATGTCCTTTAATGATCTCTTCCAAAACATCCCAAACTTCCGGGGACTGTTTTTGTATTAATTTTTTCGCAGATCTGATTGTATAAACATAGTCAAGATCTTTTAATCTTTTAACAATAAACGGTTCAAATAACTCCAAGGCCATCTGTTTAGGAATACCGCATTGATTAAACTTTAGTTCAGGCCCAATAACAATTACCGATCTTCCGGAATAATCAACCCTTTTACCCAACAAGTTCTGTCTGAATCTACCCTGTTTTCCCTTAAGCATTTCAGATAAACATTTTAATGGTCTGTTGCCGGCCCCCATTACAGGATGTCCATGTCTGCCATTATCAAAAAGAGCATCGACAGCTTCCTGCAGCATTCTTTTTTCATTTCTGATAATTACATCTGGTGTCTTTAATTTTAAAATCGATTTTAATCTGTTATTTCTATTTATTACCCTTCTGTATAAATCGTTTAAATCCGAGGTTGCAAATCTTCCTCCATCTAGAGGCACCAAAGGTCTTAAATCAGGTGGAATTACAGGAACACATGATAAAACCATCCATTCAGGACTATTCGGAGAAGAAGCCAGCCCTTCAACTATCTTTAGTCTCTTAGCAAGTTTGATCCTTGCTTGAATTGATTTTGTTTTTCTAAGCTTTTCCTTAAGCTCTAAAATAATGGAAGAAAGGTCTTCATTTTTTAATAGTTCGAATATCGCCTCTCCACCCATTTTAGCATCAAAAGCAGTTGAACCCCATTTTTCCTGAGCTTCTCTATACTCATTATCATTTAAAAGCTGTTTTCTTTCCAAATCAGTTTCTTTAGGATCTGTTACTACATATTCTTCATAGTAAATCACTCTTTCCAAATCTGATACAGACATTCCTAAAACATTACCAACTTTAGATGGCATGGTTTTAAAAAACCAAATATGCACAACAGGAACAGCTAAGTCAATATGAGCCATTCTTTCACGTCTTACTTTTGATAAAGTAACCTCAACTCCGCATCTATCGCAAACGATCCCTTTATGTTTGATTTTTTTATATTTACCGCAAGCACATTCCCAATCCTTTGTCGGTCCGAAAATCTTCTCACAGAAAAGACCTCCCTTTTCCGGTTTGAATGTACGATAGTTTATTGTTTCCGGTTTTTTTATCTCTCCTCTAGACCATACATTTTTAATAACATCGTCCGAGGCCATCTTAATTGATAAATTATCAAATTGAGAATCTTTAAAATCCTCATTATCTAACATTGATTACTCCTAAAATAACTTATTCTTCATCCAAAGATTCTGTCCTTACATCAAGACATAATCCCTGCATTTCTTTTTTTAATACATTAAATGACTCAGGTGTGCCGGCAATAAGGCTATTATCACCTCTTACTATAGATTCATAAATTCTAGTTCTTCCGGCTACGTCATCTGATTTTACTGTTAACATTTCCTGAAGTACATGAGCTGCACCGTATGCTTCTAATGCCCATACTTCCATTTCTCCAAATCTTTGTCCTCCCATTTGAGCTTTACCGCCCAGCGGTTGTTGCGTTACTAATGAATAAGGCCCTATTGATCTGGCATGGATTTTATCAGCCACTAAGTGACTTAATTTAAGCATATAGATATAACCTACAACAACATGGTTATCAAATCTTTCACCGTTGCGTCCGTCATATAAAACAAATTTTCCGTTTTCAGGAAGGTTCTGATCTTGCATCATTTTCCAAATTTCTTTTTCCGGAAAACCTTCAAAAACAGGTGTTTTAACATATATGCCTGCTTTTTTAGCAGCGTATCCTAAATGAGTCTCTAAAAGCTGTCCCATGTTCATACGAGAAGGAACACCTAGCGGATTTAAAATAATCTCAACTGTCTGCCCATTTTCTAAATACGGCATATCAGCTTCAGGAACCAATTTAGCAACAACACCTTTGTTACCATGTCTTCCTGCCATTTTATCTCCGACCTGCAGCTTTCTTTTCGTAGCAACATAAACCTTAACTTGTCTGATGACTCCGGGATCTAAATCAATATCTCCCTTTTTCATTTGTTCAATGTCTAATTTATGTTTACTTTGAAGTGTTTGAAGGGCTTGATCATGCTCTCTTAAGATCTTTTTCATTTCTTCAAAAATTTCATTATCTTCCATTAAAAGATTCTCAATACTTTCAGCTTCGATTTTTTCGATAAGATCTTGAGTTATTGCCTGTCCTTTTTCTATTATAATTTCTCCGCTTTTTCTATGCATAATCGGAGCAGGACAAGCCTCATTCAATAATAAAGCACCTAATTTCTCATGCAGCTGCATTTGAAGTTCTAATTCTTTTGCTTTATATTCCTGTTGGACATCTTTGATCTTCGTTGTTTCTTCAACAAGCTCGTCATCTGTTTTAGATAATCTATCTCTTCTTGAAAATACTTTTACGTCCATAACAACACCTTCCGTTCCCGGAGGAGCAGTAAGAGATGCATCTTTAACATCGGCTGCTTTTTCTCCGAAAATAGCTCTTAAAAGCCTTTCTTCCGGTGATAGTTCTGTTTCTGTTTTTGGAGTAATCTTACCTACTAAAATATCTCCTGGCTTCACTTCAGCGCCTATTCTAATGATACCATCCTCCCCTAGATCTGCCAAAGCCTCTTCAGAAACATTAGGAATATCTCTAGTGATTTCTTCTTTCCCAAGTTTTGTATCTCTTGCAGTCAATTCGAATTCTTCTAAATAAATAGAAGTATAAGTATCTTCTTTAATTAACTTTTCAGAAATAATAATAGCATCCTCATAGTTGTATCCGCACCATGGCATGAAAGCAACTAAAACGTTTTTACCAAGAGCCAACTCACCCTTATCGGTAGCCGGACCGTCTGCTATTACATCTCCTGCCTTAATCTTATCTCCAACATGACAAATTGGAGTTTGGTTAATGCATGAGCCTGAGTTCGATCTAATAAATTTTCTAAGTTCATAAGTTTTTTTGTTTGTAGGATTGTTTCTTGGCGCTACTATAACTTTAAATCCGTCCACATATTCTACAATTCCATCTTCTTCCGCTATTAGCACAGAACCTGAATCTCTTGCTATTTTAGATTCCAAACCGGTTCCAACAACTGGAGCTTCCGGTATTAATAAAGGTACTCCCTGGCGCTGCATGTTAGACCCCATAAGCGCACGGTTTGCATCATCATGCTCTAAAAATGGAATAAGTCCTGCCACCACAGAAACCAACTGCTTTGGAGATACGTCCATATGAGATACTTTATCACTTTCTATTTCTAAAGAATCTCCTTTGGTCCTAGCCCAGCAAATAGGCGTAGAAAACATGTTGAACTCATCTAGTTTAGCTGACGCCTGAGCAATAACGCAATTTTCCTCTAAATCGGCTGTCATATATTCTATTTCATCTGTAACAACATTGTCTTTTACTTTTCTATACGGTGTTTCAATAAAACCAAACTCATTAATTTTTCCATATGAAGATAATGATGTGATAAGACCGATATTGGGTCCTTCAGGTGTTTCAATGGGACAAATTCTTCCATAGTGAGAAGAATGTACGTCCCTAACCTCAAAACCAGCTCTTTCTCTATTCAATCCGCCTGGCCCTAAACATGACAATCTTCTTTTATGAGTAAGTTCAGATACCGGATTTGTCTGATCCATAAATTGAGACAACTGAGATCTGCCAAAAAAGTCTTTTAATACTCCGGCCAAACCTTTTGCAGAAACAATCTTACCCGGAGTCATCGTATCTGATGAAAAATCAAAAAGATTCATTCTTTCCTTAACGATTTTTTCCATTCTTGCAAGACCAATTCTACATTGATTTTGAACTAATTCACCTACAGATCTAATTCTTCTATTTCCTAAATGGTCAATATCATCAACATTAACGCCCTCGTCACCTTTTTTTAGCCTAATTAAGTATTTTAAAGCTTCAATTACATCTTCTTTTTTCAGTGTTACAACATTCAATACTTCATCAGATATTTCCATTGCAAGCTTAGTATTTAACTTATATCTTCCAACTCTTCCCAAATTATATCTTTTTGGATCAAAAAAGAGTCTCATAATAGCTGATCTTGCATTAGATAATGTAGCCGGTTCTCCCGGTCTTATTTTTCTATAAAAATCCTTTAAAGCTGATTCATATGAATCAGTAGGATCTTTTGCAAGCATTTTAATAATTGGATGATTTTCATCTGCATCTTCAGCAATACGAATAGAAGTTATTTTTTCATCTAACATTCTTTTTAACATTGCTGTCGTTAATTTTTCTGCTGCTTTTCCAAAAACAAGGCCTGTCTCTTCGTCAACAACATCTTCCGCCAAAACTTTTCCGACTAACTTAACAAAATCTTTCTCGGACTTGATTTTAATTCTTCTTGTATCAAAAAATTCCTCTATTATGTCCGCATCAGTTGAATAACCTAATGTTCTAATAAAAGAAGTAGCTAAAACTTTTCTTCTTCTTTTTTTGCGATCAACAAAAATATACACTAAATCATTACTATCAAAAGAAGCTTCAAGCCAGCTTCCGCGATAAGGAATTATTCTAAAAGAATATAAAGTCGTACCTTTGGGATGCCTGTCCTTTTCAAAAGCAATTCCTGGAGATCTATGCAGCTGAGAAACAATTACTCTTTCAGCTCCGTTAATAACAAATGTACCTTTGTCTGTCATTACCGGAATGGTTCCCATATAAACTTCTTCTTCTTTAATTCCAGTCTCATCAGTTAATTTAAACTGAACTTTTAATGTTACGTTATAAGTAATTCCTCTTCTAATACATTCTTCCGGAGAGTATTTAGGAACTCCTAAATTATAATTAATATATTCTAATGTAGTTTTTTCATCGTATGATTTAATTGGAAATATCTCTTGAAATACTTCTTCTAATCCAATCCTTTCTCTTTCGTGAGCAAGCTTATCTGCCTGCATAAACTCATTAAATGATTTAATTTGTATTTCTATAAGATTTGGAAGGTCAATTATTTCTTTACTTTTGACAAAACTAACCCGCTCAGGCGGTCTTTTCAGCATCTGTAACTCCTTAAATATACATAAATAAAAAGCTGCATAAAATTGCACCTTTTAAAAAATTGCAAAAGAGCAAAAACTTTTGTTTTTGCCCTTTATATAAATTTAAAATTTTAAAGTCCTTTTGAACTTGCTTTTCCACCAGCTGTTTGAACTTTTTTCAAGATCTCTTCAGCTTCAGCTTTTGGAGCAGTTTCTTTTAATACTTTTGGAGCTCCTTCAACTAATTCTTTAGCTTCCTTCAAACCAAGTCCTGTGATTTCTCTTACAACTTTAATAATTGCAATTTTTTTATCCGCTGGAGCTTCTTCTAAAGTTACTTTAAATTCAGTAGATTCTTCTTTTTCTTCACCACCTGCTTCTCCTCCTGGAGCTGCTGCAACAACAGCAGTAGCGGCTGCGGCTTTAACTCCCCACTTATCTTCTAAAGCTTGTTTCAATTTCGCAAGTTCTAGAACTGGGAGATTACTCAATGTTTCTACTAGTTCTTCAATATTTACAGTGGCCACGATATTACCCCTTTATTTTTTTTCTTCTAATTTTTTCTTTTCTTCTATTGCATAAATTACACTCGTTAGAAGACTATCCATAACAGAAACTGTCTGTGTCATTGGTGCTTCTAATAAGGACAAGAACTGCGCTCTCATTTCATCTTTTGAAGGTAGCTTAGAAAGCTCTTCCATTTCTTTTGATGAATAGCTTTTCCCTTCTAACTGACCCAATAATACTTGTAACTTCCCATCATCAGTAAATTCATATACTGATTTAGTCGATACCATTGGATCACCAGAAATAAAAACAACTCCAACATGTCCTTTTAATTCGTCTAAATTCAATTCAAAACCACATTCTTTAGCGGCTTTAATAAAAACTCTTTTTTTAACAACTTCGTATTCGCTCTCATTTTTAGAAAGAGTATTTCGTATATTCCAGCTATCTTGCGCTGTAACGTTCTCATACGATGTCAAAATCATTGAATTTGATTTTTCAATTTTTTCTTTTATTTCGTCTAAAAGTAATTTCTTTTCAGCTCTCATTTTACCCTATCCTTAATTTACGATAAATTTAGAGTTTGTATGTCTATTAATACTCCGGGTCCCATAGTTGAAGAAATTGCAAAACTCTTCACATAGTTTCCTTTAGCCGATGCCGGTTTTGATCTAACTAATGCACCCATTAATGTTTGAATATTTTCAATTAGTTTATCCTTTGCAAAAGATAATTTTCCTATCATTAAATTAATAACTGCATTTTTATCAATCTTATATTCCACTTTTCCCGCTTTAACTTCCTTAACAGCTTTAGTTACATCATTAGTTACCGTTCCTGCTTTGGGTGAAGGCATTAAACCTCGAGGTCCTAAAACCTTTCCTAACTTCCCTACTTCTCTCATCATGTCCGGTGTTGCTATTACTGCACTGAAGTCAGTCCATCCGCCTTTTATTTTTTCAAATAATTCCTCAGCTCCAGCATAATCAGCTCCAGCTTCCAATGCTTCTTTAGCCTTGTCCCCCTTAGTAAAAACAACTAATACAACTTTTCTTCCAGTGCCATGAGGCAATGATACAGTTCCTCTCACCTGTTGATCTGATTTCTTTGGATCAACACCTAATTTTATTGAAAGTTCTACAGATTCATCAAATTTTACTTTTGGACATTCTTGTAAAATATCTACAGCCTCTTCTATACTAGCAGGCTTTTCATCTTTAATAATTTCTTTTATTTTTATTGATCTTTTTGTTTTTTTCATTTTTATCCCTTATTCTTCAAAATCTATTCCCATAGAACGAGCTGTTCCAATAACCATTTGCATAGCAGCTTCTTTCGATGCAGCCCTCATATCTGGCTTTTTTCTTTCAGCTATTTTTTCTACTTGAGCTTTAGTGATTTTACCTACCTTCTCTCTGTTAGGCATCTTAGAACCTGACGACAAACCTAATTCCTGTAAAATTAATCTTGATACAGGCGGTTGCAGAGTAATAAATGAAAATGTTCTGTCTGCAAACACTTCAATTACCACAGGAAGCACATCTCCTGCTTGTTTTTGAGTTCTAGCATTAAAATCTTTACAAAATGCCATTATATTAACACCTGCAGCACCTAGAGCCGGGCCAATTGGCGGCGCTGGGTTCGCTTTACCCGCAGGAATCTGTAATTTAATAACTTTTACAACTTTCTTTTTAGCCATTTTTTATCCTTTATTATTTTTCATCTTCAGCAGATACCTGTTCAACTTGCCAAAATTCTAAATCGTCAACAGCAGTATCTCTTCCAAAAATAGAAACTAAAACACTTAATTTTCCTTTTTCATGATTGACTTCAGTCACTGTTCCAATAAAGTTTACAAAAACACCTTCTGTAATCTTAACACTATCGCCAACTTCAACTTTATGTTTTTGAACAACACCTTTTTTCTTCTCTTCTAATTCATGTAGGATAGCTTCAACTTCTTTATCAGTTAAAGACGTCGGTTTTGCACCGCCTAAAAAATCAATAACTCCATTAGTATATTTGACATATCCCCAAGACTCATCAGTTAAATTCATTTTGATTAGAATATAACCGGGCCATAATCTTTTCTCTACAACCTTCTGCTGGCCCTTTTTTACTTCCTGCACATTTTCTGTAGGCACTAAAATTTCTTCTATTAAATCCTGCATTCCTTTTGATTTAATATTTTCTTCTAACGTCTTTTTCACTTTTTTTTCGTGACCCGACATTACTTGAAGAACATACCATTTAAACATACTTTGTTACCCAATAATTAACTTCGATATTAAACTAATAAAATTCAGTGTACTTCTTACAATCAAGTCTGCAAAATAAATTGCCAATGCAAACACAAATGTTGCACCCAAAATAATCTTTGTAAAAGTAATAATTTCTTCTTTAGTTGTCCAACTAACCTTTTTAAGTTCTGCTTGAACGGCTCTAAAAAAATTTAATTTTTTCTTCTTCTGGAGGCTTTGCATATATTTTGAATTAGAAGCCATCTAATCCTTTCCTTTATTTTTAACTTTTTTATAAACGAGTGCGGAGGGATTCGAACCCCCGACCGGCGACTTTGGAGATCGCTGCTCTACCAGCTGAGCTACACACCCCCATGACTATAAAAAGTCATGTATTTCTAAAATCACTCAATAATTTTAGAAATTGTTCCAGCACCGATCGTTCTTCCACCTTCACGAATCGCAAATCTCATACCTTCTTCCATTGCAACAGGAACCATCAATTCTCCTGTTATTTCAACGTTATCACCTGGCATTACCATTTCTGTTCCTTCAGGAAGGGTTACAGTTCCTGTAACATCAGTTGTTCTGAAGAAGAATTGAGGACGATACCCAGAGAAAAATGGTTTATGTCTGCCACCTTCATCTTTAGTTAGAACATAAATAGCCCCTTTAAACTTCTTATGAGGGGTACATGTTCCAGGCGCAGCTAACACCATTCCTCTTTCAACATCTTTTTTATCAATACCTCTAAGTAAAACTCCAACGTTTTCTCCAGCCCTAGCTTCATCCAAAGTTTTTTGAAACATCTCAAGACCGGTAGCTACTGTATCTCTAGTTTCTCTAAGACCAACGATTTGAATTTTATCGTTAACTTTGATGATCCCTCTTTCGACTCTACCAGTAACAACAGTTCCTCTTCCTGAAATTGAGAAAACATCTTCAATTGGCATTAAAAATGGTTTATCAACTTCCCTTTTAGGCTCAGGAATTTTTTCATCAATAACTTTTACTAATTCTAAGATCTTTTCAACGTTTTCCGCATCACCTTCTAATGCTTTTAAAGCTGACCCTCTTACGATAGAAACATCTTTATAGCCTTTTTCTTCTAAAAGCTCATGCAGCTCCATTTCAACTAATTCAACTAGCTCTTCATCACCTTTTCCGATTTGATCCATTTTGTTTAAGAAAACAACAATAGACGGAACTCCGACTTGGTGAGCTAAAAGAATATGCTCTTTTGTTTGCGGCATAGGTCCATCAGTTGCAGCAACAACAAGTATTGCACCATCCATCTGAGCTGCACCGGTGATCATATTTTTTACATAGTCAGCGTGTCCCGGGCAGTCCACGTGAGCATAGTGACGAGTTGGTGTTTCATATTCTACGTGAGAAGAGTTAATTGTAATCCCACGACTTTTTTCCTCAGGCGTATTGTCGATAGATGCATAATCTCTGTAATTACTTCCGCCTTGTTCCGCTAATACTTTTGTAATAGCAGCAGTAAGCGTTGTCTTACCATGATCTACGTGCCCTATTGTTCCAATGTTAACATGAGGTTTTGTCCTTTTAAATGCTTCTTTTGCCATCCTTATTCCTCCGTTAGGCTCCAGTAATTTTTGAACTTTTTTTGACCCTTGCCCAGAATAGGAATTGAACCTACGACCGCTTGCTTACCATGCAAGTGCTCTACCTCTGAGCTATCTGGGCTCTCATTTTTTTGAATAAAACACAATAATTTTATTCTCGAAAGTCTCTAAGCTTAGTACTGTTAGTAAATAAAATCAACATTTTATTTATGGCGATAAATAATTCTCGCTTTTGTTAAATCATATGGCGACATTTCAACCGTAACCTTATCTCCAACGTATACTCGAATATTCCGCATTCTCATCTTGCCGCAAAGATGAGCAAAAACAGTCATTTTATTTTCTAATGCAACTCTAAATGTCATATTAGGAAGGAGTTCTTCAACAGTTCCATCGATCTTAATTGTTTCTTCTTTTGCCATTTATCTCTTAAAACTAAAATATTAATGATATAATAAAACTATATTTTGGCTTTATTGTCAATAAGAAGGACAGTAAAATAATTTTTGAATATAATATTTTGCAAAGATTATATAAAATAAGAGGAAATTATTATTTTTACAAAAAAAAATGAAAGACATTTTAGAAAAAATCAACGAGTTAAAAAAAAATTTTGCGCAAGCAAATGATAAAGAAGAAAAATACCTTTTAATAATAGATTTTGGTAGAAAATTAAAACCTTTTTTAGAATCTGATAAGACAGAAAAAAATTTAGTAAAAAACTGCCAAAGCACTACTTACCTTAAAACATTCTTCGAAAACAACAAAATAAACATATCTGCCTATTCTGATGCTCTTATATCAAAAGGTCTCGCCGCCCTATTAATATATATATACAATAATGAATCAGCAGAAACAATACTCAAATTTCCCCCTAATTTTTTAAAGGAAATAGAAATTCAAAATATTATTTCACCCAATAGGTCCAGCGGGCTTGCAAGCATGTACACCAGACTAAAAAATGATTCAATAAATCACCTTATGAAAAATTAAAAAATTCTTTTATTTTTTATAAATTATTTACTTCATTATATTATTTTTCTTTTTTTTGAGAAAAAGTATGAGCTTACAATCAATAGAACCTAAATTATTAAATTCATATTTAGTAGAAGATACTAAAAAAATTTATAAAGCAAATAATCTAAAAGCAAATGTATTAAAAATTATTTCAATAATTAATATGATCGGAATTTTTATAATAACATCGTCTTTAATTGTTTTTATTACAAGTTCAACAGCTAATGTAATGACAGCCAATTTAGTTGTTTGTATAGCAGTGCCTTGTTTAGGGATCTTTTATACTAAAATAAATAATATCAGCAAAAATTATCTATATAAAGCAAATCACTATAAAAAAATAAACAGCGAGCTTGAAAACCTAAAAAAAGCTCCCTTTGAAGATATAAGAGAATCTCTTCATCATACAGGTATTCATAATTTAACTGATTCTCAAATAACCACTAGTCTTCCGGCATTAGCCCATTTCAAATACTGGCAAAATAAAATGGATTATTTTGAAAAAGAAATAGAAAAAATACAAAAAGACAAACCAAGAAACAGAAGACTACGCTTAGAAGTTAAAAGAAAAGCCCACATAATATATGAAAATGACTTTTTAAAAACCAAATTATTGGCCGCTGAATGTTATTATATAATCTCTCATCCTCAAGAAAAAAGACACCTGCATAATCTTGGTATATCTTTTCCTTTTCCCTACTCTCAAAGAATGGACAGTTTAGAAGAAAATGATGATGCTTATTTTGTATTTCATGATCATATTCAAAAAATAAGAAATAAAAAATATATTTCATATACTGAGGTAAAAAATTTAAATTTTGATGAATTATCCAAGTTAATTTTTGAAAATTAGCTATTTATACACTGAATAATAGCCGATGCTACAATAACTCTTAATATTTGATATGGCTCATCTAAAATATCTATTAAAAATGGAATAGATTTTTTAGAAGCTATATGCCCCAAAGCTTCTAAAATATGAATTTTCATATCATGATCTGCTACTTTATAAGCATTTTCTAATGTTGTTAAAACAGATTCATCTTTTCCCATTAAAGCCAAAACCAAAGCCGCTTGAATAACTACATTCTGATCCTTATCGTCCAACAAAGACCTAACAATGTTCAAAGAATCCTCGTCTCCTTCTTTTAAAAGAGTCGCAGCAGCAAAACCGGTAATTCCCCAACTATTTTCCCGTAAAAAATCTTTAATAGCTTCTTGAGCCCTATTATCTTCAATAGAAGCTAACATTGTTAAAAGATTTAACCTGGTCATACTATCTACTGCTTCTGGATAATTAGGAATGTGATCGACATGTCTGATCATTGACGGACAAATAACATTAAACAAAGGATTTTTTCTGTTATCTATCATCCAAAGCCCTTTTTCTTTCAAAAGGATCTTATGTATTATGTCAGAGCTTTTTTTAACGTTTTGTCTTATGCCGATAAGACCTATGGCAATATTTGCTTTTACAAAAAGATCTTTATGAGACCGCAAAACATTATTTGCCAAATCAGGACATTTATTAGCGCAGCTTGCAACTGCAGCTGCTGCTAATCTTTGATTCTCCTTATTTTCATCATAAATCCATTGTTTCATTTTGCTATTACCAAGCTTAAAGTCCTTTAAAATAGCAACATATGAGGCTGTTATAGATACAGATGGATTTGTGTCATTTATCAAATCAATTAAAAGATTTTCCATTGTCTTTTGATTTATCTCATCCAAATAAACTAAAGATATTGTATTTAAAGCAGCAATCCTTACATCAGGGATAGGATCTTTTGTTAGGGATATGATTACATCTTTTGCTTCTTTAATATTATAATAAAAAGCTAATTCACAAGCCAATTGTCTCAAACCCACCCTAGAGGTTTTTGAAAGCCTTTCGATGTCTTGAGCTGTTATTTTGTCTCTCATTTTAACTAAAGCATCTATAGCATAAGATTTTTCTTCATAGCTTGCCTTTTCTGATGCTAGAATATCTGTTAAGTTTTTTTCTTTTTCCTTAATGTTCATTTGACCGACAGCTTTTATCACATCCAATTTAACAAGCCATATTCTTTCATCTTCTATAAGTCTCATTATTTCTTTTTTTAAAGGCATATCCATATACGAGCATGCCAGTTGGATCGCAACTGTTCTAATAACAGCATTAGAGTCTCTCATCATTTCTTTTATTACTTTTACAGCTTTAACATCCTTAGTTAAATATGCACCTATTAAAGAAGTAAGCCTTGTCTGATATTGAGTAGATTTAATTCCCTTGTTTAAAACAGCCCAGCTAAAATTTTCTAAAAAATTATGATTTTTATTATTTAATTTGGATTTTAAATTTCCAATAGCTTCAATATCATTATCATTTAACGCCAAACTATAAATATATTTTTCTAATATCTTTTCAGAGTTAGGAAGTTTGTTTTTTGCCATCTCAGCTTCTTTTAAAGCCGAAGAATAGTCCTCAATCAATATATGAGAATCTATTCTCTGCAAAAATCTTTCTTCCTGAGAAGATGCAAAAATAACACATGGAATAAATAGTAAAAAAAGAATTTTTTTCATAAGCCCTACCTAAAAATCAATATAATAAAAAAACTTCTTATCCAAAAGAAAAAAATTAAATATTAAAAATAGAAAAATGGAATTTAAGATAAAAGACTAATAATCAATCCAATGATCCCAAACTTTTACCACCGATCAAATGAAAATGCAAATGAAATATCGACTGCCCTGAAGGAGTGCCAATATTTGTTAATAATCTATAGCCTTTTTCAACATCAAATTTTTTTGCTAAATTTTGAGCTACTTCTATCATGTCATTAATAATAGGCATATCTTCTTTTTGAATCTCTTGAAATGAAGGGATTACTTTTTTCGAAATAATTAACAAATGAACCGGAGCTGCGGGATTTATATCTTTAATAACAATCACTTTATCATTTTCAAAAACAATATCTGCCGGCAATTCTCTTTTTATAATTTTTTCAAATATTGTTGCCATATTCAACTCCTGCTTTTTTTAAAACATACTTTAATGCTTCAATTGCATCTTCTTTTGTTGCCCAAATAGAAATAAACCTACCTTTATGACAAAAAATAGCACCTTTGATCTTAGAAATATTTTTAAGCTCATCATCATGCAGCCCAGCCCACTCTAATGGCAGAGGCAGCCTTACCATCATCTTGCTATGATTGTCAGGAGGAATTCCCCTTAACTTCCAATGTTTACCTGTAGGCATGATTACAAATAAAGCAGGATGAGACTCGCCTCCTTGAGCAAAAAAGCCCTCCATCCATGGTATAGATTCTTCGAACATAAGATATTTTTTCTTATCCGTCATTTTCTTATAAATTTTATCCATACATTTTCTAGTATAGAAAAATCTATCCTGCATTCTGCTGATATGTCCTTTTGCAAAATCAACAGCTTCCAAAAAGGCTTTATTTTTTTCTTGAAGAGAAGAGTTGTAATCAATAGGCAGAAAATTTGCTATTATCTGAGAAAAAGAGCACCCTTTAGCATCCATTTTGCCAATATCATGAGCATCTACGGCCTTAACCAGCATGTGATTGAAATGATCATATAACTTAGGGTCCATTAATGCCTGATCTTTCAAATACTGCAGAACCATTCCAGCACTGGACAGCTCCCCTGTATATTCTTTTTGATGATGGTCAAATCTTTTCTTTTTTGCATCATAAATGCCGCCAACATCACAAACGTATTCACATGCATTTAATGATGTCATATCTCGTGTTCTATGAATTTTATCTTTCTGAATAAGATCGTATAATAATAAAAAGGCACATGCAGTGACCTCATCAGCATGAAAAGAACCGTCATGAGTCCCGAAGCTTTTTTTTACTATTTCAGTCATAACTCTCCTTAAAACTAATCTACTTATTGTAAAAACTTATAAAATAATCTACAAGGTATAAAAAATTGATATCTTTTCTCTCGTCTGCTATTAATAAGAGATAAATTATAAAAAAGATCCGTTAATATGGAAAGTTACCTAATCTCTTCTCATTTTGATTTAATATCCCCTGACGGCAAAATACAAAAACTCAAGCAAACAGATGAAAAAACATTAGAAATTGAAGTTTTAATAAATAATATTTCAGATGCTTTTGCTGGGTTTGATTTGGAAGAAAAAAATATATATTTCAATTTAAAAAGCACTTTAGCCCAAATCGGGCTCCACGGTAAAAAAAAAGATCTTAAATTAAATAAAAATAAAAGATCTGCCAATATTAAAGTTCATCTGATTGCCTTAAATGATTTAGCAAAAGAATTTTTAAAATACATTACTGTAAACATGTATGTCGGTAAACTTTTTGCAGAAGATAATTCTAGAAGAGTCCGAGAGCCCGAATATCTAATACGAATGCTCGGAAGATGTGATAGATTATCAAGACCGCTGCTTCATTTTGGTACTAGTAAAAGAGAAGATTTAAAGCTAAAAAAAATAGAAAACCATACCGTAGCTTTTTTACCTATAAAAAAAGGAATAGTGACCTATACTAAAGAAATCTATCATTTTTTATTCGCCCTTTCAAAAATACTTAAAAAACAAAATATTTCCTCTAGAGAACTAATAAAAATATATCAGACATTTAAAAAAAATGAAAAAGCCATAGTCAAAAAAAATCAGGTCTTATTAGTAAAATCAGAGCCTTTATATATCCGAACAGCATTTGCAAAAGTAAGAGAGAAATACTTACCTAAAGGTTATCACCATACATCTGCATGCATACTAGAACCTAATACCTTCGCTTCCGGTGATATATATGAATTTTATGGATCTTCCACTGAAGAATTAAAAGAAGTTCCTCTTGAATTTTATACATTAGAGCCTCATAGGGAATTTGTATTTTTTGAAGATAGAGACCAGCTTCAAAAAGAACTTGAAAAACCACGTGCATTATTTAATGCTTTTAAAACAGCGCCTCAACCTGCCAACCTATTAACATCCGTTTTTGTTGTAAAAGGAACCCAACTTAAAACTCTAAAAGAAAAAGACTGGATTACAAGAGATCCTAAAAAAAATAAGCTTCCTGGTCTAAAATACCCGACAAGACAGGCTCTATTAATCCAAAATTACATAAAAGACCAACCTTCTTATCCCTTTTTAAAAGCAGTAGAAGATGACCTTATTACATCTCAGGGCATATTGCTTACAAGGCATTTCCCCTCTCCATTATTAAAAAAAATGCTTTTGTCAGATCTCGTTCAAAGAAACTTAAAAGGAATTTATTTTCAGTATCCCTCAAGATCAAATGACGATTTTTTTTCCCAAGAAGATCGGGCTTTTTTATTAGATCTTGCAAAATTTGCAATACCTGTTTTTTGGGTAGACAAAGTAAGTAAAAAAGTTTTGCAGTATGTAGTCAAACCCAATAAAGACGCCGGAATGTTCGTTCCTATCAATTTAATAGAAAAATATAAACAAGCCACATTTTTTGGAGTATACGGTTCTAATTTAATAAAAGGATCTTTTGAACAGGAATTAGAAAAAGTATTAAGTGGTATTTTAAAATTACAAAAACAAACAAAACATCCACTGTTACAGAAATTGACACCTCTGGCCTTGGTAACTGGCGGAGGTCCAGGAGCTATGGAGGTAGGCAACAGAGTGGCAAAAAACTTGAATATTTTATCCTGCGCAAATGTTGTAGATTTCAGACCAAAAGATACTTCAGTCGTAAACGAACAAAAGATCAATCCTCATATCGATGCTAAAATGACATATAGATTAGATCGTTTAGTAGAAAGACAGGCTGAATTTTATTTGGATTTTCCCATTTTTTTAATGGGAGGAATAGGAACTGATTTTGAATATGAACTAGAACTTGTTAAGAAAAAAACAGGAGCTGCTCCTATCAATCCAATATTACTATTCGGCAGACCTGATTACTGGGAAAAGAAAATTACCTCAAGATTTCAAATCAATAAAAAAACAGGTACAATAAAAGGCTCTGAATGGGTCAGCAACTGTTTTTATGTTGTTGAAAATGCTGAACAATGCCTTAGAGTATACAAAGACTTTTTCGAATACAATCTGCCAATCGGTAAAAAAGGACCTATATATGAAAAAGGCTTTTGCTCAAACTATTAAAAGCCCCAAGCTAATCTAAAGCCCCAATAGTTTGTTCTTTCTCTCATAAACTGTCCTTCCCAAGAAAATCCATGATGATATTCAAAGAACAATCTTATTTTTCTACCTATTCCCTGCAGTTTTGACCATTCATATCCTAAAAGATAAGTTCCATCTATTTCATAATGATGCAGCTGCCAATGTTTCCAATAAGTTGCTAAAAAGAAGTTTCCGTATAATTTATGATATAAACTCCTTGAACCTAAGAATGAAACTTCTCCACCATATTCAAAATAAGCATGTTTCATATGAAAACTATTGTCACTATGAATTATCCAGCCAATTCCCCCATACACTCTCAAGAAATCATTAGCCTGAAAAGATAAAAACAAGTCTAAAGCTTCAAAACTCGGATTTAATCTTACAACTTCAGGATGATTTACCAAATACTCATCTCCCAAATGTGAAGAAATATGATAAACTCTTAATCTCCAGGCCCATTTATTCAAAGCATAAGTAATCGGAATCCCTAAATAATAATCAGTATTAAACAAAGCTGTTCCATTATCAACATTGGGACGCGGATCTATATCAAACACAGCCCAAATTCCAGCTTCCACGCCAAGCTGCAGATCTCCATGCCATAAAACATCCAACCATCTGTATATTGGAAAATCATCTCCTAGAGAAATAGGAATAGCTTTTCTTCCAGCAACCTTATCGTTACCTCTATAGCCTATTGAATAAATAACCTGTCTTGGATTGGCAATAGTAGGCCTAAATAATACATTGGTCTGCGGAAACCAAATACCGTTCATTTTAGGTCTGGTGACATATTTTTCCCTTTTTGCAATTTCTTCAGGCGGTACACCGTTTATGATAGAAACTCTTTTCACTCCCGGAACATCTTTTAAAAATCCGACTATACTTTTAGAAAAAAGTTCATTTTTCGGCATATTGGCAAGCCAAACGTTCCCATCTTTTACTAATACGATTACTTTGTATTCGTAATAATGCATATCAACCAATGCCTGCAAATAACCTTCAAAGTATTTATCATCACCTTTAAATGTGTCTTCTGGAATACTGTCTTTTCTTGAAAGAGCAGCAACTTCATCTTCTGCCGCATGTAAAAAATTAGAAAAAATTACAACTATTATGCAAAAAATATATTTCATATCAATACCATACCTCCACATATTTTAATAACTTTTATTAATATTTAAAAGCAATGAATATTAATTTAAAGCTACAGCTTTCTTTTTATTATATATTATAAAACCACTGAACAAACATAGAAAAGCTCCCAAAAATAAAACATTTACAGGATTAGTAAATTTCACTAAAATCCCCCCTAAAATTGGAGCTAATGTCCCTCGAAAAGCTAATGTTATGATATTAACAGAAGAATATTTCAAACTATTTTTTTCTTTCGAAAAAATAGGCCCTGACATATTCCACAAGATATGATTTCCGGCCCTTGTAATACCAAAAACAAAATAAGCCAGAAAATACCACATTACATTAAAAGAGCCCATAATCAAAAAGATTATAAATAAAAAGGCTGTCACAAATAAATATTTGGACAATCTCATAATAGACATTTTATTGAGCAATTTCCCCCAAACAGGAGAAAAAACTACAACACTTATATTTGCACAAAATAACATTGCAATACTATTTTGAAAATGACTTAAATTCAGTTTATCCACAGCGTATATCGGAATAATAGGCTGAATTAATAAAAGCCCAAAACCTGACAGCATATATCCTAATTGAAAAAGAGAAAATTCCTTATCTTTTTTAATTAGGTCAATAGATGTTTTCAAAGGTAAAATAAACTTTTCTTTTAAAGATCCTTTTGAAAAATCAATATTATTGAAATCAACATTATTAATAGGAAGCCTATGGATTACCCAAACTTTCATCAAAGCAATAATAGCTGTTATAAAAAATAAACTTTTCCAAGCAGAGCTCGACTGATCTAAAATTTTTCCATAAAAAAAGGCTAAAATAGGAGCTAATAAAAATCCCAAGGAAGAAATCCAGGAAAACAGTTTTTGTCTGTTATCTTTTTCAATGTTTAATTTTAAAGTTTCTATCCATGCAGGCGCTGCAGCCCTATAAAACATAATAAAAAAAGTAGATGCCAGAATCACAAACCAGACGCTATTAAGAACAGGAAAAAACAAAAACAAGAAACATCCTAAAAAATTAGCCCATATTAAATTAGACTTTAATTTATTAGGTCTAAAACCTGCATATGATCCCCAAAAATATGCTATTATATTTATTACCGGTTTCAACACTGCAAAAACAGTCAGACAAAATAAAGTAGCTTTTAAATCCTTTTTTAAAATAAAAGCCGTAAGATTATACATTGCAAACAAAGGCTCCTGCAAAAGAGTTGTAAACAACAGAGCTTTCCTTGTTTGTTTATCGTATAAATCTTTGGGTTTGGAGATATTAAAAAAACTCATAAAATATTTTTAGTTTTGCAAAAGTATACATAATTTCCAACTTTTTATCACCCAATCATTAGTTTTGAAAATAACTAACTCTATACAAATCCCTTCGAAACCAAAAAATAATTTTTAAAATATTAAATAATTTTTTAAGGTTAGTATTTAAAAATTATCTATAAAGGAGATAAAAATGGCCCAACTACCATCCAGTTTTTCATCAAATCCTGATCAAGACCCTCATAAGTACTTTAAAAATCTACTAATAGCTTTCAGAAAGGAAATAGAAGGAGCTGTAGATACCGAAGCTCTTCAAGAAAAAATGCAGACACTCTTAAATGCCTCCAAAGAAATGCACTATATAGACACTCATAAAAAAAGTATATTTCACAAGCCCGAAACTCAAAAAGCTTTAGACAAGCTCTGGAAAGAATTTGATAGATATTACTTAACAATTCTAAAAGAACCTTCAAAAGCCAATGCCCAGGATCTTTTAGATGCTGTAGCTATAGTGGAAAGCCTGGTAAAAGAAGGGAATATATACTAGAGATTTAAAAAGTATTGATTTTTGAAAGATCTTAGATTATTATTTATACATTATCTTTCATGGGGCAATAGCTCAGTCGGTTAGAGCAGCAGACTCATAATCCGTTGGTCGGGGGTTCAAGTCCCTCTTGCCCCATATTTAATTCAAATTAATTTTTAGAAAATTCAGCCTCTATATCCTCGATGGAAGGAAGAGAACCTTTTAAATTATTAGGTAAAGATTCCATAATTTTAATTTCATACTCAGAGACTCCCATAGGTTTATGTATATCCCTTAAAGCATATTCTACCTTAAAATTATTTTTAGTCTTACAAAGAATCATTCCTATAGAAGGATTATCGTTTTTTTGTTTTACAAGATCATCTACAGCCGATAAATAAAAATTCATCTTCCCTGCATGCTCAGGCTGAAAAGCTGTATTTTTTAATTCAATGACACAATAACAACGAAGCTTTAAATGATAAAATAAAAGATCAATATAATAATCATCACCTGCAATTTCAATATGATATTGCCTACCAATAAAAGCAAATCCCTGTCCTAGTTCTAGTAAAAATTTTTCAATATGATTAATTAAGCCTTGTTCTAATTCTTTTTCTCTATAATCATCTGCTAATTCGATAAAATCAAAATTATAAGGATCTTTCAAAGTTTCTTGAGCAAGATTAGATTGCTCTTGAGGAAGACGTTCTTTGAAATTAGTAACAGCCTTTCCCCATCTTTCGGAATATTTTGTTTTTATCATATCTTCAAGAGAGCTACGACTCCATCCTTCTTGAATGACCATATTAGCATACCAAAGTCGCGTTTTTAGGTCTTTAATGCGAGTAATTAAAATAATATTATGCCACCAAGGTATTTGAAATATCGGTAAATTTTCAAATTGTCCAGCAGCTTGCTGGACTTTTTCATAAGCAAGATAGAAACTCTTCATATAAAATATGTTAGATCTAGAAAATCCTGCTATACCAGGAAAAGCATTTTGTAAATCCTTACATAATTTTTCTATTATTTTTGCTCCCCACTTTTCTTGCTTTTGTTTTTTAATAATTGTTTTTCCAATTTCAAAATAAAGTTTTATAAGTTCTCGATTTACTTTAACAGCTGCTTTTAATTGGGACGATCGAATTTTCTTTTTTAAATCATTTAAAAAATCCTTATATCCCAAAGGAATAATATTTGTATTAATATCTTTTTTTAATTTTTCAATCATAATAAATTCAATTTTTTAATAATTTTTCTAAAAGCAAAATATCTTTTTTATCTTTTTCTCTATTTAAAAATTTTTTCCATTCTATTGTATATTTCACCTTCATAAATGGATATCCCTCAATAAGATCTTTATTTATTATCATTTGATCAATTATATCTGTTAAATTCATTAAATCATTCCAAATTTCAATATTTCCAACTTTAATAACATTTTGTTTTTTTCCTTGAGGAGAATACTTTTTCATTAAATTATCCCAACAATTTTTAGATACAACAATATCTACATCACTAGCTTTTCTTAGTCCCCGGATTGCCAAAACACCACTTCCCCAAATAATATATTGATCCTCTGGTAAATTTAATGTTTTTAACTCCTTTAATTGTTCTAAAAAATGATTTTTAATGAATGCATCTTCTTTCAATTCTGACATAGTATTATCTCCAGCGAATCCTAATAATCCCGCTTCAAAACAAAAAATCATACAAAAGCCCCAGGATAATAAAAGAATTCTTAATATTTTTTTCATAAGAAAATATGATAAATCTAAGCTAACTTAAGAATCAAAGAAATTTATTTTAATATAAAAATTACGTTGCAAAAACGTTGCACTGAATCTGACATTGCACCAGTATCATTCAATATAATTAAATATACTTTTAACCTTATCTAATTTATTATTATACTCATAGCAATTGGTTGATGTTGGACAAATAGGAAAATCTCCTCCCTCATAATCTATTGGTCAGAGATTGAAGCCCCTATTGCCCCATTCTTCTTAATTATACGATATAGTGAAAACATTTTGCAATTTTTCTAAAAGAATATCAAAACGCTCTTGCAACAATTTATCTACCTCTTTTTGGATTGCTAGAATACGATACTGATAAATGTCGGGTTGCCATAAAACCGGATGTAAATTAAATTTTACAGCAAGAAAATCAGGAAGAAACCCTACTTCATCAGTGTTTGCACAAATATCTGCGATTAAAGACCAACTAGATATTCGAGCTTTTACAGGAAGAAAATAATTATATAATTTCTGCCAGCTTTGCTGAAGAAACAAAACTTCCATTTGATTTTCAGGTAATAATACAGGCTTCTTTAAAACATTTTTATTTCTTGAATAAAGCTGAAAGCTCCCTTTTCCAATTTCAGTTGAGACAACACCTTTCCAGGGAGCATTGTCTAAAACAAGAGCTATATCTGCCTTTCCATGAATAATTGCCTCATATGCCCGATCGGGTCGCATGTGTCCAAATTCAATATTATCAATTTCAAGAAGCGTAGGAATTGCTATTTGTGCAATAGCATGTGTTGTAAAAAATCTTATGGGCTCTTGTTCTTTATGACTTATTAATTCTTGAAGTTGTTTAACCCAATTTTCTAATCTAGGAAATAAAAATTCACCTTTTCTTGTAAGCGAAAATCGTCGCTTTTTATGAGAGCATAATGAAATATCTAAAGCTGCCTCAACTCTTTGTATCACTGTACTTGCTGCACTCTGGCTCAAATTATGAAAAGCAGCAGCCTTTCCTAAATTTTTCATATGTGCAGCCGTTATAAAAAGTTCTAAGTCAGCAACACGCAAATAATTTAATTTATTTTCACTTTTATGAAATTTACTTTGAGCAATTTTGTCAGAAATTATTAATTTATTCATATAAAGACCTATATTGATTTTTTCGATTTAAGATATCTAATATATCGACTAGACCAATTAATTTAAATAACTATACTTAAGTTAAATTAAAAAAAGGTAAAATCTGTGGATAATAAAAAAAGTTTTTTACAGTTTTTTCAATGGTTATGTCGTTTTAATTTTGGAATTTTCGAAAAAGAGGAATTTAAAAAATTTATAAGACTAGGTTTAATATTTATTTTAATAATCGGAATTTACTGGACTCTAAGACCTCTTAAAGACTCTATCTTTATACTACTTGTAGATAAATATCAGCTTCCATTTGCAAAAACAATTTCAGTACTAACTCTGCTTCCTTTGGTCATGCTCTACACAAAACTTCTGGAAAAAACTTCAAGAGAAAAAATGCTTCATATACTTCCCCTATTTTATGGTATTACTATATTAGCCTTTGGTGTCCTGATGTTTTTTATTCAACCTACAATAAAAGATATCATTTTAAAATCTTCTCTACACAGTATATCCATAAAATTCCTTGGATATTTATGGTATCTATTCGTAGAGAGTTTTGGTTCGCTGGTTGTAGCACTATTTTGGGCATACACGGCTGATACTACAGATACAATACCTGCCAAAAGAGGCTTTCCATTAATTTATGCTTTTGGACAATTAGGAGGCATTGTTTTTCCATTCAGTATTGGAGGACTTCCATATCGATTAGGTTATAACAGCGATTTTCTTTCAATGGTACTCCTTGGGTTATTGACTCTGCTAATCATTCCATTATTTCGCTATTTCTTAAAAGCAACCCCTAAAAATTTATTAATATCCTTCCATGGCAAGAATAAAGCTGCAGAAGAAAAAAAACAAGAAGCTGGTTTTTTAGAAGGATTAAAACTGGTGTTAAAACATCGCTACTTAATAGGTATTTTTGCTGTTAATTTTATTTATGAGGTTGTCGTCACAATTTTTGACTTTAACTTTAAAATTGCAGCAGGCACTCAATATTCAGGTGTTGCTCTAAGCAACTATTTAAGTATCTACGGTTCAATTGTAAATGTTATATCCTTATCATGCTTACTTCTAGGCATCAGTAATATAACACGTTTTTTAGGCATCGGAGCTGCTTTAACTTTAATGCCAATAATTGTTGGATTTGCTCTTTTTGGCTTCTTGACTATTGATTCTTTAACATTTCTTTTCGTTCTTATGGTCGGATCAAAAGCGATCAACTATGCTCTCAACGGCCCTGCATTGAAACAGCTTTATGTTCCTACAACAGCTGATGTTAAATTTAAAGCCCAAGCTTGGATAGAAACCTTTGGGTCTAGATCCTCAAAACAAGGCGGCTCTGTATTTAACATGCTTTTATCTCCATTACAGTCTGCTTTTGGAAAAGCACTTGGAAAATCATATTATTTGTATCTTAGTGGAATCCTTTGCTTTCCATTACTGGGCTTATGGCTAGTATTAGCAATATTTCTTGGAAAAACATTTAGAAAAGCTGTTAAGAAAAATAAAGTGGTTTGTTAAAATAAATATGTTGCTATTGATGAATAATGTTAATTTTAATTACTTTATTTAAATCTTCCATTGTTTTTGTATTGCAAAAATATTGCACTGAATTTGATATTGAACCAACATTATCCATGTTTATTTAAAAATTTATTTTAATTAAATTCTAAAGTAATAATTATCAATTTTCCAATTAGCAAGTTAGGTTAATATTGAAGAATAATAACTTTTAATGTAAAATAATTGTCAAATTAGGCTTAAAAGGATAAGTAGATGCCCATACATTCTTTAAAAGATCTAGGCGTACAAGCTGTTCTTACCCATTATAGGAATAATTTACAGGAAATATTTTATGACAACAAAAAGCGCCCCTTATGTCCAGTAGAATTACAAGATTATGTACATTCTATATTAAAAAAAATTAAAAAAGATACTGCTGAATATATTAATAAAGCTGATGTTTGGGGTTGGGGGCTTTCTAGAGCAGAGCCTAATGATCCACAAAGACTTATGAAAGCTTTTTATAATGCTTATAAAGAGAAAAGAATATATATAATGACAGAACTTATAAACCAATATCAGGGTAATTGTACAACATGGCAAACAAATATACCTCTAGACTCTATGAAAATATTACATCAAGGTGATAAGGATATGTATGCATCATGGAAAACACCTCAGCAACTAATAGCAGAAGGTTATAGGCCTCCAGAATGTTTCGAGCAAATAACCCCTCTTTATTGTGCAATACGGCTAAACAGTTTAAATCTTGTAAAAAAACTAGTAACTGAGGGCGCTGACTTAAATAATATTTATAGAAAAGGTTATTATCATCATTCTTTACCATCTTTTGTAGAAAACAGAATAACAGAAAAATATTCAGCTTTATATATATCTGCAATGCATGAAAAAAAAGAAATCATAAAATTTTTATTAACCTATATTGCTAACAATATAGCAACATTGAAAAATACAAATCCTAAAGATAGCATTAAATTAAAAAACTCTATAATTAATTTAATATTTGAATCTTCTCTATCCAAAGAAAAAAAAGCCGTTATTCTTAAAATTGCGATTGAATTAGGTATTATTAATATTCAAGATGATAAACAATTATTTCTTATGGCTTTTAGAAATGAAGACACTCAATTACTAAATTGTTTTTTATCTTTTCCGGATTTCGTTGCAGCGAAACAAGAATTAGAACAACAATCTGAAGAAGATTATGACCTTTGAATAATATTATTTATCTACAATTATTCGTGCTAAGCAGTTATAACAAACAACCCTAGGAAAAAAATAAAAACAAAGAAAAAAATATTTACTTCATAAAATCTACTTCATAAAAACAAGACAATACTAATTATTTTTCAAATTTTATTTCTATTTAATTTTTTATGTTGCAAAAATGTTACACTAAATTTAATATTGCACCAATATTAACTATTATACTTTTAACATTATTTAACTTATCATTATGCTCATAGTAATTGGTTGATGTTGGATAAGTAGAAAATCCCCTCTTTCATAATCTACTCATCGAAGGGCAAATCTCTCTTGCCCCATCACTATTTCGATTTTACTTTTATCGATTAAAATCGCAGGCTTCTTGAATTGTTATGAATGATTTTAAATGACCCAACCTCTTGATGACTCTCGTCAAAAAATTTATATTGTGCGTAGGGTTCCAAAATAATAGGTTTAGATCCTCGGTTTAATTGAAAAGGAGCCTGTTGTGTTGTAGTGCCTACAATCCAAATCAGTTCATGTTGAGTTACAATTCCTCTCGGATTGGTAGCTTCGATAAAATAACGAAATGTTTTTGCTTTGTCAGGTAATTCGCATAAATGTCTTGCAAAAACTGGAGCAATCTTTTCTGGACCAATTCTTGGGTTATGATAAAGATCGTTAAAAGGATTATAAATCCTTCTTGCTTCCGGATTATTAATCGCAACTAAAAAATTGTGTTGTTCGGGATCAAAGCTTATTTCTAAATTGGCAAAGATTTGTTCCATGCTCATTCCAGAGCAACTAAAGTCCTTATGTGTTTGTTTAATAAAATAATAATCTTCTAATCCTTTTTCCAGTTCTTGAACTGCTTTTTTGACAACAGAAGAATCTGAAGAAAACATACAAGTAGATTCATCAGTAGCTGTTAATTTTAATCCTTCTCTTTCTAATGGATTAACATAATTGCCAGAAGTCCAATGAAAATTAAAAGATCGCTTTATCAAAGGTATGTGACCTTCCTCATAATGTTTTGCATAGGTTTTTATCTGAATGCAAGCATAACCAAACAAAGTAAAAACAGCATTTATTACCTTTAAGATAAGTTTTGAAATGCTATTAAGCTGACCTATACCATCTAATTTTTTTCTTAAATAAATAAGGTTAGCCTCTAAGTAGTTATATTTAGCACGACCATATCTGTGAATTTCATCAGCAAGTGCCGGAAAATAAGAACCTTCAACTTGTTCTGCCTGTTCCAAGATTGTTTTAAACAAGGTGTGAACCCTATCAATTTTAGAATCTTGCTGGAAGGTCAGAAATCGCTTTAAGCGATTACAAAATGATTCTGCAGGCAAGATATCAAATCTTCCATCAGAAGTAACTCCTATTCTTTCTCCCTTACAAAGGAATCTATTATAAAATGGATCAGGAAAAATCTGAGTCCCCATGATACTTATTCCTATTTGCAAATAAATTTTTTCTGGGATCCAAAGTTTAGCTGCTAAAAATGATTAGTTAAAGCTAAATCTGTGTTTTTTATCGTTTGCATAATTGCAAAGCTATCTCAGTAAATATTTTTTAATCTACTCTATAATCATAACTAGCTTACCTTTAACTCGTCCTTTTTTAAGCAAATTATGTGCAATTTGTACCGTTCTTGCATTAAGTGAACCTATAACCTGAAAATAGGGTGGTTTTAAAATATCTTTCTCTAACATTTGAGAAATTCTTTCTAGATGCGTTCCATAAATTTGCCAATTTTTTCGATTTTTACTAGCCATTTCAGCTCCAATAGACACTTGATGAATAGATAGATTTCTGCCACGCGGTATTGAATTTTCATTCCAAATAGGAAATACAAAATTCTCTTCAGGAAGTATTGTGGTAAAATGACCTGAATATCCCGTTAATTCCAAACAAAGTTTTTTCACATCTTTTCCAACAAGATCCAAAGTCGCATCAAAAAGATTATCCCCATTCATTTTTATAAGGCTTTTTTTCATTTCATCCATAGTTAAACCATCATAAATCAAGATATGATCTTCATTAATACCCATTTTTTCTTGTAAAAATTCAGAACTTTTTATATTTTTTGCAACAGTATATATTTCTTTTACTCCTAAAAATTTTAAAAATTGTATAGCAAATGAACCTACCCCACCACCTAAACCTGCAACAAAAACACTGTCGCCCTCTTTAAAAGCATAAGATGCTATTACAGCACGATAAGCCGTCATTCCAGCAAGAGGAACAGTCGCCGCTTCTTCAAATGTAAGTTTTTCTGGTTTTTTTACAACCAATTCTCTAGGCACACATGTATATTCAGCATAGCTGCCATTGGAACTCTTAAAAATAGCAAGAGCATACACTTTATCCCCAACAACAAACCGATCTTCATTTGGTCCGACTGCATCTATAAATCCACTACAATCACATCCTAAAATTTGTTTAGGATTTCCTCCATACCAATTCTCTCGGATTTTCCAATCCACGGGATTAAATGCTGCAGCCTTAATACGAATTCTAACTTCACCTCTCCTTGGTTCAGGGATAAAGCATTTTTTTAATTCCATTTTTTCTACACCGCCAAAATCGTTCATAACAACTGCTTTCATAGATTCTTTATTTACTATGTTCATATACGCTTCTCCTATCTTTGTAATCCTTTCACAAATTAAATGATTTTATTTTTTAAAAGTTTAACAGCGGTGCCAAAACGTTGCAATGATTTTAGTATTTAACAACTATCATCCAATAATATCCACTACACATTTAATCTTATCTAATTTATTATCACACCCATGAAAATTGGTTGTTGTGAGATAGATTTAAAAACCCTTCCCTCATAATCCGCTCATCGAGGGTTCAAGACTCTCTTGCTCCATTTTATTCAACCTATTCATATATTTAGTGATAAAATTTAACAAGTTAATTTTATTTTTTTAAAATTAACTCTACTACTTTATCTAATTCTTCATCTGAAGCTCTAAAATAATCATTACTAGAAACATATCCTGGATATGTTTCAAAATATACTTTACGATCAGATTGAACCGCTTGCCATTGAGATTTTAAATGATCCGTATTTGGCAAAGGATACAATTTAGTATGAACATGATCTACTCCAAAACCTTCCAAAACTAATGCAGTACGTCCCACTCCCTCTAATTTCGCATCCAAAAGATGTGCCACATTTTTAGATGCAATAATCAATTCTGCAAGCTCTTGATCTTCTAGATTAAATGCATAACTTGGTTTATGGTCTTTAGGAATAACAACTGTTACTCCTTTCATATTGGGAAAAATAGATAAAAAAGCCAAATGTGTTGCTGATTCCCAAATATTCCACGATTTAACTTTGTTTCTAACTATTTCACAAAAAATACAATTATTAACTAACATCATATTTATTCCTAATGTGGATTACAAAAGAAAACAAAAGTTCTTTTAACCAACTGATTTTATATTTAAATTCAACCCAAAAATATCTAAGATAAACACAAAAATTACTAAAGTTGAATCATCTGATAATATTTTAAACACACAATTTTGTTTTAGTATATCCACTATATCTTTGATCAAACATGTTTTATCATTTGCTTTTTATAAAATCAAGAAATGTTAAAAAATGATTAAAATTCAATCGACACTAATTTTCTCTTTATATTTTTTAGCAATATTGTTTTAATGTTGCAAAAATGTTGCACTGAATCTGGCATTTCACCAATGTTATCTAGTACAATTCACCTTACATTTAACCTTCTCTAATTTTATTATACTCATACTAATAATCCCTTATAATTAAATTATTTTTTTCATAAATTAAAATTATATAAGTAAAAAAAATATTTTTTTTATTGATCTAGATACCTTTTATTATTATTGTGCAAATTAAGAAAGGATAGATTTACAATGCTATATTTTCGTAAATATACTTTAATGTTCATTTCTATTTTAGGTTTTGTATTTGCAATCTTCATGGTTATATATACTTCTAAAAAACCTAAAATGGCAGATATTGAATTTCCTCCACCTACCCCACCATACAAACATTTTGTAGCAGGAGCAGGTATTATTGAAGCCTCTTCAGAAAATATTGAAATTGGAACACCTTTTCCAGAAGTAGTAGATTTCGTTTATGTAAAAGCTGGGGCTAAAGTTGAAAAAAACTTTCCATTATATAAATTAAATACTCAAACTCTAGAAGCTGAGCTTAATGAAGCAATCTCTCAAAAAGAAGTTGCTATCAAAAATTATGAAGATCAGCTTGTTCAATTTTCCTTTTATGAAAAGTTAAAAGATAAATCAGCAGTAAGTGAAAGCGAATATAACACACAATTCTTTAATTTAGAAAAATCAAAAAAACAAGTAGAAGAATTGGAAGCTAAAATAAACGTATTTCAAACAAATATTTTTAGATCTACAATAAAAGCCCCAGTTAATGGGATCGTCTTAGATGTCAATTTAAGAATTGGAGAAAATGCTCAGGCAAATCCTTTTCAAAAACCTTGGCTTATGCTTTTTGGTAATTTAGATGAATATCATGTTAGAATAGATATTGATGAAGCTGATGCTTGGAGGGTATATTCTAAAGCTCCCGCAACAGCATACGTAAGAGGCAACAGTTCAATTAAAATTCCTTTGGAATTTGTAAGAATAGAACCTTATGTTGTTCCCAAAACAGCTTTAACAGGAGACAATCAGGAAAGAGTCGATACCAGAGTATTACAGTTAATATATAAATTTAATAAAGACAACTACCCTATATATGTGGGACAAATAATGGATATTTATATTGAAGCATTACCATCGGATTATAAATACAAATGAAAAAACTAAAAATATTATATCTTTTATTTTTACTATTATCGGGATGTAAAGTTGGCCCCAATTATGAAAAACCTAATATTCCCATGCCTGAAAAATACTCCCAAAGTGCAGCATCAATACAACAGGAAATGAATTTAGATAATTGGTGGAAAAATTTCAATGATGAAAATTTAAATGAACTAATCAATATAGCAATAGAAAATAATTATGATTTAAAAATAGCTTTAGAAAAAATTGAAGAAGCTAGAAATTTTTATAGAATAGAAAAAGCAAACCTTTGGCCAGAAATCGATCTCAATGCCCAAGTAATAAGACAAAGAATCAGTCAAAATATATTTGGCTCAAAATTTTTAGGTCCATCTATACAAAATTTTTATCAAATAGGTTTTGATGCTATTTGGGAGTTGGATTTTTTTGGAAAATTAAGACGTTCAAAAGAAGCTGCATATTATGAAATCCAATCTCAACAAGAAAACATGCGAGATGTTTATATTACCCTATTAAGTGAAGTTGCTAGAACATATATAGATGTATTAGCAATTGGTCATAAAATAAAAATAAAAGAGAAAAAAATAAAACATCAAAGCGATATTTTTTCATTACTTACAGATAAATTTTCAGCTGGATTATCCAACCAAATAAATCCAGAACAAGAATATAAAACATTAAAGCAAGATGAAATAGATTTGATAGATTTAAATATATCTTTAAAAAAAAATATCTATCGTCTTGCTCATCTTTTAGGAAAATATCCTGAAGATTTTGAAAAAGAGTTTAATTATGATAAAAAGCTACCAATTGCTACTGATTTGGTTACAGTTGGAATTCCTTCTGATCTTTTAAAAAGAAGACCGGATATTAGAAAAGCTGAAAGAGAACTTGCTACAGCAACAGCAACTATTGGAGTGGCAATTGCAGAATTATTTCCCAGCTTTTCTCTTACCGCAGACTTTAATTATGAATCCAGCAAATCCAATAGATGGTTCCGATGGGCAAGTCGAGCTTGGTCAATAGGCCCAAATGTAAATCTTCCACTAATTGATTTTGGAAGAAGGCTTGCAAATATTGATGTAAAAAAATCTCAACATAAACAAGCTTTATTTAATTATGAAAATATTATAATTTTAGCATTAGAAGATGTAGAAAATTCATTTGTGAGTTATTTTCATCAAGAAGATAATTTTTCATTAAAACAAGAGCAATTGTCATCTCAAACAACTATTACTGATCTTGTAAATGATTTATATGAAAGTGGTCTTAATAATAATATTCAATATCTTGAATCAAAAATAAATCTTATAGACATTCAAAATGAATATATTGATACAATCAGAAATTTAAATATTTCTTATATTTCTGTTATCAAGGCTCTAGGTGGAGGCTGGGAATCATGTTTAAAACAGCCTTAAAAATGTTAATTGGTGATAGAGCTAAATATATTGGCATCATTATGGGGCTTACTTTTGCATCTTTTATTATTACCCAACAAGCAGGTATTTTTGTAGGAATAATGTCTAGAACATATGGATTCATTTCTGACACGGCCCAAGGTAATATCTGGGTTATGGATCCAAAAGTTCAATTTATTGATGATATTAAACCCTTAAAAGATACAGATCTTTATAAAATCAAAGGTATTGAAGGTGTAAGCTGGGCGGTTCCTTTATATAAAGGCCTTATTAAAGCAAGATTACAAAATGGTAATTTCCAAAATTGTATAGTAATTGGAATAGATGATGCCACGTTGATCGGAGGTCCGCCTAAAATGCTAAAAGGTAAATTAAAAAATCTTAGAATGACGGACGGAATAATTGTAAATGATATAGGATCAAAAAACAAACTTGCATTGAAAAAAAACAATGAAACAATACCTTTGACAATGGGAGATATTATTGAATTAAATGATCATAGGGCTAAAGTAGTTGGCATTTGCAAAATACAAAGAACTTTTCAATCTCAACCAGTTATTTATACAACATATAATAGAGCTCTTTCTTATGCTCCTTTTGAAAGAAAATTACTTTCATTTATCTTAGTTAAGGCAGAAAAAAATATTAACAAACAAAAATTATGTAGAAAAATAGAAAATAGTACAAACCTTGCAGCTTATACTAATAGAGAATTCGAAAAATTAACCGAAAATTATTACATTAAATATACAGGAATTCCCCTTAATTTTGGAATAGCCGTATTATTAGGTCTTATAATTGGAGCTGCAATAGCAGGACAAACTTTTTATAATTTTATATTAGATAACCTGCGTTATCTAGGTGTATTTAAAGCAATGGGGGCTGAAAATAAATTACTTATAAAAATGACTTTTTTACAAGTCGCTTGGGTAGGATTTATAGGCTGGAGTTTAGGAACTGGAGCAGCAGCTTTATTTGGCTTTTTAACAAGAAATTCTGATTTATCTTTCAAATTACCTTGGGAGCTTTTTTTATTTAGCCTTTTAGCTATTATTATAATCTGTTTGATATCTACATTATTGAGTTTAAGAAAAATATTTACTGTTGAACCCGCAATAGTGTTTAAAACATAATATGGAAGAATACAGCATAATTTGTTCAAAAATAAAAAAAACATATGGAAAAGGCAGTACCAAAGTCGAAGCTTTAAGAGATATCAATCTCAAAGTCAAACAAAGTGAACTCCTTATGTTAATGGGTCCTTCCGGATCAGGTAAAACAACATTATTATCTGTAATTGCAACAATTTTAAAATTTGACTCAGGAGACTGTTCTATTTTAAATAAAAATATTAACCAGCTTTCTTATCAAGAAAAAACAATTTTCCGAGGTAAAAACATCGGTTTTGTATTTCAATCTTTTAACCTTATTCCTACATTAACAACAGTAGAAAATGTCGCTATTCCCCTTCTAATTCATAACATTACAAGAGAAGATTCTCTTAAAAGAGCAGAAGAAATACTGAGTAAATTAGGATTGCAAGATAAGCTTACCAAATATCCTAAAGAATTATCTGGTGGAGAACAACAAAGAGTGTCAATAGCTAGAGGATGTATTCACAAACCAAAAATTATTTTATGTGATGAACCGACTAGTTATTTAGATACAGAAACCGGCTCAAAAGTAATGTTAATTTTAAAAGATTTACAAAAAGAGAATCAATCTACTTTAGTTGTTGTTACTCATGATCCAAGAATTTTAAATTATGCTGACAGAATAGTTGAAATAGAAGATGGAATTATCAAAAATAACCATGAAAACAAAAAAAATGAAAAGTAATTAAATTCAAAATAATATAGAATATGCCTCATTAGTATTTCTATTGGTTTATTTGATATAATGTATCACTTAGCTAATTTGACTGTGCAAACTTTAATTTTTAATACTAGGCAAAATATGAATCTCCCAATTAGACAAAGCGTCAAAGTTTTGCTCATAAACGCTCAAAAAGAGCTTCTTTTAATGCAGGCAGACGATCCCACTACAAGATCTAAAGAGAGCTTATATAGTGGCCCATTTTGGTTTTTAGTAGGCGGACAAATAGAAAAAGAAGAATCTTTTGAACAAGCTGCTGTCAGAGAAATTCATGAAGAAACAGGACTTTCTCAAAATCATATAGAACTAGGACCTATAGTTTGGCATTACGAATATGATCTTATTTTAAATGGAACATTAACTCATCTAGATCAAACTTTTATTGTTGTTAAAACAAATAAAAAAAAAGTTGAACTAAAAAATCCGACTGAATGGGAACAAAAAGCTATACAAAAGCTTCGCTGGTTTACTTTTGAGGAGATTTTAAATTGTAATGAAAAAATTTATCCTACTGTAATGCCTAAATATCTGCCGGATATTTTATCTGAAAATTATCCTTCTAAATGCATTGAAATCAATAAATAAAAAGCTACAATGATTTTAATGTATCTAAATAACAACTTACAATAGATTCTATATTTTCAGTTATTTTTTCTTTAGACCAATTCCATCACTTAATTTTCAAAAGAATTTCAATCGTCTTGTCCTCAAAACGCATTTTTATAATTTTGGCTGGATTACCTCCTACAGTTGTGTTTTTTTCATAACTTCCATAAAACTGACTTTTTATAAAAGAATTTGAATGTTTTTCACAATCTCAAATATTCAAACACTGACCATCAAATTTTACACCTTAAAAGACTACTATCTTTAGATATTTATTAATTTAGACAAATAACTTGTTTTAATTAAATTATTAATATAAATAGAAATTAGACACACATGATAATAACATAATAATAATGAAGAATATTTTAATAACAGGCGGCAGAACTTTCATCTGTCTAGATCTTTTAAGGCTTTTTAAAAAACAAAAACATAAAATTTTTTTAGCAGAATCTCATAAATTTCATATTAGTTCACTATCCAATACATATGAAAAAAAATATCACTTACCCTCTCCTAGATTTCATGAAGATAAATACATAAAATCACTTATAAAAATCATAAAACAAGATAGCATTGATTTATTACTGCCTTTATATGAAGAAATATTATATATTTCAAGACACCTTGAAGAATTTCCAGCACACTGTAAAATATTTTGCCCCTCTTTTGAAATTTTAGATGAACTACACCATAAATATAAATTTATGGAAAAGCTTAAACAGCTTAATATCACTCATCCTAAAACTTATTTGCTAAACTCTCAAAAAGACATCGAAAATCTCCCTCTTATATATCCTATTATTATTAAAACTTGCTATTCCAGAGCCTCTCAAAGTGTAAAAACCATAAATTCAATTGAAGAACTAAATAACCTTAAATTCAATCAAAATAATCCCTATATAGCACAGGAAATAATCAAAGGAAAAAAATACTGCAGTTATTCTATTTGCAAAAATGGAAAAATAACGGCTCATGCTCTTTATCCTGTATCTTTTACAGTAGAAGGAAATTCTTGTATAACCTTTGAAGAAACTGAAAATAAAAATATATTCGATTGGATTGAACATTTTGCAAAAACACAAAATTTTTCAGGACAATTTGCCTTTGACTTTATAGAAACTACAAATGGAACAATTTATCCAATAGAATGCAATCCAAGAGCTACAAGCGGGATTCATCTTTTATATTCTAACGATCAATTAGTAGATGCTTTTTTAGAAAATAATGTCTCTTTAGTCAAACCATTGTCCCATACAAAAAGACAGCTTGGCTGCGCTATGGTAATATATGGCTGGCGATCTTTTGCAATAAAAGACTTTTTTATTAATTTATTCAAAACCCAAGATATTATTTTTCATAAAAAAGATTTAAAACCCTTTATTTTTCAGCCCTTTTTATTTATTTACTATTATTTTAAAAGCCTTTACATGAAAATGAATTTTTCTTCCATGTTCTTACATGATATTGAATGGAACGGCGATATTGAATAAAAACTTTTTAAAAATTATTGCAAAATTAAACTGATCAAGCTATAGCACAATAATTAGAAGGCCTAATATTCAAGGAGGAGAAAATGGCAGTTAAAAGAAAAACTAAAACTAAAAGAAAAACAACTAGAAGAAAAGTTGCTAAAAAAACAGCAAAAAGAAAAATAAAAAGAAGAAAAACTAAGAAAGTCTGTCCTGTTTGCGGATGTAAATAATTAAAATATTAATATTTATATAAAGCTACTTAGTCTTAGATTGAGTAGCTTTTTTATTGCCCGGCCACTGAAATAACAGTTTAAGTCTCGCCCAAAATTCAGCCCCTAAAATCAATAAAGAAGCAATTAACATAATATCTCCCAATATCATTATAGCAATCAGCAAATAGGGTCCATGATGCTTTGTATACCCAAAAATCAAAGCCAATTCAGTAATATAATAAGGAAGAGCGCTTAAAATAAGTAAACTAATACCGATAATATGTCTTTTCTTAGATATATGTTTAATAAATTTTTTCGGCTTTTTTTTCTTAAAAATTAATAACTTAATCTTATGTTTAAGCCATACAACAAAAGGTTTTCCCAAGATAGCCGCACTTGCTATAAAGGACAGTTCTGCAGATATTAAAAAACCCGCAGCTAAAGTAGTTATAGTAAAGGCAGACAGTGGTAAAAACGGCAGAATTAATACTATTATAAAAGGAAGCCAGCTATAAATAAATAGCCCTATACCCAGATAAAATTTCCAATTTCTTTCAATGATCATATATTTCTCCTAATACCTTTATATAGATCAGCTAATTATGATTTTCAACTATTAACTTAAAAATACATAAACTATTCTTTATCAGCGTCTTACTTTCATATCTAAATTTACCTTCAGAATAAGTGATTAATTACAAACATGTTACGTTTTTTATTAAATTAATTTTATAATTAAAGGTAAATATTTATTTTAAATTTATTACAAAAATGCAATTATAATAATTAGAAAGGCAATAAAAAGGAAAATACTCATGATAAACAAATTGTTATCATTAACTAGCGCAATTTTTGTCTTTGCCTGTTCTCAAGGATATTCTCAAAAAAATTATTCAGGAAAAAGAGTCTTTGATTTTCCTATTAACAACCAGGAACATTCAATCGTAGTGATACAAGATGGCATTTCAGAAAATGAAGCAAAAGAAAAAGCCTATGAAAGAGCTTCTGAAATAACTGTAGATAATGGATATAAATATTTTTATGTAATCAAAGAAGATCAGGTAGAAATAATGAAAGGAAAAGAAAACTGGCCATCAAGCTACGACTTTCCTCAAAATCTATATCAAGAAGAAATTATAGAAAAAGGATTCAATAGAGAAAGGTTTATTCAACAAGGTGGGCAAAATCATAAGCTTTATTCAGCCTATAGGATCAATATTGAATTTACGAAAAAGAAATCTTCCAAAACAATAAATGCCTGCGAATACACGCATTGCGGAAAATAATATTTAGGCTTGTTTTATAATATAAAAAATTTTAAAATTTGTAATAATTTATCCTAAAATGTATGTATTATGAGTATATTAAAAACATATAGATCTGTATCTACTGAAGTTACTACCGAAGATGAAATATTAAAAGAATATGCCAATCAAGCTAGAGTTTTAATATTGGATGAATTTTTCCAAGCCAAACACCAACGTATGAGGTGTTTTAAATTATCTACAACAACAATATTCGAAATAAACACAATCTTTTTAAAAAGCTTATATGATATATCTACTTTAATAAATTTAACTCTTAAACCAATAATGAAATTCCCTATAGTCAAGACTAGTCGCATTGTCCAACACACAAATTATTGTCAAACCATTAAAGATATTTTTTTCCAATTATCGTATTAAACTTTTTTTGCTTTTTTGTTCTCAAAAATATAATAAAGAGTTGGAATAAATACCAAAGTGACAATAGTAGAAGCTATTAATCCACCCATAACAGAAATGCCAAGAGGTCTCCAAACTTCAGACCCTTCCCCAGTAGATATAACCAAAGCAAACATTCCGAATACTGTAGTTAATGTAGTGATTACAACTGGTCTTAATCTAGCCTGACATGCTTTTACAATAGCTGTTTTCAAGTCCTTATTTTTTTCTCTCAACTTGTTTATATAATCTATTAATACAATAGCATTGTTAACAACAATACCAACTAACATAACAATACCAATAAAAGAAATGGCACTTAAAGAAGTATTAGAAATAAATAAAGCAAAAAACACTCCTACTAAAGCAAAAGGCACTGAAAACATAATAATAAATGGGTGCTTTAAAGATTCGAATTGAGCAGCCATGACCATATAAACTAATAAAATGCCGAATAAGAACATAAGCATTAAATTTTGAAATGCTTTTACTTTTTCTTTAGAAAGTCCTCCAAAATTAATTGTAACATCTTTTGGCAATACGACATTTTTATTTATCTTATTTTGTATTTGTTTGACCACTTCTCCTTGGGATTTTTTATATGTGTCCATTTCAACTTTTATTACTCTTTGCTGATTCATCCTTTCGATTTCAACAGGCCCCAGTCTTTCTTCTATATTTGCTATATTGTATAAATAAACACTTTTAGAATAAGGAGTTTTAATTTCCGAATATAAAATATCATCCAAAGATTTTCTTTGATTAGAATCTAATCTCATAAAAATATCAAAATCATTTGTTTTGTCATGAAAATTAGTTGTTTTTTTTCCATGATATAAAGTTCTGAGAGTGGTTGCAACAGTTGCAACATCTAAGCCAAATGTTGCAGCTTTTTGCCTATCAACTTTTACTATTAATTCGGGCTTACCCATATCTCTTGTGATAATAACATCTTTAGCTCCTTCTACAGTTTGAGATAAATCTTTTACTTTTTTCGCTATTTTTTCTGTTTCTAATAAATCATAACCTAAAATCTCAATAGATATCTGTTTGCTTTCACCAAACATATGTTTAGACATGGGATTAGAAGCATCAATTTCAAGTTTTTTAATATTATCATAAGTCTTTAATTTATCAGATATTTTACTCGCTACATCTTGTGTTGCAAATTTTCTATACTTTTGTTTTACAAGCTTAAACCCTATTTCTCCTATATGAGCTCCTTCTTTTCTATTAAAAGCAACTCCAATTCCAGAATCCTGTGCCCCACATCTAAAATAAGAATGTAAAATGTATTTTTCTCCTATGATTTTTGTAGCCTCTTGTTCTATTTCATGACATAATTTGGTTGTTGTCTCAACGCATGTTCCAATAGGAAGCTGTACATTTACAATAATATCTCCGGAATCTTCTTTCGGCATAAATTCAGAGCCGATAAAAGGGAATAAAAACAAAGAAACTATGAAAAGCGATACTGCAGAAAATATTATTTTTTTTCTGTTATGTAAAGCATAACTCAAAATATGCAAATAATAATCTTCTACTTTTTTGAAAAATTTCTGCTTTTTAGTTGTTATTTCAGATTTTTTCTTAATGAAAAACACCAAGAGCATAGGAGCTAGCATCAAAGCACACAATAATGAAGCTAATAATGTAATAGTCACTACTCCTCCCAGTTGTTTAAACATAGTACCCACTATGCCTTTTACAAACAAAAGAGGAAGAAAAACAACTACGGTAGTTAATGTACTGGCTCCTATTGCAAGCCCAACTTCTTTAGCTGCATTAATAGAAGCATTTTTAATATCCTGTTTATTTTTTATGTGAACAGCAACATTGTCCAAAACTACGACCGAGTTATCTACTACCATTCCAATAGCAATAGTAATAGCGGCCAGACTCATTACATTTATTGTCCAATCTTGAGAATACATAAATATAAATGCAATAATCACAGAAAAAGGTATTGTCAAAATAATAATAGATGACAGTTTTATACTTCTAAAAAAGAAATATGTAATAAGTCCTACAAAAAATATAGCCCAAAAAGCTGTAGTTCTTAAATTACTTACTGCTAAATGAATAAATTCCGAAGAATCCATAATAGGTTTGGCTTTAACATCAATAGGCAGCTTGTTTTTTAACATCTTCATTTCTTCATGGACTAAAGAAGCTACTTTTGCAGTATTGGCTTCAGCTCTTTTTTGAACCATAAGCATAATACCGTCTCTTCCATCAATTTTAACATTATATTTTTGTTCTTTAAAACTATCTTCAACAAAAGCCACATCTGACAATCTGACAATGTTATTATTGCCTTTTTTAACAACTACATTCTCAATTTCTTCCTGGGTTTGATATTCCGATGGAATCCTTATTAAATATTCGATCTCCGAAATATTCATAAGTCCCACAGGCAAAGAAATATTTTGCGTTTGCAAAGCTTTTTCAATATCAAAAACAGATAAATCATAAGATGCCAGTTTTTCTCTATCCAATTTAATATTAATTTGTCTTTGCATACCTCCTATTACCTGAACAGCGCCCACACCAGCTAATCTTTTTAGAGGTCTTGCCAGCTCATCATCAGCAATGTCATAGAGATTTTCCCAGCTTTCTTTTGCTGTAATTCCATAAAAGACAATAGGCATCATTGCTGTATTGAATTTAAATAATATTGGATCAGCAACATCTTCAGGCATATATGCTTTTGCGAATTCCAAACCATCTCTTATATCATTAGCGGCTTCATTCAAATCAGTATCCTGATCAAAAACACAATTAACAATAGAAAGCCCTTCTTTTGTAGTAGATTTAATTTCTTTAATATTATTAATAATGCTTAAATCATTTTCGATAACTTTAGTAACCTTGTTCTCAACATCTTCTGTACTACTTCCTGACCAAAAAGTTAAAACACTAATTACAGGAGGTTCAATTTTTGGCATAAAATCAATAGGAAGCTTAGCAAAAGATACAATTCCAATAATAAACAAAGTAATAAAAAGCATTAAAGTAGCAACAGGCTTAACAACAGCAAATTTAGTGATTTTCATCTTATAGTCGCCTCATTTTCATATACCGGCATAATGTCAATTTTATCAGTTAATTTATTTTGACCTACAATAATTAATTCATCGCCTTCATCCAAGCCTTCTACTACCTCAATATATTCTTGAGACCTATCTCCAACTATTACTTTCTTCAAATGGGCTTTACCAGCTTTATTAACATATGCCCTATAACTTCCGTCATGATAAATCAAACTGGAAAAAGGAACTTTTATAGCTTTGTCTTTTTTAGAAAAGTTAAGAGTAACATTAGCATACATTCCTGGTTTTAATTCATTATTGTTTTTCATTCTCATCTCTATTGTAGCCATTCTAGTTGTCGGATCTAAAATAGGATGAATTTTAAATACCTCAAATGTAAATTTTTTATTTTTTATGGAATCAACTTCCACTTCAACATGGATAGGTGAATTTTCAATATGAGTAATTAATTTTTCAGGAACTCCAAGCAATATTTTAAGTTCATCCAAATTAACAACGTTTGCAATAGCCATATTAGGAATAGCCTGACAGTATTGACTAATATATTTTTTTGCTAATATCCCATCTATAGGAGATTTAATATAGGAATCCTTCAAAAGATTATTAGCTTTTTTCTCAAAAGCTTTAGCTTCTTCTAATCTAGCCTGCGCTAAAATATACTGGGCCTTAGCCCTGTCATAATTTGAATCTGCTAACTCTTTTTGTTTTTCAAAAACAGCACCTTCTTTATACAAATTAGCCTGTCTCTTTTTATCTTTTTGAGCATCAATTAATGCAATTTTAGCCATTTTCATATTAGCCAAGGCCATTTTCACATTCGCTTTAGCCTGATCTAACCCTATTTTTAAATCATCATTTTCTAAAACAGCAAATACTTGATCTTTTTTTAAAACTGTATTTTCAAATGCTTCATTACCATCTTCTAACTGATAAATAATTTTTGCAGCTATTTTAGGATAAATATCCACGGAATATAAAGCTTGAATTTCTGAAGATAAATGTATTTTTTTTTCAAAGTTTTGTTTTTTTAATACTTCCGTTTTAACTTTTATAGGAGATTTTTTAATTTTATTTTTTTTCTTACAAGATACTAAATTTAACGACAAAAATATTGTAATTATTATAAATATTATTTTTTTCATCTTATATCTCCTTTTTAAGAACACCCATAGCCAGTTTCAAGGCTATTTTTGCTAAATTATGCTGATATAATGCTTGATAGTACAAACTTTGAGATCTAGTCATAGCTGTAATAGCATCAGTCACATCTACTTCTGTTTTTATCCCTTCTTTATAACCAATTTTTGCAAGGTCTAATGCTTTTTTGGCTCTATCCAAATCCAATTTTTGAGATTTAACAAATTCATCAGCATCTCTTAAATCATATAAGGCCTGCTGCACTTCCAAAACCACATTTTCTTTGATATCTTTTAATAGATATTTTTGCTGATCTAAATTAGCTTTTTCTTGTTTAACCTTTCCTCTTCTTCTGCCAAACTCAAAAATATCCCAATTTAAAGCAATCCTAATATTCCAATCTCTTCCCCATTTATCTAATGTTGTTAAATGAGGATCCGGCCTGCCCCATCTTTGATCAACTATTGCATTAATTTGAGGAAAATATTCACTTCTCGCTATGTTCACCATTTGATTATTAATATCCACTTCAAAATTTTTGGCTTTCAGATCAGGCCTGTTCAAATAAGCTGTTTCAACTGCATTATTAAAATCAATTCCCATCCCTTTATATTCCAGCAAATTATCTAAGTCAAACTCATAATCACAAGTAAGTCCCAATAACTTTAATAAAGTTGTTCTGGTCAAAGATATTCGATTTTTTTGTTTGATAACTCCAGCATCGAAATTTGTAACTTCAACTTCTGCTCTTAAAACATCATAATTTGAAGCTAATCCTTCTTGAAATTTCAATTTAACTTCTTTTAAATGATTCATAGCAGATTCTACAGCCTGCATCTGAACATCTAAAAACTTATAAGCTAATAAAACATCAAAATAGGCTTTTGAAACATCAAAATACAACCTTTGGTAATGAGCATTAATATTTTCATCTGCCAAATATGAAAAAAATGTAGAAGCCTTATATCCAGCTACAATTGCACCGCCATGGAAAATTGCCTGCTGACCTCTTAAAGTTAATGAATAATTATTTTGATTTCCTACCAACACTTCATTGCCAGGTCTTCCGACTTTCGGTTGTTGATCCAAATAAGTATATGCACCAATAGCTGAAATATTAGGCAAAAATCTAGATACCGATTCTAAAACCTTGCCCCTTGCCAACTGTTGCTGTTCTTGAGAAGCTAAAAACTTTTTATTATATTCAAAAGCGGTATCTACTGCTTTATTTAAAGATAAAAAATCATCATATTCAGACATTTTCTGACAATTATTTTGCCATTTTTCATATGTAACAATACTATCTTTTTCAACTCTATTATATGCTCTTTTCTGTAAAGAACATCCCATTGAAAATAACAATAAAAATATAGATATTTTTTTTAGCATTTATATAAATAGTGTAAACATTAAAATGATTGCATCGATATTAGCAAAAAATTATTCAATTTACAATATTTTAATGAATATCTATTTGTCGCGGCATCAAAATAAAAGCTTTTTTATCTTTAAAGCTAAATACATTTCTGTATACATCTTTTGCAAATACAGCTCCCATTATCATAATGTTTATAACTAATGCTTCTGTTGGATTGATATAAGAGCTACATACATTAACAACTCCCAAAAGATAATTTATTCTAGTATTGGCAGCTTTTGTAATTGCCTTTAACTCGAAAATATTAGCTAATGCAAGAGATACACCTGCCAATGCAGTTCCCTGCACAAAAGAACTTTTCAATGAATATCCCCAATAGGCTAAATATTTTAATGCTTTAGCAGGAGCCAAATAATAAGATAATAATAATGTTGCAGCAAAAAAAACTTCGGAGTGATATTGCACAAAATACTTTTGAATTTTTTCTGCCACAATTTTTAGATTTTCTACACATATTTGCTTTTGATTTTTCAAAAAATCGATTGCTTTTTCTCTTAATAAAACAGTATTCGTAATCTTCATAAAAAGCCTATTAGAATAAATTACTGAGAATATATTTTAAAAAAATAAAACAAACAACTTTTAAAATAATTTTTAATATCATTAAAAATATTTATTTATGATATAAGCTATTTCTAAACCAATAACAACCACACTAATTAAAAGTAAAATACTCAACATTGCCCTACCGCCGAATAGGGAGTATTTTGACTCCAGCTTATTTTTATATCTTCCTTTCCAAACCAACAAAGCCGGCAAAATTCCGTTTAAAAAAGCTTCTCCAAATCCGCCGGCTATACCAATCGCCAAAACAAATATTGAAGGATCTAATGTTGTTAATATAAAAGGAGGCACAAAAGTTAAAAGACATAAAAAGAACCTATCTTTTCCATATCTTTTCATTTTCAATCCATCCCCTAAAAAGTCCACTACAGAAAAAGATACTCCTAACATCGAGGTTATTATAGCAAAAATACTAAAAATCCTAGCAGAAGCATTAACCCAACCAATTTTTGTAAAAGACTGTAGAGCTTCGGTGATTGGCTGTCCTTTGGATAGAGCTTCCTCAACTATATTTATAGGAATAGCACCTATTATAAGCCATTGCCAAATAACATAAATAATAAAAGGAATTAAAGTTCCCCAAAAGATTGCATATCTCATTAATCTGGCATTCTCTTTAAAGTGAAAAGTTAAAGAAGGAATCACATTATGAAATCCAAAAGCACTAAATAAAATCGGTGCTGCTAAAAAAATAGTAGACCAGTTCTGATCAAATAATCTTTCTACTTCAACACTTTTAGAACCCGCTCCTATTAATGCAGCATATGAAACCACTAAAGCTGTCATTAATATATAATTCACTCTATCTATAAATTTAATACCAATTCCTACTATAACCCCAAAAAAAAGACCAAACATCAAATAAACAGAAAAACCTGTTATTTTTATTTGAAATATAGCTTCAAAAAAGCTAGCAAATATCGGAGCTCCAGCAGCAAAATATGCGACCATTAAAGAATAATATAAAAAAACAAAAGTTCCTCCTGCAAATATTTTACCCTTCTTCTTTAAAAATCTTTCAGACATAGAAAGTACATTTGCATTTTTATGCATCCACAAGGTTGCTTCCAAAAATAAAAGACCTGTAAATAACATAAAAAGCCATACTAAAAATGTAATAACTATAGCAGGCACAAATCCTGCTGTAGCAGTAACTAATGGAATAGCCAGCATTCCAGCTCCGATAGTAGTACCTGCGATCAGCAGCGATCCGCTTATTAAATTGATAAATTTGAACTTATGTGACATTACTTACTCTCCATTTAATTAAAATATTTCATATAAGATAAAAAAAAACAAAAGATTTTAGCTCTCATATGAGCTACAATGGAAAATATAAATATGCCGATTAAAAAAAATATTATACATCTTTCAAGTTTAAAAATTTAACTAATGATAACTTTCAGTGCAATAATCGACAAGTAGAATTTATGCTTATTATAAAAGTAAAAATCATATCCAGATCCTCAAAAAATCAAATTATTAATATTCAAAAAGATCTTATTAAAATAAAAATTATATCTATAACTAACATCTTGAAAAAAGAATTAATAAACCAACTTAAATATTTAATTACAAGCAGTTAACAAATTAGTTAATATTTACAAATTAATCATTTATTGCTATAATTAAAATTGCTTAGTAATAATCACATTAATAATAAGAGGTAAAAAATAATTATGGATATTAATAAAATCAATACTCTTAGATTTCAAGCTGAAAACTTAATAAGAATAGAAAAAAACAAATCATCAAATACAGCTGCAAAAATTGACGCTTTATACGGTGTTAGTAATATAACAGCTAATATTTCACAATGGATTCAGCATATAAACATTAATATATTTTCTAAATTATTGTATTCAGTATTAAATACAATTACTTGGGGCAGCTGGAAATTATCATTGGGCAAAAAAGTAGCCCAATTATTTTTAGATCACTATCCAGATACTAGCCTTGCAAGCGGAATATCAGCTAAAATACAGCCTGTTTCAACACAAAATATTGGACGAAGACCCTTAACTCAATCCATCCAGATTTCTCCTAACAAAAGAGCTGGCTGGAAAGATGCATTAACTGGGGCTAGCTATAATAGCTAATACGTTTGTGGTATTTGCTAATAAGATCCTGTCTTTGAACCTTTAGATCATCAATTTGATGCTGAATTCTAGTTGCTATTCTTGTATTTTCTTCCGCTAGCTGCCAATGTCTTTTTGCAGTCTGAAGTTCTCCGTTTACAAATTGAAGTCTTTGAGCTTGATTTTTATGTTTAATAGCTCTTGCTTCATATCCTCTTTTCATTTCTTCTAATTCTGTTATTTTGCTATCAATATCCTTTATTTCTTGAGATTGATAGATATTGGCCTGAGATTTTGTATTATTAGAAAAAGTTTTACTAATCCCAAAAATTCCGAAGACCAAAACAAACATTCCCATTGTAAGAAAAAAAGCCCTATTCATGTTGATTTTCCTCATAGTTTACCTCTTAAATATTATCTTCCCTCTTATCTTTAAAGTATTAAATATTTAATAAATGTCGAGATTTTTTTATAGATTAGTAAAAAAATACCAATTAAAATAACAGCAAAATTACAAACAAACTATGAAAAGATTTTTATTAGTATTATTTTTTTTAATGTCTTCTTACGGTTTTTGCAATATAACCTTTAAAGATAAAATTTTAAAAGCCAATAAGGGTGATTTTATCGTAACTGAAAAAAATAACGTTTATACTCTTTTGTCAATCAACGATATTAATGAAAATAGTATTACATTCGAAGAAGTCTCTATTTTAAAAGATAAATATAAATATCCATCTTTTAGAAAATGGATTGAAGATAATGCCCCAGATCACAGCTCGTGGCTTATGTATGAGATAGATTTAAATACTTATGAAATTATAGAGGTTTTTTCTTTTTCAAAAAGAGCTTGGTTAACATTATCTAAAGACGATGCATATTTATGTAAATTATTTTCTCTACCTATAAAAAAAATAAATAAAAGAGATCGAAAAAAAATAGGACCCCGCCCTCTTCCTGGAGAAATGGATACAAGAGCTATATGGAACCCTCCAATGACAATTGATTCTAAAATAATTGAAAAAAAAACAATTGAAGTCTATAAAGCAAAATGGCCAAAAGATTCGACTGAATTTTCCAATAACACTTTAGAATTATATTTTAACGAAAATGATAATTTTGCTTTTCCATATTGGATTCAAGCAAGCTCCAATCATTTGACAATTATGTTAAAGGCCGTTGATTCCGGAAAAAATCTAAAATCACCAAAACAATTTTTACCTAAAAGACCTCCAATAGTTCAAACAATTACTGAAAATAATGGCAATATTTTTATAACTTTAAAAAAATCAACTTTCAAAGATTTTAATCTTTTTGCCTTAGACTTAACAAAAGAAAAAAAAATAATCCATTCTATTCCATTTAACTTCAAAAAAGAAAAAGACATTATTAACTTAGAAATTCCCAAAGAAACTTTAAACAACATTTTAGAAAACAACCATAAATATAAATGGGTAATTAATCCTCAAGGTCATACCAATATTTATGTCGAATCTAATGAAATAACATTATGGAAATCTGAAAATCATTAATCTTTAAAATTCTTTAATTTTCTTCGAATCTATTTATTTTCATTAAGTTATCAACAACAAATTCATAAATGATTAAAAAACAATATCCTAAAAAAATCAACCCTCTGTCTTTTTTTTCACAAGACATTGATTATTAACCCTATAAACATTCTTTAATAAATCTTTAAAAGAATTAGTTATTGAAAACCTTTTTAATATTTTCTTTAAAAACCTCCGACTTATGGACAAATTTTCCACAACAATCTTTTAATTGTTAATTTTATTAATTTTTTATTATAATATCATATAATTTTAGGGTAAAAATAATGCTTAACCGAAAAGAATATAGTTTAAGAAAATCAAAAAAAATATTAAGACAATGTTATTCTCTTTATAAA
>JANQFC010000012.1 GCA_028278035.1 Chlamydiales bacterium
GTTTAAATCTATCGACCATATATATACGATAAGGTTATTCATCCCTCGAATGAATTAAGAGAACCCAGAGGACTCAATTTTTTTATTTAATTTACAAAAAGTTGTAATTTATATTTCATCACTTAAAAAGAAGAAAATCATCAATTTTATTTATATATACATATATATAAAACCCCTAATCTTAACGATAACAAAAAATAGAAAATATTCATAAGTAGATATGGAGTTTTATAATAAAAGATTTTTGGTGTTAACCTTGATACCAATAATGATGGTTTTTATTTTATTTTTCACACTTTTATTATTTCTTCCCAATGGATCGAGTATGCCTCCCAAACAATCGAGCGTACCTCCCAAGGTGGAAACCGAGCTGTCTATACCCACCTTGTTTTCTGGTTACGAATGTGTTTGTCGAGAGAATTTAGATTTTAATTCCAGATGTTTGAGAAATATAAAACTATATTCTTCCAAACATTATACAGTTTATTGTTTGGGTTCTCGAAAGAAAGAAGATAATATTACTATATATGATATTTCTTCTGGACAATCTAAATTATTTTATAACTACCAAGATTTACAAAAGATTTTTACTTTTTTGGATGAATGTTTAACCTCGGGAGAACCTTGTTCTGAATTTGAAAAGCAACGCATTCACGAAGAACCAAATAGTATCATATGTAGATACTATGTAAATATTTATGATAAGATGACATTGTGTATTAGTTACGATAATTATATTTCTGGAGGATTCGCGAACAGTACTATTTTATCCAGAAGTGATGTAATTAATTTATATCACGTGACTAGAGACTGGTTCCAAAGGCTATAAAAGCTCTCGGAAATCTCACTTTAGTCAGTCTTCATCATGGGATGGAAAGGAACTACTACATTTTGTTCTCTTTGTGGTAAGGAATGTTCTAAAAGCAAGTAAGTTTTCTCCGTGATTTTTGAAAAATTAAATTTATTTTTATTTAATACTTTTTAGCATATCTCGTCATATGAGGATTCATTCTTATTGTCCCGTATGTGGTTTAGTAGTAAACAAATCCAAACATCAACACGATCTTTCGAAGGAGATTCCCTATATAAATACTTATGTTCCAGTTTTACTTCCTTTAGGATTACTTCGTCAATATTTTTCTTTTTCCTTCAAAGTGGATCATATATATATAGAGCTTTGTAAATGTTTTAAAGAAGAATCATCTTTGGTGGATGAAGAAACATTTTACTTATTTTATGATTTAATTATTTCTGTTAAAGAAATTAAATTTGATTCAAATATCGAAGCTGAAATAGTAAAAGTGGAAGTTTTAGAGAGATTTAAAAGATCATTTCCATTTTTACAAAATGGATCCTCAAATGGATGAAGATTTATCTGATTTGTATTATAATTTGGAAAATGAATCAGCTTACGCTGGTATTAATAAATTGTACCGAGCTGCAAAAATGAGAAAATTACCTTATACGAGAAGAGAAATCATTAAATGGTTGAATGCTCAGGATGTTTATACTTTACATTTTCCAGTTAAAAAAAGCGTAAAAAGAAGTAAGATTATATCTTGGGGACCTAATTGGTTATTAGAAGGAGATATGGCTATTTTACCCGATTTTCGATGGAGAACTTCTAATAAACCTTGGTTATTGGTTTGCGTGGATACTTTTACTAAAATGCTTTACGTTAAAGCCTTATCTAGTAAGAAAGGTCCAGAAACCGCCGAGGCTTTGAGAGAAATTTTTTCTGCAGTTAGACCTGTTTATTTTCAAACTGATTACGGAGCTGAATTTTTTAATAAAGATGTGGACAAAGTATTAAAAGAATTCGATGTTCATCATTACGGAGCCGGCACTATCGTTAAAGCTGCTCACGCCGAAAGAGCTATTAGAACTTTGAAAAATAAAATTTATAAACACTTTACCAAAAATCCTAAAAGAGGTGAATTCGAAGAAGATTTGCAGAAAATTGTGGATGGTCTTAATCATACAGTACACTCATCTCACAAATTACGACTGGTAGATGTCAGTATAGAAAATCAAGATGTGGTTTTCGCTAGATTGTATCTGGATCATAATTCGAAAGTTATGAAACCTATTTACAAAAAAGGTGATAAAGTTAGATTATCAAAATTACGATCTCCTTTTCAAAAAGGGTTTAGACAAAACTATACTAAAGAAATTTTTGAGATAACTGATGTGATTTTAACCAGGTCACCACCTATGTATAAGATTAAATCTATTAAAGATAATGTTCCTATATCTGGTTCTATGTATGCTGAAGAAATGGTGAAAGTTGAAGAGAATTCTTCAAAATAAAATATTATAAATAAATACTCATTTTTGGTAAAAATTTATTTATTCTTAATCATGTATTTACACGCTTATTGGAGAGTTCCCGAATACTTCAACAAAGTTACGTGTTCGGTCACTTTGCCTACTCCTCTGCAATTAGATGGAGAATACAAAATTGCTGTTTTGAATAGTTACCTTTCTCCACATTATATAAATGTACCTTGATATCGAAATATCAAAATTGAAACCGAGGAGGCGAGATGATTAGATTTGATCTAGATTTTAAGCATTACGAAAGTGTGACAGAACTTAAAAATGATATACTGGAAGTATTGAAAAAGATAAAAGAAGGAGGATTACCTAAAAAAGATTTTGAACTTTCTTCTAATGATATCAATAATACTTTAACATGGAAACTCGGTAAAGGGACTTCGGTTACTTTTTCTGATGAACTAGAGGCTTGGATGGGTGCTGAAGAAGAAACTTTAGTAAACAGAGGAACCAAAAAGCAAAATTTCGAATTAAAACCAAATTTTGATTACAATTATTGCCAGTTTTTTTTGACTTCGGATATCGTGTCCCCTAATCAATGTTTAAAAGATAAATTACTTCCTATATTAGCTCCTCCTTTTCAATTATATCACGAAGAGGGACAACCTATTTTTCGTTCTTTCGAATCACCAATTTATCAAAAAATCAAACCTAATTGGGTAGAAAAAATAGAAGTTGAGTTTCGTGATGAATTAGGACGAATTTTAACAATGAATAAAGGGATGGCCTACGTGCTTCTGCATATAAAAAGGAAAGATTCGATTGGAAATTAATAAACTTCATGGCTTCTTATTCCAGAGGTTCCGATTTACATCATCAACTCACTATGGTAAAAAACAGAATAGTAGGTCGGAGGAAAAAACAAACAACTCCTATTACAAAAAAAGGAAAGAAAACTAATTCATTTTCCATTTTTTAATTTCTTTTTCTGTTTAGTAGATTTTCTTTTTGATTTTTTTGAAATAGTTTTCTTTCCTTTTTTTCTAATAGG
>JANQFC010000028.1 GCA_028278035.1 Chlamydiales bacterium
GAAATATTATGACGCCAATAAGGGTAAAATATTAGAACGCGATAAGAAATATAGGGATAATCATAAAGAAAAAATAAGCGAAAATACGAAGAAATATTATGAGAATCATAAGGAGGAGAAAAAAGAACAAACAAAAAAATTTTACAATGAACATAAGGAAGAAACAAAAGTATATGATAAGAAACAAGGTAAGAAATATAGGGAGGAACATAAGGATGAGATAAGAAAACGAGGGAGAGGATATCAAAAAAGACCTGACAGAAGACTATACGGATATCTGTTAAATCTTCTTCACTACTTCCTTAAAGATACCCCTAAAACATCACACACTTACGAATATATTGGATGCACTCCAAATTTCTTAGAAAAATGGTTTGAATCTCAATTTACCGAATATATGAATTGGCTTAATCAATGTTCATACTAGGATATAGACCACGTTCGACCTGTTTCATCATTTGAAGGTCCTACTGAAATATATGAAGCTTTTTATTGGTCTAATCCGTGGAGCGCCGGCGAAGCCGTCTACGTCCTTTAGAGCATATAGAGAATATTCAGAAAGGAAATAAAAAAGACTCTATTTTAGAAACCCAACAAATTATACAATCTATTAATTTACGTGAATTTTATGATGAAAAGTTTCGACCAATATGTTAATAAAAGATGAGTAGCAATATCGAATTACTCCAATTAGCAAATATTTTAAACATACCGAATTTTAGAGGTATTTTTATGCGCGATACCCTCCCAAACAAAATACATCAAAATGAGAGTGGTATCATTAATATAAATTCATCTGATAAAAATGATTCTGGACACTAGTGCCTTTTTTTCAAAAGAGGTGATTGGAAAGTCTAAGATAGCACTATGGAGACCCTACTTTTAACCCGTAGAGTCCCAAGGCCGGGTGCAGCCGGGCCCCAAAAATTTCGCAAGTACAGGAAAAATTTTTATTTCTAAACCAATTGATCTGAGATTCCATGGATCTGAATATTTTTTAAAATGAATAAGAGCCATAATAAAAAATTCAAAAAAATTTCATAAGATCTGAAAAAACAGCAGTTTTTCAAAAATTTGAAAATTTTTGAATTTCGGAAAAATAAAAATTGCTAAAATTAAGGACTCTGCATGCCCTCTTCAGATCAACTTTTAGATTTTTCATAACCATTTGTACCTATGCGCAATTGTACTCACAACCTGCCAAAATGTAACATTTTGGTCAAATATGCAAATTTTTAAATTTTATTTCTTTAATAACTCTGAAAGCGAACATCATTTT
>JANQFC010000045.1 GCA_028278035.1 Chlamydiales bacterium
GCTTCTCAAAAATAATGTCCTATGCTGTGTTGCGGCATAACTGTTTCTATAAGAGTTTTGTAAAAATCATGGGACAAAACTTTTGAGAAACAGTATAAATAGGGTAACATCCCAGAGTAAAAAAGAGGTAAAAATTATGGAAGATTATGAATTGGTACCGTTTAAATCCTTTGGGCCCTTTGAATTTGGGGCAAGTATTAAAAATTATTTAAAGGAATATGAATTTGAAAAAGAAGCAGATTGTGAGGAAAAAAATATAACCAATTGGGAAGCCCAACTATGAGTAAAAGGGATATAATATTCATGGAAAGGATGTTATGAATTTAGAAGTATTAAAAAAACCAAGAAAAAAACCAAAAAAGGGAGATGTATTTGTATTTCAACATAACCTTGAACCGAACGGAAGATATAGATTTGGGAAAGTTATAAGAACAGATGCAAGCATTGGAGGATTTGCAAACACTAATCTAATCTATATCTATAACACTTGGTCTGAAACAACAACAGTTATCCCAAAGCTTAATAAGAATGAATTGCTTGTTCCCCCTCTGGCTACCAATAATCTTCCATGGTCTAGAGGATATTTTGAGACAATAGGAAGTGGTATATTAGCTGATGATGATGTTTTGGCTGTACATTGCTTTGAAGATTACTTAACTAAGAGTTTTTTTGACGATAATGGAGCTACACTCTCCCGACCAGTGGAACCTATAGGAGAATATGGTCTCCAAAGTTTCCTGACTATTAGTGATATGGTGACAGAAGCTTTGAGACAAAACTTTGATAAGTAGTAGAATGATGAGTAATAAAATTCCTAAAACACAAGCCCATGTTGGTTTCTAAATAATTTATTGTTTATGAAAAAAATATTGTTGATATTCTTTTTAATGTTATTAAGCTGTCAAAGTAATGATTACCAAGGTGAGTTTTATATCCCTAACGGGCAAGATATTTGTGAGTTCAATTTCAATTATTTTTCGGTATCCGATATTAATCCGTTCTTAGCCTTTACAGATGACCATCCATTTTGGAAATTTAAGGGTTCAACGGATTTCTTTAGTTGGGATAAAGATTTGGAATTTACAATCTTTTCTTCAATTAATAAGTATTCTGATGAAGGTATGGAAGATTTCGATACTGTTTTAATTTGTTTCTCTCATTTACCAATTGAAAAAGGGATTACAGAATTAAAATTGGAAAATGGGAACTATCGTTCAATATTAATTGAGATAAATAAAATGCCCTTTGTTTTCCTGGAAGCTAGTTCAGGTAAGCTTGTATTTCAAAAAGAGGGTGATAGTCTTAAAATTGAAGTTAATCAAGTTTTTGGTACTTTAGTAGATTTCATATACTGAAGCAATCTAAACAAAATAAGCATACCTTAGCATTTAAGTCACTTATTAAAATCGCACTACCAGATTGATAAAGGCATAGAATGGATATAAATGACAATTTACAATATGCTTCTCCACCAAACACTCCTGGCGAAAATGAAGCCAATACCTCAACTCAATAGCTAAACTTTTTCTAAAAATGTTGTATATTAAAAAAAAGGATAGATGGATTAGTATTAAATGTTAATAGTAAAATAAAAAATTCTTTATTAGTATATTAAAAATGAAAAATAAGCGAGTTGAAAACATAGTTTTTACAGTATCCATTAATATTTGCCTAATAATAGTTTTGATATCATGTTCAAAGCCATATAATCTTTCTCTGTATGAAGGTGATTGTTGTGTAAAAAGTACAAAACAATGGACACATGGATATGATATAGATTTTGGGAAATTTAAATTAAATAATAATATTAAAAAAACATATACAATTCGAAAACTACCTCCAAATGAAAGATACCATTTTGTTGAATTGGTTTTTTATGACATTTCAGATGAAATTAAAATATTGCTTGATAAGTCTTCTGTTAAACTGAGAGCATGGTCAAAAGAAAATGTTTATTTTAATATAAATGAGCAGCTGTCTGATTTTTCATCCCGTAGAGATCATACAAACGAAAATAATTATTTTTACTATTATGTAAAGTCATACTATGATAATAAAAATCATCATAACAGCTTTTTCACTCAAGAAATGTTAAAAGGTGATGCTTTAAATTTAAGTCTGGAATTT
>JANQFC010000060.1 GCA_028278035.1 Chlamydiales bacterium
TTATATTCTTACTACTCCTATTCAGGAAGGTGTTGCAGGTAACAGGTTAGAATACCCTGATCAAACGCAGGATTGGAGAGATTATGTTTATGAGTCGAATAACAACGCAGAGTATGAGGAATACAAAAAAGAGCTTAGAAAAAAAATGAGCAAGCCTTATGTGGTTGATAGTGATTTACAGAACATTGTAAATGATAATTATAGACCTAATGCTAAAATTGGTAGTGGTAGTACGGCTGATGCAATCAGACATGAAATTAAAACAGGTCGTAAAATTGGTAATAAAGAACATATAGAAAAAGGTTATAATTATAAAAAAGCATTAGAAAAATGGTTAGAGAAAAATCCGAATGCAAGATCTGGTGATAGAGCAGCTGCAGAAAACATTTTAGAAGATTTAACAGATGCCTTAAAAGGAAGATGAAAATGTTACAAAAAAAAGATTGTATGGAGTATATTCTTAAATCTTTTCCTGAAGTTAAAAAATATTGGGAAAAGCATGTCGAATTTTGGGATGGAGAAGAGGCGGGCCTATGGAATGATATTGGAGTATTTGTTTCTTATGTTTATGATCTATTAATAGATGGTAAAACTAAAAATTTAAAAGAAATTTTTGTGTTAGTTGAATTTTTGTTACAAAATGGTGATAATGATGTTCAAAATGCGATTACCACTGTTTTTTTAGAAAGTTTGGTTAATCGTTGTGAAAACTCAAATATCTCAACTGAATTGTTTGCAAAATATTTAGGAAAGAAATCAATCGAATATTGTAAAGCCTGGGATAAGTTTAGTGGAACTAAAACAAAAGGATTATATTGACTTATAGTCTTAAAAAAATTAAGAAATACAAAGAGCAATCTTATTTATATAAAAAGTAAGCAATTGAACTTTTTAAATCTAATGACTATAATGTAGTTTGCATAGTGAAAATTACAGCCGGATATTTAGGATATAAAGCATATCAAGCTCATAATGGAGAAATAGAATGGGGAGAGACAGTTGAAGGTGGTAACCGAAGTTCAAATGCAAAATATTTAAATGATACAATGCAAAAGTATAAAGAACAAACTT
>JANQFC010000091.1 GCA_028278035.1 Chlamydiales bacterium
ATAAAGCGTAGCTAGTAGCTCAGCAGGATAATACATATTTATTGATCAGTGGCAATCTTGAAAAGGAAACAGCGCAGTTTCTTGCCCAAGAACTCCACATGCCTTTCATTTGTTAGTTACTTAAAATCACCCTCCAGTAACTGTTGAACGTTTTTGTTAAAGTTTTTCACCAGTAAAATTTTTATGTAACTCTTTTATCTTGATTATAGTATATTAAAGATATATCTAATATCTTATCTAAAATAATTAAGATACGGGGTCTCATAATGGAACTTAAATAAAGTGTATCTTATCTTAAATCCTAAATTTTTGAAATTTTTGAAAAATATCTTAATTTATATCCTAATTTTTTGCAAATATTTAAGATATTGAATTAAGATACTGATTTGAATATTTTACTGCTTTTTCAATGCTACAAGAATGCAAAAAAGCTTTTTTCATAAAGAAATCTAAGAAAAAAGTTTTCAGAAATACTGGTGACTGTCTGCAGTGTTCCCTAAGTGGCATCCCCATGGTTCCAGGAAAATCGTGCCACTTATCAAATCATGCCGCTTATGAAAACTTTCACATGAGGTAAGTGGTTGTGCTATTGCCTTAGACGGTCTACTTTATTAATTGGTGTATGGGCAACCAATTTTAAGTCCATAGCAAACAAAGAAACAAACATAGTTTTATACTGTATTTTACTGTAACATATTTTTAGCCCAGCATTCAGCTTTGCTTGCTGGCAAAGACATTAACTTCCCAACATTAAAATTAACTTCTTCTTTGCATTAAGGCTTAAATAATACCAAAAATTTAGTTGGTAGAGCCGCTGAGCAGCATATTGAAAAAATGTAACCCTCCCCTAAAATATAACCTCCTTAAAATAAAACCACCAGGTCTGACAGGTGGGAAAAAATATAATTTCCGGGCATATATTAGGAAATATGGTAGCATACCTTAATTGTATCTTAATTTAAAAATGGTGTTGTATCTTATCTTAATTCAGTATCTTATCTTAATTTAATTCAGATTTGCCTTCTGTATCTTATCTAATATCCTAATTCAATGCCAATCTTGAAAATATCT
>JANQFC010000020.1 GCA_028278035.1 Chlamydiales bacterium
AGCCTGCGAGGCTGAAAAGAAATGAAAAAATCCACAGGGAGCTGCATGAAAAGATTCATAACAACTATGTTCCGACAATTCAGGAAGTAAAACAGCTTATAGATAGCTGGCTGGAGTTCAAACACTCTCAGCCCTGCCCGAATGATAAAAGTAGGAGTATTAAAGTAGTCTTTGAGGGCAGGGAAAAGCAGGATATCAAAGTCAATGAACTTGATGAACTGATGATGGCGCACGAGGTTAAGACAATTCACCGCAATGGAATTCGATTCCTTAACACTGATTATTACAATGATGCGCTGTATGGACTCAGAGACAGGGTGGTTATCAGGTATAGCCTGTTTGATTTGTCTTATGTAAAAGTCTATAGAGTAAAAGGGGAATATTTATGTACTGCAAAATGTGTTGAGGCAACGCATCCAATGGCCTATCATATGGGTTCTGTTACAGACATGCAGAGTTTTAAGCAGAAAATTAAAAAGCAAAAGCAGTTGCGCAATCGCACACTCAGGGCAATCAAAAAATACATACCCAAAGAAGATGTTAAATTCATTGAATCACAAATGATAGAAGAAAATAATTCAGTTAATGAAGCTGAAACCCAAACCGCAAAACAGGAACCAATAGTTTTTGAAGAAAAATTGCGGTCTGTATTTATGAACGGATATGAAAAATATGAATATTTAATGAGGGAAGGTTGCACAACTCCAGAGGAACGCAAATGGCTTTCTGAATATATGAAAAGCGATGAATACAAGCAAATTTATGAGGAACAATAATGCGAAAAATATTTGTTAAAACCCAAAATGTGAAAAGTTTTATAGCCTTAATCAATTCCCTGCAACAAAAATCAGAAGGCGTTTCCAGAATGGGTCTGATATATGGTGAACCTGGACTTGGGAAATCACGTACTGCACTCTGGCTTGCTACACAGAATGATGCTGTGTATATAAGGAGTGCGAATTTAATGACTGGCAGGTGGTTTCTGGAAGAACTTGTTGAAGAATTAGGAGAGATTCCACGCTACTGGACTTCGGATTTATTTAAGCAAGCTATAAATAGACTCCTTGAGCGGCCACAGATGATAATTATTGATGAGGTTGATTATCTTGCAGGCGACCAGAAGACAATAGAAACAATCCGGGATATTCACGATAAAACGAATGTCTCGATTGTTTTTGTGGGGATGACTCTGGCGCAAAGGAAACTGCAAAAATACAAACACCTTTATGACAGGCTGTCTGAAATTGTTGAGTTTAAATCATTTTCTGTCAGTGATGTGCAGGAAATAATCAACCAACTTTGCGAAATCGAAGTTGCTTCATCTGCAATCGAGATAATTCATAGTCGTGCAAACAGATTCAGGCAGATTGTACGACTTATCAACAGGCTGGAATCAATAGCCGCAACCAATAACATTCAATTAATCGATGAAAATATAATAAAGGAGATTATGAAAAATGATTCAAGACAAAGTTATGAAAATAATAAAGGGGCTAAATATATTCTCACAGGATGATATTGTTGTTATGACAGGACTTGATGAAGATGAAACAGATAATATCCTTGCTGAGCTTGTTCAGGAAGAAAAAATTATCAGGCTTGGGAATGAATATAGGTATTTAAACAGTAACCCAATCGATAAATTTTCATTAAATCTGAAGGATAAACCGGTTAGAGCAATAATTGAAAATGATAACATTACATTTTTACAGGCAGCAGAATATTTTTTAAGTAATCATTCATCTAAAAACTGTTTGCCAACTACTTTTAAGACGTATAAAAGCCTAATAAAACATCATTTAAATCCATACTTTGGCAAGATGTTGCTTAAAAGCATTACAAAGAAAGATATTGAACGATTTTTAGAGCTTAAAAATAAAGAAAGAATGTCAGTTAAACGATTAAACAAATGTATTTCCTTATTTGGCTTTATGTTTAAAAAATTTATAGAATGGAATTTCATATCAGATAGTCCTTACAATGGTATCACAAATGTAAAATTCCCTAAAAATAACAGAATACAGGTTTTAATAGACACAGAAGTTGATATTCTCTTAAAAACTGCCGGAATTAATTATCCTAACCTTTACCTGCCGATTTTACTTGCCTTATCAACTGGAATAAAAAAGTCAGAGTTGCTGGCATTGAAAAAAGGAAATTTTGATCCGGTAAATCTTAAAATTACTGTGGATAAAACTATTTTTGAAGGCAAAATACTTCCTCATAAATTTAAAACGTCTATCAGGCAGTTAGATATTCCTGAAGACGTTGCATTTGAAATTACAGAAACTCTGGAAAACAAGCAGTATAACGATTTCGTGTTTTATGATACGAGCCTGAGTTGGTTTACGCAAGACAGAAAAATGAGAGTAGAGTTTTCAGAACTTATAAAACAAACAAAATTGCATGGAATAACGCTTAATGAACTCAGGCATACTTATGCATGCAGGGCTTTACAGAATGGAATGTCTATAGATTATCTTCATAAGCAACTGGGAGGCTATTCAATTCAGGCAACAATGGATAAATACAGGGAATTTGTTTTGCAATAAGACTTTACTTCCTGTGCAATCAGAGCTATACTGACAATTAAGTCATATAATGGGTTAGATTTGTTTGCAGCAGATGTTTTTACAGAAAAGGAAACGCGCGATTAAGGCTGCCTTAAGAATCAGAGGAATTAGCCAGAAAGAACTTGCTAAGGAACTTAAGGTGTCAGCATCCTATCTGACACGGCTTATTAACGGAACACGCTACAGCAGGAAATTTGAAGAATGGATTAAGTTAGTCCTGCGTATTGACTATGCCTGGCTTTAAGGAATGAGGAAATGTTTTGAGCAAGAAGAAAATATATTATGCAGAAGTTAAAAGGCTTTATATTATTGAAGGAATGACTCTTGAGGAAATCGCCGCAAGGTTTAATATTGCAGTAAGAACTATCAAGTATTGGAAAGATGGTGAGGACTGGGACGTCTGGAGAAAAGAATACCTGGAATCCAAACAGGTTTATCACGAGGATGCGTATATTTATGCCAGGAAACTGTTAAAAAACATAAAAGAGGATTTTGACTCTGACAGGGAAATAAGTGCCGGCAGAATGCACCTACTTGCAGGCATAATAGAATCTTTTGTAAAAGCTAAAAGGGCTGAAAACAAAGTAAGGGCGTTTTTCGGGATGTAGTAATTTTGCAAACAGCACAAGCAGGGTGTTTTGGCTGAACACCCTACTTGTTTAACCACATTTGGTTTTACTTTTTTACTTTTTTACTTCTCCGGCAGTGCCTGGAAGTTGTTATGATCAAGTTAAGTTGCCCAGGCATCTGCCGGGATTACTTTAACCATATTAGTGGTTATTTTGGTTAACCATTCTTTTCGTGACGTCGATAGATATTCAGTGCTATCACCCGGGATTGGAGAGTTAAATTCGAGCCAATGCAGCATTAGCCTGAATTTTATTCTCTTATTATAATTATATCCCTGTTATATATCAGTTTAATCCATCCAGAGGTTAATATTTTAATATATTGTTGATTTTACACTATTTAAAATCAAATTTCTCCATTAATAATATCTTTTAACGCCTGCTCTTTAGTAGTACCTTCTTTTTCACAATAGTAATCGAGCCACTTCATATATTCTTTAATTTCTTCCCCGCAGATTTTTTCAAGGTTTTGTTTGGATTTACCTTCTTCCCAGCTTAAATAATCCAATAAAAGTGCTGCTGCGTGCTTGTCAGGCCTGGATGTTTTTACTTTTAGGTGTTCAACATCTTCATAAACAATCTCGATTGCGTTAAAAAGATCATCAACTGCGATTTTTAAATCATTCCTTATTCCATTTAATAAAGTCTTTAATTTATTTTCCTGCAAGGTTTTTGCCTCCTTATGCTTGTAACAGTTGGTATGTTACCTTGCAGATGGAGAAAATGGTTGTTATCGTTGATTTATTTTACTTTTGTTTATAATTTTAAATTCAAATTAAAACGGAAGTAGTTCATCCAGAGAAAAAGTCAGATTAGCTTTAGTATAAATTTCTAGTATTTAATGGAAAATTATTATTATGAATTGTTAAAATAATTTCATTGCAATTAACTGGGTTTTTACGTCATGAAACATTTAATTATATTTTTCACTTTTACATTCATATTTTTCAACATTCCTGCATTATCTCTTACAGTTGATGAAATTAAACAAAAAATAATTGAAAGTTCCATACAGGGTTACTCTGGCAAATGCACTTGTCCTTATAGTCTTAAATCAAACGGGAGAAGATGCGGAAAGATGAGTGCTTATAGCAAAAAGGGCGGATATGTTCCTGTTTGTTATCCGTCAGACGTTACACCAGAGATGATTGAAAGATATAGAAAAAGATTTAATTGAATTTTTAAAATATATGGTACAAAATTTGTTTAATAAACCGCCATCCGCCACCTTTAATTCCTCTAACACAGGGATGGTAATTACTATCTCTATATAGAAATCGCATTTTTAAATCATTAACTTGCTTTAATTCGTCACCGTTTTGATATGTTAAATTAAAGGTAATTTCACTCATGGCAGGGGATTCATCCTTTATATTCGTTATATAGACTTCTTTCGGGTTTTTTTCAAATAATTCCTCTCTTAAAATACCTGCTTCCTTGTTAATTTCTGATTTTTTAACATATAGTAATGATTTTGCTATATGTCCAAAATTATTTGACTTCCAAGCTTCAATAAAAGAAATAAAGGCGTATTCTGGCTCGTTACGGTCAACAGTAGCTATATATTCTGAATCAAGTTTTTGCGGAAATTGATTAGGATTAAACTCACATGGCTGCCATTTTTCAATTTCTTTTTTTACATTTTCATTATTTTGTATTTTTTCAACTAATTCTTCCCAAGAGGGTAGAGGCTTATTAAATTCTTCTTTTCTTTGCTCCTCAGTTTCTTTAGCTTGCACCCAGTCTCCTACTGCAAAAGGATATTCCAAGACTTAATAGCCACCTCTTTATTTGCATAACCAAGGCTACGACCATGCATAATGCCGTTTCTATAAGGAACTGTTATTTTTTCTTCGGTAGTTTTTCTACAAGTTTTATGTAGCACTTCTTGGTTTAACCTATCAAGTGCATTTTTTAAACCTATAAAAGAATCCCAAACTGTTAAATTAACAGAGCTTCCGCTTTTTTGTTCAGGATTAACATCACAGATAATGCCATCAATCATCATTAAAACAACTGGAATACAGGCGTGATATCTGCAATTTTTATAATCTTCTAGTGCATACTCAAGTAAAGTTCTTCTTTTTTGAATTAATTTTGACTTCCAAAGTAATGCATTAAGGTCTAAATCTATTATTTCATCTGTAAAATGCGCTAAAAGAGCCTCTTCGGCTTTTTCAAATTCTTCTTTTTGTGCTAGCTGAACAGCTTCCTCCATTAATTTAAAATTTAAGCTCCCATGAGCAATCCAACCTTTTGAAATAAATAACTCGTTAAATGCGCCTGGGATTTCATTAAACTTTTTAAGTTGTTCTTCCATTTCAGGAAATTCTGATAAAACTTGTTTTAATTCCTTTTTATTTTTTACAAATGGAGTATAAAACAAAAGTTTTACAATCGGCATTATGTATTTATAGCCTTGCATTTCTGCTTTTAATTTCAATAGTGAAGGAAGTTCATCCATAGAATTATTATTCAATTAAAATTCCTACCTTTCTTTACGTTTTTCAATTTCTTCAACAAATCCTGCACTAAAAATACTTGTAATAATGCCGTATAAAGCAATCCCTAAAACAGCTACAATGGCAGCAATAACTTTCCCTAAAGGTGTAACAGGATAAATATCGCCATAACCTACAGTGGTAAAAGTAATTACAGCCCACCAAAGGGCTTTAGGTACACTTGAGAAAGCCTCCTGTATATGTCCTTCAATAAGATACATTATTGATGAGGTTAAAATCAGGCTTATTACAAAGAAAAAGCCTATCAAAATTAGTTCTTCCTTTTTGCTGTCTATGATTGAAGCAAAAGTTTTTAAAGCCTTATGAAATTTGTTTATTTTAAATAAAAGAAATACTCTTATAACCCTCAAGACTCTTAAAAACCGCAAATCTACAATAAATGAACAGTAAAAAGACAATAATACAGCTAAGTCCAGTAGCATTAAAGGCTTAGTTACTTCCTTGAAGTTAAAGTTTAAAGAAAGCCGTAAAAGGTATTCAATAGTAAAAATTCCTATAGATACAACCTCTATCCAGTAAAAAATATTTTTATAGCTATCTTGTAGGGATTTTTCTGACTCTAATATAAAGCAAAGCACGTTAAATATTATTAAAACCAGAATAAACAACTCAAAAGTTCGGTTGTTAATTATTTTTTCAATTCTTTTGTGGGTAGATTCCACGTCTCTTTTGGCTAATAAGGTCATTTATATATTTCTAGCTGTAAATAATGTTTTCATTTTAATTCATTTTAATTATTATAGTTTAAAATTGTTATGAATACTTTTCACTGAAAAAAATGAGGAACAAGCAAGAAATTGTTTAAAAAATTTATAACAAGCCTGTATAAAGCAAGGCAAATGATATTTATTTTTGCTGCTTTAGCAACCATATTAACGTTTTTTGGCATGGGTTTAAATCAAAAGGCTAGTAATTCAACGAAAATTATTCAGATACCAACTATAAACGCCCCTAATATAAACATTAAAGGGGGTAATGCTTACAGTTATTCTAATGGTGATAACTCGCAGGCCATAAGTAATTCTACTGTAAATACTACTATAATTGATTCTCGTGCATATGCTGGTGATAACTCTATTATAGTTGGGAGAGGCGCAAACGTTTCAATTAATAATCAATCAAATAGTGACTCTTTTTTAAACGATTTAAAAGCTGAAACACAAGAAATGGAAAGAGAATTTGAAAAAAACAAATTAGAATTGAAACAAAAAATGAAACAAGAATTTTTAAAAAATTTTAGTGAAAATGGAAGAATAAATAAACAAAATCGGGAATACCCAACAGGATGGTACGGTTTTGCTTTCCCTAGTAAATATGACACCACCTTTAAAGCACACAATATAAAGTACATTAGGCTTAATACAAATAAAGGGGATTCATTTAACGACTTATGTAAAAATATTAATAAAACCTGCACTACAACTATAAAAGGAAGCAATCTTACAAAATCTAAAGATTATGGGTGTGAAATAAAAGATGAGGATTACTTGGCTTTTTGTGAATAATTGAGGATTTAATATGATTAAAGAAAATTTTATTAAAATTAAAAATTACGTACTAACTAGAGTATCAAATTTATTGATAAGTAAAAAAGAATATACACCACAAGAAATAGACACCATTTCCAGCTTAAATAATACAAAAAATGAGAATTTAACTGCTTTTTTATATGATTTGGTTTCAATTTTAATTTCCACTGCCTTAATCTTTTTCATTATATGGTTAGCCCAAACACCTATTAATTATTTTTTTCCAAATTTTTTAGGTAAACCTTTGATTATCGGCAAATCTTTAAAACAGCTCTTTATCCCGGTTTATTCAATATATGTAATAATAGCTCTTTTTGTTACTCTATTAAGCTATTTGGAGTCAATAAAAATATTGAATTTAAATTTAAAGGAAAAGCAACAGTGAAATCCGATTTTGACATATACGTTAAAGGTTTAATTCCTTTATCAATAATAAATTTTGTGTATTTTGGTGTAGAAATTTTTGTTATTGCAGTAGTATGCTGGTGTTTGAGCTTATTTTCTATAAGTATAACAGCACCTTATTTTATTATTATATCAATATCTATTTTTGCTATTGGTGAGTATGTACATAGAAAAAATGTGTATGTAGATAAAAAATTTAATATCAATTCAAAACTAATTAATGCCTCATTTTCTATTTTTTATAAAATACTCTACAGTTTAAATCAAAGTAATAAATATTTGTTTTTATCCAACACCAGTCGTTTTTTAACTGGTACTTTTTGTATTTTTTTAGTATGTGAAATATTTTTTTTAATAACGAATCAAGCACCATTAGAGAAAGACCTAAGAAATTTAAATATATTTAAAGCAGTACCCATAATAGCAACTATCTCCGCTTTTATTTTACCCTTAATCTTTAATACAATAAGTGATTTTAGAGATAAATATCGCAATTTTGAACATTTAATTCAAAATTTAGTTAAACATATGGGATGGACTTTATTTTTCTTGACCATATATCTTTTATTATCTTTAAATTTATATATAAAAGGCTCTAATGAGAATTTTGATTTTTTAATTTTAATTTATTCAGTATATTTGTTACTCACTTTGACTTTAATAGCTTATAAAGCTTCTATTATTTTAAATTTTTCAACTATTTTGGTTTTGCATAAAAACAAAATATTAGACTTGATAAAATGCTTGCCAGAACCTGAAAAACCCCTTTCCTATAGAGATAAACCGTTTAAAAAGTCTGAAAGAGAAATAGAGAAAAATATTAATGAAAAATATTTTAATAAAGGCTGGAAAAATTTTATAAGAACTCAAATTTTTGGAATAATAAAACGCCCAGAAAGTAATAGATATGAAAACTTTATACCTAAAATTAAAGAATATACAGATGGATTATTTAATCTAGCAAATGAATCTATAAAAAATGACAATATTGCACAATTAAAACTGATTTTGTCGGCGATTAGTGAAGTTTCTATTGCATTTATTCCTAAGAAAGAAACTAATGATGACAAATTATTTGAATTTATATCCCATAAACTGGCTTTTCTTCTTGATAGTTCCTTGGAAAGAAAAAACCAGGAATTCTCAGAGTACATTTTGGAATCTTGTGAAGAAATAACGCTTGCATTAATAGAAGAGTCTCAACCAATAGGTATGTATGATACAACAAATTTTACTTCAATCAGATATTTCGAAAATAAAATAAAAGAATTTTGCTTTAAAACAATTAAATTAAACCATACTTCAACGCCGGGATTATCTATTTCTGCACTTGGTAAATTTATTCAACGTTTTTCATTTAAGGATGAATTTTTAAGTGCAGAAACAACTGCAAAAGAAATTGTTGGAATGGCAATAGCAATTAAGCTATTAAAAGATCAAAAAATAATAGAAGAAACATGGGCTACACATTTGTTGAACTTATGTACTTCTCAACTATTTAATTACATTTATTATTTAAATTTACATTCTGTTAATATAAATAATCAGGTTCAAAATAGAAATTTAGAAAAAGCCTGTGAAGCATTTTTAAAAACAACAGAAATAATGCTAGAAGCGCATGATGAGGGTTTTGGTTGTCCAATAATAAGTTGTTTATACGGTGGCAATGATGCTAGGATAGATGTTTTAAAAACTTTACTGAAAAGAAGGCCACATATAGAAACTCCCAATTTTAATATGGCTTATAATGCTGGACAACCTTATTATTGGCCTAAAAAATTGAGCTCAATTAGTGAAATTTTAGATGTAATTATTGTTCAGGATTTTGATTCAAATAAAGATTTTTATTCTGCAATAAAAAATTATAAATATACAGTAAATCTTATCACGCCATTATGTAAAATAATGCTTGAAAAAAACTATCAAACTTGGGCGGATAATGGTTTTTATAGCTTAAGACAGATTATAAAAACCTGGTATTTATTTGTTGAAAGAATAGAAGCAACTAATTTTAATAAAAAATTATTATATGAGGCAAGTAATGAGCTTTTAAGTGAAATTTGCAGTGAGTGTATAAGACTATTGAAGTTATTTACAGAATATGAAGATAGTAATAATACTTCGCTTTATTATGATGAAGAAAAATTTATATTATTTACTGCTTTAATCTTATTTATACAAAATAGAATAATAAATAACCAATCAAAACAGATTATTACTGATTTTATATCTGCTATTTTCAATATGTATGAATCCTTGAAGGACAATCAACGGGAACGCTTATACTCTGCAATAAAAGTAATAGGGTTTTTATATTATGAAAAAAGTAGTAATTCCGATATTTTAAATAGAATAGTTGAAGTTTTATGTAATGATTACGATTTTGACAGACAGGGTGGAAGATATAGCAGTAACCTTGAATACATAGGTTTTCCACATTATAGTGAAAATTTAGGAATAAATTACAATTCTGCTAATCAATATAATGAAATAATAAAGGATAGAATGCGTTCTAGAGAGTAAAATTAAGTTAACACTCCACTGCTACGTTTAAAGCCTCAAACGAATATTTATAAGCCAGCTATATTTTATGCCCAAAAATTTTGCATTAATTTTTTTCTTCAAATCGCAAAAAAAGTATATACTCAAATTTTAGGGCATTTTTGAAAAACGGAAATACATATCTGATACCAGCGATTCTAAGCGGATAAAAATCGTGTCAGTACCCAAAAGGACCTGAAGCCGGATTTTAAACGATTTGTACATAATGATGCGTTATTGGACTTTATGAAAAAACTTCAACTACTTTTTCAATCTCGATATTGTATTTTTTAATATTCTCTTCTTTTAGTTTCTGTAAATTTTTTAGCTTCCACTTTATAGCTGGCAAGTCTTTTACCCTGTCTAATTCCAGTAACTCCCAATCAGGATTTAATTGGTGAAATCCGATAATAAAATCCTTTTCAGCCGGGGTAAAGAATGTTGGAATAACTTTAACGAGTTTTTCAAAGGTTGCTTTATGGTCATCATAAGTAAAGTCTTCACCGGTCATTCCCTGAAACTCAAGCAAATATTCCTGCTCTCTGGGTTGAAAATTAGGGTTAATCAATTCAGACACGGGTCTGTTGTGGCACAATAACATTATTAAAAAGCCACTCTTTATGTTTTCATTAAAACTGTCATTGTCTATCAGATATTTAACATCAAATAAATCACGCGGGTGTTGCCTGTCGAGTGCTGCACAAATTTTACCTCCGTATAACTCAGCCAGACTCATTACCTGCATTGAAGCAAAGCCGTATTTTTCTTC
>JANQFC010000027.1 GCA_028278035.1 Chlamydiales bacterium
AAAAAAATATTATTATTAATTTTTATTTTATTTATAGTTTTAGAATTGTTTTTATTGAAATTAATGCAATATTTATAATAAAATATAATCAAACTTTAAATAAAGTTACAGATTAATAAGTAACATTAATAAATTACAAAAATTATTTAAATCCAATTAGGGAGGAAAACATGTCGGACTTAAGTATGACAATAAGAGACAGAGCTGGTCAGGCTGGTGAAGCACTTAAAAACGCTGCTATCACAGCTAGAGACTGGACTGTGGAACACAAAAAAGAAGTAGCTTACACTGCAGCTGCAGTATTAGCGATTTCTATGATATCTGTGGCAGCTGCTGGTTTAATGCCATGGCAAGCCGCTTTAGCTGGAACTGTTCCTGCAGCAGCAATTTTAACTGCTGAAGGCCTTAAAGCAGCTAATGCTTTAATGGGTAAGATAAAAAAAGACAAATTAGCTAAGGAATTAAAAGATTCAATTAATGACTTAAGAGATGCTGTTAATAATAACAACAGTAATTTTGATCAAGCGAAAGCTCGTGTTAAAAAAGCAGCTGTAGCATACAAGCAATATATTAGAGATAATGCTAATGGTTTGGATGGTATACAAGCTGATTTAGATAAAATCTTTGGTGATGACAACGAGATGATCGGTCTAAATCCAAAAGGATTAAAAGACTTAATTGATGTTGTTGAGAATAAAGGAGCTAACAGAAGACTTGTTGATCCAAGTATCGAAGCTTTTAAAACAAACACAGGCGTTACTAAAAAAATGCTGATAAACACTGTTTTTACAATTCCTTTAGCGGAAGAAGCTAGAGTTTTATATAACGAAAAGAAAGAAACAGCAGCAGACTTGTTAGTTGAAAAGTTAAAATCTAAAAAGATTGATGAAAAACAATTTCATGCTCAAGCTTTTGACATTAATGAAAACTTGCCTGCTTTTGCTAGAAAATCTATTTTAGATACTGAAAAAGATCTTTATAACACTGTTAAAAAAGAGAAAGTTTTTGTAACAGATGAACGTTTTACACAAGCTTTAGGTTGCATGGAAGATAGACTTGTTAATCCAAAAGCTTTTGCTGAAGCTATTTTAAAAGAAAGAGAAAAGACGTTGGAAGCACGTAATGTAGTATTGCAAGAAAAGTTTGATGCAGTAAAAGCATTAGACAAGCAGCATGACGTAGAAATAGAGCGTATTAAAGAAGCTTTAAGAAGCGTTTCTTTTAACGGCTTAGAAGCCCATGAAAACGTTCAATTTACTGAAAATAAATTAGCTAGAATAAAGCAAAAGACATTCAAATATAACAAAGCAAGAAATGCGTTATTGCAAGAGATTAAGGATTTACAAACTGAGAAAAAAGAATTTGAAACTTATTTAATTAAGCTTCATGCAGAGAACTTTAAAAGCAGATATAAAGTTTATTTAAACTTAATTAATGCTGATAAAGATCCTGCTGAACGTTTATCTGCTAAATCTTTTAGAGTAGATGTTGAAGCAGTGCGTGAGGAATTGGTTAAAGGGCATAAATATGCTGAAGCTCAACAAAAATTCGAGTCTTACAATATACTTAGAAGACGAGTATTACCTGTAAAATTAGGTGGTGTAGTACCTCCTGTGAGAGCATAATTCAATTCTTGAAATTATTCGATTGATCATAAACTCCTAATTCCTCTAAGGAATTAGGAGTTTTTTATTTTAACTAATTAGATATGTTAATAGATTTTTTAGAATACGTCTTCTGCTAATATAGCATCTAAACGTTCTTCTGAAATAGATTGGCATTGCACAAATTCCATAAATAAATCTTGTTGCAGATCATGTGTTTTTACATAAGATTGTATTCTCTTTATTCTTATTTCTTCCGATTCGTCTTCCATGGCCGGCATATCAACATTTAAATGATAAATATAAAGGGCGTTAGCATAGCTTCTAAGGTCTTTTAGGAATTCTTTTAAAGTGGAATCTTGGATTTTCTTAAATTTATGATTTTTCGCAAAGAATGATTGCTCTATCGGTAATTGAGCTATAGCTATTAAATATTGCTCGATTTGATCAGCTGAATATTTAGTTAAGCATTGAGTATATATTGAAGCAGGCTCGGATGGGGGGGGCAGGGAAGCTGTTGCAGAGGTGGGAGGCGGAGTTATTTCTGCCGGGTCAGGTGATTGCTCTGAGCTGGCGTTTGCTCCAGTTGTAGAAGCTGTATCGCTAGCAGCATCTGCATCAGCTGCGGTTCCAGTAGCATCGGTAACATTATCACTAGCGTCTGTCGGGCTTGCAACATCAGTTGTGTCGCTAGTAGCTGTAGGGTTTGCTACAGTTCCTTGTGTTGTTTGAGCTTGAGCTGCAGCAGGAGATGCAGAATCTGGGGTTCCGGAAGCTTGTTGTTGAGCTGGAGCTGTTGGAACAGTAGCCGAAGCTTGTATTGGATATAAAGCTTTTTCATCGTCTGGAAGCTCATAATTCATATCTACTACGTTTGGAGTATAATTAGCCGGTTGAGGCGATTCTGGGGCGATTCCAGTTCTTTGAAGTAGAATTAGAGCCATTTCATAAGTTTTAACGGCTGTATTGGGATAGTCATTGATTTGGGAGCTATCTTGATCTTTTCTCTCTTTTTTTACTTTTAGGGTATCTACAATATCTATTTCCTTATCTTCATACTTTAGAGTATAGCTGTAATGACCTGTAGCTGATGTATATTGAAGGATCTCAAGTCTTTCAGGATTAGTTATTTCTATTCCAGTAGCTCTTTTAAAAGCCGCGCAGGAAGGTTCTAAAGTAGCTGCTATCAGCATTTGAATATGTAAAAAATTAGTTGAGTTGACTTCTTTATTATTTCCATCTACCTCAATATTAATGTCATATGTTGTTGATATATCTTGAAATTGCAGTTTAGCTTTGGGTTGATTAGTTAATTGGGTAGCCGGAACAACTGTCGTTTGAGTAGCGGGATCGGCTGCAGGGGTTGTCGGAACTGATTGAGTAGTTGGAATGCAACCTATTGGGGCTGCTGGGGTTAGAGTCGTTGGAGCTGATGCATCAGCTGTAGGAGAAACTGGATTTGTCATATTTATAATTACCTCTTATTATTTAAATAATTATTATACCAATTTAATTTAAAATAATCAATAAAGAATTTATTAATATGTAATTAAAAAAGATGTTAATTAATTAAAAATATTTTTTTACAAAAAAAGTATTTGCAATGAAGGGGGTATAAAAGTAAAATTTTTTTAAAAAAGGTGAAATATATGAAAAAGTTCAAATCTATATTAATCTATGGCCCCCCGGGCTCAGGCAAGGGTACAGTCAGTAAATTTTTGAATATCTCGGACGAGATATTTCATTTATCTACAGGGGATATTTTTAGGGCATTGGACCCTAAATCAGAATTAGGACTGTTAGCAAATAGCTATTTGGATAAAGGAAACTTAATTCCTGATGATATTACTTTGAAGATTGTTAATGAGTTCTTATTAAACAAAGTTCAAGAAAAAGAATTTGATCCGGAAAAACAGTATCTCTTACTGGACGGCATTCCCAGAACTTTGAAGCAGGCTGTTTTGTTGGAAGAGCATATAGATGTAAAATATATCATAGCTTTAGAAATGAAAGACGAATCCAAGTTAATAGAGCGTATGAAAAATAGAGCTCTGTTAGAAAACAGAAAAGACGATTTGAATGAGAGCGTATTAAAAAATAGACTTAATATTTACAAAGAAGATACTTTAAAAATTCTTGGCCATTATCCTAAAAATTTTACTTTTCATATAAATGCAGACCAAAAGAAACTGGAAGTTATAAAAGATGTTTTAATTAAAATATCCTCTTTTTTGTAATAAAAATAATTTTAATATTAATTTATTGATATTAAAATCCTTAGTTTATTTATTTTTACTTATGTTTGTGATACAATTACTTATATTAATAAAAATATAAGTATAATTATGGTCGGCAAAGCTCAAAATATATTTAATATTCCCAGCTTTAATCTACTGAATCGTTTTGAAGTTGATAAACTTGAGAACGTATCATTAGATAATACTGCTATATCTACAGATAATATCGGAGATTTCGAGAAAAAAGCTATAAAAGGTGTTTTTTCAGTTGCTGTAAACTTAAAGCAAGTGCAACAAGATATTAAAGACAATAGTGCAAAAGTCATTCATTTGAAAATGTTAAATGGCAGGTTTTATTATTCTTTAGATAAAAACGATGCTTTAAAAGAAATCGAAGATAAGTCCTTAATAGACTTATTTAATAACAAAGTGCAAAAGCTTAAAAAATATGTACAAAATGCAGGTATAACTGAAAGGGCAAACCTATTGGCGGAAGAAGATTCTAAATTACTAGCTGTATGCCCTACAAAAATAGATCAGGTATCTAAAAGGATTTTAAAGGATCATGAAACGGATCCTTCTGAGTTATCTCTATGGGCTATTTGGTTTTTGGATTTCAAAGGAGTTGTTAATAAAATCTGCAATTTTTTGATAGAAGCATTTAGCAATAGTCCTGCTATGCAGAAATTCTGGGAGTTTATTAAAAAGCATTTAAATGAAGAATGTTATAAGGATTTCAAGTCGGTAAAAGAGTTTGTGACTAAATTAGGAAGTTATTTAAAAGCTGTTGTACAATATTTTAAAAACATTGCTAAAAAAATTCCGGATGGCACAGGCGATACTATTGCATATTTTTTATCTATCTGGGGTGTTTTTAAAAATATTCTGGCTGTAAAAACTGCTAACAAAATAAACGATGAAGAAGGAAAGACTCAAGCTAAATTTGATGCGGGAAGAACGATTTTGGCTTTGTCTGCAACTGTTTTAAGTACTATTTATTTAGCAGTGAAAGAGGTTGCTTTAGATACAAGTGTTGGGGTTTTGAGCATATTAGTGGCTGTCGCCGCTATGGGAAGAAATATTTATTTTTATAACAAATGTAAGAAATTTCAAGATAAGCTAAATAGTTATTTGAATAATGAATCTATTTCTAAAGAAAATAGATTGAAAGGAGCTTTATTATTTTTAAAAGATAAAGTGAGCTTAAATGATTTGGATTTAAAAAAGATAATCTATGATATCAAATCTAAAAATCCAGAGATCTCAAAAGAGGCATTGGAAAATTTAGTTGAAAAAGAAGCGATATCTAGATTGTTGGTAAAAAAGAAAAGATTTCAAAGAAGGGTAGGCTTTGTAGCCTATAAAGAGATTAATAATAATATCAATAAGATGTTGGAAAAATTAGATAATAACGAACTTGATGATGTTGAAGCTTTTTTAAACGGCATTAAAAAATTAAATAAATCTAAGATAAATGAAAATAAATGGTTTGCTATAGCTACTATCTTAATAGCCGTTGAATTAGCTCTTTTATTGTTCTTAGGCTTTCCTACAATTGCTATGCTTGCAGGTATTGCTTCATCTTTGATCTTTATTATTTACAAGACATATGATCTTTACAATGACAGTAAAGCGATTAAATCTATTAGTAGCTTATATGAAAATAAAGTAAAAAAGTAGATTGTTTTTTCTTGATAAATCAGATAGATTAAAAAGAAAAAACTATGACTGAATTTAATCTGCATATATCAGGTTTCTTAGCTTATATAAGTTCTGAAAAAGCTCTATCTAAAAATACAATTGATGCTTACATCAAAGATATCAATTTTTTTACTGATTTTTTAAAGGATAAAGGGCTTGTTTCTTTTCTAGCCGTAAAAGAAATGGACATTATGGAATACCTAGCAGTTTTAAAAAACAAACAGTATGCCTCTTCTACCATCTGTCGGATATTTGTAGCTATTAAGGTCTTTTTTAGATTTTTAAAAAAAGAAAATGAAATAAAAAAAGATATCAGCAGATATTTTGATATTCCTAAAATTTGGCAATTGGTCCCTAATGTCTTAACATATAAAGAAGTGGAAAAACTTTTAAACGTTCCAGATGATACAAGTTTTATAGGGGCAAGGGACAAAGCCGTCTTAGAGCTTATTTATGCGACAGGGATTAGGGTCAGCGAAGCTTGTAGTATCAAGATTAATGATGTTACCGACGATTTTATAAAGGTTACCGGCAAGGGTAAAAAGGACAGAATAGTGCCTATTGGGAAAAAAGCAATACAGGCAATAGATCATTATTTATTAAATTTCAGAAAAGATATTACTTTTAATGATTATTTGTTCATTTCAAAAAATGAAAAAAAAATAGATCGGGTTACTATTTTTAATAGAATAAAGCATTACGCCAAATTAGCGGACATTAATAAAACAATATCACCCCATACCCTGAGGCATTCCTTTGCTACTCATCTTTTGGAAAACGGAGCTGATTTGAGATTAATTCAGGATATGCTGGGACATGAAGATATATCAACAACAGATAGATATACCCATATATCAAAAGGACATCTCAATAAGGCCTTTAAGCATTTTCATCCACGGCCTTAGGCTTTTTTAACTTTATATTTTTAATTTTTTCCTGAAGTGTCTGCATATAATAATATGTGACTGGTGTTAAGAATAAAGTAAGAATCTGTGATATTAACAGACCGCCTACAACCACTAGACCAAGAGGCCTTCTGGCCTCTCCTGAAGGGCCGAAGCCTAAAGCAATAGGCGATGCTCCCATAAAAGCTGCAAATGTGGTCATCATGATAGGTCTAAACCTTACTATACATGCATTTATAATAGCGTCTTTTATACTTTGATCTTTTTTGACATTGTCATTTGCAAAATCAACCATCATAATACCGTTTTTCATAACTATTCCGATAAGCATGATTATTCCGATAAAAGAATAAAGCGATAAAGTTTCATTGAAAATCATAAGCATTAATAGTCCGCCGAACGTTGCAGGAGGAAGGGTGCTCATAACGGTAAATGGATGTATGAAGCTTTCATATAAAACCCCTAAAATGACGTAGATCACGAAAATTGCTATTATTAATAAGAAGGTTATACTTGCAAAAGACTGTTTGAATACATCTGCTGTTCCCTGTACATTACCTTTTACTTCGGTAGGCAGTATTTGAGTTGCTAGATTCTCTAGTTTGTTAACGGCTGTTCCAAGCGCTATGCCGTCTAAGTTAAACGATATCATAGCTGACGGCCTTCCATTTAAATGATTCACAGTTAAAGGCCCGACAGTTTGAGTTGCTGTGACTATTTCATGCAAGGGAATCATTTTATTTGTTTCTGATCTTACATATAATTGTGAGATTACATTAGGATCTTTGTAATATTTAGGAAGAGTTTCCATTATGACATCGTATTGGTTGATGTCAGTATTTATAGTTGAGATCTTGTTGTCTGAATATGCAAGCTTCAAAAGATTTTCAATTTTAAATGCAGAGACATTTAGGTTAGAGGCTTTATCTCTATCAATACGAAGCTCGAGCTGAGGCTGCTTTATTTCTAAATCAGAAGATACCTGGCTAAATCCCGTCATTTTTTTTATTAGATTTAAGAGTTTTTGGGAATAGTGGTTCAATGTGTCCTGATCTAAGCTGGTCAGGGCATATTGATATAAGGCTTTAGCGGTAGTTCCCACCTGTAGGTTGATAAGCGGAATTTCGGAAATATAGCTGTTTACTCCTGCGATTGGATATAGCTTGGTCATTAGTCTTTTTATAACATTGTCCTGGGGGCCTCTTTCTTTATAGGGCTTTAATTTTATGAACATCAGTCCCTGGTTATCTGTTATAACAGAGGCTAGGGAAACTAGATAGTCAACAGCATCATCGTTTATTATTGTTTTAGAAATGTCTTCTTGATATTTTGCCATTTCAAAAGGAGAAGTCCCGTCTTGGGACTCGGAATATCCCTGCAGAAAACTTACATCGTCATTTGGTATAAATTCTTTTGGTAGAAATAAAAATAACAATAAAGATCCCATTACGCAAAAAATGCCGATAGTAAGTATGGTTTTTTTGTAGTTGAAAAGTTTTTCAAGGTAGTGCTTATAAAAATTAAGCATTTTTTCATTTATTTTTTCAGACAGCTGTTCAAAAAATCTTTTCTTTTTCTCTTGATTACTTTCCGGTATTAACCTGCTGGATAAAAGAGGGATTAAGCTAAGAGATACAAAGCCGGACATTAATACGGCAACAGCGATAGTGACAGCAAATTCCCTAAACAGCCTACCTATCACTCCGCCCATAAAGATCATTGGGATAAATACAGATATTAGGCATATTGTCATGGAAACAACAGTTATTGCTATCTCTTTTGAGCCTTCTAGTGTTGCTTCAAATGGTTTTTTACCCATTTGAACATGTCTTACGTTGTTTTCCAGTACAACTATTGCATCATCTACTAAAAAACCGATTGATAAGGTAAGTGCCAATAAAGATAGTAAATCGATTGAAAAATTCAAAAGAAACATTACAGCAAATGTTGCAAATATAGAGATGGGTAGCGACAGTGTCGGCATAATAGTGTTGGATAGTTTGCCTAAAGATAAAAAGATAATTGTCACAACTAAAATAAATGCGATTATCAAAGTGGTTTTAACATCGTCAACCCCGGCTATTATAGAATCTGACTTATCATATATAACGTGGTACTGAAGAGATGAAGGCAGCTGTTTTTCTATTGTAGGCAGAAGGTTTTTAATATTTTGGATTACCTGTACCGTATTTGCTCCCGGCTGCTTTCTTACGGCTAGTACAATACATGGCTGGGAGGAATCTTTTGAAATATAATTTAAATAATACTTATCATTTTTTAAACTATCTAAGGCCCTGCCTACCTGGTTGATTTTTACAATAGATCCGTCTGAAGATTTTATGACTAGTTCATTATAGCCTTCTGCATGTAAAAGCTGGCCGTCTACATCAATTGTATATTCATTTTTGGGTCCAAATAAAGTACCGACAGGGATATCGACGTTACCTGTTTGTATTTTTGCTGACACTTCATCGAGCCCCATTTGCATAGCAGCCAATTCTTCCGGGTTAACTTGTATCCTTGCAGCATATGGGGCTCCGTATGTTTGAATTTGGGATACACCTTCTATCATGGATAGTCTTTGGCCTATATATGTATTGCCGTAATCATAAAGTTTATTAAGCGGCATGGAAGGAGATGTTATAGCATAATATAATATAGGAGTCTCTGACGGGTTTACTTTTCTGTAAGTTGGATTATATGGAAGGTCGTTTGGAAGGTTGGGCTGCGCTCTATTTATGGCAGCTTCTACATCTAAAGAAGCGGTATCCATAGATTTATTTAAAACAAACTGGAGTATTAATGTAGTATTTCCTGTATCACTTTGCGAAGTTATAGATTGCACTCCGTCAATCGTCATAAATTCTCTTTCCAAAGGGGTTGCGCATGTCGCCGACATAGTTTGAGGATTAGATCCGGGATAGTCCACGGTAACTTCAATTGTTGGATAATCAACATTAGGTAAATCGCTTACCGGAAGATTTTTATAGGCGATAAGGCCAAATACTAAAATTGAGACCATTACTAAAATAGTCATAACAGGACGTTTTATGAATGGCTCTGAAATATTCATTTTATGCCTTTAGTTTCAAAAATTTTTGACCCGTCTAATAAATTTATCTGCCCCTGGATGACAACCTTTTCATTCTCGCCAATACCGCTTTCTACGATGATATTATTATCTTCTCTTTGGCCTAACACAACTTTTTTCATTTCGACCGTGTCATTATCTTTTACCACAAAAACGACGGGGCCGTCGGGAGTGAGCTGGATTGCCTGGAAGGGAATTATAATAGCGTCTTTTTTTATTGTTAAAATGAGCCTTGTCCTTACAAAAAGACCCGGCCATAGTCTTTTATCCTCATTTTTAAATATGCCTCTAATTTTTATCATGGCGGTATTTTGATCGATTTCATTATCAATTAAATTAAGCTCTCCTTCAATGGAGTCTTTTGTAAAATCATCAAATGTTGCTAATATTTTTAGATCATCTCTTACATATTTTTGTATTTTTATAAGATCTTTTTCTGGAACGAAAAAAGTAACGTATATAGGTTTTATTTGATTTATTGAAATAATAGGGGTGGTATCGTCTTTAGCGATTAAATTGCCTTTGTCATAGTTCAAAATTCCTGTTTTGCCGTCAATAGGAGAATATATCCAGCAGTAACTTAAATTGGCTTTTGCATTGTCCAGATCTGCTTCATTTTGTTTTATAATAGCGTCATATTTGGTGTAATTAGTTAAAATAGTCTCATAGTCTATTGCTGATATATACTCGTCTTTATAGAGATCTTTATATCTTATTACCTTGTCTTTGGCCAATGTAAAATTAGCAGTGTTTTCTTGCAGGAGACCTTCTTGTTTATCAAGCTCTGCTTTGTAATTTCTAGGATCAATTGTAAATATAATATCGCCTTTTTTTACCTCTTCACCTTCTTTGAAGAATACTTCCTGCAAGATCCCGTCGACCCTTGATCTAACATCTATTTTCATAACAGGTTCAACATGACCGATATTTTCAATATAAATAGGAGCATCTTTTTTTATTGAACAAACGGTTTTAACTGGAAAAACCTGCATGGGCTCTTTTTTCTTTTTATGGCAGCTGAAAAACATAAAAGATAAAGATAAAATTAATAATATATATTTTTTATTCATCACATACCTTTTCACAAGTTTGAGGCTGAACCCCGCATAAGGTTCCTGTTGCATAAGCCAGATTTGCAATTGATGAGTACCATTGTTTGTCTACATTAGCCTTCTTGGCTCTCGCATCCTGTAGGGAGCTTTGAGCTGCTATGACATCTAAGATATTTCCTGTTCCTGCTTTGTAGTTTGCTAAAGCTATATCAAAGTTTATATTAGCCTCTTTTACATACTCTTTTGCAACCCTTAAGCTCTTGGTGTTTGTTTGGACATTGAAATGAGTAGTGGTAATTTCCTGGATAATATTTAATTCTTTTTCTGTAAGCTCAGCTTTAGCCTGCAATACATTTGCCTTGGCTGCTTTTAAAGCGTTTTTATAGAAAAATCCTTTAAATAGAGGATATGATATTTTTAACTGCAGATTATAATGATAATCTTCATTGTGATGGTGTTGGTAATAATTTTTTCCAATATCAAAGTCTCCTGTAAATATAGGAAAAAAATCAGATCTTGCCTCACTTTCTTTAGCTTCCATTTGTTTTAGGTGAGCTTCTTGAGCTAAAAGATCAGCTCTGTTATTTTGAGCTTTAGCGATAAGCTCGTCAACAGAGGATAGTATTTCATCAACATATGCATTTTGAGGCAGATCTTGCAGGGATATATCTAAATTAGCAGGAAGACCTAAGTCTTTTTTTAGTTTAGCTAATATAGTTTCAACATTTTTTTCCTGCTCTAGTAAATCGAGTTTAGTCTGCAAGTATTGGCTTTTGGCCTGAGTTACATCTGCGATAGATCCTACTCCATTTTGAAATTTTTCTATAGCGGCATCTAAAGTTGCATTGGCGCTGTCCAGATCTGCTTCGTTTGCAATAAGCGTTTGTTTTTGACCTTGATAATCATAATAGTCATCCATAACAGTTTGGATAGTTGTCTGAATTGTTCTGTTATGGGTTAAATCTGCATAATAAAGAGCTTCTCTTGCTGCTTGTGATGAATATTTTCTTTGTCCGAAATCAAAGATTGTATAAGAAATTTGAAGTTCTGGTGTATAGGTTGTCTGGTTAAAGGTCTGAGATGAACCCGGCAGTATATTTGAATATCTCTCTTTTGTATATGATCCGTAAATATCCATTTCCGGAAAGTATTTGTAAAGAGACTGCCCATATGAAGCTGCTTTTGATCTTGCTTCAGCCCAGGAAGCTTTGGTATTAGGATTGTTCAAAAGAGAAATATCTATAATTTCAGCTAAAGTTAAATTATCATACTCATAATTTTTAGGAAGAACGGCCTGACAGTACTTGGAAGTTATTTTAACGCTTTTTTGGTCTCCCGCCCAAGATGAGGAGGAAGAGCATGGAGCATATGAATAAGGATCTGTTATTTTGCTGCAGCTGCAAAATAATATTATTATAATAAAATTAAAATAAATTAACTTCATATTTTTTCTTCCCCTAATTTATCTAATAATCATTTTTGAATTATTAAAAAAGCATTTTTTTTAATAATAAGGGATTATTATACGAAAGCATGTTTGGTGTAGATAATTGCAACTTTATGAACTTTAAGAAAATTTGTAAAATATTTGTGTAAATGGGTGTTGTAAAATTCTAAAATAAAGTCATCTGTCCGGTTGCTTTTTTCATCGGAAAAAATATGGATGTCTCGATCCAGTATGCGATATTCATAATTTTTAAATGCGCAGAAAAACCATAAAAAAAAACATTTCCATTTTGAAAAAACAAACTCTGCAATTACTTCATCTGTTTGGTACTTTTTTAAAGTGCCGCCAAATATTTTTTCTTCGAAATTTATTAGCACTTCCAATTTTACTCTTGGTAGTTGTTCTGAAGCAATAGCTGTTGATTTTTGTAAAAAGCAAAAAGGCATAAAAACAAGGAGTTGAAAAATTTTGCAAAGGTTATCAATGAAGATCTTTTTTTAAAATCAAAAATTATTCTTTTATTTTCTTTTTGATAAGGTCGTTTACTATTTGAGGGGAAGCCTTTCCCTTAGTTAATTTCATGACCTGCCCTACAAGAAATCCAAAGGCTTTGTCTTTGCCTTTTTTGTAGTCTATTATTGACTGCTCATTTTCTTTTAATACCTTGTCTACTAAAGGCTCGATTTCGGAAGAATCATCTATAGGCTGATAATTGGGATTGTTTTTTACTATGTCAATTGGATCTTTTTTTGGATTTTGAATCATGTCATCAGCAACGCTTTTGGCTATTTTACCGGTAATTTTACCTTTGTCGATCATGTTTACTAAATTAGCAATAAATTGAGGTGGGATTCCAATAGAAAAAATTGACTGTTTTTTTTCTTTTAGCCTGCCGAAAAATTCAATAGTTATCCAGTTGCACAGCGCCTTTGCATTGCTGCATGTTTTTAAAGCTTCTTCAAAATAGTCAGCAAGTTTTTTTTCATTTATTAAAATAGATGAATTATATTCAGATAGGCTTAATTCTGTTACATACCTGTTAAATCTTGCATGAGGAAGCTCCGGCAGGTCTTTTTTTAAGGTGTCTAAATATTTTTTGGTAATAACAATAGGAGGTAAATCAGGCTCTGGAAAATATCTGTAGTCTTCCGCAGCTTCTTTTTTTCTCATTAAAACAGTTTGTTTTTCTGTAGCGTCCCATCTGTATGTTCCCGGTATTATCAGCTCATCTATTGGCGTGTTTGGGTTTGCTTCATACAGATGTATTTGTCTTTTTATTTCAGAAGATAGTGCTATTTCTAAAAAGGCAAATGAGTTCATATTTTTAATTTCAGTTTTATTTCTAAGTTCTTTAGATCCTTTGGGTCTTACCGAAATATTTCCGTCAAATCTGATATTTCCTTCTTCCATGTTACAGTCTGAGATGTTCAGATATTGCAAAATAGCTTTTACTGCAGTTGCATAGGCAACTGCTTGTTTGGGAGAATGTATCATCGGCTCAGATACTATTTCCAAAAGAGGGACCCCCGCTCTGTTATAGTCTACTCCAGCAAAAGAAGAGAAATGTTTTAACATTCCGGCGTCATCTTCCAAATGAGCTTCTTTAATATTGAACTTCAAAGTTTTGCCGTCTACATCCGAAGTTACTACACCGCCTTTTATAATAGGGTGGTAAAATTGTGTGATCTGAAAGTTTCTGGGAGTGTCCGGATAGAAATAAGATTTTCTGTCAAAGGAGCTTACTTCAGATATATTGCTGTTAATAGCAAGGCCGAAAAGCACTGCTTTTTTTACAGCCTCTTTATTTAACACAGGTAATGTGCCTGGTTGACCGGTACATATGGCAGATATGTTTGTATTGGGTTCTTCTCCGAACTTATTAACCGCAGGTGAAAAAATTTTACTCCGGGTATTTAACTGGACATGGATCTCTAAGCCTATTACAGCTTCCCACATTGAGTATGTAGAATCATCTGTCATTATTTTTTCTCCTTGTCAAAAAGTGGCGGGATTTTTTCAAAGTGTTTAACTGCATTTTCAAAAGCATGAGCATAGCTTAATACATTTACGTCATGCATTGTCGGTGCTATCATTTGAAGACCAAGCGGCTTATTGTCCTTATTGAAACCAGAAGGAATACTAACAGCTGGAAATCCTCCAAGATTGGCACATATTGTAAAAAGGTCCTGCAGATACATCTGCAGAGGATCTCTAATAGCTCCGATTTCAAAACAGGGACTGGGAGCTGATGGTATTACAACCAGATCACAGTCTGCATAAGCTTTTTCAAAAGCTTGTATTATCAAAGTTCTCGCTTTTTGTGCTTTTTTATAATAAGCATCTTGATATCCGGCTGATAAAACATAAGTGCCGAGCATTATTCTTCTTTTGACCTCAGGGCCGAAGCCCTCTTCTCTGGATAGTTCGTATATTTCATCTAAGGTATTGGCATTCTCGGACCTTTGGCCGTATTTAATGCCATCAAATCTAGCTAGGTTTGTAGATGCTTCTGCTGTAGCTATTATGTAATAAGCAGCGATTGAATATTTTAAAATATCTAAGTTGATATCAATTATTTCAGCTCCTAAATCTTTTAGAACCTTAATTGATTCTTTAAAATTTTGGTGGACCTCTGGATTTATGTTTTCCAAAAAATGATAGGGCGCTCCGATTTTGATATTTTTTAAATCCATTTTTAAGTTTTCCAAATAACTTTCTTGAGGAAGATTTAAGCTTGTAGAGTCTTTTGCACAGTGTTTTCCGATAGTTTCCATCAATAAAGCTGTATCTTTTACATTTGTAGTAATAGGACCAATCTGCTCTAAAGAAGAGCCAAAGGCTACTAGTCCGTGCCTTGACACTCTGCCATATGTTGGTTTGAATCCTACCAAACCGCAAAAAGCAGCAGGCTGTCTGATAGATCCGCCTGTATCAGTTCCTAAAGAACAAAGTCCTAGCCTTGCTGCTATTGCGGCTGTACTGCCGCCGGAAGATCCGCCCGGAACGCACTTTAGGTTCCATGGGTTTTTAGTGAAACCAAAAGAAGAGTTCTCAGTGGAAGAGCCCATACCAAATTCATCTAAATTTGTTTTTCCTAAAATAATGGCATCTTCTTTTTCCAGAAGCTCAATTGCAGTAGCGCTAAATGGCGCCTTATAATTTTTTTGAAATTGAGAGCCACATGTTGTGATCTCATCCTTTATATTGATATTATCCTTGATAGCCAATGGAATGCCGACTAATTTTCCAACAGGCTTATTTGCTTTAATTTTTTCATCAATGCTTTTGGCTTTTTTTAAAGCTCGTTCAGGGATAGTGGTCAAAAAAGCAGATATATCTTTATCAAATACTTTAATTCTATTAAAAAAATAATTAACAACTTCCGTTGCTGTTAATTTTTTTTTATATATTAAATCTCTTATTTCCAATGCAGATTTTTTATACATATGATGTTTGCCTACTGTTGATTGATTACTGGCGGAACCTTGACCATTCCAGATATTTGATCGGGAGAGTTTTCTAAAAATTTTTCTCTTGTTATAGTATTTTTAGCGTCATCTTCTCTCATGACATTTTGCTGCATTTCTAAAAGTACGTAGTTGCAGCTTTTTATATCTTTGGTATCTACCTGATTAAGCTGCTCGATATAATCAATGATCTGTTTAAGAGCTTGGACAAACTCAACTTCTTCAGTTTCTGTTAGTTTGATTTTGCTGAGCCTTTCCAAATTAGCTAATGCTTCTTTATCAAAATTTGACATATATTTTTCTTTGTTAATTCATAAAATTTTATATATAAAAAGGCTAAATGTCAATTTTTTTTATATTTTAATTATTTCCTATATAAAAAAAATAATGACAATGAAAAATAATTATTTTAGTATACAAATTAATAGGACAAATATTTATTAACGTCCTAACTTCGAAACATTACGGGGGTCGTAAATGAGAGTAATTAGATTTATTGTACTTCTTTTAATTGTAATCGGTGCCATTAACTGGGGTCTTTGGGGCGCTTTTCAATATGACGTGATCCAAGATATTTTTGGCTCTGATTTATCACCATGGGCAAGATTTGTATATATTGTTGTAGGTCTTGCTGGAATCTATGCTATCAGCTTTTTCTTTTCAAAAGGAACTTGCGGCTGTGCATGTGAACATAAAGAAGAAGAACATAAAGAATAAATATACTGGATGCAAATGGTCTCATTTGCATCCTTTTTTCAAAGGATCAATATGAAAAACCTTACTCTCAATCCCTGGATCTCCATGTGGACAAATCCAAGAAAAACCATAAAGGCAGTTCTTGAATATAATCCGATGTACGGATTTTTTTATTTAGCTGCGATTACTTTTCTGCAGGGATTTTTCTTTTTTGTTTTATATAATGGGCTTATTTTTCCAAACTTTTTAATAGCCTCTTTGATTGCTTTAATTGTATCACCTTTTATTGGGGCAGGTTGGTTTTATTTTTTTAGTTGGATACTATTTTTTACTGGTAGGTGGTTTAAGGGAAAAGCTAACTTTCATCAAATTAAAGCATCTTTTGCATGGTCAAGGATTCCTTTGATAATAGATCTTGTAACTTGGTTTTCTCTGGCCTTATTTATATCCGAGCCAATATTAGTCAAGTATGATGGGAATTTTTCTATTGTAATAATCAACTTAATTAATTTAACCACAACTATTTGGGCGTTTGTTTTATTAGTTATGTCTTTAAAGGAAGTTAATAGATATTCATACGTCCGATCGATACTTAATGTAGTAATAGCTAATATTTTTGCATCTGTGATGCTATTCATAGTTTTCTCAATATTTAAAATTATTATGAATTAATTATATTTTTCTTGCTAAAAATATATTAATTGTAATTAATGATAAATTAGAGCCCCAGAGAGCAGGAGGAGAAAATATGGAAGGGAAAAGTCCGTGGTTTACTATGTGGACAAAGCCTAAAGAAACTATTCAAAAAGTAATAGATTTTAATCCTAATTACCAGTTAGGTTTTTTATCATTAATATATGGGTTTGTTTCTTTGATGGGATCTTTTCAAAGCATGTCTTTGGGATATAGGTTCAATTTCTTTTTAATAATATTAATAGGATTAGTCTGTGCTCCTATATGGGGCTATATTGTTTTTTCGGTTTCTTCTTTTTTAGTTTTTATAACTGGTAAGATATTAAAAGGACAGGGATCATTCAAACAGGTAAGGGCTTCTTTTGCATGGGCCAATGTACCTTTAATTGCCAATATCTTTTTATGGATAGTTTTGTTCTTGTTTTTTCAAGACAAGGTGTTTAAGGATTTTCCCGGAGGTCATGTTCTTCAGACCTATGAAATAGTTGTATTATTTTCTATCTTGTTTTTGCAGCTAGTTTTGAGTATTTGGGTATTGGTGTTATATGTTAATGCTTTAGCTCAAGTACAGAAATTTTCTATTATAAAATCAATACTAAATATTATTTTTGCGTTAGTAGTTGCTTTTATAATCGGCTTGATCATTGTTAATATAATTTCTATGTTCATAAACATGAAACAATCAGGTGCAGCATGAAAAAATTAATTTATATTTTTTTGTTATTTATTAGTTCTCAGTTATTCGCAGCAGAATGGATAGATTTCTATTCCGTTGAGGGTAAATGTAAGATTAATTTTCCTCAAAAACCTCATCATGTTGAACAAATGATTCCTATAGAAGAATCGAACCTGTACTTGAAATACGATGTTTATTTAACTCATATGGAAGAAGGATCGATATATATGATGGTAATAGCCCAGTATCCGACAGATATTGATCCTAAAAACCATAGAGCCAGTCTGGAAGGTTTTATAAATGGTATTATGAACCATAAAAATAAAAACAAGCTAATATCTGCTGATTTTTTTGAGTTTCAAGGACATAATGCTTTAGATTTTCATGTAGAAAGACTTAACAGAAGTTTTAAGGGAAGGGCTATGATAGTAGCAAATAGGTTGTATCTGCTTGCTATGGAAGCGGATGATAATAGTAATCTGGATATCAATTATAAAAAATATATAGAGTCTTTTGCTTTAGGGGAGTAGGTTAGGGTAAAATACCTAACAATTTTATTAAATAATTTAATTGATAAAATTATTTCTTGATAAAAGAGGCTATTATGGTAAGTCTTAAGTTGCCAAACATTTGAATGTTAATTACCAATAAATTGAAAAATTAATAATTAAAATTAAATGACTTATGGGTTATAATTAATTGAAATTTATGAATTTATTTTATAAAAAAAATTATAATAATTTTTATTTAAAAAACCCTATCATTCTATTGAACTCAGCCTGTTTTTCTTCTTTGTTTAATTTTTTGACATAAGATGTTGTTAAATTGTTATTTTCTAATTTTGAGATTAAAAAATGAGTATCGGCCTTTTTTGCAACCTGGACAAAATGAGTTACTAATATTATTTGTCTTACTTTAGCGAGCTCTTTTAGTTTGTTGCCAATAATAGCTGCGCTTTCTCCACCGACATTTGAGTCTATCTCATCGAATATAATACAAAGCCTGTCTTTGTTGCTTAAGGTGGTTTTGACAGCAAGCATTAATCTAGACAGCTCTCCTCCACTTGCGATAGATTTTAGAGGATGTAATTTTTGGCCTATGTTTGCTGAAAACAAAAATTCAATACTGTCAATTCCTGTTGAGGTTGTTTCTGTTTGTTGAATTTCTATTTTAAATTTTGCAGAGCTCATATTAAGCTCTTTTAATAACTGTACAACTGTGTCTTCAAATGATTTGGATTTCAAATGTCTTGTTTTAGAGATATATAAAGATTGGTCTTTTACTTTTTGAGAAAGGTTTTTTATCTCATGTGATAATTTTTCAATTTTTTCATCAATATTTTCTATGTCGTCAAGTTCGGTCTTTTTTATTGTCATATGATCGTGAATGTCTTTATAGGTATTGCCGTATTTTTTCTTGATCGTATAAATTTCAGAAAGCCTTTCTTCTATTTGCTGAAGTCTTTCAGGATTGGGCTCGATTTTAGATTTGTACTGCATTAAAAAATGAGATACTTCTTCTAATTCAATATTTGCATTTTTTAAAAGATTTAAGCTTTCTGAAAAATTGTTATCTATATTTGACAATTTTAAAAAGTCATTCTCGTAAGTTTTTAAAGTAGGAATAATCGGATTATTAGAATCTATCAAAGAAGAATAAATATGATTTATTTTTTCTAAAATATCATGACTGTTTACTAACAGGCTATGTTCTTTTGTTATCTCTTCTTCTTCGTTTTCCTGCAGATTTGCTTTTTCGATTTCATCAATTTCTTCTTGAATGAAAATCTTCTTTTTTTCGCTTTTTTGTTTTTGGGATTTTAACTCTTCTAGTTTTTTTTCTAGGGTTTTCAAATTTGTAAAATCTTGAGAAAAAGACGCAACTTCATTTTTAAGGTTAGAAAATAAATCTAATAACTTAAGTTGATATGATTTGGAAACAAGGTCTTGATTCGAATTTTGAGAGACTATTTCCAGTAAATAAGGAGATAATTTTTTTAGAATTGCTACATTTATTAAATTATCGTTGATAAAGATTCTATTTTTACCGTTTTTGAAAATTTCTCTTCTAATTAATAATTCGTCTTGGTCTATGTCTATGTCTTCTTTCTTTAAAATAGTTGAGATTTTAGAGTTTATTGAAAACAAACCTTCTAAAATTGCCTTGTCTTTATTTTTTTTAATAATTTTAGTATCGGCTTTAGCCCCTAATAATAAAAGTAGGGATTTTAATATATTGGACTTGCCGCTTCCAGTCTCTCCCGTTATGATATTTAAATTTTCATCAAATTCTATTTCTTGTTTATCAAATAAGAATATATCTTTTAAAAATAAGGATTTAATCATTGGAATTTAAAATGTCTTGTTTTGTTTTAAAATGAATTTTGGCCACTTTTTCTAAATGCTCAGGACCATATTTAGTAACAAACTTTTTTCCCATGTCAATTACGAATCTAGAGGCTCCTTTAGGAAATTTTACTTCAAATTGAGCACTCAGTTCATCAAGGCCTTTTAAAAAAGCTGCTCTTGCTAAAATAGATGCAGCAGCTACTACCGGATCTTCTTCTGCTTTCGTTCTTTGTTCTAAATTTACATCGATTTTTTTTCTTTTAACAGCATTGTCTACTACAAACTTATTAGCAAATTGATCGATTATCACATCCTTGCAGGCTGTTTTAACAGCCAGCTGTGCTATTACCGTAGAATGTGCCCAGCCTAAAAGGTAGTTTAGATTTTTGAATTTTAAATATAAGTCATTATATTTTTCAGGGAAAATTCTGATAATAGAATTGGCAAAAGACGTTTTTATCCCATTTGCCAGTTCGAGAATTTTTTTATCGGAAAAAATTTTGCTATCTTTTACTCCCATTGAGATTAATTGTTTAATGCCCTGTTTGTCTGCATAAAGCCCGGCAATACATAAGGGACCAAAAAAATCTCCTTTTCCGGCTTCATCTACTCCAATTCTGGAATGCATGGGAATGTGTGCTTCCGGGTGTGAATATTTAAAAGATTTTAAGATTTCAGGTTCTAAATAAAATTCTATGAACCCATCTTTTTCTTTTCCCTGAACTACTAACGAACCTGACTCATATAAAACGCAGGTAACGCCCTTTTTATTTGCTGCAAAAATGGCATATGGCAAAGTTTTAAATGTAAATCCCTGATTTTCTAAATCGTTTTTTAATTGATCTTTTAATTTTAAATCAATTTTTGTAGTAAAAGTATTAGGTTTTTTTTTCATTTTTTTTCATTCGTTGTTTATTAAATTTACGCATTTTAATAAAAAAAACACAAGAAAGATATTGTATAATTTAAAACAAATCCATTTAATGTTAAAATGAGCTTTATCACATAATATGAGGTGAAAAATGATTACAGATAAAAAAAGTATTGGTGAGCTTTTCAAGTCTAAAAGAAATGAGATGAGTTTAAGTTTGAAGGAAGTAGAAAACGCTACGTCTATCCGCAAAATTTATTTGCAGGCAATCGAGGACGGAAATGTTGAAAAATATTTATCGCCGGTTTATGCAAAAGGATTTATCAGACAATATGCTACTTTTTTAGGTCTTGATGGAGAGAAAATCTTAAAAGAGAATCCTCAGCAGTTTGTTAATTTACAGGCGGAAAAGCAAGAATTTGATTATGGTATTGGTACGCTAGAAGTTAGAAATCCTCCTGCTAATTCAGCAAAATGGCTGCCTAATGCTTTATGGATAGGAGTGTCTATTTTGGTAGTATTGGGAGCTTGGTTCTTGGCAAGGGCTTTAGGAGTTTTTTAATAAATGCAAAAAATACAATACCCATTAAAAATATTTTTTTTTGGTATTTTTATGGGTATTGCCGATTTAGTGCCTGGAATATCAGGATCGACTATTGCTTTGATTTTAGGTATTTATACTGATTTGATCTCCAGTTTGAAAAATCTGAAACTGGATCTTTTGAAAAACTTGGTTAGATTTGAAATAAAAGAAATACAAGAAAAATTAAATATAAAATTTTTGTTTTTTTTAATTTCAGGTATTATATTTTCTTTTATTTTTTTATCTAAAATTATTCAAATATTATTAATTAGAGATCTTTCTAAAATCTGTCTTTATGGAATTTTTTTGGGAGCTGCTTTGGCTTCTATATTTTTTTTAGCTAAGAGCATAAAAAATAAAAATGTTTATACTCTCTTATTTTTTGTATTAGGACTGTTTATCTCGATTGCCTTTTTATTTTTTAGGAAACAAACTAATGTGGCTGTTTCCGAAATTACCCTTGTTTTGGCTGGAATGTTTGCAATGATGGCAATGCTTCTTCCGGGAATATCCGGAAGTTTTGTTTTTTTAATAATAGGTGTTTATCCTAAAATAATTCAATCCCTTAGTAATATTCATTCCATGGATTCGGTAAAAACATTGTTTTTTGTATTTTTAGGGATTTTGATATCAGTTTTTACTTTTCCTAAAATAATATTTTTTTCCTTGAAAAAATATTTTGATGCAACTGTTTCTTTTTTAACTGGTCTGATGCTGGGATCTATACCTTCTTTATGGCCTTTTTCTAAAAATGAAATGATCGGTTTTAATTTCTTTTCATTTAAATTTTTCGTTTTTTCTTTATTTGTAATTGTTAGTTTTTTTCTTTTTTTTAAATTAAAACAAAATTTTGAAGAAAAAAAAGTGTAATTTCAGTAAAGAATCTTGCATATAAAATAATTCCATTTTATTATGCAATAGTAAGTAAAGTAATTAAGAAAAAAGCTATGAATATTGAAAATCTAGGTGATTATAAAATATTAAAAAAATTGGGAGCAGGATCTTTTGGAGAGGTCTTTTTAGCAGAGCATAGGTTCATTAAGAAAAAATATGGCTTGAAACTTCTTCCTGAAAATCTGTCTGGAGATAAAGAGTTTATTGAAAAATTCGAAAAGCAGGTTGGTATTCTCACAACAGTTGAACATCCGGCTATTGTTAAACTTCATAATATTTCTCATGCTGACGGAAGATATTTTTTAGTTATGGATGCAATAGTTGATGAATTTGATGAAGTAATGAGCTTAAACAGATATCTAAAGAATAGAGGATCTATCTTACCTGAAATGGAAGTAGAGACTTTATTAAGACAGGTTGCATCTGCCCTGGATTATGTTCATAAAATTAATTTTTTTGATGATTTTTTAGCTCATAGGGCTATTAAATTTAATAATATTTTTGTTCAGAAATCAGATCAGGGACTGAGAGTATTCTTATCAGATTTTGGATTGTCCAAGATAATTGGAGAAGGAAAAGTTTTATTTAAAACGCAGGAGAATCTTTTAAGGGAAATCTCAATTGAGAAACAAGAAATTCAAGATGAAAATAAAATAGAAAATACAAATAGATTTTTAGAAAATTTTTCTTTTTTAGCGCCTGAGCAAAAATTTAAAGACCTAAAAGAAAAGATAAGTATTAAGGCAGATATTTATGCTTTCGGTGTATTGGCATATTATTTGATAGCAAGAGAGTTTCCAGAAGGTTATTTTGATCTTCCTTCTAAAGTAGCACCTGAATATAAACTAAACTGGGATCTTTTGATTTGTAAATGTTTGCAAAAAGATCCTAACAGAAGGCCTGCGAATTTAATTGAATCAATTAATTCATTTTTAACTACAGAGCAGTCTGATATCTCTTCTTTAGAAGTATTGTCATGGGACGAAGTTGGTAAAAAGGTAGAAAATGCAATGCAGATGTCTTTTGAGTTTTCTTCTGATTTTAATAAACTGGAAGAAGAAAAAGAAGATTTGAAACCCGATAACGACTCAATTAAATTTACATCGGTAGAACCATCGGAGCATAAACCGATTATCAAACCTCAAAAAATTGAAAGACCTACTTATGAGCCGGATCCCGGTGCTATTTTTCAAAAAGAGCTAAACGTTTCTTATTATCAGCCAAAAAAAGTGGAAATTAGAGAAGTAGAGCCTATTCAAACCGAAATGGTCATTATTCCAAAAGGCACATATACAAGGGGCAGTGAAGAAGGATCTAGAGATGAGAAACCGAAACATGATGTTACAATAAATAGTTTTGCATTGGACATTCATCCGGTCACAAATGAACAGTTTGTGAGGCTGTTAGAATTTATGGGCGGAGAAAAGGACAGTAATAATAATGATATTATTAGGTTAAGAAATTCAAGAATTAAAAGAAGTGGCGGTAAACTGACTATAGAGTCAGGTTATGCAAAGCATCCTGTTGTTGGAGTTACTTGGTATGGTGCAGTAGCTTATGCAAAATGGGTGGGTAAAAGACTTCCTTTAGAGGCTGAATGGGAAATAGCTGCGCAAGGGGGGTTAGAGAGCTGTTCTTATCCGACAGGAGACAACATAGATCATACTCAGGCCAACTTTTTTAATTCTGACACTACTTCTGTTATGAGCTATCCTCCTAATGGATATGGCCTTTATGATATCGGGGGCAATGTATATGAGTGGTGTGAAGACTGGTACGCTTATAATTATTATGATACTTCTCTGCAGGAACCGGAAAATCCAAAGGGGCCTCGTCAAGGAGTATATAGAGTGCTTCGCGGAGGATGCTGGAAAAGCTTAAAAGAAGACATGAGATGTTCTCATAGGCACAGAAATAATCCAGGTACCGTCAATGGTACTTATGGATTTAGATGTGCAACAGACGTATCATAATTTTTTTTAACTCTAAATTTATCTTGTCTTGCTTACAAACGTATATATGTTTAACATTATGTCTTTAATTTATTCGAGGTATTATGAAGCTTTATTTATTGACTCCAAGAGGTTTTTGTGCAGGAGTTGTCAGAGCTATTCAAACAGTTGAAAAAGCAATAGAAAATTGGGGTAAGCCAATCTATGTAAAACATGAAATTGTTCACAATAAACATGTAGTTAATAGTTTAAAAGAGAAAGGAGCTGTTTTTATTGAGGATTTAAATGAAGTTCCTATTGGAGAAAGAGTTATATATTCTGCGCATGGAGTATCGCCCGATGTTAGAAAAGAGGCCAAGAAAAGGAATTTAATAGAAATAGATGCTACATGCGGATTAGTTACTAAAATACATTCGGCAGTGAAGAGATATTCTCAGAAAGGCTATAAAATTATTTTGATAGGGAAAAAAAAGCATGTTGAGATTATAGGTATTGCAAAAGAAGCTCCTCAAGATACATACATAGTAGAAAAAAAAGAAGATATTAAAAATTTGAATTTTTCCTCTGATCAAAAACTTTTTTATATAACTCAAACAACTTTAAGTACTGATGATGTAAAAGACATGACTTTTGCCTTATATGAAAAATTTCCAAACATTGAAACTCTGCCGTCGTCCTCTATTTGCTATGCTACAACAAATAGACAGATGGCCTTAAAAGAAGTTACTTCAAAAGTAGATCTTGTAATAATAGTTGGTGATCCTACCAGTTCAAATTCTAATCGGTTAAAAGAAGTTGCTATTAAAAGAAATAAAGAAGCTTATTTAATAAACTCTGAAGATGAAATAGATGTTAGCTGGCTTAATAATGTACGCTCTATTGCTATGACGGCAGGAGCGTCTACTCCGGAAGATGTAGTACAACGATGTATTGATAAGCTAAGATCATTTGGAGTAGATAAGACAGGAGAGATTATTTATAAAAAAGAATCTGTTGTATTTCAGCTTCCCTCAGAAGTTTTTGCTGAAGTGACATCTAGATAAATGATCTGTATCAATATTTTCTAAATTGGGCATTTTTTTTAAACAAATATCTTTTGCATATTTACATCTGGATGCAAACAAACAGCTGTTGCTTGTTACATTAAATGACAGTTCATCTTTTATCGGATTATTTTGTTTTTTACCAAAAACGGGGCTTGATTTAATCAAAGTTTGAGTATATGGATGTTTAGGGTTAGTAAATATCTTCTTGGTATCTGCCATTTCTACAATTTGTCCTAAGTACATAACAAGTACTTTTGTAGATATATATTTAACAACAGCTAAATCATGAGAGATAAATAAATAGGTTAAACCGCATTTTTTTTGAAGGTTTTGCAGCAATTGTATTATTTGAGCTTGAATAGATACGTCTAAAGAAGATAAAGGTTCATCTAAAACAATAAACTTTGGCTTTACAGCAATAGCTCTGGCTATTGCTATTCTTTGTCTTTGGCCTCCGCTGAACTCATGGGCAAAGCGGGTCTTGATATTTATAGATAAATTGATTTGATGCAGAAGTTCGTTTATATAACTTTGAATATCATCTTTTTTTACTATTTTATGTATTTTAATAGGTTCTTTTAATATCTCTGCTATTGTCATTCGAGGATTCAAAGATAAATAAGGGTCTTGAAATACTATTTGTATATTTTTTTTAAGGTTTTTATCTTTTTTGAAAATAGATCTATTTTCAAAAAAGATATCTCCGGATGAAGGCTTTATTAAATTTAAAATAATTTTAGCTAAAGTTGTTTTTCCTGATCCGGACTCTCCGACCAAAGCAACAGTTTCTTTTTCAAAGATATCAAAGTTGATTTCTTTTAATACATGAAAACTTTTTTTCCTGGCAAAAAAAGTTTTGTTTAAGTTTTTAACTGATAATATTTTTGTTTTTCCAAACATTGTTTTAATTTATTTAAGTTAGTTTTTTGGCTATATAAATGACAGTAGACTGTATGATCTTTTGATATTATTTTTTCAGGGAAACTGTTTTTGCAAATATTCATTTTGTATGGGCATCTATTATAAAAAACACATCCTTTATTGTTTTCATTTTCTTTTAAGACCATACCTTCAATATAAGATATCTTTTTTTGAATATCCATTCTGGGGATGGCATCTAAAAGAAGCCGGGTATATGGATGTTTTGGTTGCTGCAGGATATTATTTGTATTTCCACTTTCTAAAATTTTACCTGCGTACATAACATAAATTTTATTGCTAATCTGAGATACTAACGAAATATCATGACTTATAAAAATGATTGAAGATTTATGGGATTTATTTATGTTGTGCAATAATTGAATTATTTGATCTTGGATAGTTACGTCTAAAGAAGTTGTAGGCTCATCTGCTATGATGATTTTAGGGCGTAGGGCAATGGCCATTGCTATCATAACTCTTTGTCTCATTCCGCCGCTTATTTCATGGGGATATTGATTATATCTTGTTTCTGGATCCCTTATTCCGACAGATCTTAATAAATCGTATATTTTTTCTTTTTTAGTTTTTTTCGGAAATATTTCTAATATCTGCTTTCCTAATTTCATTGTAGGGTTTAAAGAGGAGAAAGGGTCTTGAAAAATCAAAGATATTTTTTTTCCTCTAATTGATCTCATTTCTTTTTCTGTCTTTGTTATAAGATCTTCATTTTCAAAAAGAATTTGTCCGTTGGTTATTTTTCCGGGCGGATCAATTAATTTCATGATGCTGTGTGATAAAATTGTTTTTCCTGATCCGGACTCTCCGACTATTGATATTATTTCATTCTCCAAAAGATCTAGATCAATATATCTCAAAGCGTAGATAGTATCTTGATTTGCGCTGAACTCTATTTTAAGATTTTTTATTTCAAGAAGTTTTTTCATTTTCTTAGCCTGGGGTCAAACGCGTCTCTTAAACCATTTCCGACTAAATTAAAAGCAAGCATGGTGGTACTGATCATAAAAGAAGGAAAAAAAAGTCTCCATGGATAATATCTAAGTGCTGATAAACTGTCATTTATCATAACACCCCAGCTGGCTATTGGAGCTTGTAGACCAAGGCCCAAAAAACTTAAAAAAGCTTCTGTAAAAATAGCGAGAGGTATGCTTATTGTCATTGTAGTTATAATAGGGCCGATTGCATTGGGTATTAAATATCTGAATATGATTCTAACATTACTGACTCCTATTACTCTGGCAGCATCTATATAAGGCATTTTTTTCAGTTGTAAAATTTGCGCTCTGACTATTCTTGCCATATTTATCCATCCGGTCATTGCAAGAGCTAGTATTATAGTTACCATTCCACTGCCCATGACTACCATTAATAATATTACGGTAAGTAAATAGGGGATAGTGGCAAGTATATCACATATTCTCATCATGATATCATCTATAATACCCCCAAATAATGCAGATATAGCTCCCCAGATAACGCCGACTATAAGATCGATCAAGGCAGCTGAAATTCCTACTATCAATGATATTCTGGCCCCATACCAGGTTCTTGTGAAAACATCTCTTCCAAGCTCGTCAGTTCCAAACCAGTGCTCTATTGAAGGGGTTAAATTTTTAAGTTCTAAATGAGTTTCATAATAAATGTGACCATTTAAGTAAGGCCCTATTAGTGCCATAATAAATAATACAAATAATACAATAAGACCTAAAGTTGATACTTTATTTTGAAAGAATCTGCTCTTGGCATCTTCAAAAAAAGAGAGGCCTTTAATTTTTTGAGTTTCTATTGACATAAGTTTTTTCTATTCTTGGATCAATTAATCTATAAATAATATCTACAATGAACATAATAGTAATCAGAATAAAACTAAAAAAAACGGTAAGGCCCATAATAACTGTATAGTCTCTGTTTGCTATACTGGAAATTAACCATTGACCGCTTCCAGGTATGGCAAAGATTTTTTCTATCACAAAGCTGCCTGTAAATAAATGTGCCGTTATGGGGCCTAAATATGAAACAACAGGAAGTATTGCATTTCTGATGGCATGTTTGAAAACTACTTGAAAGTTGCTAAGTCCTTTTGCTTTTGCGGTTTTTATATAATCTTGAGACAAAACTTCTACCATATTGGACCTCATCAGTCTTGCGATATAAGCTGTCGGTAAGGATGCTAATGCAATAGCCGGCAGTATTGTATGCATAAAAGATGTGAACCTGGCTATTGGGAAAATAGATATTTTTATAGCAAAACAATACTGCAAAAGCGTGGCCAATAAAAAATTAGGAATGGATATCCCTACAACAGCAAAAATAATTGTTAAATTATCCTGCCATTTTCCTTTTTTAATGGCAGCTATAGCTCCAGCTGGAATGCCAACGAACAGAGCAATAAATAAAGCTTCCAAACCTAATAACATAGAAACCGGAAGACTTTCTTTGATTATCTGATTAATTGTTCTTCCCTCATATATAAAAGAAGGGCCCAGATCAAATGTTAAAAATCCTTTTATGTATTTAAAATATTGAATATATAAAGGCTGATCCAGCCCATAATGGACATATAAGGTATCAAGGATTTCTTGGGGCATATTTTGCTGGGATATAAAAGGATCTCCGGGAATAGCTCTCATTAAAAAAAATGTAGCTGTCATAACTACAAATAAAGATGTAAAACATGTAGTTAATTTTTTAATTATATACTTGGTCATATGCAAAAATTTTAACTTATTTTATATCACAAAAAAAGTTAAAATATCTGCAATTAACAATTTTTTTGTATTATGAACAAAATTAATTTTACATCATTAGGTTGCTCAAGAAATTTAGTGGACTCGGAAGTGATGATAAATTTCTTGTTGGAAAACAATTTCGAGCTTATAGACGATATCAAAGCATCTGATATTTTTATTATTAACACCTGCGGTTTTTTAAAAGAAGCAAGACAGGAAGGGTATGATATTTTAGATGAGATTTTTGAAAACAAGAAAAAAAATTCTAAAGTAATAATAACAGGCTGTATGGCCAATTTATTTTCAGAAGATCTTATCAAGAAATATCCCGATATTTTTTCAATAATGTCAGCCGGCAATATTGAAAAAATAATAGATGTTATAAAAACAAGTACGATGTCTATAGACAAGTTAAGTTTTATTCAAAATACAGAAAAAAGGGTATTGGCAACACCTCAGCATTTAGCATATCTGAAAATTGCCGAAGGATGTAAAAAAGCTTGTTCATTTTGTATAATACCTAAAATTAAAGGCCCCTTAAAAAGCAGAAGTATAGCCTCTGTTGTAGATGAGTTTAAAAATCTTTTGTCTAAAGATGTATTTGAGATAAATTTAATAGCTCAAGATTTGTTAGATTATCAAAAAGACTTTAATGAAAAAAATGCTCTTATAAAACTTGTAAAAGAGCTTCTAAAAATAAAAAAGGATTTTTGGTTGAGATTGTTATATGTCTATCCGGATGAGATAACAGATGAGTTTATTGAATTAATAATTTCGGATAACAGGATCTGCAGATATATAGACCTACCTTTGCAGCATATCAATGATAGAGTACTTAAAAAAATGAGAAGAAGAACATCTCAAAAACAAATTATTGATATTATAAAAAAACTGCAAAAGAACAATATCTCTATTAGAACATCTTTAATGGTGGGTTTTCCTACAGAGACTGAAAAAGCATTTCAAGAGCTGTTAGACTTTGTAAAAGAATATGAATTGGACAATATCGGAATTTTTAAATACTCGAACGAAAAAGATGCTTATGCATCTAAATATGATCAAGTTGATGAAAAAATAAAACAGGACAGGTTTGAAAGGCTTGCCGCTCTGCAGCACAAAATAGCCAAGAAAAAAAATAAAAAATTAATCGGTAAGAAGATTCAAGTGATCGTAGATAACTATCATGAAGAGACGGATCTGTTAGCGATAGGCCGATCTCATCATCAGGCATATGACGTAGATTCTAATGTTATTATTAATAATGTTGGTAAGCTTACATCTTTTGGCGGTGTTTATACTGTAAAGATAACAGATGTTTCGGAATATGATTTGGTAGGGCAGATTTTGTAAGAAGAAATAATGAACAATATCAGAAGAATTTTATGGCGACTTGCTTTAAATCAGAAAGAAGATTAAACATAATTAGTGAGTATACTTTTTTTAATTTTGAGGTTCTTAATAAAACATATGCTATCTCTTCTGTTAAAGCTTTAGGATTGCTTACAAAGTTGTTTAAAACTACTGATATGATTTCAATCATATTTATGCAAGTTGTGGCTCTTGTTATACATTAGCAATAGGGAATGAAAGAGTTTCCAGTCATGCTTCATGTATATGGAGTGATAAGGGTTAATTTACTTTTTCACAATTTATGAAAGTACTTCACATTTATACTTGGGATTTCTAACGATGATTGGTTGAAGCATATGAACAGCATTAGAGGCAAAAAATAATTGCGAATACTGAAGGCTGAAGGATAAATTTTTACTATGTTCTGATCAAAATGAAAATGGAGAGATGCATTCGGTATTTTTGATTGGGGAAAATGCAAAATTTCAGCTAACATTATTTTCTTGATCATTCCATGAAAGGATCTTATCTCATGAAAACAATATTTATAATATTTTTCCTATTAGGATTCCCTTACACACGTTTATCGGGTGAAGAAAATTTCTTGCTTATCAATGCTACCACAAATGAAATTGTTCTTGAATTAGGACCTAATATTGATGTACGTGCTACGCCATGTTCTTCTTTTAAAATTATCTTAGCTTTGATGGGGTATGATTCAAAAATATTAAAAGATAAAGAAACTCCAACTTGGGTTTTTCAAAAAGGATATCCTGATTATATTGATTCTTGGAAAATTTCTCAAAATCCTCAATCTTGGATAAAAAACTCTTGTGTTTGGTTTTCTCAAGTTTTAGTGATTCAATTAGGTCTGGAAAAAGTTCAAGACTATTTACAGTTGTTAGAATATGGCAACCAAGATATGTCTGGAGGATTGACAAATGCATGGCTTGGTTCTTCTTTAAAAATTTCTCCTAAGGAACAAGTTGATTTTATTCAAAAAATGATTCGACAAGAGATTCCTATTTCAAGCAAAGCTATTCAAATGACAAAATCCCCTTTGTTTGTTGATGAATTATCTACAGGGTATAAATTATTTGGAAAAACAGGATTTGGAAATGATGCAAACAAGCAAATTGGATGGTTTGTTGGATGGTTAGAAAAAAATGAAGATATCTTTGTTTTTGCTTATAATATTCGAGGAGCAAAAGTGAATCCTGCTCAAAGAATTCCTAGAGTCAAAAAGCTATTAGAAGAATCTAATGTAATGAAGTAATAAGAGCGAATGGAGATGGTTGAATGCATTAGAATTTTTAATTAGGAAAGGTTTCAAATAAATATTAATTAAAAAAATATATATTCAGGTTCTAAATCTTTTTTGAAAGGGACTTGCTCTTGATTAAAATGCTATTTTAAACTAACCTGCTTTTGCCAAAGCTTGGAGGGTTATGCAAAAATTTGTTGTTGTTGTTGAATGTGCTATTGAATTTAATGGTAAAATATTATTTATCAAACGACCTAATGGGATTTATGCCGGGAGATTACTAGCTTTTCCTGGCGGAAAAGTTGAGTGCAGTGATGGTGGCAAAAATATTGATATTTTAGTAAATACTGTAAAACGAGAAATCTTGGAAGAAGTAGGATTAGATTTAATTGATCCGATCCACTTTGTTACTAGTTCTTACTTTATAGGGCCCAATAATGTACATATGCTCGATATAATTTTTTACTGTAATATAGAAAATTCTAAAGTTGAGGTCAAACCTTCGCCTAGGGAGGTTCCTGAATATTTTTGGTTAACAACAGATGAAGCTCTTGTTCATAATAATTCAGCTGATTGGTTGAAACATTATATTTCTTGTGTAGAGGAAAAAAAATTAAAAGAGTTGTTAAACAATTGAAATTTTACTCCGTTACATTAACAATAAAAAGTTATGAAAAGAAATCTTCTTATTGAATTACTTGAAAATTATTTTCCTTTAAGAGAGGAGGAGAAGCAATACAAAGTAAGAATGCTTGATTTTATTAGAAAACATGAAAACTGTTTTGATAGATCATTAGAGAGTGGTCATATTACGGCTTCAGCCTGGCTTTTAAATAAAAAGACATCTCATGCTTTGCTTATGCATCATACCAAACTTAATATATGGGTACAATTAGGAGGACATTGTGATGGGGTTTCCAATCCTTTGGTTGTTGCTATCAAAGAAGCTTCAGAAGAATCAGGACTTTCTTCAATTATTCCTGTCCAAGAAAAGATTTTTGATATTGATATTCATCTAATCCCCAAAAATAAAATCCAAAAATCTCATTATCATTATGATGTAAGATTTCTTTTAAGAGTTGAAAATAATGAAAAAATTCAACGTAATCATGAATCGAAGGAGCTTAGATGGGTTGATAAGGATCCAAGAAATCTTCCTACTAATGCTTTATCTGTCACTCGTATGTTTGATAAATGGGTGATGCTTTAAAATTAAAAATTAGACTGTAATTATAAATAATATTTATTTTGATTTGTGCTGGTTTAAATATCCATTTGATTAGTTTTTAGAAACTCTATCAGTTTATTAACAGGTAAACCAGCACGAAAGTTATAATTTTCACAGATCTTTTATATTTTTTCATTATTTCAAAATTACAAAATTAAAATATCTTATCTTCAAGAGAGAGAATCAATACTTCTCAAGCATTTCTAAAAAAAGTAATAATTCCACAGTCCTGCTAAAAACGTAGAAATAGCCATTAAGAAATATAAAAAATAAGGATATTTCTTAAACACTTTCTTTTTCTTGTAAGTAAAATTACAATGAATGAATTAAAACCACATTTACATATTTTACAAACCAAAACTTTTGAAAATATAATGTCCTCCTCCTAAAATAAAAGAATTAGATAATTAAATTATCTTCTTAATTGCCTATAGAATAGACACAATACCTGTCATTCCGTAAGCATTTCAATATTATCTTCAGAGAAGGAAATGTAATTTTTATTAAAACAACAAAAATCAATAGTTCTTTAATGTCTTATAATGCGTTCATAAGTTTGTTGACCTGATAATATGGCCATATTTATTACTCCAATAGCTATTAAAACAACACTAAGTTTATTAATTACATAACAATCATAAAATGTATTAACCTCACAACTATAACGGCTTAAAGAACCAGCAACAACTGCTCCCAAACCAGTGACCAGACTACGATAAATAAAATCAGTTGTTATTGCTCTCATACGGCGTGTTCTTGCTTCCTCCGTTAATGCTTGTGCATTAGTTTCGTATATTTTAAGCGTACGATCAACAAAAGGAACTACATACCTTATTACACCTGTTAAAACTTGAATAGCCATAATTACTCCTTTGTATAAAAAATTTTTTTGAAAAAATACTAAAAAAAAATATTAATAAGGTTCAAGATAATTTTTTATTGCCAACGCAAAACGAGAATATGACATATGGATTAAATTAAAATTTATATTTTTAATCAAGGATTGGGACTAAAAAAATAGAAGTTAGGGTAAGAATAAAAGAAACATCTAGTTTGTGGTATTTTGGAGGAGATGGAGATATTATCAATCTCATAAAAATAAAAAACCTCCTAAACACCATCCTTGGAGGCAAAGAAACTCAGTAAAGAAGAGTAGCGCGATCTCCCCCTAGGGGGAGATATTATTCTTCTTTATTTTTAATGAATGAAGAACTTAATATTAACCAACCTTTAAGGAATAAAATGTGACATTTCTATTTAGCCCTGACAGGAAAATTTTATTCCTAATATAAAAAATAAAATTATTTATAGATATTAGTTAAAATAATTTAATACGAACATTGATTTGGCTTCAAATTCAAGAGTGTTTTTTATCTTTAAACGATTATCAAGTTTCATAGATTTTAACAAAATTAATTAATGAAGATGCAGAGACGCATTCAGAATTTTTAATTACGAAAAATACTTTAAATCCATTCGAGGTTTTCAACAGTTTTTTCAGATTTGACATTCCCAGTATTAATTACTTCCTTTGGTTCAAAAAGTAAAACATGAGCTTCTTTTTCTGTATAAGGCAGATGGGCTGTTTTTCTGGGAATAATAAAAAATTCACCTTCGTTTAATGTGATTTCATTATCTCTAAGTTTAATTTTTAATTGGCCTTTAACAACTAGAAAAAATTCATCTTCTTTATCATGCTGATGCCAGGTAAATTTTCCATGAGCTTTAAAAATTTTAATGAAATTGCCATTCAATTCTCCCAAAATTTTAGGCTTTCAAAACTCATTAAATAATTTGAATTTTTCTTTTAAATTTACTTTGCCTTTCATGGATATTTTTAGTTTTTAATGAAAATTTTTAATTATAAAAAAGCTAATTATTTTGGCTCCAAATGCACAAAATAGATGCTAGCAAGAAAAGCAAAAAAAATCTAGAACTGATTGGTATTAGAACACCATGGAATATAGCTTTTTATTGTTCTAGTTACAGCAAAAGACGAATCTACACAGGGATCTACAGCTTTATCTAAACATTCTGCAGTTTTTTCTACACATAAATCGGCATATTCAGGTATTTTTTCAATGCATTTTTCTGCTAAAATGTCTATTTCATCACCATCATCCGGAGTGCTTTCTGAACCGGTCTTTAAATACAATTTACCTACAAAAACACCTATATAAACTACCATTTCTACAACAGCTTTTGTTGCAGGGATAGATTTTTGAATAAACGTTTTCAATTTAGCTTTCAGAGCTTCTTGCTGGTTTGTGTCAATTGATTGTGTTAATAATAAAAAAAAGATTTATCCTACCTTATGTAATGAGTTCTTGATTATTTATGTTGTTAAAATATAAAATGCTAACATTTAAAAAAATAAATATAGAAGATACATGACAAGTCTTATTTCTAGAATTACTTTAAGTAATGCTGTATCCATTGCAAGTAAAATAACCTTTTCAGCAACAACAATCTATTCCGAGTTACCTTGTTGGATGAAAGTTGCTACGATTGTAAGTGCCTTGGCAATTCATAAAATAGTTAAAAATTATTTTGGATATTGTGTAAAAACATGTGATATTGATGATTGTCAAGTTGTTTTTAGAAGATATCGTAATGGTATGGAGGTAATACAATATGATAAAAACACTGGTAACAAGATTGATCAAGATGTTTTTTATATTACGCCTAAAAATAGAACAGACGAATACATAAAGTCTTTGAATGTCAGGGCTGTATGTGGAGAAATTTATATTTTTCAGACACGGAATAAATGGTCAACTACATGGAATAATTTTAAAATCACTCTTGAATTTTATGGAGATAGGAATATTTTACTATGGAAAATATTTAACAAAGAAACCAATCAAACATATTGGGTTGATTTTGATCAAATAAAAGCTTCTGATGATTGTTGTGCTCAAAGTGTTGAATGGATAAATGCTTTGACTCAGGTGTCTGTTGATGAAGCAGCTTTTTTGGTGTCTAAGGAATTAGCCATAGAAGACATAAAATTTAATGAAGAAGACGATCCTACACAAGTTGTTTTAAAGCCTCGTATTGTACAGCCAAGCCTTATTGATCCTAATGTACTAATTAGTAATACAAAATGGATCACAACAATGATTATTAAGGGGCGATCTAAGAAAAATATAGATTTAGAAAATCATGCTCAAATGCTTATTGAAAGAATCAAATATGGTAAACATTTTTTCAGCAAAGCTCATTTTGATTGTAATGGAGTACACTATGACCCGCTATCTACAGAAGAAGAATTCGATTATAAACTTCGTTCAGCTGTAATAGTGGCTGACAGAAGTGACTTCAACGCGATGATAGATGGGATCAAACAAGAAGAAAGAGATTCAAAAAATAGTTCGTTAGTATTTGATTTTCTAGGTAGCAGAAGTTTAATTAATAGATTAAGTTTTTCTAATAAAACATATCATAATTGTGCTACATGGGTAATCAATAAATACAAAAGATTTCTAAAATATGATTTAGGGGATAGTTGGTGGGGCTCTGTTGTTACATATCCAAGAAATTATGCTGTAGATAAAGAACAGTATCCAACAGATCTTCCAGTTTATAAATAAATATAGGAGAAATATATGAGTATAAGACCAATACAAGAAGCTTTTAACAGAGTTTCAACTTTTGAAGAGTTAAAGAAATTTACTGATAATGCAGAAGTTAAGTTGTCTTTTTGGGGTTGCGATTATTTTACAGTGCAGGGTTATCAAGGATATTTAAAAGGTCTAGATGTTTTTACTATAGGTTTAATGAAATTAGTCAAAAATAGAAATTATGAATTTAATGAAACAGAAAGAGCTCTTGGAAAAGAAATAAGAAATAAAATTGATAAAATTTATGAAAACCAAAGAAAACTTTACGTGCAAAGCAGGTTTATTACTAAAATATTTAATTATGTAAGAAAAACGAGTGCTGATATTTTAAATGATTGGGGCTTCAAATCAAATGTAGATTTACAGATTCGTTATGACTGGAAAGATGAACGAGACAATGAACTTTTTGAATTATATACTTACGATCAACATATTGCAGTGTTTGGAGTTGAACCTAAAGGTATATTAGGGTGGGCCGATGTTGGACGTTCAAACATGCCAGATCGTTGGTATTCTCCTGAATGGCATGACAGACAGCGTGTATGAGATTAAAACAAAAGTTGTAAAAAAATACTCAAAATATTGATTTTTTTAAATCTAATCTGCAGTGTTTGTTTAGCTTTTACTAATTCATAAATAAAGCCTTCCCAGTTATTTCCTGTTACATAAGGCTGCAATGTATCTCGGGGAATACGTGTGATTGCACAAAAGTTTTCTAAGTGTCGTTCTATATCATTCTGTTTTTCTTGAAATGATTTAACATATTCAGTAACAAAATGATCTCTTATAGTTTGGAAACAGATGCTTTCTAAAGAAAAACCAAAGCGTTTTTTATCAAATATATTTTGAATGTGTCTTGTACTGTCTGGATTAATTAATATAATTTTCCAGGAAGTTTCAAAGGATGTATCTCTAGGTTTTGTTGACCAATGCAATTCCGTATAGCCCAAACAAGTAAGAACAGTCATATCTATGATTTTTATTGCTTCTAAAGGAAAACTAGTAAAGATACAGCTACCAAGCCGCGGTAGCCTTTGCTGCTGTATGTACTAAAAGGCGATACCTTTGATTGATTAATGGTTGTGGAGCATCATTTGTGCGGTTTTAGAATTTACAGCCATGCCTGACATTTTACTTTCCTTTTTTAATAATTTTAGCCAAAGAAAAGAGTAGCTTAGGTTTAAAAAATTATCAATAAAAACTACTATTTTAAATAGCATTAATATTAATAAAATTTTTAATTGTAGTGTTATTATTTGAAATGGTAAATTAAAAAAAATAACATTTATTTAATTTTAAAATATTTAAATATTTGACTTGGCATAATCTCAATAATTATTAAAATCATACCAAGTACAGATCGTTATCTAAAATGATCAGGAGGTGGAGAGAATCGAACTTTCTTTTTACAGTTTCAAAAAAAATTAATTCGAGATTTTCAAAAAAATATTGAAAACAAATATTTTTTTTAGTTCACTCACATATAAGGTAATTATATTTTAGGTTAATTATGAAAAGAAAAAATAAGTTTACAGGTTTTACGCTTTTTGTTGCATGTGTTGCAGCATTTGGCGGTTTGTTATTTGGATATAATACTTCTGTTATATCAGGTGCAGTTATATACATTACAAAAGAGTTCCAGTTAAATGTGATTATGCAGCAGGTAATAGTAAGTATTATATTAATAGGTGCATTGGTGGGAGCTTGTTTTGGAGGTCTTTTAACAGACAGGCTGGGTAGAAGATCAACGTTAATGATAACGGCGGTTTTCTTTTTAATAGGAACTGTCATAGTAACAACAGCTCATACCTTATTTGTTCTGTTCATTGGTAGAATTATAGTAGGGCTTGCGATTGGGGTAGTATCAATGGCAGCTCCATTGTACATTGCTGAAATGGCTGATCCTAAACATAGAGGGGCCTTGGTGTCATTAAATCAGCTGGCAGTAACACTAGGTATTTTATTGGCGTATGGCATTAATTATGTTTTTTCTGATGTGCAGGAATGGAGATCAATGTTTGGTTTTGGTTTGGTGCCGGCTGCTTTATTATTTTTAGGATTATTTTTTATTCCGGAGACTCCAAGCTTTTTAGTAATGGTTGGTAAAAAACAAAAGGCCATAAAACTACTTAAAAAAATTCTAGTGGACACAGCTCATTCTGAAGTTATAGAAGAGCCCAAGAGAGAGTCTCCGGCAAAACTTGCCAGATGGAGCCATCTTTTTGAAAAATCAATAAGACCGGCTTTACTAGCCGGAATAGGAATAAGTGTTTTTCAGCAGTTAACCGGCATTAATGTTGTAATTTATTATGCTCCAAGAATTTTTAATTTAGCGGGCTTCGAATCTTCTCAATCAGCTATTTTAGCAACAGTGGGGATAGGAGTTATCAATGTTATTATGACTATTATTGCTCTTTGGCTTATTGATATGATCGGTAGAAAACCTTTATTAAAAATCGGTATAACAGGAATGCTTATTTGTTTAGCTGTTTTAGGAACGGCCTTTCATGTGACAGCCGGTGCTCTTGGTGCTATTTCAATTATTTCATTGATGGCATTCGTTGCTTTTTTTGCAATAGGCCTAGGACCTGTTGCTTGGTTAATTATATCAGAGATATATCCTATGGGAGTAAGAGGAAGAGCTATGGGGATAGCAACTTTTGCGAACTGGACATGTAACTATATAGTTTCCTTAACGTTTTTATCGTTAATAAATTTTTTAGGAACATCTGGCGCATTTTGGTTTTATTCGGCAATTTGTTTAATAGCGCTTTGGTTCGTTATTAAATACATTCCTGAGACTAAAGGAAAAGATTTGGAGGACATCCATAAATATTGGTTAAAAAAGTCAGCTAAAAAAAAGTAATTTGATATAATATGTTTAAAAATTATTTTAGGAGTGAAACATGTCAGGATATGAAAACATCCAAAGGCTTTTAGGGAAAAAAGCAAAAGATTTATTAGATCACAAATGTTCTACAGTAAAAAAAGATAAACTACATATTCCAGGATCTGACTGGATCGATAGAATTTTTAATAATTCAGACAGAAACATCAGAACGTTAATAAGCCTTCAGAATTTATATAATCACGGAAGATTAAAAGGAACGGGATATTTATCTATTTTACCTGTAGACCAGGGAATAGAGCATACTGCAGGGGCATCTTTTGCAGCTAATCCTGATTATTTTGATCCTGAAAATATTATTAAACTAGCTATTGAAGGTGGATGCAACGGAGTTGCTACTACATCGGGCGTTTTAGGAATTATGGCAAGAAAATATGCTCATAAGATCCCTTTTATTTTAAAGTTCAATCATAACGAACTTTTATCTTATCCAAATAAATATGACCAGATTATGTTTGCCTCTATTAAGCAAGCATATGAAATGGGGTGTGTAGCAGTAGGAGCCACCATTTATTTCGGATCGGATGAAAGCAGAAAGCAAATCATAGAAGTTGCCAAAGCTTTTGAAATGGCGCATGATCTGGGAATGGGAACTATCTTATGGTGTTATTTGAGAAATCCAGCTTTTAAAATATCGGACAAAGATTATCATACGGCAGCAGATTTAACAGGGCAGGCTAATCATTTAGGTGCTACTATCCAGGCTGATATTATTAAACAAAAACTGCCTACAAACAATGGTGGATTTAAAGCATTGAAATTTGGAAAACAAACAGAGAAGATGTACACAGAATTATGTTCTGATCATCCGATCGATCTTTGTAGGTATCAAGTTATTAATAACTATATGGGCAGAATAGGTCTTATCAATTCAGGAGGGGCTTCCGGTAAAAATGATTTAGCAGATGCTGCAGAGACTGCTGTTATTAATAAAAGAGCAGGCGGAATGGGATTGATCCTAGGCAGAAAAGCTTTCCAGAAACCTTTAAAAGAAGGTATTGAGATTATCAATACTGTTCAGGATGTATATCTTTGTAAAAATGTAACTATTGCATAAATAGTTATTTTTTTCATGAGTTTAAAAAAAGCCAACTAATTTAGTTGGCTTTTTTCTTTTAATAAAACCAAGTATTTTGTTATTTTTTTTTCAAAAAAAATTTAGGAGTTAAAACATGGCTGCTTCAGTTGATAGTTTTATGTATTCAGATCTAAATACTTTTAAAGGGGATTTTATAAGGGCGCAAAAAAATATAATTAATAATTCGATTGAACAAAAATTTACTCGGGTATTATCAAAGGATAAAAGAATTGATCCAACTTTGTTATTAAAAGAACTTCAAGAAGCAAATGCTCATTACGAGCAATATAAGGATGCTCCTGCATTGCTACAGGTAACCTCTTTTGCCATGAACCAGGGTTTAATTCAGCTATCTTTAAAGCCTGGGGAATGTAAAGGCAACCCATGTATAACAGATGATACTGAATGTGAGCCGGTAGTAGGGAAAATTTCTCTCATTACCTTGGAATCAGCTCAATTAGCCACACGATTAAATAATGAGTATTTTATTAGATATTTAATTTACAATGTTTGTTTGGATGAAGATATAATTAATCAAATTGTTATGACCTGTGCCGCACAGGGTAATTTAAAGATATTAAAATTTATATGCAATTTAACGAAATCGAATTTTGATCCTTCCGTTTGGGCGTTGTATGAAGAACAGTTTAGGGGAGATTATAAGCAATCTCTGCAGAGAAAAGAAGGGAGATATTTACAAGAAGGAGTTCTATTCCCAGCGCGGGATTCGGACTCACTTTCTATAAAAAATATAATTCCTACATTAAATATTTTAAATCGAGCAGCAGCTATAACAGATGATATAAAAATTGTTGAATTTTTAATAGAAAAAGGAGTTGATTCCAAACATTTAGAACGGTTTTTTAAAGAACCGGAAAATCCTGCTCAATCAGAAGTTATAAAAGAAATGGTAGATAAAAAACAAGGGATAAAGGCGTTTGGTATAAAAAGGGTTGATTCCAAACATTTAGAATGGTTTTTTAAAGAACCGAAAAATCCTGCTCGATCAAAAATTATGAAAAAAATGGTAGATAAAAAACAAGAAGCAAAGGCGTTGAAAAAATCAAGATGTTCAGTGGCTTGTACTGCAATTGCTGTGGCTGTTGCCTTTACTAGCTATTTAGTTGCTGTGGCCATAAATAAATATTCGGAATAATTAGCTTTTTTAAAAAGCTAATTATTGGCCCAAGATATTAAAAAAATTTGGCTTATCGGCTTTTTTTTGTCTGGGTCTTACCTTTCCTTCCCAGGGAAATGGTCGTTTGGGAGGGGGTGCATCATCAGATTTTTGAGTTTTGGATACGATAGTTCCAATAATTCCTCCAATTCCTCCGGGAGTTTGAAGAGCTGTTAATGCTAAAATTTTAGCGGTAGCAGCGGAAGAGTCTACTTTGATGTTATCGTAGGTTCCTTTAATCGGTACAGCTAATATATAATCATCCGGCAGTCCTTTTACCCCGAACGAGTAATACAAAGTATCAGCTGTTATTCCCAAATTCATACGAATTTTTTTATTAACAAGGTTAATATTTCCCCAAGTACAGAGATGTACGGTTTCATTGATTAAAAAGTCCATTCTATCTGTATATAATATTCCATTATCAATTTGCATGTTAACAGAGGTGAACCAAAAGCTTACCAAGTTTGTATAAGTCAGTTTTGTCATATCAACTAATTCTGAAATAGCCCCTTTATTTAATGTATATAGTTTACCTAAGTCCAAAAAGGCATTTTGGACTTTTAGATTTTGTACGTTAAAAGGTCTTATAGGGCATGTAAAACCTGTAGATGATACCCTTAAAACAATAGGCTCTGTTGTTCTTATATAAGTATTAGCGCTTTTGACACCATTAGATAAATTTAAAGTAACAATAGCCGATTCTGTTAAGGTAATGATATTATTTTCAATATATGCAGATATAGATGCTTTAGAGTTTTCTGACGAAAGATCTATATTTAAAGGTCCTTTATTATCTTTAAGGTCAGTTTTTACATTTAAGTTTATGTAAGAGCCTAATAATTGAGTTAAAAAGCCTCTTAAATGAGCTTTTTTATAAAAAAAGAATTGATCAAGTGCAATAGTAGGAATGTCTTTTGCTGTTATATTTTTAATTCTTTGATCTTTTGACAAGTCTATAGTTAAAGAAAATCTGTCTTGATTGCCGTCAGATACTTGACCTGTGATAGCAATTAAGCTGCCATCTCTTTTAGAGTCTATTGAGGCGTTTACATTATACAGTTCAACAGGAGGAAAATCCGGCATGTGCACTTTCATGTCGAGATTTTTAATTTGGGTGTTTGTGAAAAAATAAACTTTTTTTTGCGGAGATATAAGAGATTTATAAAAAGAAAACAAGCTCATATTGGAAATAATGGATTCCGCTTCAAGATCCATATTTTCATCGGATATTTTAAGACCTTTTATTATTTGAGGACCTGTCCAGGAAAATAAGAGGGTATCAATATCTATTTTATAAGTGGTATCTTGAGATATTCTTTTAACAACATAGTTTTTTCCGGCTTTTGTAGAAAATATGGTTGGCAAAAATATAATTATAACCATAAATGCGGCTATTGCACAAAAAATAATTGTCCAAAAAGTTTTTTTCATAAAGACCTCTTTTTATTCAACCGTGACTGATTTTGCTAAATTTCTTGGTTGATCAATATCTGTTTTCTTCTCTTTTGCAATATAATACGCAAATAATTGTCCTGCAACAGAAGATTGTAAAATAGACAGCTCATCGATTGATTTTGGCAGATAAATAACATCATCAGCAATATCTTCTAATTCTTCAGATTTGTCAGCTGCAAAAGCTACAATTGGAGCATTTCTTGCTTTTACTTCCATTAAGTTGGATAATATTTTTTCATATGTTTGGTTGTTTGCTACAAAAGCTATTATTGGAAGCTCTCTATCTAAAAGAGCTATAGGGCCGTGCTTAAGTTCTCCCGCCGTATAGGCATTTGCATTTAAATACGATATTTCTTTGAGTTTTAAAGCGGCTTCCATTGCTGTCGGATACATTAAATTTCTACCCAGAAAGAAAAACTTTTCATATTTGGAATATTTTTTTGCGACTTGTTCAATATTATTATTTTTTAAAAGATGTTCAATTAGATCGGGAACTTTTTTAAGTTCATTTAGATAATATTTGATATCCGGGATAGATGTTTTTTTTAATTGGGCCAGATATATCACAAATAAATATAAAACTGTTATTTGTGATGTAAATGCTTTTGTAGAGCATACGCTGAACTCAGGGCCTGCCTTTAAAAAAATAGAACTGTCTGACTCTCTTGTTATAGTAGAGTTTTTAACGTTTATAAAGCTTAGAACTTTAACTTTTTGTTTTTTTGCATGTTTGATAGCTGCAATAGTATCGGCGGTCTCTCCTGACTGGCTTATAGCTATAATTAAAGTGTTTTTTGTAATTAGCAGATCTTTATATCTCATTTCAGAAGCTATTTCTGCTCGAGATGGGATTTTAGCTATTTTTTCAAATAAGTCGGCAGCTAAGAGTGCCGCATGGTAAGAAGTGCCGCATGCTACAATTAAAATATTATTAATATTTTTTAAAAATTTCGGATCTATTTTTAAATCTTCAAATTCAACTTTTTCCTCTTGAATCCTTCCAAAAAATGCTTTTTGAATAGTAAGAGGCTGCTCGTGAATTTCTTTTAACATGAAATGTTCATAGCCATCTTTTGTGTGCTTAATATTTTTGCTGATGAATTTTTCTGATTTTTTATTAATCTTAGCAAGTTTTTGATTATATATTGATATTTTATTTAAGTTAATTTTTGCGATCTCGTTATTTTTTAAAAATAATACGTTTAAGTTTCTGCCTAAAAAAGCATTTGGATCAGAAGACAAAAGAGCCTCTTCATTTTTATCGTCATATCCGATAGCTATAGGGCTTTCTTTTGAAGCTGCTATTATTTGATTGGGATAGTCTTTATGGATTAAAGCTATTGCATAAGAACCCTTGAGCAGTTTTAAAGCGCAGGAAAGAGCTTCTAAAAGATTGCCTTTATAATAATAAGAAATTAACTGTGCTATTACTTCTGTATCTGTATCTGATGTAAATTCAATATTTTTTTCCAGCAGCATATTTTTAATTGATGCAAAGTTATCAATTATACCGTTATGGGCTATTGCCAATGTTGTTTTATGATCGATATGGGGGTGTGCATTTTTTTTAGAGGGAATACCGTGAGTTGCCCATCTGGTATGACCTATTGCAATATCCAAGTTCAATGTATTTATATTGATTTTTTCTTCTAGGGCATTAATCTTACCTTTGTTTTTAAAAAGATAGATCTCTCCATTAGTAATTCCTGCAATTCCTGCTGAGTCATAACCTCTATATTCTAAGAGTTTAAGTCCTTGCAGACAGGTTTTTACTTTATTTTTATTTCCAATATAGCCGAATATTCCGCACATTATTACTTCCTAAATTTTTATACCAGCATATCAAAACATTTAATTTTTAACTATTTCACTTGTAAATCTATTGAATATATATTATTGAAAATAGTAAGGGACAGTATATGAAAAGTAAATTAAATGAACGGGTACGGCATTTAGCAAGACCAGTAGACTCTGTTGTTAAATCTTCCGATACAGTAGCTCAGGCTCTAGCATCACTTCATGGAAAAAGAATCGATCATAAAGTGATTTATTTTTATGTAGTAGATGAAGAAGACACTTTAATTGGAATTGCGCCGACCAGAAAATTACTTTTATGTTCACGAGATGAATTGATCAGCGATATTATGGATCCTTCTGTGATCAGACTAATAGAAAACCAGACGCTGTCGGAGGGAATGAAGTTATTTGCTGAATATAATCTCTTGGCTTTACCTGTTGTAACAAACAAAGGTAAACTTTTAGGTGCTATTGATGTTGGTATGTATATGGAGGAGTCTTTTGATATAGCAGATGCTAACTTGAGACAGGATATCTTTCAGTTAATTGGTGTTTCAATCGAAGAGGAAAAAAAGAAAACGGTATTTGAAGATTATAAAATTAGAATGCCTTGGATATTTTGTAATATGTTCGGAGGTGTGTTGTGTGCTATTATTTCCCATGCTCATGAAGAAGTATTAGCCAAAGTGTTGATACTTGCCATGTTCATTCCTTTGGTTTTAACTTTAAGTGAATCAATTTCTATGCAGGCCATGATTCATAGTTTACATTTTTTAAGAATTCCCAGAATTTCAATAAAGAAGATATTAACTAAGAGCTTTAAAGAGATAAAAGTAATAGCCATGATGGCTGTTAGTTATGCGATATTAGTGGGACTGATATCTTTATTTTTCAAAGAGGGTTTGGAGCCTGCTATGATAATCTGTTTTGGGATTATGATATCTATTGTTGTTTCAAGTGCTTTTGGTATTGCTATTCCTGTATTTTTACATAAAACAAGGTTAGATCCTAAAGTTGCATCAGGGCCAATTGTGTTGATGCTCGCAGATGTTATTACTACATTTTTATATTTTAGTCTGGCTCATTTTTGGCTATGGTAATGTTCACGCCATTTGGGATTTCTAAAATATCGAATACCAAACGGAATTGCACAAAATATTATTGTTCCGCCTATTAAAAATATCTCAAAGAATTGGGGGCTTACATCGTTTATGTGTTCTGGAGGAAAATATCCTACAATCAATGCAAAGGTTGTACCTGCAATACCTAATGCAGCAACAATCCACATACCTATATTTTTTCCGGGTATTTTATAAGTTCTCTCTACATTTGGCCTTTTATATCTTAAGACTATTCCTGTGATAAACATCAGGATATACATTATTTGGTATAAGTGAGCGGTTAAATTAAATAACAGCCAGTATGAAGCACTAATGGTTGGTGCATATAAAAAGACTAAAGAAAACAAAGTAACTATTATTGCTTGAACTAAAAGTAAATTTACAGGAGCCTGTTTTTTATTGAGCTTTTGTAGAAAAGGAGGAAGATCTCCGTGCTCGGCTGTTGCATACATTCCTTTGACAGGGCCGATAGTCCACGTGCTTATCATTCCCAAAGCTCCGATTGTTATAAACATTGCAATTATAGGAGTTAGACCCGGAAGGTTATATGCTTTTAAAAAACTGGCAATCGCTTCAATTGCACCAGCTGGTAATTCGATATCAGTAGACGGTATAACTATTGCTATGGCTAAAGAGCCAAAGGCTATAATGATGATAATTATTATCGCAGATAATAATATTGATATGGGATAATTTCTTTTAGGTTTTTTTACTTCTTTTGCGTGCACGGCAGACATTTCGAGACCGCTTAAAGACATCAAGACTCCGGACAATAGTGCTAATTGTGATATCGATGTTAAATTAGGCCAGAAGTTTTTAGCTGTAAAGCTAATTAATGTCGGTTTGCCCTGAAATATCCATAAAAGGCCTAATATTAAAATAATTGTTCCTGGCAGTATTGTTCCGAACAAAGCGCAAACAGAGCTTATCCAGCCGGATATATGCATTCCAAAAAAGTTAATGATGGTAGCTGCCCAGAAAACTCCAATTACTATAGCTGTGATAAAAAATTTATTTTGAGCAAGCGATGGATTGAATATATATGCAATACTGGTTGCTGCGAATGATAAAGCGGTGGGATACCAAATTACATTTTCTATCCATTGTAGCCAAACAGCTAAAAACCCAAAATTATCGCCTAAGGCTTCTTTGACCCATATATAAACTCCGCCCCTTTGAGGCCAGCCTGTTGCGAGCTCAGCTGAGATCATGGCAACAGGTATAAAAAAGAAAATTGAAGCAAAGATCAAATAAGCCAAAGCTGAAAAACCATACTTTGCAGAAACGGATAAATTAGCAATGTTCACTAATGCAGCTACATTTATCATAGCCAGCATAAAGACATTTATCGTTCTCGTTTTAGGTCTCATGGTATAATTTTCCTTTCATTATAAAAATAATTTTTAATGTTAATATTCATTATAGACGGAATAGATTAATTTTAGAAAGTTAAAATGTTCTTAATCAAATAGATGTTTTTTGTTATAAATAATTTTAAAAGAGGGAATATATAAATGATTTTATTTTTTAAAAATTTTATTGTAGCTTTGGTAACAGTCGGGATTTTAACTAGGATTGCGAATTTTTTATATTCAAAAAAAGTAAAAAGAGAAATAGCAATATATCTATCTTTTTTTACTGTGGGAGTAATCATTTTAACTGCTGTAGCTTTTGTATTAGGCTATGATATTGCAGTTTCTGAATATGTCGTCTCTCTTTTAATCTGGCTTTTATTTGATATTATGAGGACAGGTTTAAAGATTAAGTTGAGAAGAAAAAAATAAAACATGAAAATATTTAGATATGTAATTGAATGGTTCTTAAGTTTTATCGTGATCGGCGGATTAAATTATTTAGCAAATTTGTTATTTTCCAAAAAATTTAATCCAATTACATCAGCTGTATTTTCATTTGTGGTTGTAGGATTTACCGTTTTTTATATAGCACCTTTTGTAATAACATTTCCTTATCCTGTATATGTGTATTTACCCTTTTTAATATTCTTTTTTGTTTGGACTTTATATAAAATTACAAAGGTTTAATCTTTAAAAAGATCATTAAAAGATTGTGCAGAATCGTCATCATCTTCATCTTTAAATAGTTTTTTAGCGATATCTTTTTTTGAAGATTGTTCTTTTATTTTTCTATCAGAAGGTTTGAAGTCTTCACAAAAATTTCTCTCATACTTTTTGGAAACAAATTCAGTATTGGGAACATTACAGTCATTTGGTTTTCCAGGCATGTAGTATTGGCAGTTTAAACAAACGTGTAGATCACTGCTGCAATCAGGACATATCTCTCTGAAGCCTATTTTTTTTATATGGTTCAAGATGATTTCTTTTTTGCATTTAAAACAATTCATAGAACGCCTTTTTATTAAAAGAATGAAAAAAATAAAAAATATAAATAACAACAACCATGAGTAACATGGTCATTGTTATTAGAAATATTGTTAACTTCTGCTTTTAGTCCTAACTCTACCTGTATTTTCCGGCCTGATACTGAAAGTAGGAACGGTGGGGGGTGGAGAAACTTGTTGCGATCCCGGTCTGACCCTTGTTGGGCTCGCGGTACTGGTTGTAAAAACAGGAGCAACAGGAGGAGGAGAAACTTGTTGCGATCCCGGTCTGACCCTTGTTGGGCTCGCAGTACTGGTTGTAAAAACAGGAGCAACAGGAGGAGGAGAAACTTGTTGCGATTCCGGTCTGACCCTTGTTGGGCTCGCAGTACTGGTTGTAAAAACAGGAGCAACAGGAGGGGAAGACCTTTGTTGTGATTCAGTCCTGAATCTTATTGAATTAGCGCTAGTTTGATAATAAGTAGGAGTATTAGTCTTTCTAAAATTAGTTCTGCGACTAAACCAACCCCTAAAGTTAGGCATGCATCCAAACCAGGATCTTCTTGAAGATGAGTCTGGAACAATAACTACAGGAGAAGAGGGTGAAGAAGTATAAATGACTGGTCTTATTTTCTGAAGTCTATTTAAATAAATGAAAGCAGCTGAAGTTATTATGCTTGCTGAGAGCAAAGAATAGGGAATAGATAAGATACAAAAGCTTAATATATTACCAACTGCAAGCAATGTTATAACTTTTATTTTTTCTCTATTTAATACTTCATTATGCCTCATCTGCTCTACTTGATTAGCGGTATTAACGTCTCTAACAGATATCATATTGACCTCCTTTATTCAACTCTATTAACTTTTGTTTGATGCATCATATTTATATTGATCATTATATTGTCATAATTTGGAGAAAACCAACTTTTATAGGCGTTTGTTCCTAAAATAATGACATCATTTATAAGCCATTGTTTTATTATATAATAATCTTGAGGATCATATTGCCAGCAAGATCCATCAGTCAATCTTATTTCATGCAAATAAGGATCTAGAGAAGTAATTTGCAAAGTATTTGGATTTTCATATTTAGGTCCTAAATCAATCATAACTTCAACTTGAGTATCTTTATTAAAATTAACTAATTTATATTTATATCCGTAAAGCCAGGAAGATATCCATGAATCATTCTCAATAAGTAAAATGGGATCTTCTGTTTTCCAGGTTAAGATTTTTTGAAAGTCGCCTTTTTTGATTTTCCAGGTAGATTCATCTTCAATCATAATAGATTTTCTGATTGAGTCTATTGCCAAGATTTGGTGAATAGAATTGGAATGGATTATCGGAGGATATGAGTATGTGTTGAATGGTTTGTTTTGTTGGTCCGACATTAATAAATTTTCAATAAGTTCTTTTTGCTTTAATAAAAAAGTTCTTTCAGATTCTTTTGATAAAGCTCTTGAATTTATATTTATTCTTTTTTCTGCAAGATTATTTGCGAAACAAAGAGAAGTGAAGATTAAAAAAAGGGATAAAAATTTTATTGATATTTTCATAAAACCTCCTTGATTGATTAAAAAAAAGGAATTAGTTTTGTTCTTTTTAAATTTTAAAGCAACTAAAAACAAAATATTTCATTTTAAAGTCAATTGTTATATACGATTTATTTAGGTGCATGATGTTTAAAAAATTAGTTATTCTTTTTTTAATGATATTTAGTTCCGTGGCTGCTCGAAGAACCGCAGATCTATTGACGGTTGGAAGCGGCATTAATAATGTCAGAAGGCCGAATAGCCGATCTGCAGAATTTAGAATTGAATATAAATCACATGTTGAATGGTGGCTTTTTCGTCCTATGCTGGGTTTTATGGCTACTGTAAAAGGAGCTACTTATTTATATGGGGGAATAGGATTAGATTTGTATATTTCAAATAGATGGGTCTTTTCTCCTAATTTTGCGGCTGGATATTATCAAAGAGGTGGAGGAAAAGATTTAGGATTTCCTCTTGAGTTTAGATCGGGAATTGAGCTTGCTTACAGATTTAAAGAGCTGTCTAGAGTAGGAGCTCATTTTTATCATATGTCTAATGCGTCTATTGGCAGAAAAAATCCGGGCTTAGAGTCTTTAGTTTTTTTCGTATCTTTTCCAATCGGCTATTCAAAATAATTACCAGGTATAGGTCACAGAAAATATTCCTGTTATAAAGTCTGTAGCGTTTTTGCCTCTTACTGAAAAATGCACTCCCCAAACAATTCCCAGCATTGAATTAAAATTATATTCCAGGGCGGGAGCTAAAGAAGTTCTTTCGCTAATCCCTGTTGAATTGGAAGCAACAGTTCCATCTTCGTTGAGCCCGGGATTTCCCTTAAACCTTACCTTGGAGCTATAGGTTTGAACTATATCCATTGCAAACACCCATCTTTGAGTGAAGCTAAATTCAAAAGCAAGTATGCCTGTAAAAGTATTACCGGGGTTTACTTTTCCTTTTGTGCCAATTCCGCCGCCATAAGCATTAAAACCTTTTACTGAAGTTTTTAAAGAGTGTAAATATGTAAAATTAAACCTCCAGCTTATAGGATGTTCTTTCATCCAAAAAACAGTTTTGGAAAGGTTGAGGCTGGGAATTGTTTCAAAAGAGCCGCTGCCTGAAGCATCTATTCCATTTTTATGTGGGCTTAATTTTTGATATTTGCCTGTAGGAAAGCTTTCTTCTAATGTAAATCTAATAGATGGAATAGCCGTTCCTTTTTTATCCCTTAACAATTGAAAACCAAGTTTAGCTGTTGTATCGCCATACTCAACAGATTGAGTGCCGCTTCTGTTTTTATAAAAGCCGTGAGCGTCCAATGTAATGTCCATCCATTTTAAAATGCCATATTGATAAGACATTTCTAAAGTTACTGTATAAGTGCTGGGAAGGGTTTGATATCCCCACGATTTATTATATCTTGCATAAGTATCTGCTATATATAAGTATGGTTGGACATTTTGTTGATATTTATCAACGTTATTAGCGCTGGCAGCGATCAATGGTCCCGTATACCAGGGATCGTAGCCCTTATGTTTTTTTTCATTAGCATGCAGTAATAAAGGGAAGATAAGAACAATAGTTATTATTAATCTTTTCATTATAGCTCCTAATATTTGTTATATAACAGATAAGAGAATTATTTGGGGTGTTTTTTTGTACACAGCTCTCTTTGCGGAATCTTAACAATATGTGGGGTTAATGAAATATAGTTTTGTTTTGTTTAATTTAATTTTTATGAATTTTTAATGTTGAAACATAATTAATTTATAAATAATATAATAATAAGGAGGAGCTGGCAAAATGCATGAAGAGTTGTCTTTTAATCCAATGCCGATAATAAGAGGATCTTTTCCTCAAACGGTAATGGGCTCTATTCCATATATGAACAGGGGCCCCAAATCTACTACTCAATTTATAAAACTGCCGGATAATGATAGTTTGGCAATAGAAGTTACAACTCCCAAAAAATGGAAAAAAACAGATCCTACTATAGTATTGATTCATGGTCTTTGCGGATCTCACAAATCTCCTTGTTTGGTAAGGCTCGCTAAGAAACTAAAAGCCAGAAATGTAAGAGCTATAAGAGTTAATTTAAGGGGCTGTGGTACAGGCAAAGGCAAGGCGAAAAGAATTTATCACGGTGGACAAAGTGGTGATATAATAGAAGTTTTAAAGGTCTTAAAACGAGAAGCTCCAGGCTCCGATATTACTTTAATAGGTTTTTCTTTAGGGGGTAATATCACTTTGAAGTTAGCCGGAGAAATATCAATTGCAAAATTAAACCTTTTAAAAAAAGCAATCGCTGTAAATCCGCCTGTTGATCTTTATGCAAGTATTAAATTGTTGGGAAAACCTCAAAATAGGGTATATGAAAGATATTTTGTTAAATTATTAAAAGAAGACATTAATTATAGGGCCCAAATATTTCCAGAGATAAAAAATATTAATTTCCCGGATAATTTGTCATTTCATGAATTCAATAAAATATATACGGTACCCGAATACGGTTTTTCGAATGTTTATGAATATTATAAAAAATCCAGCGCAAAACATTTAATACCAGCGATTACTATGGAATGCAGGATTTTATTTTCTGATGATGATCCTATTATAAAACCCCAAAATTTTGATAATTTTGTAATTCCGAAAAATGTCAAATTATACAGAACGAAGAAAGGCGGACATATCGGATATATCAGTTTTCCCAGAAAATCAAGAGGGCTTCATTGGATAGATTCGGTCGTCTTAGACTGGATTTTTGAATAATATCTCAATAAATCTAACTAATTAGTTTTCAGTGCTGTATTGTCATTGGAGGAGGCATCTCTACTGTCTCTGATTACTTTTTCAACAGCAGAATCCGCTGTTATAGGAACTACAATAGTAGATTTTCCTCTTTTTTTAAGAATTTTGCTGTCATTATACAGCTCGATTGCTTTTTCTCTTTGATCTTCTGAAAATTCCTTACAGAAAATCTGCAAATGAAACTTACTTAATTTTTTAGCAAACTCTACTTCTTTATCAGATAAATGATTACAGTTTGCATCAGAAAGACCATTATGATAAGTTTGATTTTGATGTCTATGGTTTAAGGGGTTACGTCCCATATGCTTTTGATGGTTATTTGATTTACAGCCCCAAACAAACATAGAAGTTGCTAAGATTAATAACAATACAGAAATTTTTTTCATTTTACTTCCTCTTTATTTTATCTTGTCTCTAATGTTATTATAGCATTTATTTAAAACATGTAAAATAAGATAACTCAAATTATCAAGAGGATGTATGAAAAAGATTGAAGAAATGATTACAACAACGGCTAATTACCAAAAAGTATGGAGAGCTTGGTCTGATAATTATCTTCCAAAAGGGTTTGAAGTGGGACGTAAAGGACATGTGGTAACTCAAAAAGGAAAAGGAGTAAAATATAAAATAATCGATATTATTGAAAATGAAAGCTTATCCATTATGTGGTATTCTGTGATCGTTAAGATGGTATTTCACTATAAGGTAAAACCTGTAGCAAATGGATCTCAAATTTCATGTGTAGTAGAATTAAAGGGATTTTTTGCATCTTTTTTAAAAAGGCTTATCGGCAGGAAGATAAAAGCCCAAATAACAAGCGCTTTAAAACATTTTAGAAATCAACTGGAAGTGTAATGAAAAAATATTTAGTTTTATTTGTAATATTTAGTTTTTCTTTATTTGCTCAGATTCATGAGCTGAAAAACATCAAAGATCTTAATCAATATATTTCAAAAGATACCTTGGTCATTTTTGATCTTGATAATGTTATTATGGAACCTGTGCAGCAGTACGGTTCTGATCAATGGTTTTTTAATAATATGCAAAATTTAATAGCTGAGGGCAAAACCAATAAAGAGGCTTTGAGGCAAACTTTAGAGGAATGGTTTGAGGTACAAGCTGTTACCAAAGTAAGACCTGTGGAAAAAACAACCAAGAAGGTTATTGATAATCTGCAGAAGAAAAATGTATTAGTAATGGGGCTTACCATAAGAAGCTTAGATTTATCTTTTTGCGCTATTAAACAATTAAATTCTATTAATATTAATCTATTTAGAACTTCTCCGTTTAAAAAAGATATTTTATTGAATGAGATTATTTATAGAAAAGGAATATTGTTTGCAGGTGGAATAGATAAAGGAGAGGTTTTATCTAATTTTTTTGAGTATATCAATTTTCATTCGAAAAGGATTGTTTTTATAGATGATAAATTAAAAAATGTTCAGGCCTTAGAGAAGTTTTGTGATAAAAATAATATTGAATATATTGGTCTCAGATATAGTTATCTAGATGATAAAGTGAATAGTTTTAATCCCAAAATTGCAAAAATTCAATCTGAAAAATTTGGCAGTATTATATCGGATATTGAAGCAAAAAAAAGCTTGTAGCTTTTAAGTATATTTTTTAGGCAGCTCTTTTATCTTGGCTTTAGCTCCTATATTTTCAAGACCTAAAACAGCAGTGCCGTCTGTCATTACTGCTACTGTATTTTTTTTAGCAGTTAATGAATGGACTTTTTCAGGATCATTTTTTATTATCTCGCAAATTTTAGAAATACCCGGAGTGTATACTATGCTAAGTTCTTTTTGTGAACTTAATTTTTTAGATAATAGAATTTTTATTTTTCCACCTAAATGAAACTTTTGAATTTCTTGATCTGGAATATTAAATTTTGACATAAGTCCCAGCTTTTTTGAAATTTTTAATATACAGATTAAGACTATGTGATGAAGAGATCAATTATAGATTTGAAAAAAAGCCGGCCTATAAAAAAAACCGGCTTATAAGCTTATGCTTCTTCTGTGATTTCTTCTTCGACTACTTTAGTTTCTTCTTCTAAAACTACATTTTCTTCTTCTTTCACTTCTGCAGCAATTGCAATAATATTTTCTTCGGCTTCTTCTTTTGGTTCTTCTGTTGACACTTCATCTTCCATAATAACGTCTTCGGGTTCTTGTATAGTTACAACTTCTTCTACTATAACTTCATCTTCGACTGTGATTAATTGTTCTTCTTTTGGTTCTTCAGTTTTTACTTTAACGTCTTTTTCAGCAAACATAGGAAGCGTAGCTAAAAGAGATGCGCATAATAAGTATTTAAATTTTTTCATTTTTTACTCCTAAATTGATATGCCTTAAGTAGGCAATTTTTTTGTCAAAATAAGTGTATAACTTTTTTGCTTTTTACTCAAATTTTATATTTTTAAAAAAAATGCTTTTTAAAATTTCGAATAATACTGTAAATTATTTATATAAGCCACTGTAGGAGAGAAGCTTTATGGAAGAATATTGGGGATATCACCTAATACTAGATTGTAAATCATGTGATAAGGAAAAAGTAACTAACAGAGATGTTATCTATAGGTTTATAAAAACTTTAGTCGCTGAAATAGATATGAAAGCATTCAAAGAGCCGCAAATAGAACACTTTGCTACACACAATAAAGATGCTGCAGGTTATTCTTTTGTACAGCTTATAGAAACTAGTGCAATAACAGGTCATTTAGTAGATGCTAACGGAGATGCTTATATTGATATTTTTTCATGTAAGACATACAGTATTGAAACAGCAAAAGAAGTTGTAAAAAGATTTTTTGTTCCAAAACAAATGAAGGTTATTTACCTGACTCGTCAGGCTTAATCTTATTTTCTAATTTCGCTATATGCTCTGTAATCTTAATAATACTGTCGGGATTAAGAGAAATAGAGTCTATTTTGTTATCTATTAAAAATTGAGCAAAATCGGGTTTATCGGAAGGGGCTTGTCCGCAAATGCCTACTTTTTTGCCTTTTGAGTGAGCTTCTTTTAAAAGTTTTTGAATCATATCTTTAACAGCTTGGTTTCTTTCGTCAAAAATAGGGGCAAGCTCTTCCGAGTCCCTATCGATCCCCAGGGTTAATTGGGTAAGGTCGTTTGAACCTATTGAAAAGCCATCAAAGATATCAGCAAAATCTTTTGCCAATATTATGTTTGACGGAATTTCAGCCATAACGTAAATCTGGAGATTCTTGTCTCCTTTTTTCAGGCCATTTTCTTCGAGGACTTGTAAAACTTTATGGGCTTCATCTATTGTTCTGCAAAAGGGAATCATAATTATGATATTATCAAGTCCTATCTCTTCTCTTGCTTTTTTTATGGCTTTGCATTCAAGGGCAAAGCCTTCTTTATATCTTTTATTATAATATCTGGAAGCTCCTCTAAATCCAATCATTGGATTGTCTTCTGTAAACTCAAATTCTTTTCCTCCAATTAAATTTGCATATTCATTTGTCTTGAAGTCACTCATTCTAACTATTACAGGATTGGGGTATTGGGAAGAGGCAATCCTTGCAATGCTGATTGACAAATGATCAATAAAATATTTTGTTTTATCTGAGTATTTTGAAGTAAGCTCTGCTATTTCTTTTTTTACTTTTTTGTCTTTTAGTGTATCAAAATGAACCAAGGCCATAGGATGAATTTTTATAATGTTGTTTATGATAAACTCCATTCTAGCAAGACCTATGCCTTTTGCAGGTAGGTGCCACCAGTGAAATGCAGCGTCGGGACTTGCTACATTTATCATAATTTTAGTATCAATTTCAGGGAGTTTTTGTAAGTCTATATCTTGTTGGTCAAACTCTAAAATTCCATCATAAACAACGCCTGTTGTGCCTTCTGCACAAGAAAGGGTGATAGATTGTTTGTCTTTTATTATTTTAGTTGCATTATCCGTTCCAACAATTGCCGGGACCCCCAATTCTCTAGAAACTATTGCTGCATGGGACGTTCTGCCTCCGTGATCTGTGATAATGCCTTTTGCTTTTTTCATGATAGGCACCCAGTCAGGAGATGTTGTCTGGGTTATCAAAATTGATCCTTCTTCAAATTTTTTAATATCTTTAATGCTTTTAATAACCTGAGCTTTCGATGCAGCTATTGCTTCTCCGATAGCAAGGCCTGTTATTATTTTTTTTCCCTTTGATTTTAAAGAATAAGTTTTAAAAGATTCTTTTTGTTTTAATGCTTGAACAGTTTCCGGTCTAGCCTGAACGATAAACAGCTGATTTAATTTTCCGTCCTTTGCCCACTCAATGTCCATTGGTTTGTTGTAGTGTTTTTCTATGCTATTTGCCCATTTGGCCAATGTTAGGATTTCATCATCATTTAATACATAAGAGCTTCTTTCTCTTTGTTTGGTTTTTATATTTTTAGTAGATGAGCTTGTATAGATCATTTTCTTTTCTTTTTTGCCAAGCCTTTTTTCTATTATAGGCTTTAGGTTGGTTTTTTCCAAAAGAGGTTTGAATATTATGTATTCATCGGGATTGACGGTTCCTTGAACTACATTTTCTCCTAATCCGAACGCAGCAGTTATTTCTATTACATTTCTAAAACCGGAATCTGTGTCCAATGTGAACATTACACCGGCGCCTGCAAGATCAGATCTTACCATTTTTTGACAGCCGACAGATACTGCTACCTTCAAATGATCAAAGCCTTTTTCTTCTCTATATGCAATAGCTCTGTTGGTGAACATGGAAGCATAGCAGCGTAGGCATTTATCTATTAGATCTTTTCGGCCTTTTACATTTAAAAAGCTTTCTAGTTGTCCCGCAAAGCTGGCTTCTGGTAAATCTTCTGCTGTAGCGCTGCTTCTTATAGCTACATCCACTTCTTTTTCGTTATATTTTTTAGAAAGCTCTTGATAGTATTTATAGATCTCTTGCTCAAGATCTTTAGGGAATTTGGATTTTAATATTTTTTTTCTTATTTTTTTACCAGTCTGCTGAAGAGATGCTTTTTTATTTTTCCAGTCTTGGATTAAATTAGCAATTTTGTCTTTTAGATTATTGTGTTTTATAAAATACCAAAAAGCATCTGCTGTAGTGGCAAAACCGTCAGGGACATTTACGCCTTGATTTTGTAAAGAAGAGATCATTTCTCCAAGTGAGGCATTTTTCCCGCCTACCAAAGGAACATCTTTTGCTTTCAACTGTTCAAAATGTAAAACGTAATTATTTGGCATAAAATCCTCAAATGTCTTTTATTATTAGTAATAAATTAAAAATATTTTTTTAACAAGCTTAGGTTTTTTTATGTTTTTTATTTTTAGTTTATTTATATTAATTTTACTTTATAATTAAATGATATATTGAATTAATGAATTAAAATTAAATAATGACAGCTATTAAAGAAAATAATTCATGTTTTATTGGAACCTGGCCTTCTAATTCTGAGGTGATTAAAGGGCTAATGCCGTTATTTGCTTCAAAAGAGGATAAGGCTTTTCCTTACAAAGTAAATAAAATAGTTATGAATGCAAATCAGCACGGTGAAGATGGTAGATTAGGGGTTGAGAAAGAAATTCTTTTGAGATTGCATATTATTTTAAAAAATGTTGTAAATGATAATAGAACTTTTTCTAGTTTTGAAAAAATTTTAAGTTTAAAAATTTTAAATAATGGTTATTTTAAAGTATGTGACCACATCAATAAACTAGATCCTGCAAGCAAAATTAATAACATTACATTAATTGCTTGTAAAATAACAGAGGTACTTCAATTAAGAATTAATTTATTAAGGTCATTAAAGCCTCAAGAAAGCATCAATGCATGGGAGCCATTAATGGAGGATTTATTACGCGGAAATTTCCCGCAAGAAACTCAAATTATTGCCCTGAATTTATTTATCAATCCACCTGTTTGGAAACAAAAGTCAATATCGTTGTTAATTAGACCTATTATTAAAATTATTATCTTTTACAGGGCTTTGAATAACGAGGCAAATGCTCAAAAATTTTTAGCGAATATTATAAAAATCGCTTCAAAACTATCTTACGGAACAAAAGAATTTAAAGAACAAATTGTTGCTGAGATTTTCAAAGCGTTATCTTTGCAACAAACAGATTGTTAGAATTGTCTAAAAGCAAAAATCTATTAATTTTTCTTTTCTAAATTATCTTCTCTGTGTTATCGAAAAATCAAGGGAGGATGATATGTCATTACTTATCTATCGTAAGAAAAGACGTTTTAAAAAAACGCCGGAGCCGAAAGGCAAAAAGACTGTTGGCCGCAAATCCTCTTTTGTAGTTCAAAGACATGCGGCATCCCATTTACATTACGATTTCAGACTACAAATAAGAGGGTCTTTAAAATCTTGGGCCGTTCCTAAAGGCATTCCTAAAACTACCAACATTAAAAGGCTTGCCGTGCAAACGGAAGACCATCCTTTGGAATATGCTAAGTTCGAAGGTAAAATTCCTAAAGGAGAATACGGAGCAGGTATAGTGAAAATATGGGACAAGGGAACATATAGAAACATAAAAAAAGATAAAAACGGAAAAGAAATACCCATGTCTACTTGTCTTAAAAAAGGTCAAATTGCCGTCTATCTAGAGGGTAAAAAATTAAACGGCGCTTATGCGTTGGTAAAGTTCAAAGATAAAAACTGGTTTTTAATAAAAATGAAGAAAAGAAATTATGATTGAAAAAATCAAAATAAAAAATCAGCCCAGATGGATAAGCCCCATGTTGGCAACTTTAACAGAAAAATATTTTTCAGATCCTGATTGGATATATGAAGAAAAGTTTGATGGAATAAGAGCTATTGTTATAAAAAACAAAGACAAGGTCTTAATATATTCCAGGAACAAGAACCTTCAAAACTCTAAATTTCCGTCTTTAGTAGAAGTTTTAAAAAAACAAAAAGAAAAGAATTTTATTTTAGATGGAGAAATTGTAGCTTTTGAAAAAGGTATTACTGCTTTTTCCAAACTACAGCAATACAAAAAGCAAAAAATAGATGTTTATTTTTATGCTTTTGACCTTCTGCATTTTGATAAGTATTCTTTAATCAACATGTCGCTTATCGACAGAAAAAAAGCTTTAAAAAAACATATCAGGTTTTCTAAAAAATTAAAATATACTCCTCATGTAGCAAAAGAAGGAGAAAAGTATTTAAAAAAAGCCTGCAAAAAAGGCTGGGAAGGGATAATAGCCAAGCAAAAAGACAGCAAGTATATATCAAAAAGAACAAGAAACTGGCTTAAGTTCAAATGTTCAAACAGACAGGAATTTTTGATAGTAGGATATACTCAGCCTCAAAGGTCCAGGGTGGGTTTTGGAGCGTTGCTGATCGGATATTATGAAAAAGGCAAAATCAGATTTGCCGGAAAAGTCGGCACTGGTTATGACACTCAATTTTTGAAAAAATTTTCCAAAAAATTGAAATCTTTAGAGACATCTAGAAAATATTTAGAAAAGCTTCCCAATAATGCTCATTTTGTAAGACCGTGTTTGGTTGCTGAAATTGCATTTACGGAATGGACATCAGACGGCAAGCTTCGTCATCCAAGATTTATTGGGCTAAGGCATGATAAAAAACCAAGAAGTGTTGTAAGAGAAGGAAAAAAAAGATGAAATTTCAAATAACTAACAAAGATAAGATCTTATTTCCAAAAGCTAAAATTACCAAAGAAGATTTTATTAAATATTATGAACATATCTCTAAATGGATGATTCCTTTGATCAAAAACAGGCCGATTTCCATGTCCAGATTCCCCAATGGTATAAAAGGGCAGACTTTTTTTCAGAAAAATATCTCTGATTATTTTCCTAAATGGATAAAAACAAAAGCGGTTAAAAGAAAAGGTCAGTCAAGTATTAATATGGTGATATGCAATGATAAAAACACTTTGTTATATTTAGCAAATCAAGTATGTGTTCTGCATACCTGGCTGTCCAAAAAAGATAAACTGGATATACCGGACAGACTGGTATTTGATTTGGATCCTCCGGGAAGTAATTTTACTAAAATAATAGAGGCAGCAAAAGATCTTAAAAAGCTGTTGGATGAACTTAAACTTAAATCTTTTATCATGACAACAGGATCTAAAGGCCTTCATGTTATAATCCCTATAAAAAGAGATAAAAGCTTTGAGGAAGTAAGAACCTTTGCAAAAAAAATAGCAAAGGTTTTGGTAAGCAGATACCCAAAAAAATATACAATAGAAACTAGAAAAGACAAGAGAAAGGGGCGGGTTTTCATTGATTATTTAAGAAATGCCTTTGCTCAAACCGCTGTAGCTCCCTTTGCTGTAAGGGATATAGAAAATGCTCCTATTGCAACACCCTTGGAGTGGAGTGAGATATCCAAAATACATGCACAGAGTTTTAATATTAAGAATATCAAAAAAAGAAAGAAAAACCCTTTTGCTAGGTTAAACAGCACATCATGCAATTTATCTTTGGCTATGAAGAGAATAGATAGGATGTTTAAGACTTAACAATAAATAGTAGATACATTTGCAACGATTTATTTAGTACTGTATTTTCCAAAATTGTTTCTAATGACTGAGGTCTTTCATACTTTTGCAGCATTGTTAATAATTGAGATGCTAAAACTTTTTTATCATCACTTTTTCTTAAGAAATATTTGACCATGTTTATATTTTCGCTCATTATAGATAGTTCTTCTAGGGAAAAATAATTATTTTTAACCAATACTTTAGCTTCTTTTTTTGCGCCGCAGCGAAGTAAAAAATCTGCAGCATCGACATGCCCTTTTAACACAGCATAGTATACAGCGCTCCAACCAAAGATATCTTTAGAATCAATATCAAAACTTTTTATTTGTACCTGTAAAGTTGGTATATGCCCCCGTCTGGCTGCATCGTGAAGAGGGAAGCATATTCTAGTTTTGTCGCTTGCTGTAAAAGTGGGAAGTATTCTTATTGACATATTATTATTAAAAAAAATTTCAAATATTTTAAGAATTCTCGAAATATAATTAAAGTTATTTTTTGAGGAATATTAAAGTAATTACTTTACGGATTAAAAAAAATCTTTATATGTAAAGATTTTTTTTAATGGTATTTAATTATTTAAAAGGGTATAAAAACTTGTTAAATTTCATTAAATTAATTTTAATTATCGTTGAATTAAGTTATTTTAAATTAATTTAGTATTTAGTTCTATTAATAATTATGTTATAATTATTCTGAATAATAAAAAGGTATTATTATATGAGAACAACGGCAATTGGTTCAAAAAGCAACATAGATTCTAAAACACAACTTGCGGAAGATTATTTACAAGTAATCGGCAAAACTCAAGTTCAATGGGAAAAATTTAAAGCGGCTATAGAAGCTTTTGTATTTGTTATAGTGAAAGGTCCCAGAAGACCTTTCAATGTTGAATTCAATAAAAGATACTACACAATTTTAAATGCTAATCTAGCTGATATTTATAATCAGAAAAAATCAGAAAAAATCAAAGATGATTATGTAATGGTTAAAGAGCAAAAGGCTCTTGATGTCTTTGAGAAAGTAACAGGTAAAACAGTTTTTGCAGCAGAAGATATAAAAGAACATCAAGCAAAATACACAGACGAAGAATTTTTAATATACGAGCTTTTGGAAACGACTTTGGACGATTTGGAAGAACGGGGATTTTCTGACTTATTAAAAATAGTGGAAGATAAGTATCTTGATGATAAAGAATATGATTCTGGTAATTTATATATTGTACTTACAGAAGCTATTAACAAAGCAGAGAAATCCTCTGAATTAACTAAAAAAGTCTCTAAGTTAAAATCTTTAAGAGATAAAATAGCGCCGGAAAAAAGAAAAGAAAAGTTTATTTCGCCGCCTTCTTCTGAAAAAGAAAAGAAACAGGTATCTGGAATATGGACAAAAGCTGCAGCTATAGGATGCTGCGTTCTTTTAGGTTTTGCAGGATATCAAGGATATAAAAGATATACGGCAAGATCGGTAGCTATACCTAAAGCTAGCCTGGAAGGAATCTGTCCGGCTCCTGTAAATGCAACTGTTGAAGCAAAACCAGAAAAGTCTGAGCTAGTACAGCCGCAGTCAATCTATTTAGGAAGAGGAATATGCGAGATTCCGAACAATGCAACTGTGCCTGCAGAAGCTCCTGTAGTAGAGCAGCAGCCAATATGTTTGGAAAGAGGTGTATGTGCTGCAGAGGTCAATGAAACTATAGCGGCGCAGCAGCAACCGTATTCAGCACTGGCGTTTTTACAACGAGATGATAAGAACTGGTATCAAAAAGCGAGTAGACTACCAATAGATTTAGTAGGCAAATTAATGCTAGCTTCTGTTGGACTACTTTAAAAAGTTAATAAACATTAAATAATAAGAAGAGGGAATAAAAAATGAGTATAGCAGTAAATTTAGGGCCTAGAATTTGCTCAGAGATCAGAGATAAATTCTATAACTTTTTTAGTATTAAAAATAATAAAACTGATTCTACAATTAAAAAAGCGATAAAACTTCCAATTTGTGCATTGTCTGCAGCTCCAATTAGTGTGGCTAGCGGTGTTTGCGCAGGGGAGAATTTATGGAGTGTTGGTAAAAATATATTGAAAGGCGATATGAAACAGATGGTAAAACACTTAGCGGCACTAGCAGTTGATTCAGGGCTTGTGTGGTCTGTATGGACCTATTCTTGGCCAGCAGTTTTAACAGCTGCAACAGTTGATTTAGCAGCTAATTATTTATTGCCGCAAAATTTTTATACAAAATTTTTAGGTGAAACAGTTGACCAGAAAATCATAAGACTGCAAAAAGAATTAAATGCAACTCAAAAGGAATTATTAGAATTACAACAGCAGCAACCAGATCTGCAGCTGCAAACCGATGCTTTAAACGCTAGAGTAGCTGATTTAGAGGATCAGTTAACAAATGCAGAAAGAGCAAGAGATGTTGCAATTGGAGCTCTTCATGCCGGTGTTGATCAAGCTAGGGAGGAAGGAGAAGAGATTGGTAATAGAGTTATTGCAAGAATAGTGGGATTTTTGAAAGGCAGGCAACTAGGAATAGAAGAAGAAAGAGCAGAATCTGCAGAGAATTTGAGAAGAGCTAGAGCTAGACAAGAAAGAGAGCTGCGTAATTTAGGTATAGATCTTAATGCTGGAGTGCAGACAAGACATCAGAAAAGAAAAAATTCTATTTTATCTTCTTCTAGCCATAGATAAAATTCATCCAATTATTTTCTAAATAAAAAAGAGTGAAATCAATTTTCACTCTTTTTTTTTATCAATAAATTCTAATTTTTGTTATTACTTATTATTTAAGAAAGTTTTGTAAAGGGAGCTATTAGTGGCAATAGTACAGGAAAACTACAAGAAGCTGAAAGATACAGCTTCCAAAAAAGTAGAAGTTAAAAGCGAAAAAAATCAGCTTGTTATTCAAGTGGGCTCTGCTACATGTGAAATAGCAGCGGGATCAGATGTTGTTTTTAATGAGTTTAAAAAACATATTAAAACATCCGGAAGAGATGATATAATATTAAAACATGTCGGTTGTACGGGAAGGTGTTCTTTAGAACCTATTGTGTCTATTTTTATTCCTAATAAAAACTTGGTTGTTTATAAAAATGTGACGCCAGAAGCTGTGCATGAAATATTCATGTCTCATGTATTAAATGGCAAGCCTGTTGCAAAACAATTATTAATAACAGAATGTGAAAGAGCGGAAGTTCAGAAAAAAGATAAAACGACTTCACAAAAAAGACTGATCAATCAGGCTATTACTCATGAATTTTTTGAGGTTTACGGTGATGTACCTTTTTATTGCCAGCAAAGTAGGATTGCACTTAGAAATTCCGGGCTGGTAGATCCATTAAGTATTTATGAGTATATTAATTACCAGGGCTTTCAGGGGCTTGCTAATGTTTTAGAAAAAAATGATCCGGATTGGGCTGTAGAAGAGACTTTAAAGTCCAATTTAAGAGGAAGGGGCGGAGCCGGATTTCCGACCGGAAAAAAATGGAGCTTTGCCAGAAAAAATAAAGAAAAAGAAAGATACATGATCTGCAATGCAGACGAAGGGGATCCCGGAGCTTTTATGGACAGAAGCATGTTGGAGTCTGATCCATTTAGTGTGGTGGAAGGGATGATAATAGCGGGGTTTGCAATAGGGGCCCAAAAAGGTTTTTTCTATGTGAGAGCTGAATATCCATTGGCTGTAGAAAGAATACAAAAAGCAATTGATATTGCAAAACAGCACAATCTTTTAGGAAAAAATATATTAGGATCCGATTTTAGTTTTGATTTAGAGATAAGATTAGGCGCTGGCGCTTTTGTTTGTGGAGAGGAAACAGCATTGATTCATTCTATTGAAGGTCAAAGAGGGCAGCCTAGAATAAGACCTCCATTTCCTGCAGTTTCCGGAGTTTTTGGAAAACCGACTATCATCAATAATGTAGAAACACTTGCAAATCTGCCGGTTGTTTTTGCAATGGGAGCTAAAGAGTTTAGTCAAATAGGAACTGAAAAAAGCGGGGGAACAAAAGTTTTTGCTGTTTCCGGAAAAGTGGAGCATACCGGTCTTGTTGAGGTTCCTATGGGAACAAGTTTAAAGGTAATAGTACATGATATTTGCGGGGGAGTGCCGAATAAGAAAAAATTAAAGGCCGTTCAGACAGGAGGACCTGCAGGAGGATGTATCCCGTCCAAATTGATCGATACAAAAGTCAACTATGAAGATCTGCAAAAAGTGGGATCTATTATGGGAAGCGGTGGATTGATTGTTCTGGATGAAGATGACTGTATGGTAGGAGTTGCCAGATTTTTTATGGCGTTTAGTCAAGACGAGTCATGCGGCAAATGTACGCCGTGCCGGGAAGGTACCGTCAGAATGCTGGAGATATTGGATAGAATTATTGCAGGTAATGGAAAGTTAGAAGATCTTAATAAATTAGAAAGACTTGGGAAATTAATGCAGAAAGCGTCTTTATGCGGTTTGGGGAGGGCCTGTCCCAATCCGATTTTAAGTACTTTGAAATATTTCAGACATGAATATCTAGCGCATATTGAAGATAAAAAATGTCCGTCAAAAAGCTGCACAGCTTTAATTCATTATGAAATCAATAAAGATAAATGCGTAGGATGCACAATGTGCGCAAGAAACTGTCCTGTGGATGCAATTTCAGGAGAAGTTAGAAAGGTTCATTTTATTCATCAGGACAAATGCATAAAATGCGGTAAATGTTATGAAGTATGCCGTTTTGGTGCTGTAAATAGATTATAAAAGAGGACAATAATGCAAGATAAAAAGAAAGTAACACTTACTATAGATGATCAAAAAATTGAGGTAGATAAAGATATTACTATAATGCATGCTGCTGAAAAAATAGGCATTCGAATACCAAGACTTTGCTATCATCCTCATTTAAGTATAGAAGGCTCATGCAGAGTTTGTATTGTGCAGGTTAAAGGCTATCCTTATTTTATGACTGCCTGCAGTTCAAAAGTAGAAGAAGGTATGGAGGTATTAACAAACTCTCCGGAAATACGGCAGGCTAGAAGAGATATAGTAGAGTTGATTTTAGATAACCATCCTAAAGAATGTCAGACTTGCGAAAGAGACGGAAACTGCGAACTTCAAAATCTAGCGTATTCTTTAGGTGTTAGGGAAAGACTTTTTGAAGGAAAAAGAAAAAGACATGAAATCGAAGATTCCGGAGCGTCTGTTGTAAGGGATGCTGAAAAATGTATTTTATGTGCCAGATGTGTAAGAGTTTGTAAAGAAGTACAGGGAGTTCATAATCTTTCTCAGCATTATAGAGGCTTTAACACAGTAGTGTGTCCTTTTGATGAATCAAAAATGGACGATTCTGTATGTATTCAATGCGGTCAATGCATTAACGCATGTCCTACTGCTGCCTTTTTAGAAAAAAGACATACGGACTCAGTTTGGCAGGCATTAAATGATCCGAATAAATTTGTAATTGTACAAACAGCACCCTCTATTAGAGCCGCTATTGGAGAGGGGTTTGGATATCCTCCCGGCACTGCATGCACAGGTAAAATGGTAACAGCTTTAAAAAAATTAGGGTTTAATGCGATATTCGATACTAATTTCGGAGCTGATATGACAATTGTAGAAGAGGCTCATGAACTTATTAGAAGATTAAAGAAAAAAGAAAATCTGCCGTTGATAACATCCTGTTCTCCTGGATGGATAAATTTCATGGAAAAATTTTATCCTGAATTAATACCTCATGCATCCACTTGCCGCTCTCCTATGAGCATGGTATCTGCTTTGACAAAAACATATTATGCTAAAATTATGAACAAGAACCCTAAAGATATTTATATGGTAGCTGTTATGCCTTGTGTTGCTAAAAAATTTGAAATACAAAGGCCGGAGCATGTATTGGATGATATGGTTTTAACAGATGCTGTTTTAACAACAAGGGAATTAAACTGGATGATCAAAAGTTATGGTATAGATTTTACAAAACTTTCGGATAGCAAATTTGATGATCCTTTAGGAGAATCTACCGGAAGCGCTGATATTTTTGGAGTGACAGGCGGTGTGATGGAGGCAGCTTTGAGAACAGCAGTAGAAGAGATAACAAAGAAGAAGCTTGATAAAGTAGAATTCAAAGATGTTAGAGCTGTAGAAGGATTGAGAGAAAGCACTTTAGAAGTAAATGGAATGAAATTGAATATAGCAGTAGCGAATGGTATTACTAATGCAAAATTTATTTTAGATAATATAATGACCGGAAACAAAGAATATCATTTGGTTGAGATTATGGCATGTCCCGGAGGTTGCATTGGAGGTGGAGGCCAACCTTACCCGCCCAAGGGATATGAAATATTGGATAAAGAACTTTTCGCTAAAAGGGCCGAAGCTTTATATGGAATAGATAAAAAGAAAAAATTAAGGGTATCACATAACAATCCTGCTATCAAAAATTTATATAAAGAGTTTTTAGAAGAACCTGGTAGTGATATTGCCCATAAAATATTACATACTCATTATCACCCAAGATTTCCAAGAGGTATTAGATGAACGAAAAAATATCGTCAAAAGATGAAGTAATAGCAAAAGCTAGAAAGCTTTTTGATAAAGATGTTTTAGATTACATAGATATATGTTTAAAAGATTCAAGGCCGCATTCAATGTTGATTGCTATTTTACATAAAGTGCAGGAGAAATATGGGTATCTCTCAAAAGAAAATCTGCAGGGCATTGCAGAGATTATGCAGATACCTGCTGCTAAAGTGTCTGGTGTTGCTTCCTTTTATCATTTTTTTCACTTGAAACCTCAGGGTAAGCATACCATCAGTTTATGTATGGGAACAGCTTGTTATGTAAAAGGAGCAGAAAAAGTAGCTAAGAAACTAAAAGAAGTTTTAGGTATTAATTTTGGACAGACTACTTCGGACAATAAATTTACTTTAATGGAAACCAGATGTTTAGGTATGTGTGCTATGGCGCCTGTAATTAAAATAAATGATGATGTTCACGCAAAAGTAACACCGGATAAAATTCCAGCTCTTTTAGAAAAATACTCAAAAAAATAAGGTTATCAGCCTAATAATTTTATTAGGTGATTTATTCTTTCTAATATTAAATCAGCTCTGTCTTTTTTTATTTCCATAAAGTTTTCAGGCATATTTAACATAGCAATATGAAGTCTTTCTAAAAGTCTTTTAAACTCTTCATCTTCAATTTTTTCTGCAAGCCATTTTAAGTTATTTACCCCTCTTTTAAGATCTTGAACTTTTGCTTTAGAAACTCTGGTATCATTATTGACACACCATAGAAATCCTTTTCTAAGTTCTTCTAAGTCTTTATGCATGTCCCATTTGTAATTAGGGACTGACGGATCTACAGCCATAATTTTAACCCTCTTTTTCTTCGTTCCCTATTTAAATGATACCTATATTTCTATAGGCTTGTCTATACAAAAATATTAAAAAATTTTAAACAATTTACTTGAAATTACTTAAGATCTTTAATTAACAGCTGAATCATGTCTTCAAACTCTTGAAATTGACCCGGTTTTATTTTATCTGGATTTTGAGTGATGTCTATAAACATGATTTTGAAATCCTGAAAATCTTTATAGAATTTACCGCCTTGAGTTTGCGCCATAGGCTCAAACTCATCTAAAGCCTGTTTGAGTTGTTCCAGTTCCATATCAGAAACGTCATTAGGATGCTGTGCGCACCAGCGAAACTCAGTTTCTAATTTGCTTATTAATTTATTGATGTCATCATAATTATGTTTTTTTGCCGGAAGTGCCATAATTTTTCTCCTTTTTCCCTAAGTTTATTTTACTTTTTTGAGTGCACAATCGTCCATAAAAAAATTAAAAATTTATAGGGTATTTATAGAGAAGGTTTTAAGTTGTGATCTCTTTTGCTTTTTTTAAGGAATATCTAACAAAATAAGGTGATATCAGCTCATTAATAAGAGTCGTTCCAATAATAGCATTTACCATCAAATCGCAAAGATAAGGAAGATACTGATTTAATATTAAATCGGCTTCAATTACCAAACCTATTGTAACTCCGGCGGTTGGAAGCAAGGCTAGGCCTATATATTTTTTGATTTTGGGAGAAGAGCCACCGATTTCTCCACCGAGATAAGATCCCAGATACTTTCCGGAAAATCTGGTTAGTAATAAAACGAGAGTTAAAAGAGCAGCTTTTCCTAAAAAACTTATATTTAACTGAGCTCCTGCTATTAAAAAGAAAATGCCGAAAATAGGCTCTTCGATACTTTCAATTACATCGAAGGATTCTTGAGCCCTTTCATGAGATATAAATCCTTCAATAAAGATCCCCAAGACCATATTTGCTAGTAAAGGGGAGATATTAAATGTAATAGCTAGTCCTCCGGTTAAGAAGATAGCTCCTATTATGGCCCCTAATAACACATCTTTAGGATGGAAAAATTTTATGACGATTTTTAGAAGTATTCCAACAATCAAGCCTAACAGAACGGCCAGTAATATTGAGATGATAGGATCTAATATACCTGTGGCAAAAGCAAGGGCTTCTCCAGCAACTAAACTTTTGGCGATTACTATGGTAAAGGAAAAAAATATTAAAGCTATTGCATCATCTATTGTGATAATTCCAAGCAGTATATTTGTAAAAGAACCTTTTTTTGCTTTATATTGATGAAGGATACTCAATATTGCAGCGGGAGCAGTGGCTATTGAAATAGATCCTAAGATCAACGCTATGGGAAGATAAGATTTTTGGTAACCCTTTGCAGCTTCAGGTGCATGATTGATCAAAGGCAGTAAAACTGCAATTGCTGCAAAGACAATTATAAAAGCACCGACAGCCTGCAGTAATGTTATCCATAACATGGACTTTTTATATTTTTTTAAAATATTTAATCTTAAAGATCCGCCAATTGAAAAAGCAATAATAGAAAGGGTAATATCGGTTATAATTGCCAGATCTTGATTGATTAACTTCAAATGAAATAAATTTGCTACATGAGGTCCAAAAATTATACCTGCTAACAAATATCCTACTATGTGAGGAGATTTAAAAAAAGCAGCGATTCTGCCGCTTGCTTGTGAAATTATAAAAAGCAGGCCAGCATATACTAAAATATTAAAACTGGAAATGTTTTGTATATGTGTGAGGCTGTGAAAACTGGCAAAGAAATTTTCCATGTTAACTCTCTTCTAAAGGTCTTACATTAATTGCTTCTAATTTATTTTCCTTTTCTTCTATATCGAACTCGACTCTTTGTCCTTTTTCCAATACTTGTTCCAACGTCATAATAGAATTTTTATGAAAAAAAATATCTTTTTCTTCCTCTCCGTCAGGTATTAAAAAGCCGTAATGTTCATTGTCATCATACCACTTAACAGTACCCTGTCTAAACATTGTTAACTCCTTTTTTACAACTATAACATTTTTTTTGAAAAAAAATAAATTTTTATACTTAAATTTGCGTTTTTTTTTAATAATTTTTCCAGTATTATATATGTAAAAAATAATTTTTATTATGAGACTTATCGATTTAAAAGAAGGGTTTATTGCTAAAATAGATTGTATTTTAGGAGGAAGGAAAGTTAATGCCAAACTTTCTTCTTTAGGGCTGATGGTCGGGACCGTTATCAAAATGATCAGAAATGGAAAAGGTCCTGTGATAATAGACATAAACAAAAATAGAATATTAATTGGCAAAGGTCTAGCTGATAAAATTTTAATAGAACAAAACAATGAAAAAAAATTTTAAAATAGCTCTTGTCGGTAACCCCAATTCCGGAAAAACTACTTTATTTAACCACTTGACCGGATTTAGGCAGAAAATAGGTAATTATCCCGGTGTGACGGTAGAAAAAAAAGAAGGGATAAAAAAAACAGCAGGATTTATTTTAAAGATCGTAGACCTTCCCGGTGTATATAGTTTGAGTGCTCAAAGTGAAGAAGAGAAAATTGCAAGAGACTTTATTTTAAATGAAAAGCCTGATGTCATAATTAATATTGTAGATTCTTCAAGACTGGAAAAAAGCTTATATTTGACCACAGAGTTAAAAGAGTTGAATATTCCTGTTGTTTTAGCTTTAAATATGATCGATATTTTAGAAAAACAAAATACAATACTGGATTTGCCGTTTTTAGAAAAAAAACTGCAGTTAAAAGCAAAGCCTTTAGTTGCTCATAAAAAAATAGGAATAAAAAGTCTTTTAAAAGAAGTTATTTCTCATACAGCAGAACATACAGGAAATGATTTTAAAATCTTATATAGTCCGGATATTGAAAATGCAATTGGAAAGCTAGAGCATTTATTAGATAAAAACATTTCAAAAGATAAAAAAAGATTTTTCGCTTTAAAGGCTTTAGAAAACGAAGAGGATCTCATTCAGATTTTAAAAAATGAAAATCTTAAAATTCAATCTAAACAGTATAGATCTTGTTTGGAAAAAAAATATAGAGATCATTTAAGTATAATTTTTGCAAAAAAAAGACATATTTTTATTAAAGATAACATTGGAAAAAATCTATTTATAAAAGATACAACCAACAATTTTTCTGATAAATTAGATAAAGTATTGACTCATAAAATATTTGGCCTGCCAATATTTTTTGCTGTTATGTACCTGATTTTTCAAATGACCTTTTCTTTAAGTGCTTATCCGACACAGTTAATTTCTAATTTTTTTAGTTTTATAAAATTATTCATATCTACTATATGGCCGGTTGAATCTTACAATTTATTTAGATCTTTGGTTATAGACGGTATCATATCAGGAGTAGGGTCTGTATTAGTATTTTTGCCTAATATCATGCTTTTGTTTTTAAGTATTTCTATATTGGAAGAATCCGGGTATATGGCAAGGATAGCTTTTATTCTAGATAAAGCCATGCATAGAATCGGGCTTCATGGAAAAAGCTTTATACCTATGCTTTTGGGATTTGGCTGTTCCGTTCCAGCTATTTTCGCAACCAGGACACTGGACAGCAAAAAAGAAAGACTTGCTATTATATTCTCTCTGCCGCTTATTTCCTGCAGCGCAAAATTAGTAGTATACACTCTTATTATTCCTGCTTTTTTTCCGACATATTTGCAGCCTGTTATTTTATTTGTATTGTATGTTTTTGGAATAGTGCTGTCTATTGGTCTTATCAAAATATTGAAACTATCTATTTTTAAAGAAAAAGCAGTTTCTTTTTTTATGGAATACCCCACTTACAAGATGCCGAACTTTAAAACGCTGTTTTTTCATATGTGGGACAGATCAAAAGAATACGTGAAAAAAGCAGGATCTTTGATCTTGGCTTTTTCTGTTGTTATCTGGTTTTTGTCCGCTTTTCCTAAAAATAATACGGAAAAACAGGATTTTGCAAACACATATATAGCTAAAGTTGGAAAGACGATAGAACCTGTTTTTAAACCAATTGGGTTTGACTGGAAGATAAATTCATCACTGATCAGTTCTTTTGCAGCAAAAGAGGTATTTATAGCGCAGTTGGGGATTATTTATTCTGTGAATCATGATTCTAATAAATCTCTTCAAGAAGAGATAAAAAAAGATTACAATTATCTACAGGCTATATCTATTATGTTATTTATTTTAATAAGCACACCTTGCATAGCTACTTTTGCAGCTACAAGAAAAGAGACAAATTCATATATGTTTGCAGTTATGCAATACATTGGTTTGACGGTTTTAGCGTATTTAGTGTCATTAATTTTTTATCAGATAGGAGTGTTTTTAATAAGATGATACAATTAATTGTAATTGCATTTTTAATAGCCATATCTTTGTTTTATATTATAAGAACTTTAAAACAAGATATGAACTGTAAAAATGCTTGTTTAAACTGCCATAAAAAAAATAAAAAGAAAATAAGATGATAATATCTAATATTGGTAAATGGCTTGTGTTTGCAGGGGTTGGGATAATAGTATTAGGTCTTATTATAATAGGTCTTTCTAAGTTGGGTATCCCAATAGGAAAATTACCCGGCGATATTGCTACACAAAAAGAAAACGGCGGCGTTTATTTGCCTATAGCTTCTTCTATTGTCATTAGTATAATTTTGACTATTGGCATTAACTTTTTTCTTTGGCTTTTCAAAAAATAATACTATACCGGAATAGAAGGTCCTTCTGTCGGGTGTTTTTTTTCTTTTATTAATTTATGTAAAAAAGGTACCAATACCAGCATGATAATCCCTGCTATTATTGTACCTATTCCAAGGATATTAAAGGTTTTGGCAAAATATGGGTTAGTAACCAACGGATCAGAAGAGGTTGATTCTCCAATTGCCATTTTGGAAAAGTAATTGGCCAATACTGCCGCCACTCCTGTTATCATCATCCATGTACCCATTAAAATGCTTTGCAGTTTATGAGGGATCAGCTGTCCTATCATGGCGTAGCCGATAGGGGAAATACAAAGCTCTCCAATACTTTGAAGCAGATAACTTAATATTATCCAGTTGAAATTTACCAGGCCCTTACTTGAAGCAAAGCCGATACCGATAGGTAAAATGATAAAGCCCAGGCCTATCAGGAATAAAGAAAGAGTAAACTGAATGGGGATTGTTATATTAAATCCTTTTCTTCTAAGTATTTTATACAGATATGCCATTGTAGGCCCACCGATAATTATAATTATTGCATTAATGTTCAATACCCATTGAGGAGCAATTTGCACACCCATGATTAATCTGTTTACATTATTTTCTATAAAGATAGTAAGTCCCATTGGCGCTATCATATATAGTGTCCAAAAGACCAGAGACATTATCGCTAGAATCAAATAGGCCCATATTTTTTCAGCCTGTAGCTTTTGAGGTTGTCTGATAGCAAAGAACATAATTACAAATACCATGATAATGCCGGCTAGCAAAATCATGCTGTTTGAAAAGGATGAATATCTCAGAAGCCATATTAAAGCTATTATAATGGAGGCAATCATTACAAGGCCAAAACCTCTGAAAACATTTCTTTTTTTAAAGGAAAGTTCGGAAAAATAAGTTTTTTTATCTTTTAGAATTTTCCAAGTAGAAACTACTATTAGAAAAGTGAGTAAATTTGAAATAGCGCCGATGTAGAACATAGTATGGTAGCTTTGTGATTTTTCAAAAATACCACTTATTGTAAAACCAATTAAAAATCCTATGTTCATACCGCTGTAGTTCCATAAAAAAGCTTTTTCCCTTTTCTGGTCGGTAGGTTTGAAAAACTGGGTTAACATGCAGTTAATGCAGGTTACATTCAGTCCTGTACCTGATAAATACACAGCAAGGCCTAGATGTAAATTAGATGTTGTTAATATAAAACACCCGCTAGCCTGCAGAAGCATGCCTATTGCAAATAAAGACCTGTGGGAAAAAAGTCTTCCCGTTACAAAACCTCCAACTAAATGAAGGGCATAATTAAAAGCAACAAAGCTTGCAGTAATTGTAGTGGCTGTTAAATCTGTTTGTTTAAGTCCATTTGTAATATACAAAACTAAAGTAGAATATAAAATGCTATAACTTAGAGTGGCAAATATTTGAATAAAAAATAAAGTAATGGACCCTATTTTTTGCTGTTTTTTTTCTTTTAATGTGCTCATAAAATTTGAAGTTTTTATTTTTATTCGTACCACAATAAAATATATTTTAAAATCTTTTTTCTTGTGTTATTATTTTATATGAAACTTTATTCTACTTAGAAACAGGGATCAAGATGGATAATTTATTGGAAATAAAAAAAATATCTAAAGTTTATAAAGACGATAAAAAAAAGATAGAAGCTTTAAAAAAAATAAGTTTGGATATTAAAAAAGCAGAGATAATTACTCTTTTAGGGGTAAATGGGGCTGGTAAGACAACTCTTTCTTCAATCATAGCTACTTTATTAAAACCATCGGATGGCGATATTTTTTATAAGGGAAGATCGATTTATTCGAATGTTGCTGATTTTAGAAATCAATTAGGTTTTTGTCCGCAGTTTCAAAATTTAGACATGGAGCTAAATGTTAGAGAAAATCTTATTTTTGCAGGCAGGTATTACAGACTTTCTAGTAAAGAGATAAAAAAGAGAATAGAAGAGCTGCTTCAACAATTTGATCTAAAAAAATATGAGGATTTTAATTTAAAGTCTTTATCAGGTGGATATAGACAAAGGTTTATGATAGCCAGAACCTTAGTTCACAGCCCTAAAATAATAATAATGGATGAGCCTACTGTTGGATTAGATCCTAAACATAGAAGACTTTTATGGAAAAATATAATGGATTTAAAAGATGAGGGCAGAACCATTATTTTAACAACCCATTATCTGGATGAAGCAGACATTTTATCTGACAGAGTGTGTGTTATTGACGAAGGTCAGATAAAAACAATTGATACTCCAAAGAGATTAAAAGAGATTTGGAAATCAAAAAATTTAGAAGATATATTTTTAGAGTTAATAAAAGAAAGAGATGTAAAAGATGATTAGACTTTGGATGATAACTTTTTCTCAAATTGTATATAGGGAAATAATAGTTTTTATAAAAATTATTAGAAGCAAGTTTATTGATTTAATAATAATGCTGACGACCAATGTTTTGGTTTTTACTTATTTAATGCCGTATTTCGGATTGAAAACAGGGTATGGGGCTTTTTTAATAGCCGGATTAATACCTGTTATCGGTCTTTTTGAAGTAATGCCCAGAACCAATCAAATGATTGTGGATATTTCTGGCAATAAAAAAATATCTTATATTTTAACTCTGCCCCTTCCTACTATTTTGAGCTTAGCGGCCATTCCCATAGGCTGGGCGGCATGTGGGTCAATTTTTACTATTTTGATATTACCTATTGGTAAATTGATGCTTTTAAAAAAATTTGATTTATCAAACTTTTCTTATCTAAAGTTTTTTTTAAGTTTTTTCTCTATTAATATCTTGCTTGCTTTTTTTGCTTATTGGATAACTTCTTTAATTAAAGGAATGCAGTATTTTGCTTGGATATGGTCGAGGATTGTAAATCCTATTTTTATGTTGGGGGGATATTTTTATACTTGGAAAGCTGTTTATGCTGCATCACATGCAGCCGGGCTGCTGAACTTGATAAATCCTTTGATATATTCAACAGAGGCTGTCAGATCTGCAATATTCGGTTCTGCTAAATATTTGCCTTTTTGGCTGAGCTTGTCAGCAATATGGGTGTTTATCTTGGTTTTTGCTTTTTTTAGTATTAAAAGAATTAAAAAAAGGCTTGATTGTGTATAAAGCGTATTTTATAAATAAGATATGATTACACAGCCGGCAAATTGGGAATTTCAGGTAATAGAGACTCTTCAAAAAATAAGATGTCCTGTTATTGATGATTTTTTTATAACTCTTAATTTTTTTGATTCTCCTGCGTTTTATTTTATGTTAATACCTTTTTTATGGCTGGGTTATAACTGGAGAGTAGGTGTAAAAGTCTTTTTTATTTTTATATTAAGCAATATTGTCAATGAACTATTAAAAGACTATTTTATGGCGCTTAGGCCATTTGAGATAAATCCCATGTTTTATGTCATAAAAGTATCGGGCTTTAGCTTTCCATCGGGAGCCGCTCAAAGTTCTGTTATAATGCCTGTTATCTTGATAAGTACTTTTAAGAATAAAAAATGGCCTTGGATAGTGGGGATCAACTTTTTTTTCTGGATAAGTTTGTCTAGAATGTATTTGGGCGTACATTTTCCAAGAGATATATTATTTGGTTGGTTTATAGGGGTTATAGTAGCTTTAGTTTATCTATATATATTTCCAATAATTGAAAACATGATAAGAAGAGTTAAATCAATCAATGCTTATATTGTAAGTCAGGTATTTTTATTAAGCTGTTTATTTATTCCTCAGTCCAAAATATCACTTATGTATATTTTTGGTTCCTTAGGGGTAACTTTAGGGCTTTTGTTGTGTAGTAAGTATCATTTATTTTTAAAAATCCCTAAAAATTTTAAAGAGTTTTTTGTAAGAGTGTTTCTTTGTTTATTGGGGATATTTTTTATTAGTTACATTTTTCTAATATTGCCGCTTTTTCAAAATTATTATTATGTAAAAATAGCTATAGCTTTTTACATCTCTGGCGCGTGGCTTAGCTTTTTATCTGCTTATTCTTATAAACGTTTTTTTTCAAAGCCTTAAGTTTAGAAATATACTTGTTTTATAATCATGGTTTTATATACTAATTTGCATTATTAAAAAAAGGAAGAATTTATCATTGAGTATTAGAAGTGTAGATGGTCAGTATGGGAGTGTATTTTCTCAAAAAAAACAAGAGGAGTATACTTTAAAGAACCTTATTAATATGATTAAATTAGGAAACCTAGTGAGTTTAAAGCAGGCTGTAAAACAATCTTCAACATTTTTGTTTGAGAAAGATAAAGATGGTTGGAGTCTTGCTCATTATGCGGCTTTATATAGATCAAAAGACATCCTTAGATTTTTAGCGCAGGAAATGGGGGATTTTCTTTATGATAAAAATCGTGATGGTCTCGACCCTTTACATTTAGCTTTTGGAGAGCTGGAGGAAGGGAGAGTAGAGGAAGATATTGCAGATTTTTTAATTTTTTTCATAAAAGAATTAGGAGCGAATCCATATAGCAGAGACGGGGAAGGCAAAAATGTTTTAGATAAGGCCGCTGCTGCGGGTTTAAATAATGTTATTATTGCTTTAGTAATAACCTGCAATATGAAGATGCATGGGGTGCATAAACCCTCTATTCATTATGCATTATTAAATAAACAATATTTTACTGCAAAACTTTTAGTTCAATTAGGATACCAAGTAAATTACCAGGGAAAATGTGAAGACCTTTCTAGGAATGCAGAAGTATTAACTACTTGTTTGCATTATGTTATTTATGAAAATCAGCTTGATGCAGTGAAATTTTTAATTGAAGAGTTGAATGCTGATACAACTTTGACCGATTGGCGTTATAATAAAACACCTTTAGAGATTGCTCGAGAATTAGAATTTCAGGCAATAGAGAAGTATTTAAAAGAGCGATAATTATGAGTGTAGCTGTTACTTCGGGGGTTTTAGATTATTGTGACTCGGCCACGAAAGTAGCAGAAATTAATTTAGATAGTTTGATTCAAGCTGTTTTATCGGGAGATATTTATTCTTTAAGACTTTTTAAAAATAGAAATATTGATCCCAATCAAATATACAACGGTCCTGATTTAAAAGATATATGCAAGCTTCAGTCGAAAAAAGCTCAGCTACTTCAAAGCTGTATTGGTTTTTCTTCAATACATATTGCTATAATGATAAAATCCGAGATGAGCTTGGTTACTTTGCTGGAATATGAAAAAGCCAATGTAAACGTTAGAGATGCAATTGGCAGAACGCCTCTGCACTTAGCAGCTGAACACGATGATCCTTATTATGTGGACCTTTTAATAAATAAATATCATGCAGATACTCAGGTTGTAGCAAAAAATGGTCAGACTGCTGTATTTAATGCAGTTAAAGTTAATAGTCCGTTAGTTGTCAGATCTTTAGTTAAAACGTATGGTTTTAATATAAATCTAAAAGATGCGAAAAATTTAACGCCTTTCTTATACGCTCTTAATAATAAGCATTATAATATGATGAAGTTTTTAGTAAGAGAGCTAAATGTAGATGTTAATTCTTCAGAGTTTCGAGGCTTTGCGCCCTTATTTTATGCTCATGAAGCACTTGATACCGAACTTATGACTTTTTTAGTAAAGATATTAAAAGCAGATGTTAATATTAAAAGTTCAGGCGGAGAAACTTGTTTGCATAGGGCTGTATTGAAAAATCAAAAAACAATTGTTAAACTTTTAATAGAACAATTACATGCAGATATGTCTATTCGCGATAGTAGTGATAGATTGCCCTCAGATTTAGTTTCTTGTAAAACAGCGTCGGAAATCATAAGTTTACTGATAGCAAAAGATTAATTGTTTGCATTAATTTGCTATAAAGAATAAATTTTAATCGCTTAAATTTTGCGGTAAAAAGCATGTCTGTTTTGCAAACAAGTAATTTTTTTCAGTCTTTATATGATAAATTCCAAAGAGGATTATATTTAAACGATAAATTTGAAGAGTCGAAGGTAGATGTTCGATTATTAAAATTCGGAAAATTTATAGGTGCTCTTCCTCAGTATTCTATAAACCGTATAGTTTTGAGCGTGCTTGAGAAAAGTAAAGAGCTTGTCAATAACTTTGATGATCGAGGCGAAACTGCGAATATTGAAATTGCCAGTGAAGAAGAATTGAAATATGCATGGAAGGTTTTGGCTTTTTTAGAAAAAAAATCATCAGTTAGTATAGAGAATAAAGGGACTCTTCAAATTTATAGGGCACACTGTTCAGATTTATTTAATAGGATAAAGGCATATGAATTAGCGGCAAAAAGATGTCAGGCTAGGTGGAAAGCAAAAATTGAGGCTGAGAGAACTAGAAGGTATTTCATTTTACCTAAGAATATAGAATTATTGAGAAAAGAACTTTCAAATTATAGATTTTTAGATACAGAGGGCAAGGTTTATGAGTTTTGTAGGTTTTTATCTCAAATGATGAAAATATATTATGAAAGAGGGGTTAAATATAGATTTGATAGGCATAAGTCTTATAGGATTCTTGATGTAAATTATGATTGTTTTGGGGTGGATTTTTGGTTTCAATTAGATAAGGAAAGACATGAAGTGTTTTTATATTTTAAACTTCCTGTTAAGTTAGGTGGTGGTGGATTTAAAGATGTATTTGCATCAAAAACATTTACTATTTCCATGCCTTATCATAATGGTCTTACAAGGGTTGTTACATATCAGCCTACAGGTTTTGCTCAAATAGTCTCTGGTAAAAAAAGTTTGCAAAAAGATGTTCTTAGAGGTCTTAAAGTTCAAAAACAACTAATACAGCAACTTTCGAATGCTAGAAATATAGCGGTGTTGCCACTTTTTAAAGGAGATCACAACAACCGTCTAGAGCTTATTTTTCCTTGGTATAACGGCGATTTTTTTACTGTTAACAATTCTTTAAGAGGAGCGCCGTTAGATATTGATAAAACTTCATACAAAATCTTGACATTAGAAGATAAAATGAACGTTCTAATAGATATTGGAATGGTCCTTGCGAAAATGCATAAAATGGCATTGGTGCACAGAGATGTAAAAGCTACAAATGTTTTAGTAAGATATGAAGGTGACAACTTATGGTCAGGCCATTTAAATGATTTTGATTTAATTGAAGAGTTCGGAAAATGCTCTAACGCAAGAAAATATTGTTATTGGGATTTAGCATCTCAAGAAGGATGGGCAATTCCTACTTCAGATGCATATGGACTTCTAATGTGTATGGGCGAGGCTTTTTTTGGCAAAGAGTTTTTAGATAATTTTGTGTTTCATAGGGAAAAGTTTAAAGAAACTAGCTATTTTACAATGCTGGAGAGAATTGTCTCGAAAAAAGTAAAAAATGAAATTGAAAGCTTAGGGGTGCAGATGGAAAGAGAATCTTATAATACCGACTGTCCCTCTAAAATTGATTTAGAGCTTCAGTATGTAGTCGATGTTTTAAGGAAATGTGATTTAACACAAGAGCAAAGACAGGGTTTAAATAGACTGAAAAAGGAAATAAGAATTTTAGAGATAAACCATAATTTTATCCGGGAGTGTATAGAGAGAGATAAACAGCTTTATAAAATTCTTACTCAAGATCTTTCCTTGCAGCGTAAATTAGTATACAGCGATGTTCAACAAAAATTAGTCGGAGCTGAAATTTTATATGATATTTTTCCATCAGTTGAACAATTGATGCAAAGATGTATTTCTATAAGAGATATTTTAAGAGCGGAATAACTTTTAATAATTAAAATAATTTTTAAAAAATTACAATATGCCCAGGATAGGACTCGAACCTACACACCTTGCGGCACCAGATCCTAAGTCTGGCGTGTCTACCAATTTCACCACCTGGGCATAAAAGATGAATCTAATTTAGTATTTTTTTTTATTAAAATCAAGGGCAAGAAAAAGTAAAAAATTATTTTTCTGTATTTGTTGCTATATTTTCATCAGGCTCATATATGGGGTAGGCTTCAAAACCTTCTTCCCTAATAGCAAAAATTAATTTAGCAACAGGTTCCCAGGAAGCGTCCTTGTCAATATGAAGCAATACTTGTGTTTGAGCTTTTTCTTTAGGTAAAAGTCCAATTTCAAACTGATGGTGAAGTTCTTTTTGGATTTTATCCAAAGTATCCATTGGATATGTCTGGATATCCGTTATCCACTTGTAATTGCCTTCGTTAGTAACACTTAAATTTATCTGAAAAGGCTCGTCAGATTGCTGGATAGGGGCTGCTCCCTCTTCTGTTTTTAACTGTACTAGATTTAATTTAGTATCATATAAAGATGCCCTGGATACTGCTAAAGTTGCAAAAAAGGCTAACATTAAAAATAAAAAATCTATCATAGGAGCAAAATTAAAACTGGATCCTGACTTCAACTTATCTTCCGGAATAAGGCTCATTAGCTACTCCTTTATAATGCTTTTTTTCTTGTTACTTTAGAATGTATTAAACTACTTAAAGAAAATGCTTCATTCTCAACTAAGTTTAAAGTTTTAACCAATCGAAATTTAAGTGTTGCATGAAATATCATTGCTATAATTGCTACGACCAGTCCGGCCACGGTAGTTCCGATCGCTATTCCTAGACCATCGAATAATGATGCTATGGAATCTATTGATCTGTTCATATCATAAAAGGCATAAAACATTCCTATTACCGTACCTAAGAGACCTAACATAGGAGCTATGATTACTATATCATTTAAAAGGCCCATTCTTTGCCAGAATTTAGTGGTAAAGCGCTGACCTTCTGATTTCATAGAGTCTACAATAAACTGAGGGCCGTTAGATCTGGCCGATATGCCGGATGCTATCAAACTTGCAAATAAGTTATTGTTTGCATTACAGTAGCTTTGAGCTTTATCGAATTCTTTTTTTAGTAAGTATTGTTTTAAGTCCGTTTTCATTTTGTCAGACATATTGCTGTCTTTTCTAAAAGAAAAAATACAGTATATCCAAATAGCTACGGCACCTACAGATAAAGTAAGTAACACTGAATAAATAACAGGGGATGCGAAAAATATTTCTTTTATATCTAAGGTAGTTGTGAACTTATCTTTTAAAGACAGTTTTGTATCATTTGCATAAATAAAATTTGTGAATAATAACAGCAATGTAAGCAAGATATTTTTCTTCATTAAGATTCTGAATATTTTCATAGAAATTTTTACTCCTATAACATCTCTTAAAATTGGAGAATACCAATTAATTTTTGAATCTTCAAGAAATAATTTAAATATAGCAAGTAAAAGGCTTCAAATATATAATTTTTATCTATGAAAACAAAAGATTTGCATATTCCTTTTGATTGGGAAAATAGACAGCCGGTTATTGTTAATAGGCTTTTATATGTTCCAGCTTATTTTACTGAACATAAAAAATTTGATGAAAAGATAACTTTTGAAAAAAAGCAGCCTTTGAATATCGAGTACTGTTCAGGCAATGGTCAGTGGATAATAGACAAAGCGAAAAGCCATCCCGATATTAACTGGATAGCTGTTGAAATGGATTTTCAGAGGGCTAGGAAAATTTGGGTTAAAATGCATAATGAAAATTTAAATAATCTCTTTGTTGTTATGGGCGAGGCTAAAACTTTTACAAAATATTATCTTTTAAAAGAATCTATAGATAATATTTTTATAAATTTTCCGGATCCCTGGCCTAAAAAAAAGCATGCTAAAAATAGACTTTTGAAAAAAGATTTTTTAACGGAAGTTTCCAGAGTTTTGAAGCAAGATCATGAAATTACTGTGGTCACGGATGATACTGTATATTCCAAGCAGGCAATAGATACTTTTGTAGAACATAAAGATTATCAAAATATCTATCCTAGTCCGTATTATGTAAATGAACTTATAGATTACGGGGCTTCTTATTTTAATGATTTGTTTGTTTCTCAAAAAAAAGATATTTTTTATATAAAATTTAAAAAACAGATCTAGCTTTTCAAATTAATTAAAATCAGTTATATCGAAAAGAAAAGCATGTTTTTATGAAAATTGATCTAAAAAAAATATTCACTTTTTTATCCGGCATATTTTTAGTGGTCGGGTATGTTGTAGGCAAGTTAAATGGCTTTCAAGACATATTTTATTATATATGTATAGCATTTGGCGGCACTTATGTTGCTATAGATGCTTTTAAGGTAATTTTTGAAAGGCACTTTTTAGATATTAATTTTCTGGCTTTAATTGCAGCTGTCGGCGCTATTTTTATAAGTCAGCTTCCAGAAGCCGGAGCTGTGGTATTTTTATTATCTCTTGCTAAAGTCTTTGAAGAATACGGCATTGAAAAATCCAGAAAAGCAGTCGAGTCTTTAGTCAGAAAGTCTCCTAAAGAAGCTACTTTATTAGATGGAACTAAAAAGAAAATTGAAGATATCAACGTTAAAGACAAAATTATTGTAAAGCCTGGAGACATGATTCCATTAGACGGAATTATTACTAAAGGCCAGTCTTCTGTTGATGAAGCGACTATTACAGGGGAGTCTATTCCTAGAGATAAAAAAGAAAAAGACAGCGTTTTTCAAGGAACAATGAATATCAATGGATATTTGGAAATTGAAGTATCTAAAAAAAGTACAGATACAATTTATTCAAAGATAATAAAACTTATTGAGCAGGCTCAAAAGTCTAGAGCTCCCATGCAAGAGTTTGTTGATGTTTTTGCTAAATATTATACTCCTATTATTGTAATATGCGCTTTTTTGTTAGCTGTTATACCTTCTTTATTTTTTAAAGAGGCTTTTAGCCCTTTTTTGTATAGATCTTTAGTGTTATTGGTTATAGCCTGTCCCTGTGCTTTGGTTTTGTCTACACCGGTAAGTGTAGCTTCCGCCATTGGAAGCGCTTCTAAAAAAGGGCTTCTTGTAAAAGGAGGTAAGTATTTAGAATTTTTAGCAAAAGTAAAGGCCATAGCTTTTGATAAGACCAAGACCTTAACCTACGGCAAGCCTTATGTTGAGGAAGTTATTACTTTTAATGATTTTTCTGAAAAAGAAGTCTTGGCCGATGCTGCAGGAATAGAAAAATTTTCTTCTCATCCTATATCAAAAAGTATTTTGGATTATGCGGAAAAGAAAAAAATAACACCTCATTTAATGAAAGAGTTTGAAAATATATCAGGAAAAGGTAGTCATGCTGTTTGTTTGGTTTGTGAGAACTTAAAGCACCTAATAGGCAATTTAAAATTATTCAAATCCAGTATTGATATTTCTAAAGCGCATTTAGAGAAAATTGAGAATCTGGAAAAAAACGGCAAGACAGTAATTTTAGTGGGGGAAGGAGATAAGCTAACAGGAGCTATTTCTATTTCTGATAAAATTAGAGATGAAGCGGCTCAAGCTGTTAATGATCTAAAAAATATGAAAATAGAATCTATTGTTTTGACCGGCGATAATTATCATGCTGCAAATTTTGTTGCCCAAAAGTTAAATATTAAAAAAGTTTTTGCCTCTCTGCTTCCAGACGAGAAAGTAAATAAGATTAATGAATTAAAACAAGAATATAAAATTATATCTATGGTAGGAGATGGTATTAATGATGCGCCGTCTTTAGCGACTGCATCAATTGGGATTGCAATGGGAGTGCAGGGCTCTGATGTTGCGATAGAAACAGCGGATGTGGTTTTAATGAATAATAATTTATTGAATATTGTAAATGTTATAAAGCTTGGAAAAAAAACTATTAAAACGATAAAGCAAAATATTTTTGCTTCCCTTTTAATAAAGTTTATATTTTTTTTACTGGCTGTAATCGGATATATGGAACTGGAATATGCAGTAATGGCAGATTCCGGAATAGCCCTTATGGTAATATTAAATAGTTTGAGATTATTCAAATGAATCGGGGTAGAGGGATTTGAACCCCCGACCTACTGGTCCCAAACCAGCCGCGCTAGCCAAGCTGCGCTATACCCCGATTTGAAACTCCAATTTTATTATAAATAACTCTTTAAGAGCAATCTCAAAAAGTAATTTTTGAAAACTTATAAAAAATATTGTATAACCAATTGTAATAATAAACGGGATTCAAAAAAGGCTTTACCATGACATTTAAAAACACTAAGAGTTATAAGAAGTTAACTGATTTAGCGAAAAATCCGATAGACCTTACCAAAGAAGGCGTTTTTACAGCTCAAAGAGTTAAAAGTTGCAAAATTGAAAATTTAAAATATAAACTTTTATATGCAGCTGAAAGAGTTGATGAAAATGTTATTGAAGAGCTGAAAAATTTAGCTGAGGAGATGAAAGTTGTTGAAAAAATGCATCAGATGCAAGAGGGTAAGGTTATAAATACATCTGAAAATAGAGAAGTCTTGCATACAGCTACAAGAGATTTTTTTGAAGATCCGATTAATTCAAAACAAGCGAAAGAAGCTGCGCGGTTAGCGTATTTAGAGGTTAAAAAATTAGATAGGTTTTTAAAGAAAATAGATGGCCAATTCTCTACTTTAGTGCAAATTGGAATAGGAGGATCTTTTCTAGGGCCTAAAGCCTTATATCATGCTTTGGAAAAATATAATCACAATAAAGCGGTTAAATTCATTTCAAATGTGGATCCTGATGATGCTATAGCTGTATTAAAGGAAGTTGATCTTAAAAAAACATTGTTTGTTGTAGTTTCAAAATCAGGCACTACATTAGAAACTTTAACTAATGAAGAGTTTGTTAAAGAGGTTTTAATTAAAAAGGGATTAAAACCTAAAGATCATATTGTATCAGTGACAGCAAAAGATAGTCCAATGGACGATCCAAATAATTATTTAGAGTCTTTTTATATATGGGACTATATTGGAGGCAGATATTCTGCGACAGCTATGGTGGGAGGTGTTTCTTTAGGCTTTGCTTTTGGAGTAGATGTTTATAGAAAAATCCTGCATGGAGCCAGTAATATGGACAAGGTTGCATTAGATAGTGATATAAATAAAAACTTACCTCTATTTTCTGCTCTTTTGGGGATATGGAACAGAAACTTTTTAAATCATCCGACAGCGTCTGTTATTCCATATTCTCAGGCATTGTTGTATTTTCCGCTGCATCTACAGCAGTTAGATATGGAGTCTAATGGAAAATCAGTGAATGTTGAAGGTAAGAAAATAGATTATAGAACAGGACCTGTAACTTTTGGAGATATAGGAACTAATGCCCAACATTCTTTTTTTCAGCTTTTACATCAAGGTACAGATATTGTTCCGATTGAATTTGTTGGTTTTAAAAAATCCCAATACAACAAAGATCTGAAAGTAAAAGGCACATCATCTCAAGAAAAGTTGTTAGCCAATATGCTGGCTCAATCTATTGCTTTGGCAACCGGTAAAAAAGACAAAAATCCCAATAAAAACTTTTCCGGTAATAGAGTTAATCATATTTTAGCGGCAGACGAGCTGACCCCTTATAATTTGGGAGCTTTGCTATCGTATTTTGAAAATAAGATAGCTTTTCAAGGTTTTATTTGGGGGATAAATTCTTTTGATCAGGAAGGAGTTCAGTTAGGTAAAGTATTAGCTAATAAGATTTTGGATATCTATCAAGAAAAAGAAACAAATTTTGATACTGCCAAAGCTTATTTAAATCATTTAAAATAAAGTTAGGTATTGGAGTTATATTCCTAGAAAGATTGTTTCGGATACTCTAGCTTTTAATATGAATTAAATATTCACCTTTAAAAGATCTGTCTACTTTAGGTTGGGTTATGAAAACCTGTGAGAAATTATTTAAATACTTTTTTAGCATATGTTTATGATTCTCATCTAAATGAGCATCATAATCATCAATTCCCAAAATAGCTAGATTGTATTTAGATAAGATTTTCCATTCGGTGAAGCGAAGAGCGAACAAGAGCAGTTTTTTTTGACCTTCAGATGCGAATTTCTTAGCTATATTGTCGTTTATTAGAAATAACAGATCGTCTTTATGAGGACCTATCAAAGTACTGCCGAATATGAATTCTTTATTTCTATTTTTATCTAGCTCTTTTAAGAACTGAGCTTCTGTGTCTAATATATTTTTTTGCATGGACATGGACGATTTATAAAAAAGTTTAAAGGTCTTTATTTTCTTAGTGAGGTTTTGAATGATAAAGGAGAGCTCTGCGTTCAATTCGGTTATCATTTCATTTCTTTTATGAGTTATATAGCTAGCTGATTTGGAAAGGATGATTTCCCATGGTTTTATTGTGCTTTTGTTTTTTGCCTTTAATAAAAAGTTTCTTTGTTTGTTTGCTTTTACAAATCTGGACAAATGATGTATGTACAAAGGATCTTTTTGAGCTAAATGCAGATTTAAAAGCTTTCTTCTAATAGATGGCTTGCTGGATATTAACTCTATATCTTCTGGGGCATATAAGATCATTGGGAAAAGACCCATTAGATCGGAAAAAGAAAAATATTTTTTAGAGTTGTACTCTATTTTTTTATTTTTACCATCGTAGTATATTTTAATATTTTGAGAGATTGTATCTTTTATAATTTCAGCTTCTACATAAAAAAACTTTTTATTTTCTTGAATAAGATCCGATAAGTTTTGAGTTCTAAAAGATTTACCGGTACTTATTAAATAAATAGCTTCTAATATATTTGTTTTGCCTTCAGCATTATCTCCATATATCACATTAATATGAGGAGAAAAAGAAATTTTAAAGTTTGAAAAATTCCTAAAATTATGTAAGAGCAGGCTTTTCAGTTGCATTTGCAGAACTTATTGTAATGGATCCCTCATTTAACCTCATAGGCATAATAACAAATAAAGCTGATGTAGAATCTGTAATAACTCCCGGGTTATAAGAATCCTGAAGAGAAAATTTTATCGTTTCATCTTTGCTGTGTCTTAAGATATCTATAAAGTAAAAAGGGTTAAATGCTATTTCGAATCTTTCTCCTGAATAATCAACAGGCATAGATACTATACCTTCTCCGATGTCGGAGCTAATTGCAGTAAGCTGAAGTTGATTATCTTCAAAAATAAATCTGACAGAGCCGGAAGTATCTGTTGTAAATAAAGAAACCTGTCTGAGCAGGGTAATAAGTTCTTCTCTATGAAGAGTCATTTCAATTGGGGTAGTCTCCGGGATCACTCTTTCAACATCAGGATATTGTCCTGTTAATAGTTTGGTGATTAATGTTAGATTTGAATTTTCTAAAAAGACTTTATCATGCATTAAACAAAGATTGATGTTTTGCTCTTCGTCCGGAAGCATCTTTATCATTTCTTCCGATGCCTTTAAAGGCAAAATGTAAGAGCCCTGAAAAGAAGTATCAATGTCTATTTTTGTTTGCAGTTTAGAAAGTCTTTTGCCGTCAGTGCCGATAAAAGTTGCTGATCCGTTATTGATTTGCATATAGATGCCGTTTAGGACATATCTGCTGTCTTCTCTTGCACAGGCAAAATATGTTTTAGATAGCATCTCTTTTAACTTCATTGCCGGAATTGGTATCTGCATAGCGTTATTGATATCTGGAAGTGTCGGGAACTCTGATTTGTTCATTCCGTTAATTTTAAAGTTAGAAGATACTGATGTAATTTCAGCGACTTCATTTGAAAGAAGGCTTATTTTAATTTGAGGGGAAGTTAATTCTCTTACCAGCTGAAAAAATCTTTTAGCTGGAAGGGCTATCGCTCCTTCTTCTATGACTTTTGATTCTGAATTGCATCTCATGGATGTAGTTAAATCTGTTGCGCTGAGTATTAGTTGATCGTCAATAGCTTCAATTAGAACATTAGACAAAATAGGGATTGCGGGTTTATTTGCTACGATACTTTGTATTTTTCCAATTAGAGTAACCAAATCGTTTTTGGAAATTACAGCTTTCATGAATTTACCTCATTAAATATTACACTTTAAGAAAAAAACATACGTTATTTTTTTAAGATCGTCAAGAATTATTATTAATAGTCTTTTATTGTTTTTTGAATTTGTTTTTTGTGTTCTTTTTCTTTCAATTTAGAGCGTTTATCGTAAGTTTTCTTGCCTTTTGCGACAGCAATTTTTATTTTTGCTTTTCTATTTTTTAGAAAAATAGACAGTGGTATTAAAGCGAGGCCCTTTTCTTTTATTTTTTTATCGAGTTTTAAAATTTCACTTCTGTGCATTAAAAGTTTTCTTCTTCTTCTTTCTTCGTGAACATAAGAAGAAGTGTGGGAATATTGAGAAATATGGCAGTTAAGAAGCCATATTTCATTGTTCTTGATCTCGACATAAGAATCTTGAAGTGATCCGCCATGGTTTCTAAGAGATTTGATTTCACTTCCTAAAAGTACCATGCCAGCTTCATATGTTTCTAAAATTTCATAATCATGAAAAGCTTTTCTGTTAGACACTAATTCATTTTGTTTCATAAAAAACACATTTTTTAAAAGTCAAACAATGATCTTCCAAATTCTGTGACCATTAAACAGTCTTTTTGTTTGATAGATCCAATAGCTACAATACCAGTTTCAAATAATCTTTCAAATACAACTGTTTTAATAAACAGAACCTCTTCTTGAGTATAAACGGGAATATTGTATTTATAAATTTTTCCAAATTTTTTTAGTTTAACGCTATTATCTGTATCAAATGATACTAAGAAGCTTTTTACAAAATCTTCGAAATATACCCATCCGATATGAAGTATTCTTAAAATAGATTTTTCAGCTTCTCTGATCTTTTTTTCTGTAAGCAAGGTATTTGGTATATCTTTATTGACTATATGGTTCAATGAATGATGGTATAAATGAAGAGCTTTTTTACCAAAGTCCATAGTCATCCAGTCTTTAGCAGATTCAGATAGATATAATTTATCATTTTTTTTCTCGATAAACTTAATTTGGAGAAGTTTATTTACCACAGAGTTAATATATGCAGAGTTCACATGAATGTCAGGATCTTTTAAATTTAGTTCTTTTGCTAAATTTTCTTTAGTTTCTTTAAGGGAAAAATTTTTCTTAGCCATGAGCAGGATGCTGGAGATATCTTCAACAAAACCAAAGTCAGTATTTCTTTTTCTGCTGATACTATTAGAGGGAATTGTCTTAACTTCTGTATTTTTTAAATGATGCTTATATTCTTTATATTCATGAAAAAATACTATTTTTTCTACTAGGACGTTATTTTCAACTTTATATGTTAAATAACACACAAAATTAAATTCTAAAAGTAGAATATGTTCTAAGAAATCTTCTCTTGCTAAATTGAATTTTTGCTGAATGTCTTTTGAGTTTATTTCAAAATTAGTGGAATTTCTTAATTTAGTGATAATTTCTTTAAATATGTCATTCTCGTTTTCAATTTCATCTAAATAACGTTGGTACATTTGAGGAGTAAGCAGATATCTATCTATTATTGAATTAAATATATTATTAGAAGCTCTGGGAAGAGAATACCAAATCGGCAGGATATGAATAGGAATCTTATGTAGAAGACCTTGAATAAATAACATGTCGGGTTTGAAGTCATCATCAAATCTGGAGAATTCAAATTCAAAATATTTTCTTGTTTTCTTATCGATGAAAATGATTTCTTGCTCTATTTGCAAAAGATTTGTAGTACTTAATTTTTCTAGAATCGGCATCAGCTTTTTTTCTGATACATCTAAATTTTTGGATAGTCTACTGACAGAAGTTTTTACTGAGCTATATAAAATTTCTTCTAATACTTCCAGCTCGAATTTCGAGAAGGTAGACAAAAGAGATCTATTATCTATGTCTTTTTTGTAATCATAATCTAGAAGTGAAATTTTATTTTTACGTACTTGAGTGAGTTCTAACATCTTTAATCCTAAAAATTTGGCTTTTCCCGAGTATAAACTATAAATCAAGGTTTAATAAAGAGCAAGCTTGTTGACTAGTTAAGTAGAATCTTTAATTTTTCTTAATTTTTTAAAGTACTCAAGCCTTTTTTTCATATCCCTTTCAAAACCTCTTTCTATAGGGTGATAAAATTCTTGTCTCTGCGTATCTTTGGGAAAATAATTTTGTCCTGAAAAACCATCTTTTTCATCGTGATCGTATATGTATCCTTGTGAATAACCCCAATCTTTCATTAGCTTAGTCGGGGCATTAAGTATCGTGTGAGGAGGAGGCAGGTGACTGGAATTTTGTGCTAATTTTGAAGCTTTTTCATATGCTATATATGCTGCGTTGCTTTTAGGAGCTAAAGCCAAATAAATTACCGCCTGTGCTAATGCCAGCTCGCCTTCCGGGGAACCTAGCATGTGATAAGTGTTATAAGCATTCATAGCAATATTTAAAGCTTGGGGGTCTGCTAAAGAGATATCTTCGATTGCTATTCTAATAATTCTTCTAGCAATATATTTTGGATCTTCTCCTCCGTTTAGCATTCTGCACAGCCAATATAATGCTGCATCGGGATCAGAGCCTCTGACTGATTTATGCAAAGCTGATATTAAATTGTAGTGCTCTTCAGAGGCCCTATCGTAAAGAGCTGGTTTTTTTTGTATGATCTTATCAATGTCAGCAATGTCAATTTTTGCTTTATCGATGTTTTCGATGTTTTCGATCATGTTAAGAAGGTGCCTTGCATCTCCATTAGAAATATTGATTAAATGATTTTTGGCTTTAATGGAGAGATGTAACTCTTTTTTATTAGACTCATAATGATTGATAATTTTTTCTAAATCAATGTTTTTTAGTGAATTAAGTTTTAATACTCTAAGTCGTGATAGCAAAGCATTATTTAATGAAAATGAAGGATTTTCAGTTGTGGCTCCTATTAAAATAATAGTGCCGTCTTCTACAAAAGGAAGAAAACTATCTTGTTGGGCTTTGTTAAATCTATGTATTTCGTCAACAAAAAGAATGGTGTGAGTATTTAAAAGTAGCGTGTTTTTAGCTTTTTCGATTATTTTTTTTATGTCCGACACGCCGCTAAAAACAGCACTGAGTGTTATAAACTCACTTTTGAATGAATTGGCATAAAGTTTGGCTATTGTAGTTTTGCCGGTTCCCGGAGGCCCGAAAAGTAAGATAGACAAGGGTCTTTTATTTTTAATGCTTTTTTGTAAAAAGCTGTTTGAATCAATAATTTCTTCTTGTCCTACTACTTCTTTGAAAGATTTTGGTCTTAATATTTCAGATAACGGAATTGTTTTCATAACTTCTCTTATTTACAAATTCGATTTCATCTTAAATTATTTAAATAATTAATAACCAGTATTTTATTAAAAAACTTTAAAAAAAATACTTGCATATAAAATAAATTTTTGTCACTAGTAATAATTGTGAGGGAAATCATTATTTAGAGGAAAATTATGAAAAAAATTAATATTATTGCTTTATTTTTATTAATTCTTGGTGGTTTAAACTGGGGATTTTGGGGTGTTGTAGATTTCAACATCGTTGATTATGTTTTTGGAAAAATCTGGATAGATAAAGTTCTTTACTTCTTAATCGGGGTTAGTGCTATCTATGTAGCAGTAAACTGGAAAGGTTTTTCTTCTAAAATCAAGAAAAAACAATAAGCTATAATCAATTGGCTCTTTGTAAAATTCTTTGCAAAGGGCCATTTTTATTTATCCTTTTAATCTTTAATTTTTTATAAAATAGTAACATAAAGTCGAGTAAAAACAGTTTTAAACTGTTATTAAAAATTGTAAAAAAATCATATTTTTTTACATTGATTTTTTCTGAATTTAATTAAATTAATCTATTTTTTATATAAAATTTATAAGAAAAAATTGTTTTTTTATTTTGTTTTTTTAATATAAAAAAAATGGTTCAGAATTACTTTTAAGCGGGATTATTTATAATTAAAATTCTGATTTGTTAAATTAATTGTAAAAAAAATGCAAGAAAATTTGTTTTTTTTTATAGAAAATAGTATATTAAAAGTATAAAGAGTAATCATATAAAAAGGTGTTAACCTAGATTACTTTTAACATAGCATTTGAACATACAAGGAGGAATCTATGTTAAAAAGAAAAAGAAGAAAAACAAAAGCTAAGAAAACTAAAGTAAGAAGAAAAAGAAGAAAAGTAGCTAAAAAACCAGCTAAGAGAAAAACTAAAAGAAAAACAAGAAGAAAAGTAGCTAAGAAAAAACCAGCTAAAAAAACTAAAGTAAGAAGAAAAAGAAGAAAAAAAACAAAAGCTTAAGTAAACTTTTTATTCTTAAACCTTTAAAATTCCAAATCGAGTAGTTCCCAAGATCTACTCGATTTTTTATTCAGAAGAAATTCTAAAAATCTTAATTATTTCAAAAACGAATATAAAAATACTAATAGCACTCATTATTCCTTGAAAAAACAAATGGGTTTGAGAAAAATTATATCCATAAAATATTGCTAATAAAAGAGATAAAATAGCTGCTGAATAAAAAGAGAACATCATTTCTTTTAGCATGAATAAAGAGCTAATAAATAAAATTATTCCGAGAAAAACCTCTACAAAAAGTGAAATTGTCATGTCTGCATATCTGAAAGACATTATGCCGCCTAATATCACTATTAATGAATATAGTAGTGTCATGTAAGCTGTTGTTTTCATATTATTCACCTTATATTAATGTACATATTAAATCCTATGATAAAAGCAGCCCAAATGGAACAAAATGAAAATATATAGGATCCTATACTATACTTTTTCCAAAATAATACATTTGTAATAGTGCATATTGGTAATATAAACAAGCCGACTAAAAAAGATAGATAGCTGTTTTGATATGAAAAAAATAAATAAGCCCAAAGAATTACAATGCTTTGAAATAATAAGAAGATAGTGGCTTCTAATTTCAGGTCTTTAATTAAAAAATTTTTCCAGATACTGAAAAAACTAATAAAGCTTAGTGAATAAAATAGTAGAAAGCTTATTGAAAAAATCTTTTTTACTGACCATAATTTGAAAGAATAATCACTTAAGAAAAATAACGTAAATGCCTGAAATGTAAATGCAATAGTTAAAAAAATAAAAAATCCAAGCAGTTTTTCAGAAAGTGACCTTTTCTTTTTTAAAGTTATTTGGTTTGATTGATCTAATATTGACATAATATTTAAAAAATTGGTTGGTTGTTCATTATTGAGATAGTTCATTTTTAATTAATTCTCAAGAAATACAAGTATTTTTTTTATAAACATATTTAGACAAGATATGAAAAATCGGATAAAATACTTGCAAAAACATGGTAAACATATGATAAAAACAGATATTTACTCAAAAGATAATTTAGATTTTAAAAGCTATCAAAAAATAGCGCAAATAGCTAATAATGGGGATGTTATAGCCTTTCCCACGGAAACTGTTTATGGTCTTGGCGCTAATATTTTTTGTGTTGATGCCATTCAAAAAATATATGAGCTGAAAAATAGGCCTAAAAATAAAGCTTTGATAGTTCATATTTCAAAAATTGAAGATGTTTTAAAAGTAGCTAGAGAAATTCCTAAAGATTTTTATAAATTGGCAAACCGGTTTTTTCCCGGTCCTTTGACGGTTATTTTAAAAAGACATCCCAAAGTGCCGGATATTATCTGTAGAGAAGATACCGTTGCTGTACGTATGCCTGACAACGACATTGCCCGGCAATTGATCGATTATATTAAAGAGCCGATTGTAGGTACTTCTGCAAATATTTCTAACGAGAAAAGTCCTGTTTGTTTGGAGGATGTTAAAAATACGTTTTTTAATAAACTGCCAGTAATAATTGATGGAGGCAGATGTCCTGTGCAAATCCCGTCTACAATTATTGATTTAACCAAAGATAAATACGAGATTTTAAGAGCTGGATCTATTTCGTTGGACGAAATCCAAGAAGTGCTGAAAAAAGACTTTTAATCAAAATATTTAACATGTTTTAATTATTTGTTATGAAAGATGAAGAGATAATAGAACCATCAGAAATTATAGTAGATCAACCGGAAGTTGAAGAAGCAGATTATTCCCATGTTAATCCGTGGATAAGGTTTTTGGCCAGATTATTTGATTATGCTTTCTTTGGCCTTGTCTGTTTTATTTTTGCAAAATTTCTTCCTTTGTTTGGTCTGGCTTTTCAAAAAGAGTATTTAATTCCTCTGCAGTTTGTTTTATGGATACCTGTAGAAGCTATTTTTATTAGTCATTTTAAGGCAACCCCGGGAAAACTTATTTTGAAAACCCAAGTTAAAGATGTATCAGGAAATAAACTGAGTTATAAAAAAGCTTTGATCAGGAGTTTCGCTGTCTGGTTCAGGGGTATTGGAATGGGCATTCCTATTATCAATTTTTTTGCTATGTTTTTTGCTTTTTATCGATTGAAAATAAACCATATAACTTCTTGGGACAAAGACGAAAATATAAAAATTACACATAAAAGCATAAAGCCTATAAGACTTGGTCTTGCGGTTGGTTTTATAATCTTGTGTGTGTTTTTAGAGTTTTTATAAAAAATTCTTTGCAATTTGCTTGTATTCTTTATATATCTAAAAGATAAACAATTTAACTAACTATCATGACAGATTATAAATTTGATCCTTCTTTAAATATTTTATACAAAGAACACCATAATTTGGATTATGTTTTTGATCCTAAAAGCATAGCTGTAATAGGAGCTACTGATAGGGACGGAAGTGTGGGCAAAACTCTTTTGGATAATTTGCTGCAGAAATTCACAGGTAAAATTTATCCTGTTAATCCTAAGAAAGATAAGATTTTAGGACTTAAAGCTTATAAAAGTATAAAGGACATTAAAGATACTATAGAGCTATGTGTAATTGCAACTCCTGCCAAAACAGTTCCAAGTATTATAAAAGAAGCAGTGGAAGCAAAAATTCCTGCTGCAGTTATTATATCTGCGGGTTTTAAAGAGTTAGGAGAGCCCGGTATAAAACTTGAAAAAGAAATAATGAAGCATGCCAAAGGTAAAATGAGAATAATCGGACCTAACTGTTTAGGGGTTATGAATCCCATTAATGGCCTTAATGCTACATTTGCAGCTGAAATGGCAAATAAGGGAAATATTGCTTTTATAAGTCAGTCAGGAGCCTTATGTACAGCTGTACTGGATTGGAGCTTAAAAGAAAAAGTAGGATTTAGCTCTTTTGTATCAATCGGTTCTATGTTAGATGTTAACTGGGGGGATTTGATTTATTATTTTGGAAATGATCCTAATACCAAGAGCATACTGATATATATGGAAAGTATTGGTGATCCCAGATATTTTTTATCAGCAGCAAGAGAAGTGGCTCTTACAAAACCGATAATTTTAATTAAAGCCGGAAGGACTAAAGAATCAGCTCAAGCTGCAGCTTCACATACAGGCGCTTTAGCTGGCAGTGATGAAGTGTTAAATGCAGCTTTAAGAAGAGTGGGTATTTTAAGGGTTTATAATATTTCGGATTTATTTAATATGGCCGAAGTATTATCAAAGCAGCCTATTCCAAAAGGGCCAAATTTGGTTATTATTACAAATGCCGGAGGGCCTGGAGTAATAGCGACAGATGCATTAGTGGAATCTCAGGGACAGATTGCAAAGCTTTCTAAAAAAAGCTATGATGAGCTAAACAACTTTTTACCGGAGGCTTGGAGCCATAATAATCCGGTAGATTTATTAGGAGACGCTACTGCGGATTTATATGCCAAGAGTGTGGACATTTTATCAAAAGATGAAAATGTAGATGGTATTTTAGTAATCTTGACCCCTCAATACATGACAGATCCAAAGGGAGTTGCTGAAAAACTCAAAAAATATTCCAGATTAGATTCCAAACCTTTATTGGCTTCTTGGATGGGAGCAAAGGTTGTAGAAGATGGAATGAAAATATTAGCAGATGAAGGAATACCTTCATTTAATTATCCGGATAATGCCTGTAAGGCATTTTCCTATATGCATTCATATAGCTACAATTTAAAAGGGATTTATGAGACGCCTGTGCAGGAAAGCAAAAAGCTGTTTGATAAAAAGGTGATCGCAAAACATAAAAAAGTATCAGATATCATTCAAAAAGCCAAAAAGGAAAACCGATTTTTATTAGATGAATATGAATCTAAAAAAGTATTGAAAGCATATGACATTCCGGTTGTTGAAACCAACATAGCTAAAAACGCAGAAGAAGCTGCAGAGTTAGCTGAAAAAATCGGTTTTCCTATAGTTTTAAAGCTATATTCCAAAACTATCACCCATAAAACTGATGTTGGAGGCGTAAAGCTTAACTTAACGAATAAACAAGAAGTCAAAAGCGCTTTTTTAGATATTTATAATTCCGTAAAAAAAGCCGCTAATGCAAGTGATTTTCAGGGAGTAACTGTTCAGCCTATGATAAAACTAGAGGGTTATGAATTAATACTCGGTTCTTCAATAGACCATGAGTTTGGCCCTGTTTTATTATTTGGAACGGGAGGACAGCTGGTGGAAATTTTTCAAGATAAGTCTTTAGCGCTTCCGCCTTTGACCTCTACTTTAGCTAAAAGAATGATGGAGCAGACAAAGATATTTAAAGCCCTTCAGGGAACAAGGGGAAGGGAAACGGTAAATATAGAAGAAATGGAAAGGATATTGGTTCGATTTAGTAATCTTATTGTTGAGTATCCTGAGATTAAAGAATTTGATATAAATCCATTATTGGCATCTTCTGATAAGATAATAGCATTGGACGCTAGAATTATTCTGCATAAAACAGATGAAAGGCCAGCTCAGCTGGCTATTAGGCCGTATCCGCTTCACTATGTTACAAACTGGAGCTTAAAGGATGAAACTGAGGTAATAATCAGACCCATTATTCCTGAAGATGAACCTTTGGTTAAAAAATTTTATCAAGATATTTCGGAAAAATCATTAAAACAAAGGTATTTAAAAGTCCTGCATTATGATGAGCTTATAGCTCATGATAGATTAGTTAGAATTTGTTTTAATGATTATGATAAGGAAATAGCGATTGTAACAGAGCTGGATCAAAAAGATTCCAGAGAAATTTTAGCAATAGCAAGACTTTCCAAACTTGCAGGGACCGATGACGCTACTTTTGCAATTTTAGTAAAAGATAAATGGCAGAAGCGCGGCATTGGAAAGAAGCTGCTTAGCTCACTAATTGATATAGCTAAAGAAGAAGGTATCGAATATCTTATATCTTCCATGTTTACAGATAACGTCTCTATGCAGAAGATTTGCAGGGATTTGGGTTTTAAAATAAAAAAATCTCAAAAATCTACAGTTGTTATTGCTGAGCTTGATTTGAAATAAGTGATAATCATAAAAATTTCACGCCTAAATAAACTAAAGGTTACTCAGTTTGTTTTTTTTGCGTTCATCAAGGCTGAATAGCAAAGAATTGCTATTATCGGAAAAAATATATTAGCAGCTAAAAATACACCGGCTTTTGGCTGAAAATCATTATTTATTACCAAGTGCATAATATAGCCGATTACATTTCCCCAATAAAAAATGGAGTTTCCAATAATAGTTGACAACCAGTAATGTTTCATTTTTACCCAAAAGCAGGATATAGCCAAGGATCCTAAAGCTAAATTAGCTATACCTACACTATACTCAAAAATACATCCTGAGTTCCAGCCGATATATTGAGCTGATTTGATAGGAAAAAATATTAAAAAAAATGCTTTTGTTAAGTTATTTATTCCAAACGAAAAAAACAAGAGATAAGCCAGGAAAAGCTCTATTAGCAACTTTTTGTTTTTAGGTCTTTTGGTATAATATAAATGCAGAAAAAATCCTATTATAGTGAATATAAACGAGTATAAGGGTATCATTTTAGCAGCTCCTTTTAATCCTCACATAGCATTTTCGTAAAATAATTAAAATTATTATTTTACAAAGTTATTATATATTAATTATTTTATTTAGTTTGTAAGTGGTTGATAATTAATGCACTTCAATTATATTCTATTATTATGCTATTTATAGTATAATAGATAGTATAATTTAAATAATTGGACCAAATATGAAGGCTGCTAAAGTCAAAATAAAAGATCCTGTTAAAACCGATATTGAAGACAGTATTAGAGTAATGTCTTTTAATATAAGATGGAAAGGGTGTGAACAGAAAAAAGAGCCTATTAAAAACTGTTGGCATGCAAGACGTGAAAATGTGGCCAGTATGATCCGTTTTCATCACATGGACTTAATTGGGATACAAGAGCCTACTAAAGATCAGATTGATGATTTAGATGAATTGTTATCAGATTATGATTGGCTTGGAGCGGGCTTGGATGATGGAAAAAATAAAGGTCTGATCGATGCTATTTTTTATCTTAAAAACAGGTTCGAGCTTTTAGATAGTTCTTATTTTTATTTATCTGAAACGCCGGATATACCGTCTATTGGCTGGAAAGCTAAATTTATAAGAGGAGTTACCTGGGCAAAATTTAAAGACAAAAAAACAAAACAAGAGTTTTATTTTTTCAATACCCATTTTGACTATCATTCTAAATTAGCAAGAAATAAGAGTGCGGAACTTTTAAAAAATAAGATTTTTGAAATATCCAAAAGTAAGCCTTTTGTCGTGACAGGAGATTTTAATATTTTTCCTGAATTAGGAGGGGAAGAGACTTATAAAATATTAACAAGAAATAATCACTTAATAGATGCTCACTTCAAAACTATGTTTCCTCATCACGGACCCACAGGGTCATGGTCTGGATTTAAAGAGCCGGGACAGCCCGGGATCAAACCTGATTATATTTTTGTTGATGGTAAGATAAAGGTGATATCTCACGGTATTTTAGCAGATACTTTTGATGGCAATTATCCATCGGATCACCTGCCTGTAATTGCTGAGTTAGATTTAAAAGCTTAATCTTTTATAGCTTTTAATAAATCGTTTAACACTTCATCTTTTTGTTTTGTAGAATCAATATTATTTAATATGTTCTGATTTTTATAGTATTCAATTAAAGGCTCGCTTTCAGCATGATATATTTCAATTCTTTTTCTAACCACTTCTTCTGTGTCGTCTTTTCTTTGATAAAGTTCTGCTTTACATTTATCGCATTTGCCTTCAACTTTCGGTTTTAAATATGTTTTGTGAAAAGGGCATCCGCAGTTAGAGCATACTAGTCTGTTGGTTATCCTATCTATTAAAAGAGCGTCATCAATTTGTAAATTTAAAGCTTTTACAATAGCCTTATTATGCAGTTTTTTGTTAAGTATTTCAGCTTGATTTATGGTTCTAGGAAAGCCATCTAAAATATATCCTTTTTTAAGGTTGTTTTGCTTAATATGATCAAAAAGCATTTCGATTACTAGACTATCCGGTGCTAATTGTCCGTTGTCAATTAATGTTTTTGCTTCTTTTCCGTACTTGGTTTGTTTTTTTATGTTTTCTCTAAATAAATCTCCTGTTGAAATATGAGGCAGGTGTAATTTGTATGAAAGTTCTTTTGCATGAGTTCCTTTACCGGCACCGGGCGGCCCTAACATAATAACAACGGTAGGTTGTTCTTTTTTAGATTTTAGCTGGAGGATAGAAAATACAGCTGCTATTACTATTAAAAAATAAATTAAACTTCTTTTCACAAGCACCTCTAAAAAATAAATTTTCAAAGGTATATTGTATATTAGATTATAAAAAAAATCAGCTCAAAAACAAATTATGTAATATTGATATGACAGGTTTTTCCGGATTTAATTGAGTTTGTTACCGGACATATTTTTAATGCTTTCTCCAAAAATTCTCTTGCTTTTTCTTTATCAGACGCTTCTTCCACATGTAAAGTGATTTCTAAGTTTTTCATGATAAGGCCATTGCCCGAATGACTTTTGTCCATACAGACTATTAAAGAGCCTGATATTTTTTTAAACTGTATATTATTTTTTTCGCAAATGTCTTTATATACGGCAATTATACAGTTAAGTACAGCCAAACCATAGAGGTCTTCAGGAGAATATGCTTTTCCAGGACCATTGAATTCTGGGGGAATAGCAATTGATATTGGATCAAAATCTTTTGCCGAGCATGTCCATGGAGTAGAAATGTTTGGGACAGCTTCTGCCTTTACTTCGAATTTTAAGGGAAACATAAAAATACCTATTTCAAATTTTTTCTTTATTGTGCAAAAGTTTATCTTTTTTTGCAAAATGTGATAAACTTTAAATCATGAAAGAAAAAACTTATTTTAAGATTTTGATAGATGGAAAAATTAGAACCATCACTAAAAAACAGTTAGAGGATTTAGTTGAAATAGATTATTTACCAAGCTTGACGTTTGATAAGCTGCAAATAAAAGAAAAAATAGAAAAAAAGTGTATGCAGGCCGCCCGGTATGGATATATGCAAAAAGAGCACCTGTGGTTTGGTGCTTATTATGAAAAAGAAATTATAAACCACATAATTCCTGATGTATATCTTAAATGGATAGATCCAATTAAAGAGTATGGCCTTTATGCATGCAAAGATATAAAAAAACATACATTTATGGGAGAATATACTGGGATAATTAGGCGATACAAGAATAAAATAGACGATAGAAATGCATACTGTTTTGAGTATTCCATAGGTCAAAAAAAAACACCATATACCATAGATGCCAGAGAAAAAGGCAGTTTGATTAGATTTGTAAATCATTCAGATACACCTAACCTATCTCCTTTATCTGTTTATTTAGAGGGGGTAATGCATATTATTTTCAGATCAAATAAAGATATAAAAAAAGATGAAGAGCTCACTTACGATTATGGGCCCAATTATTGGAAAAGAAGAGAAAAACCGAAGGTATAAGATATGACATTCATTATGGGAAAAAATACTGTTAAAGAGGTGATTAAACATAAGCCGGACATAGTAAAAACTGTTTTTGTTTCAGAAAATGTTAAAAGAGATACGGCAGATCTTTTAAGAAAAAATAATATTCCTATTCAGACCGTCAATAAAAAAATACTGTCCTCTTATGTGAAATCTGATTCTCATCAAGGATATGTTGCAGTTGTTAAATCCAGAAATTACATGGATATTAAGGAATTTATCGAAAAGTCTTATGATAAAGAACAATGTTTTGTGTTAATAGTAGATAGCATTTTTGATCCACAAAACTTTGGTTCTATTTTAAGAACGGCTGAATGTTTTGGTGTGGATCTTGTTGTTTTTTCTAAAAACAGGGGAGCTGAAATTACTCCTGTTGTTACTAAGGCCGCATGTGGAGCCACAGAACTATTAAATATTTCCAAGGTATCAAATTTAGCTCAAACAGTAGATCTTTTCAAAAAAGAGGGGTTTGATATTGCAGCATCTGTATTAGATAAAAAATCAGTAGATATTAATGATTTTGAGTACTCTAAAAAAACAGTTTTAATAGTTGGCTCTGAGGGAGAGGGAGTTCAGCCTTTATTAATAAAAAAATCCGATCATCTAATAAAAATTCCAATGATCGGTAAACTTCAGTCTTTAAATGTATCTCAAGCTAGCAGCGTTCTATTATATAAAAGGCTACTTGATTTGAGGCCATTTTAATCCCATAGTTGAAATGCCTTTTTGAGCTAACCAGTTATCTATGTTTTCTTCTATAACTTTAGCCTTTATTATGATCTCAGATAAATCAGCTGAGCTATCTACCGTATTGGTATGGTCTATCAAGTCTAATATTTCATTATATAACATATCATCAATGTCATCATAGCCATTGTCAGTACACTTCACTAATGTAGTTCGAAGCCCTGCTAGGTTTTCTAGTATCAGTTCTTTCATAATCAAGAACTTTTCTAAATCGGTATTTTTTTTCATAACTATCTTTATTTAAATTATTAATCTTAAACTTCATTACCTTCATAATATTGACTAAAATCAAGCTTGGCATAAGGATCTTGAGGGGTTGTTTTTTCTAAATAAGTAGCAAGCTGGGTATGGCAGCGGGATTTGGCCATATCTAAAGCAGTTTCCCCAGCAGAGGTTTTTGCTGTAGTGTCTGCTCCAGCTTTAATAAGCACAAAAGCGACGTCTGGATTGCCTAATGCCGCAGAATGCAGCGGAGTCGTTCCGTTTAAATCTGTAGCTTCTATTTCAGCTTGATATCTAATCAATAAAGAAGCCATGGCACAGCTAGTTGTCAAGCTTTGTGTAGTTGTGGATTCTAGTCCTGCATAATGCAGAGGTGTTAATCCCCGAGCATTTCGAATGCTTGGATCAGCTCCGAGCTCAAGAAGGTGTTGAAAATCATCCCAGTTTCTATAAATAACAGCATTATGCAAGACTGTTTGTCCGTCTGCATCAAGCTCACTTAAACTTTGCTGGCATTTCTCAACTTTTTTAAGACATGTGCCATCATATACCGGAAATAACTTTGTTCGTGTATAACAATATATTCTGGACATAAGTCCATGCAATCCGTCTTTTGTATCTTTTTCAGGGCATAGATGCATTGCATAGTTATATTGAAAATATTGAGGATGTCTCTCTGCGATGGGATGTTCGCAAAGAGTTTCTATATCATTTAGACAATTGAATATTTTTTGTTCGACAGTTTCTCCTCTGAGTTCAGGGGCAGCGGCTGCTGCTAGAGCTGGTGTTGCACGAAAAACTAATCCAATCAGTCCGGTTGCTACTGCTGTAAGTGCCATGAAAATACTCCTTTATTTCAATAAAAATTTAGAAAAAGCTAATAAAGAAAAAAAATATAGTCAAGCATATTTTTTATATTGGAAAAATTTAACTATCTTTTTCTGAAAGAATTCAAAAAGAAAAACCAAAGGTATGAAATGTATCTTTTGATTTTTAAGTGTTCTTCTTTAGATTTTAAATTGTCGCTTATTATTCTATAGGTTATTCCTGTTATGTTTTGCCAGGAAAAATTAATAGCAGATCCAATTCTCATAACATATTTATAGTGTTTTTTTACGCATTTGTGTATTTCTTCATTAAATTTACCTAGCGGATAAACAAAAGTGTCAATTTTAGTATTTAGTTTTTTTTCTAAGAATTTTTTGGATTCTTTGATTTCTAAATTGAAATCGACTTTATCTTTTAAAAGGTTTTTGTGGTTATAAGAATGAGAGGCTATATAAACTAAACCACTGTCATGCATTTCTTTTATTTCTTTCCAGGAGCAAAAAGGAACTTTTGTTTTGTAATTATCATTTTTCATAGCCTCATGATAAGTAACAGACAATCTTGTTTTATCATCTAAATAAGTGTCTTCTTGAATGAATTTAATAGGAACTGCTAAAACAGCTTTGATTTTTAAATTTTTTAAAAGAGGGAACACATACTTATAAAAATCGAAGTATGCATCGTCAAAAGTTAAGCAGATATTCAATTTAAAGAGATTGATTTTGTCTTGCGGAATTACAATTTTATATTTTTGAGATAAATATTTCAAATGTTCATATATTTGCTTTTCTGTATTAGCATATTTTCCAATAGATACTCTATGATATAAAAAAGTAAGTAGCATATTATTTTTTATTAATTTCTTCTAATTTTAAATATTTATACAAAGCGGTATTTGCATTATATAGTGATATAATAAATCCTTCTTTTCCACCAAAAATGCCTTTTTTTATTATATAGCTTTTAAAAAAAGCAAACAATGAGTGAGCGATAGCTTTTAATAAAGAAGAATCTTTTTTATTTTTATTTTGATTAGCAAATAAAGTTGAGTAATGGCTCATTTTTTTTAAAAAATCGTCTAAATTTTGATATGAATAATGATTAATAGGGGATTGAAAAGATATTTTGTTCAATCCTTTATCAAGTAATTTTTCATGAACTAAAGAATTTGAAAAATGAGTTTTGTTTTTATTATATAATCTAATGTGGCTTTCTGGATACCAGCCGCAGTATTTGATTAGTTTATTATTAAAATAATTATGGAAATTAAAGGAATAAACATTTATCTCGTTAAGAGATATGTTTTTTAATTCAGCTTGCAGTTGTTCAGATAAGGCTTCGTCGCTGTCTAATGCTAAGATCCAATTGTTTTTAGCGATATCAGCTCCTTTATTTCTTAAAGGTCCATAACCTATAAAATCTGAAAAATGGATTTTTACATTTTTATAGCTTTTGGCAATCTCTATTGTTTTATCTGTTGAACCATTATCTAAAATAATGATCTCATTAAGCTGCTTAATAGACTCTAATGTGTTTTTTAGGGTCTTATCTGAGTTTTTTGTAAGTATTACTGCACTAATCATAAATGAAAATAATACCATAGTTTGAAAAAGCAATCTAGATATTAAAAAAAGTATCTTTATGCAACAACAAAGATACTTTGTTCTAATTAAAGGTTTTTCTTGGATAGGTTATATATCTTACACTTTTTTCACATTATCACATATAACAGGAACCTGTTTAAAATATGCCTGTTTTTCTTGTAGTTCTTTTGTGAGCTCTCTTCTTGCATTCAGAACAGATAAGTCTAATGCTGTATAACCTGAGTAAGTTTCTGGATAAGGATATGCTCCAGCGCCAAGCAACATCAAGCCTATTTCTTCACTTTTTATAGCTGCCATATGCAGAGGCACAAAGCCTTGATCGTCCCCAATATTAATTTTAGCACCAAATTCAGTAATGTTTTTAGCTGCAGCATAATCTTTTTCTTCTACTGCTTTAAGTAAAGGAGTTTGTTTGTGTTCATCTTGCTCATTAATAGTTTCTATACAATGATCGATCACTTCTCGGCACGGCTGTTTGTCATCATATCCAAAATTGCCATGGCTTACATAACATTTTAATCTTGCAAGATAGCCGACTATTTTGTTTGTCCAATGAGCTATTTTATCTACAGCAGATTGGTTTGCATATGGATCTTCACATTGATCTATTAGGAACTCATATAGATTAGGATGATCTTCAACTCCCGCATATTCGCCGCATTGTCTGCCTATATCCTCTATACACCTTTGAATATTTCTCTGAACAGAGTTTCCTTCTAAAGCCGGATCTGTTACAGCAGCCGTAGCTAATGTTGATGTTGCTTGAGCTGCTACTGCTGCAAAGCCTGCTGCTACCGCCAATGACATAGTGTTCTCCTTTTGTTTAGTTTAGAAATTTTCAAAAAAAGTAATGAATAATAAATATATGGTCAAGTTATCTTTTGCAGTTTTTTAATTTTACCTAAAAAATATTTATAAATTGTTGTATAGTTTTGTTGTTTGATACAAAAAAATAAAAAGGTAATACATGAAAAAATCTTATACTTTTGACGATGTTGCGTTAATTCCCCAATATAATAATATTCCTTCTAGAACAGAACCTTCTTTAAAAAGCTGGCTTACCAAGGATGTTAAAATAGACATTCCTATTATGGCATCTAATATGGACTCTGTTATTTCGGATGAATTGGCTGAGATATTAATTAAAGAAGGCTCGATTCCGATATTTCATAGGTTTACAGATTTTGAAACTCAAAAAAAATGGGTGAAAAAGTATAAGGAAAAATCATTTGTTTCGTGCGGCATTAAAAATATTGATTATCCAAGCAAGTTATTTGATTTGGGTGCAAAAGGTGTTTGTATTGATATAGCTCACGGCCATTCCAATAAAATGTTGGATTTTATAGAACAGCTTAAGAAAAAACATCCGGACAAACAGATTGTTGCTGGTAACGTTTGTACTGCTGTAGCTTATCATGATTTGGTAAATGCGGGAGCAGACGCGGTAAAAGTGGGTATTGGCCCAGGGGCTATTTGTACAACTCGGATGGTAACTGGGTTTGGGGTGCCTCAGTTTACTGCTATTCAAGACTGTGCCCATATAGCAGACAAATTGCGAGTCCCTTTAATTGCGGATGGAGGGATTAGAACAAGTAGAGATGTTGTTCTAGCCTTGGCTGCAGGGGCCAGCTCTGTTATGATAGGAAAGCTTTTTGCGTTAACTGATGAAAGTGCTGCTGTCAAGAAAGAAACAAAAGATGGGCTTTATGCAAAATATAGAGGTCAGGCAAGTATAGACTTTCAAAATGATTACTATGGCAAGGTAAAAGAAAAAACAACTGCAGAGGGAGTTAATTTTTGGGCTAAAACATCAGGCCCAGCTGTTAATTTAATAAATGAGCTTTTAGGTGGTATAAGAAGCGGAATGACTTATGGAGGCGCTAGAAGTTTAAAAGAACTGCAGAGAAAAGCTGAGTTTACAGAAGTAACAACTTCTTATATATTTGAAAGTATGCCAAGGCCTCATAAATAGTTTGTTGGGTAGAGATGAGAAAAGATTTATTAGCACCCAGTAAAAAGATATATGATCCAATACATGGCTTTATAAGAATAGATGAGATTGAAAAAGATCTTATAGATTCCTATCCATTTCAAAGGCTTCATTATATAAGGCAGCTAGGCCTTACTTATTTGATATATCCGGGGGCTACCCATACAAGATTTGAACATTCTTTAGGCGTTATGCATTTGTCTTCTATTATTTTCAAAAGACTTTGCAAAACGCTCAGGCCAGATGTATTTAATGAAGTGCCGAGAATAGGATCGGATGATTATATTTATTCGAAGCAAATTCTAAGACTTGCTGCTTTGTGTCATGACTTGGGGCATTTGCCCTTTTCTCATGTGGCAGAAAAAAAGTTATTAGATAATAAAGGACATGAAAAATGGACCTTGAATTTAATAGAAAGTCCTTATCTTGAAAAAATTTGGAAAAAACTACAAAAAAGACCGGGATTTGAAAACAGAAATATCAAAGAAGATGTTATCAAAACTTCATTAGGAGAAGAAGTTTTAGAAAAACAGGGCAGAAATTATAAATTTTCTGCTTGGGAAAAAATATTGTCTTTAATAATTTCTGCGGATTTTTTTGGGGCGGACAGAATTGATTACCTTTTAAGGGATTCTAAATATACAGGTGTGGTATACGGCCTTTTTGATTATCTGCAGCTAATAGAGATGATGCGAATTTTACCGTCTAAAAAAAACAGCTTGGCTCTTGGTATTGACGAGGGTGGTTTGGAGTCTTGCGAAGCATTGCTGCTGGCAAGGCATTTTATGCATAAAAGAGTCTATAAACATCCGTCTGTTAAAGCATTTAATTTTCATTTGTCTAAATTTATGACAAGTATTTATAAAGAATTTACAGATGAGGATTCTTTTTTACTGGCAACAGATGCGCATGTTATTGCAAAACTTACTAAAGCTTCTTTAAATAAAAAAGACCCTATGTATTCGGCCGCTGTTAAAATAGTTAGAAGAAAGGATCACTTCAAAGCTATACCGGCAAATTCGATTAGTGAAAAAGATTTAGAGAAATTTAAAAATGACAATAAAATAAAAGATGATCAGATTTATTGGGAATTTGAAAAAACTTTAAAAAAAGATTTTTCTTTTTTAGTATCAAGAAAAAATTTAAAATTAGCAAAAGCCTCAGATATTTCATCAATTTTAAGCTATATACCGCCTTCCGAAAAAAAATGGGTATATATAGCACCTCAATATGAGGTGCTTTTTTTGAACTGCTTCAAAAAATAAAGCATCTTTACTCTAAATTCGGTATAATTCATTCTATATTTTATTTTTGTAAAAAAGATGTTTAAATTAAAAAGTATTAAAAGTAATTTTTTAAGTTTTTCCAGATCGCAAAAGATCTTCATAATAAGTATTATTGCGAGCGTTTTTTTTATATCTGCTGAATACGGAATAACCAGACCTGCAAGCACTTCTATTTTTGTATCCAACTTTACAAGTCGCTTATTTCCTTATTGCTGGATTTTAGCGGTGCCCGTTAATTTACTGATAGTATATTTATATAACAGGTTTTTGCCTAAGCTCGGGTGTTTGAAAACATTTTTTGCGTTTGTTATATCAATTATTTTTGTAAATTCCACTACAGCCTTGTTAGTAAAGAAATATCCTTTCTTGGCTTTCATTCAGTTTATTTTTAAAGATGTATATATATTACTTGCGTTCAAACAGGCATGGTCTATTATTCATTCCACGATAGATACCAATAAAGCCAAGTATCTTTATGGTGTTATGTTTGGAATGGGGGGAATGGGCTCTGTTCTTGGAGGATTGGTCTCAGGTTTTTCAGCTGTTAAGATGGGCTCTGTTAATTTGTTTTATTTTTCCTGTCCTTTATATTTGCTTATATTTTTTTTCTATTACACAGCTTATAAAAACAGTTCTATTTCAAAGGGAAAGTTTCAGGATTTGCTGTTTTCTGAAAATTCAAATCCAAAAGAAGGATTTTCTTTAATTAGAAAATCATCTTTTTTATTATTTATTTTATTAATCGTGATTTTCATGCAGGTATCTACTGCGCTTTTAGATTATCAGTTTAATTTCTTTTTAGAAAAAAACATTCCTAATATGGACCTAAGAACGCAGTATACTGGAAGGCTTACCAGCCTTATTAATTTTTTATCTACCGCTTTTCAGTTTTTCGGCGGATTTGTTTTAGTTCATTTCTTGGGACTTAAAAGAGCTCATAAATTAGTTCCTATGCTTTTAGGGGTTAATTCTTTTGCTTTCTTGTTATTTCCTTCCTTCGGCATGGCTACTTATGCTTTTGCTACGATAAAATCTTTAGATTACTCGTTATTTGGAATTATCAGAGAAATGCTTTATATTCCTTTAAAGCTGGATGAAAAATATAGGGCAAAAGCTATTATAGATGTTTTTGCATATAGAAGTGCAAAAGCCTTTGCTTCTTTATTTTTGATATTTATTCAGAATATAACAGGTTTAAATATTATTCTGCTGATAAGCGTAATGTCTACAATTATATATTTGTTTTGGATAAAAATTGTTTCCCTGATGTTCAAAAAGCAAGAAGTTCAAAAACCAATTTAAGCTTTGTGTGCTTTTCTAAATGAATAATAGTAATAATTTATTATTACAGTTTAGACTTAAAGTGCTTTAGCAAAACAAGAGGAAAAGGTTTGAAAAAGAACTAAACAATTTAATGGAAAAGGCCTAATCGGCGCTTCCTGCAGCTTCAGAGCCGGAAGTAAAGTAAGGATGGTTTAAAGCTTTAGTTGCTGTTAGCCTATTTTCTGGTTTTATTGCTAAAAGAGATTTAATAAGATCTGCCAGATGAACTGGAAGAGCGCGTGTTTTATCTAAATCTTCAAAATTTAAGGGGTGTTGCTTTTCAATATGCTTCTTTAAAAGGTATTGTATTGCGATCGGAGTATCTGCATTTTTTAATACGGGATGAAGGCCGGTAAATGCTTCATGTAATATTATTCCAACAGCCCAGCTGTCGCTTTGAGGGCATACAATTTTATGAAATACTTCGGGAGACATATGAGTTGGCGTGCCTTCTATTGAACTTGGGGTACTTGCTCGGATGTTTAAGTGTTTTGCTAAGTTGAAATCAAATATTACTACCCTGTATTTTGGGGTACCGTCAGCAAGGTGATATCTTTCTACTTTGATATTATCAGGTTTTAGATCGCAATGCACAATGCCCCTACTATTCATATAGGCAATTCCTGATAGTAATTGGCGCAAGATCTCTTTTTGTTCTTCTAAAGTTGCTTCTTTCAATGCCTGTTTTATGTTTTTACCTTTAAGGCATTCCATTGTTATTTCATCATTTGCAAAATGAAATATTCTTACAATATTTTCATGATCCAATTTGGACAATACTTTAGCCTCTTTCTCTGCGGAGGCAAGTGAATGAAATTTCTTTTTAGCATAAAACTCATTTTTTACAGGATGTTTATAAGAGTTTACTGATCCATAAGATCCTTGGCCTAGCTCTTCGCTTTCTTGCAGAATATTTGCAATTTTTGCTAGATCAAACGTTTCGGGATGAACCTTTTCAGGCCTTAATTCTGTGAAGCTGTGAAGATACAGCAAGGCTCTTTTTGCTTTTTGTAAATCTGTACATTCAGTTGTCACGGCTTTTGCATATAAAGATATCGGATGTCTAGTATGCTCACCCAGATGTGTAAAATAATCTCTTGCTAATTGAATTGTTGCATCTGGAAAATTTTCTTCTAGCGCGTTATATCTGTGATTAAACTGCTCGCAGCCTTTCTGATTGGGCTGAGTTTGTAAAGTTTCCAGATATATCTGTGCTCGTCTTGCGAAGTTGGGCTGAGCTAAATCTAAATAATCAAGCCTTTGATTATAATGCGGATTAAATAATATTGCATAACTCATAATTAATTACTCTTTTTTAATAATAAATAATATTAATTATATAATATTTATTATTATAATTAAATTAATTATATATGTATTTAAAATAATATCGCTAAGACGTTTGTTATTAGTCGCTTGTAAATAGGAGGGCTTAAGGCAATTATTTTGCTTTTAGAGAGGTTTTACAAAGAAATTATCAAGAAATTTATTGAAATTAAAATGGAGGATCAATACTTTGAAAATGAGGGGAGGATGAAGATGATTAAGAAATTCACTGTTATTATTTTATTATTAATGTCTTACGTATATGTGGTCTCATCTGATCCCGATGGAAATTTAGTATATAAAATTAAAAGGTTTTGCAATTACTGCTATCATAAATATAAAGGCATGGACTTAGAGTATCACGTTAATAAATGGCCTGAAAAGAAAAGTAGTAGAAGGAGATTTTAACGGTTTAATTTTTTTGCAATTTTTTCTAAGGCGTTATCATCAATTCTTTGGGCGTCATGTGAAGATAAATAACCTTCGTATTTTTTGAAATATTTATCCAAATAGGCTGAGGCCGAGCCCCATTTATTAATATGTTTGGTACCATGCATAGGAATTAATTTTACATGGACATGATCTATGCCAATACCTTCTAGTACAATACCTGTTCTTCCAACATCATCTAATTTTGCATCTAAAAGCTTGCCTACTTTTTTAGAAGCTAAAATTAATTTAGATAACACTTCATCTTCAAGGTCCAGCGCATAGCCGGGAGAATGTTTTTTGGGAATCAAGATAGTAAAACCTTCGGTATTAGGAAAAATTGATAGGAATGCAATATGATCTTCATCTTCCCATATTTTATGGCAAGGAGTATGACCTTTTACTATTTTACAGTATGCGCAATCTTCCATATTTTATATTCATTTGCTTCCTATCAATTATTTTTAGCATTTTCTTATTAATGATTCAAACAAGATTCTTTTAATATTGCTGTAATTATGTTAGTTGCAAGCATTGTTGTTGCTAAAATTAGCATTGCAATACCAGGGGTTGCAAAAGCAAAAAAGGCCCCGAGACCTACTAACGCTCCAATCATTGCTTTAGTAATATTGTTTATTGTTTTATTTAGGTGCAGCATTTTTTTATAATGATGGGTATTATCTAATCTTAAATAAGAAGCAGCTTCTATGTATGCTTTTTCTAAAGAGCTTGCAGCAAAACACGCTCCACCAATAATCGATATTTTGTTAAGGAATGTTTTTGCGATGGGTTGGACATTTTGAGAAATCCATTTAGCTACCTTCATTGCGTTCCAAGCTTCATCGCAAGCGGCTATTCTGGCTTCAGAAAATCTAAGATTTTTTATACTGGAGCCGAGCTTGAAAGCTCCTGTTGTAAAATCATGAAGAGATAATACGGACATTCCTTTTTTAAGATTATCGGCAAACGCTATTACAGGAAATAAATTATCAAGATCTTTAAAGGCTATAGCCGACCATCTAAGTACGGTTTCTATTAATCTCAAGAAATCTTTGTGATTTGCTTTAATTATCTTTTCTCCAGCCTTTAAAATATCGACTCGTCGAGGGGATATTGGCTGAGGCTGGGGATTTTGCACTGCTATCTGGGGCACATCTAATACTACTGACATAACAAACTCCTTTTGTTGTGTTAAGGGCGGATATTATAAAACTTATTTGTAAAAATGTATATTCAAAAAAAAGTTAGCCTTGATTTGTGCTATATTTATATTCCAAAAGGGTAGATGCAATGTTCGCTCCTAAAATGACAGTTTCTGCCAATAACATGAAGAATCCTATGTAGGCAGCTTCAGACACTGCGCTTGCTATGGCCAACACGCCTAAAATCATGCTTGCTATGTTATTTGCTAGAGCTGCCGCTCTGACGTAATCTTTGCCCTCGCCGTATTTTTGAGCATATTCGGCATCATAAATGTGATCAACTATCCGGTAGGCTGTTTCAAAAGAACTGGCAGTATTAAATAAACCAGTAATTATATTTAATTTAGTTATAAAGGATTTTGAGAATTGCAGAGCCCTGCTTTTATCAAACCATAAAGTAAAGCTCCTGATCTTCCATATTAGATTAAAGGTGTTTGTTCTTAATTGAAAAGAGGTTAAATTTTGTTGATCTGGAGTTGCTTCATTATTTGCTGAGCTTAAATACTGACTCCATAAATATTGATTTTCTAAAAAGTTTGAGATGATGTTTGGGAATACGAATATTTTTTGCCCGAATTCTATTCCTGAAATATAATTATTCAGAAAAGAATTTTCCCTAAGACTTCTGAAACTTAGTTTAGCCCACTCTCCGATTTTAAGAAAAACTTCTATTACATCCTTTGGCTTTTGTTTTATCATTGACTGTGCAACAAGCCAGTAAGATTGCTGATTTGCTTGTTGTATATTTTCATTGGTCTCAATATCCGGATTTAACACGACACTCATCAACAACTCCCTGGTTTATAAAAATGAGGGATTTAAAGAATATAAAAAATGAGCTCTTTATGCAATATAAAAGATGTTAAATCATCATTATAATGCTTGTGCCGATAAGAGCTATTGCAAATATTTTTTTTAAGATGTGCACGTCTAGCCTATCTGCTAGTTTTACACCGAAATAAACAGAAAATATTGAAGTGGTTCCTACAATAATAAAGGCAGGGAGATAAATGTACCCTAAACTTAAAATATTATTAGAAGAGGAGATGAATCCCGCGAATATATAACAAAGCATGCCGACAATGGATGTTATGAAAGTAGATACTGAAGCATTACCAATCAAGCAATATTTAGGGACTCTAAAAGACATAATAAAAAACGGCATGGCAACAACTCCGCCGCCTATTCCCAATAAAGTAGCTAAAATGCCGATTATTCCTCCAAAGATATTAGAATATAATTGAGCGGGTTTTGTTTTTGTTTGATATATTTTTTTAGCAAATAATAAATAAAGACCGATTATAAAAGCAAAAATACCGAATATTTTAGTCAAAAGTTGGCCTGGTATAAAATATGCGAAAATTACTCCCAGTATACTGCCTAATATCAATCCTATAGTTAAATTTTTAAAAGTGGGCCAGAAAATAGCGTGCCTTTTTTGATATAGATAAACGGACATTAAAGATGCTATTGTAATGATAGCTAAAGAAGAGCCTATAGCTAGGTGCATAGGCATTTGGATATGAATTAAAAGGTATTTAAAAATAAAAAATAAACAGGGAACAATAATAATGCCGCCGCCAATCCCTAAAAGCCCGGCCAGAATACCGGAAACCGTTCCCAAGACAACATAAATTAAAATACTAAGTAATATCATTTTATTTTACCTCTTTTTTTTCATAAAAGCAAATCCTGGATAATATTTCTATCAAAATACTTTTTAATAATTATATTATTTCTCTTTTTATGTATGCTGTTTAAAAAAAATATATTTATGAGTATTGAAGTCAATATAGAAGATTTTTTATTGTCTTTTCAAATACAGGAGCTTTTATCTGTAAACTCTATATTTGATAATAGCAATCTATCTGCAAAAGAATTTACCAAAGTGATGCAGGAAGCTTTTGATAATCTTGAAAAATCTTTTCAAAGTTTAGATCAAGTAAAGAATCTGACTCAAAAACAAATAAAAGAAGTCTCCTCAATTATATTAAACAAGTTTGTTGAAAAATTTTCTCAAATGCAAGAGATAAAAGTTTTAAATACTTTAAACGCGAGCTTGGATGATGACGCAAACAATAACTTTGATAAGTCTAATAAAACTAACTCTATTGCAAAAAACAAAAAATTTGCTGATAATTTTATCACATCTAAGGTAGATCCTAAAGTTATTGTAAAACACACCAAGCTATTGTCTTTATTTTTGAAAAAAGATCCTATAGAGCTCAAGTTCCAAAAAGAGCCAACGCCTCAAAATTCCAATAATATAAAAAGTTCGGCTTCAAGTGTTAAAGCCGAAACTGTAAAGGGTTTGTCTCACAACCTACTTTTAAGTTCTAAAGTTTATAAACCGGAAATAGTATTAAAAAATTTTGAAGTGTTAATTAAAAATTTAATACAAAGAATTGATAGTAAGGAGTTTATAAAGAATGAAATACAACCTTTTGGGGTCGTAGGGTTTATGGAATCTAAAAAAAACACCGGACTTAAAAAACTCCGAAAAAAGAAAAAAAATAGCAAAGGTTTTTATAGAAAAGAACTTGATTATAAAAAAGATAATCATTCTAGTTAATTCTTTAATTAATTTGTAATGAGTTCGAGTATTTCAAAAATTGATTCAGCTTTTTTTAACTCTCCGAAGGCTTGGCTGCGGGCTGCTACAATTTCTTTGATAAATGTTATTTTCTCTGCATTGAATCGAGCTAATCTTTGGTTTAATTATTACATTGGAACCTCTAGTCGTCTAAAGAGAATGGATTTTGGAGTGAATTAAAACAAAGTGTTGATGACAGAAAAAGGCTTTCAAGAATGATGCAGTTGGTGTCTCAAGATTTTATTGTAATCGGCGCTTTATCTAAAGCTGCAAATGATGCGAAAAAATTACCGATAGAAGATTCGTTAAAAGTATTTTTGATGCAGGCTTGCAAGCAGACTTCAGCCATTGATAGATTTTTTATATTTTGTTGGAAAAATATCAGAAAATTTTAGCGGATAGCCTAAAGGCTTATTCAAAAGGCTCTTTAGATATAAAGCAGGTAATAATTAAGCCTGCTAGAAAACAAGAGTATTCATTTAGGGGATATTTAAGCGCTGGATTTTCATGGTTAAGCAATCTAATCTGGCAGCGTTTTCCTATATTATTCAAATGCCGCAAAGGCATGAATATTCGATTGTGAAGATTTAAAAAAAAGTATTGATAATAATTTTCATTTGGAATATCTACTTGTGCGCAATATTTAAATATTAATAAGAGCGTATGCGATGTGTATTACGGGAAAATTGTTTGAGCTAGGCGCAATAATAGGTAAAATCTTTGGAGTAGAACATTGCAATTGTTGCTCTACGATATATCAGCAGACCGAAAAAGAAGCTCAACCTCTTCCTCAAGATTCTTTAATGACACTTAAGCAAATTGAAAACAATTCAAAAGAGTATAAAAAAATTCGGGGAGGAATAAGCTGTCTTCAAAGCGACTGTATTCAATTTTTACGTCAAAATGGAAGTTCTCAATTATCTCAAGAAGAAGGGGAAGCTCGGTTTGCTTCTGTTTTGATATTAGCAAAAACTTCTCTACATCAGCTGAATACAAGAAAAGAGAGCATTATACAATTAGAAAGAAGCAAAGATCCTGAGGAAGGATTTGATATTAATGCTATGACGACTTTAAGACAGTATGCTTTACAGAACAAAGAGATTAAATTAATTATAAAACAGGTCGAATATGTGGCTAGATACGGAAATATTGCCTGCTATTTATGGCAAGTATTTAAACATTATAGATTAGTTAATGAAATCGAAGTAAAAAGCTATGTGGCTTCTGGAGATATTAATCCCGCCTTTAAACGATTTTATAAATCTTTAACCACATCCCGAAAAAAAATTGATGAGGTAATTTCTTTTGCAAATTTAGATAATTTAAAAGATTTAAAACTTTTTTTTAAGGCAGCTAAATCATTAGAGAAAAAAGTTACAAAAGAAAAACAGCAAGGGTGTTTATGGCTTGATAATGTTTCAGCAGAACTAATGCCCTCTCAACCTGAAGAAGAAATGATTCAGGTTGAAGATACTGGTGCTGGTGCTTTTGCGCCTATCGCTATGATTCGTGCTAGTAGGGATGTTGGAACAATGGGACCTTTGTTGACAGATTTCAAGCAAGTGTCTCCTGCTTGCGCAGCTTATGTTAAAGTGTTGTCTCAAAGCAGAGAGGAGAAAGAACAGCAATGTATTGGTTTGTTAAAATTGCAGACGATATGTTGTTTATTGAATTTGGATTATAAAGTGATAAAAACAAGTAATGATTTGAAAAAGCATGAAAAAAAGATTGGTTTAAAAGTCAAAGAAATACAGCAACGGTCTAATGCTATTGTTCATTTATTTATAGTTATAAAAAATGCTAGAGAGGAAACTTTAAAGCAAAAATTAGGAGAAGAAATATACCAAGAGTTCGAACAATATACGTTGAGTGCTGTGAATTTTTTTGAAGATGTTGAAAAAGCAGCATCAATTATTGAATTGCCTGCTCAACAAATAGCAATATTAGAACAAATAGCAGGGAAATATTGCGATGAAGAATTAAAGTCTTTTAAAGAATATAGCTGGACAGCAAAATTAAAACTAGGGGATATGACATGACATGGTTTTCTTTAGATTATTTATATAATGCTACTAATAGCATTGTGCAGTGGATTTATCCGTCGGAGCCTCCTCCGATTGAAGTTGTCAAGGAAAAAGATAATGATGTTTGGAAATATGCCTCAGCTATTTCTGCCATAGCTTTATCTATAATTGCAATTGGAAGTGTTTACTTTTGCAGAAGAAAAAAAGAAGTTGTTTTATCTAAATATAAAACACCTATATTCATACCCAATATCTTCAAGCTCACAAACAAAGTTTTAAAAGATATAACGGTTAACACATGTTTTAAATATTTCACTGAGACAGGTCAAAAATTAGGTATAAAGATTGATTGTGCTCAATTGACAAAAGAAGAGTTAGTAGCAAGCCTCGAATTATTGCGCCGTTTATATAAAGATGCGGCGATTTTGGCTTTTGAAAATTTAAAATTTGATCTTGTTAATCTAAAAACTGAATTACAAAAATTTGATAATTTGAGCTGTGTTTGTTTTTCAAATACCCGGGAAATTAAAAGCTCTTCTGTAAAAACACTTGTCGGAAGTGTAAAAAAATTAAAAAGATTGCAGTTTCAAAGAGCAGCAGAGAAAAAAGATGAGCTAAGATTTTTAGAAAATAAATATATCGTTTCATATTCGGATGGACAATCAAACAGAAATGAAAAAATTAATGAATTTAAAGAAGATATACAAAACTTATTATGGAGTATAAGAGCTCAAGAGGCGCAAATAAAAGAAAGAGCGATAAGAGATTTCTTGTCACAGATAAATAAGAAAACTTATTTTCCTGTGTTTGACGATCCTAATGTTGAATTAGATTTATCTGATATATTCCAGGTTAGCGATGTTTTTATGGGGTTCCTGTTAGATTTTTTTAGAGAAAACAATTTGAATATATCTTCTTTAAATTTAAGTGGGTTAGCTTTAAACGGCAATTTTATAGAAAAAGGCGCAGGGCTGGGGATTAAAACTTTGATATTGTCAGATATGGAAAGAATTGAAATAACAAATTTGCATGCTTTGAGCTCATATCCCGTTTTAAAAAACCTGGACATTTCTAATTCCCATATTACCAATGAGAGTTTAGAAGACGATATACTATCTTTGCCTAACTTAAAAAGATTGATATTAAATAATTGCAGATATTTAAGGCCTACCGAATTAAGAAAAGATATTTTAATTAAAGCTCAGGCTTCTTTGGAATATTTATCTTTGGAAGGAACGCAAGGTGCAGTTTATAATTTTATTGAGGAGATCATAGAAGATTTAAAAAAACCTTTTATTTTTGTAAGTAATAGAGGGATGGAGAGGACCGTTCATTTTTTTGGATGCGATGGTATAAGCCAAAATTCGTTGCTTCATTTATATAGAATCCAGGATCAGGTTACTGAATTAAAATTTGGTAGGGGAGTCGTTTTATATTTAAATGATTTCAATGCTTTAATTAAATGTTCTGCCTTTCAAAACATAAGAATGTTAGATTTAACAAATGTTAAAATAATTGATCATAATAAAATCATGCCAAGGCCTTCGCATGGAAGATCTTATTCGGAATGTAGAGGGAATGCTATCACTAGACGTAAACAAAGATTTTCAAGGCCTGTTCTGCCAGTAGTTCCACAGACAATATTTGATATGTTTAAAGGTATTCATCCTCTTCAGCAAATAAGTAGGTGGCAATCTCTTCGCAATATTGAATTGTTGGGTTTTTCTATAAATATTAATCGAAATGATGAGCATACAGCAGATTCCGTTATAATTCAACACAATGAAATTGACTTGGCAGGAATTGGAATGAAAGAAGAGCAAAGACCTCTCTTATTAGAAGCGTATAGAGCAAATTTATATAATGTTTTATTTATTATATCGAAATTTAGAAATATAAGGTTTTTAAATTTTGCAGGTATTCAATATTTTGATATAGGAGCATTAAATGCATTAGCGAGATTAAGCGACGTTGAAAATCGTGAAAGAGTTGCGATTGAAAATTTAGATTTGAGTAATACAAATTTAAGTATTTTTGATTATGAAGGTTTTGTGAAAATTCATGGAGATAGACATTGCCCAGCTAATTTTCTTCAAACTCTTTTCAAGTCAGTGGCGTCATTGAATTTACAAGGCATTAAACGTATTGATCGTAGAGATCAGATTATTCCTGCAGAATCCATATTTTCTGGATGGAAAAAAGATTCTGCAACTCCCTTAATAAGACGAGGCAATATTGGAAATCAGAGAAGAGTAAATATAACACTGGAAAGAAATAAAGAAATCACAATACTTCCGGCTTAAAAAGAACTTTGACATTTCTATATATTATCTTATATTATCAAATTTATAAGGTTTGAAGGGTGTTTATGAGCAAGTACATAATGTTTTTTATTTCTTTAGCTGTTGTTTTTTCGAGCTGTTCTACCAGCACTACTTTAGTCTCAGGATCTATAGCAGAAGAAAATAAGATAAACATGTTGAATGTCCAAAAGGATATGACGCAAGATGAAGTATTATGTATCATGGGATATCCCGATAAAAATGAAGTAGAATCATTTGGCGATGAAAATTATGATGTCTGGTATTATCAGACAACAGAGACTTTTTTTGGACAGTCTAAACTAATCTTTAGAAATTTCACTCCGTTCATTTTTAAAGACGGCATTCTGCGGGGATGGGGGAAAAATTATTATAAATATACATTTGACGTAGATAATGAAAAAAACAAGCGATTAGAACAGGATAGACAAAAATACACTAACGATAGAAATGAATGGCCTTCTAATTCTCATTTGATCATATCTCCTATTAATGCACCTAAAGCTGATGAAAAAGAAGAAAAGCTTTTAGATGAGGATAGTAAAGAATCCTTAAAATCTCAATCTAAGCCCAAAACATCTAAAGACTTAGAAGGTCCATGCATAAATCGTGATAAATCAGAGGGTTACGGTTGGTGGGAATAAATAATTAAATCAATTTTTAATTTTTTATAATAAAAAAGGACAATATCAATTATTCAAAGTGCTCAAGTAGCTAAAAGTTTTTATTCGGAGATCTTGAATATAATAAAAAACAGTTCAGAGGGGAATTGTAGATTTAGCTAGTAAAGCTGCTCTATATTCTTTCAAGCATCAAATGAATAGTTAAAAAAATAAATAATTAATGTACATTAATTATTTATACATAGATTAGCTCTTTCAATTAATATACAATTTTTTGTAACATTAAACACTAAATGTAACCACAAAAAATTGTATTATGAAAAAAAAATTAAGTATCTTTTCTTTAGGAATCGCAATTTTTACTATGATTTTCGGAGCTGGAAATATAGTATATCCTTTAATTTTAGGCAGAGAGACCGGATCTCAAATATCTTTTTCAATGATTGGTTTTATATTAACTGCGGTTATCGTTCCTATTATAGGGCTTGCAGCGGCTATTTTGTTTGAAGGGGATTATAAGAGATTTTTGAAAAACACAGGCAAACTGCCAAGTATTATTTTTATGTTTGTAATAATGCTTTTTATCATAGGACCCTTAGGAGCTATGACCAGATGCTTAATTTTGTCTTATTCAGCTTTAAAGATATATATGCCTGGAGTTCCGATATATGCATATTGTGCGGTAGCTTTATTTTTAGTATATTTATTAACTCGTAAGGAAAATAAAGTTGTGGATATTTTAGGGACAATATTAGGGCCTATTAAAATAACTCTTCTTGTAGCCATTATCGTTATTGGATTAGCAAGCGTTTTATCTTTTGTAAAGGTTCCAATAACTCCTACAGAGGGTTTTGTTGAAGGAACTAAGGTGGGGTACTATACACTTGATCTTATAGGGATGATTTTTTTTTCCCGCTTAATATACGATGCTATGAAAACTAAGTTTGATCAATTTGTTCAGCCTAAAAAAATTATTGTTCCGTGCCTGAAGGCAGGTTTGATATGCGCAGTATTATTAGGTGCTATTTATTTTGGGTTTGGGATTGTATCAGCTGCTTTTAGTTCTAAGCTAAAGGGAGTGGCTGATGAACAGCTTTTAAGTATTTTATCTATTAGAGTGTTGGGTAAGCAGGCGGGGATTTTAGCTAATTTAACAGTGGCTGTTTCAACTTTGGCTACGGCAACTGCTTTAGTGACTCTATTTTCCGACTATTTGACGTTTACTGTATTTAGAGGTAAGGTTTCATACAACAAGTCATTAATTATTACCATTTTGGCGGGTTTAGCAGCTGTTAATTTGGATTTTGAAGGCATTATGAAAATTATTGCGCCTATCGCGGTGGCAGTTTATCCGGCTTTAATTGTATTAACTTTGGGCAATATTGCTAACAAGCTTTTTAATTTTAAAGAAAAATATATAATGATTTCTGTTTGGATAGCGTTTGGTCTGACAATGGTGTTTCAATATATCTTGCCAAATTTGATGCATACATAAGATCAAATGTTTATGTTTTATATGAGTCATAATAAGTTAATATTTATGACTCATATGCTAATTCCAAATATCTTGTTAAGGGCAGGAGATTGTTACTTGACCGATAAGACTTTCGCTACCAACGTTATCAACTGATACAACATAGTAACTATAAGTTTGACCAATCTGTCTATTATGATCTTCAAATTGTGTTGACGTAGTCTCTCCTATCCTATTGGTAAGACCGGAATCCCTATAAACTCTATATGACACGGCACCGGAGACGGCTCCCCAGGAGATCGTATTATAGAAATCCTTTTGAGATAAAAAAGTATTTGTAGAGCAAAAGCCGGAAATAGAGCCAGAAGAAGAAGTAACAAATGCAGATGCTAAAGGACTAGTGCCGACAGAAAATGAACTTGTTACAGTTTCCGAGGCAATATTTACAACAGAAACAGTGCCTGAACCAGAATTGGTTACATATGCATAAGTTCCATCATCTGACAAAGTTATACCATAAGGGATAGTTCCTATTCCTGAAGAAATATCATTTGTAACTGTTTCTGAAGCTGTTGAAATAACAACTACTTTATTATCTGCTCCAGCTGTAACAAAGGCTTCAGTTCCGTCTGTGGTAAATATTATTCCATAAAGATTTCCTCCTCCTGCATTAATAATGTTGGTCTCACTTTCAGTTGCAGTATCAACTACAAAAAGGGTAGAACTAGAGCGGTTTACATAAGCTACGCTTCCATCGGGAGAAAATACCACTCCTAAGCCAGCACCGCTCAAATTTATAGTGTTAGTGACAGTATCTGAAGATGTTGTAATAACAGAAAGGGTCGAAGCTCCAGAATTAGCAACATAAACTTTAGTGCCGCTTGGGTTGGCATCGAGCCCTCTAGGAGTAGAACCCACATTAATAGTTTTGGAAACTGTTTCAGTTGCTACATCTATAACAGAGACAGTATCATCTCCTGAATTACTTACATAAGCTTTTGTTCCATCAGGAGTAAAAGTAATAGCTGCCGGACTTCCTCCTACGTTAATGGTCTTAGTAACTGTTGCAGAAGAGACCGTTATGACGGAGACAGTATCGTCTCCAAAATTGACTACATAAGCTTTAGTTTCATCTGGAGTAGCCTTTACATCAAAAGGCTGACTTCCAACAGATATTGTATTTATTATCTGTTCTTGAGATACATTAACAATGCTGACCGTTTCATCGCTATAATTTAAAACATATGACAACTCTGTAGCCGTAAGGTTTATACCTATGAGTAAAAAAAATGCTAAAATAATTTTTTTCATATTTTTTCCTTGGTAAAAGCGAAAAAAATATAAATTCTTCGTTTATAAACATCAACAAAAAATTTTAATGAATATTTAAAAAAATATTGAAAAAGCTAATATTAAAGTTTAAAATACAAGTAATATTTGGAGTTTAAAATGTATAAAAAATTTATTTTTATTTTTGCCATTTCATTAATTTGTTTTACGCAGCTTAAAGCTACAGATGTATTACTTGAAGGACAGGTCGGATATTTTCTGCCGACCTCCAAAAAGTTTAGGGACATATATGGCAACGGCATGGTATTCGGGGGATTAGAAGTCACAGCAAAGCTGCAATGGCAGATGTACATTTGGGGCAGTACTCATTATTATTATGATAAGGGAAAATCAATTGGATTGAGGGATACTACTGAAGTGACCATGGTTCCTATAGGTTTTGGTTTGAAATATTTGTATCCTGTTAATTTTGTGGATTTGTATTTAGGAATTGGAGCTTTGCCCACATATGTGAAATTTAGGGATAAATCTGCATATGTAATACCCAAAAGTGATAAATGGACTTTGGGGGGCATTGCTAAGATGGGGGCGATATTTAATATTAATAAACATTTTTTCATAGATTTATTTACAAATTATTCCATGGTAAGAACAAAATTTGATGATACCAATAATAACAATAGGGTTGAACGAACCAGTTCAACTTTGGATACTTGGAATATTGGATTAGGTCTTGGCTATAGATTTGGTAAAAACTCTTAAAACGAATACTTTGTCTAAAAGTTTTATTAATCCTGTAAAAAATTAAATTCAATATTTTTTTAGATTCAAAATATGCTATCAGTTGTAAAATTTTTATTTTTTAATTGATGATCTTTGAAATTAAGGTAAATTTAATCATTTATTTAAAATGCAATTAAATTAATTAATAATATCATTTTTTATTTATTGTTGATTATAATAAAATTAACTTAATTAAAATGTTGTGCGAAAACAAAATTAAGGTGAATTAAAAAATGAAAGATATTCAAAGAAATAATTTAGTTAGTAATCCTTCTTATTATGACAGAAATTTTGAAAATGATGTCCCTGAAATCAAAAACAAAGAACAATCAATAACAGTTGGTGGGCATTCGCTCACTATTACTGCTGATACTGTAAGAAAGTCTTTAACAGCAATATTTCCGTTAATTTGCTCTTTTAAACCAGTCGGCAGGGCAATGAGTATTGCACTAGATAGTGTAAATAGCATTAAGTCTATAATGCATTTTAGACATCAGGTAAATGAACAAGGCTTTAAGGCTTTACCTAACTCTGTCTCAATTAGGAATGACACTTATAGCGCATCCATTAGGTCTATTTTTGAATACCGGGAAAGAAACGGTTAATAATGCTTTTGATACTATTAAAGCCCTGTATAATCAAGAATACAAAAAAGCATTTTTTACATTATTCAACACAGCCAATAACAGGCTAAAATGCAAAGCTGCTCCCAGGCTGCTAAAACTTCAAAAACAGATCAAGCTTTAGATGTTAAGACTGCTAAAACCAATCAAGCATCAAATGTTAAATCAGCTAATAAATCTCAAAATTTTAGTATGGAAATAAGACCTGATAAATTTGAACCTGATACTACTTTTAATGGATGGAGAGCAAGTATAGGATATTACAATTTTGCAGGGGAGTCTTTCAAGATTGTAACTATTAACCATGATCCGTCTGGAAGATATCGCTCAGGTTCGCAGTTAGTTTATTATGGTAATGAAATTGACAGCTATTGCTTGGTATATTCAGAGGTTACAATTAACGGCAGTAAGTATAAGAAACATCAATATGAAGATATGGATGATGATGGTATGCGTCTTATTATAGATGTTTTTACCAGCGCAATAAATCAATATATCGTATTTACATGTTAATGTTGTTCCTAGTTACTGGCTTAGAAACCTACTAATTTTGAGTTACTTATATTTTGAAACAATCAATTAAAATTAAAAATATATATTTTTGTAAAAAAATAATTGATTATTCAATTCATCGAAAATAAATGGTTATTTACGTATATGTAAATAATACTGGTAGCTTACAATATTTTTACTTTTTTTATCACTAAATAGCTTATTATTAATAATATAGCATTTGAACATTCTTTAGGATCTAAAATACAAATATTTTATTTTCAACAACTTAGGCCAATAGGGTTTTTTTATAATTAAATTATTAATAAATAATTAATTATGTTATAATTAAATTTATTATTAAATAGAATAAAAATATTATTAAGGAATAATTATAAAAATGTCTTCAGTTATTAATTTACGTCAACAAGAAGGATTAGAGGTCTTCAAAAGAAGTTATCAAGAAGAAGACGTTCAAGTTGCTATTAAAGAGTTTAAGGAATGGAAAGATCAACAAAGATATGGATTATCTTATAATGACATTCAAATAATTTTACAATCCATTACTGAAGAATTATTCCGAAAGAAAAATATTGAGTTTTTAAAACAAACCGCTTTAGCTTTTATTTCAAATAATGTAATAACAACTATCGATTCTCGAAGAATGTGCGGTAATTTTATAAGGTCACTTAACGTTTTAGGTAGCGATGTACTAATTGAAGTATTTTCTGCCGTTTTAGAGAAATGTAGTTATATATCAGCTTTTATAGACAATTTTTATACTGGTGCTTTTGGTATCCCAGATGAAAAGGACAGAATAAAATTAGCTAAAATTGTTGCTGTTCACGATAGTTGTAGTATTGGGAATAATATTCAAGAGTTTTGTATTTCAGATGAAAAAACAAGAGTAGAAATAGCGATGATAGCTGCACAAAAAAGGCGGGGTGTTGCTGATAACATTGAAAAATTCAATATTTCAGATGAAAATAGAAGGATTGAGATAGCTAAGATAATAGCGGAACGAGACGGAAAAGAGATTGCACTAACAATACAAAAATTCAGTATTTCAGATGAAAATAGAAGAATTGAAATAGCAAAGATAGCTGCAAAAAATAGTCCTCAATATGTTGCTACATACATTAAAAAGTTCGATATTTCAGATGAAAAAGCAAGAATTGAAATAGCCGAGATATGTCTAGAACAAAATGCAAAAGAGGTAGCAAATTACATACAAAATTTTAATATATCAGATATAAATAAAAGGAGTGAATTAGCCCAAAAAATAGCCACTAGAGATGGAAGAGCTATTTCTGAAAGAATACAAGATTTTCGAATTTACGATAAAGAAACGATGGTAAAAATAGCTATAGCTGCTGCAAAACAAAATGGTTCTAGTGTTATAAAAAATATTCGAAATTTCGCTCTTTCAAATGATCTAGCAATGATTGTATGTATAATAGCAGAACGAGACAGAGAAAATCTCATTAAAAGTATTAAAAATTTTAACATAAATAGTAAATTTAAATTATTAATAGATTATTTGGAACTTCGGGAAATATTTGATCTTATATTATTGAAATTACAGGCAGATAATCCGAATTATCAATTTACAGATGAAGCTTTAGTGGCTCTAAAGAAAATATATCAAAATATCATTGATGAGAAAAATCCCTTATGGCAACAAAATATGTTGGAATGTTTTTATGAAACTATAGCTGGAATATACCGAAATAATATTTCCTCCGAACAAATTGTTTTCCTTAGACCATTATTAGAAAAAATTCAAAAATATCGCGAACCAGAAAGACGAAAAATACTTATAAATTTAGCCCTAGATGTCACTAGAACAAAATATAACCAGTTACATGATATTTTAAGTCAAAAACCAGATTATCAGCATTTGCCTGGATTATATTTGATTGATTTGATAAATGATGCGCATGTCTGTGAACAAATATTTCAGCTTATCCATCGCATGTTTAGAGATGTAATGAATGCACGGATATTAATAGATGTGTTGTCTTTTTTAAAGGCGAGCAATTTAAGTCAAGAGGACAAAATATTCTTGTTAAGATATGCACTAGAGGGAAATAAAAAAGAGATACTTATAAAACTTACTGCCATACAGGGTATCTGCAGGCTGGAAGAAACTCAGCAATTGACTGAAGCCAATTTGACCCGATATAATCTAGATACTTTATTTCAACAAATATTCAACCAGCATGTTGAACATACACAGATAGATAATTTCGCAACAAAATTTAATCAAACTTTTGCCAGATTTAGAAATCCATGGGCACTACTTACATATGCTCAGGGTATAAAAACTTTACAAGACCGAAGACTAATGTCTCTTTTGGGAAAATATATCGAGTCTGTTCTCAATGGCGATTTTGAAGTGCGCTACGATAAAGCAATCAGTCCTCATTTAAAAAAAATTTTTTCATATAATAGCAAAATAGAAGAATTGTGGAGAAAAAGCGATAGAATTGAAATTACTCCAATGTCAGGTAACAATATAGAGACTAACATCAAAGAATATTTAAAGACTAAAATTATAACAGATCGACATTTAGGAAATTGTGCTGAAAAATTACCTTATCTCTATCAATACTTGATAAATAACACAAAGCCTACAATAGAATTGAAAAGAGATGAACTGGTTAAGCTGCAAAAATTATGCATAGAGCTTTGTGAAGCCTCTGCTTCAGAGCGTGTAACATATCTAGACAGGCTCTTAGCGCATTTACATGAAATGGAAAATGTCCGAACTTTTATGCAGGATATAGAAGAGTTAAAACAACAATTGCTGCCAAAGGAATATAACCAGGAAGCTGAATGTACTATTGAGGATTACCCAGAAGACTATTTGGTTGTTGCCAGTGAGACAACAGGATGTCAGCGGGTAGATGGTAATCCTAGTCTAAATAAGGCTCTTTTGGCGTATATGATGGACGGTAAAAATAGAATTATCGCAATAAAAGATAAAAAGACTGGTAAATTGATTGCCCGGGCGATTTTTAGAATATTGTGGGATAGAGATAATAATAAGCCCATGCTTTTTGTAGAAAGATTTTATCCATCTAATATTAAGCTTGAACATCAAAAAGCAATCCACGATATGGCTATAAAAAGGGGGAGGGAAATGAATTTAGATGTAGTGACTTCTAATATATTGGAAAATACAGAGAGACATCTAGTAAATCTTGCTTCTTTAGGAGGAATAGCTCCTTTTGAATATTCTGATGCAGCTGGAGGTATGTTCGAAGGAGGTAAATTTATAATAAATGGACAATCAAATCTATATCTTTTATTTAAAGCCATAGATGCTGATTCTAACGATAATTCTGGATCGTGTTCAATTTTATAAAACAACTCAGTTAAACATAACATGTATTATCAGACTATTTAAGTTAGTCCCTTTTTATCCAAGATTGTCTATGAAAATTTAAAAAAACGATTAATGTCTGATCTTTTTAGCTTTTGCTATAACAGCATTGATAAATTCCGTTTTATCTTTGCAATATTCCATGCCATCTGTATGTTTTTTTGAAAGCTTTATTTTGAGCTCTTCATAAGCCTGTCTATCTTTAGGATGATCTCGAAGCCAGTCTCTAAACAGCAGATTATTTTCAATATTAGGATTGCCTTTTTCGAAGATATGTAAATTGATTTTAAAGGGCTTTCTTTTAGAAAAATATCTTCCTGTCGAAATAATTTCTCCCCTCACCTCGAAACCTATGTTTTCCAGTTTTTTTTCGTTAATTGCTTTAAAGCTGTCAACAATAACCAAGATATCGATTTTAGGCTTGGCTTTGAGCTTTGGAATGGATGTTGAGCCAATATGGTGAATTTCAATTAAGCTATCTTCAAGAGCCTTTTTAATTAAAGATGCCTCTTTTTTATAAATTTTTGGCCACTTAGAATTATATTCTTCTAATTTTATACTCATATTTATAAAGTGTGTTTTTGATAATTAATGATAATTAATTTCAGTAAAATTGAGAAGAATATAATAAGCCTCTAATATTTTTTGCGCTTAGGTTTGAGCAATACAAAAAATTATTATACTTTTAGCTCAGTAATTTCTTGAGTGTCTGCTGGTTCAGGTTCTGGAATAGTTGGCGTTGTTATTTTTGCATGAGGTTCGTTTTTATCGTCTTTTAAAGCTAGAAACCTTCTGTATGCTTCTATTTCAACTTGTCTTCTTGCAGCTTGTGCTGCGAGCCTTCTTTCTAGAGCTTTGTAGTTTACGGGCATTGTTGCTGGAGAACTTTTTGCCCGAATGTCTCGTACTGGAGCAAAAGCTCCCGGCGTTGCTGAAGTCATATACCCCCATTTTAAAATTTTTGCAATGGTATAAACCCCTTCATTTATTTTTTCAAACAATTTTTTTTCGGCTCTATATTTAGAATATTTTAATGAAAAATTAGCAGCTAACTATTTAAGGTATAGAATTAATTATTTTAATTTTAATGAATGGACCTTAAAGAGATTTTTGATGATGAAAAAGTTAATTCTAAGATAAAAACAATTCAATGATCAAAATAAATGTTGTATTTTTTTTATTTTTAGTCTTATTGTTTTTAATAAGTTTTTTTTAAGTGATTTAACTCTTATAAAGGAGAAAATTTATGTCAATATCATCAACAGATTTTTCGGTTACGTAAGGAAAGCTTGCATCCATTTGGGGGAAAGAAGATTTAAAAGAATCATGTCATGGTTAGGAGCTTTAAGTTTTATATTACAGCTCGAAAATTATTTACAAGAAAAATTGGTGTCATAAAAACCTGAAAATTTAAAGAGAATGTAAATCAAGAAAGGAAAATAAATGAATATTGAAACAGCAATTCAAAATGCAGATTTTAATCAATTATATGAGATTTCATCTAACACAATTCCTATTCTTTCTTTTTGGGGAACGCGCAGTATTCAACATATGGGATATAATGAAAAGGCATCATAGATTTGTTAGCGAGTAGAGTTATGGAGTTAGTAAAATCTAAAAATTTTGAATATACTGAAGAAGAGCGAAAGAAGGGAAAGTTAATAGCACAAAATATTAATAAAATTTATGCAGAAAGTGATAACCAGGTGGCAAAGAGCAATTTTATAACTAGAATTATATGTGCTATTGAAAGTTTTTACTATACATAAGGTAATTAAAAAATATCTTATTCAATTGTAATGGAGTGAATTTTTTTTAAATATTAAATTTTTCAATAATTAAATTCTTATAGAAGAGAAAATTATAACAATACGATCAACAGATTTTTCGACTGACAGGATAAGCCTGTTTTTGTTTTTCTTTGAAGAAGATGTTTTAACTGAATTACACAAAATTAAAATCGTAATTAATTTTTTAATAATAAGGAGTTTTTTTATGTCTATTACTCGGGTTCAGACTACAGGAATCGCTCATGAAGATGCTTTAATTCCTCATAAAAGAATTGCTTTAATGCATGAATATCTTTCTCTTTTTCCCCGCTCTCCTCCTTGGGTAAACCCTTCTTTATCTAGACAATTCCAGGTATGGGAGGCCGGTTATGAAAAAAGACAGGAGATTGAACTTGAAAAACTAAAACAGACTGTAATAAATACAATAGAAAAAGTGCAGGTTGGAGCAAACCAAATTTTAAACAAAGAGCGTAAACAGGCCTTGAAAGAAGTTTTATTCGAAATGCTTCAATCTCAAAATATCAAAAAGACTGCAGATTTAAATATTGATGTTCTCGAGTCTGTTATAACAGAAATGCTAGTTACTGCATTTCCTCAAGAAGTTGAGTTTGCATTACAAGTATGTGAGAGCGAAGAAGAAATGCAATATCTTTTAGAGGAGGAGGAATGATTTGCGGCTTTATTTAAATATTTAATTATTAACTCTTTGTGATACAATTAAATTTCTTGTTAAAGTAATTATTTTAATTATATTTAGAGTTTTTTTTATCGTTGCAACTTCAGAAAGTAAAAGACAAAATAGAAGCAGTATCTATAATTATTTTATGTAAAAAAATATTCTAAAATTTCTTTTTGATAAGGAATTAATGAATATTTAAGAAAATCACTCTTAGAAATCCATTTATAATCAATATGTTCAATTGATAATTTAATAGATATAATATCATTTGTTTTGTAAAGAAAAACATTATGAGTATTGTGAACACCTTCTTTTTGAACTATAAATAATGTTCCTAAATATTTTAATCTATCAAGTTGTGGTTTACATCCAATTTCTTCTTTTAATTCTCTCAATATAGCTGAATAAATGTCTTCATACTTTTCCATTCTTCCGCAAGGAATACCCCATAAATTTTCAGACCATTTTCCGGGTGCTTTTTGCAAAAATAAAAATTTATCATTTAATCTAATAAAGCATGCGCAAGATTCAATATCAGATGTAAATGAACTTGGTTTGTTATAATAAATTCCAGGATTTAAAGAAATTTTACTAATCATAGTTATTTCGCTTGTTTTAATAATTTTAAATCTGCTCCAATAATATTTTTAATATTTCTTGAGATTTTTTCTTTAGACCAATCCCACCATTTAATTTTTAAAAGTTCATCTATAATTTCATCACTAAAACGTTTTTTAACAATTTTAGCAGGATTTCCTGCAACAATTGCATATGGAGGAACATCTTTTACTACAACTGCTTTTGCGCCGATAATAGCTCCATCTCCTATCTTTACTGCTGGCATAATAGTGCTATTATATCCAAACCATACATCATTGCCAATAACCGTATTACCTTTATTAGGAAGTTTAGTAAGATCATAATCTCTCTCCCATCCATGGCCCATAATTGAAAAAGGATAAGTTGAAAAACCATCTAATTTGTGATTTGCAGAGCTGGTAATAAATTTAACATCTGTTGCTATAGCGCAAAAGTTTCCAATAATAAGCTTTTCTTTTGAGAAATTATATAAATAAGGTACGTTTTTTATTTCAAAATTTTCAGCCTCATTTGGATCGTCATAATAAGTATAATCACCAACTATAATATTTGGGTTAGTTATAAGAGGCTTCAAAAAAACTACTCTTTTAGTAGTTTTAAGATCGTAATTTAATCCATCAAAAGGATATTTGCATTCAGGATTGGGACCATTCATATTTTATATTCCTTAAAATTTAATATATAAATTACACTTACCCAGTTTATAAAATCCTGATTTAGATTAGTCCGAGCCAATATTAAAAGGCAATTTAAAACCCAAAGTGGCATTTAAACCTGCTTTGAAAAGGCAATCGGAAGCGGTTTTTTTTCCTATACCGAATTGTTGACTTAAATCTTCGGTAATATTTTCAAAGTATTATACTGCCCAAAAAAAACCGATAGATATGCCGATTAAAATTAAAAATTTAGGCAATCCGCCTTTTACAAGTATGGCAATCCCGTAAAGAGACTTTTCTTAAGAAATAGATAGAATTATCCTGGCTTAAGGAGGTACATTCGCAAGTATTGCAGCAGGGACTTTGGCTTCCTCATTATTTTAGAAATTGTAAATTCGTAAATACAAACGGAAATAATAAAGAGCCGTCAGCAACCTGAACGATAGGGTTTGAAGATTCATCGCTTCTTCTCCAAATAACATAAATATTTCTACCCGTAGAATCTGTAGTTATTTGTGAATAAAGCGCTTCTTTTCCATCATCAGAAAGATTTGGGACTCCTCCATCGCCTGTAACAGTAGCTGGATTTTCCCAGGTAATACCATAATCAGCCGAAAAAGCTGTTTGAACAATATAGTTTGTTCCGTCATTTGCCCTAGTCCAAGTAGCATAAATATATCTACCGGTCGAATTGCTGACTATTTTAGAATCGCTAGCATTTCGTCCATCATCAGAAAGGTTTGGGACTCCTCCATCGCCGGTAACGGTGGTCGGATTAGACCATGTAATGCCATAATCGGAAGAAATGGCTGTTTGAACAATATAGTTTGTTCCATCATTTGCCCTAACCCAAATAGCATAAATATATCTGCCGGTCGAATCGGTAGCTATGTTAGCATAAGAAGAACTTTGATCATTATCAGAAAGATTGGGTGTTCCGCCATCGCCGGTAACAGCAGTCGGATTAGACCATGTAACGCCGTAATCAGCCGAAAAAGCTGTTTGAACAATATCGTATATCCCATCATTCGTCCTAACCCAAATAGCATAAACATATCTGCCGGTCGAATCGGTAGCTATGTTAGCATAATAAGAACTTTGATCATTATCAGAAAGATTGGGTGTTCCGCCATCGCCGGTAACGGTAGTCGGATTAGACCATGTAACGCCGTAATCAGCCGAAAAAGCTGTCTGAACAATATCGTATATCCCATCATTCGTCCTAACCCAAATAGCATAAACATATCTGCCGGTCGAATCGGTAGTTATGCGAGGTGATGTAGCATTTTGTCCATTATCAGAAAGATTAGGTGTTCCGCCGTCGCCGGTAACAGCAGTCGGATTAGACCATGTAACGCCATAATCGGAAGAAATAGCTGTTTGAACAATCGCATTAGATCCATCAGATCTGGACCAAATAGCATAAACATATCTGCCTGTTGAATCTGTAGTTACTTGAGCCGATGAGGCACCATATCCGTCGTCTGAAAGATTGGGGGTGCCACCGTCGCCTGTAACGGTAGTAGGGTTTATCCAGGTGGTGCCGTAATCGGAAGAAATAGCCGTTTGAATAATCCCATTAGAACCATCATTGCGTCTTTCCCATACCGCATAAACATATTTTCCGGTCGAATCAGTAGCTATTTGTGGATAAAAAGCATTTCGTCCATCATCTGAAAGATTGGGAGTTCCGCCGTCGCCTGTAACAGTTGTAGGATTAGACCAGTTAACACTATAATCGGAAGAAATAGCTGTTTGAATGATAAAATTGGAATTATTGTATCTAAACCATACCGCATAAACATATTTTCCGGTCGAATCAGTAGCTATTTGTGGATAATCGGCTGATTGACCATCATCTGAAAGATTGGGAGTTCCCCCATCACCTGTAACGGTTACCGGATCAACAAAATTAACTTCTGCGAAAATATTTGCTGATGCAAATATCATTAATATAAAAAAAATAAACTTTTTTAGCATAAAAAGACCTTATTTGTTAAAAAAGCATGAATGTTAAAAGAAAAATAAAAAAATTAAAATATTTTTTTATAAATTGATGGCCAAAAAGGAGTTTTTTTTAAGATCTGATATAATTCGTTTTATAGACTTAAGCCTTTTAATTACTGAAATTTTTTAGTTTCTTTGACACTTGCTCATGATAGGAGATGGTTTGATATTACGAAATAAAGTCAGTAAAGCTTGAGAAAAATGATATTATAATACTCTATAGAGGCTACTATTTGATGCAAAAGGAAAATGCTTCGGCAAACAAGCCGTTTGGATTTTTTGCAAAAACTTGAAGGCAAAAGTTCCAAAGAAATATCGCATGAGTTATTTAAAAAAATTAACTAATATGTTGAAACTACTGAGCAATACAATAACACGACGGCTACAATTTTTAAGATATAATATTATTTGCTTAAATTGAATATCATTTGTTAATAATATCATTATAACATAGTAAGGAATAACAAATGAAAAAATTGATATTAATGCTAATTATTTGCACAGGGCTTTATGCGGTAGATGACAAAGAATGCTGCGATAATGTAAATAACTTTCCACAAGCTTTCTTGTATCCCGAGGATAAAAATTTAAGATGTTCCAATGATACATCAGTTTTTGGAGAATATTTATTATTTCATTTCTTTGAAGAAGGTTTGGAATATACCGCTGTCAGCGGAAGAAATAGAATAAGATATAATAGACTTAGTTGGAATTCCGGATTTAGAATAGGGGCAAGAACAATCATTAAAAATTTAAGTTATATTGCTGCAGACTGGACATATTTGAAACTAAAAAAAGATAATAATGTTCAGGTGAACGACAATACTATTTTTGGTACTTTGCTGCCTCCTGATGATGTAAATTATATGAACTCAGCATCATCTAGATTTTCTTCTGATTTTAATACCCTGGATGTATACGGGACAGCTACTTATCATATAAGCCGATATTTTATTTCCGAGCCTGCTATTGGTATTAGAGCCGCATGGATTGATCAGGATTATCATACAAGGTATTCGATCAGCAGTCAAAAAAACAATGTTTTTATTAAAAATGATTATTGGGGGGTAGGGTTAAGGACTTCATATAAAGGTAAATTTATTTTAAGTAATAATTACAGCTTGTATTCCAGCCTATTAGGTTCATTGTTATTTTCAAAATTTGATGTGAGTCAAAATTCGCAGGTCAATAGCAATTTCATAAAATATAAAGAACAAAAGTCGGAATATCAGATTATTCCAAATATGGAGCTGGCATTAGGATTATTGTGTTCTAGATATTTTAATAATGATAAAAGTTTAATTTCATTAAAAATAGCTTATGAATTCCATAACTGGAGGAACTTGAATCAAATATATAGATTTTTTAATCAGACTAATCCATCCGGAAGTGATATAACCTCTAGAGGAAATCTAGCCATGAATGGATTTATCTTTGGACTGAATGTATATTTTTAAAAATACTCCTTATTTGAGAATGTGAAGATTTATAAAGCCAAAAACGAGGAAAAGCTCCTATCAGAAACTTGTATAATATTATTAGAAAGGATATTTGCATTCAGGATTGGGACCATTCATATTTTATATTCCTTAAAATTTAATATATAAATTACACTAAAGGGTAATTTAATTTTGATAAAAATATCATGAAAAAAAATATTATCGGTAGCATATATAAAAATTTACTTTTCCAAGTCACTTATTTTGCTCCATATGTACCAATAATGCAAATTATAAAAAATGACTGCGTAATTAAAATTACAGATATACAAGATGATACTTTTAATATGGTTTTAAAGGCTCATTTTACTCAACAAAATGCAAATAAGAAAATAGAAGAAGTTATAAGTATTTTTAATACGAAAAATCTTCCTTTTTCTTGGTGGGTAGGACCAAATGATACTCCTGCTAATTTAAAAGCAATTTTAATTTCAAAAGATTTTGTTTCAAAAGAATATGATTATGGAATGTATTTAGATTTAGAAAAATATACTCCTAATATCTCAAGTGAATTAAAAATCAAGCAGATATCTAGTGCTAATGAATTAAAAGAATTTGATAATATCCATGTTCAGTCTTTTGGTAATCCAAATGCTTTTGAAATTATTTTTAGTAAAATTCCTTCTTTTTCATATCAGGATAAATCACCTTTTAGATTTTATACGGGATATTTTGAAGGAAAACCTGTTACAACTGGAGTTTTAGTTTTTCATGCAGATGTTGTAGGTATTTACTATATAGTTACTTTGCCAAATGAAAGAAGAAAAGGATATGCCACTGATATGATGCATTATTTACTTACTACAGCTAGAAAAGAAAATCAAAAAACAGCTGTTTTACAAGCTTCAGAAGAAGGAAAAAAAGTGTATGCGAAAATGGGCTTTAACGAATGTTGTGTTTTTCAAGAATTTGTTTTAAATAATAAAAAATAAACAAATAAGCCCTTTTATTAAAACTGATAGGCTGATTTTACAACTTTTCAATTAAAAAAACAGTTGGTTTCAGATTTAGAGTTTTGAAGAAAATAGGTGTTTTAAAGCCGCCTTTTTCTTGAGCTATTGATAATCAAAATAGCAGCAGTCGGACTCGAACCAACGACACCCGGATTATGAATGGAGGAAGATTACCAAATCGTTCAATAACATCCAACTAATATGAGTATAATAATAAATAACTTGTATTTAAATATGTAGTGGTTTTTATTGAATTATATTGGTTGATTTTGCTCATCACCGCACCTCAATATGTTTAGATTTCATAAGCATTAAATCATCAAAGCGACATTTGATTCTCTATTATCTAATCTCGCGTGCTTTTAATACTTTATTATCTGAAACTTTATCAATGAGCTTATTTAAGGGATCTATGCCTCCTTTAGAAGGTTCATAGTTTACTTCTATGAAAAAAACATTGCGTCCATTCTTGATTTTATGTTTTTGCAAATACTTCAGATTTTCATTCAAATCAAAAATTCCAACGTCAATATAATCATCCATTGGAATCTCTTGTTCTTTTCCAAGCCCATTTGCACGTAATTTTTTATTTGTTGAATGAATCTCAACTTGATATTTATTATTAGATATTTTTTTGAAAGAGACCTTGTCAGTACGGTTGTCATAAAATGTAATAGTCTCAAACATATCTTCTATAAGATATTTTTTATCATTGGGAGTAATATCTTTAAAACGCTGAACTAGATCAGTAGCTTTTGTAAAAGGAGGTTTTTGAAAGGCAAAATCATGAATATAATCATGTAATACTTTATTGACTATTTCTTCACCTAAATAATCTTTGAGTGCATAAAAGACCAAGCTTCCTTTCATATAATGAATATATCCTTGATTTTCATTTAACATGAGAGGAAGTTCCTTTTTTGTTTCTAAGCTTCGGCCGTTCAAATATCGATCCAATTCATACTTCAAAAACTTTTTCATTTGCTGTGGCCCAAATTCCCTTTCCATAACCATTAGAGCAGAATATTGGGCTAATGATTCGGAAAGCATAGTGCATCCCTGAACATTTCCTCCAATAACCTGATGAGCCCACCATTGATGGGCTACTTCATGAGCTGTTATATAAAACGGATAATCAATATCTTTTGGATCATTTGGCTTTACTTTTGCAATAAACCCTATGTTTTCCGAATATGGAATCATATTTGGAAATGACTGTGCAAAAGATTGATATCTAGGAAATTCGACGATGCGAATTTGTCTAAACTGATAAGGAGAAAAATTTTTCGTGTAATAGTCTAGAGATTTTTTAATGGAATGCATCATTCGAGATATATTAAAAGTATGACCTGGATGGTGATATATTTCTATGTTTACATTTTGCCATTTATCACGAACTACTTCATAGCGACCAGATAAAAATGCATAAAATGGCAGGATGGGTCGATCCATTTTATAATGAAAGTAGCGACGCTCATCTTCTGTCCATTCTTTTTCCAAATATCCTGGTGCAATTGCAATTTGATCTAAAGCTGTGCTAACAGTTGCTTCAAAATCAATCCATGTGCCCTCTTGAGAAGTATAGGTTTTGTTAATAGCATTGGGATCGTTAAGGCTTGGTATTCGTGGTTTTTCAGGTAAATGATATTTTCTTCTAGTCTTATCATCGGGAATTTCTTTCGTTGGAGCATAACCTATAATGGGAAAGAAATCACTCCCATAGAAAAATGTTCCATTTCCAACAATTTTTTTAGAAGATTCAAGATTTTCAAATCCTTTTGATTTTGTGCTTAGGCTGAATTTTAACTGAATTTCTTCTCCTGCCTGAATCGGCTCTTCAAATTCATAAATTCTTATACCAAGTCTTTTGTCTACATGAGATAGTATAGCAGGTTTGTTCCAAGTAAGATATGCCACATCAGATTTTTGCGATATATTAATTAAGACAGTTTTAATGGGATCTTTGGCAATGTTTTTATATTTGAATATGCCCTGTCCATTCATAGATTGATTTTTAGGAAAAATATCAACTTGAACATTCACCGATACTAGATCAGGTTGTGTCGATGATTCAAAATGTTTATAGATGATTTCATAATCTACCGATTCGCGTTGCTGATCTGCTTGTGTTTTGTAAACATTTAAAATGTTCGTGTTGTAATAAATATATCCGCCCAGTAACATCCAGCAACAAAGACTGCTATGTACCAACCATTTGTAAATAGGTTTCATTCTAAATCTTAATTCAGACACTCGATCTTTCCAGGTAAGGAAAGCTCCTCGTCGCCAAAATAAAATGGTAAGAACTGCTAAAAATAAATGAAAAAAGCCCCAATAGAAGCTAAAAATAGTAAATGGCCATAGAAAATTTCCAAATCCGTTCATATCAGAATAGACTGTTTTTGGTAGAATTTCGATCAAATAAAGTTTATGATTAAAGCCAAATGATGGAAGCAAAGATAAGAGTATGAAATACGCGATTATTATAAAATGCCCTACAGCCTTGCTTTTTGATAGAGTATGAATGAAAAGAGCAACTACGCTGAGTAAAAACCAGGATGGAAGGGTATAAATAAAAAGATGTTTAGCATAGACATTCCATTCGAAATTGTAGTATCCATTGAAAATTTGAATGATAACACAACAAACAATAACAATGATCGACAAAAAAACTTGAACCAAAAATAGCGAAAAAAGCCTTGAAAGGTACAAGAAAAGGTTTGACACAGGTTTGGAATCAATGATCTCACAAAAATTTCGATCCTTATCTTTCCAAATCAGCTCTCCTGTGCAATAGGTTGTAATTATGACTATGAATAAACTAAAAGATCCACCTATAATTTCAAGAACCTTACCCGTAACAGGCAATGTTTCTGTGCCATATATTTTACCGATTTGACTGCTGATTACAAAAACGTATAAGACGGTAAATAATAAAATGCTCAAAAAATAATTATTACAAAGCACTTGCTTAAATTCTGATAATAAAAGTTGCCAACATACTTTCCATGATCGAGGGAAAAGATTTATTTTTAAAAACTTAATACAACTTAAAGGCAATTCTTCTTTTACAGATTTTTTCCTCTCTTTAAGAAGTTTAAATGGATTGAAACGATAATATGCCAATGCAAGGAAAGCAAGTCCTATAGTTCCCCATAACAACCGATTGTATAGAAAATATCCAGTAAGAGGGGTCACTTTAGAACTTTGTTCTGCTACTGACCAATACCGAATGACTTGATTAGCTCCTTCCATTCCAAAGGGGTCGATCAAAGAAGCTATCAGTTTATTATCAAGATCAGTTACTAGCTTGCCGGCAATCATCCATCCAGTAAAAATTGCAATACTTGTAATATAAACGGGAGCCATTTTTTTAAAATTTGAGACGATGGCTATGAAAATTGCTCCGAAAATTAGAATATTTGGAATTATGTTTGATAAATATGGAGCAACATAAAACCAAAGGTGATTTTCTGAAACCAAACTTCTATCAATAAAAGGCATGAAAGTAGCAAACCAAATTCCAAAACTAATTGAAATAAAAATACAAAAAACAGATATGAAAGAACTTAAATATCTAAGAAAAAAATAGGTAAATCGACGTATTGGTGTTGAAAATAATATTTGGTGAAATCCTGTTTCAAAATCCTGATTTATGCTTTGTCCAAAGATCGGTGCGGCAATTAAAATCCCTAAATAGCCAATAGAGCAAACAATCTGATTAATCGTTGCTGGACTATTCAGCGCAAGCTTTGTAGAAAGCCCAAGATTTATAGAGCCAAAAGCTCCTCCAAATGAAATTGCAAACAAAAAAGAACATGAAAAAATAACTATAAAATAAGAAATTGTCGACAATCGACTTAATCTGTTTTTTATATTAAACCAAAGTAAAGAAAGAAATGTCATTATCCATCTCCCAATTAAATGTAATTTTTTATAAATGAGAAATAGACATCTTCAATATTAGGCTCTATCGATTCGAATCCTTGGCCAGGGCAAGTTTCTTTATAAACCTTTAAAATGATTTTTCCATATAGATGCCGAGATGAAATTACTTGAAATTTTGTTGAATAGGACTCAATTTCTGATTTGGATAATATTATTTTCCATATTTTTCCTCGAAGTTTATCAATTGCTTCATTAGGAGATGATTGAATTAACACATGACCATTGTGAATAATCGCCATATCGTTGCAAAGTTCAGATACATCTGAAACAATATGTGTTGAGAAAATCACGGTTATGTTTTCGCTAATGGTACTGAGAAGATTTTGAAAGCGATCGCGTTCACTTGGATCTAATCCGGCGGTAGGTTCATCGACAATAATGATTTTGGGATTTCCTATCAACGCTTGCGCAATTCCAAACCGTTGTTTCATTCCTCCAGAAAAACCACCGAGATTCTTTTTTCTATGTTGAGATAAATTTGCGATTTCAAGAAGATGATCTACTGTTTCCCTGCGTTTCTTACGATCAACGATCCCCTTGAGTATTGAAAGATAATTAAGCAAGTCTTCAGCAGAAACCCTTGGATATACACCAAATTCTTGAGGTAAATAGCCAAGTATATTTCTTATTTGTTCTTTTTGCTTAAGAACGTCAATTCCGTTAAAATTGATAGACCCACTATTTGCTTCTTGTAGAGTAGCGATTGTTCTCATAAGACTTGACTTGCCAGCTCCATTTGGACCAAGAAGCCCGAATATTCCTTTACCAATATTCAAATTAATGTGATTCAGAGCTTTCACACCATTAGGGTAAGTTTTATTAAGATTAGTAATTTGTAATATCATTTAAATTTTCTTTGTTAATTATAAAAATGATAAAAAAATATATAAACTGTTGTCAATTAAAATCAATTTTTGAGAAGAATGCTGGAATTTTTCAAATAAAGTTTTGCTCAATAATGCCCAAATAATTGGATGGTTGCAAATTTTGATTGAATCAAAAATTTGTTTTTTCTGCACGTCATAACTTTATTATACTATAAAATTTAAATGACTTGCTTTTTAAAGGATTAGAAGATTAGCTGCAGTCGGACTCGAACTAACGACACTATGATTTCATAAAAATCCCTAAGCCACCATCACTTATCATTACATAACATCATTATCGTATAGTAGTTTCGATATTATTAGCAAATAAAATGCGATGAAATGTAATGGCAAATATAGAGTCGGGGTCTGCCAAAATTGTGCCAAAACATCAACTAACTTTTTTTAATGAAATATTTATATTTTTTCTAAATTTAAATCACTTACATATTTTTGTAAAAAAATTTGATCAAAGCTATATTCATTTATCATCTTCTGTGCTTCTTGACAAAAACTAATAAGATCATCATATTTATAGCTTTCTTTTAAATGAATAAAATATTGTGAAATGATAGAAGGATTTTCTAATATATGAAACACTTCTTTTTGTATAATTTTATTATGAAAAATCTTCTTTTGTTTTACTTCTTGTATATTATCACAAGTACAAAGTTCCTTTAAAATAAAATACAAACAACTCGATGCTTCATTTTTATTATTTTTTTTAACAAAAGATAATGCTGTTTTATAATCTTTAACATAAAAATGTAAAATACAAAGCAAATAATTCAAATCAAAAAGATTAGTTTTATCTGTTTTAGGTATTCTTAAAATCACAGATATTACTTCACTTTCGTCAGCAGTCATTTCAGAAATAGTTCTAATCGTTTTTATTAACAATAGGATATCTGAGTAAGTGGCAGCTTGAAGGTTTCTCAATATTTTAGATGCTTTAGGAATTGCTTTATAAAAAGCTGCATCTTCAACTTGCCTATCTATGATATCCGAAACTGAAGGAATAAAAATATGAAATGCAGGAAAATTTAAAAAAGACACATCACGAATATACACATTTTTTCCTTCAAAAGTAAAAATTTTCAATAAATTTTCAACTGTTTCTTTGTTATTTTTACCTCTGAAAGAAAATAATGAATCTTTTCCAACCTCCTTATTCGAAAGCAATTTTTCTTTAATACTTCCAGAATAACTTACAAATGATTTCATTAGTTGTTTTCTCCAATACTTTCTTTCTGCTGTGTTTTTAGTTTCTTCATCATCTATATTAATTAACCAATTGGCAAAATCTTTATGATTTTTACCTTGCAATATTTCAGTAAAACATCTTTCCAAAGCAATATCAAAATCGGGAGCTGCACCTAAATTAAATCTAATAGCTTTTTTTGTTTGAATAAAAAGACCAACAACAGGATACCCTTTATTCAATGAACAATCTCTTATAGAAACTTTATATCCTAGTGACTTAAAATATTTCAATAAATTACATAAATATACATTATTTAAAAATTTTTCTGGAATTTTTGGCAGTAATATATCTTCTTTAGAATATAATTCTTTTAAAACTTTTCTTTCAAAAACCTCACATAATCCTTGCATTAATGCCTCTGAATATGAATTCCCTGCGCACATACCATTTGATCCAGTACAAAAAGAGATATATTCATCAGGTAAATAAACTATCTTATGGCTATTAACATGAACATATTTAACCATTCCCAATCGACCAAATAATTCATTCTTTTTTTTGAAAAGCTTTCTAATAATTTCTATTTCTGTTTGTTGAAAACATTCAGAATCTTGTAATTCTGCTAAAAATTTTTCATTACAAAGTTTCCTGTCAGGCGTTTTTAAATAACTATTAGAATCTGGATCTAATCTAAAAAATGATCTTATCATGGCTATATTTTGAAATCTTTCCATAAATTCTGCATATGCAGAAGCTAAAGCAAAATGTTTGTTAACCCCTTTTCCATTAACGGAAAAAGGTAATCCATTAAGTTTTAATAGCACAGATTTGGGTAGCAACTCATCATCCTTATTCCACCATTTTTTTTCAGTAACAAAAATATTATTTTTTATAAGTATATTTTTTATATTTTGAATTGTTTCCGTAGGTTCACATTCTTTATATTTTAATGAAAACATTTCTCTTCCTTTAAGATTGAAGTTTTTTTACTGGGCATAAATAAACAATAAAAAAAGCAAGAATAAAATTAGCAATCCATATATGTAAATGATTTAACAAAGAAAATAAAACTGCTTTTTTTACTCCTATTGGAAGGCTGCAAATGAAGTTCATAAATGGCTGCCTAAATAAATCTCCTTTTATTCCTAAAATTAAAATTGCAACAAAACATACTTTTGATATTTTTTTTGTAAAAGAGATCAAATCTGCTGTTTGATAATAAATATAAGCGATAAAAAAGGTTGGTAATAAAGCTGTTATGTAAGCCACAATAGTAATAAAGCTTCCATGAGATGGGGGCCCTTTTGGAAAAATTTCTTTATCTATCATATTTATGAAATAATGAGCAACTTTCATAAGAAAAATATGAGAAATTAAAGCAAAAAAGGTGGCTACTACTACACAAAAAATAAATTTTTTATACTCAGTTTTCATATTTTAAATTCCTTTATTTATATTAATTTTTTTATCTTTCATTTTATTTGAAATATGTAAAAATATTTTTTTTAAACTTGGACAATAATAATCCCTTCTATGTATCGTCTTAAAAAAATTATATGCTCTAGAAGGACAGCCTCCATTACAAATAGATTGCCATTTACATTTCTGACAAAAAAAATCTTTTTCTCTATTACATGCTTCAGCAGCAACGGAATTATTCATCATATTAGTTAAACTGTCCTCATTTATATTTTCATAACTCCATTTTTTTTTCGGAGAAAAAGTACTACAAGGGTAAACAAATCCTTCTGGATCAACAGAAATATGGCAATTTCCACATTGACTTAAAGAAGTACAATCTAGACATTTGTTACTTAACATACTTGCAGATCTATTAACAAACTCTTTACAAAATACATATTGAGAATCTAAAGCATCAATCCACTTATCATACATCTTAATCCAAGAATCTGCATATTCATTAGCTCCTAATCCCAAATCTTCAAAATTTTTAACAGCATTTCCTTGTTTTGTAAGAGGAACAAAATGGAAATCAAACTTATTTTTAGAAAAAAAATCAAGAATCTCCTCTACATAATCTTTATTTTCTTTTGTTATTACTAAAACCACTCCAAATTTTATATTTTTTTCTCTAAGAAAATTAATACCTTCCATTACTTTATCAAATGTTCCCGTTCCATCTGAAAAAATTCGAGTTTTATTATGATGTTCTCTAGGACCATCTAAACTAACAGACACTTCAATGTTATATTTTTGAAAAAAATTAACCCATTCTTCATTTATTAAGGAACCATTTGTTTGAATAGAATTTTTATATGGAATACTAGATTTATTTCGCTTTTCTAGATTTATGATTTTTTTATAAAAATCTATTCCGCATAATAAAGGTTCTCCCCCATGCCATATAAAATTTACTCCTTTAAATGACTTATTTTTAGCATACTCAAAACTTTTATCTAAAAGGTTTTTTAAAGTAGAAAATTTCATTATAGGCAAGCGCTGATCTTCATTATAACAATATCTACAAGAAAAATTACATTGATGAGTTGGCTTTACTATAACACTTAAATCAGTCACATGCATTCCTAATTTATAAAAAGGAGCTAAAAAAATTTTGACTCCTTTTAATAAATTTAAAATTTATAACTATATAATTCTGCACCTTTGTTATAGCTATTTTGATTTGGCTTTATAGCTGTTTGAGTTTTTTCCATAATATCTTTTAATGCTTTTGGTAAAGTTTCTTGTTTGTCACATCCTTTTATGGTTGTTGAATGTATACTTTGATCTATACGTGCCATAAAAAGTCTCCTTTTTGTTGAAATAACATCGTTGCTATTAAAAAAGAGATGCAAATTAATGTCAAACACAAAAATACGCTGACAATCTTTTAATTTCTAATAACTAATGAATTTTTTACATCAGTAAAATCTTGTTTATTTCCTTCTAGTCTTTACTTAATCCAAGCTCATTTTTCAATAACATTTTAGTAGATTTCATAGCATATACAACAACATTAAATGCTGCTCTACATGCTCTGCGGGTATCTATTTATCAAGCATTCAATTCTTATGAGAAACAAGACTTGATTGAATTAGATAAAAAACTATAAAAACCGAAAAGATCACAACCCTCAAAATAAAGACTTTGAAACTTTTAACGGTCCTATTTTAATGACAACAAATTGTATTATACCAGTTAAAGATTCTTATAAAAATAGAATATACACAACTGGCATGACAGGATATCCAGGTATTGAGCATATCCCAAACAGAAAAGATAATAATCCCAAAGACTTTTCTAATATAATAACACAAGCAAAAAAATGCCCTCCTCCTACAGAAATAGAAAAAGGAGTCATTATTGGTGGTTTTGCACATAATCAAGTAATAAGTCTTGCCGATAAGATTTTAGAAGCTATTAAAAACGGAGATATAAAAAGATTTATAGTTATGGGCGGGTGTGATGGCAGATTTCAGGATAGAAAATATTACACTCAAGTAGTAATGCAGCTTCCAAAAAACACTATTATACTTACCGCTGGTTGAGCAAAATATAGATACAACAAATTAGACTTAGGTGATATTAATGGCATTCCTAGAGTTTTGGATGCCGGCCAATGCAATGATTGCTATTCATTAGCGGTTATCGCTCTAAAATTAAAAGAAGCTTTAGACCTAGACGATATAAATGAACTACCTTTATCCTTTGATATTGCTTGGTATGAGCAAAAAGCTGTATGCATCTTTTTAGCTCTTTTAAGTCTTGGATTAAAAAAAATCAGAATAGGGCCAACCCTTCCTGCTTTTATATCTAAAAATGTTCTTCAAACTATTATAGATAAATTTGATGTCAAAGCCATTAAAAATCCTAAAGAAGATATTAAAGCCATGATGCTTGGGAAATAAATTTTATTAAAAAATCATTTATAATTGTGAGATTTTTTTTCATTTAAAAATGGAAGTAAATCAGGCAAGGAACGAGGTCAATTATTTTTTGATGAAAATATACTGAATAAGTATTGAGAAGTTCTGGTTAATATAGGATCGAAGTGTGCCGCTTGTGAAGCCCTTGATTAAAAGATTTACTTACATAATTTTTGTTCTTATTCAACTATAAATCAAGGTTTAACAATAATAGCGGCAGTCGGAACCCGGATTATGATTCCATGTTAATCCTCAACACCTCATTACTTATCAGTAATTTACAGCACTATAATAGAATGACTTGAATGTTGAAGTCAATTGATATGTATTGAAATCAAATAATGAATATAGGTTATTAGTGTGCCATAATTGTGCCTAAATAATGCATTTGATTTCTCTATTATTTAACAAACATAAAAAAGATCTGTAATCGCTAATTATTTTATGTAAAAAAATGTTCTATAACTTCATTTTGATAAGGGATGAAAGGATATGCAAAAAAATCGCTTTTAAAAAGCCATTTATAATCAATATGTTCACCTGATAGTTTAATATATATAATATCATCTATATTGCAATGAAAAACATTATGAGTATTATGAACATCTTCTTTTTTGCACTATAAATAATGTCCCTAAATATTTTAATCTATCAAGATGAAATTTATATCCGATTTATTCTTTTAATTCTCTTAACATAGCAAGATACATGTCTTCATTCTTTTCTATTGTTCCTCAAGGGATGCCCCATAAATTTTCAGACCATTTTCCAGGAGCTTTTTGTAAAAATAAAAATTTATCATTTAATCTAATAAAGCATGCACAAGATTCAATGTCAGATGCAAATGCACTTGGTTTGTTATGATAAATGCCGGGACTTAAAAAAGTTTTTTCTATCATAATTATTTCGCATGTTTTAATAATTTTAAATCTGTATCAACAATAGCTTTAATATTTCTTGAGATTTTTTCTTTAGACCAATCCCACCATTTAATTTTTAAAAGCTCCTCTATAATTTCATCAGTAAAACGGCTTTTTATAATTTTAGCAGGATTCCCTGCAACAATTGCATATGGAGGAACAGCTTTTGTTACAACAGCTTTTGATCCAATAATAGCACCATCTCCTATTTTTACTGCGGGCATAATAGTGCTACCATATCCAAACCATACATCATTGCCGATGATTGTATCCCCTTTATTAGGAAGTTTTGTTAGATCACAGTCTTTTTCCCATCCATGGCCCATAATTGAAAAAGGATAAGTTGAAAAACCATCTAATTTGTGATTGGCAGAACTTGTAATAAACTTAACACCTGTAGCTATAGCGCAAAATTTTCCAATAATGAGCTTTTCCTTTGAAAAATTATATAAATAAGGTACATTTCTTGATCTGGATCATCATAATAAGTATAATCACCAACTATAATATTTTTGTTAGTTATAATAGGTTTCAAAAAAACTACTCTTTTAGTAGTTTTAAGGTCGTAGTTTAATCCTTTAAAGGGATATTTGCATTCTGGATCGGGGCCATTCATATTTTATATTTCCTAAGATTTAATACATTAACTATACTAAAAGTTAATTTAATTTTAATAAAAATATCATGAGAAAAAATATTATCAAAAGCATATATAAGAACATGATTTTTCAAGTGACTTATTTTGCTGCGTATGTGCCTGCCATGCAGATCATAAAAAATGATTGCATAATTAAATTAACGGATATACAAGATGATACTTTTAATATGGTCCTGCAAGCTCGTTTCACTAAAGAAAATGCCCGTAAGAAAATAGATGAAGTTATCGATGTTTTTAATATGAAGAAACTCCCGTTTGCCTGGTGGGTCGGGCCAAATGACACGCCTTGCAATTTAAAAGAAATTTTAACCTCAAAAGATTTTATTTCAAAAGAAAATGATTATGGAATGTATCTTGATTTGGAAGAATATACTCCTAAAAAATTAGATTTTTTAACAATAAAACAAGTTTCTAATGCCGGCGAACTAAAAGAATTTTGCGATATACATGAAAAAACGTATGCCAATCCGGAGGCTTACGATATAATTTTTAGTAAAATTATCTCTTCTTCATATCAAGGCAAATCAGCATATAGATTTTATACCGGATATTTTAAAGGAAAACCGGTTACTACCGGCGTTTTAGTATTTCATGCAGATGTTGTAGGTATTTACTATATACTTACTTTGCCAAGTGAAAGGAGACAAGGTTTTGCTACTCAAATGATGAATCATCTGCTTAATATAGCTCAAAAAGAAGATCAAAAAACAGCTGTTTTACAGGCCTCTGAGACCGGCAGAAAGGTTTATGCAAAAATAGGTTTTAATGAATGCTGCGTTTTTCAGGAGTTTGTTATGAATAACAGGTCGGTTAATGAAGAAGATTGATATTATTTGAATAATGAAAGCACTTAATATCGAAACGATTAATAAGAGAGGAATTTAAAATATCTTCTAAATTCTCTTTTTTATCATCTATAAATAAAATATTATTTGGTTTTTCATTTTTAAAGACCTGATCTATGAAATTAGACAAAAAAACACTTTTTGGCTTACCGTGGCAAAATAATATTCCTTCATAAAAAGCATTTAAAGAGCAGTTAAAAGAATGAAAAATTATATTATTGTTTTTTAAATTGTGTACAGTAAGTTCTTTTAAAGCTCCGGGCCTTGCCGTTAGACCAATAACATGGTGATTTTTTTTAATGTTATTTAAAAATATTGGGACATCATCTTCAATAAGTATTAGTTTTATATCGTGTTGGGCTTTTTCCCATATATCCCATCCTTTAATTTGCGCTTCTTTTTTAGTAAGTCCTTGTTTTAAATATTCTTGTATTAGCTCTCCTTCCCATTTTGTGCTGCCGTAGTGTGTAGAAGAGACTACTAAGGTATCATCTAAATCAAAAGCTACTAAAGATCTTTTTTTTAAATGAGGTTTTATCTGTTTGATTTTATCAATATTAATAATCATTTATATTCTTTTTGTATTGTTGAGTTTATATGTTCAATATATTTAATTGGTTTGACCGGTTTCTTTTTTACATATAACTGATATCCAAGGATGAGTTTGATATAAGCTGTCTATTTCATTAATATCTTTTGCTACTATCCTAAAGCCGTGTTTTATTAATAGATCAACTAACTCATTCTCATTTACATAATTCCAAAATTTTTCTACTCCCCCGTACCGCTCGTCGGCTTTTAATTCTTCGCCCATGCCTTTTTTCATTGAAACGTAGAAAATACCTCCCGGTTTCAAGCTACGGTAAAGATTTGTTAATACACCCGGCATTGCCTGTTTTGAAACATGTAGCAGTGAGGCTGAGGCCCAAACGGCATCAAATGATTCCTTTTCTAAAACTAAACTTTCAATGTCACTAACTATAAACTCAGCCTGAGAAACAACCTCGCGAGCTAAATCAATCATATGAGCTGATATATCAGCTCCAACAACTTTATGTCCTTGTTCTACAAAATATTTAGAGTCTCTTCCAGGCCCGCATCCTAAATCCAGAATTCTAGAATTTGGCAAAAGATAGGACAAGAATGCTTTTACTTTTGCTTCAGGCTGCAGTTTTAGAGTATGGGCTTGATACGCCGCTGCAGTACTGTCATAACTTTTACGGGTAATTTCACGATAGTTTTCATGCCCTAAAAGAATACTGTTCATAAAAATTAATCCTAATGTAATTAATCTTAAATCTGTTTTCATTGTAATTATGTCCATATAATATTGAGGATTAAATTTTAGAAAAAAATGCTGCAAAAATCAAGGGGTAATGTTTTGTTTATCGGCAAAAGTAGATTTTTTTAGGTTGTTGAGAAGCAAAATAGCGGCAGTTGGGCTCGATCCAACGACACCCGAATTATGATTTCGTGTTAATTCCTGTAAATATCTTTAATTTTTAATACACCCTTCCCCCTTTTTTTTCTTCCGGGTTATATTGGGGATTAGGCCTTGTGTAATTTCATTAGAAATTTCTTCAAGGTTAACTATCTATGAATTATTTAAATTAAAGAATTAAAAATATTTAACACTAGGGTTTGTTTTCTTTTTGACGGAATTTTAGCAATAATTTCTTTTGCTTTTTGCATATCAATTTCATCTAAATCCAATTCCGGCAGGGATTTAAATAAACTTGATTTTGCTGAAGATAAATACAGGGTATCTATAAGAGCTTTTTCTGCTGTGGCCATTTTTATTTTATTATCAAATTCATATCCAAAGAAAAATTTTGGATGTATTTGATGGGCTGAAATATCTGCAATAGGAGTTGTAAATTTAACTGTTTTATGTAATGTGGCTACATAAATTACAGAAGGAATCTGATCTATTACATTATGATAATATAAAGCAGAATGAAAAGAAATATACGTTGGATTTGGCGATAACAAATAATTAGGAAGCTCTAATGGATCTAATTTATCAGTTACGGCCCATAAGCCTTTTTTTAAACGAATTAAATGATTTTCTTTTGCAAAACGAGCTAATAATTTACTGGCATTTGCAATGGTTATATTAAAGTATCCAGCGATGTCTTTAGTATTAAAAACCGGGATTTTAAATTTGTTGATATAATTTAGTACTTTTAAGGACTTCATTTATGTATCTCATCAATTATTTTTAATACCATTTGCTCCCAAATAGATTTATCATCATAACGAGTTTGGTATTCATAAGGCAAATATGCCACTACTTGACCTTTAAATTCTTCGAATGAAATTGTTAATATTATTTTTTCAATTTCTTTTTTTTCAGAATTTTCAAGTGGATATTTTGGCGTATTTAAACTTATTAAATGAAATAGATCAAATACATCTCTTGCTTGAGTTTTATTCCTGCCGATTAAAGCTTTGATTTTTTGTTTATATGCACTTGTGGCTGAATAGTGGTTAATAAAAAAAGGATTGAATTGATGCTTGGCTGCTATTATTGGATCAATAGTTTCAAATATAAATTCATCTGTTATTCCTCTTCTAGAAAATTCTATTTTAGTATTTAATAATACATTCGATGATGCAAGTTTTAAGCTAATTTTAAAGCGTTGGGTTGTTTCTGTTTGTTTTGGCTCAGAATAATTAGCAATTTCAATATTGTGAAACTGCAGAAATCTTTTAGTGTTTACAGAATTTATAATTTTTCTAACATTTTTTAATAAGGTATCTTTCCTTATTGTTTTAATATCTATATCAATATCTTGAGAATATCTAATGCTTTTTAAAAAAAATCGTAAATTACATCCTCCTTTTAGAACATACAATCTTTTATCTGTTACTAAATTTAGTTGTTCTAAAAAATAAAGATGAAAGAGCTCTATGTGCTCTGCGGGTATATATTGTTTCATAATTTTATATTCCTGAATATTGACATATATGTCAATATCAAAGAATGTAAATTCTAAATTTTAATACGTAAGTAATTTGTAAGCAGTTATTTAATATTTGTTGCTTTAGTTCAGAATATTTATTATGTGTAATTTCTATTTATCCTGAAATTCTATTGCAATTTTCATTTTTTCAATTGTTTTCTGCATTTTATCAGGTGAAATCGGTTTACTTAAATAAGCTTTTATTAATTGCATTAAAAATTTGATAGAAGAATTATCGCCCGATTTTTTAGCTATAAAATGAATATGGACATGAGGAACGCTTTGCCCAACCTCACGACCATTTTTCTGGTGAATAAAATAAGATGTTGTTTGAAATACTTCTGCCGATGCTTTATTTACTTTTTCAATTATTTTAAGCATATGAGAAAATTCTATTTGAGATAACCTTTCTAAGCGTTCAACATGTCTTTTTGGAATAATAAGAAAATGAGTTGTAACAATAGGTTTATGAGTACATAACACTGCTATTAATTCATCTTCATAAAATTTTTGCTTATTTAAAATTTGCTCATTACAAAAAGGGCATGAATCTGAAAAAGACTTATTAATAGGTTTTATGAAAATATATGTAAAAAAAATAATTATACAGCTAATTATAGATATAAAAATAAAATAAAATATTTTTTTATTCATTATCACAATGTATTTTTTTTCGATTAATAGAATAACATATAATATGTTTTTACAAATATTAGTTTTATCAGAAAAGACATAAAAATATAAAATGCCATTCAACATATCTCTTATAACCAGCTCTGTTCATTACTTGTTCATAGGGTTGATTTCGAATGCAGTTCATAGTCTATAGCAAGCTTTCCTGCTGCTGCAGTAATTTATTAAGAACTCGTGTTTTAAAAAATTGAAGCAAGGTGAATTAAAATTAAACAGTTTGGTTTTAAACGATTAGAAGATTAGCGGCAGTCGGACTCGAACCAACGACACCCGGATTATGATTCCGGTGCTCTAACCAACTGAGCTATGCCGCCATTGAATTAAATAAAAAAAATACTACAAAAACTACATATTTAACAACAAAAAAGATCAAAAAATATTCTTTATGTTATTTATGATTAAGTTTAATCGATAATTATTTTATTCTTTTCATCTTTCAATAAATTTTAATATCAATGGAAAATATAACATGAGCCTATCTATTTTGTCTTCTTGCTGTTGCGATCCTACCCGCCATAAATGCCTTGATTGTACACAAGCTTTATATGGAACAGATTATTCTCCTAAAATTCATAAATTGTCTAAAGGACCTGCTGGGAGGCTCTTATAAATTATTATATTAATTTTTTGAGATTTAAGACTGTTCAACAAAGTTTTAGAAATCATAGTCATTAGAGTTTTTTACCTGGATATGAATGTTGAAAGTAAGATTAAAAAATGGCGGGGGAAGGATTTGAACCTCCGGCCTTCGGGTTATGAGCCCGACGAGCTAACCACTGCTCCACCCCGCGATGAATTTAAATGAAATATTACCAGATAGTATATTTACAGGCAAATAAAGTTTTTCATTTTAAAAGATTTAGTGTTTTGTCTGTTATCTTCGGGAAGTTTTGTTAATAAAAACCTTATTGTTTTTTTAGGTGTTTGAGATAAAGCTGTCTGTCTATTTAACTTAAAAGAATGAATTTTATTAATTCCATCAATTTAGACTATCGTAAAAAGTTTAAAAGCGAATAACTATTTGAATACCTGGCATATGTAACCCTATTCCCCACTAAAAGATTGAATGATTGCTGAAAATTGATTGTAAATAAATATTTTCTATTATAAATTAATTATTTTTTAACCAAATTAATGAGAGATATGAATTTATTAAATGAAAAAAAAACAAACACTCCTAATAAGTTTAATGTGCAAGATATCTTGTCAACTGAGCAATTGATTTTAAATTATAGAGAAGTAAATCACAGTTTACTATTTTTATCTTTTTTTTCTCATTATACAGCACCTTTATATCAATTTGATAGTATTGAATTTATTAAAAGTTTTTTGCCAATTTTGCTTTGTGTTCAAGGGTTAGTTTATGAAGCTGATATTAAAATTGAAAAAGGACAAAAAGATAAGTCTATATTTACAGGGATCGATCCTTGGCTTAAGAGAAAAAAAATAATTACTTCCTTGGCTAAAAAGTTAAATCTTTATTCTCCGATGCTGGAAAAGGAAGCGGATAATTTATCTGAATATTGGAAGATAGAAAATAAATTAATGAATGATACTGAGGTATCTCAAGAATTATTAATAAAAGCAATAGAATTAAGAGCAAGCGATATAATGATGCAACATCATATTTGCCAAAAAATCACAAAAATTACATTTAGCAAAGAGGTTATGGAAACTATTCAAGCTATTGAAATCATTAGAGATATTGAAGCTGATTTACGACAATATGAAAAAGACATAAAAAATAAAGATTTTAACATTTATTATATGTATACAAAATTATATGGAGTTCAAGCCCGTTCTATTTTATCTAATGAACTAGAAAAACGTAAGACAGCCTATACTCAAATGATTTGTGCGTTATCCCCAGAATATAATAAAAAATTTACGGAGTTGAATAACAGATATTATACTATAAGGCCCTCTATATCTGTTCCTGAATGCATTATATCATAGGTCATAGGTAGACATGAAAATTAAAAGATATTATATGGAAGATTGGTTAAATCAATCTACATCTGTTAAGTATAATTTATCCTCAAGCGGATATCCAGATTTTTATTTAAAAGACTTTCTCTCACTTTGCAATGTTGATATTTTAAATTTTAATTCAATATTTTTAGGAGACAATGACACAAGAGGGTCGTTACGTTTACGAAAAGAAATCTGTAGATCCTATGTAAATGTCAAACCAGATGAAATAATGGTTTCAAATGGAACTTCTGAAGCTTTATTTGCTTTCTTCAATGAACTTCTAAATAAAAATGATAAAGTTATAGTGCCTTTTCCGGCATTTCAATGTCTTTATCAAATTCCTAAATCTATAGGATGTCGCATAAATTTTTTACCACTTTTAGAAAACAAATCATGGCGACTTGATATTGATAGACTAGATAATTTAACCACAAAAGATACAAAACTTATTATAATTAATACTCCGCACAATCCCATTGGTTGGACGCTTTCTAAAGATGAATTAATACAGATAGCAAAAATTGCAAACAAAAATAATGCTTATTTGCTTTTTGATGAACATTACCGTTACCTGCCTTTAACTGGAGGTAATTCAATAATACCCTCAGGATACGATATATGTAAGCAATATCATGATCAAGTTTTCGCAACAGGTTCAATGATCAAATGTTTTGGAATAGTGGGAATTCGGATTGGATGGTTAATAGGCAACAAGCAATTTCTTCTAAAATGCACAGATTATAAGGATTATTTAACTCATACAATTCCATATGTAACAGATTATATAGCAACAATTGCTTTAAATAATAAAGAAAAGCTAAGTTCAAATAATATAGCTAGAATCAAAAATAACCTTTTACTAATTAATAAATTTTTCACAAAAAATGATGAGGTGTTCGAATATACAGAACCAACTGGCGGAATTGTGTGTTTTCCTAAGTTGAAAAAAAATTATTCATCTGAATATTTCTGTCGTAAAATGTTTAATGATTATTCTGTTTCGTTGTTACCAGGATTTGCATTTGAAGTTAATAATCATTTTAGAATGAATATTGGAATAGAAACAGATCAATTATCTAATGCTTTAGAATTGATGCAAGATTGTATATCTAATCTGTTAATTAAAAATAAATTTGAATGTAAATGTTAGAAAGATTTTTTTGTTGAATGCTAAGAAGGTTATAAAATAAAAATCTTTTTTACTGTATTTGGAGTTTTTTATATTTAGCTACAACTTTATCAAGAGATATTAAAAACCATTTTGTGTATTTTTCATTTCTTGTTCTAGCATCTTTTATAAGAACGTCTATATCAACCCACTTGACTTTTGCAATTTCATCTGGATTTGGTTTCGGAGTTTGATTTGTGAAACCAAAAAAAACATGATCAAATTCATGTTCAATAAGATTGTCTTTTGGTATAGGCGCATTATAAATAAAGTTAAAGACAGGTTTTAAGTTACATTTTATTCCAATTTCTTCTTGCATACGCCTATTAGTCGCTGTTTCTAGAGATTCATTAGGATATGGATGGCTACAACACGCATTTGTCCATAAACCGCCTGAATGATATTTATGAAAAGCTCTTTTTTGAATTAACATTTCATTGTTTGAATTAAAAATAAAAATAGAAAAAGCACGGTGAAGTAATCCTTTTTGATGAACTCTTAATTTTTCTTCTACGCCAATTTCATTATCATTTTTATCCACTAATATTATATTTTTGCTCATAACTAAAATTTTAAATATTTCTTAACTTTTAATATAGCTATATTAAAAGCTAGTTGCAAGATTTAAATGTTCTAATTCAAATATTGAGTGAATATTTTATTTAACAGGTCTTAAGAATTTCTTCTTGCGGAAGAACTATTTTAAATATGCTGATAAATCACAACTATTAAGAAAAAATGCAATACGTGCTGGAATAGATTTAATACTAATCTTTTTTTGCATTTCTATTTTCCAGTTTTTTTTGCAGTCACATTCAATATCATCAAAAAGATTAGAGCATTTATTTATCAGGTTATATTTATTGAATTTATTTAGTATCAGATGATTGCATTTAACACAATTTGATGGTTGACATTGAGAGTCTACAGTATAAGAAATAGGACTAATGTACAGAGGTGTTTTAAGATTCTTGCTGTCCTTGATTTTGAGAATTTCTATAACAGACCAAAACCAAGGCGGCTTAAATAGATTATTTTGCCATAATAGATGAACTATAGTACCTTTTTGCACAGTAGCTATTTCCATATCAATTCGTTTTAGCCTAAATTGTTCTAGGTATTTTAAACTAGCAATATAATCATTAATAGCTTCTTGCTCACTTAGAAAAGGAGGTTTTAAAATTAATAAGGGAATAATATCGATATCATATCGTTTACTTAAGTCAACACATACTTTAAATGATTTTTGAGAAAAACTTTTATTGATGCAAAAATCTCTTACAATAGCATTGGCCGATTCGAAGCCGATAGCTATTTCTAAGCTTTTTGAGTAAATTTTTCTTATTTCACATATTTTTTTTTCACTTATGTCATTTATTTTTGATTCTAAAACCACTTTTTTTACTGAGGGCATTTTTTCTAGAATAGATAATATCTTTTTTAAGATATTGAAAGAAATTTCTTCGTTACAAAGTAAGCTGCCATCATTATAAATAGAAACAATAGGATAATGTCCTTTATTAGCTATAGTCTTTTTAAATTGTAATAAGTAATTATTGTCAGATATTTTATTATTAAAATTAGTAGCGTTGTAAAACCCGCAAAACGTGCAGCCCCCATTTTTAATAACATTACCACAACCTGAGCCCGTTAAAAATATAACAAGACGTTCTACAATTTTGTCTTCGAGATATCCTTGCCGAATTTCATGCTTTACTATTTCAGATAAATTAAATTTTCTCTTTTTATTTGTTTTTTTTGAATGTTCTCTTATTTTGATTGCAGTGTTTCTCAGATTTTCTATTATTTCAGCTTTTTTCATAATTTTTGAATAATTTATTTCAATATTTTATCTTGTTTTTTGATTTTCCAATGAGGTTTTCTATAATAATAGATTATTAGAGGAACGGCTATCATTAAAATAGTTCCGAGAATTAAAAAAGACTCATAAAAAATGATGTTTCCAACAGAAAACTGTGCAGGAGGAAAATATGCAACAAAAAGAGTTCCTAGACAAAATAAAAATCCAATCCCAGCAATTATCCACATACCGAACTTTCCACCGGGAATTTTATAAGTTCTTTCTACTTTCGGCGCAGCATACCTTAAATAAATAGCGGCAGCAAACATCAGTATGTACATAATAAGGTATAAAATAGATGTTAAAGTTAATAAAATCCAATAGGAACTGTTTATAGTAGGCATAAATAAAAACATCAGGCACAAAAGTGTTACAATAAAGCCTTGCCCTATCAAAATAGAGAAGGGCATACCATGTTTAGTGGTTTTGTGAAAAATAGGAGGAAGATCTCCGGATTCAGATGTTGCTAATAATCCCATAGTAGGTCCAACAATCCAAGTACTTAATTGACCTAGACTTCCTATTATTACTAAAAATGCAAAAATTTTAATTAACCAGTTTAAATGAAAATTATTAAGAAAAATACTAAAAGCCTCCATAACGCCAGAGACTAAAGAAATTTCTTGCTGCGGTATAACTAGAGAAATAGAAAATGAACCTAGAGTGTTTAAAATAAAAAGAATAGCAGCCATTAAAAATATGGCAATTGGATAATTTCTTTTTGGTTTTTTCACATCATGTGCGTGAACAGCAGATGCCTCAAGGCCATTGAAAGCGAACACAAACCCAACAAGAATTGTAAGGTTTTCAATTTTTGTCATATCAGGTATCCAATTATGACTTATAGAAGTAAGATCGAGATGAATTTGATTTCCTTGTAAAAGAAATATAATAGCTAATAAGATAATAGATATTCCTGGAATAAACACTCCAAATATTACTCCTAAAGTACTAATAAGGCCAGAGATTCGCATTCCTAATAGATTTAAAAGAGTGGTACCCCAAAATAGAACCAATATACAAATAATTAAATAAAATTTATTGTCAACAATTTCAGGGAAAAATATATAAGCAAGGGCACCTCCCAAAAATGACAATGCTGTTGGAAACCATACAACATTTTCAATCCATTGAAGCCATATAGCTAAAAATCCCCATTTTTCACCAAAAGCTTTTTTTACCCAAACATACACTCCTCCTTCTTCTGGCCAACCTGTAGAAAGTTCAGCAGATACTAAGGCTACTGGAATAGCAAAACCTAAAGCAACTATCAAACAGAAAAAAATTGCATTTAGCCCGGTTTGGGCAAGGGTCGGAAGATTACGCACGGTCATCGTAAATGCTGCAGTAATCATTGTAAGAGTAAAAATACCGATCTTATCTCTTATGACTTTATTCATTAAATTTAGACCATTTTGTATGATTATAATAAATTACAATATAAATTTTTGCAAATTAAAGTCTATTGAATTTTTCTACCGATCTTAGGTTAAGGATCGTTTGCTTTTAAAAGATTTAGTGTTTTGTCTGTGATGTCTTGGGTATCTTTTTTTAATATTTCAAAATTAAATCTTTTATTTTGCATGGAATAATAGTTGTTAATTGCATTGGGTATGTCGGATAAAAACACCTTTTTGCCTAATTGAAAATAATGGATTTTTTCAACCATATCAGCCTGGGTATTCATAAAAGGTCCGAAAAGAACAAAAGTATCCAAATAAGCGGGCTCTAAAATATTATGTCCCCCTACCCTGTCAACAAAGCTTCCGCCGACTATTGCAATATCACTTAATTGATATATTTGATTTAAAAGGCCCATTTCATCAATTAAGATAATATTTTCTGTGCCTTCAAGTTTATGTCTGTTTGAATAAGTTCCAATTTTAAAAGAACTTGTTTTCAAAAGCTCTAAAACAGCTGAAAAACGCTCTGGATGCCGAGGTGCCATAAGAATCTTCATTTTTGGAAAGTTTTTTAAAATTTGAGCCGTTTCTGCTAAAATTAGTTTTTCTTCCGGGTGGTGAGTGGATGCTATTGTTATAACTTTGCTGTTTTCCAGTTTTAGAGTTTTGATCCACTTTTCCTTTTCCTTAGACGTTATCAATTTTGGTTTTACTGAAAACTTTAAGTTTCCAGAAATTAAAATTTTGTCTTTAGAAATCTTTAGCTCTTCAAAACTTTTGCTGTAAAACTTATTTTGAGTTAATATTTTATCAAAATAAGAAAACAGCTTTTTGGTAAAAAAAGATACTTTTTTAAACCTGTTTTTTGATCTCTTGGATATCTTGGCGCTTACCAGATAAATTTTAGAGCCGTATTTTTTAGAATACTTCAAGAAATTATACCAAAGATCAGTTTCTATAATAATTGTGATATCTGGGCTTACTTGTTTTAGGAGATGTTTTTGAATAAACGAAAAATCAAAAGGCATAAAAATGCATTGATCTATTTTTTGATTTTTCTTAGCCTCTATGTGCCCTGTGTCAGTTATATTTGATACAATAATAAAGGAGTTAGGATATCTTATTTTTAATTTTTCTATTAAAGATGCAGATGCCTTAGTTTCTCCCAATGATACTGCATGGATCCAAATAACAGGTGTTTTATTTTCGATGTTGAATTTATATTTTTTTACGCCAAAGCGTTTTAAAAGATCGGATCTTTTCTTTTTTAAGAACACTGACTCATACAAGAATTTAGGAAAATATATTATTACAAAAAGAAATAAACAAAGATCATAAAAAAAGGACATTTTACAACTTATTTTTTTACAACGATATTCAAAAGTCTTCCTGGTACAAATATCGTTTTTATAATTTCTTTATCCAAATGCTTGTTTACCTGAGGATTTTCTTTTGCTATTTTGATAAGATCTTCTTTTGTTGTATCTTTTGGTAGCTCAAGTCTGGCGCGTAATTTACCGTTTACCTGAATAATGTAAGTTAAAGTGTCTTCAACTAAGTATTTCTTGTTGATTTTAGGAAGAGGTTCGTAAGCTAAAGTATTTGTATGGCCCAAAGTTTGCCACAGCTCTTCTGTAATATGTGGAGCTAAAGGATTTAAAACTTGAACCGCCATTTCAACAGCCTTTTTCGGGTATTTATCTAATTTGGTAAAATCATTGATAAATTCCATCATATGGGCAATCACTGTATTGTACTGCATGGTTTCTATTTCTTTTGTGCAGGTATCAACTAATTTTGAAGCAAGCCTTAGGCCTTTTTCTGAGTCTTCTTCGCAGATTTTTTCTGAGTTTGCCATATCAAAAAATCTATTTAAAAACCTTTTGCAACCACTTACAGCATCGTAGTTCCATACCTTTTCTCTATCAAAAGGTCCCATGAACATTTCGTATAAACGAAGAGCATCAGCTCCATATTCCTCGATAATATCATCAGGTGTTACCCCATTGAGCTTAGATTTGGACATTTTTTCTATTTGCTCAGTGACTTCTTTACCCTTGTAGGTAAACTTGGATGATTTTTTTTCTATATCCTCGTGAGAAACATATCCTCCTGTTTTTAGTTTATAAGAAGGTGCGGTGACTATTCCCTGATATCGGTATTTTTGGAACGGTTCTTTTGTATGAACCAGCTTTAAATCATATAGCACCTTATGCCAAAATCTTGCGTATAATAAATGAAGAACAGCATGTTCAGCCCCACCTACATATAAATCAACCGGCATCCAGTAATTTTCTAAGTCTTTGTTCCAGGCTTCTTTTTCATTTAAAGGGTCTATAAATCTTAAATAATACCAGCAGGAGCCTGCCCATTGCGGCATTGTATTTATTTCTCTTGTTGCTTTTTTATTTGTTTTTTTGTCAGTCAGTTCAATCCAGTCTGTTAATTTTGCAAGAGGACTATTACCTTCTTCTGATGGTTTGTAGTCTTTCAGATCTGGAGGAACTAAAGGAAGCTCATCCAAATCCAAAACTCTTTTTGTTCCGTCCTCGAAATGCAAAATAGGAATAGGCTCTCCCCAATATCTTTGTCTGGAAAAAAGCCAGTCTCTTAATTTATAAGAAATGAACTGTTTGCCGATTTTATTATTTTCCAGCCATTTAATGATTTTTTCTTTTGCTTTTTCAATATTAAGACCATTTAGTGAAATATCATCATTAGAAGAAGATATACATCTGCCCTCTTCAGACCAGCACCTGTTTCCCGATAAGACTTCTTCTTTTAACTGCTTTAAGGGAATGTCTGTTTCTACATTGGAAAGGTCAGGATCATATACGCAAACCACAGGGATATTATATTTTTTTGCAAAGTCAAAGTCTCTTTCATCATGAGCCGGTACAGCCATAATAGAACCGGTTCCGTATCCCATAAGCACATAATCTGATATCCAGATAGGAATTTTCTTGTGATGGACTGGGTTTATTGCATATGCGCCGGTAAATACCCCTGTTTTTTCCTTAGTAGCATCAGATCTTTCAATATCTGTTTTTTCAAGACTTTCCTTTTTATATTTTTTAACAGCTTTTTGCCGATCTTCAGCTGTAATTTTGTCTACAAGCGGATGCTCGGGGGACAACACCAAGTAAGTTACTCCAAATAATGTATCAGGTCTTGTAGTAAAAACTTCTATATCAGTATTGCTTTTTTCTTCTTTAAAATAAACTTTTGCCCCAATAGATTTTCCAATCCAGTTAATCTGCAGTTTTTTTAAGTTCTCTGGCCAGTCCACCAAATCCAAATCTTCGATCAATCTATCTGCATATTTTGTTATTTTTAAGACCCACTGTCTTAGAGGTCTTTTTTCTACAGGATAGCTTCCTTCTTTAGATTTGCCGTTTTCAACTTCTTCATTTGCTAACACTGTTCCTAGCGCAGGACAATAATTTACATTGATTTCTGCTTCATATGCCAGGCCCTTTTCATAAAGCTTGGTAAAGATCCATTGAGTCCATTTGTAATATTTAGGATCGGATGTAGCAAGCTCTCTATCCCAGTCATAACTAAAACCTAAAGAGGACAGCTGCCTTTTATATGTATCAATGTTTTTTTGAGTAGTAATGGCCGGATGGGTTCCTGTCCTAATAGCGTATTGTTCGGCCGGAAGACCGAAACTGTCCCAGCCCATTGGGTGAAGTACGTTAAGTCCCTTTTGCCTCATATATCTGGCAATAATATCGGTTCCGGTATATCCGGTAACATGACCGACATGCAGTCCCGCTCCTGACGGATACGGAAACATATCAAGAACATAAAACTTTTCTTTGGAAGTATCTTTTCTAGCTTTGAAAGTTTTATTTTCTTTCCAATATTTCTGCCATTTTTTTTCGATTTTTTGATGATCATATTTTGGCTTTTGCATGAGGCTTCTTCTTTTTAATTTTTTATAAAAATATTAACATCTTAGAAAAAAATAATCGATGTTAAATTTTTAAAATTATTTTTTTCTGGCACTAATAATAAAACAAATATATGGTTTTTCTAAAAAAATAATTGTTTTATGAAAATTTGTGCAGTTTTAAATTTTTCTAAAAACTTTTTTTTACATTCATCTTCTTTTGCAGAAAGCAGTCCAAGAGAAATGGCACTATATTCTTTAGCAGTAAAGATTTTATCTATTTTAGCATTAGTTTTTTTTAGTAACATCTATTCAGGTTTGATCGGATCATCATTACTAGCCTACTCATTTTATACAGATTTTGTAATTATAAATCATATGTACGATCGAGCTGTTAAAGAAATAAAATGGAATTTAGATAATATAGAACAGCCCTTGTTTGCGGTAGCCCATAAACTAGTGAATGAAAATCCCCAAAGAACAGGCTTCGCAGCTGGTGTTTTTGCCGGTAAATTTATAAAAAATATCCCCCAAAGTTTAACCTGCTTTTGCTTAGGCTTAAAAAAGGAATTTTTCAATTAATTTTTTCCTTGAAAAAAAACCTTTTAATCAAGATCCTATCTTCTACTAAAAAAAAGGAGGTCAGTATGCCAGTAATAGAGCCAGCAGGGGCCGCACCGGTTCAACCCGCAGCGGCACCTGTAGAACAAGAACACCTAACAGCAGGAGGTTTGGGAAGATATTTTAAAGCTTGCTGGTTAGATCCTACTGCGACTATTATGGACAATCCGCCGAAGGCATTAACCTATTCTATTGCAGTAAAAATAGTAGCCTTATTTATTGCATTGATAAATTCTTTTGCTGCCGGATTAATAGCAGGAGCGTCTGTGATGTTAATTGATAGAGTTTTTATAATGCATCACGAAATGTTTACAGATCAACTGGTAGATACTTTTATGCAAATGCAAGGAAATCTTTTAAAAAAACTTTTAGGTCGAAATAGAGAACCAGCTCAAGCTCAGCCGACTGAGTAAACTTTATGCCCGAACTAGCGGAGATAGAAACGGTAAAAAATGATTTAAAAAGTGCGGGTATAATAGGGTGTAAATTTATATCTGTAGATATTTTAGATTCCAAGGTCATTGGAAAAAAGTCTTGGAATCTATCTAAATCATTAAATCAGGAAATTTTAGATGTTTTTAGAAAAGGGAAATATTTAGTTTTTCAAACAACTAAATATTTTCTGGCTCTACACTTCAAAATGACGGGGCATGTTTTTTTAAAAAATAAAAATTATAAAAGACAAAAGCACGAGCATTTAATTTTGCATTTAGATAACGATAAAAAACTTATATATTATGATCCCAGAAAATTTGGAAAAATCTATTTATTTAATGATTTAGATGATTTTTTTAAAAATACCGGCAAGGATCCTTTTGAGATGTCATTTGCCGATTTTCAAAAAGCTATTTCAACAAAAAACAAAAACATCAAGTTCTTACTTTTAGATCAATCAATTATTTCCGGAATTGGCAATATCTACGTTAACGAAGCTTTGTATTTAGCGAAAATACATCCTGCTAAATCATCTGATATATTTTCTAATAAAGAACTTAAGGTTCTTTTTGCCTCCATTAAAAAAGTTTTGTCCGACGGTATAAAAAATAAAGGAACAACACTAGGCTCTTCAAGAGCAAATTTCTCATCTATTCATGAGAATAGGGGCAATAATCAAAATCATCTTTTGGTTCATGGCAAAAAAAATGGAAAATGCAAAATGTGCAAGTCTTTGATCAAAAATATTAAAATAGCTCAAAGAAGCTCTTATTTTTGTCCTAAATGTCAATGTTAATTGATAAACTTATATTGCCATTTATTGTTTTTAAAATGTTCGATATATAATCCCTGCATTCTTTGGGCATTAGAAGAAAATATAGCTCTAACCACAAGTCTTATTAATCTGAAAATTGGAGCCAGAAGGAATGTTCCGAGAATTATTCTTGTTTTTTCGACATAAGATCTTTCGTAATTATTAAAGTCTTTTGTTATATCTCCTGTGCATACTGCCATTTTGCCTTTGAATCTTGCAAAGACAATGCTGTGTGGATGAATCTTGCTTTTTACTTGTTTTATAAATCTTGAGTAATGAATTATCACATTATCCGGCGCTTGATAGCCCAAATGATAACAGCCTGATTTATCTACAATATCCTGAGTTGTTCTTCTTACATGAATTTTAAACGGATCTGTCCTTTCATTAAATTTGTCTAACACGTGTTTGGGAATGCCGGGCGCATTAAAAAGATAGACTTTATTAACAGTAGGATGATAAGCAGCTCTATATTGAGCAATGCATCCTCCTAAGCTATAGCCGATCTCTGTATGAACAAAACCTAGTTTTTGAATTTCTTCTTCGTATTTTTCCTGAGATAAAAACGCGCTTTTACCAAGATCCTTTTCCAAATCAGTTATATAATATGATAGAGTGTCTATATCCGCAACTTTAAGCCCGGATCCTCTGAACACCCTTATTTTCTCTAAATCTGTCATATCTTTTGTCGCAGGTATAAATACATAACTAATACAGCCTTTTGCCGTAACCAGCCTTGCTGCCACTCGATAATAATTAGGTTTGCCTGTTAAAGAATTATAAGCTTTGATAACAGTACCTACTGTCATTAATCTGTTTGCTATTACTTTGGCAAGTTTTTCATAAAAGCCTTTTCGGGAATATTGACCATTATCTTCGCAAAGCTGAAGTCTTTCCATGATTGACAACACATAATCGTAAACAAATCTGGCAAGCACTTGAGTAGGCTTTCCCGAGATTTCTTCTGATATTTTTTTGTATGTCACTTTAGTAGATAAAAAAGAACCTAAAAATTTATACAGGTGATCAAAAGTAATTTGATCTAAATCTTCAACAGTATCGGCTTTCTGCAGTTTTTTATATAGCTCAAGGTTTAAACCTTCAATAGGTTCTTTTGCTTTAGCTTGATCTAACAAATCTTGAATATCTGCGATATTTACATCCTGAATAGCCAGTCTTATTTTTATTATATCTCTAGATGTAAGAGGGCTTTTATTTTTTATTTTTTTATCAAAATCCAAATTCATTTTTTGAGAAATTCTGGCAAGTCTTTTTGAGCCTATCTGAGATATCAGATAAGCTTTAAAAAAAGAGGTTGTTTTCTTGTTTTCTTCCAGATAGCTTTTAGAAGAAAGACCAAGAACAAAAAGAGCTCTTTCTCTTGTAGCATTTGCAATGCTAAAGTTATTAGCCTTATTAAAGACAAGCCTATCGTAAAATATTTTGTCAGAGCGAATTTCTACAGCCATATTTTATATAAAAAATATTTTTTTTAGATGGGTGTATTATAGATAAAATCCAATTAAAGATACATTAATTTGTGGTGCGTTTATTAATTAATAATAATAATTCCTTTAAAGCTTTCTGAGCGGAAATATTTTTCATAATACACTTTTTTTGAACATATAAATCCACCTTATCTTTACCGGCACCAACATATCCAAAATCAGCATCTTGCATTTCTCCAGGGCCGTTTACTATACAGCCCATTATAGCAATTTTTAGACCAGGGATATTAGGAACAACTTTTTTAATTTCCTTTGTGGCTTTTTGAAGATTAAATAAAGTTCTACCACATCCTGGACATGATATGAACTCAGTTTTGGAATGTCTCAACCCGCAGGCCTGTAGAATGTCAAAAGATAATTTAACTCCCTCATTTGAATCTATAAATAAAACATCTATAAGATTATCAACTAATAAAGAGCCGTAATCAATCGAGGCTTCTATCAAAGTGGAAGCTTTTACTGGATATTTTACATATAAAATTACAGGTATATTTATATTTTTTTCTTTTAAAAATGATATGAATTTTCTTGTTTGAAATATGCAATTGACTTGAGGCTGGAAAAAGATATATTCGGGAACTTTGTTGACTATTTTGTTCCAGTCATCTGATGAATTAACTGTTAATACATATTTTTTTTTGTTTTCTAAATTATCATTTATAGAAAATATATCAAGCGCTCCATCTTTTGTTTTAATCTTATTGCCTTCTACTAAAAAATCAGGTTTTTTTTGACTGTTTTCATAATGCGAGGCAACTAAAGATAAAGGCTTTTTATCTATTGATACTGCTGGTTTATAATCAAAGTCATTATATCTTTTACATGCTGTTATAATTTCTTTTGCTGGCTTGATCTCTTTTGTTGGATCTTCTGTTAAAGATACTCTAATAGTATCTCCTATACCGTCTGCTAGTAAAGAACCGATGCCGATCGCTGATTTTATCCTTCCGTCTTCAGCGCTCCCCGCTTCTGTTACCCCTAAGTGCAGAGGATAATCCCATTTTAATTTTATCATTTCTTTCACTAAGGATCTGTAAGCGTCGATCATAACTTTTGTAGAACTGGACTTCATAGAAAATAAAATATCATGAAATTTGTGTTTTCTACATATTTTTGTATATTCTATAGCTGAATGTACCATACCTGATACAGTGTTGCCATATCTTGACATAATGCGGTCAGATAACGAGCCATGATTAACTCCTATTCTTAAAGCCACCTTATTTTTTTTAAGTTTTTCAATTAGAGGAAAAAACTTTTCTTCAACTATTTCCAGTTCTTTTTTATAAATATTTTCATCTAAATTATTGAATTGAAATAGCGCTCTTTTTTCAGCGTAGTTGCCGGGATTAATTCTAATTTTTTCAACAAAATCTGCAACTATAATCGCAGCCATAGGATAAAAATGAATATCAGCTACTAAAGGAATGTCATATCCTTTGGCAAGTAAATAGTTTTTAATTTTCTCGCAGGCATAAGCCTGAGCTTTAGACTGAACTGTCATTCTGGCTATTTCGCAACCAGCATCGGCCAATCTTATTATTTGCTCAGAGGTTTTTATCACATCCAGAGTGTCCGTATCGGTCATTGACTGAATACGCACCGGATTATTGCCGCCTACCTGAACTTTGCCGATATTTACGGTTTTCGTTGTAAAATTTTTTTTGAAAAAAAAATCTTCCATAAAAATACCTCAAATAAACAAGGTCTAGAAGAATACAAGATTATACAAAATTAATCAATAATCAAAATCCCCGATATCGGGATCTATTATTCTTTTTCTTTTTACTTTGCCGATATTGTCGATTACAAGCATGTCTTCTTGAGATATTTCAAAATCAAATATTTCAAAATTTTCCTTTAAATGTTCATGCGATGAAGCTTTGGGAATAACTATTATATCTTTTTGAATAAGCCATCTAAGCGATATCTGAGAAGGTGATTTCCTGTATTTTTTTGCCATATTTAAAATATTGGGATCTTTGAGAATTATGCCTCTTGCCAAAGGACAGTAAGCAGTAACAGCAATTGCATTTTTTTCACAAAACTTTAAAAGGTCTTCCTGGTTTAAAAAAGGATGATATTCAACTTGGTTTACTGCAACATGAAGTTTTTGATCTATTAGATCCTGTAAATGATGGATAGTGTAATTACTAACCCCTACACTTTTTACCTTTCCCTTTTCTTTTAATTTTGTCATTTCATAAGTCACGTCTAAAAGAGGAGAGCCCCTGTTTGGCCAATGGATCAAAAATAAATCAATATAATCTGTATCAAGTTCCATTAGATACCGGTCACAGATACTTTCAACCTTTTTCGGATCAAGAAGTTCAATCCATAATTTGGTAGTGATAAATAATTTTGAGCGATCAAAGTCTTTTATTCCCTTGGCTATGTATTTATGATTGCCGTATACATCAGCAGTATCAATATGTCTATATCCAATTTTTAAAGCTTCTTTAATAGTATTTATACATTTGCTTTCATCTGTTTGCTGCCAGGTTCCCAGTCCTAACATTGGGATCTCGTTTCCATCTTCTAACTTTTTAATAGGTACAATATTTTTCATATTTATCCTCTTTTAATATTGATGTAGGCATTTGTATTTCCCCAAGGAAATGACACCTTAAATTCTTTTACAGTCTTAAAACTTTTATCATACTCGGAAAGTGAATAACTAATAGTTATTATCTTTGCATTTTTCTTAATTTTTGAAAACTTTTTGCAGAGTTTAATTATGTGTCGATCCTCAAGACAAGTTCCCATTAAATAAATAACACTATATTCAGCAAAATCATATTTAAAAAAATCTTGTTTCACAAACTTTAGATTTTGACAGAATAATTTAGATAAAAATTTTGAAATTTTAATGAATATTGGGATCCATTCTATACCGACAGTTTTGCATTTTATAAAATGAGATGTAAAAAAACACATCTTACCTCGAGCAGACCCTAATTCTAAAAAAGTATCATCTTGAACAATATTTACTTCTTTACAGATTGTAGCAATTGTTCTATAGGAAGTTTCTCCAAATGTGTAAATATCTTTTAAATTATTTTTTATAGCGAATTTTTTTGCTGTTTTAAAAGGATTTATAAAAAAATAAATAATGGAAAAAAGAGTATCCAAGAGAAAAAATTTTCTGTTTTTATATAAATTACAAACCGTAAAAATCTTATCTTTAAACAAATATATTTTTACTTTTATAAATAATTTAAGTTTTTCACCAATTGACATATGAACCGGGTTCTATTGCTATAAAATCTTTAGGATTTATATTTTCTTTAATTAAGTTTAAGTATAACTCATACGGCGGTAAATTTAAATCCTCATCTGACAATCTAAATGTTTTCCAGTGCATTCCTATACTAAAATTCGAATTCACGTCTTTATGAATTTTGACCGATTCTACAGGGCTGATATGAACCGGACCCATGAATTTTTTAGGTTCATAGGTTCCGATAGGTATTAAGCTTAAGTCAATTTTTTGAAATTTTTCACCTATTAGCTTAAAGTCAATATCATTATATCCCGTATCCCCTGTGAAATATGTTTTCTTATTAAGTTTTTTATGTTCTATTACAAATCCTGCCCAAAGCCTTTTATTTCCATCCAACAAGCTTCTTCCGGAATAATGCTGGGCCGGAACTGCATGAATTTTAACATTTTCATCTTCATGACTTTGCCACCAGTTGAGCTCGATAGCATTAGAAATACCTCTTTTTTTCAGCCATTTTTTAAGACCTACAGGCACAATGAATAAAGCATTTGGGTAAATATTTTTAATCGTAAGAACGCTTTGCCTATCTAAATGATCGTAATGATCATGACTTATAAGCACATAGTCTATCCGAGGCAAAGCATGGATAGGCATGCCGGGCGGATGTGTTCTTTTGGGCCCTATAAAAGATATTGGTGAACAAGAATGAGTGAATATGGGATCTGTTATTATATTGTAATCACGAGCATTTATTAAAAAAGTACAGTGCCCTATCCAAGAGATCCAATTTTTATGAATATCAAAATTTTGCTCTCTATTCGGATGTTCAAAGTCTACCGGTCTTCTAATTAAATTTTCATCGTAGCTGTAGATTCCCACCTTCCAAAATAAAAAATCCATCAAAGTTCTTCTTACCCTTGATTTGGAATTAAAATTTCGAAATCTGCCTTTTTTTCTTTTACATTCATGATAATTATTTTCTTTCATATTTTTTATTTTATTATTTTAATTATTATCTCCCTCCTAATTACAAAAAAATAATAAAAAAACATTTTTAACAACTAAAATCTAATAAAAAACCAACAATTAATTTAATTAAAATCATAAAGATTTATTAATAAGAGTTTTATGAAAATAATATCTTTTACTTGCTAAAATGAAATAATAATCACTACAATTAGGTTATTAATATCCAACATAAATTTTATGGAAAAACCTCTTACTAAATATCCAGAAGGCAGTATAAGAGAGCTTTGGTCGATATCGCTTCCTTTAATGATCTCTTCTTTAGCTTCTTTGTTAATGATCTTTGTGGACAGATGTTTCTTAGCGAGATATTCTCTGCAGGCTTTAAATGCAGCTGTAAATGCAGGAACCCTTGCCTGGGCATTTTTGGGAGGCTTCGCAATGCTGACGGCCATGTCGGAGGTGTTCGTAGCTCAATATAACGGAGCAAGGCAATACAAAAATATAGGCATTCCAGTATGGCAGATGATATGGTTTTCTATAGCCTCTATCGCTTTTTTTATGCCTCTTGGTTTGTTTGGAGGAAAATTTATATTTCCAAAATCTTTCATATCTTCTTTGCAAATCGATTACTTCAAGTATCTAATGATATTCGGGGCCTTTTATCCTTTAATGAACGCTTTTGCTGGTTTTTATGTAGGCAGAGGTAAAACAAGGTTTTTAATATACCTTGCCGTTTTAGCCAATTTTGTAAATATTTTATTCGACTGGATGTTTATTTTCGGAGTGAAGGACTGGATTCCTGAAATGGGTATAAAAGGAGCAGCTATTGCGACCTGCTTAGGAACTATTTTTCAAACAGTTGTCTTAGGATGTTTGTTTTTAAAAAAGAAAAACCGGCAAAATTTTGGAACTAATAAATACAAGTTTCATTATTCTATTTTTAAAAAGTGCTTTAAAGTAGGGTTTCCTCCTGCTATTTATTATGCTCTGGAGATCTTCGGCTGGGCTTTATTTTATATGATGATGACAACTATCGGAGAGCTTCATATAACAGTATCCAGTATATGTCAGAGCATAATACTTCTGCTTTGGTTCTTTTTTGACGGCATTGCCAGAGGTATCTCTGCATTGGCCGGTAATTTTATAGGGGCCAAGAGAATACATCTTGTTCATTCTTTGGTAAAAGCAAGCCTTAAACTCTTAGTTATATTTATGGCCGTCGTTTCAATATTAATGATAATAGATCCTAAAATCATTGTAGATTTTTTAATACCGGGAAATATTGAAAGTCAGATCTTTAAATGGAAAGCGAGCTCAGGTGTCGAATTTTATTCTATTTTAAGAATTTCCCTACTTTTTGTTTTTGCTTATTTGTTATTTGAGGGGGTTAGATGGATATTTGCAGGGCTATTGACTGCTGCTGGAGATACTTGGTTTTTATTGATTGCAGGCTCTATTTCAGTCTGGTTGTTTTTGCTTTTGCCAGTATATTTTATAGTCGTTAAATTCTCTTTGGCAGTTCAGTATGCTTGGATGCTCGCTGCTTTATATTCAATATTATTAAGCGTTTTTTATTATTTGAGATTTGTTCAGGGTAAATGGAAAAAAATCAGCTTGATAGAAAAAGAAATAGCAGACGAATAAATATTACTACTCTACTTGCTCAGTTACTTTTTTAAAGTGATACATATAGCCCTGCTTTAGCGCGTTTTCTACTTCTTTAGCAGATATTTTTTGAACATAAGAATCATTACATAAATACCAAGTCCCATTATCATTTATATAAGATACATAATGACCGTCTCTAGCAGAATTTCCAATGTGTTTGATAACAGAGTCTAGTTGATATAATTGATTATGCTGCTTAAGAGTAAAAACTTCAGGTACTTCATAATCTTCCTGTTTTTTTATTGCAGCGTTTTTTTGAAAATCAAATCTTTTTAAATGAACAAAAATTTCTTCCGGCGCCTTTACATACTGTGTTTCTGTTTTTGTGAGTTTTGTTTCCGTGCCTCTAGTACGTTGTGCAACAGACGGCCTTCTCATTAACCAATCAATCCAGCCGCGGGTTTTAATGATTTTTTCAACATCATACTCAACCGGTGCAGGTTTTGTAGTATGAAATTCATTCATAGCTTCTTCGAATGTTTGATCAGGCTTAATATCTAAATCTGCATAAGGAAGAACTTTTTGAAACGGAGCTTCTCCCTCTCTCCATCCTGTTTTTTCTTCAATGAATGTAACTTCCCTACACTCTTCCAATCCCAGAAAATCATCGGGGATGGAATTTCTTATTAAATTAAAAGCTTCTATAGCATCTTCTTGCCCATGTAAACTAAAATTACGTTCCTCTATAGCTTCACTTTGAAGAGCTCTAAGAGTTAATCGGATATTTTGAGTATAAGCTGCGTTTAAAGCCTGCCCTGAATTTTTACAAAAATCATACTGCTTTGCAAAATCTTTGAATGCCGGCAAAGATTGTCGGGAATTAAAAAAACGTCTTAATAAAGGCGATTTCATAGTCATCTGCATAAGAGCGTTCAAAAAACAGTTATTACCCCCATTTTCAATTCCGGCTACAGGAAGTCTTTGGATTCTTCTACGGTCTGTGTGTGCAGAGTTTGGTGTTAATAATTTACCAATTGCAAGACCAATGCTCCCTAAGGCCAAACCTACTACAGCGCTTCCCAGTGCTGTTTCAGCTGCTACTGTAACATGTGCTATAAATAGACCTCCTGCCGCAATTGCTGCGATAAGGCCGATCCCCATAAAAATACGTCCCGCAATTATCCAATTATTGACCTTATCAGACTCTTGTACAAGTAATTGTAGAGATTCCGGGTCTGTTTTGGTTGTAGTAGAGCTTACAGCTGACGCCATTTTTATACCTTTATTCTTATTTTGTTCAAATTATTATATCATAAAAAATATTAAAAAACACACTTAAGGTGATAAATTTTTCATAAAATTAAAATTTTAATATTATAAAATAACATAAGCAAATTACAAGAGAATATAACTGGCTTTAAACTGAAAAACCAAAGCAGTCAATCGAAAAAATCTATTAGCATTACTCTTGCAATGTATATCGATTATTTTTTTAAATAACCGCTCAGATCTTTTTTATGCAACTTTTGAGATTTAAAAGTTGTTTTTTGATTTTGTATTTTTGTATTTATTATACCTTTGCAAAAATGAACCAAGAATCCTGCATTTTTATCTTCTAAGGGATTGGATTGCCCTATTTTTGCATTAGATTTTGTAGGTTTTGCATCTGATACAGCCTGTTTAATAACTAATTTAGCTAATACATCAGCTAAAGTCAGATTTTTTGTATCTATTTCTTGTTCTAAAGAATCGACAGATGATACATCAAATATAGATTTAGCAATTTTCAATAGCTCGCTTTTCAAACATGAGGCTGCTACAAACTCGCTTATTTTTAAAAGATTTTTATTAAGATCTTTTTCTTCGAAAAGTTTTAAAGACTTTACAAATCTTTTGTTTTTTACGAGCTCTTTTACCTTTGTTTCTATCTCACTAAATTGTTTTTCCAGCTCTTCTTTATTATCTTGAGACAAAAAGTCTTTTTCATCATCCCCTGTTTTTTCAACCGGAGGTAACTTTTCAGTCTCAGCTTTTCTATCTGTCTGGTTTACTGGAAATAAATAACTCATAATTATGCTATATTTTATCGTTTTGTTATATTATAGCATTTTATTAATTTTAAATAAATATTTAACAAATTCTTTAAAATAACCCTTAACTATTCAAGCTTAGCAATATAGAAATAATATCCGTTATATTTTCTTCTCCAAAGTACTGAATAGAGCCGGGATAAGAATAATGATCTTCTTTGGCCCATTTATCTCTATTGCTCAATAATTTTTTAAATCCTTGAGAATCAAGGGCTACTAAAGCTTTTTTAATAACCGGCTTTGATTTAGCATGTCTAGTCTCCATATTCATCATAGAAGTTAAGGGAACTCCTTTTACCTTCCAGTTTTTAGGGGCCTCTTTTAAATTATAAACACAGCTCATATATCCGCTCAGATTTTCTTTGATCAATGCAGCTGCCGTACAGCCTAAGCAGTAACAGTAATTGGCATCAAAGTTAGAAGGCATTCCCGCCCTGCCTTCATATCCGAAAAAATGAGTCAATGCATTGAACTTTTTCTTGAAGGACCTCTGCTTAAGCTCTTTTTTAACGGTTTCCACCAAAAGTTTTTCAGTTTCTATTTGAGATACCTTTACATTGCCGTGAGGATCTCTGTCTAATAAGAGCTGGGATTGTATAGCCTCCGGAATTATTTCGAAACAGCTCAAAGACTCTTTAGACAAATGTTTTTTAATATAATCGGTTTTTTCTTTAAAAGATTTTAAAGAATTGATTTCCCTTTCCGTTTTCTCTCCTGTTGCTAACAGTTTATTTAGCTCGGATATTAAAAGTTTAAATTCAGGAATAAATTCAATAAGCCCTTCTGGAATCAATACTATTCCATAACTTTTATCGGCTCTTTTTTCAATGATATCTGCTATTTTTTTAGTAATTGTTGTTAAGGTTTTTTTCTTGGCTAAAATTTCTTCCGCTATCAAAACCGCATTGGGATGGGTTTTTAAAGCGCATTCTAAAGCTATATGAGAAGCAGATCTTCCCATGAGTCTAATGAAGTGATAATACTTTTTAGCAGAAATCGCATCTCTTGCAATGTTGCCAATTAACTCGGAATAAACTTTGCAGGCAGTATCAAATCCAAATGATATTTCAATGTGTTCATTTTTCAGATCTCCATCAATTGTCTTAGGAACACCTATCACTTTTGTGTTGCAATCATTGGCAACAAAATATTCAGCTAAAATAGCGGCATTTGTATTTGAGTCGTCCCCTCCTATTACTACCAGCCCATCCAACTCCAGCTCTTTTGCTGTATTAACAGATGATCTTAACTGATCATCTGTTTCAATCTTGGTCCTTCCTGAACCTATTAGATCAAAGCCTCCCATATTTCTATATTCGTCAATAAGTTTCTTTGTTATCTCTTTATGTTTTTTATTAACAATCCCTGAAGGGCCATTTAAAAATCCTAAAAGCTGCGACTGATCATTTAGTTTTTTTAAAGAATCGAAAAGTCCGGATATTACATTATGGCCGCCGGACGCCTGTCCGCCTGAGAAAACAACCCCCACTTTTAGAGGCTTGGAATTTTTTTTCTCAGCTTTTGTTATTTCAACAATCGGTTTTCCAAAAGTATTTTTAAATATCTTTTTTAGTTCTTCAGTATCAGATACGGATATAGTTGTTTCTTTAACATCAATAGAGATACTTTGAATGTCTTCCAAGATATTTGGCATCTTTGGTTTGTAGCTGAGCCGTGTTTTTTGAAGAAGAGATAAGTTTTCCATAATTTTCTACCTTTTTTTATCTTATTTCATTTTTTCACAATCGAAAAAAAAATGAAACAAAAAGGCTTCTTGAAATTATATCTTCCATATTAGAAAATTCTAATATGCATATGAATGATAGTCAAAAAAATAATATCAGATCTAAAATTATTGGTATTATTCCCTCTAGGTATAATAGCACAAGATTTCCAGGCAAACTGCTTTATCCAATATTTAATAAACCCTTAATTCAGCATACTTTTGAAAATGCCAAGAAAAGTAAAGCTTTAGATGATCTGATAATCGCCACTGATGATAAAAAAATAAAACAAGAAGCCGATAAGTTCAATGCGAAGACTTTAATGACAGATGTTAATTGTCAAAATGGAACGGATAGAATTATTGATGCTATTTTAAAAAATAAAGATTTGCAGACCTCTGATATAATTATCAACATCCAGGGGGATCACCCCCAAATAAACGCAAACACAATAGACGCAGTAGTAAAGATGCTTGCAAAAGACACTTCAGCCGAGGTATCGACCGCTGTTACGAAAGTCAATTATAAAATAGCCGTATCAGAAAATATTGTTAAATGCGTATTTGATAAAAATAATAATGCAATGTATTTTTCAAGAAGCTTGATTCCTTATTCGAAAAATAAAGATACCGATTACTACTACCACATAGGAATTTATGCATACAGAACAAAGTTTTTGTTAAATATGAGAAATATGCAAAAATCAAATCTTCAAAAATCAGAAGATTTGGAACAATTACAAATATTAGAAAATGGCTATAAAATAAAAGTAGCCGTCGTTGATGATATTCCTTTGGGAGTAGATGTCTTCGATGATATAAAGAAGGTAGAAAAAGTATTATGCCAATAAAATATATATTCATCACAGGCGGAGTTGTATCATCTTTAGGAAAAGGTTTAGCTTCAGCATCCATAGCCTATTTGTTAGAAAGTAGAAAGATAAAAGTATCAATGTTGAAACTAGACCCTTATATCAATGTTGATCCTGGCACAATGAACCCCTTTCAGCATGGAGAAGTCTATGTTACAGATGACGGAGCTGAAACGGATTTGGATCTAGGTCACTACCATAGATTTTCTAATACCCCTTTGTCCAAGGCTTCAAATGCGACTACAGGACAGATTTATGATAAGGTAATAAAAAAAGAAAGAAAGGGAGATTATTTAGGTAAAACAGTGCAGGTAATCCCCCACATTACAGATGAAATAAAAAAAAGAATTTTAGACTGCGCAAAACAGGAAAAAAACACCGAGCTCGTCTTCGTTGAGATTGGAGGAACAGTAGGTGACATAGAGTCTCTTCCCTTTTTGGAAGCGATTAGACAGTTTAGAAATGAAAGACCAAGTGACTGTATCAACATACATCTAACATATGTTCCTTATATCAAAGCGGCCGGTGAAGTTAAAACAAAGCCTACCCAGCATTCAGTGCAAGTATTAAGAGAAATCGGGATAACACCGGATATTATTCTTTGTAGATGTGAAGAGAAATTATCGGAAGAGTTGAAAGAAAAAATATCCTTATTTTGCAATGTATCTAAAAATGATGTAATAGATGCTGTTGACGTAGATCACAGCATTTACGAAGTACCTTTGATTTATTACAAGCAAAAATTAGATAAAATGATCTGCTCAAAATTAAAATTAAAATGCAGCTCTATAAATTTATCAAAATGGGAAGCTATGATCAAAAAGCTTATTAATCCCAAAAAGAAAATAACGGTTGGAATCGTCGGCAAATATGTTAATCATCAAGATGCTTATAAATCTATTTTCGAAGCTTTGGTGCATGCAGCTACGTATTTAAGTGCAGAAATAGAAATAAAAAAATTTGAGTCCGATAAAATAGTAAAAAAAGATTCAGTTGCACAGGCTTTAAAAGGATGCGATGGATATTTAGTTCCCGGCGGCTTTGGGGAAAGAGGCTTCTTAGGAAAGGTGCTTAGCGCAAAATATGCAAGAGAGAAAAAAATCCCTTATTTCGGAATTTGCTTAGGTATGCAGATTATGGCAATTGAATTTGCAAGGTATGTTTTAAAATATAAAGATGCCAATACTACAGAAATAGATGCTGATACAAAACATCCTGTTATTTCTATTTTGGAAGATCAAAAACAAATAGAAAAATTAGGAGGAACAATGAGATTGGGGGCCTATCCCTGCTCATTAAAACAAAACACTAAGGCTTATAAAGCCTATAAGAAAAAAACAATATCAGAAAGACACCGCCACAGATTTGAGTTCAATAATAAATTCAAAGAAGATTATGAAAAAAATGGCGTGATCTTTTCAGGAATTCTTCAAGGAAACACTCTGTGCGAGATCATGGAAATTAAAAACCATCCATGGATGGTAGGGGCCCAGTTTCATCCGGAGTTTAAATCAAAACCTTTATCTCCTCACCCTTTATTTGTTGCTTTTGTTGAGGCCATGCTTAAAAAAGGCAAAAAGAAATGAGACTTTTATCAATAGATTACGGAAAAAAAAGAATAGGTATTGCCATTACAGATATGAGTAAAACTATTTGCTATCCCTGCAAAACAATTCAGGCAGAAAAAACATTAGTTAAAACAGTTGATCATCTTTTAAAAGAGATCGATGAGTATTTAAAAGAAATAGAAACAATTATTATAGGCTTACCCTATTTAATTGATGGCTCAGAATCTGAGATGACAAAAGAAGTGAGAAAGTTTGCGGATATTTTAAAGACCAGAATAAGCATCCCATTAGTTTTTGTTGATGAAAGATTATCATCTTACGAAGCCGAGCAGCATTTAAAAGAAAATTTGAAATTATCCAGAAAAAAAAGGTCTAAAAGTGTTGATCCGATAGCAGCGGTTATTATTCTGCAGGATTATTTGGAGATTACTAGGTAGTATTTTTTTGAAAAAAAAACTACAAAATGACTAAATTCACTAACTATGTTATGCTGTTTACCAAAAATTCAAAAAATTTATGTTAGTACTAGGTATTGAATCAACATGTGATGAGACTGCCGCAGCTGTTGTTGAAGACGGTAGCAGGATCCTATCTAATATTGTCTCCTCTCAAATAGATCTTCATAAAGAATACGGCGGGGTTTTTCCTGAGCTTGCCTGCAGATCTCATGTTGATGTTATGATCCCGGTTATTAACAAAGCTTTAAAACAGGCAAACGTCACCCTAGATGATATTGACCTAATATCAGTAGCTCAGGGCCCTGGCTTGATCGGAGCCTTATTAGTTGGCTTAAATACAGCAAAAGCCTTGGCTTTTGCTGTAAACAAGCCTTTTATCGGTATCAATCATATTGAAGCGCATTTATACGCAGCAATGATGACAAATCAAAAAAATATATTTCCTTCTTTAGGAGTTGTTATTTCAGGCGGCCATACCATGCTTTTAAAAATTAAAAGTATTGGAGAATATAAGCTTTTAGGAACGACAATAGATGACGCTATTGGAGAAAGCTTTGATAAAGTAGCTTCTATGTTAGACCTAGGTTATCCAGGCGGGCCCGCTGTTGAAAAATTAGCAAAAGACGGTAATGCTGTTAGGTATGATTTCAATGTAGGAAAAGATAAAAATAATCCGTTCAATTTTTCATTCAGCGGCCTTAAAACAAAAGTCTTGTATACGGTAAAAGGAAATAAATCCAAGAAAGACTCTCCTATTTTAATAAAAGATACCGATAAAAAAGATGTAGCTGCATCTTTTCAAAAATGTGTATATGAAGATCTAATATCTAAAGCAAAAACAGCTTCGGAAAAATACAGTTTAAAAGCTATTTATTTTGGAGGTGGTGTATCCAATAGCAGAACGTTAAGAAATATGATAAAAAATAAAAATTTGTCTATTGATTGTATCTTTCCCGAAGGCGCGTTAAGTTTAGACAATGCTGCCATGATTGCAGGACTTGCCTTTCATAAATATAACAACATTTCAGATCCGTTAGATATCTCTGCTAAAACTAGAATTAATATCGGTTAAGATTTTTTTGCCTGCAGATTTAATTGAATCTCATCAATAATTACTCTGAGCAGCGTTATATCTTCTAGTATTTGTGGGGTTGTATAAGTAAACTGCAGTAATTGGGTTAATTCAGAACTTTGTATTACCCTTGCTCTATCGGCATGCAGCTTATTTACATCTTTCAAAAGCTCATTAGCTATCATTGAAAATCGGGTTAATTGATCGATAGTTTGTCGGGCTTTTGTTTTATAATTTAAATAGTCAAATCGCAATCTCTCAATTGTTCCTTGAAGTGTTAATGTTGCTGTCATATGTAATATCCTTTTTGACAAAACAATATCCCAAAATCATCAATTTTTATCTAGAAAATCTTTTAAAATCATAAAAAATATTATTTATTGATAGATTCCTATCAATCTAAAAATATTTTCTAGAACCAAAACATCAAAATCCTATATTATTAGGACATTAATAAAAAAAGGGTTTTAAAATGGCAAAAACAGCAAGGGAAAAAATTAAATTAAAAAGCTCGAAGAGCGCTCACTGCTACTGGACAGTAAAAAATAAAAAAAATACTACAGAAAAACTAGAAAAGAAAAAGTACGACCCGACAATCAGAAAGCACGTATTATATAAAGAAGCAAAATAATTATTTGAATGTTTGAGATAAAGCTAGCCTTAAAATATCTTCTTCCTAAAAAAAAGACTTTATCTTCTTCTTTAATATCATTAGTTTCAATTTTTGTGATTTCAATAGTGGTCTGGTTGGTTATTGTGTTTTTATCAGTAACCTCTGGAATAGAAAAAAACTGGCTTAAAAAACTAACATCATTAAATGCCCCTTTGAGAATAACGCCCACAGAGGAATATTATTCTTCTTATTATTATTTATCTGATTCTATCTCCAGCAGGTCCAATTATGAGACTAAGGCAATTAAAGAAAAATTAAGCTCTAATATTTCTGATCCGTACAATCCAATAGTTGATATGGAAATTCCTCGTCACTTCCCTAAACCTATATACGATCAAAATAATAATTTTTTAGACCCCTTAAAAAAAGCATGTGAGATCCTGCAAAGTAAAAAAGATATTAAATTTCAAGATTATGAAATTAGCGGAGCATTGCTAAGGATTACTTTAGATAGGCTTAACTCAAATAAAATAAACAACTATCAAGACCAAAAAATCAGTTATTTAACCCAAATGACTTATCTTTTGACCCTAAATGATCAAAATCCTAACTTAAGCTCTCTTCTAATTACACCTACAGATGAAGACCATAATAATTTAACATATCAATTAAGTAAAGTAGGCTCTAAATCAAATGCCCCTTATTTTGCTTATTCAGAGCTTGGTAGAACAATACTTCCGATATTAGAAGAAAAATATGGAATATTACTTCCTAAAAGCTATAAAAAAAGCGGTGTTTTGATCGGAGATACAGGCGCTTTTGCCTTTGCAGCGACAACAGCCACTTCTGCGCAAGAACATAAAATTCCAATATATGTTGCAGGATTTTATGACCCTGGCGTTATGCCGATAGGAGCCAGATGCGTTATTGTTCCTGATGCAGTTACCAGAACAATTAACAAATCATCTAAAACCTTTTCACCAGATGGGACTCCTGTTAACGGAATATATATCTGGGATAACGATTTTAAAAATGTAGATAATATTAAAGCCCAACTACAAAATGCTTTTGAAAAAGAAAACATTGCCAGTTTTTTTGATATTTCAACATATAAGGACTTTGAGTTTTCTAAGGACCTTTTGCAGCAGTTTCAAAGTGACAGAACGTTATTTACCCTGATTGCTGTAATAATCTTAATAGCCGCATGTTCCAATGTTATATCCATGCTGATACTGCTTGTAAATGACAAAAAAAAAGAAATAGCAATTTTAAGGTCTATGGGAGCTTCCTCCAGATCAATAGCATCTATTTTCGGATTGTCCGGCGCAATAGTCGGTTTTTTAAGCTCGATAATTGGAACAATAGCTGCAGTTATTACTTTAAAAAATCTGGACGCTCTGGTTTCTTTACTTTCTAAAATACAGGGCCATGCTGCATTTAACGCAGCATTTTTCGGAGATTCCCTGCCCAATGAGCTAAGTATGACTGCTCTTGTTTTTGTTATTGTTCTTACTCCTATTTTATCTATTATAGCAGGACTTATCCCTGCTATAAAAGCAAGCAGGATTAAACCCTCTTCCATTTTGAGGTCGCAATGACAAAAGTACTGCAGGCTAAAGACATCGAAAAGACCTTTGCAAAAAACATAAAAGTTCTGCAAAAAGTATCAATAGCTCTTCATGAAAATGAAGCTGTAGCTGTCATGGGAGCTTCCGGAGAAGGCAAGACTACCCTGCTTCATATTTTAGGAATGCTAGAATCTTATGACAAGGGATCTTTGAAAATTAATAATAATAATCCAAGCTTTAGTCAGATTAATCAAAATATCGGCTTTGTTTTTCAAACGATCAATTTATTAGAAGATTTGTCTTTGATAGATAACATATTGATGCCGGCATCTATTGCCAGAAAAAACATTTCTCAAAATAGTCTTTCATATAAAAGAGCCGAAAAACTTATAAAAGAAATAGGACTGGAGACTAGAAAAAATCTAATTGCTAAAAAACTCTCCGGTGGAGAAAAACAAAGGGCTGCTATTGCCAGAGCTTTTTGCAACGACCCCAAAATAATAATAGCAGATGAGCCCTCCGGTAATTTGGACTATGCCAATTCTAACATGGTCCATAAACTTTTAGTAGATTTTGTGAAAAAACATAATAAAAGCTTAATTGTGGCAACCCATGATCAGGAGCTTGCCAAACTCTGTGATAAAATCTATTTGTTAAAAGACGGAAAATTATCACTTCAGTCTTTTTAAGTTCTAAAAAATATCTTTTTCTGGCTTAATATAACTTTTTTACAGGAGTATATTTATGAAGATTTTGATAATTGGCACAGGATATGTAGGATTAGTAACGGGAGCCTGTTTAGCGGAAATGGGACATGGCGTTACTTGTTTGGATATTGATAAAATAAAAATAGAAAAATTAAAAAAAGGAATTATTCCAATCTATGAGCCTGGCCTTGATGAATACATCAAGAGAAACACAAAAGCTAAAAGACTGTTTTTTTCCTTAGATTATAAAGCTTCTGTTCAAGAAGCAAACGCTTGTTTTATCTGTGTTCCAACCCCCTCTTCAGAAGACGGCTCCTGCAATACAGGTTTTATTCAAAGTGTAGCTAAAGAAATTGGCAGACATATCAATAACTATAAAGTTATCGTCAACAAGTCTACCTGTCCCATGGGATCTGCCTTTATGGTAAAAGACATTATTAAAAAAGAGTTGAAAAAAAGAAAAACAAATATTGAATTTGATGTGGTCTCCAACCCTGAATTTCTAAAAGAAGGTTCTGCTATTTTAGATTTTATGAAGCCAGACAGAATTGTATTTGGAGTTGAGACTAAAAAAGCCTCCAATATAATGAGACAGATCTACGACGGATTTACCTTCAAACAGGACCGTGTGATAGAAATGGATATTTTATCGTCTGAGATGACCAAATATGCAGCTAATGCAATGCTTGCTACAAGAATATCTTTTATGAATGAAATAGCCCTGATATGTAAAAAGATAGGCGCTAATGTAAATAATGTTAGAAAAGGAATAGGCTCAGATTCCAGAATTGGATACAGCTTTTTATATCCAGGAGTCGGTTATGGAGGGTCTTGCTTTCCAAAAGATATAAGAGCTTTATATCACGCTGCTAAAAACGTAGGAATCAAAGCTTCATTATTAGAAACGGTAGATTCTATTAACAACAGACAAAAAGAAGTGCTGACTAAAAATATAGTTGATTATTTTGCCGGCTTAGGTGGAGTAAAAGATAAGACCATCGCTGTTTGGGGTTTGGCCTTTAAGCCGGACACTGATGATATGAGGGAAGCTCCGGCATTAACTTTAATCAAAGATCTTCTAAAAAAAGGAGCAAAACTAAAGCTTTATGATCCTGTTTCTATGGATAATGCAAAAAAACTTATTGAAGATAATAAAAACATTATTTGGTGCGATAATGAACATGATGCAGCCAATGGAGCTGATGCCATTGCCTTATTGACAGAATGGAAACAATTTAGATTAATTAATTTCAATCCGATACTAAAAAAAGTAAAACACCCGGCTATTTTTGACGGCAGGAACCAATATCATCCTAAAAAAATGCAAGAAATGGGCTTTAATTATATTGGTATTGGAATTCCAGACCATTTGGTTAAAAAATGAAAGAAAAAATAAAATTAATTAACAATAGATTGACCAAGTTAATTCCTCAAAAAAATACAGCTTATAAGGCTTTATTTGAAGCAGCTGCATATTCATTAGACTCGAAAGGCAAAAGAATAAGACCTCTTTTAGTAATGCTTACAGTTGAAGCTTTAAACGAAGATATCGAAAAAGCCATAGATCCTGCTTGTGCAATAGAACTTATTCATACATATTCTTTAATACACGATGACCTGCCTTCTATGGACAATGATGATTTCAGAAGAGGAAAACCATCCCTCCACAAGGCCTATCCCGAGTGGCTTGCTATTTTAACAGGAGACTATTTGTTAACATATGCTTTTGAAGTTCTTGCAAATTCGAATCTGGAAGATTCAAAAAAAATACAAATTATAAAAATTTTATCTAAATATTCAGGAGCTGATCATTTACTTGCAGGGCAAGTGATTGATCTACAATCTGCCGATAAAAATCTTGATTTTGAAAAATTGAAATTTATGCACATCAGTAAAACATCATCTTTATTTATAGCTTGTATTGAATTTGCGTGTGTTATTGCAAATACAAAAGATATAACAAAAAAAGATCTTATATCCTTTGCTGAAGATTTAGGTCTTATTTTTCAGATTCAAGACGATATTTTAGATGTAGAGTCCTCTTCAAAAAAATTGGGCAAGCCCGCCCTGTCAGATATTGAACAAAAAAAAGCAACAGCAGTATCGATTTTAGGAATGAAAAAAGCAAAAGATATTCTCAGTAATATAAAAACTCAAATTTATACAACTTTAGAAAAATTAAACTTACAAAATTCCTCTTTAAAAAAACTGATAGATCTTTTAATCAATAGAACTTTTTAATTAGATATTTGTGGTATTTAAATTAAAATGATATAGTAAATATGAATTGTTATTTGAATAAATAAAAAATGGCGTTTTTTAAAAGGAAAACAACTTTGCTTTATCCGGTGCATCACAATCCTTTAAAAAGATTATTCGATATTTTCTTTAGCCTTTTAGTCTTGGTTTTATGCTCTCCTGTTTATTTCATTATATCCCTGATTGTAAAACTCTCATCCAAAGGGCCAATATTTTTTATAAGTGAGAGATTGGGAAGGGGCGGTAAAATCATAAAATGCATAAAATTTAGAACGATGTATTATAATGCCTCTGACAAGCTTCATGATATTTTACATAGAAATATAGCTTTGAAAAAAGAATGGGAAAAATACCAAAAGTTAAAAGAAGACCCTAGAATTACCCCTATCGGAAAATTCTTAAGAAAAACATCTTTAGACGAACTACCTCAATTTTTTAATGTTATAAAAGGCGATTTAAGTATTGTAGGTCCCCGTCCTTTTGTGCTAATTGGACCTAAAGAAACATTTCATATTGAGATAAAAAAATATCTCGGCTCTAAAACGGCAAAAATCCTATCTATAAGACCGGGAATCACGGGACTTTGGCAGATATCCGGAAGAAGTGAAATAACAATAAAAGAGCGTTTGGAAATAGAAGAAAAATATATCGACCGCCAATCATTCTTGATGGATTTACTATTAATATTTAAAACGATACCCAAGATCTTTTTTCCAAAAGGAGCCTATTAAGTGACAAATGTTTTGATAACCGGAGGAGCGGGATATATTGGATCGCATGCCTGTAAAAAATTAAAAAAAAATGGATTTACACCTATTAGTTTGGATAATTTATCAGAAGGATATGAAACTTTTGTTAAATGGGGCCCTTTTGTAAAAGCTGATCTAAATGATAAAATAGCCTTGGACAAAACTTTTAAAAAGTATCAACCTATCGCTGTTATGCATTTTGCAGCTAATGCCATTGTCTCCGAATCAATGAAAGATCCCCAAAAGTATTATACCAATAATGTCTCAGGAACTATTAACTTGCTTAATGCTATGCTGGAAAACAATGTAAAAAATATTATTTTTTCCAGCACATGCGCAACTTACGGCATGCCTAAATATACTCCGATTTGTGAAAAACATTCTAATTTACCTATTTCTCCTTACGGCAGTTCCAAACATATGATCGAACAAATTCTCAAAGACTATGACAAAGCTTATGGCTTAAAGTATATAATTCTTAGATATTTTAATGCAGCAGGAGCTGATTTTGATGCAGAAATTGGAGAAGATCATAAATTAGAGACCCACTTAATTCCTCTTGTTATCGATACGGCTTTAAATATTTATGATAACTTAAGCATTTACGGAAAAGACTTTGATACTAAAGATGGAACAGCAATAAGGGATTATATTCATGTAGAAGATCTGGCTGATGCTCATTTGAAGGCCTTAACCTATCTTTTAAATAATAATCAAAGCGATATTTTCAATTTAGGATCTGAAAAAGGTTATTCGGTATTAGAGATAATTCAAAACATTGAAGCTATTTTAAATATTAAAATTCCAATAACCTATAAACCAAAAAGATTAGGAGACCCCCCTGTTTTATTTGCAGACAGCTCAAAAGCAAAAAACATCTTAAATTGGCAAGCTAGGTATTCTGATTTAGAAACAATCATAAAAACAGCATTAAAATGGCACAGACAAAAAATAAGTTAAAATACCAAATATATCTAAGCTTTTTTCTAGCTTTATTCTGTTTGTTGTTCTTTCCGGCCTTTTTTTTCTTAAAATTAATTTATTTTGCTCCATTTTTGATAATATCTTTTTATAACTCTTCTTTTGTAAAAGTTTTATGGCTTAGCATTTTATGCGGCATTTTTTCGGACGTTTTAGCAACAAGCTCTTTTGGCGTTATATCTTTAAGCTATTTATCAGCTTCATGTTTTTTATATAGAGAAAAAAGATTTTTCAACGATAAACCTGTCAATCTATCAATATTTACAGGCTTGTACTCAATAGTGTTTTCCATTTTCAATCTTTTATTTTTATTTATATTCGACAAAACCGTTATTATCTCTTTTAAATGGACTTTGTCCGATCTATTAATAATGCCGGTTTTTGACGGAATTTACGCATTTTTGTGGTTTTCTTTGCCCTTTTTAGTTATAGAAAAAATTAAAAGGACAAACTTTAAGACTATATGGACATTTTGCAAAATAAAGATTTTTCGGCTTTCACGATAACTGCTGTAGAAGCGGCTTTAAAAGCCGGTGAAATCTTAAAAAAGGGATTTGGATCTAAATACAAGATTTCAAATAAAGAAGGTATTCATAACTTAGTTACTGAATATGATCTGGCCTCTGAAAAAATAATTATAGATTTTATAAAAAAAAGATTTCCCGATCATAGTATTCTTGCTGAAGAAGAAGGTGAGATTGACTCATCAAAAAATGAATATCAATGGGTAATAGATCCATTGGACGGAACAGTGAACTTTGCTCATGATATTGCTATGTTTGCAGTGACATTAGGGATCAGAGACAAGAATACAACTTTATCAGGCGTAGTATACCAACCTGTTTTAAATGAGATATTTATAGCAGAAAAAAATAAAGGAGCCTATTTAAACGGATCAAAACTATCCGTTACCAATACTAAAAATTTGAAAGCTTCTATGTTATCTACCGGTTTTGCATATGATTTTTATAAAAATCCAAATAGATGTATCGATAGATTTAATAATATATTACAATTGGGAATTCCAATAAGAAGAATGGGGGCTGCAGCTATCGATCTAGCTTATGTTGCAGCCGGCAGGTTCGATGCTTTTTGGGAGACCGGACTTGGCCCTTGGGACTGTATAGCCGGTAATTTACTAATAGAGGAGGCCGGCGGTAAAATCACAACTTTAGATGGTGATAATTTCAAGCTTCAAGAAAAAAATGCCCTTTTGGCCTCTAATACTATTTTACATGATCAAATACTTAAGGAATTAAATAAATGATAATTGACGGAAAGAAAATAGCATCTTCAATAAAAGATGAACTAAAAGAAAAGATCTTATCTTTAAAAATCAAACCGGCACTTGCTGTTATTTTAGTGGGCAATAACCCTGCCTCTATGTCATACATCCGCATGAAAAAAAGAGCCTGTGAAAAAGTAGGTATAACATTTACTCTCATTCATTATCCTGAAAATTTAGAAGAAAAAAAAATATTAGATAAAATTGAAGAGTTAAACCACGACAAAAATACCAACGGCATTTTAGTTCAAATGCCTCTTCCCAAACAAATAAATCCCTTTAAAGTTATCCAAAAAATAAGCCCGGAAAAAGATGTAGACGGCTTCCATCCGATAAACGTCGGAAAAATGTTAATAGGTATAGAAGGCAGCTTTCTACCCTGCACACCTTTGGGTATAAAAATATTACTTCAAAAAAGCATGATAAATATTGAAGGCAAGCATGTGGTAATAGTAGGCAGGTCAAATATAGTCGGAAAACCTTTAGCCGCTATTTTACTACAAAAGCATACCGGTGCTAACGCTACAGTCACAATAGCTCACAGCTATTCTAAAAATTTAAAGGAAATAACCAAATCTGCAGATATTTTAGTAGCCGCCATAGGAAAACCCAAATTCATAACAAAAGACATGGTAAAGAAAGATGCAGTAATAATAGATGTTGGGGTAAACCATATAAAAGAAAATGGAAAAACAAAAATGATTGGAGATGTAGATTTCGAAAATGTAAAAAAGCTGGCATCTTATATAACTCCCGTACCCAAAGGAGTAGGCCCCATGACCATAGCGATGCTCTTGTCCAATGTTTTTAAAAGTTATTTAAAGAAAAATCTATGAAAAGAAAAAAGATAACAGGAAGACTTAGAACTAATCCCAGAGGCTTTGGATTTGTGGAGCCTGACGATAGTTCTATGCAGGATATATTTATTTCCAAAAATGATATAAAAAATGCAATCGATAAAGATATAGTAGAAGTAGAGTTAAAGCCTAATCCCCTCAAAGGTCTAGAAGGCAAAATCTTAAAAATCCTAAAAAGAGAAAAAAAAGTCTTAGCGGGAATAATAGTAGAAAAATATAAAAGCTATTATGTCGCATATGTTCCCCTTTTAGGCCCCCACTGGCCCGTTATCGTCAACTCCCAAGACAAGCTTAATGTCGGCGATCGAATCCAGATGAAAGTAAAAAACTGGGAAGACAAAGACAAAAATACAATAGCAGAAAAAACAAAATATTTATCGCATATATCCGATGCAGCAAAAGATATTGAAGCTGCAATTGAAGAGTTTGATATTACTGATAAATTTCCAAACAGTGTTTTGAAAGAAGCCGACAAATTAACAATTACTAAAAAGGACCTAAACAACAGAAAAGACTTTTCCAAACTATTTTGTGTTACAATTGATCCTGTAGATGCAAAAGATTTTGATGATTCTATATCTCTAGAAAAAAATAAAGACGGCTCATTCAAACTAGGTGTTCATATCACTGATGTTGCTCATTTTATAAAGCCTAATTCTAATTTAGATAAAGAAGCTGCAAAAAGAGCTAACTCCGTTTATTTTCCTGGAAGATGTATTCCTATGATCCCTACAAAATTATCTTCAGGGCTATGTAGTCTGCAGCCTGACGAGATAAGACTTACTGTCTCTGTTGTTATGGACATAGATAAAGACGGAACTTTAAAAAAATATGAGATTCACAGATCTTTTATTAAAAGCAAAAAAAGGCTTACCTATGAACAAGCTCTTAATATTTTAAATTCTAAAAATACTTCCCCTGTGAAAAAACTATTAACCCATATGGTCGAGCTTTGTCTGATATTAAAAAAACAGCGCTTTGACAGAGGCAGTATAGATTTCGCACTGCCAGAGGCAAAAGTGCAGATAGACGAAAACGGAATGCCTACAGGCATTAAAATCATAAAATACGACATCACTCATCAAATGATTGAAGAATTTATGTTAAAAGCAAATGAGATAGTCGCTAAACATTTAGATAACAAAGGAAAAACATTAATTTTCCGTATTCATGAAGAGCCTTCTAAAGACAGCTTCCTGGAGTTTTTTGATTTAGCCAGAAGACTTGGTTTTTTTGTCCCTTCAAATCCTACTCAAAAAGATATTCAAAAGTTATTTTTCGAAGCAAAAGACTCTGTTTATCTAAGATTATTATCGATCAGCTTCATACGAAGCATGAAACTCGCATATTATTCACCTGACAATATAGGGCATTTTGGTCTGGCCCTAGAGCATTATACTCATTTTACATCTCCAATCAGAAGATACAGCGATTTAATAATTCAAAGAATTTTATTCAAAGAAGAACAAGAAGGTTTAGAAATAGAAAAAATTGCTCAAAACTGTTCTGAAAAAGAAAGAAATGCTTTTAAAGCAGAAAGCAAGACTGTACTGCTAAAAAAACTAAGGCTTCTTAAAAAAAGTTTCAAAAAAAATCCAAATAAAAAATATTCGGCCAAAATCACCAAGATCAAATCTTTCGGTATCGCCTTTGAGCTCCAAGACTTTTTATTAGACGGATTTATTCATGTGGAATCCATGCATTTTGACTATTTTGAATATGACGAAAAAAGATCCATGCTTACAGGCAGACATACAAATACCAAATATGCTTTTTCTACTCCTATAGAAGTAATCATTACCTCTATTGATCTAATCATGTTAGAAGTTAAATATTCAATAGCAAACAAGAAATCAAAGAAAAAAAGAAAGAAATAACAACTATCTCACTATTTTCTTGTTTCAAAAAAGAACCATTATTAGTAAGCATTTTTACAAGTTTATCGTAAGTGTTTAGCTATAATAAAATCTAATATTTTTTGTGCTACATCGTGATGTTGTGCATTTTTCGCCTCAGATAAAGCTTTGATTAAACTTTCATGGTCATATTTTTCTCGACTATTTTCCAATATTTGAGCAGCGTTTGGATGTTGCAGAATCCGTTGTACTATTTCAATATTTCCATTTCGTGCTGCATAAACCAAAGCACAGCCTAAACTATTTACTCTACCCGCCACGCGTATTTGATCTGCATTTTGGTGGTTTAAAAGAGCAGTTACTATTTCAATTTTATTATGTATTGCCGCCAAAACTAAAGCTTGGTCCAAACCGCACTCCTCACCCCCTTCTGTATTAGCAGATATGTATACTGCATTAGGATGATTCAGTACTCTATTGAATATAATTAAATTGTTCTCTAGAATTGCACTATGTAAAACTATACTCAAACTTTTGGAATTGAAATTATTATCCTTATCATAATCCAAAATGGCTATTGCTATTTCAGTATTCTTGTTTTGTACCGCGCAATTTAAAGAACGCACTAATCCAGGGTGGTCATTAATTGGAATTTGAGCTGCATTTGAATGTGCTAAAATTAACCGTGCCATTTCAATGTGCCCGTGTACCGCAGCATTCAATAAATCTAATGTAAAATTAGGAATCCTCCAGAAAAAACAATAATTAATTAAGGCCTTTGTATTAACATAAGTTTCTATTGCTTTGTAATCTATAATTTTAAAAGGCTTATTTTCATCCAAAAAATCCTTAGAAACATTTGAATTAACTTCTTTAAGGGCTTGCAAAACACAGGAGATTCTAGTGCTAAGATCCTGGGTTGTAGATATATTTAACTCCGGTCTTTTTTCAAAAAAATCTTTACCAAACACTTCTTTAAATACAGCATGTATTGTTTCACATATTGCATCACTTTCAAGCTCTCTTGCAAGAGAATTGCGCTCGATTTGGCTTAGAAATTCTCTACCTTCTAATGAAACTGTCATTTTTATTATCATTTTTTTAATTAAACGACAATAATTATAAAAATTAAATGCTACATTTGCAATTTAAAATACAAGCTTAAAAAACAAAGAAAAAACCTAATGATTAAGGTTTTATGTTTATTAAAATCAAAATTTTGCCATATATCGACTAAAAAAAATTTTAAATAAACAGTAAAATTATTAAATGATAATTAATTGATTATTTTTATAAAATATTTCAATATCATAGAAAATAAAAGCAAAAAATGACAAAACTTAAGTTAGATTTTTATTTAAATCAAGACGCGATATCTGTTGGCAAAAATCTATTAGGTAAATATCTGTTTACCAAGATAGACAATATCATAACTGGCGGAATGATAGTCGAAACCGAAAGCTACATAGGGCCTGAAGATAAGGCCTGTCATGCATATAACAACAAAAGAACCTTAAGAACAGAAGCTATGTTTCAAAAAGGAGGAATTGCATATGTTTATTTATGTTACGGCATACATGCTTTATTAAATGTCGTAACAAATATCGAAGATATTCCGCATGCTATCTTAATAAGAGCTATAAAACCTATTTGTGGGATTGATACCATGCTAAAAAGAAGAAATAAAAAAAAGCTGGACAAAACTCTAACTTCAGGACCAGGTTCTTTGACCAAAGCCTTAGGCATCAATAAAAATCATAATAAAATATCTTTTTTAAAGGATATTATTTGGTTAGAAGATAGAAATATCAAAATAAAAAATTCAGATATAATATCTTCTGCAAGAGTTGGAATTGACTATGCTGAAGAATACAGAGATAAACCTTGGAGATTTAGAATTCAACAAAGCTCTTGGACAAGTCTTGCTAAATAATTTCATTCTTTTTAGAATTTAAATTAATACAATTGGAGAAATATGAAAAAATATTTTATTACAGGTCTTGTAATACTATTGCCTTTGACTATCACAGTTTTGATCGTGATATTTGTAGTCAATCTTTTAACAAAGCCTTTTATGGGCTTTGTAGTAAAAGTATTATCCCAAACCAAAATACAAGAAATCCATACTCATATTTTATCATCAGAACAGATTGTGAGATATGGTTCTCAAATATTGATATTAATCGGTCTTTTTTTATTGACATTGCTTTTAGGGCTCTTCGGAAGATGGTTTTTATTTAACGCTCTTATGAAAATATCTGATAAAATTTTACATAAGATACCTCTTGTCAATAAAGTCTATAAAACCACTCAAGATATAGTTAAAACTCTATTTATAACTGATAAAAACTCATTTAAACAAGTTGTTATGGCACCTTTTCCCTATAAAGGCCTAAACAGCATAGGCTTTGTAAGCAGAACGTCTCCAGAGACCTGCAGAAAAGCTGCAAATACTGATTTAATATCTGTTTTTATACCAACAACACCGAATCCTACTACCGGTTTTTTATTGATGTTTAAAAAAGAAGATTTGATTTTTTTAGATATGAAAACTGAAGATGCTTTGAAATACATCGTATCCTGCGGTGTAATTACTCCGGATAACAAAACAATTGAACAACAAGAGGCCAAATGAAAAAATATTTAATAGCAGGCCTTATAATATTGCTTCCTTTAGCCTTGACTGTATTGGTCATTATTTTCATTGTAGATTTATTTACCTCTCCTTTTTTAAGCTTGGTTACAAACTTCCTGCTTCAGTTCAAACAAGCCCTTCCCATACTCCAAAATCCAACTCTAGTTAAAGTCATTGCCAGAACTATAATTTTACTGCTATTATGCGGATTCATCTTTTTATTAGGGCTTTTTACAAGATGGTTCTTTTTCAAAGGACTTTTAAATGTGACAAACAAAGTGCTTTCCAAAATACCTTTTGTAAAATCCATATACAAGTCTTTAAGAGATATAACGAGCTCTTTTATTACGCAGGGAGAAAGAAAGGCATTTAAACATACAACAATGGTAGCCTTCCCCTCAGAAAGTGCGTACTGCGTAGGCTTTGAGTCTGGCGATACTCCCAAAGAATGCGAAGAAAAAACAGGAAAAAAATTAAAACCCGTTTTTTTACCAACAGCCCCCCATCCGATATCAGGATATATGGTCTTAGTGCCTGAAGATAAAATCCATCCAATTGACATGTCTAATGAAGATGCAGTAAAATTTACAGTATCATGCGGTCTTATACTCCCCGGGGAAGAGATAAAAAAAGATGAAAATAAATAAAGTTATTTTTTTTCAGATCAAGGATATAAGGTCCAAGCTTATAAAAATTATTCAAGCATCTATTTATCATTTTGAACAAAAAGAAAAACTTTTGATTAAAGTGCAGGATGAGGCATCTCTTAGATTTGTAGACAATCTTTTATGGAAAGAGCCATCTTATAGTTTTTTACCTCATGTTATATCTGATATTGAGATAGATGACTATATAGTCATCACCAAATCAGATAAAAATGTAAATAAAGCTTCCCATATGTTCAACTTGTGTTCTGATATTTTTGATGTAGATAAGTCTTTTAAAATAATTTATGATTTTGAAGATTATACATCTGCTATTAAACAAGCTTTTTCAAAAAAAAGATATGAGGTCTATAAACAACAGGATTTTTTCATAGAATCCAGATAAAAAGAGATAGCTAAAAAAGACCTTAAAAGTTCTAAATCTTTATTTTTGAAAATTATGGAAACGTTCTTGATATATTGCCTGTCTGGCCAATTTTTGTTGTGATTTCCTTGCGTTTAATTGTGTATTTCCTCGATTTAAGCTCATTAATACATGCTACATGCTCCAATTCCGTCATTTTTAAATTGAAAGGAATCCGCATTCTTCTGAATGTTGTTAGAGAATATATACACAGTATTGAAACTCGACCTGGACAAGCTGTCCTATTAGAGGGAGAAACTGTTTAACATAGAAGAAGCTTATGAAAAATGTATTACAACCGAAGAAGAAAAGAGCCTCTAAATGAAGCTATCTTTCTTATATTGCATAAAATTATTCATAGACACACGAATTGTACTATCCTCACGCCCTCCTATTTTAATCTTTAAGAGATATTAAAAAGACTTGGTAAAAAAGCTGATTTATTTTAACATTTAAGTTCTTTTTGAAAGATTTAAAACGTATAGAGGTATTTTTATGAAAATATCAGAAGCTACCAAAATAAGCTATGAAGTAATTTGTCAGAACAAACAAACTCATACCAAAAACCCAATAAGGGCAAGTGAAATTTTAGATATTTTTCAAGAGGCAATAGCGCTGCAATTTTCACCCCCAGACTGGTCATAACGATCCTGGTTGCTTAATTCTTTGCCGGTAGGTTTAATCAGCCATTAAGTTAGCTTTTTATAGAACTCTTGTGTCATTTTTAGAAAAATGGTCCCTGCGAACACTAAACTTATTATTTTAGCAAGTTTATAATTAATCCCCTGTATATAATGATACATTATAATAAAAGCTTCCTACGTCTATCTCCTTCAATAAGATTTATAATGGAATCGTAAAATATTTTTTTTCCTATAAGTAATTGCATAGCTTTCACCTTCGATACTTTAAGTCTAAAAACCTAATTAAAATTTTAATTAAGCAGTGCAATCATTTCCTGAATAAAAATTCTTAATATTAAATAATTAATTTACATTATATTTTTCTAACTTGATTCTATATCCTTAAATTCCTATAATTTACTTAAATTTTATATATGGAGAATATTATGACCAGAATGGGAAAGCAGGAAGAAAGAAGAAATATGAACCCTAAGAAAAGAAAACCTTGTATTTTCAAAAAAACAGGACCTAAAAAAGACGCTTTGAATAAAGGGTATAAAGTACATGAAAATGCATTAAGTAGTCAAAATATTTTTATAGCTAAAGTTAAATAAAAAAGGTAAAGAAATTATGTCAAAACATCCAAGTTACGGAAAAGCTTCGAAATCAGAAGAAAAAAGAAACGTTTTAAAAAGATACGAAAGAATCGATGTTTTAAGAAAATTGGGCAAATGGAAAGACGGCGAAAATAAAAAGGTAACCAACCTTCCTAAAACGCCTTCTGTTATGGAATGATAGTAACCGTTTATAATAAGCAACAAGATTTAGAGATTTCAATACCCACTGTCCAGAAGCAAGCAAGAGCTGTCTTAAATTTCAAAAAAATAAAAACCGATGAAGTAATAATTCATTTTGTTGATGAAACAAAAATTTGTGAGCTGCATTTTTTATTTTTTAATGATCCTACCCCAACCGACTGCATTACCCTTCCAATAGACAAGCCTGATGATAAAAAAATTGGCCGCTCTATTCTTGGAGAAATTTTCATCTCAGCTGCTGAGGCAGTCAAATTTGCAAAAGAACATAATATAGACAAATACGAAGAACTCACACTATATCTCATACACGGTCTTTTGCATTTAATTGGATATAATGATATTGATAAAAAAGAAAGGGACTTGATGCGAAAAGAGGAAAAAACCTGCATGAATCTCCTAAAAGAAAAAAAATTACTGTAAAATGCAAAACTTAGATTTATTTATATACACGCTTATTTTTCTAATCATTTTCTTTGTTGGCGCTAATATCTTAACTGCTTTTAACTGTTCTTTGCTCAGTTTGGGGAAATTTGAGGTAAAAGAACTACTACAGAAATCGCCATATATTAGGTATTTTCTAAAAGGTAGATGGGAAAAGTTCTATACAATAATCAGCGTAACCAAACATATTTTATATCTTCTGTATGCCATTGCAGCATTTTTATTTCTGCTCTTGCTGTTCCCTAAAGTAGAGGCTCATGATCCATTTATTCTGTTGATAGCTCTTGTAATAGTTGTATTTTTTATGATAACAGATTTTATTATGAGATTGATAGCCAGAAAATGGACCAAATATACCTTAGTAGTAACAGCCACTATATCCTCAATATTTTTAATAATATTTACTCCATTTACATTCTTGATATTATGGGCGTCTAAAGTCTTTTTCAAAAAAGATGTACAGGAACTTTCCAAGAGATGTTTTATCACTAAAGATAAAGTGATAGAAATGATAAAAGACTCAGAACTTAACCGAATCCTGACCGCTCAAGATCAAAATATAATAGCCTCTTTTTTAACATTCAAAGAAAAAGTAGCAAGAGAGATCATGATACCGAGAGTCGACATTTTTTCGTTGGAAGACTCAACAAAAATCAAAGATGCCAATAGGCTTATTTTATCTGACAACTATTCAAGAATTCCGGTTTTTCATGATAATCTGGATAATATTATAGGCGTTTTAATGTACAAAGACATTTTAAATGTCTATTCAAAAGCTCAAGATGATCCCGCTTTATTAGACCAACCGATCAGTCAAATAATAAAACCTGTAATTTACACTCCCGAAAACAAAAAAATCTCCAAGCTCCTCCAGGAATTCAGAACTAAAAAAATACACCTGGCCATCATTGTAAATGAATATGGAGGAACAGAAGGCGTTGTTACTATTGAAGATGTTTTAGAAGAGTTGGTCGGAGAGATCCAAGATGAATACGATTTAGAAGAAGACAAGCAGTTCTGGCAGCTACCGTCCGGAAGCGTAATAGTAGATTCTAAATTGAGCATAATAGATGTTGAGGAACAGTTAAATATACAAATTCCTCATAGTCCTGAATATGAAACTATAGGAGGCTATATATTTCATAAAGCAGGCACCATTCCTTCAAAAGGATGGAAAATAGTTCAAGATGATTTTGTTATTGAAGTATTGATCTCCAATGAAAGATGTATAGAAAAAATTAGAATCACTCCTACTAAAAAAACAAAAGAATCTTAAGCTTTCTTGATATAGAATATATTTTGTGTTATTATACTGTTAATTTTCATACATCAGGAGATATTGATGCGCAGATCCATATGTACTTGCGATCCCCATACAGTGATTGCAGGAAGCCTTGGAAACTATAGATTTTCCTATACAACAGCAAATGACCTTCCGAAAGGAACAAAATTTATTTTTGAAATTCAAAGTGAAGGTAAACCTACAGACTGGGCTATTCCGGAATCTAATATTAAAAAAAAATCAAACATTATCTGGGCTGAAGTTGCAAACAAAAAAATTCAGGCTAAAAACATTGACATTGATAAGTTTGAATTTACCTCTTCTCAAAACCTTAGGGCCGGAGATAATTTTGTAATATGCTTAGGATCGCCGGACAATGATCCAAAAAAAGGAAATCTGTCACAAAAATATGTTCAAAGAAAAAAACTCTTTAATCTTCACATTATAACTAAAGAAAAAAAAGAGACTGAAGTTTTTCACCTTGATGTAAAAGGCAATGCATTAAAGTTCTTGAAAATCATTACCCCTTCTTACGTAAGCAGAAACAAAAGATTCGATGTGATTGTCAGGTTTGAAGACGAGTTTGGAAATTTAACTAACAATGCACCGGAAGATACATTAATAGAACTTAGTTATAAACATTTAAGAGAAAATCTAAGCTGGAAATTGTTCATTCCGGAAACAGGTTTTATTACTCTGCCCAGCCTATATTTTAATGAGGCCGGAGTTTATAAAATCCAACTGAAAAACTTAAAGACAAATCAAACTTATTATTCTTCTCCCATAAAATGTTTCCAAGACTCTGATTTAAATTTGTTTTGGGGTCTTCTGCATGGAGAATCACAAAGATACGATACGACAAAAAATATAGATTCCTGCTTGAGACATTTCAGAGATGATAAAGCTATTTCTTTTTATGCAACATCATATTTTGATACCGAAAAAGAAACCCCAAACGATCTTTGGAAAAAAGCTTCAGTTAATACTTCTGAGTTCAATGAAGATGATCGTTTTACTGTATTTTTAGGAGTGCAGTGGAAAGGAGATGTGAAAGAAGAAGGTTTGAGGCAATTCATCTTTGCAAAAGATAATAAACCAATTTTAAGAAAAGACGATTTGAAGAGTAATTCTCTTACTAAAATTTACAAGACCTACACTCCAAAAGATCTTATTTCCATACCATGTTTTACAATGGGGAAAGAAACACTGTATGACTTCAAAAATTTCAATGAGGACTATGAAAGGATCGTGGAAATCTATAACGCTTGGGGCTGTTCTGAATGCACTGAAAAAGAAAATAACTTAAGACCAATTAAAGGCTCTAAAAAAACAGAATTAGGAGTAGAAGAAGGCTCTATTCAAAAAGCTTTATTAAAAGGATGTAGATTCGGCTTTGTTGCCGGAGGTTTAGATGATAGAGGCGTCTATTCTTCTTTTTATGATTCAGATCAAAAACAGTATTCTCCTGGTCTTACTGGTATCATTGCAAAAAATCATACTAGAGATGCAATGTTTCAGGCGTTGTACAATAGATCATGCTATGCCACTACAGGCGCAAAAATAATAGTAGGTCTGTACATAGCTGAACAGCCAATAGGCTCTGAGCTTTCTACCTTTGAAAAACCAGGTTTAGTATATAATAGATTTATATCAGGATTTGTAATTGGCACTCAAAAAATTACAAAAGTAGAAATTCTAAGAAATAATGAAGTAATAAATACTATGCGTCCGGATACGGATACTTTTGAATTTAGTTTTGATGATTTTGAAAATATCACAAAAATATCAATTAAACTTAAAGAAGACAAACCGCCTTTTATTTATTATTATTTAAGAGCTTATCAGGAAGACGGGCATATTGCCTGGTCATCTCCTATATGGGTGGATTATAAATTAGAGGGAACTGTAAAAAAATCGAAAAAAAATAAATGATTTAAATCGATTTTTTAGTATTTGAATATCTAGAATTTTAAACATCTAAATAATTTCATTTTTTTGATTTTTACTATAGGTTGTTTTTTTAAGGTATTTTTTATGAAACTTGCATAAAAAAACCAAGCTATTTTGCAATAGCTTGGTTTAATTTTAAAGTTATAAATTTATTTATAAATTCAACTTATTTCTTCTTGGTCTCTTTAGCTTTGTTTTCAGCTTCAATTAGAGATTCTTTTTTTACAAGAGCTGTTAAAAGCTCAATTCTTACTAGTTCTGGATTAGCTTTAGCTGCAGCTTTTCCAATTGCTTCAAAATTTCTTCCGAATGTAAAAGGAATTTTAGCCCATCTAACCATTCTTACCAGCACATTTGCTTTCGCATTTTGAACTTGTCCAATAGCTGTATGTATTTTACTATCAGCTTTTTTCACTAAAGCTTCTTTAGACATTGATTTTACTGTAGCTATTTCAGCCTTTACTTCTGCAAGTTTTTTTTCGCCTTCTGTCAATACTGGAGCTTTAGTTTTGTTGCAAAAGAAAACAAAATGAACAAAGCTTCTTACTAAACTGATTACAGTTTTAGGAAGCCATAAAACTCCTTTTACAGTTGCATTAGCAACAGTTGTAAAAAAACCAGTAATGCTAATGCAACTTTCATCTGAATCATAAGCTGGAGTTTTTGCTGCTGATTCCATTGAAGAACTAGCTTTTGTTCCTACTCCTTTTGGAGCTGCTTTTGCTGCAGCAGCTGGTTTTGCTGCTGGAAGTGCAGCTACCTTTTGTGGAGCTTCTCCTGTTACAAGATTTGGCATATATCTAACCTCCTAGGGGTTTATGTTTGTTTTTGTTAAGATTGTGTAACTAATCTTTATCTTTAATGCCCAGATAATTTACACATATTGCATATATTTTTGAAGCAAAAAGTTTAATATTTCCCATTAAAAATGAATTAAGATATGATTAAAAAAAAGATTATAACATAAACTATTGACAATCAAGACTTGCTATGAATTCCTTTGAATGATGTAATTAATAAAAAACCGAAAAACTTTTATAACAAAACAAAAAAAAATGAAAAAACAATTAATTTTAGCTTCTACTTCTCCTAGAAGAAAAACCATTTTAAGTTATTTTTCTTATCCTTTTAAATGTATTTCATCAAATTTTGATGAAAAAACATTTCCATTTATTAAAGATCCCAAACAATATGTGCAAGACATTGCAGAGAAGAAAGCTTTAGCCTTGCCTGCAATATATAAAGACTCAGTGATTTTAACTGCGGACACTATTGTATTTTACAATAATAAGATCTATATAAAGCCGAAAAATGCAAAAGAAGCCTATTTAATCCTTAAAGATTTGTCAAATGCCCAGCATCAGGTTTTTACAGGAGTTTGCGTAAAATACAAAGATAAAATATACAAAGAAACAGAAGAGACAAAGGTACTTTTTCATCCAATTTCAGAAAAACAGATGAAAAGATATCATGAAATGTTTTATTTTTCAGATAAGGCTGGAGGTTATGCCATACAAGAGGCCGGCTCAATTATAATAAAACAAATAGTGGGCTGTTATTATAATGTTATGGGACTTCCTATTAATACTGTCAAAAACCTTTTGTTTAAAGTGGGTATAGACTTATGGGATTTTTTAAAACCTATTTAGTAGTATTTTGTGTTTTGCTTCTTAATGTAATATCAGCTGAAGCTCAAATGGATAAAAGACATGCATTATACTTAATGCATAATAATGAAACGAACAGAGCCTTAAATGAATATTTACAATTGTCAAAAGCCGAGAATGCCCTAGATTTTGAGATACTTCAAAAAATGGCCTTAATATTATTAAAAAACGGAGCAAAAGATGAAGATTTGGAAGTTCAACAATTAACAATGTTCGGAGCCGGACTTGCCGGCTCAAACTCTTCTATAGATATTTTGCGATCAGGTCTAAAAAGTTCTAACATGCAGACCCAGTTAATCGCATTAAACTTTATAGCTAATTTAAATGATGACTTAATTGATGAGTCATTAAACAGCGCAATGAGCTCGGATTTTTTACCTACAAGATTAGAAGCCGCATATCATATGGCAAGAAGAAAACATAAAAATGCCTTAGGTCAAATAGAGTCTTTAATGACAAGGCTCCCCCCTTTTATCAAACCATTTTTCCCTCAGCTTTTTGCTCTTTTGGGAACAAACGATGCAACAAAAATGCTGAGAAGATTTTTAAATGATCCAAATCCGGATGTTAGAATTGAATCAATATTGAACATAGCAAATTACTCTAGAGATGACCTTTTACCTTTCATCAAAAAAAGATTTATCAGCTCTAATATAGCTGAAAAAGAAGCTTGTGCTTATGCAGTCGGTATTTTAAAAGACTCATCCAGCATAGATACATTAAAAAAATTATCAAATTCTTTTGCTGAAAATGTAAAAATAGCCGCTTTAAAAGCTCTTTATATTTTAGGAGATCAAGAAGCCAAAAAGGGTTTGGAAAAAGAAGCTGCAAACAGCGTTTTTGCTATTGCAACTTTAGGTGAGATAGAAGGTTCTCAAGAAACTTTATATAAACTTACTAAATCAAACAATCATCTTATTAAAATAAATGCAGCTATTGCTCTATTGCGAAGAAAAGACAGCAGAAGTGTCCCTGTATTAAAAGATATCCTAATTACCAATACTAAGGATTTAGCTATTCAGCCTCATGCTACAATAGGCAGAACTATCATATCTTTTAAAACAGTGCCTGCATCACTACATAAGGTAAAAGAAGCGAATGTTGATTTAAATTTATCCCTATCTATTAGAGAGAGCTTTTTAAAACAGGCTGTTGAGATAGATGAAAAAAGTTTTTTAAAACTAGCTAATATGATCTTTGACAAAAATCAATTAGATCTAGTTCCTGTATTAATTACCCTTTTAGAAAACATAAAATCTGAAAATGTAATTGATTTTCTAAAAGACAAAGCTGTTTCGTCCAACACCCCTTTAATCAGGGACTACTGTAATCTATCATTATATAGATTGAAGACAGAAGGACTTTATGAAGAATATGTAAAATCTTGGGTTATACAGCAAAATCAAAGCAAGTTGCTTCAACTGGCCCCTGTAAAATCCAAAAAAGACAAACAGGAAAGCATATACAGCCTAACAAATGAAGAAACATCCAGGCTGTTAGTTGATATGTATACTGCATTAGCATCTAAACAAAACCAAAAAGATCTTTTAATACTAGTTGACGCTATTAAAAGAACAAACCCTAAAAACAGGTATGCATTAGCCGGTCTATTAATAAGAGCAACAGAATAAAAACTAAACTTTTAGTATCTTTTTTGATATAATGGCCTTTTAATTTAATTTATAAATTTCATGAAAAAAGTTTGTTTCATTCTGCTGATAACAATCTCATTATTTGCTCATACAGAAGATGAAAAAGCTTTTATCTCTGGCTTTAAGCAAACTTTAATAAACAAGGGAACTAAATTATTAGACAAAACTAAAAAAACAGCTCCTAAAGGTAAAAAAAATAAATCACATGAACTGATTGTAGATCTTAGAAACCCCTCTTATAAAAACGGCATACTTACAACTCATGAGGGAGGTATAATCAAGGGAGAAGATATAAGAATCCAGGCCAAGACAATACAATACATAAAAAGAGAAGAAAACAACAAGCCGGTCCATAAAATAGAAGCAGAAGGAGATCTGATTATCCAGTATAAAGGAAAAGTATATGTCGGAGATGAACTGGAATATGATTTCATAACAAGAACAGGTATTGTTTACGAAGGCAAGACCTTCACATCACCCTGGTATTTAGGAGGAGATAAAATAGAGCTGAAAAGTGACGGAAGCTACAGGGTGGAAAATGTATTTATTACAACATGTGAAAACACAAATAGCACATGGGACATTCATGCAGGAAAAGTAAATGTCTTAAAAAAAGATCTTTTAGAAGCCAAGAAGGTAAGGTTTAGATTTTTTAAATTCCCTTCTTTATGGCTACCTTCTTTTAAAGTTAACCTTAAAAGGTTTTTTGGCACTCCTTTGTTTAGATACAAAGTTAATTGGGATAAATCGTCCGGTCCTAGAGGAAGCCTTCGCTACAGATTTTATTCATGGGAAGATTTTGCTCTTTGGGGAAGAGTAGAATACCGCCTTAGAAAAGGATGGGGCGGCGCTATAGAAACAGAATATTATCCTGAACACGGCCGAACAAAATTTGAAACAAAAAACTACCTAGCATCAGATGTTGTTCCCAATAATTTAGAAAAGAAAAGAAGGTATAGAATCCAGGGGGTCTATAGAACTATAAGCCCCTCTGAAAAAACAAAAGCAGATATTATCTGGGATAAATATAGCGATATTAGAATGCCCTCCGATTTTAAAAGCGATGACTTTGAGTTAAATACCGCCAAAAAATCCGAATTAAACATAAGACATCAAGAAGATCAACTTTTGGCGATTTTATATGCAAGACCAAGAGTGAACAGCTTTAATACAGTAAAACAGTCTCTTCCTGCCTCGCATTTAAATATTAAGCCATATAAATCAGACAGTTTAGGTATTGTACTGTATAATAATTTCAGGGCCTCATATTTAGATTATGCTTTTTCAGATAAGTTATCTCCTTCTTTAAAAGATATTAATTCGGCTAGATTAGAAACCCATAATGAAATATCAAGACCTTTAAAGTCCAAATACCTGTCATTGATTCCCTATGTAGGGTTCGAAGGGTTATATTTTAATGACAGTCCAACCAAAAACTCGAAAAAACTATTAATGTTTTTATACGGCGGAACTGTAAAAACCGATTTAAACAGAAAATACACAAATCACAGACATATAATAGAGCCTTATTTAAAATATCAGGGAATAACAAGGCCTACTTCAAAAGTAGACTCATATTATATATTCAGTATTCAAGATGGATATAACAAATTAAACTTGATTCGGACCGGAATAAAAAATCAGGTATACTCTCTTAAAAACCCTGAAAAACCGTTAGCTTCTTTTGATATAGACTTGTATACCAATATATTTATAGGCTCGAATTTCATCCCAAGAACAATCCCTAAAATCTATTTAGACTTTAACTGGAATTTGCCTTCCGTTTACTTTAACGCGTCCAATGCTTATAACTTTTTTGCCCATACTTTAGATTATACTAACCTTCGCCTTGGCTGGACCGTTAATTCCGATATAGCTTTTGCAGTAGAATTCAGATATAGGTCTTCTTATGACTACCGCAAGTCTAATCACAATAATTTTATAGTAGACGTATCCAGAAAGGTCTCAATCCTGCTTGAATCCCCTATGTCAGATAAAAGAAACACTATTTTATCCCATGCCTATTTTAGATTAAATCCATATTGGACATGCGAATTTCACTCCCATCATGGATGGAACAGAAAAAACGAGCCTCCATACAATGAATATAAGATCGATCTTTATACTATGCTGTCATCTTCCTGGAGAGCTCGGGTATCTTATCAGCATACAGAAAGTGATGATAGATTTTCAGGATCTATCGATCTTATTAAATAACAATCACTTTTATTATTTTAAAAGCTTTTAAAATATTATCTGACAAAGATCCTTTATTTACTGGGTTATCCATTTTCATTCTATTTCAGGAAAATGACAGAAAGTATTTAATGCCTATATATTCTTATATTGCCGATAAAATACCCTTCAGAAATGTTAGCTCTGCTTCGTTTCTTCAAGGGATTTCTGAAACTGAGATAATAGAATTTTTCAGGCGGATAATAATTAAAAGTTACCTTAATAAAAACTGTAAAAAATATTAATGTTTAATTATATTAAAATTGACAAAAAACAATGAATTAAAACACACTATAAGTTCATCTTTTAATGAAGGAATGAATTAATGATAGTTCATAATAGTAAAATTATTAAACTTCCAACCAACATTCCTGACCAACTACCTGAACCCTCCCATCTCCCACAACTTTTTCAATATATTCCCTCTATGGTATATGACACTAATAATTTATCAAAATGGCAAAAAATAAAAAAATGGTGGAATCAAAATCATATTTTACAAACTGAAATAAGCCAGATTAAAACTTTGGTGGAGCAAAAGAACCCTCATTGGCTAGATAAAACTGTTTCATTAACAATTGACCTTTGCAAAAACTCACGTAATAGAAATTATTATAAAGCAAAACTATTATTCCAAAATCTTCTATCGACCCTGCCGGATAAACAACTAAATTCATATATATCGCTGCTTATAAAAACAGAATTATTATATAACAAAAATTTAGAAAAAAAAACTTCTGTAGAAAAAAATATATTACCTCCAAACAGTTTTATAAATTTTTGTTTTGAAATACTATCTTTTGACTCAATAAAAAAACTTTTAAAATACAAGCAGTCAGAATATCTGTCTCTTTTAGATGATTTGGAAGAAATAAAAAAAAGGGCCGGTGATATCGCTTTAATTACAGATAGATCCGATTTATTGTACAACAAAGACAAGCTGCTGGCCACTAAAAACACTTTGTTTATTACACTTAATAATTTTTTTAATAGTTTTTGGGAACTTTTTATCAGAGCATATGATTTTAGCATTGATGAACCACCTCCTTGGAACAGAAGCGACGCTCAATATAAACTGCATACTTTTTTTAAAATATTTGAATTTCCAATACAACAAATAAAATCTTTTTTTCATCTATTAAAAAATCTATCTCCTATTTGGTGGATCCCATATATTGGCACCGGAACTTTAATATCTGCATCTTTGGGTGTAATTAAAATTTTTGATAACTGGTTATCTAAAACTCCAGTTAAATTAAAAGGCCCATATAAGAACCTATCAATTCTTGCTGCTTCAGGAAAAATAGCTCCTATTATTGGAAGGCATGCGGAAATGCAAAAAATAGCCGGTTCTTTAGGATCTTGCAATAAGAATAGTTTTGGCGTCCTATTTCATGCAAAAGCCGGAGTAGGCAAATCTTGTTTGCTAAAAGCTTTCGCCAAAGAAGTCTATGACGGCAAATATCCCGAACTCAAAGGAAAGCAAATATTCGAAATCAACGCTGAGGCTCTGCACATTCCTGCTTCACATACAGAAGGGCTCTCTTTTTCTAGAATAGAGTCAATTTTATCTCAAATAAAAGGAAAAGAGGAAAATGTAATTTTATTTATTGATGAAATCCATTGTTTGGCATCGCAAAATGGACTTTTAAAACAAAACTTATTAAATAACTTAAAAACTGTACTAGAAAGTGAAAACAAAATACATATCATAGCAGCGACTACCGATGAAGGCTTAAAAAAAATACAACAGGAAGATACAGATGAAGGCTTTTTAAGAAGGTTTGAAGTAATTAAATTACAGGAACTACCAAAACAACAAGCCTTATTTGCTTTGAAAAATATGGTTTTGTATAATAATAGCACGTCAGTAGATGACGAAGCTATTGAACATGCGTATAATTTATGTCAAAAACAAAAAGCATCAACAGCAGTTTTATCTAGAGCTATAAAATTAATAAATAAAACAATCGGCTATTTGCAAACCCAAGTGCAACATGGAAAAGAAAGCGATGTTTTGAATGAATCCTACGATAGACTTGAAAGATTAAAACAAGAATTTAAAGCAAAAAATGTAACATCAATGGCAAGCAAAAAAACAGATAATATTTTACATCAAGTCAAAAATTTAACAAATCAAATTCAAAAATGTCAGAACATCAAGCAAACAAAACTCGACCAAATTCAAACCATCGAAGCAATCCGACAAAATACAACAAGATTAAAAAACATTTTTTTTAATCTTTCTCATAAAATAAAAGAAACGAATCTTAAAAATCCAAAATTCCAGGGCTTAGCCAAAGCTTTTTTAATCTTAGGAGAATATGTCTTAAGTTCTTCTTCCAGCCTACAAAATCAATATGAAGAGGTCTTAAAAACAAATAATCTCAATCCAAGAGTAAGCAAAGCTCTAATTGAAAAAATATTTTATATGGAACATCCTAAACAAAATTCAAGAGCTTTCTTTTCAAGAATCTTTGGATAAATCATATTACTCAAAAAGACTTAGTTATTGCAAATATTTAATTTCGTTATAATTCTTGCAATCCCAAAAACCGTAAATTCTTATTCTGTAATCTTCCTGGAGATTATTGATTTTGGCTGTTCTTGCAGGCTGGATGATGAAGAGAATAAAAAAAAACAATCTATTAACTCCTATTCCGCACTTGAATATATGTCATTATTCTTCAATACTTCAAACATTAAAAATGCCGGAAAAAGATTTGCCCAAAATACAACAACTGCAACAAACAGATGGCAGCTAGACCATGTTTATACGCAATTATTTTATCCTCAATTATCTTTGGCCTTTCAATACTGCATAGAATAATGTTTGAAGATTTAAGTATTGTTGACTCTATTAAAGAGATCGTAAATCTTAAAGAAAATTAGCTGCCCGAATCACAGGCGCAAAACTCTATTGGATATTTAATTTATCAAATGCTACAAATAAATTCCAAGAAAAGACTCGAAATGCAAATAATAATACAAAAACTTAACGAGCTTGCAAGAATCACAATTCCTCAAGGTATAATACAAAGTGTTTAGTTATATTTTTTTTTGATTTGACGAAGTTCTTTTTCTATCTCTTTTTTTTTATTAGACGCAATTCGATCTATAAACAAAACTCCGTTCAAATGATCGTTTTCATGCATAAGTTCTCTTGCTTTAAAACCTGAAATATCCTTTGCTACCTTCTTGCCATTCAAGTCTATTGCTTCTATATGTATCATCTTAGGCCTTTCAACGTCCATATGAAGACCTGGAATGGACAAGCATCCTTCGACAAGCTTCTCTGTTTCTTTGGAAGGATTTGTTATTTTGGGATTTATATAAACTTCAACTTTCCCTAAAACTACCTCTCCGTTTCTATCTTCTGTAACCGGTCTAATAATAAATAGCCTGATAGGCTTTCCTATTTGAATAGCGGCAAGACCCACCCCATTTTTAGCATCCATTGTTTTGGTCATTTCCAAAACTAGATTTTTGATATCATTAGTAATCTCTTTAATTTCTTCGCTTTTTTTTCTAAGAAGAGGATTACCGTAATATACTAGAGGCAAGACCATTACTCTTGAACCTCTTCAATAACAGTAGGAATTGATTTTTGTTTTGCTCTTCCTAACGCTGATGTCCAAAGTGATAAGAAAACACAAAAAGCTACAAAAATAATTACTAAATAAGAAGTGAATTTTTTTAATACATCAGCTGTTGATGTACCAAACAAGGACTCTGCGGCATCACCTCCAAAAGAAGCGCCCAGACCCATAGATTTTGATTCCTGCATTAATATAACTAGTATTGTCAAAGCACATACAAATAAAAAAACAAAAATCAAAAAATAAAAAATAAACGACATATATACCCCTAACTTTTATTAATAATATTACTGAAACTATCTGTTTTTAAAGAAGCTCCCCCTATTAATGCCCCGTCTATATTATGCTGCTGCATTAAATCTTCAATATTTGCTTCTTTTACAGAACCTCCATATAAAACATGAATAGAATCAGCGATATTTTTATCATATAATTTTATAAGCATTTTTCTTATAAAAAGATGAGCTGTTTCTGCAATTTCAGGAGTTGCTGTCTTTCCTGTACCAATTGCCCATACAGGCTCATATGCAATAATCACATTTTTCATACTACTTGCTGAAACATCTTTTAAACCTAAAAATACCTGTCTTTCTAAAGTCTCTTCTGTTTTTTTATCGTCTCTTTGTTCTTGAGTTTCCCCAACACATAAAATTGGCTGAATATTTTCTTTTAAAGCTTTTATTACTTTTTTATTAATAAAAGCATCATCTTCTTTAAAAATTTGCCTTCTTTCAGAATGACCTAATATCACAAAATCTACAGAAATATCTTTTAACATTTTAGCAGAAACTTCACCGGTAAAAGCCCCTTCATCTTCAAAATGCATATTTTGAGCACCGATTTTAATATTATCATTAACTAATTTTTTAGCTATTGATATAGATAAAAATGACGGAGCTATATACACATCAGCTCTAGCTTCTTTTATTTTTGGTAGTAAATTTTTTATATACTCCTCGGTCTCTTTAGTTGTTTTGTACATTTTCCAGTTACCGGCAATGATTGGCTTTCTTTGCATAGCGCACCTTTTATAAAAATAGTTAAAATAACATTATAAATAAAAAAAAACTAAATTCAAGCTAAAACCCATAGTAAAATATAGAATAAAATATTAAAATTAACAAAAAAGTTTAAAACATATGCAGAATTTAACATCCAACAAAGTTTTTACAGTATCCCAGCTTACATATTCTATCAAATCATTATTGGAAAAAAATTTTTTGAATATCTCTGTTCAGGGAGAAATAAGCAATTTCAAAAGTCAGGCATCAGGGCATTTTTACTTTAGCTTAAAAGATGCAAGCTCCCAGCTTTCAGCGGTTTTGTTTAAAGGCAATGCGAAAAGTTTATCGCAAATCCCTAAAGATGGGGATAAGGTAGTACTATTTGGAGAATTAAGTGTATACCCTCCCAGAGGGAGTTATCAAATAATTGTTAGAAAATTAAGCTTTGTAGGTCTGGGAGAACTGCTTTTAAAACTGCAGGAATTAAAAAACGAGCTAAAACAAAAAGGCTGGTTGGACCTAAAGCACAAAAAAAAACTGCCACTTCTACCTAAAAAAATAGGGATTATCACCTCTCCGACAGGCGCTGTTATTCAAGATATTTTAAATGTACTGCAAAGAAGGTTTTCAAATATTAATTTAATATTGAACCCCGTAAAAGTGCAGGGAGAAGGAGCAAAAGAAGAAATAGCTCAGGCTATTTATGATTTCAATAAATATAATTTGGTAGACGTAATTATCTTGGGTAGAGGAGGCGGATCTTTAGAGGATCTGTGGGCCTTTAATGAAGAAATAGTAGCTAAGGCTATTTTTGAATCTAAAATACCTATTATATCGGCTGTAGGCCATGAAACCGATGTATCTATTTCAGATTTTATAGCAGATGTAAGGGCTCCGACCCCATCAGCTGCCGCTGAAATTGTAATAAAAGAAAAAGAAGCAATATTAGAAAGCTTGAATAACTATAAACTGCAAATCTCAAAAAATTTGACCAATCAGCTCAAAACATATAAAATTAAACTATCTTCTTATAAGAATCATCCCCTATTTTCTTCTCCATATATGCTTCTAGGCAATAAAATGCAGATGATAGATGATATGAAGCAGTCAATGCTTTCTGCTATCAAAATGAAGCTAATAAAACAAAAAGAGCTTCTCTTGGTATTGTCCAAACAATTAAGCACCTTTAATCCTATAAGCCAAATAGAAAAATTTAAAATAGAATTAAATACCTATAAGCAAAGAGTATTAACTACATATCAAAATTACTTTGATATCAAAAAAGAAAGATTTACAAAACTAATATCCCATTTAAAAGCTATTGATCCAAAAAATCTTTTAAAAAAAGGATATAGTATTCTCTTTAATGAAAAAACATCATCCATTATCCTATCTACAAAAGATATAGCCGAAGGAGAAGAAATATCTGCTATATTGGACGATGGTAAAATTTTAGCAAAAACAAAAAAAGTTATAAAAAAATGAAAAATTTATCTTTTGAACAAGCCTTTGAAAGGCTGGAAGAAATCCTGCAGAAAATGAATGAGGGAAAAGCATCTTTAGATAGCTCTTTAGAATTGTTTGAAGAAGCAGATAAGTTAATTAAAGAATGCTCAAGCAAATTAACAAGTGCAGAGAAAAAAATAGAAATATTAATAAAACAAAGAAATGGTAGTGTAGAAATTGAAAATGATAAACCCAAATTAGAAAATTTCTCACCGGATAACCAAAAAATTTTCGATAATTAAATATGAAGCTTAAAGACATTAAAAATCCCTTAGATATTAAAAACTTACCTCTTGATCAGTTGTACAACTTATCCGATGAGATAAGAGAAAAGATAATATCCATATTAGCTTTAAATGGAGGACATTTAGCATCTAATTTAGGAATAGTAGAGCTTACTATAGCTTTGCATAAATCATTCAACTCTCCTATTGATAAATTTATTTATGATGTATCACATCAAACATACGCTCACAAACTACTTACTAATAGATTTGAAAACTTTGATTCTTTAAGGCAGTTAAACGGCATATCCGGCTTTTGTCATCCTAAAGAATCTAAGCATGACCATTTTTATTTAGGTCATGCCGGTACAGCTTTATCTTTAGGCTTAGGTCTTGCTAAAAGCAGGGATCTAAATAATGAAAATGAATTTATAGTACCTATAATAGGAGATGCAAGTTTAACTTGCGGACTTACTCTAGAGGGTTTTAACAATATAGACAAAAACCTGAAAAATTTTGTTGTGATCTTAAATGACAATAAAATGGCCATATCGAAAAATGTAGGTAATATTAAAAATGTTTTAAGCAGATTATTAAACAATCCCAAAGCAAACAAGCTGTATACTGACATTGAGAAAGTCTTATCAAAAATTCCGGGGTATGGAAAAGCAATAGCCTCTCAGAGCAAAACCGTTTTAGAATCTATTAAAAATTTAGTAAGTTCAGCCGCCTTTTTTGAACATTTAGGTCTTTCGTATATTGGACCAATAGATGGACACGATATCAAAAAAATGGCTGATACTTTCGAAGCTATAAAAAAAATAAACAAACCTGCAATTATCCATGTTTTAACAACCAAAGGCAAAGGCATGTCAAAAGCTTTGGAAAACCCTACATGCTATCACGGAGTCAAGCCTTTTGACAAACATACCGGTAAATTCCATAAATCCTCAAATTTAACTTTCCCTAAAGTTTTTGGAAAACATGTTTTAGAAATGGCTGACCAAGATCCCTCCGTTGTTGTTATCAATCCTGCAATGATGCAGGGATCCGCATTAACCGACTTTATGGAAAAACACCCTAACAGATGTATAGACGTAGGAATTGCAGAAGGTCACGCAGTAACGCTTGCCGGAGGTCTTGGACTAAATAAAAATAATAAAGTCATAGTGTCTATTTATTCCACTTTTTTACAGCGAGCTTTTGACAATATTTTCCATGATGTCTGCATTCAAAATACACCAATAGTTTTTGCGATTGACAGAGCAGGAATATCAGGTCCCGATGGAGTGACCCATCATGGTATTTATGACATAAGCTTTTTAAATGCTATGCCGAATATGATAATTGCTCAGCCCAGAAATGCAGAGATATTAAAATCTTTGTTAAATAAAGCCTTTTCATTTAAACAACCTGTCACAATAAGATATCCCAACCTTCCAACCGAAGATACAAACAATTTAAAAAACATAAACCTTTTATCTTATGATGTAATATCTAAAGGAAAAGATCTTTTGATCTTGCCTATCGGCCATATGTATAAACTGGCAATAGACATTAAAGAAAAATTAAAAGAACACAAATTAAATCCGACTATATTAGATCCTATTTTTATCAAACCTCTAAACATCGATTTGTACTATGAGCTTCTCTCGTCGCACAAATACGTGGTTACCCTAGAGGAACACTCAGTAAATTCAGGATTCGGATCTATTTTCAACAATTTTTTAATTCAAAATAACTATAGCGACATTAAAGTTTTAAATTTCGGTATCCCTCAAACCTTTATTCAGCATGGGCAAAATAAAGACTTATTTAAGCAAATTGGTCTTACTTCTGATAATATCTGCAAAGATATATTAGAAAAATTTGATCTGGAACATAAAAATATTAAGGTAAATCATGATAATTGCACTACTGCCAAATGAAGAAAAAGCCCAGTCTTTTGAACTGGCCAAAGAAATAGCTGAGTTTTTGAAAAAAAATAACATCGAGGTTGTTTCCGAAGATGAGAAAGCAAAAATATTAAACATCAAGCCTATTTCTTCTGTGGCTCCCAAAGATATCAAATTTTTAATATCCATGGGAGGAGACGGTACTATTTTAAAGCTTATTCACAAATACAGCGACTTAGATGCGGCTATCATCGGTATTAACCTAGGTTATTTAGGTTTTATGGCAGATATTCCCGAAGAAGATATTATAGCCAGCTTAAAAGATTTGTTAGCAAAAGCCTATACCATAGAAAATAGGCTCATACTAGAAGCTGAAACCTCAAAAGGAAAAAAGGTTTTTGCTGCAAATGATATAGTTTTTCACAGAGCACATAATCACTCTATTATCGATCTGGCAGTATATGTCGACGGCATGTATTTAAACACCTTTGCCGCAGACGGAATAATTATTGCGACTCCCAATGGTTCAACTGCTTATTCTCTTGCTGCAGGAGGTCCTATTTTAAGTCCCAATCTAGATGCTTTTGTAATCACTCCCATCTGCCCGCATACTATCTCAAACAGACCTTTCGTAATAACAGCCGATAGAGAAATAGAAGTACAATATTTATCTAAGCACAAACATCCCATTGAAGTTCACTCTGACGGCCTGGTTCATTTTGAAATGAAAACAAAAGACATTTTCAAGCTGAAAAAAAGTAAGAAAAATTTTAAGCTTGTAAAACTTAAAAGACATGACTATTTCTCAACTTTAAGAACTAAACTTAACTGGTCTGGAAAATTAGCTTAAACAAAGTTGATTTTTAAAAAGAAATTTTCTAAAACAACTTTCAGTTTTATGTTTCTGTTAAGACCAAGTTTTACTTCTTCTAATAAACCTAATACTTTTGCCAGGGATGGAATTTTATTTAAGTTTTGTTTTTTCAATAAATTAATCTTGTCTGAAAAAAACAAATGCTTTTCATCTCCATTTATTTTTAAAATATGCAGATCTCTAAACCAGTACATTAACTTTTCTAATAAAAGATCTATTTCTTTTTGAAGCTTAATATTCGACTTATCATCTTGCGCAAAACTATCTTGCGAATAGATCTCATCCAGCTTAATTAAAGCATCGCTTAATTCTACATATGATGAAATATTTTCCTTAGCTAAAATGTTTAAAAAATAATTTCTTTTTTTGATGTAATCAGGATGCTCAAAAAGCTCGATCGCCTTGCCTATTGAACCATTTGCAATTTTTGCAATAGCATTTACTTCTTTTTCATCCTTGCTTTCTTTTTTTAATAAAAAAGAAGCAATTTCTTTTTCTGAAATAGCTGAGAAATTTAATCTAAAACATCTAGACAAAATTGTAGGCAATATATCGTCTGCTTTATTAGATAGTAAGATAATATAACTATCTAAAGTAGGTTCTTCTAAAGTTTTCAATAAAGCGTTTGCACTGGTCGGAAGCATTCTTTCAGCGTCTTGTATTACAAAAACTTTAGCTTCCGCTTCAAACGGCGTTATAAATACTTGATCAATTAATTCCCTGATAGAAGCTATTGAATGTTTTGAAGTTTTTCCTTCAACCTCATATATATGAAGATCTGGATGGTTATTATTTTCAATTTTTTGAAGAGCTTTAGGGTCCGGATCATTTTCAGGATGCATTAAAATGCAGGCCAGGGCTTTTGCAAAACAAGACTTCCCTATACCTTCCGGCCCTGCAAATAACAAAGTATTCGACAGCTTATTTTGCACTATAGCATTTTTCAGCTTTGTTTTTATAAGACTGTTCCCAATTATATTATCAAAATCCATAAAACTTATTTTATGAGTTTTTCAATATAATTCATAGCGTTTTTAAAAAGCTTTTCCTCATTTTGAGAAGCATCCATGATTTTTATTCTATCTGGAAATTTTTTTGCCAAAATATGAAACCCTTCTCTTATTTTTTCATGAAAAGAAATTGTTTCAGACTCTATTCTGTCTAAACTTTCTTTTACTCTTGAAAGCCCTGTTTTAGGATCTATATCTAAATATAAGGTTAAATCAGGCAGACAATCCTTTATAATAAAAGAAGAAAAAGAAATAACATCATCAATTCCAAGTCCTCTGGCGTGCCCTTGATAGGCAATTGACGAATCATTATATCTGTCGCACAACACTATTTTACCTTCTTTAATAGAAGGCTTGATGACATCTTCTATATGCTGAGATCTTGAAGCTAAAAATAAACAAAGCTCTGCTTTAGCAGAGATAGTGATTTTTTCTTTTAATACTAACTGTCTAACACGCTCACCAAAATCAGTGCCGCCAGGCTCTCTGGTTACCACAAATAAAATATTTTTTTTAGATAGCTCTTTTTGAATATTAGCGATGAGGGTCGTCTTGCCTGCACCCTCACCACCTTCGAAAGTAATAAATGTCTTTTTCAAAGCTCTACTCTTTTATAGCTTCAATTTTTTGTATACCTAAAAGCTTATGTCCCGCTTTTAATGCTACCAGTCTAACTCCTTGAGTCGATCTTCCCATAACACGAAGGTCCTGCATATTTATCCTCAAGGTCTGACCGGACGTAGACATTAAAAAGACTCCGTCTTCATCAGTTACTCTTAAAGCACCAACAACAAAGCCGTTTCTAATACTTGTAAGAATTGATCTTACTCCAACCCCGCCTCTATTAGTCTGTCTAAATGATTCCACTTTCGAGCGTTTTCCATATCCATTTTCACAAACAACCAAAATAGTTTCATCTCCTTTAACAACAACACATGAAACAACTTTGTCATTAGGATCTTTCAGAGTTACTCCTTTTACACCTCTGGCTACTCTTCCAACAGCTCTGACTAAAGCCTCATCAAACCTTACAGCCATACCGTTTTTAGTAAACAGCATGATCTGCTCAGCCGGATAAACCAGATGCGCTGCCATTAGCTCATCGCCTTCATCAATATTAATGGCATTTATGCCTTTTTTTCTAATGTTGCCGTATAAAGAAACTTCCGTTTTCTTGACAACTCCTTTTAAAGTAGAAAGCAAGATATATGATTTTTCTTCAAAAGATTTTACTTTTAAAATAGCCGCGATCTTTTCCTCTTTCTGCACAGACGGCAACAGGTTAATCAAAGGTCTTCCTTTTGTACGTCTACCGGTTTCGGGTATCTGCCATACTTTTAACCAGTAACATCTGCCGAGGTTGGTGAAGATCATTAGATAATCATGAGTAGAGGCGACATATATACTTTTTAATATGTCGGTCTCTTTTCTCATTTCCATTCCGATCACACCTGTGCCACCTCTTTTCTGCTCTTTAAATGCAGCTATCGGCATTCTCTTGACATAATCATCTCCGGAAATTGTAATTACCACTTGTTCGTCCGCTATTAAATCTTCCATATTGAACTCGCCTTCAGCAGCGATTACTTTTGTCTTTCTAGGAGATTTATGTGTTTTTTGAATAGCAGCAAGCTCATTTCTGATAATATCTTTTACCATTTCTTCTGACGCTAAAATAGCTTTATAATGAGCTATTTTCTTCAAAAGCTCTTCATGCTCTTTTTCGATTTTTTCTCTTTCCATTCCAGTTAATTGATATAATCTCAAATCTAAAACAGCATGGGCCTGTCTTTCTGTAAAAGAATATTTAGTCATCAACTCTTTTTTAGCAGCATCCCTATTGGAGCTTGCTCTGATAATTCTTACAACCTCATCCAAATGATCTAAAGCTTTTAAATATCCTTTTAAAATATGGGCTCTTGCTTCTGCCTTATTAAGTTCAAAGCGTGTTCTTTTTCTAATAACTTCTATTCTATGTTCCGTCCAAGCTATGATCATCTGCTTGACGTTCATAGTACGAGGAAGCCCTTTATCTAAAGCTAGCATGTTGCATCCAAATGTAACCTGCATATCACTGAACTTATAAAGCTGATTTATTATAACATCAGGAATTTCACCTTTTTTAAGCTCTAAAATAATTTTCAAACCATCTTTATCTGAATCATCTCTGATATCAGAAATACCTGTTATCGCTTTATCCGTTACAAGATTGGCTATCTGTTCAATAAGCCTAGATTTATTCACGTTATACGGAATTTCAGAAACCGCAATAAACTGCCTGCCGTTTGCTTTTTCTTCAACAGACATAACAGCTCTTAATAAAAGTTTACCTCTACCTGTATGAAAAGCCTCATTAATTCCTCTATATCCGCAAATAACACCACCTGTTGGAAAATCAGGCGCCGGCATAACTTTTTTAATATCTTCAATAGATGTTTGCGGATCTTTCATTACTAATAAAGTCGCATCTATCAGCTCATTTAAATTATGAGGCGGTATGTTTGTTGCCATGCCAACTGCGATCCCGGAAGACCCATTGCATAACAAGTTGGGAAATTTTGCAGGAAAAACATCCGGCTCTTTTTTTGTTTCGTCATAGTTAGGAGAATAATCTACAGTCTCTTTATCTAAATCTTCCATTAACTGCATAGCAGCCGAAGTAAGCCTTGCTTCTGTATAACGCATAGCAGCGGGAGGATCTCCATCAATAGAGCCAAAGTTACCTTGCCCATCCACTAAAGTATATCTCATATTCCAGTCTTGGGCCATACGGACCAAGGTTGGATATATTACCTGCTCTCCATGGGGATGATAGTCCCCTGAGGTATCCCCTGAAATCTTTGCACATTTTCTATGCTTAGCTCCCGGAGATAAGTTCAATTGCCTCATAGCATATAGAATTCTTCTTTGAGAAGGCTTCAGTCCATCTCGTACATCAGGAAGGGCTCTAGAAATAATTACTGACATCGAATATCTAAGATAACTTTCTTTCATTTCCTCTTCGACGTTTCTAGGTAATATTTTTTCATTTTCTGTATAAGACATAATGTCTCCTAATTTTTATAATTATTTAAATATCTAAATTTTTAACCGACAACGCATGTTGTTCAATAAAACTTCTTCTGGGAGAAACTTCCTCGCCCATAAGCATAGCAAACATATGATCTGCCGCTATGGCATCAGGAAGAGTAACCTTTACCAGGGTTCTTTTATCAGGATTCATCGTTGTCTCCCAAAGCTGGTCTGCGTTCATCTCACCTAAACCTTTATATCTTTGTATTTCTATTCCCTTTCTGCCATTTACCCTTAAAAAGGTTATAAGATCTTTCAAGGTTGCTACAGGAGTGGTCTGATCTCCTTCTTCAACAATATCAAATAAATTGCCGTTTGCTTTGGAATAGTTATCTAGAGACAGCTCAAATATAGATAATTTTTTAATAACTTTTTCAAATGCTTTTTGATCATATAGTTCTACAAAAGGAAGGCTCTTGGGCTTGAACTCCTTCATTTCTTCTGTCACTTCTTCTTCCGGCATAGATTGAATAGTCTCTTCATGCTTTTGAAGTTGAAGCTGTTCATTTTCATCTTTAAGCTCAGCTAAATCTTCTTCAGAATAAATAAATCTGACTTCATCTCCGATTGTTACTTGATACTTTGGATAATTATCATCTTTTTTAGCTGATAAAAATTCTCTAAAGGGAGTTCCTTTTCTTTCTATTGTAGAAATTAAACTCTCTATTTCTAAAGTAACATCCAAAAGATCTTTTACTTCTTTTGTATTCAAAGAATTTTCTTCTTTGTCTTTTCTGATCAAAATATCAGAAATGCCCATTTCTAAAAGATATTTATCCATTTCCTTTTCAGTATGAATAAACTTAATGGCCTTTTTCCTTTTAACCCTATACAAAGGAGGTTGGGCTATGTATATATAATTATTCTCAACCAATGCCGGCATATGTCTATAGAAAAATGTTAATAGTAAAGTTCTAATATGAGATCCATCAACATCGGCATCCGTCATAATGATAACTTTATGGTATCTCAGTTTTTTTATATCAAAAGTATCTTTGCCAATGCCGCAGCCTAACGCTGATATCATAGCTCCTACTTCTGTATTTTTTAATATCTTTTGAAGCCTCGCCTTTTCCACGTTCAAAATTTTACCGCGAATAGGTAAAATTGCCTGAAATCTTCTGTCTCTTCCCATTTTAGCAGAGCCGCCCGCTGAATCTCCCTCAACAATATATAATTCACAAAGTTCAGGATTTGACTCTTGACAATCAGTTAACTTACCGGGAAGTCTTGCGCTGTCCATCGCTGTTTTTCTAAGGGTCAACTCTCTTGCTTTTTTAGCAGCTTCTCTAGCTAAGGCTGCTGTGAATACTTTTTCAGCTATTATTTTTGTAATATGCGGATTTTCTTCAAAGTAAACAGTAAGCTCTTCTCCAGTTATTTGCTGAACAATAGAACCTACATCAGAATTACCTAATCTTTGTTTTGTCTGTCCCTCAAACTGAGGATTTGGAACTTTCACTGATATGACAGCAGTAAGCCCCTCTCTCATATCATCTCCGGTAATAGAGACTTTATCCGATTTAGCCAGCTGATTTTTTTTGATGTAGTTATTCAATACTCTAGTTAAAGCAGTTGAGAATCCTGTTAAATGAGTCCCCCCCTGTCTTGTTGCAATATTATTTACATATGTATGTATAGTTTCTGTGTAGGACTCGTTCCACTGCATTGCAATTTCTGCCACAACAGGGCCGTCATGCCCTTCTTTTTCAGCAGAAAAGAATATGGGAGTTGGGAACAACGCACCTTTTGCTTCATTTAAATATTCTACAAAAGAAGCAAGGCCTCCTTCATAATTGAATCTGACATCATCTCTATTGTCATCGGTATCATCAATAAAATTAATATTGATACCTTTATTTAAAAAAGCTAACTCTCTTAATCTCTGTAGAAGTGTGTCGTAATCAAATTTTGTTACCGAAAACATCGAATGATCCGGCCAAAAAGAAATAGTCGTTCCTTTTTTAGAAGTAGCTCCGGTTTTAGTTAAGTTTTTAACTACCTTTCCTTTAGAGAATTCCATTTCATAAGATTGCCCATCTTTAAATACCTGAGCTACCAATTTTTCAGAAAGGGCATTAACGCAAGATACCCCCACACCATGCAGACCACCTGCAACTTTGTATGTATCTTTATCAAATTTTCCTCCGGCATGCAAGGTTGTCATCACAACTTCTAAAGCAGAAACGTCTTTTTTTCTTTTTTTGGACTCTATTTCATGTCGTCCGATAGGAATACCTCTTCCGTTGTCTTCAACAGTAATAGACCCGTCCTGATTTAAAACAACATTAATCTCTGAGCAGTGCCCTGCCATAGCTTCGTCAATACAGTTGTCCACAACTTCATAAACAAGTTGATGAAGTCCTGATTTTGCTGTATCACCAATATACATACCGGGCCTTTCCCTAACAGCCTGGAGACCTTCCAATACCGTTATGGAACTTGCGGTATATTTTTTTTCTTTTGTCATTGTTGTCATGCCTTCTCGATTGGTTTAAGTGTTAAGCTATCCTATTTTAAAAATTATATTGCGGATAGCGTCCTTTGAAAATTTATTTTGTAAAACTTTTAAAAGCCTATCTTTTTCATGCTGCGATAATATGCTATACAAAGTTGAATTTTTCACCTTAATAAATAAAATCTTATTTTTAAAAGATAGAACCTCTGTCATAGGGGCTAATTTTTTTCCTATTATCTCCGGCCAAACTTCAAGAATTTTATTGGGGCTATTTTTGTAATTTATTTCAATATCGCTCATTATCCCAAAAAGAACGTCTTTAATGGCCTTGTTTGTCGTTTTTTTCGTCATTTTAGACAATACCTAATATGTAAGTAGCACCAATAATTATTTTATCAAAAATACTGCCAATATTGCAAGTATTTATTAACCAAAAAATATAAGCCCCAAACCGTATGAAATTATAAAATAAATTGTCATCGAAAGAACATCATTGAAAGCAGCGACGATAGGACCGGAAGAAATAGCCGGATCTATTCCGATCGATGCAAAAAAGATAGGAGAAAAAACCCCTAAAAAAGTTCCTGTAAAGCAAGCTCCTATTAATCCCAGCCCAACAATACTGCCTAAAGCTAAAGGATTCACTCCTAATCCTGTATTTGTAACAAGATCTATTAAATAAACAATTATACCACAACTAAATCCAAAAATAGCGCCGGTAAAAAAACCTGTTATCAATTCTTTTCTGATGTATTTCCATCTACTTTTCTTTGAGACCAGTCCAATTGCTATGCTTCTTACTAAAACTGTACTGCATTGAATACCGATATTTCCGCTCATTCCGGTAATCAATGGAACAAAAAATAAAACAAAGGTCAAAATAGCCCCTTCTTTTTTTGCAAAAGAAGACATAATGCCTACATTTACAAGTCCTGCAATTAAAGTAACCAATAACCACGGGGCCCTTGAAACAAACCGTTTAATAACAGATTCGTCCATTGAAACATCTTCTTTAGTTCCGGCTATCTTAGCAAAAGTCTCATCCGCCATGTCTTCCATAGCCTCTAAAACATCTTCATGCGCAATAACACCTAACAATCTATTGTTGTCGTCAACAACAGGAAGCGCCGATAATTTATATCTTTCAAAAAGATCTATAATTTCTTCTCTGGATGTTTCTACATTGACTTTATGTAAAATCGGCCGCATTACTTGTTTCAAAACAGCATCTTCTTCATTTACAACCATATTTCTAGCCGGCACAAATCCCTGCAGCTCGTTTTGATCATTTAAAACAAAAATACCTTTTGTAAAATCTATTCTTGGATGGTCATGGATGTATTCAGAAATTTCTTTGATATTCTTATTTTTATTAAAAGCTAAAAATTCCGTTGTCATTAATCTTCCAGCGCTGTTTCTATGATGTTTTTTTTGATCAATAATCCGCTGAGCCTTTTTAGCCGATATAAGCTCCATCACTCTTCTAAATCTTCTTTGCGACATATCTTCCAATACCCAAACAGCCTCATCTGTAGGCATTTTATCAAATAAAGTCTGCATCTCCTTTTCGCTCATATATCTAAAAATAATAATTCTAGTATCACTGGAAGTGTTTATTATAAATTTGATTTTTGAGTCTCTACATGGAAGGTTGTCATATAAAATGGGTCTAGCCTGCAAGGGCAGGTGAATTGCTGCATAGGCCAAATCAATAGCAGAATGCTCTATTGCAATTTTAGCGATATCATGAAGCATGACTTGAGAGGTCTTTTTATGAAAAGCACTATCAAGTTTTTCTTTTAAAATATCATCTAATTTCGTTGTTTTGCTCTCCATTAAAGTCCCGGTTTTTGGAGCAAAATCTTCAAAATTATTGCTTTCCATAATATCACCTATTTATAATCCCGGAGTTGCCAGAAAATATATACTTCTCATCCAAATAGGGCAAGTTTTAAAAATATTTAAAAAATAAAAAAAAACTATTCAAAATCCTCAATTTTTTGTTATACCTTTATATTCGTTATTAATTTTTTTAAAAAAAAGAGGTAAACATGTCAGAAACATTAGTAGTTGTAAGTAAAGTAAAGAAATACATCAAAGACAAAGCAGATCTAAGCACATCTCAAACTGCTGTAGACGCATTAACTAGAATCGTTGAAAAAGAATGTGAAAAAGCAATTGAAAGCGCCAAATCTGCTAACAGAAAGACTGTATTAGACAGAGATTTTATGCAGGAATAAAATGCCTAATAAAATAAAAGTGTGGCTTTTGGCCACAAGAGCAGAAATGTTAATAGTCAGTATATGCCCCATAATTATTGGGGCATGTATTGCTTTTAAAGAGGCTCCTTTTAATACTTCAGTTTTTTTGCTTACTTTATTGTATGGGATCTTTATGCATTTGGGAACAAACCTTTCCAATGATTATTATGATTATTTAAATGGAGCTGATACAGATAAAAGAGTAGCTCCATTCAGTTCTATCCAAAAAAAGCTAACCTCATTAAAACAAATAAAATCCGCTTACAGACTCTGTTTTTTTCTAGGATTTTTAATAGGACTCACTTTAATTTTTCGAGGAGGATTAATAGTAGCTTCTTTATTTTGGATTCCAATAATATTTGGACTGTATTATACAGCAGGACCTAGACCGTTAGGGTATATGGGGTTGGGAGAAATATCAGTCTTAATATTCTTTGGTCCTTTTGCCTGTTTGGGAACCTATTACCTGCAAACATTAAATATAACCATCATGCCTATAATTGCCGGATTTGCTCCCGGCTTTTTAAGCACAGCTATTTTAATAGTAAATAATCTAAGGGATGTAAAAGTAGATAAACCAGCCAATAAAATTACCTTGGCAGTAAGATATGGTAAGAAATTCGCTCAAACTGAATATGCTACATGTATGTTCATGGCTTTTTTAATTCCGGTTGTGTATTTCGGTCTTTCCAAACAACAGTTAGTTTTAAGCTCCAGCATGATTTTACTTTTAGCACCTTATAAAATAATATATAAGTTTAAAAACCCTTCAACGTTAAATAACGGCATTCAAAAAACGGTAGCTATTTTGGTTATTTACACCATAGTATTTTGTCTGTCATTATTTCTTTAGAAAAATCTTCATTTTTAATCTCTATCAATCTATATTATTAACTCTTTTAAAAATTTAATAAGGATGATATGACAACTATACAACCCGTTGGAACAAAACAAGAAAAAACAAATGCACTACACGAAAATTTACACTTAGCATCTACTGTATCAGCAATAGCTTTAAATATCTTATATTTACAATATCATCCGTGTCCACAGCTGTTCAGCAAGTCCGGGCTGGCTATCCTGACATTAGATATTGTATATATTGCATTGTCTTCAATTTATTTAATCAAAACTAATATCGCCAATACTTTTAACATCCCTCGCTTTATTCCTCCTATTAAAGAACAATCCCTGTCATCTTTAACAGCTCAATCACCAGTTAATACAAAAATAGAAGCTGACAAAAAAGATTCAGAGCTTCCTTCTGTTTTTGATCAGTTTGATACCAATGTATTAATTCAAAAAGTTCTGCAAAGCTTTTACTCTAAATCTTCTCAAGTAATAGATACTGAGGAAATAGCTTTATTTGCCAAAACCAATCTTTTCGCCGATATTAACGTAGCCTACAATATTGCCAAACAATCTTTCGAACAATCCCATAAAACTACAAAAATAAAATACACTCTTGTACAAAATATACTTTTGTCAATTTTAAGAAAAAAAAAATTGGTAGTAAATCAGCTAATCGAAGAAATAAAACGATTTCTAATAAATAACAATAGCGCAAAGATCCTTAAGTCAAAAAAACAATATTTTATAAAAAAATATAGTAAAGATGAAATGCAATTAGCCAAACAAACCGCTCTTGAACTTCTAGCTACCCCTAAAAAAGAACTGGAGCAAAAACAGATAATCCTACCTAGAAACTTTCGTTTTGTTCATTCTATTTTAAGAGAACTATTAAAAGATTTTAACTAACTGTTGTAAAACCAATAGTTTTTTTTATAAATATTAAAAAACAGCACACATAATCTTATTACTTTCTTAACTATCAAAATTTTTACTTTGAAAATTAAAAAAAAATTAGTCAAAATTATTTTTTACAGCTTGTAAATAAATTAATTTAACAAGCGAATTAATTGTGCAAAAACAAAAGTACACATTATAATAAATAGAGAATTTTGAGCTAAAAACCGGTTAAATAAAAAATATATGCATCAGGTACATTTTATACAAAAACTATATAGCAAATTCTACCCTCAGAGTTTTGCTAAAGGCCTGAAGCTGTCTGATATCCCTAAAAAATGGCAAAAACTTCCTATAGAAGAAAAAAAGAAATTAGCAAACGAGCTTTTGACCAAAGGCGAAGAGCTTTTATCAAAAGAAGATTTATCAGCTATTAAATTATTTAATGAAGCAGCTCAATTAGATTCAACAAATCCTTTTATATGGTACAGACAGGGTCTCGCCTTTTTCGAGCACGGTACTCATGAGAACAACGAAAAATCTTTATTACTAGCTAGTAAAAATTTCAAAATAGCGACCAGTTTGGACCCTGAAGTATTTGACTTTTGGTGGGCATGGGCAAATGTTTTATTTATAATAGGTGCTAATAAGGAAGAGCATCCTTATATATTAGATGCAAAAAAAAAATATAAATACGCAATATCTTTAAGCAAAAATCAATCTAAAGATACTCTAGCTGAATTATTTTGGGACTACGGTTCTGTCAGAACTAAAATAGCCGATCATTCAGGAGAAGCAATCGATCTAAAAAAAGCAATAGAGGCTTTTTCAGCATCTTTTGCTTATCAAACAGATCCTTCTTCCGCATTTTTATATGATATTGGAAATGCATATTTAAAAATGGGACTATTAATCAATGAAAATAACGTATATTTAGAAGCTATAGATTATTTCAAAAAAGCAATAGACAAATCCAAGAAACATTTAGATGCATGGGTAGGCATTGCTGACAGCTATACCCAGCTTTATATTAATACAATGAATGAAGAGTATTTTAATTTAGCCAACTCTCATTTTGAACATGTTTTAGAACTCAATCCACTAGATGCAGAACTTTGGCTGGACTGGGCCAGGCTTTTGGGAGAAAGCGGCAGAATAAATGCCGATACTAAAAAATTAAGGGCATCTATTGAAAAATGCATCAGATCTTTTAGAAGAAACAATAATCTAGCTCAAACAATAGGTCAATGGACAGAAGCTTTATCCCTACTTGGAGCATACACAAATAGGCTTGACCTTATTATTGAAGCAGAAAATAAAATAATGAAAATAACAGACATGCATTCAGAAGAAAGCGAGCTTTGGCATTCATACGGTATCTGCATGACAGCTTTTGGTATATATTACGGAGATATCGAATACGATTATTTTGCTATAGAAAAATTTCAACTTGGCCTGTCTTTAGATAGAACTAACGCTGAAACTTGGCATGCAATTGCAAACTCCCATGCAAAAATCGGAAAAGAAATAGAAGATATCGACATGCTTGAAAGAGCCAATAAATTTTATACAAAAGCAATCGATTTAAAACCGGCATCCCCTGTTTTAATATTTGACTACGCAAAAAACCTGACAACTTTAGGTGAATTTACTGCTATCCAGATAACCCTGGAAGAAGCAGTCAAACAATTTGAAATGGGATTAGACCTTCAAAAAAATGCAATTCTTTCTCATCCCGAATGGCTTTATTACTATGGACTTTCATTAGATCTTTTGGGCGATGTTTTAGAAAAAGAATACTTGTACGAAAAAGCAATAGAAATATTTAACAACGTACTATTAGTAGAACCCGATTTTCCAAAAATTCATTTTAGATTGGCCTTATGTTTTACACATCTATTAGAAAACAATCCAAAACAAGAATATCTGGAAAGGGCTGACAACTGCTTTAAACTAGCTATTAAACAAGATCAAGAAGATGACGAAGTTTGGCTGGAATGGGGCTTGATGTTTATTTCATTTGCCCAAGAAAATATGATCATTACCACTAAAGTTGATTATTTCCAGGAAGCGGAACAAAAAATAATAAAAGCCGGCCAACTTGGCAATTCTCATGCTTATTATCACCTGGCCTGTTTATATTCTTTAACAAACAGGTTAGAAGACGCAATCCGTCTTTTAGAAAAAGCTCAAAAATCTAACATCTTGCCCCCTATAGAAGAAATGCTAGAAGATGAGTGGCTGGACAATTTAAGAGCTTCCGATCTATTTTCTGATTTCCTATATCAATTGGAAAACAAACAAAAAATCACAGAAGAATAGGATCCTTTGAATTAATAAATTTTTTTTGCTATTCTAATTATTTAACACAAGGAAAAACAATCATGGATAAAAGAAACATACTATTTATTGTATTATTAGCTGTAACATTTTATGCTATGCAGTTTATCTTTAAACCCCCTCAAAAAGAGACATCTAATCAAGTAATTCAAGAAAAAACCATCGCTGAAGAACAGCCCGCACTAAGATCAAAAAAAATATCTCAACAAACAGGCAAGGAAGCCTTTTACGTTCTAGAAAACGACTTTCAAATGCTTGTTTTTTCGACTAAAGGAGGAGCACTTGCTGAAATCAACCTTCCTTTTAGATCTAAAGAAAATACAAAGAGTATAATCAATGAAATCGGCTTTGATAAAAAGATAGCGGAAAACTCTCAAAGAAATGCTTTTTTTCCTATGAATCCTTATTATGTATACTCTGATAAAGGACCTATTTTAAAGGAAAAAGGAACTCTAAGCGGATATAATCCGCTTATAAGAAGGGAGATTGCAGGATTAGATATGCCTAATATTTCTCAATATTATTCTTTAAACATTATCAGCGATTATGAAAATATCAGCGATTTAAATTATGAAGTTACAAGATTCGAAAAAAATCTAATTGAATTCGAGCTCAATCAATCAAATAGGCGCATAGTAAAAACATATAAGTTTGCAGACGATGCGCCTTATACATTTGACTTATCTATCACAGTAGATGGAGACAGCAAAAACTTATGGCTGTCTACAGGAGTGCCTGAAGTTGAGCTAACCTCAGGCAGAAATGATCCTGTTTTAAAAATGAAATTATCCAGAAAACAAAAAAATGTTGTGGAAAAACTAAAACTTCCCAAAACAGAAAATGTAGTAACCACTATTTATCCAGACTGGATGTGCAATTCTAATGGCTTTATGGGAATAATAGTAGATCCTTTAAATGAAATAGCACCGGGATACAAAAGCAAGTACATACCTGGAGATAAGTTCCCTTCAAGACTTACATTGATAGATTCTCAATATAATGTATATCCGGCAAATAAATATCCCGGGTACGAGATTTTTCTACCTATGAAGCATATAGCTCAAAAAACCAATTTTAGAATATTTGCAGGTCCTTTTGCCAAAAATATGCTGGCATCTATAGATGATGTATATTCCAATGCTATTACAGGTTATAATCCTGAATACTCTCAAGCCAGAAGTTTTCATGGTTGGTTTGCATTTTTATCTGAGCCTTTTGCAAAACTCATGTTCTTGCTTATGCAGCTTTTCCATAAAATAACCTATTCTTGGGGACTTTCAATAATATTACTTACTTTGGCGCTAAGAATAATGCTTTATCCTTTAAATGCATGGGCCATTAAATCACAACTGAAAATGCAGGAGTTAGGGCCTAAAATGGAAGCGGTAAAGAAAAGGTTTGCCAATAATCCACAAAAAGCCAAATTAGAGATCATGCAGTTATATCGAACTCACAAAATCAATCCGCTAATGGGCTGTTTTCCAATTTTAATACAAATGCCGTTTTTAATTGGTATGTTCGATCTATTAAAATCTACATTTGAACTAAGAGGCGCATCTTTTATTCCCGGCTGGATAAATAATTTAGCAGCTCCTGATGTAGTATTTAGCTGGTCAAGACCTATTCCAATAATTGGCACAGAGTTTCATCTACTGCCAATTTTATTAGGTGTTGTAATGTTTTTGCAGTCTAAATTCGCAGCATCCAAAAAGAATAAAACATCAGAAATGACAGACCAGCAAAGACAGCAGCAGGCCATGTCTACCATTTTGCCTATTATATTTTGTGTGTTCTTTTATAAAATGCCCTCCGGTTTAAATTTATATTTTATGTTCTCAACAATATTTGGCGTGGTTCAACAATGGTATACAAATAAAACCATTAAAAGTAAGATGGGAGTAAATGCTGTTAAGAAAAGATGAAAGCTTGGCAAAAGTTTATAAAGAACATAGAAAATAAACTTGGGAAAGATACTGCTGATAAATGGCTGGGATCTTTAAAAATTATCACTTTTGATGCATGCAACCTTTATTTAGAAGCAGAGAATTTTTTTCAGATAAAATGGTTTGAAGAACATATTAGACCTTTGGTAAAAAAAGATCTTTTAAATGAAAATTTTCATCCTATAAAAGTTCATCTTTCATTAACTTCTTCTAAAAAACAAGACCAGCAGATCTCCCAAAAAGAAAATTTATTCGAAGTAAAACAAGACTCTTTAGATCCCACCTGTACTTTTGAGAATTTCATATCATCAGACAAAAATTCAGTAGTACATAAGCTCTTGGAAGAAGTATGCACTCAAAATTCTTCGGTTTTTAATCCAATTTTCATTTATGGACCTATAGGATCCGGAAGGTCCCATTTATTAATGGCAACAGCTAATCAACTAAAACAAAACAACAAAAAAGTCTTTTATGTAAACGCACAGACTTTTACTGATCATGTTGTAGAAGCTATACGCTTCGGAAAAATGCAGGAGTTTAGAAATGCTTATAGAAATGCTGATGTTTTAATTGTAGATGACCTTCATGTGTTTTCCAACAAAAATGCAACTCAAGAAGAGTTTTTTCATACTTTCAATACACTGCACTCCAGATCAAGTATTATTATATTAGGAGCAAATCACGCACCTTCTCAATTAACAGACATAGAGCCACGTCTGATCAGCAGATTTGAATGGGGTATATCTTTAGGGTTAGAGCTTCTAAAAAAAGAAGATCTAAAAAAAGCCTTAAAAAAACACTCTGATTTTTTAAAAATTACACTTAATAAAGAAATAGAATCTTTTTTACTGGAAAACTTCAAAAATATATCGTCTCTTAAAAAAGCCATCAAAACCGTAGCCTTAAATCTTCACCTAGAAAATAAATTAGAATTTTCAATATTAGATATTCAAAGATACTTATCAAATCTTATAGAGGAAGAAAATAAGAATGTACTAACACCCGATAAAATCATTGATCAAACAGCTATTTATTTTGGACTTAGAAATGATGATATTTTAGGAAAGTCACAAACCAGAGAATGCACAATGCCAAGACAGTTTTCTATGTATTTATGTAGAGAGCTTTTAAGAATGCCCTTTATGAAGATAGGCAAATATTTCAAAAGAGATCATTCCACTGTAATAACGAGCATTAAAGCTATCCAAAAACAAATAGACACAAAAAATGCTGATATCCATCACGCTTTTTTGGATGTATCAAAAAAATTATCTAGATAAAAAAATACGGCTCAAGGCCGTATTTTCATTAAACTTTAACGTATCCTTCACCACCACCGCCGGGCTGAGATAGACCAGGAGGTTTGGCTCCTTTAGGAAGTGGTAAAGTAAATGGTTCGGGCTCTTTTCCTTCGCAGATATCTGTTACGATTTTTCTCCATTTTTCAACAGTTTCAACAAATAACGGAGCAAATCTTCTTAAAGCGGAAGCATCGACTCCAAGGCCCATGTCTAAAACACAGTGCAACAATATAAGCTCTTCTTTAACAGCTACCCCAACTCCGCCTCCAGCCATTTGACCGCCAAGCATAGAACCTTCTAAAAGCCTTTCATAAAGCTTTAGTTTAATAGTATCATTTTTTGGCAGACCATCTAAAAGAGGAGAATATAAATATAATCGATCAGAGTTTGGCTCATATGTTAAATGTAGAGAAAAAGTATTATCAATTCCTAAAATACAAGTATTATTTTCATCAAATGCCAATCCTTCCAGATTTAATTCTTTTGAAAATTCTTTTAGGTTGGCTTTCGCATTATCGAAAGACATGTAATCCTCCTTACATATTTTTTATAAATTTTTATAGCGTCTAATTCTATCATAACAATTGTTTTGCCGTAAAGAAACTATTACCAATAAATAATTTATTTGATGATATATGCAATTTCTTATGATAAACGCTCTACTGTTAGTTGTATTATAGCATAAATGTGGCTTATTATAAACAATCTTTGATTCAAATAATTTATATACAAATTATCTCTATAAAATATTTTTTTAAATAAAATTTAGAAAGCAACTAAGAGCGCTCCTTTGAAGACAGTTATTAAAAAATATGTTAATAGCCACCCCTGATACAACAGAAATTGACATAGTAGCAATAAACTTAGGCGTATGCATTTGCTCATATGAGGCATGTAAATAATATTTCCATCTTTGCAGCCTATTACCAAATAATCCATATAAATTTTCTATAATCTTTATTGTTCTTATAGAAGTTTTGTTTAATTGTGAAAAAATCCGCAAAACATCTTGAAAAATTCTTTGAGCTTCTAGGTTATTTCCCCTTTGACAATAATAATCAATAAGCCAATATAACTTTAATATTAACTCTTCGTTATCCTCAATTTGATAAAGTTTATTTTCCATTTTTTGTAATAATCTACCGCTTTGTTCAACATCAAATATGTTTCTCTCATACCGAATAACTAAACATTGAAACACCAAAAAAGCTAAATCCGGACGTAAAAAATCTACAATTCTCTCTGCTTGTTGTAAATGCTCAACCGTACCTTCAAAAGTATCCTCAAGAAAATTTATATGCAATATACCATTATCGTCTAATACTAAATCAGATATATAACTCAAGCTAAGCTGGTAAAACATCTCTTGCCTTGTTTCTTTGACTGCAACTAATTTAATCAATTGTTCTACGTAGTTAAAATTCCTTTCAACTAAAGCTGTTTTAAACTGCTTTACTATTTTATTTGGTGATAACGTTAACAGACGTTTAATGCCCTCTTCTCCAAATTGATCTAATACTAAAGGGCAATAAGTTTTCGCTAAATTTATAAAAGCTTTTTCTATAACAGTTGGAGGGAGATTGGGATCATATTGTTTATTTTCAGATAATACTCGTTCAGCAGCTCTCAATTTTAAAGATAAAATTCCGTTATGATCTTTTTTATACTGATTTAATAAACAGCTTTGAATTGACATCATTTCCTCTTTATTACCTTGTAATAGTTATTCTTTTTTCACTAAAAAACAACTATTTAATATTCGATTTATTTTATCATAAAACATAATAAAGTTATATTAACATTAAAAACACATTTAATTATTACATAAAAATATTCGATATAAGTTATTTATATTAAGAAATGATTTTATATATACCATAAGTTCAAATTAAAACTAGTCAAAAATATTAAAAAAATTATTATTAATAAAAAACCTCAGGAGTATAAATTTGAGTTCTTTTAATAACTTGAACCTCTCAAAAGGCTCTCCAACCCCCTTAGGAATATCAAAACAGCCCAAAGGGATAAATTTCGCCTTTTACTCAGAGAGTCGTGAAGTAAAGCTATGTCTTTTTTCTAAAAATAACGAAGTAGAGCTGTTATTAGATAATAAAACAAACAATATCTTTCATGTTCTAATCGAAAACATACCGCCGGATACCGTATATCATTACAAAATAAACGATCAAAATATATGCGATCCTTATGCTAAATTTTTCAACTCCCCAAACAAATGGGGAGAAAAACCTAAAGATGATACTTATTTAAAAGCCAAGTTAGAGTTTGAGAAATCTTTTAACTGGGAAAACATAAAGAAGCCGAAAATTCAAGATAATCTGGTTATATACGAGATGCACACAAGAGGCTTTACAATAGACAGATCTTCTAAAGTCAAATATCCCGGCTCATTTTTAGGGATAATAGAAAAAATCGATTATTTAAAATCTTTAAAAGTAAATGCAATAGAGTTAATGCCTATTTACGAATTTGATGAATGTGCGTATAATTTTAAAAACCCTAAAACCCACAAACAGCTTTATAATTACTGGGGATATGCCCCTGTTTCTTTCTTTTCTGTTATGAAACGCTACGGCTCTTTGGAGGACTTAAAAAAACTAGTAAAAGAGCTTCATAAAAATAACATGATTCTTATTTTAGATGTTGTCTACAACCATATGCAATATCCGATAAAAGACAAAAACTATTTTATGTTGGACAAAGACGATAACTATTTGAATTTTTCAGGATGCGGCAATACTGTTAATTGCAATACAAAAATATGCTCTGATCTAATATTACAGAGCTTAATATACTTTGCTGAAGAAGTGCAAATAGACGGATTTCGATTTGATTTAGCCTCAATCTTAACAAGAGATGAAAAAGGCAGACCTTTAAAAAAACCCCTAATACTAGAAAAAATAAAAAAAGAGCCAAAACTTAAAAATGCTAAATTCATCGCCGAGCCCTGGGACGCTCTTGGCCTATACCGACTAGGTTATTTTCAAAAATATAATTTCTTTGAATGGAACGATAAATTTAGAGACAATATTAAAAGATTTATAAGAGGCGATTTTCTAGAAGAAAAAAATTTCCTGGACTCTTTTTCGGGCTCTAAAAGTATCTTTAAAAATATAAATAATTCCATTAACTATATCACCTGCCATGATGGTTTTACTTTAAATGATCTCGTCTCTTATAGAACGAAGCATAATCTGGAAAATGCAGAAAACAACCAGGATGGTTCTGATATTAACATAAGCACCAACTACGGTATAGAAGGTCAAACTACAGATAAAAATATTCGAGCTTTAAGAAACAGGCAAATCAAAAACTACTTAATGGCCTTAATATTCGCAAAAGGAACTCCTATGCTTTTAATGGGAGACGAATATCTTCATACTAAATTAGGCAACAACAACTCCTGGTGCCAGGACACTCAGACAAATTGGTTTGTATGGGATAAAAAAAATGAAATATTTTTATTTATTCAAAAACTTCTAGATATCAAAAAAACAAATAATTTTAATAAAAAAAAGATAAAAACCTCTTACAAAAAAAATATATGCTCAATTTTTTATGGGGATTTTTTCATTTGTTTTAACTCAAATGATATTAATGAAAAAATTATTCTGGCCAAAGGTAATTGGCAGGTTATCATAGACACTTCTAAAAAAGATTCCAATAAAAAAGTCAAAAACGAATATGAAATGAACAGATTTTCATCTATTCTTTTAAAAAGAGGCTAGAAAAGAATAAAAAATATTTGCTAAACTTAAATATAATTAATTAATTAAAAATTAGGAGGCATTATTATGCGATATATCGCTTTAATGTGTTTAGCATTTATTATGTTTTCTTGTGAAAACACTACCAGTTTTACAAATGTTTCAAAATTTTATGATGACGGCAGAGCAAGACCTGTAGTAGCAGTAACGCATGTAGTTGACTCTACTTCCTATGATGTGCCATGGAGCCTATCTGATGAGTTTTCTCAATTAATCAGAGATAATTTAGCGAACAACCCAAATCTTTATCTTACAGATCAGGCGGAAATAGACCAGTTAGTCTCTTCTGCTGACAATCCATTCAATCCGGATATTGCGTGGATGAAAGAAAAATTTGATAATAATGAATTTGTAGTATTTTTAGAACTAATCAAACATGATGATGCCAAGTCTTCAAATGTTACAAACTTAGATATGTCAATGAGAGTAAAAGTTGTAGATGTAAGATCTAAAGAACCAAAGATCCTTCTGCAGGAAACTGTGAATGATAATTATTATATTTCTAAAGGATCTATTTCTTCAGATTACTCTTTAACAACTTGGGGATCAGAAGAGTTTGAAAATTCAAGAATGGGCATGGCCCATAAGCAAATAGCAAAAGAAATAACTAGTAGAATAAGCGATTATATATCTCTTGCTAAGAGCCGCTAATGACAGATAGCGAAATATCTAAGCTTATATTTTCACATGTTATTAACGCATTGATTTTTTTAGCAGCAATGCTGGTAACATCCGGTATTGCTTATAAAAAAGGGTTTTATAAATTAAAAAAAGAAAAAAATCCTCAGGTAAAATTTCTTCATCTAGTCATTTCTTTTTTGTTATATACAGCACCGGCATTTATTTTTTCTTTTTATGTATATAAATTTAAAATTGCAAATCAGTTAAATAACTTTCAAACAATAAGTTTGTTAAATTTTGCGATAAGTCTAGTTGTTTTGATTGCTTTAATTGTTTTTTGTTTTTTGGCAAACAGACAGACAATGAAAGATGTTTTCAAGTCTTCAGATTCTCCGATTACATGGGATATTTTAATTGGCATAATATCCTGGTTCATATTCTTTCCAATCGTTACATTTATATCTGAAATATTGGATATTTTTATTATAGCCGTTTTTAAAATCACAGAACTTCCAGACCAACTGATCGTTAAATATTTTAAATCAACTCTCGGACACCCTTTGCATCTGATCATGGCCTTTTTTTTAATTACAATATTTGCACCTTTTGTCGAAGAGTTTTTATTTAGAGGTTTGCTGCAAAACTTTTTCAAAAGATTTATGAAACGCTATATAGCCATAATTCTTACAAGTATATGTTTTGCGTTTTTTCATTTTTCTATTCAGCAGGGCTTTGCAAATATTAATATCTTAGGCTCTTTATTCGTTCTTTCATGTTTGCTTGGTTTTTTATATGAAAGACAAAACTCACTTATATCTCCCATTGCATTCCATATAACATTTAATACAATAAGTATAATTAACCTTCTGCTAATCAAGGGGCTGTAAATGCATACATCTTATGATTATGAAATATACGGACTTTCAGATGTTGGGAATACAAGAGAAAAAAACGAAGATATATACAGAGCTATTCACGAGCATAATCTTTTTTCCATAGCTGACGGCATGGGAGGCCATAAAGCCGGTGAAGTCGCAGCTAAAGAGGCAGTGAACCATGTATGCAACCTACTAATAAAACAGTTTTCTATAAACAAAGAAATCCTTTCTTTAGAAAAAATCATATATCACATTAACTTAGCTATCAAAGAAGCCAACCATAGAGTGTATTCTTTAAGCAAAACTCATGAAAACTTAAATGGAATGGGAACGACTTTATGCTGTTTGCATTTCTTTGCAAATACTGCAGTGTTTGCCCATGTGGGAGACAGCAGAATATATCATTTCACCAACAATTCGTTAATTCAACTTACCAAAGACCATTCTTTAATAAACAAACTGAAGTCTAATAAAATTTTAAATCATCCCCTTTCTTACAAAAATATAATAACAAAAGCAGTGGGCACTACCAAGAAAATAGAACCGACAATTAATACTACTTATTTTAATGCCGGCGATATGTTTTTAATGGCTACCGACGGCCTTACTGATTATGTCCCTCAAGATATAATGAAAAAAATATTTGAAACTCATATAAGTCCTAAAAATATTTCGGAAAATCTAATAAAAGAAGCCAAAAAAAATAATAGTAATGATAACATAACAGCCTTAGTTATTAAAATAAAAAATAGAAATGTCTGATTACATTTATTTGGATAATAATGCCACAACAAATCTAGCTAAAGAAGTAGAAGAGTCTATGAGAGATATCTTGCTCCCTTTGAACCCTTCTTCGATTCATTTTTATGGAAGAAAAGCAAAAAATCTCTTAACAGCTGCAAGATCAAAAATAGCATCCTTTCTTAAAGTAAAGCCTGACGAGCTGATATTTACATCCTCCGGAACAGAATCTGTCAATACAGCCATTAAAGGAATTATCTCAAATTATCCCAAATCCCATATTATTACTTCGGATATTGATCACGCCTGCGTTTACAATACTGTTTGGGAATTAAAAAATAAGGGACAAGAAATCTCTTATTTAAAAGTTGGAAGCTACGGAGCCTTAAAACCTCATCAGATTCAAGAAGCCATAAAAGAAAATACGAAATTAATTATCCTATCTTACGTAAATTCTGAAACTGGGGTTGTTACAGATGTTGAAAAAATCGCTGAAATAGCCCAAAATCACAACATCGATCTAGTCGTAGATGCAGTTGCTATTTTAGGTAAAGAGCTTTTTACTATTCCTAATGGCGTGTCTGCTATGTGCTTTAGTTCTCATAAGATACATGGACCTAAAGGAATTGGTCTTTTGTATTTAAAAAAAGGAGCTAATTTCACCCCCATTTTAACAGGCGGGCCCCAAGAGTATGAAAAAAGAGCAGGCACAGAAAATATAACAGGAATTTTGGGGTTTGCAAAAGCAGTTGAGCTTATTGAAAAAAAACTTCCAAAAGCAACCAAGCACATGCAGAACTTAAGATCCCATTTTGAAAAGAATTTGAAACAAAAATTGCCTGACATCATCATCAATGGAAAGGGCCCTAGAATATGCAATACTTCAAATATCTGCTTCAAAAATATAGATGCTGAGGCAATGCTAATAAAATTAGATCAAAACAAAATATGCGCAAGCCACGGCTCAGCATGTTCTTCCGGTTCTTTATCTCCTTCCAGAGTATTACTGAATATGGGCATAAACCCAAAATCAGCAAGATCTTCTATAAGATTCTCTTTTTCCAGATACAATACAAAAAAAGAAATAGATAGAGCAATCGATCAAATAATAAAAATAGTTAACAGTCTTTGTTAATGCAGCGTTTTGACTTTTATGGTTTTAGCTCCCAATAAGGAAGGCTCCATTATAGTAAACTCAAAACCTTCAAAATGCACTACTTCTCCCTCTGAAGGATGATGATCGATGATAGCAGTTAAAAATTCACTTAAAGTTTTAGTGTTTTTATATTGCAGATCAGAATTGAACTCATTATTAAAATCTTCTAGTGTCATATCCCCGGAAATTGTTTTTTCCACTAAAACCTTGTTTTCTTCTTTTGTTTCTTTTTTTTGAGGATATTCCCCAAATATTTCGTCTACTATTTGATCTAAAGTAACAAAACCCTTTGCCTTTCCCTGTTTATTTAAAACAATTGCCACATACTGATTATTAGTTCTAAACTGTTTTAAAACATCTACAATACTTACAGACTCTGTGATAAACCAAACAGGTTTTGCATAATTTAATATTATAGAGTCCTCGTCACAGGTAAGTAAATCTCTTGGATATGCGATCGATACAATATTTTGTCTTTCTTTGTGATAAACCGGAATATAAGAAGAATAATTGACACTTAAAGTCGTCATCATTTCTTTAATGGTAGAATTAGCTTCTACCATTTTAATATGGTCTAATCGCTGCATTATCTGTTTAGCTGTTATGTCTTTTAAAGAAAAAATATTTCCCACTATTGTATTTATAGATTCCCTGTCGATTACAGATGATTTTTTCTGTGGTTCTTCAAATGCTTTTTGAAGTTCTTCTTTAGACAGAAAAAAAGCTACTTGGGACTTACCGAAAATATAATTAGATATCTTGGACACTTTATCAATAATCCATATAAATGGCGTTAATATCTTAGAGATCAAATAAACTATCGGTATAAAAATAAATGCAACATTTTCAGGATGTCTTCTTGCGGCAAATAAAGGAGCTAATTCACCAAAGATCACTACTAATAAAATTTGAGTAATAGGGGCATAGTCCGGATTTAAGTTTAAAAAATCATAAAAGCGTCTAGCACTTTCCGAACCTATCTGCATAACAGTATTTACTGTTATTAGAGTAGTTCCAAATAAAAAAGAAGGATTGTTCAACAGTTTTTGAAGCCATTTTGCCCTTTGATTATTTTTACTGACATAAAACTGAATCCTGACCTTGTTCAAAGACACACACGCCATTTCAAACATCGAAAAAAAACCTTCTACAAAAACGCACAATAAAGCAAGGGCTAGAAAATACATTATTTATGCCCCCTTTGTTTTAATAAACGTATATATACCCGTTTAACTTTATTGGGACCTGCAGACAATACATAAAACAATAATTTACCTTTTTTTAACTTGTCTCCCGATTTAGGAATGTCTCCCAGTTCATCTGTTAAAAAGCCACCGATCGTCACAGCTGTTGATTGTTTTTTAAGCTTTACGTTAAATATTTGTTCCAGCTCGTCTATCGGCATTTTGCCGCTTGCAATAATAATATCTTTGGCCTGATGGGTAAAATGCGCTTTTTCATCAACTTTATCGCTAATATCTCCTATTACAGACTCTACCAGATCTTCTTGGGTAATAAGACCTGCTATAGACCCGTATTCATCCACTACAATAGCGATACTTTCTTTTTGCTCCCTTAATTTATTCAAAAGTTTATAAGATCTTGTAGCTTCCGGAGTATAAAAAGGCTTTTTAATATATTTTTTTAAATCAGCACCTGATTTGATATGTTTTTTATAAAAAAAGAACCTTTTCAAAGATATTATACCTAAAACATTATCAATTTCATTTGAACACACAGGCACTCTTGCAATCTGTTTTTTTTCGAATAATTTAATTAAATTTTCAACAGGTTCTTGAATATCATAAAACTTAACTTTGTCCCTAGGGGTCATATGCTCTTTAATAATAGAATCATGCAGATTCAAATACCCCCCTATCAACTGCGACTCATCTGTATTTAAAATTTGTTTTTCTTTCGATTTATCCAAAATATAGTGCAGCTCTTCTATTGACAGGGGCTTTTCTTTTTTCAAAAAGAAAAACATAAACCTGGATATATAATTGGTGATTTTTGTTAATACATATCTCACAGGAGCAATTATGATTTTTGCAACAGCGATAAAAGGTGATATTTTGTAAGAAATATATTTGTTGTTCGGCATAGCAAGCGACTTGGGAATCACTTCTCCAAAAAACAAAGTAAGAAATAAAGGGACCCCTACTTTTAAAATCCAGCTGGTAAAAGAACCAAATAAACTAGACACTGTATTTTGAATTAAAATATTGGCAAATATATTCAACATTAAAATAGTAACTAACAGCTGCCGGGGCTTTGACAATAATTTTGAGATGAGCTTTTTTCTTTTATCCGCACTATGTTTATATGCATTGATAGTATAAGTTGATAGAGAAAACAAAGATGTTTCGGAAGCGGACAAAATAGCCGAGAACAAAATCAAGCAAATAAGTAAAAATATTAAAATAATTGCAGTCATATCAAATTCTTGCCCTTATACATATATTTACCGAAAAAATAATTATTGAATATCATTTTTTAAAATGAACTTTTAACTGTCCTTCAGGAACAACACCTAGTTCCTTCATTAAAACCTGTTCTATCCAATAAGCATCACTTTGAGAGTTCAGTCTATCATTCAAATCGTCTTTTTCTAAATTAAGCACAGTTTTTTCTTGTTGGAACATTGCAAGTCTTGATTTCATTAAATAAACATCTTTGTTTCTTTTTTTTATTCCCTGATCATATCCAATATAACAAATAAGCATAAACAAAATGACCCACCAAGATTTAATAATAGAAGCTAAAAATATTTTTTCTATAATTGAATTAGTTGTCTTCTTGGACTTTGAAAATTCCATAATTATTAAACATCTTTTTTAGTTTAATATTTTCAATATTAAAGTCTGGGTATAGTAATTCCTACCTGCTTCATATATTTTCCTTTTCTATCCGCATAAGAAACCAAACAGTCTGTTTTCGCTTCAAAAAATAAAACTTGGGCCAAACCTTCATTGGCATATATTTTTGCAGGAAGTGGGGTTGTATTGGATATTTCTAAAGTAACGTAACCTTCCCATTCCGGCTCAAAAGGAGTAACATTTACTATAATTCCGCATCTTGCGTAAGTAGATTTTCCAATACACATGGTTAATATGTTCCTAGGTATTTTAAAATATTCAACACTTCTGGCCAACGCAAAAGAATTCGGCGGAATAATACAAGTTGGGGCTTTAATATCTACAAAAGAATCTTCCGAGAAATTCTTGGGATCGATAATTGAATTATACACATTTGTAAAAACCTTAAATTCATCCGCAACCCTTAAATCGTAACCATAGCTCGAAAGACCGAAGCTTACTAATTTTTTATCATCTGTATGTTTTATTTGATTTTTTTGAAAGGGCTTTATCATCCCCTTTTTTGCTAATTTATCAATTAAATGATCTGGTAAAAGTGCCATATTTAAACCTTAAATTAATTTCCCTTTTAAATATATATAGCGCTTGAAATGCTTTTCTTGCTAGAATTTTTATTAAAAAAGATATATTTTTTTCTTAAGGGCATTAATATGGACAACAATTTCATAAAATCATCTTGGAGCGAGCAGGACAAAACTTTTGAAATACCTTTAAGACCGGATAATTTAAAAGATTTTGTCGGACAGGAAAATATCAAGGAAAGGTTAAATATCTTTATCGGAGCTGCTAAAAAAAGAAAAGAAAGTTTGGGGCATTTGCTGTTTAGTGGTCCTCCGGGACTTGGCAAAACCACTTTAGCTAATATCATTGCTAAAACAATGGGTTCTAATATTATTGTTACTTCAGGTCCCGTTATTGAAAAAGCAGGAGATCTTGCAGGCATATTAACCTCTTTAAAAGAAGGTGATATTTTATTTATTGATGAAATTCACAGACTTAACAAAGCTGTAGAAGAATATTTATATTCTGCAATGGAAGATTTTACTTTAGATTTATTAATAGACAGCGGACCTAATGCTAGAAATATATCCGTAAAATTAAATCCTTTTACTTTAATAGGAGCGACTACCAGAGCAGGTCTTTTAAGCGGACCTATGAGATCTAGGTTTTCTTTCAACGCAAGATTAGATTTTTATGAGTCAAACAGTATCAAACAAATCATCAAACGTTCTTCTAATATAATGGATGTAAATATAAATGAAACAGCTGCTCTTTCTATAGCGACAAGAGCAAGAGGCACCCCTAGGATTGCCAATAATTTACTTAGGTGGGTAAGGGATTATACCCAAATGCAAAATGAAAAAAATATCGATAACGCTATTGTAGATAAAGCTTTAAAGATGTTATCAATAGATGAAGCCGGTTTAGATGAGATGGATAAAAAAATACTAAATACAATCATCCATCATTACGGAGGAGGACCCGTTGGAATAAAAACTATAGGGGTCGCAATTGGAGAAGAAGAAACGACTTTAGCAGAAGTATACGAACCGTACCTCATTATGAAAGGATTTATCAAACGAACTCCAAGAGGCAGAGAAGTTACAAAATTAGCATATGAACATATGCAACAAATTACTAAAAAATAATGGAGAACTTTTATGAATAAAATTTGTTCTTTTCTCTTAGCACTTTTAGTACTTACAAACATATCTTTTGCTCAGGATTATTCAACTCAAGCAAATAAACCTGAAAACATTCAAGTTCTTTTAGCAAAAGATTCTGCAGAAGCACTATTGGAAGCTAAGGGATCATACGTAATCTTTAACCCGCAGGACGGACTTAGAGTTACCTCTGGTCTTTCAGGCAAACGTTTTATGGTTAGAGCAACCCCTGCTGGAGTCAAATGGGGAGAAGAATATCCGGGCATCCATCAAATATATATAGTTCCAAAATCTAAAAATTCTAAAATTTTAGTAAACGGTATTGAATATGATGGCGCTATAGCGGTATATAAAGTAAAAAACAAAATAAATATTATCAACGATGTAAATATCGAGTCTTATCTTAAAGCTACCCTGACTCCTCAATTTCCTTTTCCTTTAGAAAATGAAGTTATAGCATCTATTGCAATAGCAGCGAGAACAACAGCTTATTCACATGTAAAAAGAAATAAAGATGCATATTGGCATATTTCAAAAGAAGAAGCCGGATATCACGGCACTTCTTTAATTCAGCCGGACTCTCATATCTCTAAAGCTGTGGATAGAACCAAGCATCTGATATTGATCTTATCTGATAACGGCGAAAATAGGCCGTTTGCAGCTTTATGGACAGAACATAGTGCAGGCAAAACTGCAGCTTTTCACAGCATTTACAGAAAAGACTGGTGGGCCCCTAAAAAAGGAGTTGAAGCCCCTCATGCCCAGCTGCATAAAAATGATGCTAAATGGAGCTATTCAATATCTAAAAAAGAACTTGCAAACCTTTTAGAAATAAATGCTATTACAGAAATAGATCTTTATACCGATAAAGATACTCAAAAAGCATACGGCGTTAAGGTAAAAGATAAAGAAAATACAATAGATATTGATTTTGTTACTTTTCAATCACTTATTGGAAATAACAAAATATTAAGTAACGACTTAAAAATAAGTATCAGACAAAACGATGTTATCTTTTCTGGTTATGGAAAAGGTTTAGGCGTAGGCCTTTGTCTACATTCAGCCGCTCAAATGGCCCAAAATGGTGATAATGCAGCAAAGATACTATCCAAATTTTTCCCGGATACTTATATTTTTAATTTATCTACAATGCCAAAAACGCAATCATTGAGATAAATTAATACTTGCTAACTTTAATAAAAGTTGGCAAAATAATAGTACATTTTACCGGGGACCTTGTGGAATAGTGTCCTTCGAACCAGGTCAGGACCGGAAGGTAGCAGCCTTAAGAAGACTTCATTATGCTTCAAGATCATCTCCGGTAATCTTTTTTATAAAACTATTAAAAAATTTTCTAAAAGCATTCTCTATATGAATTTCACTATTTTCAGCCTTAATAACCAACTTTAAAAAGTCCTTTTCAAAATCATCCTGCGTTTCAAATTTTTCTTTTATATGAGGAATATTCAAATTATTTCTTTTCATTTTCTGAATGATCTTTTGGGCATATATCATTAAAGGCATATTTTTAGAGATCCCGAACGATAAGTTATTTTTTTGATCTTTTTTCTCTATTTTTTTGATCTTATCCCAGTTAGCTTTTATTTCTTCTAAGCTATTTACCTTTATATCGGCAAAAACATGAGGATGCCTTCTTACCAACTTATCAGATAAATTTTTTAGTATATCTTTTATATTAAACCTTTTTTGTTTTTCGGCTATTTTTGAAATAAATAATATACAGTGCAAAACGTCCCCTGCCTCATCCAAAATGTGGCGATCGTCTTTTTCATCTATAGCTTCTAAAAGCTCATGCATTTCTTCTACTAAATAAACCTGAAGAGTTTCTATAGTTTGCTTTCTGTCCCAATCACAGCCGTCAGTTCCTAAAAGGGTCTCTAAAATTTTTAATAGATTATTAAACTCCTGCATAAAAAATTCCTTATATATTGATAATATTTTAAAACTATTATAAAATTCATGTTAATAGTATGTAAAGCGTTTTATGTTTTAATTTTCTAACTGTAATTGTTATTAAAATTATAATTACAGTTAAAAAATATTAACAAATAAGCTATAATATTATTATAAATAATAATAATTTACTTTTTAATTTAAGGATTAATTATGACAAATCCCGTTAGATTAGATTCAGATCATCTAGTATATAGAGAAGCGCCGATAGAAACTAATCCTACACAAACATGGTATCAAAAAATCTTTTCCGGATTTTCAATATCCAGCCTAACTCCGGCTCAAAGACAGCGACAAATAGCCTATGATTTGGAAAAAGCCGAAAACCCTAAAACCGTAGAGCCCCGAAATCAAGAAAAGATGAAAGAAGCCACGGAATTTCATGCTGATATTTTCAAGAAAAAAACATTGACCTGTTCTTTAGTGCAGGGTATTTACTTTTTTATGAATAATACAATCGGTGATTTTAATAAAGTTAGAAGAATAGTCAAAGATGTCTTTGCTCATGAAACTTTATTTGCAGACACTTCAGCTTGGAATATCATCAGCAATTTCAGAAAAGCACTACTTATTAAAAATAGCATGCAAAAACATTTTGCAGAAAAAAAATTATCTAGTTGGAAAATTCTGACTTATTATTTTTTACTAAACTCAATTTTCGATTTAAGATCATGGCTTGATCATGCAATTGATGGAATTCTAAAAGATGCCAGAGATTTAAAAGCTAAACAAAATCTTCCAGAAGCTCTAAAAACAATTCTAGAAGGAGCCAGTGCTTATATAGCCGTATATAACAAAATGATTGAAAGATTTACTAATGACAAAGAACATTTGCCGGCAGACAAAGACAAATGTTTAAAATACTTATTAGAAAATGAAGCCTATATAGATGGGAAAAAACAAAGCGATGTACAAAAAGATTTTGGAAATACCGTTACTAGATGGATTAAAGATGTTGAGTATTTCCATAAAAGAGCAAATTTTTTCTTAACCCGCTGGATAGATACAGGTTTAAGCAGGTTTATGAAAAGAGTTATTAAAAAATTTGTAATCGATAATGCTGTTCCGGCAATGTTAAGAAACACAATAGAATCAATGGGAAGTTCTTCATTTGTACATGCGTTAAATGAAACAGGCAGCGAACTTATTCAGGAATTCTTAAAAGATTTAGATATAGATCCTAAACTAAAAAAACCGGATGACGTTTATAAAGTAGATGTAGCAGACGATCAACTAAAAGATAAGATTATTACATTAGGAAAACACATATTCACTCTTTTATATCAAGAACCCAATAAAACGCAGGAAGAGCTACAGAAAAACGGCAAAAAAGGATTGCGAGAAACTTATATTATAGAACCTATTGTAGTAGAAAGTGTAATAAGCAATGCTGCTTTAATAGGGTACAATATTTTATGCGATCAGAAAAGAGTAGAAAAATACTTATCTTTAATAATGGAGCTAATGGATAAAATTTACGATGAAGCTCCAGATTATGCTACTTTGGAAGGTCAAAAAATACTAAAGAAACAACAAAATGTAAGAAACCGATTTACTGAATTAAAAGATGAATTAACAGATAAATTAGTAGAAAGAAGTACCCAGGATTTTATTTATGAAAAAGCCGGCTGGCTTTCCCAAAATCAAAAAACAGACCTAGAGATGTATTATAAAAATATTAAAGCTGCAGCTTTTGAAAATGCCCCTGATTCTTCAAAATCTTTTATGACAACGCTTATAGAAAAAGCCCAGCGACTTGAAGAAGATTCTCATTATGCATTTCCCTCCGAGGAACAGCTAAATGAATCAGAGCAAAGAAATGCTGAGCTAATTAAATCTTTTTCTGCATTTAGAATTATTTTAGATAATTTAAAACCAAAATCCAATGGAGCTTTAAGAAAAGAAGTAAACAGACATTTCGAACCGATATTAAAATTACAAGAAATTACTACCAAAAAAATGCTGCGAATAAAAAAAGATCATTCCACTATAAGAGCTTTAAAACAAATTGAAATTGAGCTTAAAAAACTAGAACAAACGATTTTATCCATTAGCAACATTGCCCTTGAAGATCAAAAAGAAGTTATAGCTAACTCTCTTACCGAAATCCACAAACTTAATAAAGAAAATCAATATGATAATATTGTCAACGAATATATTAAACTAGAAAATCATCTAACTTTAGTAATAGCTCATGAAAAATCCGCAAATTTAGCAAATATTTTACTACCCGAAAATTATCAAAAAAGCTTGATACATGAGCTAGTTCAAGCGCAGAAAACCTGCTTAAATAACCCGACATCTACTAAATATCAAAAACAACTGAAAAACGCGAAAGATAAAATTATTCATCAAATAATTGTACCTATTAAAGAATGTTTTGAAGATGATGAAACTAAAATAAACAACATTATGAATGCAATTATTGAAAGCAGAACTTTAGAACAATTAACTCAAGCTGAAAAACAAGCAATAATAACAGCTGATATCTTAAAACAATATCATAAAAAATCAAAAATCACAGAACAAAATGTACTGCCTATATTTTTCGATAATTGCAAAACAGAATTAAATAGCCAACTCATTTCACTACCGGAAAGACTGGCCGACTTATATAAAGAGCTGCAGACTCTGACTCAGGAAATTTCTCAGGATATGACAAAATTAAGTGATGCCATCAAAAATATAGCTGATAGCTCTCATTTAAATAGCTCGACCAACTTTAAGGATTTACTGACAATCACCAATGCAGCCGGAATAACTTTGGGTTTATTAAAACAACCTAATTTTTTTGGTCTGGCAAATCAATTAACAACAAAAATAGCAGCTCCTATAATAGGGATAACCGCTGCCCAAACCGCAAAAAAACTAACCATAGTTCCTGCTGCTGTTCACGCTATCTCCAAAGCAGCCAAACCAATAGCTAGAAAATATGTCAATAGCGCATATAAATTAGCAACAAACCAAACATTTTACCAAGGATTAATATACACCCTGATGTCAGAATTTTCACAAAAAGTTCAATAATAAAAGCGCATTTAAGCGCTTTTATTATTTACCAGCGTCTTTCGTGTCTTTCTCTTTGTGGATGTTTTTTGTGTTTTTTATGCTGATCATCTTCGCATGAACTCAAGCCTACGATAACCAGGCCTGTCATGACTATAAGAAATAATTTTTTCATTTTTCTCCCCCGAAACCTTGTTTATAAAATTACTAATAAAGATCTAATTCATCTTTATTATCTAATATAATAATTAATATAAATTTTATTTAGAAACAAGCATTTTTTTATTTATTTTATTCCACCAGAAAATAAACTTGGAATAAATTTCATCAGACTTCAAATATCTAGTGCAAGCTCCTGTAATACAAGTTCTTAAATCCGGACATTGTTTACTGAAAAGCTTATTGTAAGGACATTTTGCTTGATAAGCAAAATGTATATCTCCTATCGGCTTAAATACTTCTGCAATAGTAGGTCCAAAAATACTAAAACTGGGAGTTGAAATAGTGCCACATAAATGAAGAGACGATGAATCCATTGCCACTACTAAATCTACATCATTCATTAAATTTTGCCATAAAGGAATCGGAAGTTTGTCAATTATGATTGAAGAATCTTTATATTCCTGATTTAATTTTCGACAGGTGAATTTTTCTAACTCATTTCCCCAAATAAGCAAAAATGAAGCATTTAAATTATTCTGAATAAGCCTCATAAAAGATAATAAACTTTCAAAAGAAAGTTGTTTGCTAGGCCATTTAGCACCGGGACAGATCATTACTTTCATATTTGTCTGAATGTTGGGATGAGATAAAATACTTTGCAGTTTAAGCTTTTCCAGCTCATTGATTTTTAATCTAACCCCCTTCAAATGAATATGATTGAAATCCAAAAAGTATTTTTTTACTACCTCCAGATATTGAAGCCTCATATTAAGATGCTTATCAACATCTATATGATATTTAGTAGATAATAAATTAGGCCATTCTTTTACTGTTTTTCTGCCGAAACCTACTTTTGCAGTCCCTTTGGAAAACAAAGTAATCAATGCTGATTTGCAGTTTCCCTGCAGATCAAAAATAACGTCGTATTTTTCCTTTTTCAAATGCGTGATAAATCTATATATTGAAATCCAAGTTCTTTTTTTAAAAAGATTTTTTTTCCATCTTTTGATATCAAATAAGATAGTCTTGGCAATTAACGGATTAGATTGAATGATAGAAAAATAGGGTTTTTCAACTACCCAATGAATATCAATATTATCTTTGGCACTTAGATAATCCACTACATTCAAAGATTGTATTATATCTCCCAAAGAAGAAACTTTTACTATTAAGATTTTCATAAGGAATTAATTATATCTAAAGATAAGTATCTTGAAAATATCATATTGTAATAATATCAGAAAAATCTTTGGGATACTTAGATCTAATTACGATGTTTTCATCAGTAAGCGGATGAATAAAATCTACCTTGGAAGCATGCAACATGATCCTATTTATAAAAGGCTTGTATTTAAACTTTTTGGAATATAAATAATCCCCTAAAATCGGATGGGATATTTCTTTCATATGAATTCTTAACTGATGAGTCCTGCCGGTAATTGGAGTTAATTGAACTAAGCTTATATCGTTTTTTGTTTTGATAAGCTCTAACTTTGTTAAAGCGAATCTTCCCTCTTTTTTAACTCCATAAATTGTCTGTCCATGAATACTGTTTATCTTAGCTATCTTTTTTTCAATAATTTTGTTTTTTTCTAACACTTTACCATCTACTATTGCCAGATAAGTCTTTTGAATACTTTTATTTTTAAAAATATTAATAAACTTATCTTTTATTTTAGAGTTTTTAGCTATTAGTAAAACTCCCGTTACATCTTTATCTAGTCTGTGTATAAGTAAATACTTTTTCGGAAAATATTTATGAATCTCAATATCCGAGCATACAAAATCCACAGGCTTGTCGATGGCCAGAAAGTATTCATCTTCATATAAAACAAGAATGTTGACATTAGTTTTAGAAAGAGCCTTTTTATAATTTTTGGATATCTGAACAGTATCATGCTGCTTGATTTTTTTCGATCCAAAACGCTCTATTTTAGAATTTAACAAACAAGCGCCTTTGTCTATCAATCTCTTGGTTTCCTTCAGAGATAAATTTAATTTTTCTTTTACAAAATGCTGAAGATTTTTATATTGCTTTTCAACTGTATAACTGTAATATTCTTTTTTCATTTTTAAGCTTCAAGATTCTCAAAGAAATCTACTAACAGTCTAACGCCCACGCCTGTTGCAAAAGTAGGATGCAGACCTTTTGGCTTACTTAAAAAGGCAGGCCCTGCAATATCCAAATGAGCCCATTCAACATTATCAACAAACTCTTCCAAAAATAAAGCTGCTGTTAAAGTGCCGCCTTTTCCTCCCATAGAACAGTTTTTGATATCTGCAATTTCTGATTTTAAAAGCTTTTTATATTCTTTAAATAAAGGCAACTTCCATACATGGTCACCCGTTCTTTTAGCAGCATTTTCTAGCTTGTCAGAGAGTTTCTCATTATTTGAAATTAAGGCTGCTATTTCCTCTCCCAAGGCTACAACACAAGCGCCAGTTAAACTAGCAACATCTATAATTCTGTTGGGTTTTATTTTTTTTACCGCATATGACAGAGCATCAGCTAATATAAGCCTACCTTCAGCATCAGTATTTGTAACTTCAACACTTTTATTATTCATGCCTACATACACATCTCCCGGCTTATAACTGGCAGGACCTATTGAATTTTCAGTTGACGGTACTAAACAGGTAACATTAACTTTTAAGTTTAATTTGGCAATTGTATACATGGTCCCAATAACAGCAGCTGATCCGGACATGTCGGATTTCATAGTGTCCATGGAAGCAGATGGCTTTAAGCTTAATCCACCTGTATCATAAGTTATACCTTTGCCCACTATCACAGACCTGTCTTTAGATGATGGATTTCCGCTATACTCAATAATAATAAAAGCAGGGTGTTTATCAGAACCTCTGTTCACAGCCAGCAAAAGTCCCATTTTTTCTTTTTGTATTCTTTTTTTATCAAAAACATCCACTTTTATCTTAGAGGATATCTTTTCAAAACTTTTGGCTACTTTCGCTAAATTTTGAGGCGTTTCATCATCTGCATTATTGTTAACCAGATCTCTAGTTAAATTAACTCCGTCAGCTATTATTTTGCCTTTCTCGACAAGCTTTTTATCTTTCGGATCTATCCCAATAAGGCAAGCTTGTTCAAGAGGGGTCGGCTGACTTTTTTTAGTTGCATGCTTATATTTATCAAAAGAATAATTTGCCAAAAATAATGCTTCTACAATTCCTTTTAAAAGTTGTTTTTTTGTCACTTTTAAATTTTCAGGAACAACAATATTTACAGATTTTGCCTTATTAGTTTTTAAGTAAGTTACAACTTCTGCATATATCTCGCTGATTGAAGACTCACTTAAATTTTTTTCTTTTCCAAGTCCTAATAATAAAATCCTTTTATCTGCTTGATCTGAATAAACTAATCGAAGCTGCTTTTCTTTTGCAAAAAAATCCTTAGCTTTAATAGGAGCTTCAACAATTGAGTCATATTCTTTAAAGCCAAACAAAGCTACAGGTTCTTTTTTATCTTCAAGAAAAGGCAGAACTAAATAATCTGCCTTATTTTTTTGTTTAATATTTTTGGCAAGTTGTATTTTCATATTTTTCCTTTATTAAAATGGGATTTCATCATCAAACGAATCTTTATTTTCGGGAACTTCGGTATTTGGTTTTGCTCCTGTTGCAAATCCAGCAAACTGATTATCAGAGTTCATTGTTTGCTCAGATGTGTTCAGATTTTGAGATTTATCTTTTTGTCCAAATGGAGAGAACATAATGTTAGAAGCTGTTAAGTTCATTGAAACCTGAGGATTACCATTTTTATCAGTATATACTTCAGGTTTATGTAAATCCCCTACTACTACTACAGGACTGCCTTTTTTCAAAAACGGCAGCATCTTATCAAATTGTTCTCCCCAAATAGTAATTCTCCACCAAATAGTTTCGTCTTTTTTATTGCGTCTAACGTTTGTAGCTAATATTAATGTAGTAACTTTTTGACCGTTAGCTGTCATTCTAGACTCAGGATCAGCGCCTAAATGTCCTGCAACTGTAATAATATTCATATAGCTCTCCTTATATGGTTTATACTAACTTTAATAAAAAAAAGATCTTATTTCAATGAAGAAGATTTCTTTTTAAAAAAACTTGTCCAAAAATAAAATATTATTCCAATTATTACAAAAGGAATACTCAAATACTGTCCCATTAAAATAAAGCTGTCTTCTTGGAGCAGATCAGACTGTTTCACTTTAAAAAATTCAATAAAAAATCTAAATAAAAATACTAAAATAAAAAATAAACCTATCAGTTTGCCCTGTTTTTTAAAAAAATATTTTTTATGGGACAAATAAAACAAAATTCCGAAAGTCAATAGATAAAAAGCAGATTCATATAACTGAACAGGATGCCTTGGCAGTATCGGTCCTCCGTCTGCCGGATGCATAAAAATTATAGCCCAGGGCACACTAGTTACTTTTCCTAAAATTTCCTGATTGAAAAAATTACCTATTCTTATACAAAAGCCTGCAAATGCAGTAGGAATACAAATAAAATCTAAAAGCTGTAAATATGTCAGTTTAGGATAATATTTTTTATTATAATAAACTAAAAAAAATACCAAAGCTATCATGATAAAAACAGCTGCTCCGTGGCTTGCCAGCCCCGATATTCCTCCATCCCAAAATTTTATGATCTCTATCGGATTTCTCAAGTACAAAGAAATATCTTCATAAAAAACTATATGGCCCAGCCTTGCCCCTATCAATGTCGCAACTACCATAAAAATCGTGATCTTATCTGTTACTAAAAAAGCTTTTCTTTTAATTGATAAAATACAGTTTTTAAATGCTTTTTCTATAAAAGATCGGTTTTTAATATTGTTATCGATAAAATTATTTAACCTAGATAAGATATTTTGAGAATCTAGATTTTTATTATTGCTAAAAACTTTTTTAATTTTCTCATTCTTGGAATGTCTTATTTCATCTTGAATAAGTTCAAATGAAACAACATCTTTTTTATCTAAGTTAATAAAAAGACTGTAATATCTTTTTAATACATTAATAAAGATGTAATAGCCAACTAAAAAACCAATTAAAAAATATATGCTGTACCAAGCAATAGGCCAATTTATGCCGGGCACATAAAATATTATCTTTTTTGGGTCCCAATATATATAATTTATCATATTAATTAATATATGACTGAATATGTTTAAAATCAAAATATTTACTATCGGTAAAACAAAAGACAGCTATTTATTAAAACAAATAGCCGAGTATGAAAAAAGATTAAAGTCCCAAGTGAATTGCACTTGGTTTTTCTTAAGGGACAATAAAGCTCTTGATAAAAAATTATCTTTAGAAAAGTTTTTTATATGCTTGGATGAAAAAGGGATATTATTAAACAGCAAAGACTTTTCAAAAAAAATTTTACATTTTTTAGAAAAACTCAATTCAATATCTTTTGTCATAGGAGGATCTGACGGAATTCCCGATCAAATAAAACAAAAATCCAACTATTTAATCTCCCTATCAAAATTAACGTTTCCTCATCAAATAGCCAGATTGCTATTTATAGAACAAATCTATAGATCCTTAGAAATTGCTAAAAGCAGCAATTACCATAAATAACCTTGTCGACAAAAAATTTAAATAAGAATACAATCCACTATTGTTATTAATTTATTATAAAAATTTTTTGGAGGCAAACAATCATGAATTTAGCCTTAGTTTTTGCAAGAACATTATTTTTCATATTAAGCATCTTTTTTATTACAACTTACATGATAGGCCTAACAATTGGCAATACCAGCGTAAATGCTCTAATAGGAGTTGGTTTAGGTATATTATTCGCTTGTATTCTATATGGTTTCGACGTTTTGTTTAGAAGGTTTAACTTAAGATCTTTTAATATCGCTGTAATCGGTCTTTTCATAGGTTATTTAATGGGTCAGGCTTTAGTCTTGATCTTCAAAACTATATTGAATATTAGTTCAACATCTTTCATATTATTTCCTCAAGTTATAGAAATAATAAAAATCGGACTATTTCTATTTGGTCTGTATTTAGGAACAATGATGACTTTAAAAGCATCAGATGAGCTATATGTCAGCATTCCTTTTGTGAAATTTTCTGCAATAGCACAAAAGAAAAAAGATTTAATTTTAGATTCATCAATTTTATCAGACTCCAGAATAATTGATGTAGCAACTTCAGGCTTGATAGATCATCATTTGATAATCCCTCGTTTTTTAATTAAAGAACTTTATGCCCAAGCGGAAATGGCAGATGAAACAACTAAGGCTAAAGCCAGAAGATGTTTAGATACTCTAAAAAAATTAGAAGAAATACCGACTCTAGGAATTAGATATAACGATACAGATTTTCCAGAAATCAAAGATCCTGCGAGCAAGATCTTAAGACTAGCAAGACTTTTAGATGCGAACATTATTTCTGCCGATATCTCCAGGGTTGAAATGGCCACAATTGAAGGTATCAGAATTATTAATTTACACAATCTTTCAAATGCACTAAAGCCCTTAATGCAGGCCGGCGAACACATTAAAATTAAAATCCAAAGATATGGTAAAGAACCTAGACAAGGAGTCGGTTATTTAGATGACGGAACTATGGTCGTTGTAAACGGCGGTGGTGATTTTATAGGAGAGATCATCGAAGCTCAGGTTTTATCCGTTAAACATACATCATCCGGCAGAATGATATTCTGCAATGCAATAGATGATGATGAATATCAATCCTATTCAGAAGAAGATGAGATGGACGAAAATGAATATTAAAGGTATTGGAACGGACATAATCGAAATTTCCAGGCTTAAAAAAGCTTATGCAAGACAAAAAAAGCCTTTTTTAGATAAACTTTTTACTAAAAAAGAACAAGAATACTGCAATAAATTCAAAAGTCCTTTTCTTCATTTTGCCGCAAGGTTTGCCGCAAAAGAAGCTTTAGTAAAAGCTTTGGGAACAGGATTTGGAAAAGACGTTTCTTTTTTAGACATCGAAATTACTAACAATTCAAATGGAAAGCCTGAAATCAGGCTTTCCGAGAATTTAAATAAGCAATTTAATACCTCTAAGATTCATCTGAGCATGAGTCACTCAAATGATAATGCAATAGCATTTGTTATTATCAATTAAAAAGCAAAAGGAAGTAAATACGTAATAAACAAAGTATTTACATTTCTAGGACATCTCTTAGCTAATACTCTTCTTTTATAGCCTAAACTTAAAGTTCCCCAAACACCTAATCGATGACCGTATTTAAAACCTAAGTCCAAGTTCTTTTCCCTAATTTTTGCATATCCATCAAAGTTATTTATTACAACTTTTGTTTTATTGCCATAACCATGCATGAAATCAGCAAAGAATCCCCATTTTTTTCTCTCTTGGGAATTACCTTCAAAAGCTGCCATTAATCTAATCCAGGGAGAACCTTCATTTGCAATCCCCAAAGCTCCATATCCCCAAACCCGAAATCTCCAGTATTCAAGTCTTGATATTTCTTTTCCTACAGCCGTGTTGAACTCAATATCAATATTGGAATGATACAAAGTACTAACATCTTTTAAGCTGTCAGATGATACTATTCTAAAATTACCGCCTACTGTCAAACTGACAGGATCTCCGATAATATCATCACTTACTAAATACCTGGCTTGAGCACCAACGCTTCTAAAACCAAAAGACTGACGAGGAGTGTCGATAAATTCTAAATCCGCATCCAAACTCCATTGAAGTGACGGAGAATATGCTAAATTAAAATGAAGCAAATGATCATTGGAAGTCTGGGTTAACTGGTCTACAGCACCGTCTACTTTGCTAAATCTGGAAAAAGCATATTTGGTTAAAAAATGAAATTCATAAACATCGCCAAACCAGGGAGATCTTTCTAATGAGCACAAAGAGACTGATAGTAACAAAAATAAAAAAATATATTTTATTTTCATTAATCGATAAACCCTTCTTCAGATAGATACTTTTCTGCATCTAATGCAGCCATGCATCCTGAACCTGCCGCTGTAATTGCCTGCCTATACATATAATCCTGCACATCACCTGCTGCAAAAATTCCTTCTTTTGATGTTTTAGTGGTCCCTTTTTGTACCTTAATATAATTATTTAAATCAAACTCTATTTCATTTTTCAAAAAATCTGTATTCGGGCTGTGGCCTATTGCAAAAAATACGCCTCCGGCTTCTTTTTTTTGTTTTTCATTTGTTTTGTTGTTAAGAATAACAACTGCATTAACAATGTCATTTCCTAAAACTTCAATAATTTGAGAGTTCCATAACACCTCAATTTTGGGATGTTCAAGGGCTCTTTTTGCCATAATTTTCGAAGCTCTAAATTCATCTCTTCTATGCACTATATATACTTTTCTTCCGTACTTTGTTAAAAAAACAGCTTCTTCGACAGCACTGTCCCCTCCGCCTATCACAAATAAATTTTTATCTCTAAAAATAGGAGCAGCTCCATCACAAACAGCACAGGCAGTAACTCCTTTTTGCCAAAATTCTCCTTCTCTAGCTCCAGGGATGTCTAATTTCTTTGCAGCAGCTCCTGTTGCAATAATAACAGCATTTGCATGAATCTTAGTCTTGTTCCCTTCAATCAAATAAGGCTTTTTTGAAAAATCAACTTTAATAGCGTCTTCCATTACACATTTACTGCCAAACTTTACAGCCTGCTCACGCATATTTTCCATAAGCTTAGGCCCTATGATTCCCCCCGGAAACCCGGGAAAGTTCTCAACATCGGTTGTGGTCATAAGCTGGCCGCCTACGGGCCCCGACATAAACCCTTCAAAAACCAAAGGCGCCAAATTTGCTCTTGCAGCATAAATAGCTGCAGTAAATGCAGCAGGGCCGGAACCTATTATTACTAAATTTTTTATATCCATTACTCAGTCCAAAAAGTTAAAAAATATAATATAACAAATTTAATGGAAAAAAGTATCCTAAAAATTTTATTTTATAATTTTAATAAGAATCCATCATTAAGACCATTAATTTAATGGCAAATAATAGTTGACAATATACAATATTTACTAAATTAGGTTTCAAATTAACAAATTTGGGTAAATGAGAGATTTATTTAGAAGGGTTTTTGGAATCTTCCCCGGGGAAGGAAAAAATGTAGCTAGATTTTTAAGGCTTGCTATTGTTTGGGCTATCGGTAGTTGTATTGCTGAAACTTTGGCTATGGGCCTGTTTACAGAAAAAATCGGGGCTAAATTTTTGCCGGAGACCTACGTCATAACATCTTTGGTTATGATGAGCGTCTCGTGTTTATATGTATACTTTCTAAGATTTACCACCCCATACAAGATCATGAAAACGACCATGCTGGTAGCAGCTATAATCTATTCAAGTATTTCTATTACATTTTTCACTACCCCCCCTAAATGGTTTTGGTATTTCCTTCAAATATTTTCTCATTCCTTCGGATCCGCCTTGATCGCCTGTTACTGGATATTTTTAGACCAATATCATGATCTGCAAGATGCCAAGAGAATATACGGCGTATATAATGCAGCTTATTTTCTAGGATACACTATTTCGGGTACTTTAATCAATTTGACTTATCACCGGGTAGGCCCCAAAGTATTATTTGCAATAGTCGTCGTTACCATGGCCCATTCAATAATGGAAGCAAAACACATATCTAAAAAAGTACCAGCTATGGATGATGACGGGAATGAAGATATTTTTGCAGGAAGCAAAAAAAGATTTATTACTATAATTAAAGAATTTATAAGATCTCCTTTTGCTCTTTCCTTAGTAGCAATGAGTTTAATTATTCAGCTTTTAAGAACGAGCACAGAATACAGTTACATGGAAACCTTTGAAAAGATTTTTAAAGCAGGCACTTCCGAGATTTTAAAAAATACTACTATCCCCGAATTTTTAGGTAAATGCAAAGCATATATTTCTGCAGCAAATATTATTATCGGTATGTTCTTTTATAGAAATTTCATTAGAAGGGTAGGCCTTGGAAACATGATCCTTTTGCCTCCAATTTATTTTCTGTTTTTGTATTTCAATTGGACTATCTACGACACTTTATTGATTGCAGTTTTCGGAGTTATTGCAGTAGAAGGGATATTGTTTACTTTGGAAGATAATAATTTTAACCTTTTAATCAATGCCGCTCCCGCTAAATTAAAAACTCCTTTAAGAATTATAAATGACGCTTTTTTCGAACCTGTAGGAATGCTTTTCAGCGCAATATTTTTGTTATTTTTAAAATCCAAAAACTATTGGTTTGGAATTAGCCTGTCTTCTATATTTTTAATATTATCTTTTATAGTAAAACACCTATACCCAAAATCCATATATTTATCCTTAAAACACAATACCCTTCATTTTGAAAGAAAAACAAAAGACTGGATAAGTAGACTCTCAAAAAAAGAAAAAATTGAAAATGAAGAAAACCTTTTTGATATATTAAAAACTAACGATGAAAACACAAAGCTTTTAGCATGCAAGACTCTTTTTTTGTTCAATGACAAAAAAGCTATCACGCATATCATTAAATGTATAGACAATCTATCGCATATAGGAAAAATCAAAGCTCTAGAGTTTTTAGAAGAATGTTTGTTTTCAGACCACATCAAAATAATAGAAATGATCAAAAGCTGGGTTAAATTTTCTGAAGATACAAATTTAGTCAAAAACGCTAAATTCTATTTAGCTAAAAAAGGCTTTCTATCTTTTAAAAATGTTATGAAATATTTAAACAGCGAAGACTTATTGTTAAGAGCCAGCGCTATTATAGCATTAAAACAATCTAACGAAAAAACAAATCCCAAAGAAACCATAATCAATAATGCCATCGCTGAAAAAGAAACTCAGCTGCTTTTTAAACGCAATAATATAAATGAAATATTAATTGGCCTAGATATTTTATATTATGACAAGTCCACCGCTGCAAAAGATTTAGTAATCAGATATCTAACAGATACAAATCTTACTCTTAAAAGAAAAGCAAGCTACACCCTTTTAAAAACAGCTGATGAAAGCTACATTCAATACTATAAAACTATTATCAACGAGATAAAACATTCCAGTGATAATATTTTCAGCTTAAACTGCATTAAAGCATTGGCGCAAATTAATAACGCTTCTATTATTAAAGATCTTATAGATTTAGCCCCAATATTCAGACCTAACGAAAAAAGAGCAGCAGAAGATGTTATAATACAAACTGGTTTTAAAGCAGTACCAATTTTAATATCTATAATTCAAAACAGTCATATAAATGAAAGATCTAGAATATTAGCTTGCAAAGCTCTTTCTTTTTTATCTATTACCAAATTGAAATCTGTTTTAATAGATACATTAAATACAGAAATACAAAGAGCTTATTTTTATTTTTATTATTCCCAAACTATACAAAAGCAATATCCACTTTATGATTTAAAAATACTCAAAAGTGCTCTTTATAGAAGTTATCAGGCCATAATTGATTTCATAATACATCTCTTGGGATCAGCATCCCTGATTGAAGATCCAGACCTTTTAGTAAAATCCCTACACCATAAAAATGAAAAGACTCATGCCCATGCTATTGAAACTCTTGAAAAAACAATCGATTATAAAATGTTTTTAAAAATCAATCCTTTGATAGACGACAGACCTTTAGAATGCAAAATTAAAGAAGCTGCACAATATATAGAAAGTAAATTAACTCTTCACCAATTATTAGACCACTTGGAAGATTCTAACATATTATTTGATAAAATCATTGCCTCTCACTTAAAAGCTAAATGGCAGGTACCTGACTGGAAACAATCTTTATTAGAACAAATAAAAAAATCAGATGAATCTTATAACAAATTTGCATATGAGCTGTTAAAAACATGAAAGAATTAACATTAATTGAAAAAGCATTTTTTTTAAAAAACATATCATTATTTAATGATCTTGATTTAGATCTCCTGGTTACTATTGCTGATAAAATGCAGCAGGATATCTATGACAAAAATGAAAAGGTCTTTGAGATCAAGCAAATAGCCAACAGACTCTTTTTTATAGCAAGAGGATCTGTAAATATTTTAGATCAAAGTAATAAAGTAATAGCATCTTTAGAAAAAAATTCTTTTTTTGGAGATGAGTCTATTTTTAATAATAATCCCAGAAGTTATTCTGTTGTTTGCTCTGACGACTCGTTGTTCTTAACCCTAACCAAAACTAATTTGTACAATATTATATCTGAATGTCCAAGTGTCGGAATTGCTTTTATTGAATTGTATTCTAAATTTATCAATTATAAATAAAACAAGCTAACTGAATTTCTTTTTGTTATTATCCTCGAGCTCCTCTAGCGCTTTTTAATACATCAAACGCATCTTTATTTTCTAATTTATCAGCTAAAGACAATGGAGTCGCGCCCCATTTAGTTTCAGCATCAATATCTGACTGAGCCCCGTTTTCTAATAATAGCTCTATTGCAGCTCTATTTCCTGATCTAGCAGTTAAGTGCAATCAGTTAAGTGCAATGGAGTTTTTCCACTCTTATCTCTAGCATTAATATCAGCCCCTCTTTCTAATAATAGCTCTATTGCAGCTCTATTTCCTGAAAAAGCAGCGTAGTGCAATGGAGTCCGGTCTTCATTATCTCTAGCATTAATATCTCCCTGACCCCCTCTTTCTAATAATAACTCTATTGCATCCCTATTTCCTGATTTAGCAGCTAAGTGCAATGGAGTTTTTCCACTCTTATCTCTAGCATTAATATCAGCTCCTCTTTTTAATAATAGCTCTATTGCATCCCTATTTCCTGAAAGGGCAGCGAAGTGCAATGGAGTTACCCTATTCCTATCTCTAGCATTAATATCTCCCTGAGCCCCTCTTTTTAATAATAGCTCTATTGCAGCCCTATTTCCTGATTTAGCAGCTAAGTGCAATGGAGTTGAGCCCAAAAGACTTCTAATCTTAATATCAGCTCCTCTTTCTAATAATAACTCTATTGCAGTTCTATTTCCTGATTTAGCAGCTAAGTGCAATGGAGTAACATCCAAACGCATAGCATTAACATCTTTTTGTTTATTTATTAAAAGGCTAACTACTCTCCAATCTTTTTTTTGTAAAGCTTCATGCAATGGATATTTATTTTTGGGATTTAAATATTTACCTATTTTTTTAACTCTTTCTTGTATCAATGAGGGTATACAGGCTGTAGTTGTGGGATCCATAAAAAGTTTGTTATTAATTATTACGACCGAAGCTAACACTTCTAAACTTGATGGTTTTAAAGCTGACATATTAGTATTCCTTCTCTTTTTATTTATTTAATATTTTAAACAATATGAGTATGACATAATAACAATTATTTTTATAGAATAAAAAAAATAACATAAATAACTAACTATAAGAAATTTAGATATAAAGCCGGCGATAAACCGGCTTTTTCAATAAATATTAAGAATTTTCTTTTTGTTTAGACTCAATGTAAGTAATTACATCTTTTACAGTTTTAAGCTTCTCAGCATCTTCTTCTGATATTTCAAACCCGAATCTTTCTTCAAATGTCATTATTAGCTCTGTTAGATCCAATGAATCTGCATTCAAATCTTCAACAAATGATTTTTCGGGTGTTACATCAGCAGCATCTACTCCAAGCTGCTCAACTATTATATCTATCACTTCCTTTTCTAATGACATATATCCTCACGATTGTTTTATTTTAAAGTTTACATTACCATTCCACCATCAACAGTGATAACTTGTCCTGTGATATAATTAGACATATCACTTGCTAAAAATATAGCAATATTTGCTATGTCTTTAGGCTCTCCTAATTTGCCTAATGGAATCCTGTTTAATAATCCTTCTTTTACCTTCTCCGGCAAAACGTCGGTCATTTTTGTTTTAATAAATCCGGGAGCAATTGCATTTACACATATATTTTTCTTAGCCAGCTCTTTAGCCAAAGATTTAGTAAATCCTATCATTCCTGCCTTTGACGCTGCATAATTTGCCTGTCCTGCATTTCCGATAAGTCCCACTACAGAACTAATGTTAATTATCTTTCCAGATCTCACTTTCATCATCGGTCTTGCCAATGCTTTACTAGTATTATAAATGGATTTTAAATTTACATCAATAACTCTATCCCAATCTTCCTCCGTCATTCTAAGTAATAGATTATCTTTTGTAATACCAGCGTTATTAATTAATATATCAATATTTTGAAACTCTTTTACAATTTCTTCTACTGCAGAATTTACTTGTGAAAAATTAGAAACGTCTACTTTTTTAACTAATATTTTTTGATTTTGATCAATTTTTAAATCTTCCAGTTCTTTTAAAGTCGTTTCTATTCTTTCAGGGTTAGTGCCGAAAATTGCAACATCTGCCCCATTTTTAACAAACTCTTTTGCTATTTCTTTTCCAATACCGGCAGTTGCTCCTGTTATAATTGCTTTTTTATTTTTAAGCATAATTTTCTCCGTCTAGTAATTTTAAATCAGATACTTTTTCTACAGAAATAGTTTTTTTGTCTTTAGCATTTTTTTTGTTCATATTTGTAAGAGTTTTACCACAACCTATTTCAATAAATAATTCAATACCGTTTTCTATCATTTTTTCTATAGAACTTTTCCATTGAACCGAACTTGTAATTTGATTTGTCATAAGCTGTTTAATTTTATTCACATCTTTTTCTATATCTGCTATTGCATTCATAATAATATCTATATCTGTTGATTTAACATCAATATTTGCAATATCATTTTTTATCTTGTCTTCGGCTTCCTGCATCAATGGTGAATGAAAAGCTCCCTGCACGACCAAGGGTATTACCTTGGCACCCTTTTCTTTTAATTGAATAGAGGCTTCTTCTACAGCTTTTTTCTTGCCTGATATTACAATTTGTCCTTGAGTATTAAAATTAGCGGCCCAAACATCATCAATATTATTTATAGTATTTAAAACATCTTCATCTGATAGTTTTAAAACAGCGGACATTGTACCGCTAGTTTTTTCACACGCCTCATCCATATATTTCGCTCTTTTCTGAATAAGCAAAAGAGCATCTTTAAAAGATAATTTCTCAGATGCGACTAAAGCTGCATATTCTCCCAAACTTAACCCAGCGCAAATGCTTGGCTGTAAATTTTGATACGATTCTTCTATGGCTTTTAAAATAGCCATGCTATTGACAAAAACAGCTAGCTGACAATTTTGGGTCAAAGTAAGTTTTTCTTTTGGCCCATTAAATATAATATCAGATAATTTATATCCCAAAATTTCATCGGCCTCTAAAAATACTTTTTTAGAAACTTCGAAATTATAGAAAAAATCTTTTCCCATGCCTATATATTGAGATCCCTGTCCGGGAAAAATAAAAGCTATTTTTTTCATTCTTGACCCATGTCATTTTTTAAGATAGCGCCACCCCAAGTAAAGCCCGCTCCGAATACTGTCATCAATACATTTTCTTTATCTTTTATTTTGTTTTCTTTCCTCAAAAGATCTAATGCTATACCAACAGATGAGGCTGAGGTATTACCAAATTTATGAACTACTTCTTTATAGACTTTTTCCTGAGGAAGATGCTCAAATCTTTTAGCTATTGCATCTATTATTCTTTCATTAGCTTGGTGAGGGATTAACCAATCAACATCTTTTTCATGAAGGTTCGCTTTTTTCAAACATTTTTTTGTAGCTTCTTCCATTCTTCTTACCGCATGTTTGAATACTTCCCTTCCACCCATTTTTAAATAATGCATTTTCTTATCTAGAGTTTCTTGAGAAGCCGGATGCTTGGATCCTCCGGCAGGTAATATTAAAAGATCAAAAGCTGATCCGTCCGAACCTAAAACTACGCTTTCTATTTCTAAGCCTTTTTTATTATCTAAACTAACTACACAAGCAGCGGCTGCATCACCAAACAGTACGCAAGTTGATCTGTCGGTATAATCTACAATCGAAGATAATTTTTCTGAGGCTACAATTAACACATTTTTATAGGTACAACTTTCTACTAACGGCTTTACTATTGAAAGGGCATAAACATATCCCGAGCATGCTGCCTGAATATCCATAGCCGCCGCATTTTTTAATTTTAGTTTATCTTGGATAATACATGCGGTTGACGGAAAAACATAATCTGGAGTTAAAGTCGCAACTAACACCAAATCAATATCTTTTTCTGACACTTTCGCATCTTTAATTGCATTTTTAGCTGCATGGTATGCCATGTCCGATGTGTATTCATCTTTTGCGGCAATCCTTCTTTCTTTAATACCTGTTCTGGACGTTATCCATTCATCCGATGTTTCAACCATATTTTCCAAATCTTTATTTGTTAACACTTTTTTTGGAAAATATGTACCTGTACCTATTATTTTTGCTTTTTTCACTGTATATAAAGCCTTGTTTTAAAAAATGTTATGCACACTATTCTACTTAAAAATCAGCTAAAAGAAAAGAAAAAACACAGGTTATCATCATAAAAACAAAATTTTATTTTTATATTTCTTAGCTTCTTAATAATTAGCGATTTTGTTATATTTTAGAATAAAAATTAAACTAAAATATTTATTATGTACCCTCAGCATTTAGTTAAATTAATTGCATTTTTAAAAAAACTGCCGGGCATCGGGAGCAAAACAGCCGAAAGATTCGCCTTCCATTTAATTAAATGGAAAAAAGAGGAACTTTGTGATTTTTCTAAAATCTTGGCTGAAGTTAAAAATAAAATTTTAACTTGTCAGACTTGTGGCTGTTTACTTAATGATGAAAAATGCAGTTACTGTGATACCAATAAAAGAAAAGCCAACTCTATATGCATAGTCTCTTCTTTTAAAGATGTCTTTGCAATAGAACAAACCCAAAGTTACAAAGGTTTATATCACGTGATTGACAACCTTTTATCGCCTATTGATGGCAAGGAATTAAACTTAGATAAATTAACAAATAGAATTAAAACAAATGAAATTAATGAAATGGTAATTGCCTTAGATTCAACTTTAGAAGGAGATACCACTGCATTATATATTAAGGAAAAACTTGATGATTTTAACTTAAATATTTCAAGATTGGCATTTGGAATGCCTATAGGCAGCAGTTTAGAATATATAGACAAAAGCACCTTGACACAAGCTTTTGTCGGCAGACAAACTTTCTAGGTCGGTTGCTTTTTTTATTTGAATTATCCTATAATGAATAGCTAACTTAAATAATAAAAGGAAAAATAATTTCAATGAGAAAAATATGTTTTTTTTTAATATCTTTATTCACTGTAAATCTTCTACTTGCAGATATTTCTTATGAAAATAAAACTGTGGCTGACATAAAAATTACAATTGAAAATCCAGAACCCGGTTCTTCTTTTGATGCTAAAAGTATTTTATCTCGTTTAAAAACCCAAAAAGGAAATATTTTTTCTCAGGTTGATTTTGATAGGGATTTAAAAAATTTATCAGAAGATTTCAGTAAAATTCAACCATCTGTAGATCTTGAAAATGATCAGATATATATCTGCATAAAACTTTGGCTAAAACCTATTTTAAGACAAATCGAATGGCATGGGAACGAAAAATTTTCCAATAAAAAATTATCTAAAGAACTAGATGTTAAATTAAATGAACCTTTTAATCAGCAAACCTTTAATAAGGGAATAAATAAAGTAAAAGAATTCTATATTAAAAAAGGCTATTTCGAATCTCAAGTATCCTATAAGATATCAAATATCACACCCAATGAAATCAACGTTGATATCTTTGTAAAAGAAGGAAAGTCCGGTAAAATTAAAAAAATTGTTTTTAAGGGATTTACCAAAAAAGAAAAAGCAGAGCTCTTGAGTGATATCTATACTAAAAAATACAACCTACTGACTAGCTGGCTGTCAGGTACCGGAACATACAGGGAAGAAGTTTTAGAGCAAGACAAGGTAGGTATAATTAATTTTCTGCAAAACAAAGGTTATGCAGATGCCAAAGTTGATATTAATGTTATAGAAGACAAAGATTCCGATAAAATCATAATTGAAATTACAGCTCACAGAGGCACCTTGTACAGATTTGGTAAGATCACATATGAAGGTAATGAAATATTATCAGATGAAGAAGTTTTGAGAAACTTTATTATTTATCCGGATGATCCTTTTTCCCCTGAAAAAATCAGACAGACTGCCCAATATATAAAAGACGCATACGGAGCAAAAGGATATGCGGAAACCCAGGTATATTATGAAACCACTCTAATGGAAAATGAGCCTATATATAATGTGAAATTTTACATCGAAGAAGGTGAAGTTTATAAAATTGGATTGATAAAAGTGTTCGGCAATAAATCTACTACTACAAATGTTATATTAAGAGAATCTACTCTAGTTCCCGGCGAACAATTTGACTGCAGAAAATTAAAGTCTACTCAAGCAAGACTTGAAAGGCTCGGTTATTTCAAAAGCGTAAATGTCTACGCCGTACCTTCTACCGATTCATCTTTAGGGCCCAATTATAAGGATATACACATTGAAGTAGAAGAGACTTCCACCGGCAATGTAAGTTTAGCCTTCGGTTTAAGTTCATCTGACAGTATTAACGGTACTTTGGATTTAACAGAAAACAATTTTGATCACAGAGGTATATTCAATGTCTGGTCAGAAGGACCTTCCGCTTTTAAAGGTGCAGGAGAATATGCGCAGTTAAAAGGAACTGTTGGTAAAAAACAAAAGAACTATGGGATAACCTGGATGACTCCATATTTTAAAGATTCTTTATGGAGAATCGGATTTGATGTTAACGGAACACGAAGCAGACTTCAATCAAGAGATTATAAAGTACATACTTATGGTGGATCTATTTATGCATCATACCCAATTACAAATTTCTTAAGTTATGGAATAAAATATAGAATCAGACATACCAACAATATTATTAGAAAAAATAAAACAGGTAAAGATAAAAAAATAGCTATCGAATCCGCAGAAGCAAACAATGAAGGACTAATATCTGCAATTGGAAATTTCCTGACTTATGATTCAACAGACAATTCCTATAAGCCCCACAGAGGTTATCGATCTGCTTTAGAAGCAGAATATGTAGGAGTAGGTGGAAATTATGATTTTTTTAAATTCGCCTATTCCAATGCTTATTACTACCCAGCCTGGTCTAGAGGCACTATTAAATATCGGGCTGATTTTAAATTTATTGCAACAGTTCATACTTTAGCAGACCAAGAAGTGCCACTCAGTGAAAGATTTTTCTTAGGCGGTGTCCAGGATGTTCGCGGATATAAACCTTATATCATCGGACCTAGAATGCCGGAAAAAGACGATCCTAAAGGTGGTGTATCTTCAATGCTTTTATCAATTGAATATTTACAAGAGATAATAAAGCCATTAGTTGATATATTCTTCTTTGTAGATGCTGGTTCTGTACAATTTAAAGAATTTACTATAGATAAAGTAAGAGCCAGCGCAGGAGTAGGATTACGTTTAGAAGTTATGCGCCGAGTTCCGATTATAGTTGGATGGGGTTACCCACTAAATGCAAAAAATCATGCTGATCAAGACCGCGTATTCTTCTCAATGGGAGGACAATTTTAATTAAAAAGGAGCTATCATGAAAATAAATAAATATTTTTTTATAATCACAACAGCTTTGTTATTTAGTTTTAAATCGCTATATGCAGTAGATGCACCTGTTATTGGTGTTGTGAATTTTACAACATGTTTAACAGAATCAAAATATGCTAAAAATGAACAGGAGCAGTTTGAGAACATCAAAAAACAATGGTCGTCATTGATTGAAGATACAGAAAAAGAACTTCAAGATGTTACTTCAAAACTAGAAGACCAAGATTATTTAGATGGTCTTTCTCCTGAAGCATTAGATGAGTTAAAACAAAAACAAACTGCTTTAAATGAAAATGTGATGAAGTATCAAAACCAACTTTATCAAATATTAAATCAAGCTAATTATTTCTTTATTCAAAAAATGTCTACAACAATCTCCAAAGCTTCTGAAAAAATAGCCAGAGATAAAAAACTAGACTTAGTTTTAAATAAAGAGGCTTGTTTTTATAACGATCCAAAAATGGATGTTACAACTCTAGTTTTAAAAGAACTAGATACCAATTTTGAAAAAGAAGCTGCTAAAAAAGATGGTGAAAAATCAGACAAAAAAACAGCTGACAATCTTTTAAATGCTAAAGATCTAGAAAAGACAGAAACTGTAAAGTAATATGACATCATTTACATTAGAAGAATTAGCATCAGTTACCAATTCAAAACTTCAAGGAAATAAAAAATTCTTGATAAGTGGTATAAATACATTGGAAGATGCTTCGAATATTGAAGCATCTTTTTTAGCAAACCCCCGCTACATAGAAGAAATGAAAAGCTCTCATGCGGGGGTTATATGTGTAGATGAAAAAACAAAATTAAATGAAAATCAAAATTATTTGATTTCAAACGATCCATCTAGAACATTCCAGCAAATAGCTGAAATGTTTTTAAAATCACAAAATCAATATACCGGTTTTAATGATATACATTCCTCAGCTGTTATTCATGAGACAGCAAAGATCGGTAAAAATGTTCAAATAGGACCAAATTCTTCTATAGATAAAAACGTTGTTATAAAAGATAGTACATATATAGCTGCAAATGTTTCTATTGGCCCAAATGTGCAAATCGGTGAAGCTTGTACTATTCATCCGCATGTAACAATCAGAGAAGGCTCAATCTTACATAACAGAGTCCAGCTGCAGCCGGGAGTGGTAATTGGCTCCTGCGGTTTTGGCTATACTCATACCAAAGAAGGTAAATATATCAAAATACTTCAGTTAGGTATAGTTGTTTTGGAAGATGATGTGGACATTGGAGCCAATACTACAATTGACAGGGCCAGATTCAAATCTACTATAATTAAAAAAGGCACTAAAGTAGATAATCTCGTTCAAATTGCCCATAACGTAGAAATCGGAGAAGATACGGCAATAGCAGCCCAAACGGGAATTGCCGGGTCCTCAAAAATCGGTAGTAAAGTTATTATGGGTGGACAAGTAGGAGTCACAGGCCATATTGAAATTTCCGATTATGTTATGCTGGCAACTAGAACAGGCGTCAGTAAAAATTTAAAATCAGGTAAATATAGAGGCTCACCCGCTATACCTTTAGCTGAATATAACAGACAATACATCACATATAAAAATTTAGATAAAATAATCAAGAAGCTGGAATCTTCTATTTCTAAGCTAAAAGATAAAGCTTAATTAAAAAACTTCTTGCTTTTCCAATTTTTAACTGTTAAGTAGGAAATAGAGGGATAGTTGCACTTATGATTGATATTTACTTTAAAACAATTAGGGATGAAGCTTTTAAACAAATACAGGATTTCAGAATAGGCAGCTGGATACATGTATCAGATGCTACAATGGACGATCTCACTAAAATCTCCAACATATGCAACGTTGAGATAAATGACATTTTAGACAGTATAGATAAATATGAGATTCCAAGAATTGAACATTTAAACGGCAACGTTATAATTTATTCCCGTCATTCCTCAGAACAGGAAGCCGGTCTTCATACTTCTACACTAACAATTATTTTAACAAATAACTTTATCATTACTATTGCCCCTTTTAAAAGTCATATTGTAGATGCCTTGATAAACAGCAGGACAAAACATACCACAACACAAAAATCTAAACTTCTTTTATATTTACTTCTCAAAACCACTCAAGATTTCACGACTAAGATCAAAGGCGTAAGAAATGCTGTTATTGAACAAGAAAACAAGATGAAAAATGTTACCAGCAAAGCAATTGCAATACTTACAAAAAATGAAGAAGTCTTAAATCAATATTTATCATCTTTAGTTCCTTTAAGAAATTTACTGCAAGCGATCACAACAGGAAGATATGTAAGTTTATATGAAGAAGACTACGATTTACTAGATGATCTGACAACAGCTATTAAACAATCAGAAGACATATGTTCTGTCAGCATAAAAAGCATCAGGTCCTTGAGAGATTCTTATCAGATTTTATTTACAAATGATGTCAATAAAACAATGAAGTTATTAACTGCCATTACGATCATCTTTACAATTCCAACGATCATAGCATCTATTTACGGGATGAACGTACAATTACCGCTCGAAAAGAATCCTTACGCTTTTTTAATCATTATAAATATCACTATTTTGATATCCCTTGTTTGCGTATATGTTTTTGCACGTAAAAGATGGCTCTGATTTATTTTTGCATGAATCTACTGCAGTCTTTTGATAGCAGCTGGTCAAAATAAATAATAAGATCAAAAAAATAATATTTTTCATTGTTTTTCTATTTTTTAATACTTAATATTGAATTTAATTAAAAATACATTTTTTATGTCTATTAAAAAAGAGAAAAGCATATGGCATTGAGACCAATTTATTATGATACCGAAACAACCGGGGTAAACAGTAAAAAAGATAAGATCATTGAGATAGCAGCTTTTGACCCTGTCTTAAATAGAACATTTTCCCAGTTAATAAACCCAGAAAGACCGATCCCTGAAGAATCTACTCAAATATGCAATATAACCGATGAAATGGTCAAAGACTGCCCTACTTTTGAACAAGTCGGACAAAAGTTCGTTGACTTTTGTAAAGGAGAAACTGTATTGATCGCTCATAATAACGACGGTTTTGATAAATTTTTTCTCATAGAGGAATTTAAAAGAGCAAACCTTATCCTTCCCAACTGGCCGTATATTGATTCTTTAAAGTGGGCAAGAAAATATAGGCCTGATCTTCCAAGACATGCCTTGCAGTATTTAAGGGAAATATATGAAATAGAAGCAAATCAAGCCCATAGAGCTTTAGATGATGTTATGGTTCTATATAAGATATTTTCTAAAATGACAGACGACCTTTCTATGGAAAACATTATTAAATTAATATATAAATCAACAACAGAAATTGATCGTATGCCCTTTGGTAAATATATCGGCACTCCTTTGAAAAAAGTTCCTAAATGGTACATTGAATGGCTTGATAAAAATAACGTATTAGACAAAGAAGAGCATAAAAATTTAAAATTAGGTTTTGAAAAATTAAACTTATTAGCGAGTAAAAAATGAATATAGCAATTATAGGCTGCGGTTATATTGGCTTTGAACTGGCAAAAGATTTAGTTAATAAAAAATATTTTGTAACAGCTACAACCAAACATTCTAAAACATTGGACGCGGTAAAACCAATTGTCCAAAAAAGTATAATACTGGAAGGCAGCGACATTAATGAGATATTGCTAATCCTAAAAGAAAACGATATTATTATTTTAACTGTTGGGATAGACAAATTAAAAGATTTTGAAAACACCTACTTAAAAACTGCTCAAAATATAAAAAAAGCAGCATTAGAATTAGATACCCCAAAAATGATAATATACACTTCTAAAAGCGTAATATACGGCGATCATCAGGGTCGTTGGGTGGATGAAGATGCAAGCATTAATGCAAAAGACGATGAAAGTAAGATATTAGTAGATACAGAAAATACCCTTCTATCCCTAAAGGAACTTAACTGGAAAGTATGTATCTTAAGGCTTGCCCATATTTACGGCCCCAATAGAGATCTTACTAATATTATGAAAAATCTGCATGACCACTATCTTCCCGGCAATGGCAGTTTTTATACTAATATGGTTCATCAAAAAGATGTAGTGGGCGCCATAAATTATGTAATAGAACATCAACTCCAAGGTATTTTCAATGTAGTTGATGACGATCATCCTACAAGACAGGAGCTCAGTGATTTTTTGTGTCAAAAATTAAATATAAATAAAGTTGAGTGGGACCCTAAAAAAGCTGATTTTCCAGATGCTAATAAAAGAGTTTCAAACTACAGGATCAAAGAAGCGGGTTTTTCACTATCAATCCCTTATAAAATGATTAAATAATTTTTTTTATATAAAAAATATTTAATAAAACATTCGTTTAATGCATTCTACTTTTATGTTATATTATTTCATAAAATTATTATAATTAATAAAGGACATAACATGACGGCAATTACATATAATTATGAAAGTATTAGAGAAAGATTATCTAATAGTTTCACAGAAATAGATCTTTTAAAACAAAATATTAGCCAGCAAATACCTACCAGCTATTTATTGGCTCAAACTCTACATAATATAAAATATAACGGAGAAATGATCGATAAAATATCTGCTATACTCAAAGAGCTTTCCCGTGAATATTCCCATTTGCCTGAAGAGCCTAGCGAAGCCACAGTCATACTACTAGGAAAAATACAATCCAACTGGTCAAAATTTCTAGAAATGAGCAAAACTTATGATAGTTTAACCCATGATGCTTTAAAACCTATTTTTCACATATATAATGCAATTGATCACTTATACACTAAATATGATCTATCCCAAGAAGAAGTAGAAGATATGTTAATTCTAAACATCTCTAACGGTAATGTTTCTTATACTAACCGTCTTTTGACAACCTATTCAGATAGAATCTCACAAGACATAAAAACCTTAGCTTTTACAATTATTTTTACTATAAGAAGCACAATTCATAATAGAAGCATACAGACTACACAAACTTTATTGACTGAACTTTTATTAGGTAAGTTTTTTGACGATATAGACCAAGAAGAAAAAATACATGCTTTTGAACATGCAGTAGAAACAGATAATCTTAGATTGCTGAATGTGTTATTAGATAAATGCTACTTTTCTTTATCAAATCAGGATAAAAACAAAATTACAATTAAAAAAATAATAGAACTATACAAATTAGCAATATCTGAACAAAGTTTTACGATAATTCAATATTTTAATAGCGAATTCTTTCCTTTATTAAAACAGACAAAATATCAGGAAGAAATTAAAAATCTACAAAAAGAACTATTGTATTAGGCAATAGACCAAAGATTTTATGTTGCTGTCGAAGCTCTTATCTATTCAATGCAATATAGCGAAAAATATTTAGTTAAACCTTTTCTTTCCAGCTTTAACAAAAATAACATTCGCATTGTCTGAAATACGTTTGCTCAAATTAAATGCCACGAACATAAAATCGATTTATTAAAATATAGTGTTTCTAAACAAAATTTAAATTTATTTTCCTTCAACTTCGCGCTGAAAGTACAAAAAATAAAAGGGCTTAATATGCGTTTACAATGAGCTGTGCTCGGATTTGTTTTTACCAGCCAACCTCTAAGTTAAAGCTCGACTAGCGCCTCTTGCAAAGCTACTGCATCATCAACGATCAGTAGATATCGTTTATTTTCCGGTTTTGATAAATAAGTATCCATATCCTGTATAAGTTTTTCTACCTGAATTTTGACTTTTCCGGATATGATTTTAGAAAGATGCACAGCCTGAACTTGATAAGATCTTATTTTAGGCTTAATGTAATCATTTTTTGTTCTATCAAATTCCTGCAGTAAATTCATAATGTTCAACAAACAATCAGATAATTCTTTATATTCATCTATCATATCAGCTGAACCTCTCCGTATTTAGACTTGTGATAGTGCTGCCACATATACTTAAACTCCGGACAATGCTGCAAAAGTTCTTGTTTTGTACCTTCTGCTATTTTCTGACCTTTGTCAAGGTACACTATTTTATCAGCATGCTCTATAGTAGACAATCTATGCGCTATAATAATTTGTGTAACTTCATGATGCAACTCTTTTATTGCTTCTTTTATTTTGCTTTCACTGATTGCATCTAAAGAAGACGTAGCCTCATCCATCACTAAAATAGGTGCTTTTTTAACTAGAGCCCTTGCTATTGCAAGTCTTTGCTGCTGCCCTCCCGATAAGCTTTTGCCTGTCTCTGCTATAACAGTATTGTATTTTTGGGGCAGGTCTACTATAAATTCATGAGCGTGGGCTTTTTTAGCGGCCCTTTCCACTTCTTCCATAGAAAAATTTCTTCCGAAAGAAATATTTTCGTATATAGTGTCATAAAATAAAAAAGGCTTTTGAGGAACAAAAGCTATATTTTCCCTTAAAGACTTTTGAGTATAATCTTTAACAGATACGCTATCTATTTTTATATCGCCTTTTTGAACATCAAAAAGTCTTGGTAACAACTGCACTATTGTTGATTTTCCAGCTCCTGTAGGTCCTACTATTGCCACAGTATCGCCTTTTTTTACGTTAAAGGATAATTCTTTTAATACCCATTCATCATGATATTTAAAACTAATATTTTTAAATTGTATTGTTTCTTTGAAGTCATTCATTTCAATAGCGCCGTCAATATCTTCTATTTGAGGTTTTAAAGATAATACTTCAAACATGCGCTCTGCAGCAACTACTCCTCTTTGGATATTAGTATTTTCTTCTGCAAGTTTTTTAACAGGCTCATAAAAAGCATGAAGATAGGCAATAAAAACGATCAGGACAGGGATGCTCATATTTAAAAAATACAAACCTAATAAAATAACTGTAGCCATACAGCCTGTTGATATAAAATGAAGAATAGGTCTTGTCAAAAGACTGTATTTAGCGCTTTTCCCCTCTAGATAAGCCATTCGTGAATTTTGCTCTTTATATTTTTTTAAGGAAAAAGCTTCCATTGCAAAAATCTTAACAGTTTGTATTCCTCCTAAAAAATCTAATAAAACAGATGTAAAATTCTCCTGATTTTTCTGCAACTGGCGTGTTACTTTTTTTATTCTTTTAGTTAAGAAAATAACAGGCAAAACAATCATCGGCATTCCAATAAAAATAATTAAGGATAATTTCCAGGATAAATAAAAACATGCCGTAAAAGATATAAGTATAACAAAAGGAGTTTGAATGTAATTGGTAATAATCGAGTTCAAAGAAGATGCTATTTGACCAGCATCTCCCACTGCTCTGGTAGATAAGGTTCCCATATTATGCTGCTGATAAAAACTCAGTGGCAAAGACTGAATATGCTCAAAATACTGCTGACGCAAATCTCTTGTTATCCTAATGGATAATACCTGAGTCGAATACCTGGAAAAAAACAAAAAAATAGCCTTGTAAAGCGCTACAATAATTAAAATCCATATCAAAACAGAAAAATTATTATCCAAATCAAACTTATTTGAAATCATTCTGAAAATTTTATTCAAAGGATTGGTGTTTTTCCTTTGAGCTATATAGATAGCTGCATCTTTTTTAGTAATAACCCCAGTATCATTTTTGTCGATCTTTTTCCATTCCCTATTTATATCTTCTATAGTAACGGAATCCCTAGAATGCAGTTTCCCTTTTTTATCCTTGCCGAAAAGGGTAAAAAAATCGGCTCCAGTATTAGCTATAAATCCCATGGAAAATAATTCCATGGAATTACCGATAGTCGCACACAAAAGAGTTGCTAATGTTAAAATAGCCAAGGTCAAATGTTTGCTGTTTCTAATAGCAGCTTTTAAAAGAAGTTTCATATTTTGTTATACTAGTTTGTACTCGCCTAAATCACGGAATTTTTTATAGCGCTTCTCTATTAAAACGTTTATTGCAATATTTTTCAAGTTATCCCATTCTTCTAGGATAAACTGTTTAACCGTTTGATACATTTCATCTGGATTTAGATGAGCGCCGCCCTGAGGCTCTTTTATAATCTTATCAATAATTTTTAATTTTGATAAGTCTTCCGCCTGCATTTTTAAAGCTTTGGCAGCTTCTGCATTTTTAGAAGCGTCCTTGTACAAAATAGATGCGCATCCTTCCGGAGATATAACAGAATAATAGGCATGCTGAAGCATGCCAATAGCATCTCCGATACCAATACCTAAAGCTCCTCCGGAACAACCTTCCCCTATTATCAATACAATAACTGGAGTTGTCAGCTTTGCCATTTCAAATAGGTTCTTGGCAATAGCCCATCCCTGCCCTCTTTCTTCTGCTGCAAGACCTGGATAAGCACCTTGAGTATCTAACAACGTAATAACAGGAATTCCAAACTTTTCAGCTAATTTCATAGCTCTTAAAGCTTTTCTGAAACCTTCAGGATGAGGCATACCGAAATTTCTTTCCAGCCTGCTTTCAGTATCATTTCCTTTTTCCTGACCGATTATCATGAACTTTTGCCCATCAATTTTCGCAAGGGCCGTTATTATCGATTTATCATCTTTAAAAGTTCTGTCTCCTGCTATTTCTTCGTACTCTTCTGCTATATTTTGAATATAATCCAAAGAATGGGGTCTCTTAGGGTGACGGCAGATCATCACTCTGTCCCAAGCAGATAAATTGGCATAGACCTTTTGTTTTAATAGTTCCAATTTTTTCTCTAATTTATCTATTTCATCCTGAGACCACATAGCGTTAGTTTTATTCTGCTCTATGACCTGTTTAATAGTCTCTTCATATTCATAAATCTGTTTTTCATGGGGCAAAATGTTCATAAATTATTACCTATTATTTTATATTACTTTCTTTGCCAGGAAGCTGAGCTTCGTGAAAATCGTTTACCAATTCGATAGTTGTCGGTTTTGAGATTATAATAGCAAACAACTCTTCTATATCATCGGAAGCCAGCCTTATGCATCCATCACTGTCATATTGACCGATCTTCGATGTATCCTCTGTAAGGGTTCCGTTTGACTCTGTCCAAGGAGCTCCGTGAATTCCTAAGCCTTTATAAGACTCTGAGCAACTTTCTATTTCCTTTTCGAATGGTATCCACCTTGTTCCAAAAACCTTTATCATTTCCACTTTCTGATCTTGAAAATAACCCATAGTCCCCGGTTTATAAATAGCCACTTTACTACCCAGCTGATATTTACCGATAGGTGTTAAGAAACCTGATTTTCTCTTGGACTCTTTTCTGCCAAGCCCCACATTGTAAGTTTTTAAAAGTATTCTCTCTTGAGTATCTAAATCCAATGAATAAAACCACAATTTGGATCTGGATAGATCAATCAAGAGATAAAAATTCAAATTCTTGTCTTTAGCCAAAACGTTAAATCTATCTCCCGGCGCCACCCTTTGGGAAAAGTAGTCCGGTTTTCTATTTAAACTTCTAGCGATGAAATGCCTAGTCGTCGAGTAATAAGAAGCATAATCCGCTATCCATGCCGGTCTTCCTGAAATCCAGGGCACTCTGCTCGTATAAGTCACTGTTTCCACTATCGGAAGCCTGGATGAGTCGGTTGCAAACAATCTGTCGATTAAGTTCGCATCGGGTAGATTTTCATCTACTTTACTTTCAACAACTTCTATTTTTTGAAGTTCAATTTTTTTAGGTTCTTCTTTAACAGGCTCTTCTTCTATACAAATTTCTTGAACCTTATCTTGTTTAGCGTTAAAAGCTTGGTCTTCTTTTTTTGTTTTTTTAAAAAAAGAAGCTAATAATATAGCCGAAAATAAAACTATAGTTCCTGAGATCACTACTTTTTTTACTGACAAAGCCCTGTCTCCTTACTTTCTAAATATTGCTTTATATAATACACGAAAATGTATTAAATTTAAATGGTCAATGCCATTTTAAAAGCTACATATTAATAATTTAAATATTAACCCATAATATAAAATTTTAAAATATTATTTGCATCAATATTATTTTGTGAGTTAAATACTTAAGAAATCAAAATAATTATTTGATAAAAAAAATTATTTACTATTCAGAAAACTAGTTTGGCATATAAGGCCTTGCCAACAGCGCTAGACCTGCTCCTACTACCATTCCCATTAACCCAAAAATGGCCGCCGATGTTATTTTAACATATTTCAAATTCGGATCTACTTTACGATAATAATGACTATAAATATCATTAAATTTTTCTATTGCCGCGTATTTAAAAAGCAAAGATTTATAATATTGATATTTATATACATTTCCTATGTTTTTATAAGCTTCAGCTATTCGTTCATAAGCTTGGCTTAAATAAGACACATCAATATGCTTGATAATTTTTTCGGCGTTCAACACATCTCCCGCTTGAATATAATTTGCAAAAAATGTGTCTAATAAAATTTGGCTCTTAACGAAGGTATTCGGTGCCGATGCAATAACTATATTTGCAGCTTCATTTTTCAATCTATCACATTCTTGTAAATTACCTTGTGCTCCATGACGTTCTGCAATATCTAACAGAATTTCTATTTTACGCTCTAAAAAAAATCCAATATCATTAACAGTTTTTATTGTGAGTTCTGCTTCGCGTAAATTTCCTTGTGTTAAGTAAGAATCAGCTATATGGATTCTTTTATTTTGTTTATCTACATTTGTTAATGCATTAGTTACTCTTTTTGCATCATCCAAATCACCTATTCTAATTAAATTATTTGCCACTAAATTATATATTGCATTTGCCTCAACAGAATTTGCAGGAAATCGGCTAGCAATTCTCTCAGCTTGAAGTAAATACCTTCTGCTCTCAACTAAATTCTGTTCGTCTCCAAAATGCTCAGCTAACGAAATAAAAGAAATTGCCCGATGATAATCGCTTTGCATTGAAGAGATTCTTATTACCTGTCCAGGCTGAGGCAAATCCATTCTTAAATATGCTTGAACTAATTCACCTCTCATCCTCTCTTTTATTGTTTCATCAGATATTTGATGATTTATTATTTCTTCTGCAGGAGCTAAATAACCTAATTCTATATATCTATTAATTAATCGTTGTAAATATTCATCAGCATATTCTGGAGACATTATATTTATAATTTGTAAACATAATTCAAAGTCATTTTGAGATAAAGCTCCTGTGAATCCCAATGGCAATACACCTGGATTCAAAGGAACTAAATTTCTATAATTACCTTCTGCCCATTCCGCCAAAACTCTTGGGCAGTAAGTATTAGCTAAATCATTAAAAACATTTTCTATAATATGAGAAGGCAGATTGGGATCTTGAAGATTTTCATTTACAGATCTTTGAGCTGCTAATATTTCTAATGAAACCGACCCTGGATTATCTTGTTTAAATTTATTTATTAATATATTTGCAGCGCTCATTAAATTCTCCTTATTTAACAAGTAAAAGCAATTTAAATATACGAAAGATTTTTAACAATAATTAAATAAAAATTTTACCAACTAAACTCTTCAAGATTTGGTCAACAAAAGCTCTAGAGGCTTGTCAAAGCAGGTCTCGTAGGCCAATAAGAATGAAGAACCCCAAAAATATTTTTCTCCGGCAAGAGGAATGAGATGCATATTTTCTTCGGAATTTGAGCTAAATGTTACCTGATTTTCATCATTGAAAGTAACATTTTTGGCTTTAGATAAATTGTGCTCTAAAGAATTAGGCAGTATTAACTTATTGTCCAATACAGCCTTCTTTGCATCTATGTAAAAAGATATAACTATTTTTCTAGGTGTTTTAGAAGCTTTAGAAAATTTCATTTTTATTTTGTCTTTATCATATATACATGAAAATTCAATCCAGTCATCTTCAAATAACTTTGTCCATGCCTTAACAGAAAAATCTTTCTCATTTGAAACTAAAACATTACTAATAATAGAATTGAAAATCCCGTATCTTTCTGTATCTGATAAAGGTAAATATCCGGGCCCAAAAGATTTTATTTTAAGATCCTTGAAATAAATACAGCCCAAGCCTGAATTATATCCGTTAAACGTAAATACGGCAGAAGTATCTTTAGTTATTTTTTTAATAACCATATGATCTTCATCTATATATTCATTAGGAATAAAAAACTCGGTTTTTACATCTTCGATCTGTTCTATATTTTCAATATATTTGGAAAGCAGTACATACAATAAAGGCGCCTTGGAAATACTGTCATTGTTTTTTAGGTAATTAAAAATATCTACTGATATTTTTTTCATTTCGGCAATGCCGTTTAAATGCCCAACCGTTAAAAACAATATATAAAAACTATATAAGATCCCCTCTTTATTATACCTTTTGTCAGATGAAAAAAGCTCAATAAAAGGAAGGTTATTTTTAGCAAGAAGATTTAATTGCCAATAGGCAATTTTTTTAGATGCAGTCTTGTACTCTTCTATATTTTTTTTATCAGCTAAAATCGCTAAGAAAACAGCCAACTCATTTACTATTTTAAAATCTATATATCTAAAAGACGAAAAATTTTGTCCCGTATAAAATAGGTTTTTAGATAATTTTAGATCCTGATATTTTTCTTCTAAAACATAAAAAATTAAACTTTTATATGTTTCTATGATTTGTACATCTTGAGAAAAAGTGATTTTTTTTACTTTCTCAATAATTTCTTTTTCATCTTTTAAGCCTTTTGAAATTATTGATAAAAATAATATCTTTTTTAAAAAAACAATAGACTCTTCAAAAGAAGAATATTCGCAAGAATTAATCTCTTCTAATAAACTTTTAAGTAAAATGATATCAAAGCTCTGATCTGATAAATAACAATCTAAGGCCTTTTTCCAAGGCCCTAAATTGTCATTTTCTTGAATCACTTTTTTATATGTATCAGTTAATGTACATATCATCTCAACTCATTGGCGAATGACTTAAATTCGGACTTTCTATTAACTTTTTCATTTTTTTACCTGGAGTAAACTTAACAGCTTTTCTCGCAGGTATAGTTATCGGTACTGATGGATTTTTAGGATTACGACCAATTTTCTTCTTTCTTTCAACGATTTCAAAAACGCCAAAATCTCTGAATTCTAAACGATCGCCTGATACTAAAGAATCCGTCATCTCATCTAAAAACGCTTGAACTATATTTCTAACATCGTTTGGATGCATACCTTTCTTTTGTGATATTTTGTGAATAAGGCTTTTTTTGGTAATTGTAGCCATAATTTTAACCCCTTATAATTACAGTCTATCAGTTAAAGCCATTGTCTTATCTTATTGATTTTCATACAAGTACTTTTTAAAAAAATTCTAAAATTATTATTTTTAAGAAATCGAGATGAGAATTTTTTTCTTTTTTCCAGAACCAAATAAAACAAAAGAACCGTCTATTAAATCCTGCTCAGAAACTAAGTAAGATGGATCCGTAATTTTTTGATTATTTAAATAAGCGCCTTGATTCTTAATTAATCTTACTGCTTCTGATTTTGAAGCTGTTAGACCAATTTTTACACACAGATCCGTATATTTAATATCAACAACATCTTTATGTTTTAAATTTGCATTAGGCATATCTTTTGCAATATTTTTTAAAACTTCAGCATCTAATTTAGTATCTGTTCCGGGAGCGGCTCCTTTAGTCACTCTTAATGCGGTCTGCAAACCTTTTTCCCCATGTACAAATTTTGTAACTTCTTCTGCCAATTTTTTTTGCGCTGTATTAGGTACATATGAAGAAGAATGCATTTGTTTTTCAATATCATTAATTTCTTTTATATCTAAAAAAGTAAGCATTTTTAAAAGTTTAATAACATCACTATCGGGAATTCTTACAAAATATTGATAAAACTGATATTCACTCATTTTATCTTTATTTAGCCAAATAGCTCCGCTTTCCGATTTACCAAATTTACTTCCGTCACTTTTGGTTAAAAGGGGAAATGTAATTCCATAAACTGTTTTCTGAGATAATTTTCTAACTAAATCTATTCCTGCTACAATATTTCCCCATTGATCAGAACCGCCCATTTGCAGACAGATGTTATGATGTTTATTGAGATAATAAAAATCATAGGCCTGCAAAACTTGATAACTAAACTCGGTAAAGCTCAACCCTTCTTCAGACTGCATTCTAAGTTTTACACTTTCCTTGGACAACATAGGCCCTATTCTAAAATGCTTTCCTATATCCCTTAAAAAATCCACAAAGCCTATATCCTTGTACCAGTCATTATTATTTACAATAACGCTTTTGGTCAGGATCTTTTTTAGAAAAACTGAAATTGCATCAATATAATCTGAGATAATTTTATCGTCTAAAAAAGGCCTTTCAATACTTTTACATGACGGATCTCCGATCCTGCCTGTTGCTCCACCTACCAAAGCATACGGCTTATGTCCATATTTCTCTAACCAGGAAAGAGCCATAATACTCACTAAATGACCGACATGAAGACTATCTGCCGTCGGATCAAAGCCAACATAGAAATTAACGGGTTTTTGAATAATTTTTTTAAGTTCTTTATCAGTTATCTGATCTATAAAGCCCCTTTCTTCTAAAATCTCGATAATGTTTGACATAATAATTTTCTTAATTAATTTAATAAAAGGCTACAATAATTGTCTTTTTCAAGCAAGAAAAACAGTTATTCAGAAATAATAATATGTTTTTTTAAACCTTCTGATAAATCTGTTACAGACTGCATGAAAATTTTAGACTCCTGTCTAACGCGTATGGCTACTAGATTTACCTTATTAGAAAGATCCGCTGCATTTTGATTATTATCAAATAAAGAAATATTTTTATTTTTTAAAACAACCCTATCTGGAGCGTGCCTTGCTATTCTGTCATGAATTTCAATGATTTTTTTCTTAAGATTATCGGGAGTAATATGCTTTTCAAAATTACTCAGTCTTCTCTTGAGCTTCTCTCTTGCTTTTTTTATTTTTTCGCTTTCATGAATAATTTCTTTTTTTTCCATTAAGAGCCTCCAATATAATCATCCCTTAAAGGAAAATAATATTTAATAAAAAATTATTTATCAATCAAATATTTCAATCAATGAATTCTATAGAACCATCAGATTTACCAACCATGATCCTACAATTGATATCCAGAAACAAACCCGTCTCTAAAACACCAGGCAATGTTGAAATAGTCTTTTGATGCTCTATTGGATCATCTAAATGTTTACCAAAAATAACATCTAATATTAAATTACCATTTTCAGATTTGTTTTTTCTAAACTCGCCAATATATCCTAATTTTTCCAGTCTTTTTTGAGTAAGTTTTGATCCAAACGGTAAAATTTCCAAAGGAAGTTTGGCCTTGCCAATCTCATGCACTAATTTCGTTTCATCTATTAAAATAATCGCTTTTTTTGCAAAAGTTAAAAGCATTTTTTCTTTTAAAAAGGCCCCACCTTTTCCCTTAATCATATTTTTATCACTGTCTACTTCATCAGCACCGTCTACATAAACATCTATTTTATCTATATCATTTATATCCAAAATTTCAATTGAACTTTCTTTTGCTAACCTATAAGATTTATCAGATGATGCAACTGCTTGTATCTTTAAATTCTTTCTGCACCGTTTGCCAAGGCATTCGATAAAATAATTTGCAGTAGATCCTGTACCCAAACCGACAATAAACCCATCCTGAATTAAATTCGCTGCAGCCTCACCTAACTTTTTTTTAATGTCATCCATAATTAATATTTAATGTTAAATTTGTTATTTGCTAAATCTAATATTGCATCAATTGCATCTTTTGCGTCATCTCCAATCGCTTCAATTGTAATTTTAGAGCCTCTGTTTGCAGCTAACATTAAAATGCCTAATAAAGATTTGGCATTTACTGTATATCCTTTATAATAAAGTTTGATTTTAGAGTTAAAAGAAGACGAACACTTAACGAGTTCTGTGGATGGTCTTGTATGCAGACCTTTGTCATTTTTTACTATAAATACGCCTTTTATTTTACTTACATTTTTTTCTTGCATAATAAAGGGTGTCCTATAAATAGTTAGAAGTAGAAAATATTATATATATTATAAAAAATAAAATAAATAAATATTCTTTAAAAATTCACATAAATTTCTATTTTTCTTACACTTTCTCAAAATTTTAAATCATAAGAGACTTTTATGGCAGGAATTTCACAGGTAGATGCAATATTAAAAACACCGTATAAAATTCATGTGACAAAGCAATATAATAAAATAAAAGAGTATGCAAAAACAACTTTTGATAACTTAACTCATGGCATTATAAAAGTCTCTAAATACACATGGCAATGGACTAAATCACATAAACTTGTTTTATTAGAAAAAAGTATTACTCTTTCATTCATAGCAGTTATAGCCGCCTCACAGCCAATAGCTCTTACTTTAGGCGTTATTGGCGCAAGCATTACCACATCAGCTATAATAGCATTTAGAGCAAGCACCGAGCAACAATTTAAGGCTTCTGCAAAAGAATTTATTCATTCTTTGGAAAATTTAATGAAGCACTACAAAAACGGTTGCGTCTCTACTAATGATTTAGACGCTGGTTACGCGGCGACAAGATATATCAGAGCTAAATTTAAATTAGAAAAAATATTAAAAAATAATATGCAGTCTGAATCCCGATTATTACAATGGAAACAATACTTAAAAAATATAAATCCAAATCTGCGCATTCAAAAACCTAAAGAAATAGCAGGATTATTTTCAGATAATATATTTGAAAATTTTAAAAGAGTCGGTATCTCAAGGTTTATTGACAGCTTTTGTTTTAATGTTTTTGCCGAATATCGAAAAAAATATAATGAAAAAATAACAAAGCTTGCCAAGAGTATAATCGCAGAGCTTACTTCAAATAAAAATATTGATAAAGATATAGAAACAGCTTTAATCTGTTCTCATAAAAATAAACTAAAAAAAATTAAAACCGAATTTATTCCTATTTTGGGATTAACATCTCAAAATATAAAAGAAAACGTCTTTTCTAAAATAAAAGAGCTTCTGCCGCCAGAGCTTAAACCCAGTATTTTCAAAACAAAAGTTCTCCCGATGGCCACTAAAATTGTAGTATCGATAGCAATATATAAATTTTTTAAATATATTGGATTATAATTTTTAATTGACATCAAGTTTGAGTAAGATATTTATTTTATTTGTATTCATATTTTTACTTGAATTCTAACCCTTTTGAATTAGCACTCTTAAAATTTAATTGCTAATTCTTGTCAAAAATATCGTTAGATGATATTATTTTTGCATTATTGGTAAAACAAACAAAAATGGAGTTAAAAATGGCAGAGACAGCAGTTGATAAAAAAACTAAAATAAAACCTTTGTCCGACAGAGTTGTAGCTCAAAGACTAGAGAGCGAAGAAACTCTTAAAGGCGGAATCATCATCCCTGATTCAGCAAAGAAAAAACAGGAAATGGCAAAAGTTATTGCTATCGGTGATGGAAAAGTAACAGATGAAAACAAAAAATTACCTATGCCTGTGAAAATCGGCGATGTAATTTTAATGGATAAATATTCAGGTCAGGAAATCACTATAGATGATGAAGAATATATCATCGTTAAAGCTGACGATATAATTGCAATAATAGAAGAATAAAAAGGAGTAAAAAAATGGCAGCAAAAAAAATTAAATTTAGAGATGAAGCTAGACAGCAGATCTTAAAAGGCGTTCAAACCTTAACTTCTGCTGTAAAAGTAACTTTAGGTCCTAAAGGAAGAAACGTTGTATTAGATAAATCCTTCGGATCACCTCAAATAACAAAAGATGGCGTTACAGTAGCAAAAGAGATCGAGCTTGCAGACAAGCACGAGAACATGGGCGCTCAAATGGTTAAGGAAGTAGCAAACAAAACAGCTGACAAAGCCGGTGACGGCACTACTACTGCTACTATTTTAGCAGAAGCTATTTATTCAGAAGGCTTGAAAAACGTTACAGCCGGTGCCAATCCAATGGAACTTAAAAAAGGTATTGAAAAAGCTGTAAGCACAGTTGTTTGTAACCTTCAGAAAAATTCTAAAGAGATCAATAATACAAAAGAAATAGCACAAGTTGCAACTATTTCGGCAAACGGCGATACAGAGATCGGAGAGATCATTGCAAAAGCAATGGACAAAGTTGGAAAAGACGGAACTATTACAGTTGAAGAAGCCAAAGGTTTTGAAACAACTTTAGATGTAGTAGAAGGAATGAACTTTGACAGAGGCTACCTTTCTTCTTACTTCGTTACAAACGCTGAAAAATTGGAAGCAGAATATGAAGATGCTTATGTATTGATATACGAAAAGAAAATATCTTCAATGAAGGAATTCTTACCTGTACTTCAAGCATCTGCTGAATCAGGCAAACCTCTTATTGTAATAGCTGAAGATATCGAAGGTGAAGCTTTAGCTACTTTAGTTGTTAACAGACTAAGAGCCGGTTTAAAAATATGTGCAGTGAAAGCTCCGGGCTTTGGCGATAGAAGAAAAGCAATGTTAGAAGATATCGCTATTTTGACAGGTGGTCAGTTTATAGCTGAAGACTTGGGCATAAAATTAGAAAATGTAACTCTAGACATGCTTGGAAAAGTAAAAAAGGCTATTATTAAAAAAGAAGAGACTGCTTTAGTTGATGGGGCTGGTAAAAAAGAAGACTTAGAAAAAAGAATCCAGCTAATCAGAAAACAAATCGAAGAAAGCACATCTGATTATGATAAAGAAAAACTGCAGGAAAGACTTGCTAAATTAACTGGCGGTGTTGCTGTTATCCAGGTTGGCGGAGCTACCGAGCTTGAAGTAAAAGAGAAAAAAGACAGAGTCGACGACGCCCAACATGCAACAAAAGCAGCTGTTGAAGAAGGTATCTTGCCTGGCGGAGGAACTGCTCTTTTACGATCTTTTGCTGATTTAGATCAGCTCATTACAACATTATCCGGCGATGAAAAAATCGGTGCTGAAATTATAAAAAGCGCTCTTACCTGCCCAATTAAGCAAATCGCTCAAAATGCAGGACAAGAAGGTGCTATCATAGTTCAAAAAGTTCAGCAAATGAAAAACAGTGAAGGATACGATGCTAGAGATAATACTTTTGTAGATATGTTTGAAAAAGGCATTGTAGATCCAACAAAAGTAGTTAGAAGTGCAATACAGTATGCATCTTCTATTGCAAGCCTTCTACTAACAACAGAAGCAATCATCTCTGAAGAAGAAGATGAAAAACAAGCTGCTCCCGCAGCTCCCGCTGGAATGCCGGGCATGCCAGGAATGGGATATTAATCATTTCTATAAAAGCGTCTTCTAATTGAAGACGCTTTTATTTTTTAATTAGACGTTTGATTTTCTAAAGATTTTTCTTCAGTATTTTGTCCGGTAAAAGGACTGGAAAATTTTTCTAACATTCCTCTTGGATCAACAACACCTTTTAAGTAATCTCTTAAGCCTGCAGATCTAAATAACGCCGATATTAACTGCTGCGTTGGAAAGCCATCCCTGCTGTTTACATTTTTAAATACAATATTGTCCAAATGTGCGTTCTTGGTTCTTTTGAACCCAAGACCATAAACAGAAGCATCTAAATTATCAAATTCCAAAACGCTGATAATAACTTCATTTTTCCCTTTCTTTTTTTGTTCTTTTTGATGAACTGCATTTAAAATACCTGTCCAGTTATTTCTAGTACAAAGCGGATTTTTACATTCAATATTTAAAGTAATGTCTTTTACTAAGATTCTATCTACTATACTGGGACTTGAAAATAACTTTGAAAAAGAATAGTTAGCTTCTATTTTTTTAGCTCCGAAAGCATATTTTGATTTATTTCCTCTCGGATTTTTTATTTTGAAATTTTTAATAACCATTCTAGAAGGTCTAATGCTAATGCTGGAAATACCTACTTTGGTTTTTAGTTTGTGTGATAAATAAGAACTCATTATCGGAGTTTTAATAATCCATAAAAAAACTATTGCCGCTACAATTATTATTACTATCCATAACCAAGATTTGATCTTTTTCATACTGACACCTAAATTTTTATCTATCTTTATTTATGTATAATTTGTGTTTTTTTTTAAATATATTTAATATGAAAATTAATAAGAAAAAGGATAAATATCATGAAAAAGATTATTATAGGTTTGTTTTCTTTAGTGGTAATTATATTAATTATAGGTGTTGTTTTTTGGTTCAACCTACCTAATATAATAGCCAACAAACTGTCAAAAGACTTGAATTTACCAGTATCCATCAGTAAAGTTTCCGTGAAAAAAGGAAATCTGAAAATATATGACCTGCATGTCAGCAATCCGAAAGGATCTATTACAAAAACAGCTTTTGCAACAAAAACTTTAGATATAAATACAACCATTAAACAATTAAGACAAGAGGTTCTGACAATAGATTCTATTATATTTAACAATGTAATAATCGGAGTTGAGCTGTATGACTCGAAAGGCAAAAAAAATAACTGGGCTACAATTATGGCCATGCAGCCAAAAAAGGAAAAAACCAGCGAAAGACAGTATTTAATAAAAAGACTAACCTTAAATCAAATATCAGTTCTTTTAGTACAATCCAACAATTCTCGACAAGTTCTTCCGACAATACCAAAATTAGAATTTTATAATATAACACAAGAAACTGGGTTCCCTATAGATGAAATAGAGCAAGCTATAGTAAATCAAATTATTAAATCAGTATTTAAACAGTTTAACTTACTAAATTTAATTGAAACCTTTAACCCAAGAAATTTTATTAAAATACCATTTGGTACAATTAAATTATGAATGTAAAACCAGAGAAGATTAAAGAGCTCAATAATAAAATGAAAAATCTCGGTATTTATGAAGATGACATCGTAGAAAAATTTATATTGGGCTCCGGCAGAGGCGGGCAAAAAATACAAAAAACGCATTCTTGTGTATATATAAAGCATATCCCTACCGGCATTGAAGTAAAATGCCAAAAAGAAAGATCTAGATCATTAAACAGATACTACGCACGAAAAGAACTTGTAAAAAAAATAGAGTTCAAACTTTTTAAAGAAAAATCAGAAAAGCAAAAAAAGATCTACAAAATAAAAAAACAGAAAAAAAGAAGATCAAAAAAAGCAAAAGAAAAAATTCTTCAAGAAAAAAAGAAAACATCAGAAAAAAAACACTTTAGGAAAAAACCTCAAATAGAAGATTAATCTTCTCCTAAGATTTTACCACGTTTCTTGGTTGCTTTGTCAAGCTGTTTCAAGCTGTCTTTTTTTAATAAGTAAACTGCTTCTTTCACAGAAATATCATCACTAATATATACTTTAATTCCATCTTGAGATAAAGCTCTAAAAGAATTCGGGCCAATATTCTGTACTATCACTGCGTGTACTTTGAGCCCTATTGCTATTTTAGCAATTGCCAATCCGGGATGTTTTACATGTTCAGGATTTTGAAATATTTCCCATGTATCTTTATCTGTATCAAAAAAAATAAAACATTTCGCTTTTGAAAAATGGGAATCAATATTATTTGAGATGTCCTCTCCGTCAGCTGGAATAAAAATTTTCATAAAATATCCTGTGAATTAACTCTTGATATGACAATACATAATAAAAGATCTTTTTTGCAAGAAAGTATAAGCATTTTTTTATTTATATTAATCACTACTTTTCATATAAGTTCTGCAAAAAATGGAGAACCATGAAAATTACAGACTGTGTATCCACGCAAAAAATACAACAAAATATATTCAATAGCAAAACTTGGAAATTGATTCAAAAAATTGCCAAGATTACTTTATATGTATTACTTGGAATATCATGTATTTATCTTATCGGTTATGGATATTATAATATTTCTATTGAAGTACTTAAAAAGCTGGCCTATCCTCTTATTTCAATAGGAGGTTTATGTTTATTAGCTAAAAAATTATTAAAGACATATAAAATCCACGAACTTTGTAAAATATTAGATACATACAATAAAAACTTCACTTCTTTAAATCAAAATATCTACATCGGAAAAATTGAAAAAATTGAACTTGAAGAAGGCGCTCAAATATTTTTAAAAGCGGATCTTCACGGATCTTTAAAAGATTTAACTGAAAATTTAAACAATCTGCAAAAACTTGGTTATTTAGATAAAGATTTCAATGTAAAAAAAGAATGGAAATATAAGCTTCTTATTGCTTTTTTAGGTGATTATATTGATAGAGGTCCCGATAGCTGGAAAGTATTAGACTTGTTAATGAAATTAAAAATAAATAATCCCAATGAAATTTTACTTCTCAGAGGTAATCATGAAAATTTAAAAACAAGTTTTCGCTATATTCATCCAAAAGAAAAATATTTTTTTTACAGCTCTAATTTTACAAAAAAGTTAGAGCTATTTTTTAATTCTTTATCTTTAGCGGCCTTTGTCGGCAAAAAACAAAACAATGATGAAATTCAATACGTTTGCCTAACTCACGGAGCTCTAGATTTAGATATTGAAGCCCAGCCTCTTTTAAAATCCACCGATTCTAGGGCTACAATGATACTTGAAAAAAATGATAACACAAGCTTTCTCAATAACCGTCTTACAAAACTTGTTTCCAAAAAATTTCATAAAATTAAGATTAATACTACAAAAGAAGCCTTATTGCTCCACAAGAGAATAAAGGAACTTCTGAATAATTGGCCTCTTAAAATCTTATATTCACAAAAACAAAAAAAATTAAAAGAAAGTGAATTAAAAATTTATTTCTTTATTAAACAATATGAAAAGCAGATAAAAACCATGAGATTGTTAAATCAAAATAATTACTGCTGGGGTGATATAGAGGATAACTGTTTTGGTTTTAATCATAGCAGAGGAATAGGTTTTAGCTTAACTCCTGCATTAATAAAAGATTATTTTCGATTAATAAGTTCAGAGACAAGAAAAGTCAAAGCTTTAAGAGCGGGACATGCTCATTATTCTAAATCTTTTGCCTTAGATAATAAAAAAGGATTCATTGAAATCCTGCCTGCCGCAGGAGAATTAAAATGTTATGATAAATTAAGAGCTCCTATAGATAAAGCAAAACTTATTACTCCAAAAGACAAAGTAAAAGACTGGGAAGAAAAAGATATAACAAGAAAAAGAAAAGCTGAGTGTCAGTTAAATGACAGCCATGGATTTTATCAATATGCCTAAATCTCTTCTTTTTCAAAAAACTTTAGTTCAAATTTACTGGGACCCATATACTGAGTAGGAATATATACAACCTGCACTTTTAAAATATGCTTATTAGTATAGATAAAATAAGAATCATCATCTCTTTTAATTTCTAAAATCGGCTCCCCGCTAGACAACTCTTCTATTAACCTATCATCTGATAAAACAGCGTCCAGCTCTTTTAAGCTTTGATATAAAGGTGGTAATGCGCAAAATCCTTTTGCTGCTATAAAAAAAATTATTAAAAACAAATACTTTTTCATTTTCTTCTCTCGATTAATAAAAAGATCCATTTTCTGATTTCAACGATAAAAAAGGAAGCTAAAAACATTAAAAAGGGGTATTTCCACAAGTTAAAAGCAATACTTTGCGTAGAAAACCACGTTTTAGCTACATATACAGCAAAAAGCTGCAGGATAAGTCCCGCGACTACCCCTAAAAAAATCCAGGGATTAATAGTAAAACTTTTTTTAATATTTTTAAAAAAAGGCACTTGTTCTTTTTGAGCTTGAATACCGTTGGCCCACTGCATAACAACCACGGAAGTAAATGTAATCGTCAAAGCAATATCATATGGATAGCTTTTCAAAAGATATTTAAAAAGTTCGAAAGAGACAAAGCCTGAACCAAGACCGAACAATGAAATATTAACCATTTGTCTAATATCAAAAAACTTTTTAGAAGGCTTTTGAGGCTTTCTTGTCATAACATCTTCTTCAGACTTACAAAAAGGAAATGTTTTATCCTGCACACCATCTGTAACAATATTGATCCATAAAATTTGCAGAGGGGATAAAGGCAAGGGAAAAGAAAATAAAATTGCCAAAGATATTAATATAATTTCCTGCAGTCCTGAGGACAACAAATAATATATTACTTTTCTAATATTTCCTGTTATTATTCTTCCGTTTTTTATAGCATCAATTATTACTTTCAGATTGCTATCGGTTATTATCATTTTCGCAACACTTTTAGCAGCCTCGGTTCCTGAGCCCATGGCAATGCCCAAATCTGCCGCTCTCAAGGCCGGCACATCATTTACGCCATCCCCACTTACAGCTACAATCTCTTTATTATGCTGCAAAACTTTTACTATTCTAGATTTATGTTCCGGCAGTATTCTGGCCAAAACTGTTGTGCTTTTGAGTTTTTCAAAAAGCATATTATCGTCCAAGTTCTCAATTTCATTGCCTGTTAATATCAAATCCTGATCTTTGAAAATATTTACCTGTTTGGCTATTGCCTTTGCAGTTAAAGGAAAATCTCCGGTTATCATTATGACCTTAATACCGGCTATTTGAGCCATTTCAACCGCCTCTTTTACATGTTCTTTAGGTGGATCTAAAAATCCGATAAGACCTATGATCTTAATTTTCCAATCTTTAATATCTTTGCCAGAATAATCTCCCATACCGACAGCTATAGTTCTAAGGCCCTCTTCGGACATTTGATACATCTGGTTCTTTATTTTATTATCATCTTTATTAATTGCGATTTCGTTTAAAGATTCATAAGCTCCTTTTACCACCAACTGATCTTTACTATCTATTTTATTAACCGAAGCCATCATTCTCAAATTAACGTCAAAAGGAAAGTTTTCGATTTGAGGATATTTGCTTTGTATCGATTCATGATCCTCAACCCATTTAGTAATAGCAATATCTATTGGGTCCCCTTTAGAATTCTGAACATCAATACATAAGCATGCTGCTGTTTTTAATTGATCTAAATTTTCTGTATAATCTTTTTGTACTATTAAATTGCCCTTTGTAATAGTACCTGTTTTATCTGATGCTATAACAGTAGCGCTTCCCAATGTTTCTACAGACGGCAAATATCTTATCAAAGTCTTTTTCTTGCTAAGAGCAATCGATCCTACTACTAAAACAGTAGTTACTACAATCGGCAACCCCTCCGGAAGAGCAGATACTAACTCAGCTATCAAAATATACGCCAAGTCCATCCAAGACCTGCCTTGTAAATAACCAAATATCCCAATAGATAAAAATAATAATATTAACAACAAAGCATATCTTCTGGAAAAAAATTCAACTGCTTTCGTCAGCGGGCTTTTAGGTGACTTTTCTTTTTCTTCAGCAATTTTTGCAAGATATGTGTTATCTGCCGTTTTAATTACAAATCCTTTACCAAAACCCTTTACAACAGCTGTTCCGCTCAAAAGAGTATTTTTCATCTCATAAGGCAACGCCGTTTTAGCAATCACTGCACTAGAATCTTTAATAACAGGAAGAGACTCTCCTGTAATAGTAGATTCATCTGCCATAAGGCTGGAAGACTCAAACAATCTAATGTCTGCCGCTACTATACTTCCCTCTGATATAAGAATAACATCCCCTAAAGCTAAATCTGAAGATGGTATTTCCAGCGCTTTATCATCTCTTAAAACGCTGCATTTAGTCTCTGTCAATTTTCTCAAAGCTTCAATGGAGCTCTCAGCTTTTAACTCTTGAAAAAATCCAATACAGCTGTTTATTAAAATCAAACCTAAAATAACAAAACAATCAACCAATTTATTAGATATCAAACTGATTGCCGCTGCCACTAATAATACATAGACCAAGATGTTATTAAGCTGTCTAAAAAAAATCTGAAATTTACTGGTTTTTTTCTCCTGAGCTATATTTTTTCCATATAACTTCAGTCTGTTTTCTGCTTCTAGCTGAGTAAGTCCTTTAGCAGAAGTTTTATATAACGTAGTTATCTCATCTATTGTCAAAGAAGGAAAAGCTTCAATATTTTTCATATAATTTCTATTTTTTTCCTATTATTAAATGTGCAAAAAAAATAAATAAAAACAATCAAAAAAATTATATAAACTAAAAAAAGAGATTAATGAATAGAAAAGTATATTCTCAAAATGCTATAATAAAATTTTGAGGCGGAGGCTAAAAGACCTCTTTTTTTAACTAATAAAAGGTTTGTAATGAAAGTAAAATATCTCCCTCTAATTTTTTTATTACTTTGTTCTTTTAGTGTAACTGATTATTTTTCAAAAAAAACGCTTATCTATATAGAAACCAAAAACAACCGGGAAAATAAAATCCACTGGACTATTAAAACCAAAGACAAGAACATCATAATAGAAAAAACCAGCTATGAAGGAACAAGTGACTTTTCTTATCTTCCTGATTATGTATTAAAAGATTATACATTTAAAGCTGCAGAAGAAAATACCCATTATACCTTTACCTTAGAAAATAATACTCTTAATGCCCAAGGTATTTATAGAGGAAAAAAAATGCACCGGTCCTTTAATCTAAAAAATGACAGATGGATACAAGACTTTAACTTTGGCTTTCATACATTTTTAGATGCTAAAGACAGGGAATATAATTTTATCATTATAAACCCCAGTAATTTCACTATCAATGACATGATAGCCATTAAACAAAATATAGAAACTCTAAAAATCGGAAATACAACATATAAAACTCAAAAAATGATAATAACCCTTCCTGGTTTTAAAGGACATTTCTGGAAAGCTCATGCTTGGTTTGATCTGGAAACTAAAGATTTAGTTAAATATAAAGCAAACGAAGGCCCAGGCACTCCTACTACTGTAACCACATTAGCATCAGATAACAAATAAAACCTAAAGCTTAACAGCAAAATCTTTCGTTAACTGTTCAAGTTCATTAGCTTTTGGCACATATTGATGACTGATACTATCCAGCATTTGATATTTGAGATCTCTAAATACTTTTTCTATTTCTTCTATGCTTTTGCCGTTCCATCCATATGAGCCAAAAGCCAAACCTATTCTGTTTTGAGGATTCAGTCCTTGTAAATAACATAAAAAGCCAGCCACCGTCGGCAGTACTTTATTATTTAAGGTAGGTGAGCCAATGCATATATATTTAGAATCTATAACAGATGTCATAATATCAGAAATATGACAGGTTTTTAGATTTTTAAGCTCTACATGTATGTTTTTTTCTTCAAATGCTTTAAAAATTGAATAAGCCATTTTTTTAGTTGAGCCCCACATAGTGTCATAAATAATAACAGCCTTATTTTCTACTGCATTGTTCGCCCATTTTTTATAATACTCTAAAATATCTTTGACATGATCTTTCCAGATAAGTCCATGACTTGGCGCAATCATATCAATGTCCAATTTAGACAATTCTTTAAAAGCTGTATTAACAGGGCCCCCTAAAGGTAGAATAATATTTGCATAATATTTCCTGGCCTCTTCCAAAACAATATCATAGCCTATTTCATTTTCAAACCTGTCAAAAGACGCTATATGCTGACCAAAAGCATCATTAGGCAAAAGAAGTTTGTCTTCCATAACATAAGTAGCCATGGAATCAGGCCAATGCACCATTTGTGTTAATACAAAGTCTAAAGTTCGTTTTCCGATTTTTAAAGTTTCTCCCGTTTTTACAGTATGAAACTTCCAATTATCTGTATCAAAATGTTTTTTAAGATTTTTTTCACCTATTGGCGATGCTACTACCGTAGCATCTTTGCAGATTTTCATTATATCAGGCAACGATCCCGAATGATCCATTTCAGAATGATTTGAAATGACATAATCAATTTTCTCAGGATCAACAACCGATTTTATTCTCTGAAGCATTTCATCAAATAAAAAGTTTTTAACGGTATCTACCAAAGTAATCTTATCATCAATTATCAAATAAGCATTATAAGTAGATCCTCTTTGGGTATTGTAGCCGTGAAAATTTCTCAGATCCCAATCAATTACTCCAACCCAATATATTCCCTTTTTTATTTCTACCGCTTTCACTATTTTAACTCTTCAAATTGATCTTTACCAACGCCACATTCAGGACAAACCCAAGTATCTGGAAGATCTTGAAAAGAAATGTTATTATTTTCTTGAGGATCATAAACATATCCACATATTTTACAGACGTATTTTTGCATAAAGACTCCTTTTCTTATTTATTAATTTTATTTCTTTTTGGGCTATAATGTAAAGACCTAGGTCGTGTTTTAATACTTCGGTCTTTGATATTTAGTGGTTTAACCTTATAATTTTCCAAATCAAAACCTTTTTCATCCTGTTCAAATACAGCATCGACCTTGTCCAATTGTCCTTTCATCACTATATTTTTATTTTTCACTGCAGTCTGCAGATTATTCCTCATGCGAACAGAACCGTCAGCAATATATATTTCTGATAACAACGGACTCATATTTGTTTTAGTATTCAATTTTTTAGAATAATTGTATGTAATAACAAAAGGCGACTGAGCTCTATAAACTACAGTTTTTTCATCATTTTTAGAAATATAAAGAGGTAAATTCAGCTTATCGAAATCGATTGAACTATCTGTTATTTTAATATTTGAATTTAATAAATTGGTAAACACAGGGCCACTTATATCATAAACCGGATCATTTTCAAACATGGGTATCTCTATAAAATCAGGCATTTGACTTGTCATATCAACGGGTTTTATATTTGGCAGAACAACAGCCTGCATATTCGAAACGTGCCCTATGTTAGAAACACTACCCGCTAATACATTAGCTTCAATAGCATCTGTACATTTAGAAAAATCTAAAATATTCATGTTATGCTTATCGTTTCCACCGTCTATAAAGCCGGTTATTTTTGAATCGTCTTGAAAAACAAATACATCGCTTAACTGACCACCAATTAAATTCTCAATATTTGAAAATGCAATATCCGATAACTTACCTGTATCTTCACCTGCAATTTGCCAAATATTATTTTTGTCCTTAGCTATTAACGTATCTTGAGCGCTTCCTCCGATAATGGTCTGAACATTATCAATTTTTCTAAGATCTATTGTCATCGAAGTATTTTGTTTTGAAAAATCTAATATATTACTCGATCCTTTTCCGTCGATATTACCAGTAATGTATCCTTCATTTTCAAAAATAAAACAATCACTACCATCAAATCCGATTAAATTCTGAATATTTTCAAACTGTATCTTATGATTTAAACGTCCTGCATTAATAGCTAAGATATTCCATGTATTATCATCTGTTTTTGCAAAAAGAGTGTTATCTCCTTTAAAACCATCTATCTTACCATCTAAATGAGCGTTCTTTTCTATTTCAAAAAAATCTGATTTTGCTCCGCTTGTAATATTCGAGATATTAGAAAAGGAAATATTTTCATTTAAAATACCTTTGTTTACATCATCAATCTTCCAAATATTATCAATATCTTTTGCTATTAAAGTCGACTTTTCATTGCCAATTATGTTTTGTATATTGTCCATCATTTTAAGATCAATCGTTGCAGGTTTGTTAAAATAAGAATAATCAATAATATTATTAGTAGACCTTCCGTCAATAGTCCCTTCAATTTTTGCATTTTCTAAAAATGTAAAAATATCTTTTTTCATGCCTCCGTATAAATTATGGATATTTGCAAAGTGTAAAATATTTTCAATATATCCCTCGTTCTCGCCTATTATACACCATGTATTATCTATATCTGGAGCAAATAGATAATTATAACCTTTGCTTCCATCAATAAATCCTATTGATCCATTTTGCTCTACCAGAAATTTATCAGTAAAGTCCGAGCCTATTAAAACATCAATATCCTTAAATTTAATATTGCCTAGATACCCCTCGTTTGCGCCTGTTATTTTCCAAATGTTCTGAGCCTCAGGGCCGATAAGGGTATCTTGATTTTTTCCACCTATAATCTCTTTTATGTTCAATATCTTATGTAGATCTATCGTTATGGGATTTGTATAAGCAGAAAAATCGACTTTATTATATCCGCTCTTACCGTTTATTATCCCGTTTACTTCAGCAAAATTAGAAAATATAAATTCATCTGCATAATCAGAGCCTATGAGATTTTGAATGTTATTAAAATTTATACTACCTTCAATAAACCCTCTGTTTAAACCTGTAATATGCCAAACGTTATCTTTAGCTGCAGAATAAAGAGTATTGGTCCCTCCCTGGGCATCTGCAATCCCATCTAAAAAAGCCTCTTTCTGCAGAATGAATATATCATCGCTATACAACGATCCCTTTAAGTTCTGGATATTTTGAAACTGAATTTCATTATTGACAATACCCTGATTTCGATTAGTTATTTCAAAGATATTGGCTAGGTCCTTTGCAATTAATGTATTATTTTTAGAACTGCCGTCAATCAAACAGCTTTGAGAACAGTCTATATAAAATAAATCACTATTTTTTCCGCCTTGAATATTTAATGTTTTTGCCTTAATCGTTTTCTTTAATACTAACCTGCCGTCATCATTCATTCCGACATCAATATTTACATTTTCTTTTGCTTCAACTTTTCCGAAACAAAAAAATGAATTACTGCATTCGAAATCAATATTTTGATCTGAATATATATGCGTATCAGAGGAAATATAAACAGCTGGTGCTTTAGCCTCATAAGCTGTAATACTAATATTAGAATTATTACCTATCAAAGCGGCATCAGCAAAATATATGCCGCTCGAATTAGTTCCAGACCCTTTAGCATGCACTTGCAGTTCTGAGTTGTCTAAGTAGATCTGAGCCCTGTTATCTAGATATATTCCATGGTTATTTTCCTGAGAGGCATTACTGATACCATCTAAATACACTGCACCGTTTTTTGAAATAATATGCGCTCCATCTAAAAATATTGCACTGTTATCATTGTCTGCTTTCTTGGTTTTTCCTATCAGTTTGATCAAACCGGCTTTACTCTCGTCTGAAGCCTCAATAATACCCTGTAAGTGAAGGCCATAATTATTATTATCAATATTACCGCTGCATCCTTCCAGAACTATATCAGCTGATTTGGTCGCAATCTTAGCATGATCCTCCAAAACCATCCCCGAAAAATAACCTTCACATCCTGTTGTTTTAAAATCTATAGCAACAAATTCCTGATCAGATGTGTTTGTTATTTGAGCATTTTCCTTTATAATAATATTCTTATTGGCTCTAAGGGCAAATGTCGTATCCTCTTCCCAATATATATTTACATCTGAATTTATCGTAATAGTCTCATCATCATTTAAGTTACTGTCCACCGTAGAAATTTCAATATTGGCTTTTTTTAACTGTTCATTAATATAACTATCACTAAAGCAGGTAATAGAGCACTCTTCATCATCTGAATGCTTTATTAATACACTGCCCGGATCAAAAGCTAATAAACCAATGTTTCCGTTTACAGACCGGAGATCAACCAAACCTTCAAAAATGATTTTATCTTCTGATGATATTTCAACAAAACCACCATTTCCATTTTGCAGGGACTGACAAGAAATATTACCTTTAAAAACCGTCTGGTCATCAGACCAGACTATTACCTTTCCGCCATTTCCTGTATAAGAATCAGCATAAATATTCGCATCTTCATGAATATATACATGTTTAGCTGTTTGGCCTAAAGTTTTGCCGATAAATATACTTCCAGCATCAGCTTCAGATGATACACTTATATTAGATGTATTTTCAATATGAATATGATCTGCAATAATATGTATTTCATCAGATGTAATTCTGCCGGATTGAGATATAACGCCTTCTTTAGCTGATAAAATTACTTTGCCGTCTTTTAAATATACGCCTTTTGTATCAATGATCCCATCCTGATTGATGGCAAGAGAATATATATTGCCGCCAGCAGCCTCTACTAAAACCTTTGCAGCTGAAATTTTACCTTCATTGGACACCCAACCTTCTCCAGACTTTAATACAGCCGCCTTAGATGTTTTTTCCATTAATAAAACATCTGAAGCTCCTATTAAATTTACAGATTTATCCGACTTAATACTGCCTTTATTTTCAATGTCTTGAGCAATAATAAATATATCGTCACGGCTATTGATTGTTCCATGGTTTTCAATTTTCGAAAAATTTTTAGAAGTAAAGTGCAGATCATCCCCATTTAAAAACTCATCATTAGACACATCTAAGGTTGATGCTACAAATTTATTAGTATTTAAAACAGCATTTTTACCCACTATGATACCGTTTGGATTTACCAAAAATACTTTCCCATTAGAATTTAACTGGCCATAAATAAGAGATGGGTTAGAAGTTACTACCTTATTTAAAATAGCAGCATTATTACTAGGCAGTATAAAATTAAATATCTCATCGGCTTTTATAGAAAAATCATCCCAATTTAAAATAGCCTTGTCTGTTTTTTGCAATATATTTAAAAGATCTTTTTTATTATCTACTATTACTTTTCCGGATACTACCTTGGGACTGTGCTTTGCATACAAATTGAAAGAAAGAAAAATAACCAACAAATATATTATTTTTTTCATCAATATGACCCCACTAAACTTATATGCCATTTGGACTCTCTTGCATTTCCGGGAATTTTTTTCAATTGGTACCCATAATCGATTTTTGCATTAAAATAAGTGCTCATAGAAAAACGAAGACCAGGGCCAATGGATAAAAGATAAGTATTGTTTTTATCTAAAATCCCTTCATCTAAATTATTGCCCCAACCAAAATCCATAAAAGCTAAAAACTGCAAAGTATTATTAAGGGATTTTTTCCCAAAATAAATAGAAGGACATCTGATTTCATTTTTCATTAATATTCCGTTATCAGACTCAATTTGGTTCTCTTCATATCCCCTTACAGTTAAATATCCCCCCAATGACAACTGCTCACTCAAAAGAAGCTTACCAGATGCAAGCTGTCCTAAAAAATTAAAAATCCACGAAAATCCTTTAGGAATTTTTGTAATTCTTTCCAGCTCGAACTGCCCATAAACATAATTAGCTTTAGCTCCGCTTCTGGCTATATTAAAATCTTTGGTCTTATTATTTTCTGTCATTCTTCCGGGACTTAAATATAAATTGATCTCATAAGAAGTCCCGCCGTACGAATCTTCTAATATTCCCTGATATTTAAGCAAGAACTGAGAAATATCGAAATGATTATCAAAAATCAAGTTATCAGCAAACACCAAGAAGTTATTCGTGCTTTTAAAATCATAACCAATAATAAAATCATGGCTTAAGCTTTTATATATCGGAAGAGGTATTTCATAACGAGCCCCCAAAAACCAGCCTTTTCCTTTTAAATTCTCTAACTCATCTGCTTCAGGCTGCGCTTCGGAATAGCTTGCTAATGCCTTAAAAAGATTTTTCCAGGGCAGAGGAACTATATAATTTCCTGCAACCGCCCACCAATCGCTGGGTTTTGCCGCAAATGATGTTTGAAAATTTAATTGCTGTTCCAATCCAAATAGATTCCCCACATTAAAACCGCCTAAAAACCTGGAGTCGCCAGCTATCATATTATCTGTGCTTTCATAACCGGCATATACCCTAAAAGGCAATCTATCTTCAACATCTAAGATAATATTAGTTTTATTTAAAGTTTCACCTTCTGAATAAATAACATTTACATTTCTAAAAGGATTGTCATTCAACCATTCCAGATCCATTAAAATTTTATTGGTCTTAATAACTTCATTTTCTTTAATGCTAATCTGTTTTTTAATATTTCTATCAGAAAAATACTTGGCTCCATTTACTTGCACTTTTCCAAGTCTTGCTATATTTACAACAAAATGAACTCTACCCATTGTGATATCCTGACCGGCTGGTATTCTAACGCCGACTAGAGGATACCCCTCTTTTCTAAAATAATTGATGATAAAAAATTTGATATTTTGAAGAGTGTTTAAAGAAACAGGCTTATCTAAATACTTTGACAGTTCTTTTTTGAATTTTTCCTCTTTGGGAATATGAACATCTTGTACAATTATTCTTTCATTTAAAACATGGATTAAATTCTGATGACTTTCCTGAATAATAATTGCATTTAATTTTTCAACTAATATCTGTTCATTATCGGCATATAAAAAAGAAACAAAACATAAGAAAAAAAATATTAATTTTTTAATCATACAACTTATATCAAACTATCCCTTATTTTGTGATCATAACGAAATTATATTTTTTTTTAATTAAAAACTTCTCAAGAATTAAAAAATCAGATAAAAATTTTTATAAAACATTAGGAAAATCATGAAAAAAAATATTATTTTTATCGTAACTGTCTTTTTTTGTTTTTGCGCAACTTACTTTTATTCTCTTTCCAAAACAAAAAATGATACTATCTATTTTTTTTCAGGAAATTTTAAAAAGTTATTTCATGAAAATAACAATGGCTTTTTCAATTTGGCGCATGAAATTGAAAAACATGGCTATAAAGTAAAAGAGACCAGGTCGTTGAGAAAAATAAAAAACGCAAAATACGTAGTTGTCTTTGATATTTTTAATAAAAAATTAAACAGAATAAAAAGACTTCCTTCAAATAAATTAATTTTGTTTACCTGGGAGCCTGAAGTAGTTATTCCTGAAAATTACAACCCAAAAAATCACAGATATTTTTCGAAAATATTCACTACCTATGATGACTTTATTGACAACAAAAAATATTTTAAGTTGCACTATCCAAACTTATATCAAATGAAAACAAATGTGCCTTCTTTCGAAGACAAAAAGCTTTGTTGTCTAATAAGCGCCAATAAAACTTCTAATGCAGAAAACGAGCTTTATTCAGAAAGAATTAATGCAATTAAATTTTTCGAAGAATTTGGTTATTATGATTTTGATCTATATGGTAAGGGATGGAACAAAGAGGAATATCCATCATACAAAGGCACTCCTGATGATAAATCTATAATTTCAAATTACAAATTTTCAATTTGCTATGAAAACACTAAAAATGTCAATGGATACATAACAGAAAAAATATTTGATTCATTTAAAGAAGGCTGCGTTCCTGTTTATTTAGGAGCAGAAAATATTACAGATTATATACCATCTGATTGTTTTATAGATAAAAGAGACTTTAAAACTTATAACGAACTGTATATTTTTCTAAAAATGATGTCTGAAAAAAAATATCAAGCATATTTAGATAACATTAAAACTTTCATTTCCAGCAAACAAGCACAACCTTTCAGCGAAGAAAATCTCATTGCCACTTTTAAACAAGCACTAGAGCTAAAGGATGATTTATGAAAAAATACATTTTACTGTTACTAATTGCTGCAAATAGCTGTTTATTTGCCAAACAAAAAACATACGGCTCTTTAAAAGCCTCTAGGCTAGTTTCTGTATATGACGGTGATACCTTTAACGTAGATATTGATGAATACCCTAATCTTATCGGCAAAAATATTCCTATTAGAATTGCAGGGGTCGATACACCTGAGATAAAATCGGTTGAAATACCTTTGAAAATAAAAGCTCTGCAAGCAAAAGAATTTACAAAAAACATTTTAGAAAATGCAAAAGTTATTGAACTAAAGAATATGAGAAGAGGTAAATATTTCAGAATAGTAGCTGACGTAATTGTAGACGGGCAAAACATAGCCGATCTGCTTTTAACCCAGGGACATGCCAAACCATATTACGGCAGAAAAAAAACACAGTGGTAATTAAAATTATTTTAATACCTTGCTCTAATTAATAATCAATAAACCTCTTAAATATTCTCTAAAATTAATTATTAAATAATAACTAAGGAAATAAATATAAATACTAGAAATGATTTAAATCGAACTGCCTTGCATCTAGCTACTTGGCACGGTAATAGAGGAATAATTGAGCTTTTGTTAGATCGAGGGGCTCAAGTTACTTTATAGCAGTTATTAGGAGTTATTCTTCAGTAAGGCCATTACTTATAATGGCTTATTTAAAACAAAATGCAAAGATATTAAAGGCTTTAGGTATTGCTGTATTATCAATTGCTCTATACTATAGTGTGTCTACAACTGCTCACGAATAAAGCTGATTGGGCGGCTCTGCTACTATAGGGAGTAAAGATTATTTTTATTCGGCTTACTGTAGTAGCTGGTAGGTAGGTTTTGAAAAATTAATTTTTTATTAAATAATAAATAAGGATAAAATTTATGGCTATAATACCAAAATTATCAACATATGCATGTCATGCTATAAGCTTAAAAGAGTGCGAAAGATTAGAAAGATGGATAAGTCCAAAAGAGTATGAAAGATTATTAAAAGAAAGCCATTCAAGATTACCTAAATTGCTTGATTTAGCTCAATTAGCATTTAATGTA
>JANQFC010000029.1 GCA_028278035.1 Chlamydiales bacterium
TTCTTCAGCTGCCTTTTCTGCTTTTGGTAATTGATTAGTTTCAATGTATTTTTGAACAATAGTTTGAATGTATTGTAGTTTAACATTTTTGAAAGGAAAAAGTCTGGTATATTCAACAACCAATGGATAGTCAGTGGCTTTCATAGCATTGTCAATATCATCAAAAAGAACTTTTAAATCTAAAGATTTCAAACACTCTAATCCATATTTTTCTAATATATGAGGGCATAGTGATTCGGCTAATTTTTGGAATTTAGCATTAAAAAGATCTAAATGGGTTGCTTTTAGGATTTGATCTTTTAACCACGTATTAGGTAATAAGGCTTTTTCTGTGCAGGTCAATTGAGCAATTGCCATCTTATTTTCTCCCATTTTTAGACAAAAAAATTTAAAATATCTTAACTTAAAATGAAAGATATTTAATTTACATTGAATAATTAAAATATTTCTTATATTTGTAAAAATAAAAGGCTGATAACAATGATCAAAAACATTTATAAGGTTTTTATCTTTGTTGCAATCGTATATTTTGTGCAGTTTATAGGGTCTTTTGCTATGAGATATAGTGATCCTAATTGGTATAAGACTCTTTCTAAGCCTGTTTTTACACCGCCTGATTATGTATTTGGTATTGTTTGGCCAATTTTGTATTTAATGATAGCAGTAGCCGGATTTTTGATATGGAAGAACCTCAATCACAGATTTGGAAACTTGGCTATAATCTTTTGGGGTTGTCAGCTGTTTTTCAATATGATCTGGACATTTTTATTTTTCTATATGCATGAGATGTTCTTAGCTTTGGTGGATATATTTTTAATATGGTGTTTTACTATTTTATGCATGATCTTTGCATATAGTGTAACTGTATGGGGATTTGTTTTATTGATCCCATATATTTTATGGATAACTTTTGCTTTTGTTTTGAATTTGTACTTTTATTTATTCAATAGGTAGAACAAAGGTAAAGGTCACTCCTTTGTCAGGATTGTTTTTAGCCCAGATATTTCCACAATGTTCATCTACAATTTTTTTTGATATTGCAAGTCCCAATCCGGTCGATTTTTCTTTTTGAGTAGGAGCTGTAGATGTTTTGGTATAAAAAGCAAACAGTTTTTTTATCTCTTCTTCAGGAATTCTCTGTCCCTGGTCTATAACAGATATTTCTATCAAATTATCTTTTTTTTCTGATTTTATGGTTATTTGAGTGTTTGGATCAGAAAATTTAATAGCGTTTGTAATCAAGTTATTGATTACCTGCTTTATCCTTTCTTTGTCAATTGCTATTTCAGGTAGGTCATGACCATTTTCTAGTTTTAAGGTGATTTGTTTTTTTTGAGCTAAAAGTTTATTTGCCTCAAAGCATTCCTGCAGAAAATCGGCCATTTTTACTTTTTCTTTTTTAAGATCCAATCTACCTGCTTCTATTACCGAAATATCCAAGAAGGTATTGATGATGTTTAGCATGGAAGTTAAATGATTCTGCATAGTATCTATTGTCTTTGTAAATTCGTCAGAATTTTTATCTATCACACCTTCTTTGATAAGGTCTATGTTTCCCTTGATTACGTTGATAGGATTTCTAAGATCATGAGCTGCTATTCCTAAAAATTTTGTTTTTAAGTCGCTTAGTTTGCTGACTTCTTTATATAATCTGCTTTTTTCTATAATGGTGGATATTTGACCGGCTATTTGTTGAAATAAATCTATATGGGCATTTTTATAGGTATTTGTTTGCATACTAGAAAAAAAGATAAAGCCGACATATGTTTTAGCGATAATAAGCGGGCAGGTCAAAGATGATTGCATGCCTTCTTTTACAATTTTTTTAGTGGCATCAGAGTTTGGATGAGCTTCTAGATAAACTTTTAGATCATTTAAGATTCTGGGTTTATTTAAGTGAATGATATTTTCAAGCGTGCTTCCATGCATGGGGGCAGAATAACCTTCTGCCAATATTATTTTGGGTGCTTTTGATTTCGTCCAGATCAATATCAGATCTTTATTGTCATTTTGCAGAAAGGCAACCCCTATTCTGTCATAGGGGATAATGATCTCAAAAGAATCATATAAGTAACTTAATACCTCGTCTAAGGTGAGTCCCTGATTGATTTTTTGAGTCAGATTACAAAGTATGTCAACGACTTCTACATGATTTGGTTGTTCTGCCGGTATTTGCATGTTACGACTCTCCAATTAAATTTTTGATTTTAGTCTGCATTTCTTCCGGATTAAATGGTTTTATTAAAAAATCTTGTACTTCAAGCTCTTTCATTACTTGCTCAATATTTTTTAAAGTACTTGCTGAAAATATTATTATGGGAATATTTTTTATTTTTTCGTTTTCTTTTATTTTTTTGCAGCATGCTTTTCCGTCCATTATAGGCATTAGCAGATCTAGCATAATTAGATCAACAGTTTCTTTTTCTAAAATATCTAAAGCTTCTTGTCCGTTATTTGCTATTTTAACATCATATCCGAACTTTTGAATTCTAATGGATGCTAATTTAGAAATATCCGGTTCATCGTCAACTATTAGTATTTTTTTTGCCATTTTATTACTCCTTTTTTAAATATAGCTCAAAACTAAAGGTAGTACCTTTATTAACTTCAGATTCTACCCATATTCTGCCGCCGTGTGTTTCCAGGATTTTTTTGGATATAGCAAGGCCTAGTCCCGTACTTCCCGGCTTTCTTTTGTGTTTGTCTCCTAATTGGGTAAAATATTGAAATAACTTTTCAAAGTCTTCTTTTTTGATACCGACTCCTGTATCAGATACTGATACTATTATTGAAGTGTCTGTTTTTTTAGAAGCAACAGTAATACTGCCGGTGTCGGTAAATTTTATAGCATTATTGAGTAAATTGATTATTACCTGATAAATACCGTCTCCGTCACAAATTATTTGAGGTAGATCTTTGGTCAGGTTTGTTTTGAGTGCTAAATTTTTATTTTTAGCGATTGGAGTAGATAGTTTAACAGCTTCGGTAATTATTTGGTTAATGTCATTGGGTTGCATATTAAATTCCATTTTGCCAAGTTCTAGTTTTCTTAAATCTAATATGTTATTTACTATTCTGGAAAGTCTTTCAATATTTCTCTTGGTAGTGTCTGCCAAAGAATTTTGTTCGGGATTTAAGTTTTTTTCGACACTATCCAAAAGAAGCAGATAACTTTCTTTAATAGCGCTTAATGGAGTTTTAAGTTCATGAGATATGATAGATGTAAACTCGGCTTTGGCTGCAAGCGCTTTTTTAAGATTTTCTTGGGTTTCTTTTTCTTTTGTAATATCTCGTACTGTTGCCTGTATTAATATTTTGTTGTTATATTGAAGCTTGGTTAACAATACTGTTGCATAAAATTCTTTGCCAGTTAATTTTTTATGTAGCCATTCAAAATAGCAAGATCCTTCATCTAAGGTTTTTTTGATCATAGCTTTTGCTTTTTCAGCAGATAATTGCCCGTCTGGTTGATATTCAGGGGATAATTGATATGGAGTATAATTTTTAAATTCTTCTTCATTTTTAAATCCAAATAATTCTAAAGTTGCTTTATTGGCTATGTAGAAATTTGTATTTAACGTAAGTATCATAATAGCGTCAGCCGAAGTTTCAAATAAAGCTTGGTATTTAGCTTTACTAATTGCAAGTTCTTGTGCAATGATATTTCTTTTTTCTATTTCTTTGTTTAAGGAAGCTATGGATGCAGTAGATTGTTTTAAATTAGAAGCCATTTTATTAAAGGCATTAGATAGATTGCCGATTTCGTCTTTAGACGTAATTGGTATTTGATAATCTAAATTTCCTTCTCCAATTTTTTTAACCCCTTCCTGAAGGGTATGCAAAGGTTTGTTTATTATTTTAGCTACGAAATAACCGATTAAAAATGCTAAAATTGAAATAAACAAAGTTTGACCTATAAAAATCATTAGGATTGTATTTAAAGGGGCGAAAGCTTCGTTTTTATCCATTTCTGCAATTAGGCACCAGTCGATTTTTTTTATGCTGGAGTGAGCTCCGATTACTTTTTGTCCCAGATAATTTTTATAGATAATGGAAGAGGCAGGATGCTCTTTTCCTTCTTTTAAGTGAATAAAGCAGTTTTGTGCATTAATTGAATTGATTTTTATTTTTAAAATAGCATTTTTTTCAAATCTGGACGGAGAGACCATTAAAAGATCTTTATTCACCAAATAGACTTCTCCGGTTTTGCCAAGGCCTTTATTATTAGTTGTAACATTATAAATTTCTTGAGCATGAAATGCCAATCTTAGTATTCCCCAAAATTTACCGTTTTTAATAGGGCTTGAAATTAATAGGTCGTATGTTTGGGCATTATCATTATATGTAATGCCTTGTATAAATGTTTTATCTTTGCCTTCCGACAGACATTTACACTGAGATAGATCTTTGCCGATTTTTTTTGGGGTAGAGGATGCAATAATCATTCCTCTTGTGTCTAATATATCTATTTCGTGGATTTCCGGATGAGTTTCGATAACGGTCTTTAATCTATCTTGAACTTTTAAAAAGGCATTTTTGTATTTAGGGCTGTCTTTATCTAAAGTTATAAAATCTTTAATTGTAAAACTTTTAGTCATCAGTATGATCGTTTCAGAGTTTAGTTGTAATATAGAGTCAATATGCTGCGCTCTTGAATTTGCTACCAGATTTAATTTTGAAAATATTTCTTTTTTTATAATTGTCCGGTTTACATAGTAAAAAAAAGATGAAGGTATTGCTGTGACTAATATAGCTCCAATAAAAAATATAATTCCAATTTTTGTTTTAAGCTTCATTTAAAATACCCATTTTAACTGTCCTTTAATAAACCATGCTCCATAATCATCTGTATTGATGTAATACAGTCCTGATAGTTTTGCGTGTAGAGATGTTCCAAAAACTACGTTTACAGCAGGTTCTATTGAATGACCTCGATATTTATGTATAGGAAGCACTTGAGGTTCCTGCAGAGCTGCTGTTATTATTCTAGCTTCGTTAGTTAAGTTTTTATATCTTCTCATTTGATAGGTGTATGCAACTTCGAAAAAGCTTTGAGGGATCCAGGTTTTTATATATTTTAATTGTATAAAATGAGTGACTTCATTTTTAAATGAAGCATAATCAAATACAATATTTTCCATTTCTCTATATTGATATCTATATTTTACGATAAAATAACCGGCTATATCTAAAGGAATTCCAATGTTTCCCCAAAATGTAGCGGTTCTTCTTTCATTGCTTGTTCTATTACCTTTGGTTTTTCTATACAGTTCATATTCTCCGTCCAACCCTAAATTGGTATAGGGGAGTTTAAATCTATGTTCATATAAGGCATATATTTGCTGTTTTCTCATAAAGTAAGAAAAAACGTCTATAAAGTTTCTTGCTATAAAAGAATCAACATAATAATTGAAAAAGGCAAGATGCTTAATACTTGTAAATTTTGTCCAGACAGAAGGTTCGAAGGATGTCCTTTTTCGAAATGGAAAGCCTGCGAAGCCGTTATTTTTTCCGTGTTTAAACAAAAAATCAAAATGTGTAGTCCAATTATTATAATAAAACATATCTATGCCGGCTAGATACTTATAGATATTGACGTTGTAATTATTGATGTGAATAATTAAGTTTTTTTGTTTTTCAGGGACATAGTAAAATCCGAAGATTGGTCTGAAATTGTCATTGATCGGATATCTTAAGATTGTAGAGGAGGTAATGAAATTAAGTTGGGTTGTTCTGATAAATGTAACTAGATCTTTTTCTCTTTCCTGGGCGTAGCTGTTAAGGGTATCTATTGAAGGGTTTACAAATTCTTTTACTGCTACAATTCCAGTTCTTGCATTGATGTTGTCTTTGTTATAATCATATGCTTTTTCATAAGCCTGAAGTGTTTTTTTGTAGCCGCTTTTTTTTGAGTATAATGCCCCTAAATAAAACCAGGACTCTTCATTGGGTGCTCTTGTAGAAAGAGCTTTTTTTAAATATTGCTCTGCCAACTGATCCTGCTGTTTTGCCTGATGAATCCTTCCCATTAATAAATAGGCATCTGAATATGACGGCACATTGTCTATTACAACATATAGCTGTTTAGAGGCTTTGTCATATTTTTTTTGGTTAAAATATACATATGCAAGGTATAATCTTGCATCATATTGTTCAGGATCTATTTCAATACATTTTAGCAAATATTTTTCCGCTTCTTGGTAATTGTTCAAACGGTAATATAATCTTCCTAGGTTATATAAATAATCCGGATTTTCAGGATAGGTCTGATGAAGTTTTTTATAGATTTCAATGGATTCTTGTATTTTTTGTTCTTGTTCAAAAGCTTTAGCTTTATTTGTCTCTTCTAAAAGATTAAGCTCAAGTCCTTCTGCTTCAATTTTCTCAAGTTTTTGATCTGCATCAGGTTCAATTATTTCAAATTGAGGATCTTCGGCTAGAAGGTTAAAGCTAAACAAAATTAATAATACATTAATAAATTTCATTGTTTTAATTATTTATATGTTCCCATTTTTTTTATTATATATTTTAAGATAATAATCAAGATGTTGCTGGGTTATTTTTTCCCAGGTATATTCTCTTGCTTTATTTTCAGCTTTTTTGGATAAAGCCCGATATTTTTCTTTATTTAGATTTTTCATTTCTAAAATGCTGTTGGATAATGTGTTAGAATCTTCAGGTGGGATGATTTTGCCTACTGCGAATTCTTTCATACCGCCGCTAGATGTAGCAATTACAGGAAGTGCGCATCCCATAGCCTCTAAACATGCGATTCCAAATCCTTCAGATCTTGATGGGAATATTCCGAACTTGGAAATATTATATAATTCAGCAATATTTTCAGGAGATTGATGATCTAGAAAATGAACATTTTTACAATCGCATTCTTCTATTTCTTTTTGGGTAAGAAGTGTATTAAGGTTTCCTGTGCCGATTATTAAAAAATGAACATTTTCATCTTTACATATAGGTCTATTTGCTTTTAATAAAATATCTATTCCTTTTGTTTTGGATATCTTTCCGACAAAACAAAATATGGTAGCATTATCCGGTATGTCGAGGTTATGTTTTTCTAATATTTGTTTTTTATCGACTTGCATTTTTTTGAAAATAGTATTGTCATAGCTGCTTGGAATGACTTTTATTTTGTTATTATCAATATCGTAGAGATGTTCAATTTCCTTTTTTACAAAATCTGATATTGCAAAAATGTATTTTGCTTCTTGGGCTGACTGCAGTGCTAAAGGCTGCATTCTTTTATCTTGGACATATCCTATTTGATCAATATGATGTGCGTTGCAAATATATGGACAGCCAAGCTTTTTTATTACATAACTTAAAGACCATATATGCTGACACTCGATGATGTCTGGTTTAAAATTATTGATTACTTCTTTTAGCCTTTTTTCTAAAAGATTAAAAAACATATCAAACTCTTCTTGAGTGAGCTTGGAATATAATTTTCCTTTCGGACTTCTGGGATGAGGATCTTTTATAATGAGCGGGAAATTTTCCAAAATAGTTCCATTGGAATGAATAGGGAATTTCCAAACTTCAAAGAGATTGTGCGAATTGAAATAATATTCTTTGTCAGCAGAAGGTATTTCCGGATTATCCGGAAAAAATAATTTTACCTGATGATTTAATTTTATAAGATTTTTCATAAGGCTATGAGCGACTATAAAGCTGCCTGTTCCCCAAGCACCTGATACCGTAATTAATATTTTCATATATTATCATGCGTGTTTTTTTTCATTTTAAGAAATAAAAAAATATATTTGTCAATTTATATATTTTAATTAATAATAAAATTTGATCACTTAATAATTAACATGAAAATACTTATTACAAATACAGGGCCTTGGGGAACAGGCAGCTTTACTGTTGCAAAAGCTGTAATGGAAGAACTTGTTGATATGGGACATGAAGTAAAGATATTTTTCCCGGACACTCAGCTGCCGTGCAAAGATCTTAAATATTACTACGACAAAAAAGATGTTTTTAAAATCTGGAAATTTCCAATAAAAAATAAAAAAGTGTCAATTAATTCTTTTCCCCTAATTATTACAGATCCACATCCCAGAAATCCCAATGGCATTACTTATTTGGAATTAACAAAAGAGCAAAAGAATTTTTATTTTAAAGAGCTTGAAAAAGAATTGAAAAAAGTTGTAGAAGAGTTCAAACCGGACATTGTTGAATGCCAGCATATTTGGGCTTTTGATAATATTATTCATAAGTTAAATCTGCCGTATATCTGTGTTGCTCATCACAGCGATCAGATGGGTTTTAAATATGATCATACAATTCAGGATATGGCAATTGAAGGCGCGCATAATGCAAAATATATTTTTGCAATTTCTAATTTTGTTAAAAAAGAAGTTGTGTCTTTGTATGGAGTAAATCCCCAAAAAGTTATTGTTTTATCCAATGGGTACGATAAAAAAATTTTTCAGCCTAGGAAATTGAACAGAAGTGAAATTTTGAAAAAGTATGATTTAGATATTCCAAATGATGCGAAAATCATTAGTTTTGCAGGAAAAATATCCAAAACGAAAGGAATTGATATATTACTTAAAGCCAATAATTTAATTGATAAAACTAGAAATATTCATTTTGTTGTTTTAGGGGCTGGAAAAATTAATAAGGTAATATCCCAAAAAGACGAAAAAAACTGTGATTTTGCAAATATTCATTTTCTGGGACATCAGCCGATGAGGGTTTTATCTGAAATTCATAATATTTCGGACTTTAGTGTGTTACCGTCTAGAAATGAAGGTTTCGGTATTGCATGCTTAGAGGCTATGGGATGTGCACTTCCTGTAATTGTTACCAAAACAGGGGGCTTGGAAGATTATGCTGTAGGCGAGATTATTGAAGCTGATAATTATAAAATTTTGGCTGAGGCTATTAAAAGAATATGCAGTTTGTCTAAAAATGAATATGATAGATTATCAAAAAAAGCAATAGATGCAGCAAAAACTTTTTCTTGGACTTCTATTACACAAGAAAGAATAAATTATTATTCAAAAGTATTAAATAGGGGAATAGTCTATGACTGAGCAGATTATTATTATTGAAGATGATGTAGATAACTGTAAGCTTATGGAAAAAGTTATCTCTCACTATGGATATACATATAAGTTTTTTTCTAAAGGACAAGAAGCTTTATTTTATTTAAAATCCAATTCACCACCAGCCTTGATTTTAACAGATATTGCTCTGCCTGACATGCATGGAGTTGAGCTGATCAAACAAATAAAAAAATCTCCAGAATATGCAAATGTTAAAATAGTGGCAATCACAGCTCATTCTAACATAGAAATGCAAAAACAGGTTCTTGATGCGGGAGCTGTCAATATGTTGTCTAAGCCGTATTCTCCAAGTGAGCTTGTTAAGTTAATAGAACAGTATGTAAAAAAAAATAATCATCAAAGTTTTTAATTGTCAGTTATCTAATTATATTTTTTTTACGTTAAAAAAATATTTTAATTATTAGTTATTATTTCTATACTACGAATTAAGAGGATAATGCAAAGGGACTTTTGTGTCTTTTGAAAATAACGAACCAGATGATGGGTCTTTAGATGATTCGATGAAAAAACTCATCGAGGAGTACAAAGCGTCTATTCCTCAAAAACTGCAAAAGTTCGAAGAGTTGATAAATAATATTATCTCACACCCGAAATTGGAAAATATCAAGGCATTAAGAGAGTTTGCTCATAAAATTGCGGGTAACGCAGGAACGTATGGTTTTGTAGAAGTTAGTACTCGGTCCAAAGAAATAGTTATCAAGTTAGAAGAATGGATGAAAAATAATAAATCTTTAACTGCTGAAGATATAGATTTGTTGAAACAATATTTAGCATTTTTAAAACAGAACTTTGTTATTAAAGATATAACATCAACACAGACTCAAAAACCGTCAGCTGCAGAGACACAAAAACAAGAGATGTCGGCGCCTTCTTTAGATGAATCTATGAAACAGCTCATAGATGAATATAAAGTAACAATTCCTGAGAAATTAAAAAAATTTGAAGAGCTTATTAATAATGTTATTTCTAATCCGACTCTAGAAAATATAAAAGCATTACGAGAATTTGCGCACAAAACAGCAGGTAGTGCAGGAACATATGGTTTTTCAGAAGTAAGCATTAAATCAAAGGAAATGGTTACTCAATTAGAAGCATGGATGAAAACTCTTTCTAATACGCCATTATCTAAAGAAAATTTAGATGAGCTGAAACAATATTTAGAATTTTTGAAGCAAAACTTTGCTGTAAAAGAAGAACAGGTAGTAGAAGAGCCACGAATAGAAAAAGCTGTACCTTTACCTACAACTAAAGAAGAAAAACCGAAAATGGAGGTAAAGCCAGAAGTTTCAAAAACTCTAACTAAGGATTTTAATTTAGACTTATACATTGCAAATTCAGATGAAGATTTATTGCTATTAGTTCAAAAAGAAGCTAGAACCAGAAATTTAAAAGTGAAAATTGCAACAGATTTTGACACAGTTAAAAATGATTTAAAATCACCGGAAATAAAACCAAGGATATTAATTTTAGGCCAATGCGTTTGTAAAATAGGGTTTGTAGAAAAAGAAGAGGGAAGACCCTGTGATCCGAAAGATATGTTAAAAAACTATCGAATAGACCACCCGGATGCATTACTTGGATTGATTACAACTGAAGTTTCTGTAGAGAAATATTTAGATATCATAAATTTAGGTATTGATTATTTAATTGAAAAGCCATTTTCAGTAGATAGCGTTTTAAACATTGTAGAAAGTACTTTGCCTACGTATTTCGAAAAACGGTATAAGGTTTTAATTTTAGATGATGATAAAGATATTTGTGAATATGTAAAATCAATTTTAAGTGAAATTAATGTGTCTTTGGAATTGTCGACCGAAGTGAATGCTTTTTATGACAGTTTAAAAAAGGTTTCCCCGGATTTGATTTTATTGGATTTGATCTTGAAAGAAACTAGTGGAATGGAAGTGCTAAAGACAATTCGTTCTGATGCAAGATTTAGAAATACTCCAGTTATTATGATAACATCCAAAGATGATGTGGATACTATTAAAAAAGCATATGATCAAAAAGTCGATGATTTTATTATTAAACCTTTAAATAAAGGTATTTTACAATCAAAAGTATTATATTTTGCATATCAGCAATCGTACAAGGAAATACTTCAAACTTATGATCCATTAACAGGGGTTTACACTAAAAGAGCTTTTATGCATTTTTTAGGAAGAAAGTTCGAAAAAATATCTTCTGATGTTCAACATTGTTTAGCTTATATTGGTGTTAATGAATATGAAAATTTACTCAAGGACCATGGACATGACGCTATGGACAAGACTTTAGTAAATTTTAGTAATTTACTATTAAGGTATTTCAGTTCATATGACCTTATTGGAAAAATAAATGAAAGTAAGCTTAGTGTGTTTTTAGAAAATACCAATGGCAAACAGGCGATGGATTTATTAACAGATTTTATTGATGAAAATCCAATTGAAATAACTCCAAAGGTATTTGCAAAACTAAGTTCTGGAATATCAGTTTTTCCGAATGATGGTAAAACCATGCAGGAACTGATTGATAAAGCTGATAACTTGTATCTTCAGTCTCAATCAGAAAAAAAGAAGGTTATTTGTCTTGTTGTTGAAGAAGTTCCATTAAAAAGAGAAATCTTTATTTTGGAAGATGATGAAGATATTTTAAGAATTGTAAAATTTGGTTTTACTAATAAAGGCTTTGAAGTAGTGGCTGCTAAATCAGTACAAGAGGCATTAAATATTTTAAAACAAAGGCAAAGAGGGCAATTACCTTCTTTAATTATTCTAGATAGGCTTTTACCTGATGGTGATGGTTTAGAAGTATATAGAGAGCTTAAAAAAATATTTACTGATTTACCACCTGTTTTAGTTTTATCAAAATTAGCAGCAGAAAAGGATGTAATGAAAGGTTTAGAAGAAGGGGCGGTAGATTATTTGATAAAACCATTTAACTTAAATATTTTATTGGAAAAGGCTATTAAATTGTTAGATAAGAAAAAATGATGGAAGTAAATGTTTTAAGATTTATCCATATCATTATTATGATTACCAAAGCAGAATATATATTGATAATCTCTGTTATTTTTTTACTTTTTATTGCACGAATTGTTTTTGGGAGAATAAAAAATTTTGAAGATAAAACAGAAAAAATATTTTCTAATAATTTATTGGAGTCTATCGAAAAACAGACATCTTATCATGACAAATTAGTTCCGCAAAAATGCCGGCTTCATTCCATTTTAAAAATTTTAGAAGATTTTGATTCGAAATTCTCGGGAGAACTTTGGGAAGCTTTAAAAGTTCCAATCGTTAATAAATATTTAATTAACAAAGCCAGAAAATGGGTGCATCATAAATGGTGGATCAAAAGAAACTTTTCAGCTAGGTGTTTTATTTTGGTTACTCTAAAAGAAGATGAGCAGAATGTAATTTCATTACTAAAAGATTCCATTTCTTTGGTTAGGATTTCAGCAACGTTCAGTGCTATTAAAATAGAGACTATTCCTCTTTTGCAGACTCTAATGCAGACTATGAGTAAAGAGCCTGAAAGAGGAAGATATGCATATAGAGATGCAATATTATTAAAAGCGAGAAGTTCAGTTTTTTCATGGATAAGAGAGCAATTAAAATTAGAAAAAGATCCTAAACTTCGTTTTATATATTTAGATATTTTAGCAGCAAAATTTGATAGTTACTTATTGGATTATATAGAGCAAGACTTAAAAAGTTCTGATGAGGATTTAAGATTGAAAGCAGTTAAGATAGTGTTAGCTTTTCCAGAAGCAAAAACAGAAAAAATGATCATGCCTTATTTAAGCGATAGTTATTATTTAGTAAGAGCAGAAATTATTAATCATTTACCGAAATTATTAAAAGAAAGAGCTTTGCCATTTTTGGAAAAAGCTTTATTTGATAGCGAATGGTGGGTGAAGCTGCAAGCAAGTCTTGCTTTGAAGCAACTAGGGCAAAGTGGTTTGGATATTTTAAATAAGACAAAAGAAAATAAAGATTTAACAGAAGTAATAGATTATGTTCAATCACTTCCTTAAAGGCAAAATATGGATTTATTTATAGATATTATTATATTCTTAAATTATCTGGTTTTTTCATATTTTGTGATGGTTCAGTCTTTCTATTCATTATTGATGTTACTTTCTATTCCCCAATTATATATTAGAACAAAAGAAGTTAAAGAAGAAAATTTTGAAAGAATTTTAGTGTCAGAGTCTGTGCCGCAAATAAGTATCATTGTACCTGCTTTTAATGAAGCCGCAAACATTGTGTTTATAGTAGATTGTCTTTTAAATTTATCATACAGATACAAAGAAATAATAATTGTAAATGATGCTTCTACCGATAATATGATGGAGGTATTGAAGTCTACATTCAAGTTAGTACCGGTACCTCCAAACCTTCCCCCTAAAGTTAAAACTCAAAAAGTATATAATTATTATCGATCAAAAGAATTTCCTAATTTAATAATTATCGATAAAGCACATGGAGGAAAAGTTGATTCTGATAATGCGGGGCTAAATGCGGCAACATCTGATTATTATGTTACTTTAGATGCAGATACGATTATTACGGACACAGCACTTCAACAGCTTGTAAGACCTTTTATGATGAAGGGAGAAGTAATTGGATGTGGAGGAACTATTGGCATTGCAAATGAATGTATAATGGCAAGAAATAAAATCGGCAAAATAGTTTATCCCAAAAATTTTTTAGCGGGTATTCAGGTCATTGAATATTTAAGAGCATTTATTATGGGAAAATTAGGTTGGAGGCATTTAGGAGGACATTTAATAGTATCAGGAGCTTTTGGTCTTTTTGATAAAAAGGCTGTAATTGATAATGAGGGTTATAAATTAGAAATTGGAGATGATGTAGAGCTAACTGTTAGATTAAATAGAATTATGAAAGAAAAAAAACAGCCATATGCAATTGAATATATTCCTGATTTAGTATCATTGACCCAAGTTCCATTTAAATTGAAATCGCTTATGAGACAAAGAGAAAGATGGCAAAGGGGAATTATAGAAGTAATGTGGCAAAACAAAATTATGATCTTCAATCCAAAATATGGAAAAGTAGGGATGATCGGTATTCCATATTTTGTTTTCATTGAAGGGATATCTCCATTCATAGAAGTGAGCGGCTACATAGTAGCGGTTATTTGTATCATTATTGGGATTATCAATTGGTATGGGGCAATGTGGCTTATGCTTTTAGCTTTTGGTTTTCCGATAGTATTAACATGTGTATGTATATTTTTGGAAAATTTAAGTTTGAAAAGATATTACGCTCTTCCAAATATTTTTAGAATGATAAGAGCTGCTATTTTAGAGCAATGTGGAGTTAGACAAATTTTAGTGTTCGCAAGACTATATGGTTTATTAAAATGGGTAGTTTTTAAGATCAGAAAAAAAGAACAGGTATTTACACCTGAGCCTAGAAAAAGTTTTAAATAAAGGAAAAAAGATGACAGATGTATTTAAAGATCTTTTAGAAAAAATAAAAAACAAAAAAGCCGTAGTCGGCATTATGGGCATAGGCTATGTCGGTGAAAATTTAGGAAAATATATATCTGAAGCCGGATATAAAACAATCGGTTTTGATGTTTTAGAAGATAGAGTGGACAAATTAAACCAAAAAAATATTAGAAACTTTACAGCCACATCTGATATGTCAAAATTAAAAGACTGTGATGTGATAACAATAAGTGTGCCGACATCTGCAACAGAGGATAAAAAACCTATATTAGAGCCTATCATTAAAGTATCTGAAGATATTTTAAAAAATATTAAAAAAGGTCAGTTGATAATATTAGAAAGCACAGTATCTCCCGGCACGACAGAAGAGATAATAATGCCGATCTTGTTAAAAAGCGGACTTAAAGCAGAAGAGGATCTCTTTTTTGGTTTTTCTCCTCAAAGAATTGATTTCGGCAATCCTAAATATACAATAAAACAAATACCTAAAGTTGTAGCAGGGCTTGATAAAAAATCAAAAGAACTTGTGGTTGCATTCTATTCAAGCTTTTTAGATAAAATAGTGCCTGTTTCTACCTTGAAAGCAGCAGAGATGTGCAAAATATTGGAAAATACGTTTCGCTTTGTAAACATCAATTTAATTAATGAGCTTACCGAGTACTGTCAAAAAAGAGGAATTGATATGTGGGAAGTTATTGATGCTGCAAAAACCAAACCTTTTGGTTTTTTTGCATTTTATCCATCTCCCGGTATTGCAGGGCACTGCATACCGATAGATCCATATTATTTACTCGATGATGCACAAAAACATGATATGAATTTAACTATATTGGAAACGTCCGGAGGTTTTCATGATGAAAGAATTAAAAGACTTATTAAATTAATAGAAGAGCTATTAAAAGATTCCAAGTCCAAGAACCTTTTAATTTTGGGAATAACGGTGAAAGTGGGATCGGACGATATGAGGGAGAGTATTGCTATGAAAATATGGGAAGTTTTAGAGAAAAAAGGTATAAATATTTCATATCATGATAAATATAGAGCGAATTTCGATGGAAAGAAATCAGTTGATGTGACTAAAGATTGTTTAGAAAAACAGGACTTGATAGTCATTTTAACAGAACATGAAGATGTAGATTATAATCTTGTGTTAAGTTCTAAAAAATCGATTATAGATACCAAGAATGTATATAAGAAAAAAGAAAAAAACGTAATTAAATTCTGAGGTAAAAATGATATTAATAACGGGCTGCGCCGGATGTATTGGGATTAATTTTAGTCTGTATTTATTAAATAAAAATGAAAAAATAATAGGAGTGGATAATTGTATAACAGGCGCATGTGATGAGCTTGATAATTTAAAATCAAACCCAAATTTCACATATATCCAAGCATCAATCGAGAAAGAAAGTATCAAAGATATTTTAAAGGATTATAAATTTGAAAAAATATTTCATTTGGCATGTCCCACAGGCGTTTCAAATTTAAAAAAAATACCCCTGGAAATGATGGACACTTTGTATGAAGGTACTAAAAATATTTTAGATATAGCAAAAGATAATAATGCTAAATTTTTAATATCTAGTTCTTCCGAAGTATATGGGAATCCAAAGGTATTTCCACAAACAGAAGAATATCATGGAGACGTAGATCCGGTTGGCATTAGGAGTCCATACGAAGAAGGTAAAAGAATGGCAGAGACCTTGACTATGGCTTATGTTAGAAAGTATAAGTTAGATGCTAAAATAATAATAATATTTAATACATATGGTCCTTATTTTTCAAAAAAAGATACAAGGATAATCCCAACTTTTATCACTAGAGCTTTAAAAAATGAAGACCTTGAAGTTCATGGAAAAGGCGATCAAAAAAGAACCTTTTTATATATTGATGATTTAATAAATGGCTTTTTAATTGCAATGGACAAGGGGGAAGTCGGGGGAATTTATAATGTTGGTAGTTCTAAACAGTTCTCTATTTTAGATTTAGCTAAATTAGTAATAGAAATAACTGGATCAAAAAGTAAGATTAAATTTATCGAAAGAGAGTCTCATGATATAGAAGAAAGATTGCCGTCTACTGAAAAAATCCAAAAGCTTGGATGGCAAGAAACCGTTTCTTTAAAAGAAGGGATTCAAAAAATTGCCACTTATATTAAGAAATGATGACTTGTCACAAGACATTATGCTTTTCTCAATATTTCACAAATGGTAAAATTTTTTGCTTTAAAATTTGAAAAGATTTTATTTCTATGAATTGATAAATAAAAGGATTATATATGTCAGATATATATCAAGAGTTACTTCAAAAAATAAAAAACAAAAAAGTCGTAGTAGGCATTATGGGCATAGGCTATGTTGGTGAAAATTTAGGAAAATATATATCTGAAGCCGGATATAAAACAATCGGTTTTGATGTTTTAGAAGATAGAGTAGACAAATTAAACCAAAAAAATATTAAAAACTTTAAAGCCACATCTGATATGTCAAAATTAAAAGACTGTGATGTGATAACAATAAGTGTGCCGACGTCTGCAACAGAGGATAAAAAACCTATATTAGAGCCCATCATTAAAGTATCTGAAGATATTTTAAAAAATATTAAAAAAGGTCAGTTGATAATATTAGAAAGCACAGTGTCTCCCGGCACGACAGAAGAGATAATAATGCCGATCTTGTTAAAAAGCGGACTTAAAGCAGAAGAGGATCTCTTTTTTGGCTTTTCTCCTCAAAGAATCGATTTCGGCAACCCTAAATATACAATAAAACAAATACCTAAATTAGTAGCGGGTTTTAATAAAAAATCAAAAGAATTAACAGTTAAGTTTTATTCTAATTTTATAGATGAGGTTGTGCCAGTCTCTTCTTTGAAAATAGCAGAGATGGCTAAAATTTTAGAAAATACATTTCGTTTTGTAAACATCAATTTAATTAATGAACTTAATGAATATTGCAAGAAAAGAAAAATTGATATGTGGGAAGTGATAGATGCTGCTAAAACCAAACCATTTGGTTTTAGTGCCTTTTATCCATCAGCGGGTATAGGTGGACACTGCATACCGATAGATCCGTATTATTTACTCGATGATGCCCAAAAACATAATATTGATTTAACTATTTTGAAAACATCTGGGGCTTTTCACGACAAAAGAGTTAAAAAGCTTATAGCTTTAATTGATCAAAAAATTAAAGATTCCAAGACCAAGAACCTTTTACTTTTAGGTATTACGGTTAAAAAGGGATCGGATGACATGAGAAGAAGTGTTGCTTTGCAAATATGGAAGACTTTAGAAAAAAAAGGTATAAATATTTCATACCATGATAAATATCGCCCACAATTTGAGGACAAACAATCTATTGATTTGACTAAAGATCTTTTAAAAAAACAGGATTTAATAGTTGTTTTAACAGATCATCAGCATGTAGATTATGACTTGGTTTTAAATTCTAATAAGCCAATTATTGGAACCAAAAATGTATTTAAGGAAAAACAAGCAAATATAATTCAATTTTAAGGATAAAAAATGATATTGGTAACAGGTTCGGCGGGTTTTATTGGGAAAAATGTATGTTTATATTTATTAAAACAAAATCAGAAAGTCATAGGCATTGATAATTATATAACAGGTTCTTCAAAAGAATTAGATACTTTAAAAGCAAATCCTAATTTCACATTTATAGAAGCTTCAATTGAAAAAGAAAATATCAAAGATATTTTAAAAAGCTATAGGTTTGAAAAAGTATTCCACTTGGCATGTCCAACAGGCGTTCCTAATTTAGAAATTATACCTATTGAAATGCTGACTACTTTATCTTATGGAACAAAAAATATTTTAGATGTTGCTCTAACAAATCAGGCTCGATTTTTTCTATCTAGCTCGTCAGAAGTATATGGCGATCCAAATGTATTTCCTCAAACTGAAGAATATACGGGAAATGTAGATCCTGTGGGAATTAGAAGTCCTTATGAAGAAGGAAAAAGATTTTCCGAAGCACTAACCATGGCATATGTCAGAAAATATCATTTAGATGCTAGAATAGTTAGAATATTCAATGCATACGGGCATCATTTTTCTGAAAAAGATACAAGAATTATTCCTTCATTTATTTCTAAAGCGGTTAAAGAAGAGGACTTAGTGATTTTTGGCAAAGGTTATCATAAGAGAACTTTTGTATATATTGATGATGTTATAAATGCGTTTATGACTGTAATGGATAAGGGCATTATGGGTGGTGTATATAATATTGGAACTCCAAAACAATATACTATTACAGAGGTGGCTAAAGTGGTAATAGAGATAACGAGATCGAAAAGCAGAGTGATTATTAACAATGAAAAGTCTTTGCATGACATTAAAGGCAGGCTGCCTTCTACAGAAAAGCTGGAAAAGTTGGGTTGGCAAGGCAAGGTTTCTTTAGCAGAAGGGATTCAAAAAATTGTAGATATAATGAATTGTCAGCTTGTTACTGTTTAAGTATTAAAAATTTTAAAAATAATATTTTTAATTTTCTACAGGCTGTTTATTTTTGTTAGTTATAATATATCCCTGTTTTAATTCCTCTTGATACACTACCCAAAGGCCTAGCATCACGACTGAAGTCGATAATAATATTACAGGATGCGGAGGTGTTTTTAAAAGTATCCACTCAGATAAAGAGGCAAATACAGGACTTAACAGTCCGACAAAAGACATAAATGTAGCTGTATATTTCTTAAGTAAGAAACCATATAGGTTATAGCATATTACATTAGAGATTAATGTTATTAAAAATATACCTTGAAAAAAGCCGAATGTACCGCCAGGGGTAATAGGTACGGGAGACCATACGTCTGAAAAATATGAATGAGCTAATGCAAATACTCCTCCTATCAGCATACTCCAGCCATTGGCAGCAAGTGGTGATAAAGAGTTATTTTTAACTAATAATCTTAATAATACCCAGCCATATACGGAAAATGCTGTAGCCCCTATTATTGCGAGTTCAGGCATAGAGATAAAAAGAAAAGATTTTATTGTATCTCCGGCGCCTGATTGTATAAAAAATACCGGTATTACACCTAAAAAGCCGATTGACATGCCCAGCCATTTTTTAGGGCTCATTTTTTCTTTAAAATGCAGATAAGAGAAAAAGGCCGCAAAAAATGGAGTTAGGCTATATATAAAACATGTTTTGGCAGCGGATAGATGCTGCAGACCATAATATTCCAAGGCATTTGTAAAATACATACTTAAAATGGCTAATATCAAAATTGGCACTAGTTGCTTTTTGGTGATTTTTAAAGAACTTTTCTTTCGCATAAATAAATATCCAAGTATTACAAAAGAAGCAAGAAGCATTCGAGCTGCTGTAAAAAATAAGGGAGTTGAAAATTGCAAAGCGATTTTACTAATAGGAAAACAGCTTGCCCAAATTGCAAATAATAAAAACGGTAAAAACATCTTTTTAGCCTTTTTAGGTTAATTAAGAGTTTAGCATAGAAAACTGTCATTTTCAATTAAACAAAAAACTTACATATATACATTTTTAAACAATTATTTTAAGCTTTTTGTCTATGAAGTGATTTTGTATAATTATATTTTTTCTGCAAGGAGTTTGTATGGCTGAAGTTAGATCTTTTGGAAGCTGGAAATCACCGATAACAGCTGATCTTATTGTAAAAGATTTTGTTAAATTTTTAAATATTTTACATGACAATAAAAATATATATTTTGCAGAAAGCAGACCTAAAGAAAAAGGAAGATCTCAGATAGTAAAATATGACAAAAATAATTTTGAAGAAGTTTTAAATAATAAATATAATGCCAGAACTAAAGTTCATGAATATGGGGGACTATCTTTTTTTGTAAATAACGGTGATGTTTATTTTTCAAATTTCGAAGATCAAAGAATTTATAAAAAAGATATATCAGGAAATATAAAACCAATCACATCAAAATCTAATGATAGATATGCTGATTTTATAGTAGATGAAAAAAGAGATTTAATATTTGCTGTACAGGAAAAATGTATAGGAAAAGAAATTCATAACCATATTGTAAAAATTCAAAACGGAAGAGTTTCAAAAATACAAGAAGGAAGATATTTTTATTCGTCTTTATGTTTAAGTCCAAATGGAAAAAAACTTGCTTTTTTAGCGTGGGACTTGCCCGATATGCCATGGGATGCAGCAGAGCTTTGGATAGCGGATATTGGTGATAACGGTGATTTAAAAAATCTCACAAAGATAGCAGGCAGCAAAACAGAATCTGTTTTTCAGCCCAGATGGTCTAAAAATAATGATTTATATTTTATATCTGATAAAACTAATTGGTGGAATTTATATAGATATAGAAATAACCAAATAGAAGCAATTTATGAGATGGATGCGGAATTTGGATATCCTCAATGGATTTTTGGTCTATCCAGATATGACTTTTATGAAACTGAGGATAAAACATATATATTTGCTGTTTATACAAAAAATGGGAAAAGTTATTTAGCTAAAATTGATGTAGAGGAGAAGTCTTTAAAGAAAATCGAGATAGACTACACCTCTTTTTTTAGTTTGTGTGTTTTTAAAGATAATTTGTATTTTATTGGAGCCTCTCCTAAGGAAGAATTTTCAATTGTGGCTTTAAATTTGAAAACTCATAAAAGCGAAATCATAAAAAGATCAAGAAAAGTAACAATTGATCCCGGTTATATCTCTTACGGCCAGCATATCGATTTTCCAACAAGCAATAATAAAACAGCTTATTTGATTTATTATCCTCCCCAAAACAAAGACTTTACAGCTAATAAAGAAGAAAAACCTCCTTTAATTGTCATATCTCATGGAGGGCCTACCAGAAGCAATGAAAATATAATAGATTTAAAACTGCAGTATTGGACAAGCAGAGGATTTGCAGTAGCTGATGTTAATTATCGAGGTAGTACTGGCCACGGTAGAGAATATAGAGAAAGTCTTTATGGTAATTGGGGAATATACGATATAGAAGATGTTTGCAATGCGGCTAATTATTTAGTAGCAAAAGGTCTTGCAGATCCTGATCAATTGATAATAAGAGGAAGTAGCGCTGGAGGATATACTACTTTAGGAGCTTTAACTTTTAAAGACACTTTTAAAGCGGGAGCTAGTTATTATGGTGTTAGTAATATTGAAACTTTGTTCCTTGAGGCTCCAAAATTTGAATCTAAATATGAAGAAAAGCTAATAGGGCCTTATCCAGAAAAAAAACAACTTTTTTTTGAGAGATCACCAATCAATTTTATAGATCGGTTAAAATGTCCGATAATATTGTTTCAGGGAGAAGATGATAAAATAGTACCCCCGAATCAATCGGAGAGGATGTTTAATGCTATTAAACAAAAAAATATTCCAACAGCTTACTTGCTTTTTGAAAAAGAGGGGCATGGTTTTAGATCAGCGGATGTTATAAAAAGATGTTTAGAAGCAGAGCTTTATTTTTATTCCAAGATATTTAATTTTGAGTTTTTAGAAGAAAATTTTGAACCTTTAAAGATTGAAAATATGGATTAATGATATGTTTTGTAAATTATTTATGATGTTAACTTGCTTATGTGGGTTTAATTTTTTTGATTATACTCCTGAATATGCAGTTAGAGTAGAAGATGGATTTGAAGAATTTCAAATTAACATTAAGTCTTTTCAAGAAAAAAATAATATCTGTTTTTTAAAACTTGAAAAATTAGATATTTTAAATCCTAAAGAGCATCAAAATGGGTCTATTCAAATGGAGTTCAAGTACGATCCTAACTCTAAAGCCCTTATGGCTATAGGTCATCATAAGGGCAGAGCCGTTATAGATAAAAGTTTATTGGAAAACGGGTGTTACAGCTTAATAATAAACAATCATGAGTACGGTTTTTTGATAATAGATCAAAATGGTGTTTATTTTCAGAGTATAAATATCTTATAATATCTTAAAAATTTTAAAAATATTGTTATGAATGAGCTGTTTTTCTTTTTACATATCATAGTAGTGATTGTATCGGTTTTTGTAGCATTGAGGTTGGGTAAGAACTATTTATTTACACTGGTAATTCTGCAGGCTGTGTTGGCAAATCTATTTGTTATCAAACAAATAGATTTATTTACTAGAACAGTTACTGCTACGGATGTTTTTATTGTAGGAACTATTTTGTCTCAAAATCTACTTCAGGAATATTTTGGAAAAAAAGAAGCTGTTAAAGCGATTAATGTAACATTTTTTTCATTGATCATTTTCTTGGTTATGTCAAAGATGCATCTTTTTTATATTCCAAGTCAGTTTGATACTACGCATGACGCTTTTCAAAAACTTTTATTTAATGCTCCTAGAATTGTAATTTCATCAATAGCTGCATTTTTTATAGTACAAAGATTGGATGTGAAAATATTTACTTTTTTTAATAAGGTTTTCAAAGGTAAGAAATTATCTCTTAGAATTTTCGCATCAAATATTATATCTCAATTTTTAGATACTTTGTTATTTAGTTTTCTAGCCTTGTTTGGAATAGTAGAGTCCTTGTCTAATGTGGTAGTATTTAGCTTTTTGATAAAAGTGATAACAATAGCGCTAGCAAGCCCGTTTATGGGGCTTACAAAAAAAATAGTGAAAGTAGAGTATGAGAAAGTTTAATTTTGAAATCTTACATAAGTCCAAAAAGTCCAAAGCTAGAGTGGGAAAAATTCATACTTCCCATGGAGTTATAGACACCCCAAATTTTGTAGCGGTAGGTACTAACGGAACTATTAAAGCAATAGATTCTACAATTGTAGAATCTATTGGTCTGCAACTTATGTTTTGCAATACTTATCATCTTATTCTGCAGCCGGGGGCGCAGACTATTAAAAAAGCAGGAGGTATACATAAGTTTATAAATAGAAATATGCCGATTATTACAGACTCCGGTGGATTTCAGGTTTTTTCTTTAGCATATGGCGGGGTTGCAAGTGAGCTTAAAAGTAAGGGGACCAAAAAAACAGACGGATCTGTTTTGAAGATTACAGATGATGGGGTTTTATTTAGATCTTATATCAATGGAAATAAGGTATTGTTAACCCCTGAAATATCAGTGCAGGCACAAAAAGATATTGGAGCAGATATTATTATTCCTTTTGATGAGCTTCCTCCGTATCATATGAAGAAAAAAGATCTAGAGAAGAGTTTAGATAGAACCCATAATTGGGAAAAAAGATCTTTGGACTATCATTTGAAAAATAGAAATAATCAGGCCATGTATGCAGTAGTGCATGGCGGCATTTCTAAAGAATTAAGACTAAAGAGTTCTAAATTTTTATCTAATTTAGATTTTGATGGCTTTGCAATAGGAGGAAGTGTCGGTAAAAATAAAAAAGAAATGATAGAAATGTTAACTTTTACGTTAAATAACATTCCTTTTGAAAAACCAAATCATTTATTAGGAATAGGAGATATTGATTCTTTACAGATGTCTATTCCTTTAGGTATTGATACTTTTGACAGCTCTTATCCGACAAAGGCAGCAAGGCATGCTATGGCCTTGACAAGGCTTGGTGGTATTAAAATTACCAAATCTGAAAATATTCATAATTTTGGTCCTATTGAAAAGGACTGCACATGTCATACTTGCAAACATTATTCCCTTTCTTATCTGCATCATTTATTTAAGGCAAAAGAGCTTACAGCCCTTAGTTTGACATCTATTCATAATCTTCATTTTATGGTAGAATACATGAAAGATGTTAGAAATAAGATATGGAATAATAAAATTTAATTAAAATTTATTAAGCATTTTATTTGTATGAAAGATTTGTTTTTCCTCCAATTTTAAATAAATATCGATTAGCGACAAATCATTAGGAATGCAAACCAGTTCAATACATAAAGGGTTTAAACAGCATTATTTTTATATTTCAGAAATATTTTAAAAGACTAAAATTAAATAAATTTTTTATTCTGGTTCTCTTAAGAAAAAATGGAGATAACTTATGATTAAAGAAGTTAAGAAAATAGCAGTGACAGGTGGTTGCGGTCAAATTGCTTATAATTTACTTTTCAGAATAGCATCCGGTGAAATGTTCGGTAAAGATCAGCCGATAGTTTTGCATTTATTAGATCTGCCGATGTTCAAAGAGGTTATGGAAGGAATAGTATTAGAGCTTCAAGATTGTTGCTATCCACTTTTAAAAGAGATAAAATATGGATTTGACCCGTATGAGGTTTTTAAAGGAGTTGATATTGCTTTATTAATAGGAGCAAAACCAAGAGGTCCAGGAATGGAAAGAAAGGACCTAATATTTGAAAATGCAAAGATTTTCAAGGAGCAGGGAAAAGCTTTAAATGCGGTAGCTCATGATAATGTTAAAGTGCTTGTGGTCGGAAACCCTTGCAATACCAATGCTCTTATTTGCATGAACAATGCTCCTGATATACCAAGACAAAATTTTTTAGCTATGACCAGATTAGATGAGAATAGAGCGAAATACCAACTAGCTAAAAAAGCAAATGTAAAAGTGGAAGATATAAAGAAAATGGCTGTTTGGGGAAATCATTCAGCAACTCAGGTGCCTGATTTTTCTAATGCCATAATTAACGATCAAAATATTATTGAAATAATACAAGACAGTAGTTGGTTGCAAGACTCTTTTATGGAGCTTATTCAAAAAAGGGGAGCTGAGATTATTAAGAAAAGAGGGAAATCTTCAGCAGCATCCGCTGCAAATGCTATCATAGATACAATTAAGTCATTATATACACCTTCAGAGGACTGGTTTTCGCTAGCGGTATGTTCAGATAATAATCCATATGGTATAAAAGAGAATTTAATATTTTCGTTTCCGTGCTTGTCAGATGGAAAAGGAAATTATAAAATTGTAAAAGGGCTTGATTTGGACTCTTTTATAAAAAGTAAAATCAAACACACAGAAAATGAGCTGATGCAGGAAAAGGAAATGGTTGCTCATTTGATGAAATAGGAGATAAAATGGATTTTCGAATTTTAGAAAAAAGTTTTAATAGAGCTTTACTATTATCATTTTCCAAAAAAAAATTATTCTTGGTGTTCCCGGTATTATTATTATGCGCTATATTAATAGTGTTTTGTAGAGCTATGGCATTTAATGCCAGCGGATGGATAATAATGGCCTTGATATTCTTGCCTATTTTTTTAACATCCGGAATATTATTAGCTTTAGGGGTTGTGATAATAAGAATTTATTATCATGAGGCAAAGAGCCTGAAGTTTCATTACAGGGAAGTATTAAAAAAGTCTTTGGATGTAATAGTCGGTACTTCATATTTATCTCTTCCGCCTGTTTTAGCATATCTTCTTTTATGGGTGATTTTTGGGATATTTGTACTTCTTAAAGAAATACCTCAAATAGGGCAGTTCATAGGTGTGATACTATCTTTTGCTCCTTTTCTGATAGTATTGACTTCTTTGATTTTAGGGGTAATAAATTTGGCTTTGTTATTTTTTGTGGCGCCGGGCATAGCTTTGAAGTCTAAAGAACAGTTTAGATTAGCAAAAGATGTTTTTGAAAAATTCAAAAAAAACATCTTTTCAAATGTATTGTTTTTTATAATTGGATTTATTCCGATTATTTTTATAGTAGGTATTTTGTCGCTTGCAGCTGTGATTACAACTGTTAGCTATCATGTATTTCCAAATAGCGTATCTATTGCCATTCAGTGGTTTTTTATAAGTATTCCTTTTTGTTTATTTTTAACACCCTCTACAGTTTTCTTTTTTAACTTTGCAGCTGAGATGTATAATTTATTTCAAAAAAAGGCTGTTAGATGAAAGGTAAATTTATTTTATTAGGAACTGGAGCCTCTCCCGGTACACCTGTTATCAGTTGTAAATGTGCGGTTTGCATGTCTGATTTAAGATATAATAAAAGATTAAGACCTTCTGCTTTAGTTAAGATAAACAAGAAAAATATTTTAATAGATGTTGGTCCTGATTTTAGATATCAGGCATTAAAGCATAACATTAATTCTATAGATTCTTTAATAATAACCCATGTGCATTTTGATCATATTGCCGGACTGGATGATCTAAGAATATTCAATAGGCAGATGAATAGGGCGCTGGACTGTTATTTACTAAAACCTGCGTATAGAGATATAAAAAAAAGATTCGAGTATCTTTTTTATAAAAAACAAAAAAAGATTTTAACTACTTGTGCAAAATTTGATTTTCACATTTTGAAAAATGATTTTGGTTCATTTCACATTAAAGATTTGTCGATAGATTATTTTTCTTTTTTTCAAGACAGAAAAAAAGTTTTAGGTTTGAGATTTGGCAATATTGCATATGTGACCGATATTAAAAAATATGATGATAGTATTTTTGAAGATTTAGCTGGGCTAGATACTTTAATTTTAAGTTGTTTGAGATATAAAAGATCTAAGGTTCATTTTAATGTTAATGAAGCTGTGAAGTTTGCTCAAAAAGTAAACGCCAAGAAAACCTTTTTAACTCATATGGCTCATGAGATTAAACATGAAGAACTTACCAAAGAGCTGCCTGATGGCATTAAGCCCGGATATGACGGACAGGAAATAAAATTTGAGATGTAAATATGACGCTTGATAAAAATACAGAAGTGATAGAAGGCAGGCTAATAGAGCTTAAAGATTCTAAAAGAGCTCTTTTGCTAGGCATTTATAAATCGGGTAAAGACAAACAGATATGTTTGGATCATTTAGAAGAATTGCATAGCCTGTGCGATACATATGGGTTAGAGACAATAGATAAAATAGCTTGTCCCCTAAAAAAAATAGACGCTTCTACTTATTTAGGAAAAGGTAAAGTACAAGAGATCAGTGAAATTTGTGAAAATTTAGAAATAGACATCATTGTTTTTGATGAAGAGATAGCTCCACATCAACAAAAGAATTTAGAAAAGATATTTAAAAAAATTGTAATAGACAGAACCGAGTTGATACTAGGGGTTTTTGCTCTTCATGCACAAACTAAAGAAGCAAAACTTCAAGTAAAGCTTGCTGCTACTAAATTTCAGATGCCCAGGCTTAAAAGAATGTGGACCCATTTAAGTAGGCAAAGAACAGGAGGAGCAAAAGGCGGATTTTTGAAAGGGGCTGGTGAAAGACAAATAGAAATAGATAGGCAAACCCTTAAAAAGAAAATATCTGATATTCAAAAAAACATAGATGAGATAAAAAAACACAGGTTAGAGCTTAGAAAAAAAAGAAAAAAAACAAATGTCCCTACTTTTGCAATAGTAGGCTATACCAATGCCGGAAAGTCAACTTTGATGAATGCTCTGACAAATGCAAATGTTTTGGTAGAGGATAAGTTGTTTGCTACATTGGACACAACAACCAGAAGGTATTTCCTTCCTAACCGTCAGCAAGTATTATTAATTGATACAGTGGGATTTATTAGAAAGCTGCCGCACAGTTTAATAGCTGCTTTTAAAAGTACGTTGGAAGAGGCTATGTCAGCAGATATTCTTCTTCATTTAATAGATGTGAAAAGTCCCTATTCAAAAGAAAATACTGAAGCTGCAAAGGAAGTATTAAAAGAGCTTAATGCAGAAAATAAGCCTACTATTACGTGTTTGAATAAAATTGATGAATTAGAAGATAAATCTATTATCAATTATTTTAAGATCAATTATCCAAAAACAGTTGAGATATCGGCTTTGAAAAGAAAAGGATTTGAAGAACTTTTAGAGGCTATGACTTCAGAAATATCCAATTTGAGAAAATTCATTAAACTACAAATACCTCAAAGCTATTATAAGCTGGTATCAGAAGTTATAAAAAAAGGTAGGATTATATCGTCTGAGTACATTGACAATGACATTGTAATCGAAGCAGAGATACCTTCTATTTTAGAAAGCAAATTAAAACAGTTTATTATAGAATAAACTTAACTTAAAAAGTTTACGCTTACCATTTCAATTACACCTCTTGAGAAGGTCTCAATACCGATCAAGAAAATAATCATACCCCCAATCTTTTCAACAGCTAAAAGTCCTTTGTCTCCTAGCATTCTTTTAATAAAAGAAGCAGCAAGTATTAATATTAATGATGGTATCCAAGCTACTATTAAAGCAGCAGATGCTATCATTGGGCTTGCCTGCGCTGAAAAAATCATCATGGCAGCGATGGAACCGGGACCTGCAAGGCCTGGTATCGCAAGAGGAATAATAAACGGTTCTGTTCCAGGTACGTCTTTTTTAGTAGTAGGATCCATTTTTGGAAAAATTAAATTCAAAGCAATTATTACTAAAAGAAGCCCCCCGCCAATTCCAATCGTTGAACTAGTTATCATTAAAGACTTTAATATTCTGGCTCCAAAAAATGTAAATGCAAGGAGCACAAATAAAGCTATTAACAGCTCTCGAATAATTATTTTAACTTGTTTTTTATGGTCATATCTTGCTAATAGAGATACAAATCCAGGAATCATTCCCATAGCATTGAATACGAAAAAAATGGTGATTGCTGTATCCCAAAATGACATTCCTTCTATTGATGGCATAATAAAATCCTTTTTAAATTTATTTTTTACACAAAAAAAATATTATCCCATATTATGGACTTAGTGTATTTTTTTCCATGTTATTTTTATTAAAATTTGATAAAATCCAGTAATTACCAATATTTTTATATTAAAAGTATGAAAAAAAAATTTAAAATTGTCACTTTAGGCTGCAGATGTAATCAATATGAGTCTGAAGCTATGTCGGCCCAATTAAAGAATTTAGGGTTGCTTCGGGTAAAAAAAGAAGAGAGGGCAGATATTTGTATTGTGAACACATGTTCAGTTACCCAAAATGCAGACAAGGATTCTCAAAAAGCTATAGATGAATTGAAAAAAGAAAATCCTACATCTAAATTATTTATAACAGGATGTTTTGCGAAAGACTTATTTGCGGGACTTAAAGAAGATGTTTGTATAATACCTAATTTGCAAAAACAAGATTTAGTGTCATATATTTTTCCAAAAAGAGTAATTCCCAAGTTTCACATTAAAGAGTTTGAAGATCATACAAGAGCTTTTGTCAAGATTCAAGATGGCTGCAGCGGTTTTTGTACGTATTGCATTATTCCATATACTAGAGGAAGATCTAAATCTAGAAAAATTGAAGATATATTATATGAGATAAATACATTAGTTGATAATGGTTATAAAGAAATAGTTTTAACGGGTATTAATCTTGGAGAATTTTATTCTGGTATTACTTTAAGCACATTAATACAAAAAATAGATGAAATAGACGGTCTGCACAGGATTAGACTGTCATCTATAGATCCTCAGCATATTACGGCAGATCTTGTTGATGTATTGATAAACGGCAAAAAAACAGCTAAGAATTTACATATTGTCCTGCAGTCAGGTTCTAATAAAATTTTAAAAAAGATGAACAGAAAGTATACAAAAGAGATTTTTGTAGAAAAAATCAATGTTTTAAAAAGCAAATACTCCGATTTTACTTTTTCAACAGATGTTATAGTGGGATTCCCATCTGAGACAGAAAATGATTTTAGTGAGACTTTAAAGATGATAAGAAAAGTAAAGTTTTCTAAAGTGCATGTATTCGGATTTAGTAAAAGGCCGAACACGCCGGCTTATAATTTTAAAGAGCAAGTGTCTCAAGAAATTATCAGCAAAAGAAAAAAAATACTCCAGTTAGAAGCGGCAGGTCAGGCATATCATTTAAGGCAGAATTATATTGGTAAAAAGCTGAAAGTTTTATTTGAAAAATCAAAATTGGCAAATCGCAGGCTTGGCCATACCAATAACTTTTTAAATGTCTACGTGGATTCTGAAAAAGATTTGCATAATCAAATACTGGAAGTGCAAGTAACATCTAATACAAATAAGGGATTGATCGGATCATTATGCGAATAAGAATTAATCAAAAATTTATTCCTTTTACTAATTTAAACGGATGCAGATTTTTAATTTGCAATACTGATTATACGGTTCAAATTTTTCCAACTTTATTGAAATTTAAATCTATTAATAAAAAAAATCAATTTGATATTTATTTGGATATCTTAGGACCCGTTAAAAATTTCACCGCAGCACAGGACTTAAAAAGGGGAAGAATTAGAATAAGTGGCACCTCTCAGCAAGGATATTTTTCTTATTTGATTAAGTATGATCAGATATATTTTGAAAAAGTTTTTAAAAATGGAATCGGGTGCACGCTAAATAAAAAACAAAAAGTAAAAGCGAAAGATGCAATAGCCCTTCCTATCCGGAAAGTAAACAATAATACAGTAAAAGAGATACTTTCTCTCGGTATTTTTAAAAAACAAAATATCGAAGATATAGCTAAAAGAGAAAATCTAGCAGAGATACTTCCTATGATATTCTTATTAGCTCAATACTTGGATGTTAGGCAGCAGAGGGAAAAACCATTGTTAATTAAAGATATAGAAGAATTGCTAGAAAATAAAAATAGACTGGGTATTGAAAATGCTTTTTATAAGTTAATAAAAGTTCACTTTACAAAGGCTTTTGTGCCCCGAATTTTTGATGATGAATATCAGGGCATAGTATCAAAAGCTCTTAAAGATTATAACCCGTTATATCTTCTTCAAAAAACAAAAGAATTGATTAGGGCCATATTTATCCAAGAAAAAAAAGATGTGATAGAAATTTTATCTAATCTGCCCATTAGCTTACATTCAGGCAGATTAATTGATATTCAAGTGTCTTTTGGGACAATGGATATCGAATGGTCTAAAAAGCTGATCAAAAAGATTATTATTAAATCAAAAAAAGAAGCGAAAATAAAATTAAAGCTTCAGTCAAAAATTAAATCTTTTAGGATTAAAAAATCTAAAAAAGAAAAAGGAAAAAAAATGAATAGAGATGAATCTCTATTTCTTGAGACTGATAAGAATTATTATTTAGATAATTTTTTAAAGTAATTCTGATTGCTGTTATTCTTTAGCTGATGAGGCAAACAGCGGATAGATTTGATAATTTATCTGTTTTATTGATATATTCATGCAAGGTGGCAATATGCAAGATTATCAGTCTATTTTTCAAAAAAAGGACATAGAGAAATTTCAACAGGGCAAGCATTTTGATATTTATAAAATATTCGGAGCTCATAAAACTACACACACTGATATAGAAGGAATAAGGTTTTGCGTATGGGCACCTAATGCTAAAAAAGTTTGCTTGATCTCGGAGTTTAATAACTGGGATGCAAAGAAACATATTATGCAGGACATTCATAAATTAGGGATTTGGGAGATTTTTGTTCCCAATATAGATTATGGGCATTTATATAAATATGAGATTACTACTGATAAAAATGAACTGCTAATAAAAACGGATCCTCATGCTTTTCATATAGAGCTGAGACCTCATAATTCATCCATTATTTTCAATGTAGATGATTTTATTTGGGATGATGACATTTGGCTTGAAAATAGAAAACGGCAAACCTTGAATCAACCGATCAATATTTATGAAGTGCATTTAGAGTCATGGCAAAGAGGGAATGATTATTTTTTGAATTATAGGGATTTAGCTCATAAGTTGGTTAGACACTTAAAGGAAAATAATTATAACTATATAGAGTTAATGCCAATATTGGAGCATCCATTAGATGATTCCTGGGGCTATCAGGTATCAGGATTTTATGCAGTAACATCCAGATACGGGACTCCACAGGACTTTCAGTATTTTGTAAATTACATGCATAAAAATAATATTGGGGTAATTTTAGACTGGGTTCCTGCTCATTTTGTAAAAGATGAATTTGCCCTTGCTAAATTTGACGGAAGTTTTTTATATGAGCATCCAGATTTCAAGAAAGGTTATCACCCTCAATGGGATACTTTAGTGTTTGATTATTCCAAACCTCAAGTGAGAAATTTTTTGATTGGAAGCGCTTTATATTATTTTGATAAGATGCACATAGACGGCTTGAGAGTAGATGCAGTGTCTTCCATGATTTATTTGGATTATGGAAGAAAAGAAGGTCAATGGGAAGTTAATAATCTTGGAAATAATATTAATTTGGAAGCTGTCTCATTTTTAAAAGAACTTAATGAAATAATTCATAAAAAACATCCTGATGTGTTTGTTATAGCTGAAGAGGCTACAGATTATAAGGGAGTAACTAAAGATTTAGGATTTGATTTTAAATGGAATATGGGATGGATGAATGATATTTTAAATTATTTTCAATTACCTTCTAAAAAGAGAATAAGCAAACAAGCTTGTTTAACTTTCAGTTTGATATATGCATTTGATGAAAAATTTATACTTCCGTTATCGCATGATGAGGTTGTTCATGAAAAAAACAGTTTTTTTAATAAAATGCCGGGCAGTATTATTGCTAAGTTTTCTAACTTAAGGCTGTTATATAGTTACTTTATTTGCTATCCGGGAAAGAAATTAAGTTTTATGGGAACGGAAATTGCTCAGGAAAATGAATGGGACTTTAAATCTCAAATATCTTGGGACTTATTAGATAAAGACCTTAATAAAAAATTCAATTTATTCGTCAAGGACATCAATTATCTTTATCTGCACAGACAAGAGCTTTTTTTTGATGATTTTTCTTATAATGGGTATGAATGGATTGATTTTTCAACTTTGGGTGTTATTAGTTATTTAAGAAAAACCAAAAGCGCATCAATATTATGTATTCATAATTTTACAGATCAGGACATAAACAATTACTTGATAAAATTAAAAAATACTAAAAATATAAATATTATTTTTAACAGCGACTTAAAAAAATATGGTGGAAATGAAAAAGTGGATAAAATGATAAATATTTCAAAAGATGCTATAATGTTAAACATAGCTTGTTTTTCAACTTTGTTGGTAGAGGTAAAATGAAGATCCGGACTATTAAAAATCAAAAAGAATATATTAAACTCGTAGAAGAGATGATCGAGCATGATAAGCATTATTATGCTGAACATAAACCTTTGGTATCTGATTATGAATATGATCTTATTTTAAAAGAGCTGCAAAAATGGGAAAAAGACCATCCAGATCTAATCTTGGACAATTCTCCTACCCATAGAGTGGGAGAGGCCTTGACGAAAGGTTTTAAGCATGCTGAGCATTTGACTCCGATGTTATCTTTGGCCAATACCTATTCGAAAGATGAGCTGGAAGATTTTCTAAATAGAATTTATAAACTTTTGGAAAAAAAAGATATTAAGTTCTGCTCAGAACTTAAAATGGATGGAACGGCCATATCAATTAGGTATGAAAAAGGTAAGATGACAAGGGCGCTTACTAGAGGAAAAGGTAAGATAGGAGATGATGTAACATCCAACATTAAAACTATAAAAAGTCTGCCTTTAAAATTATTCGGTAAAAATATTCCTGATCTAATAGAAGTTAGAGGCGAAGTTTTTATGCATATAAAAACTTTTCAAAATTTAAATAAAAAAAGAGAAGAAGAGGGATTGGATCTTTTTGCAAATCCCAGAAATGCAGCAGCAGGTTCTTTAAAGTTATTAGATCCCAAAGAGGTTGCTAAAAGAAAATTAGATATTGTCTGCTATGGAATAGCAAATGCTGAAAAGTATGTTGAGACTCAATATGAGATGCATTCTTATTTAAAGAAACTAGGTCTTCCTATATCTTGTGAAAAACACTTTAAATTATGTAAAAATTTAGAAGATATTTTAGCTTTTGCCGCTTTTATAGAAAAACAGAGAAAAGACCTTTCTTTTGAAATAGACGGGATTGTTATTAAAACAAATAATGTTACATCTCATAACAAATTAGGTGTTACTGGAAAATCTCCCAGATATGCAGTTGCTTATAAATTTGCACCGGAACAGGCTGTTACAAAAATTAAAGATATTACTGTTCAGGTCGGTAGGACAGGGGTGCTAACGCCTGTTGCGGAATTAGAGCCTGTATTTTTAGCCGGAAGCACAATATCTAGAGCTACCCTTCATAACGAAGATGAGATTAAGAGAAAAGATATTAGAATAAATGACGTTGTTGTAATTGAAAAAGGCGGGGATGTAATACCCAAGGTTGTATCTGTTGATTTCAAGAAGAGATCAAGAGAGTCAAAACCTTTTAAAATGCCTGATAGATGTCCTATTTGTGGATCAGATGTGATTCATAAAAAAGGCGAAGTGGCTATCAGATGTCTAAATCCTAAATGCTCAGCTCAAAAAATCAGAAGACTTATTTTTTTTGCTTCTAAAGAAGCAATGGATATTGAGCATTTGGGGACAAGGGTAATGGAGGAATTAATTGATAATAATTTTGTTTCAAGGCCATCTGATATTTATTTATTAAGTTCTGAGATGTTATCAAATTTAGAAGGATTTAAAGAAAAATCAATAGAGAATCTTTTAAACAGTATAGAAAAATCCAAAAACTGCAATCTATCTCAATTTATAATGGGCTTGGGAATAAAATATGTTGGAAAAGAAACAGCGGATTTATTAGCGGATTATTCCAAAGATATTAAAAAGCTTACTAAAATCACAGAAGATGAGTTAATAAACATTGAAGGTATTGGAGAAAAAGTAGCTAGATCTATAATTGGATATTTTTCTGATGTTAATAATTTAGAAGAGATTGATCTGCTTTTGCTGCACGGAGTCAAACCTCAAGAAGTTAAATCAAAGGCGCTTTCAGGCCATTTATTTGATAAAAAAGTTTTTGTTCTAACGGGAAGTTTGCAGGAATATACAAGAGTGGAAGCTACAAACTTGATAAAACAAAGAGGCGGTAAAACTTCTTCTTCTGTCAGTAAAAATACAGACTTTGTTTTAGTAGGAGATGAGCCTGGTTCTAAATACAATAAAGCCAAAAAATTAGGTATAAAAATACTTTCTGAAAAAGAGTTTAAGAATTTGCTCTAGTTTGCTCTGCTTATGCCGCTAGTGAATATTAATACTCTTTTTATTGTTCGATATATTTGATGGCAACCATAAAAAAACATTTTAGAATAAAGCACTTTATATATCGGCCATTTTCCATATTGGCTAGAAATATTTTTGATGATTTGACTGGCTTTTTTAAATTGATTTAAAGAGATGTATTTATCTGCTAAAATATTTAACAAAATATTTCTGTTGGATATTTTGATACGGTTAGTAATGAGGTATTTTGCTATATCTATATGCTGTAAATTATCTGACTCCATAGCTTTAAAAATGATATGCATAATAGTATCTTCAAAAATCTGATCATTCATAATTTCATTAGCTTTTCTTATCGCCTGATTAAATTCCTGATTGTTAACAAGTCTTTTAACAGTATCAAATCTTTGTTGATCTGTGATTATCCTAGGCTGTTGAGGTCTTGGTAACTGGCTTCTTGACAATTGCAAAGCTATTCGGTTTGGCAGAGTTGATAAGGTTCTTGTTATTATCGGTAAATAATTTCTGATATGCAACACCATGTTTTGCATTGCTCTTTGAGTTGATTGAGAAGATCGGTGTGCTAATCTTAACAAATTAGTTAAGGTTGTGTTTTCTCTTACTCGTATTTGAGAGGG
>JANQFC010000096.1 GCA_028278035.1 Chlamydiales bacterium
CTTGCGGGTAGCATTTTTATGGTATCATGAGCTGTCAACATCCTAGCTGAGTACTAGGAATGGTGGGTTTCAGCTAGGGATAGGGTGCTACCCCTAATCACTTTGATTTCTGAGGTAGTTCTGAACACTTTTACATCATATGACTCACATAAATGTTCTACATATGGTTGTGATAATTTTTGCTCTGATGACTCTTGTTTTGTCATGAATTCTTATACAAACCAAATAAGTATCAGATACAACCCTTTATCTATTTTTGAATGTGGTTAGTTAAAGATAAATGTATGGATCATTTTGGATATATGGGAGTAAGGCAAACAATTTCAGAAATATTCATTTTAGGAAAAGTTAGAGGAAACTTAATTTTTATTTTTACTTTTTCTTTTTCAAAAGTTTTCATTAAGTTTTCAACATTTTTTCATATTTGTTTTTCAAACACATTCCAACAAAGATAGTCAAAATTTTATCCATTATATAGATAAGATAAGTGGTGTAATATTTATGGTTGCCATATTATTCATAAAATTTATTATTATTATTTTTAAATATCCCTTAGATCTAACAAAAGTTAACTTTACTTCTGTTTGAGCTTTGCAATTGGTACTCAGTTTTACACATAATTGGGAGAAAAATAAAGTAACCACACTCCAGTAATGAGTTTTGACCAAATAATGTCAGAATTTTTTGTCCTTGGAACTAATAAGAGATAGTAAGATGATACTTACTGAGCATTTTGCTGTGTAACACATAACAGAATTAAACAATAAGTGCTAAGAACATTATTGCAGTCACTTTTCATAACTAAAAATAGAACAAAATGTATAATAAAATCCATTTTACTGGCTACACCATTAGATGTATGGCTACTATGCAATGCAATTGCTGCTTACTGTAGCTTGGTTTGTTAGTTACAGCTGAGTAAGTCATCAATTCTTTTACCAATGAAATAAAATTTTGTCGAGCACATTACAATTTTTGTCAAATTAAGCTGTGTTATTATAATACAATAAAAATAATTGTACAGGTAATAAAGCATTATCAAGTTAAAATAAAAGATTTTGTTTAATAGAGATATGTTTTATCACATGCACATTACTAGTGCACCTGTGAAACAAAAATTTGACTATATGTATGTATGGTAAGTCTTTCATCAGGTCCACCCAAAAATTGCTTTGTATGGACCATAAATTCCTCATGATTTTTGTGCATCCTGTTGGCTCCTAATTTCTGAAAATCAACTCCACCTGAATGGGCAGTTAAGAATATGTCTATTATCAGTGCTAATCTTTTTCCACAGCTAAGAAACCACAATAACAACAATTTCATATATATGCATAGCCCCATTTTTTCATTGAACAATGTGCACAATGCTGAATAAAATTATATAGATACTGAATCATTTTATTGAGCTGAGTTGACATATGATTGACTTGCAACTTTTTCAAAAGAAAAGAAACACACAAGCATTATTTTAGAATGTTTAAAAAACAACAGTGAAACAACTTCTACAAACTCCACAGGCTGATTTTTTATTAGTTTGACTTTCTGTCCAATTTTGCCTCAAAATTCTGATGGTTGCAATAATAGTAACTGATGTTTGCAAAGAACAGATGTTACTTATTAAAACATTCTTGGAAGTGCCAAATGGCTGGAGAGGTTGCACAAACAAATGAATAAAAATACAATAGTAGATGCTGCATGCAAATGGCTACAATATTTTAATATTTTGAACTTGAAACCAAACAAAATATTTCTAGCCCTATGAATGATAGAAATTTCCTTAAAATTGGGTGGAATCATTATTTTTTATAAAAATAAACTAATCTTTCAAAAAATTTTTGGAAAAGATATATGTTGCCAAACAAGCACTCTTACGCTTTCTAAGCAAAAATGTGTCTAAGATTCTTAACCCTCAACTTTCTATTTTTGTAACTTATATTTTTGACTATTCTCATTTACCACATAGAGAAAAATATCTTAGTTGCATATGCACCTTTTTGCAGGTAATGGCTCAATTTGTAAGCCTTAAAACTTATATACATGTTTAAAAACTTGTTGAACAAAAGGTACTATCCCTCTCAGAGGTAATACATATATTTACATGCAGTCCTAGTTTATGCATTTTTACTATACATGAACCGTAAGATATGCCTGTGATTTTCAGGAATTTTTCAAATATTCTTACAGTTTCCTTAAAATTTCTGAATATTTCCTTAACCTTCCATAAATTTTTCCTAATATTTTGCTACAATTTTCTAGCATTTTCATAATACTTCTGATTTCCTAAAACATTTTATAATTTTCTAAAGATTTTTTAAAACCTCATAATTTTCTCAGGATTTTGCTAATACCATCTTTCTTCTAATATATCCCCCAGGGGATATATTATTTCAACCCCATCATAACAGGGGGTATATTAGAAAGAGTGATATATTAGAAGCTAAAATTCAGTACTTAAGAGGGCGGATATACTAGAAGGGAGATATATTAGGAAGGGGATAAATTAGAAGAGAGACTGTACCATTAATTTTTTGAAGATTTTCTAGGGTTTTTCTATGGTTTTTAGGATTTTGCCTTAATTTTCTGGCATTTTAAAGTCTTGTGAGCATTTTTGTTTAAACATTATAGAATTTTTAGAAGACTTTCTAAAACTTTGATAAGTCTTTTCAGTATTTTTTAAAACTTTTTTAAGATTTTTTGAAAACTTCTTAATATTTTCTTAAAGTTATTAAAAATTAGAGAAATTTCCCAAACATTTTGTTAGGATTTTTGTCATACTT
>JANQFC010000092.1 GCA_028278035.1 Chlamydiales bacterium
AATTTATTTAATTTATTTTTCTAATAAATATATTATATTTTCTAAATTTAAACGTATATTTTTGATAATTATTGATGCTTTCTAAATATTAACTTAATATAATTTTTAAAAAATCAGCAATTTTTCGTATTATCAAATTCTCAAAACTTAATATCCTGAAATAAGAAATTTCAATCTTCATTATTTTCAACTAATAATTGAATGTTTACCAAGTGGCTTAATTCATTCGTACCATCACAAGGAAAGAATGCTGATTGATTTTTATAAACAGCAAACTGTACCTGATCTTAAAATATTGATGCTAACTTTAGCATGACGGATTCATTTACGAAATTTTGTATCAAACTAGGAACCAGTCTGATAAGGTGAATAAAAAATTTGCTACAGATTGAGAGCTTTTTTCTTGTGTTTAGCTTGTATCTTCACAGTTCAAATTTTCATATCTGGGCCTAATTGAATGAAAGTCGGGATGGTTCCGGCCTGTACATGACCCATCCATAGTATAATATTTCTTGAAACTACAAAGATATGGATTGTCATTGTTTTGCACAACTCTGTTCATGTACAGGTCGAGATTATTAGTTAATTAAGCGAGGGGCATAGCGAGAAAAAAATTTCGGGGGGGGGGCCAACCCAAAAGGAAAAAATAAGGGGTCCGGGGCGAAGCCCCCGGAAAAATTTTTAAGTGCATATTTTGAATTTTAGCTGCATATTCTTGCATAAACACTTACAAAACGTTTAGAAACACTTATAAACGCTCGAAAAACGCTTATAAACGCTTAGGCAAAGCTTATGAAAGCTAGGAACACGATAGTAAATGCTCAAAAAAGTGTGGTATAAGCTTGGAGAATCGTTTATAAAAGATCTGAAAAGGTTAAAAACGCTCGGAAAACGTTGATGAACGCTCGAAAAAAACCTATAAGAGCTGGAAAAACCTTTAATAACTCTTGGAAAAAGTTTATATACGCTCGAGAAAACCTCTAAGAGCTGGAAAAACCTTTAACAATTCGTGGAAAATGTTCATAAACGCTCGAAAAATCCTATGATAGCTGGAGAAACGTTTGATAAC
>JANQFC010000004.1 GCA_028278035.1 Chlamydiales bacterium
TAAATAAAGAATTAGCAGTATTAAACAGCTTTAGAACAACACTTATAGAAAGGAATAGATGGTGAAAATTAACGAATCAAACTTATTTAAGCTTTTAGATGGCAATAAACAGTTTATTACCCCTTTGCATCAGAAAAATTACAGCTGCTCAGAAGAGCAAAGTCAGGCTCTTTGGGATGATATAACAAACGCAGCCCAAAATGATAATATCAAAGCCCACTTTATTGGTTCAATTATCTATATTCAAGAAGGATTATATACTATGTCTTCTTGTCCTAAGCAGATAATTATTGATGGACAGCAACTATTAACTACTTTAATGCTTTTAATTACTGCTTTAGTAAATAGTATCGAGGAAAATCCTGATAGTACAACTTTAAATGCTGACGAAATTAGGGAAATATATCTGATTAACCACCACAAAAAAGGTGATGAGTACTATAAACTGATTTTTAATGAAAATGATAAAGAGACTTTTTTAAGTCTACTTGAGGGGCAAGACTTACCGGAGGATTATTCAGAGGAAATCTTTAATAATTATAACTTCTTTATGGATCAAGTCAGAAAAAGCTCATTATCACTTGCCCAAATCCAAAAAGGTATAGAGAAACTTCTAGTAGTAGATATTTCATTAGATTCAAGTAATGATAGCCATCAACAGATACTTGAAAGCTTAAATAGAATAAATAGCAATAAAAAAGAATCGTATTAAATTGTGTTCGAATGATAACATTTAAGCCTTCAACAGTTCCAATTGCTCAGGTTGCAAGCTATCCTTGTGATATAGATAAATAAAGGAGCAAATAAAATGAAAAGAAAATCAGCCAAAAAAGTAATAGATACTCAAAAAGAGCAAATCGGCACACTTGTAAAAATTAGAAAAGTTAGAAACTCAAATACCCGCCTCGCACTTATAATGGATAATAACCAGGAAACTTATGAAACAAATATTGAAAACATTATGCTTTTAGAAGATATTAACAAATTAAAGAGAAAATTTGAGCTCGCAATGATAATAGTAGAAGATCAGGAAAATGTAAGCAGCTACGCAGCTGAAATTAAAAGAAGCATTGATAAAGTTTAAGCATAAATAAATAGAGAAGATTAGCTCATAAATTGCCTTCTATAATATAGTTTAAAGCTTGTTCCCTGTTTAAAGAATGCATTTTACAGCACTCATCAAGCCATTTGAAATATTTTTCCATTTTATCACCACATAAAATTTTTATATTATTTTTGGTTTTATTATTTTTCATATTGATATATTCTAGTAATGCTTGGGCTTGGGCCTTATTTGGCTTTATTGTTTTTACTTTTAATTTTTCTACATCTTCATTGATATTTGAAATTATCCAAATAATATCATCAATTGCAGTTTTTAAATCATTACCGGCAGCGTTTATAAATCTCTTAGTGTCTAATTTTTCCAAGTTTTAACTCCCTTCAAAAATTAATCTTAAAAATGTTCATTTTCATGAACTACTTTAGCTTAAAAATAAATTAATATAAAGCAAAAGTTCATGTAGATGAACAAGGATTAACTATGAATTTTAAAAAATTATACAAACAAATAGGCGAAAGAATTAGGGTACTTAGAGAAATGCGTGGCCTGACTATGGAAAAACTGGCTTATGAAAGCGACATTTCAAAAGGCGGACTTAGTGAAATAGAGCGCGGAATGAAGGAACCAAGAATTTCAACCCTTGTTAAAATATGCGAAACTCTTGAAATATCAATGAAAGACTTTTTTGATTTTGATATTACCAACGAAAATTTTAATAATGAAGAATAGTAAGAGCTAATCTTCTCTATTTAGTTCAAAGGATTGTTTAATAAGCTTCATAGAGTACTCAATTTCATCTATTGAGTCTATAATGAATTCAATAGCACCATTGCCAAGATGCCCAATATTGCTTACGTCCCTGCAAACACCTTTAGGATCATCAATTTTATCATATTCCATATTTAAAAATACTTTGAGCTTTGTTCTTCGTGGCTCGATATCAGCAAAGTTTGTAGAATTTTTAAAAGCAATATAGTGCTTTAAATATTCTTCTTTTACAGAAGAATCAATATTTAACATTCTTTTTCTTAACTCTTCAAATATTTCTTTTGATATGTCGCTTATACACTTACTCCAGTGGTCTTTATAGTCAGTAACATTGATTTTTCTTTTATATCTACTAAGAGTTTCGTCTGAAACTTCTGGAGTCGCCCAAATCTTACAAGCTAAGTCCCCAAGTGCATCAGCCCTATCTTTTATTTCAAACTCAGTAAATTTATCTAATTGTGCAATAATTTTATTTAATTTATATCGGCTTTCTTTATAGCCACCTCGCATATCACGCTTTTGTTTAAATGATCTATTGTTGTATTCTGAGTTATAGCCGGTGAAAGTTAAATTTCCTATTGTATGCAGGTATTTTGGATGAATTTTTTCGTAATTTTTTCCAAGTTGAGATTTCCACTCATCAGATAATTCTTGAGGCATAATATGTTCAATACTACCGTTTGAAATAACTTTTTCTTTGTTATTAAAATTTTCAAGCTGTTCAAGGATATAGTTTCTATTTCTAAAATTGTAAACATCTTTGGTCTTAAATTCTTCTATAAATTCTTCATCTCTTGGGAATCTTTTGTAGGAGTCTTTAAGCATTAAAACAGCTTTAAAAGATTCTAAATAATACTCTTTATCAATTTCGCAGTATAAATTAGCAAATGTTTTATTTAATGAATTAGTAGGTATTCCGCATATAGCTCTTCTTAATACATAACTTTCAATGCTTTTAAGAATTTCAATAAACTCAGATTGGGATATCACTTGATTTTGATAATCAGAATAAACTTCAAGTAAAAAAGGATAAGATACATCTACTTTTAAGGATTTTATATTATTAAGAACTTCATTTACTCTTTCATCAAAGTCTTTTGCAAATATCAATTTTGTATATACCTTTGAATAATTATGAAGCGTCTTTATTTCATCAATAATTACAAGATCAAAATTTTTGATATATCTTTTAAACTCTACATAAACGTCATTTATTTTGGGAATTTTACCGTTATTTTTAATTGTTAAATAATCCCTTATAAATCTGTCAAATCTTTCCGCATTTTCATCAGGCCCGAAGCTTTGCTCCATAGGTATCCAGTACTTTTGATAAATGTCTTTTTGCTCATCAATGGAAAGCCCCATTAATACGTAGTTTCTAATTAAATCTGACTGAGATAGGTCTAGCCCTGTCGAGTTCAAACTTTCAAATATAAGTTGTGGGTTATCGTTATTTGAATCTAACGTAATATCTACAACTAAGACCTTTGCTATTCCTTTATAAATTTGTTCTACAGATAATGAACTTTTTTTAATTTGCTCTATAAAAAAATTATAATTATCAAAAATTTTCTTGGAATAAACTTCAGCTAAGTCAGTGCTATCTATGATATTAAAAAAAGTATCTTTGTCTTTTTTATTTAAAACAAGTTTATAACGCTCATCATCTTTTTTGTGTCGATTAATAAGATAATTTTCTCTAATTTCTTCTGCATTTAAGCTTGTATTATCGGGATTATCTTTTATATTATTTGCTAAAGCACAAAGTAGAAGCATTAAAGTAGTTAATCTTTGCTGCCCATCAATAACCATGAACTTGGAAGAAGAAGATGCATTATATAATCCTTCTTGCACATATACAATTGAGCCTATAAAATGAACTTTTACATTATCATTTTGTGCAGCATTTATTATGTCATTCCAAAGTGTCTGACATTGCTCTTTTGACCAGCTATAATCCCTCTGGTATATTGGAATGATAAATTGCTTTTTTCCATCTAAAAGCGTTAATAAATTTGATTCGTTAGCTTTCACCTTATTCTATCTCAGTTTATTATATAAATATTTATAGATATTATATTCTAAACATGTTTAAATCGTTAATTTTTTAAAGTTTTAATATTAAAGGATAATCTATGAAATAAAAAATAAGTAAAACTGTTAATTTAAAATAATGTTTCTTACTTGAAAATAGCAATGTTTAACCTGGAGGTCGTGCGTTATGAGAATTATCATTGCTATTTTATCAATTTTGTTTGTTTTTAGTAATCCTTCACTTGCAGTTACAGATGCAGAAATTAAACAAAAAATAATAGATGAATCAATTCAAAATTATCCAGGCCCTTGCGCTTGCCCATATAATATTACTAAAAAAGGTAATCTTTGTGGTGGTAGGAGTGCTTATAGCCGATCCGGTGGACAAAAACCATTGTGTTATCCCAAAGATGTCACATCTGAGATGATTGAAATATATAAGAAAATGTATAATTTAAAATAATTATCTTAACCTTATTATTGTACCTTCTCCTATGGGCTTAAAATTGAGTTAAAAAAAAACAGCTAGCAGATATTACTATTCCAAGCTATTAAGGTTTTGTACTTAAAGAGTAAAAACGCCGTAAAGAGTGAAGACTAATGGATAACCTTTTACTCAACAGTCGTCAGTTTTTATTGATATAACTCAAGCAAATCTTCAAATTTAATACTAATTCCTTGTTTTATTAATTGTTCGTATCTATTATCAAATAATTGCTTTATTAATTTTTTTTGAAAATTTTGTTCTGAATTATGAATAGCTCTATGACAATTAGGGCAGAGAGCAATAATGTTTGAAAGAATATCAAGGCTAATATCTTTAAAATTACCTTGGCAACTCATAGGAATTAAATGATGAGCTTCTACAAAATTCTCTTTGGAATACTTAGACTCAAAGGTCTTATGCTTTGCATCTATTTCACAATAAAAGTTAACTTTTTTTAGTGCTTCTTTAGCTTTTTTAGGATCTCTTTTCCAATATTTATTACCATTTAATTCTTTTAACTCTGGCAAATTGCTATTAACATTAGCTTCATTTATTTCTGACTCTGACAATTGTACATTTTCCACATCTCTTTGATATTGAATTTCATACTGCAAATCAAATTCTTCCTGATCTGGATTTGCAGTTAAGGAGATTAACTTACTCTTTTTCTTACTGTTTTCATAAGCTTTTAGAGAAAAATGATAAGGATAGCTCTCTTTTGAGTTCACTTTCAAGTCCAATACATACTGCTCATAAGACTTAAAATCTTTTGGATTCACCTTGGTATAACCTTTATCCTTTGCATATGCCAAAGACTTTTTATCAGCTGGGAAGTATAGGTCAGGCTTACATATAAATAAAAATTGACTTAGTTTTGCCAGAGCAATTTGGGGAAAGATGGGAGATAAAAGTTTATCAAAATATTCTTGGGTATATGTATTATGGATATTAAAATACTTAGAAAAAGTCCATAATTCGTCAATTATATGATCTTCTCTTTTTGATTGATAAGGAAAAAAGAGTGCATTTCGATTATCGAATTGAGGTATACCATCTACATCGACTGGTACGTTAGAATCTAAGTTTAAAATTAACTTTGCTCTATCAAAAAATATTTTTTTATTTTCTATAGTATGCTTTTTATTAAATAAAGCAATAAAAGATAGAGGATCAATCTCTTTTAAAGGAAATGTTTGCCCTTTTTTATCCTTATCAGAAAGTCCACTACAACCATTAAATATTTTATGAGTTTCTTTGCATAAACTTTTTTTGTCATATTTTATACAAATTTTATTTAATACTTCTTCAAAAAAAGGCAACCAGCTAAATTTCTCCATTGTTAATTTCCTCAATTTAAATGTAAGTTGACAGAAACTTTGCGAAAATAAAATTTGACATAACCTCAATACTAGAGATAGATTTAGGTGAATTTATGGTTTGGGAATAAATATAAAATTTTAAAACTCCTTTATTTTCTTTTTACAAACAAAAATCCTAAAGATACTTTATTTGCAAAACTCTTAATTGTATAGATTAACCCTCACATTTTTTATTTTTACTTGTTTTGGTGCATTAAAGTTGCAAAATTCTCAAACTACCTGCGACTTATTCTCAAACCTCGTGCTAATTTATAGTAAACACGCGAAATTTCTGCATATATATTCACAACAGTATATATTAGTAATTATAATAGAACATCGGGGTGTAAGGATCCAAACCTCAGGGTTATAAAAACATCTTGTTCCTTTCGTTTTAACTATTTTACACTGACATCATAGCTCTTTCTACGAAAATTACAAGCTTTTTATTCTATAAAGTTTATATTATGACACATTTTTAGTTATTATTTTTTAGATAATTTTCAGTAAAATCAATAAATTCAATTACATTTTGTATCGCTTCATCAGCTTCTT
>JANQFC010000011.1 GCA_028278035.1 Chlamydiales bacterium
CAAGGAACAGAATGTAATTTGGTAATGCCGCTCATATCTTCATAATTAAAATAGGTGTCTGGTCCTAGTTGCCAACCATTAGTTTGTCCCTGGTTGTTGATAGATACCTGACCACAAAAATGCATAATTGATGCATGCTCGATCTCATGCAAGAGTTTAGGCACTGTACTATTGAAAAGCAATCGAGTTTTAATATTTTTTTTCGTTGCCAAATGCTTGAGAATATAACCTTCTTGCTGGACCAATTTTACTTTAGAATTAGGTTCTGAAAGAATGAGCAACTGATCCAAGGATGGAATTGTTTTATCTATTTCCTTATTCTGTTTAGAATAATCACACGTTGTGCTCAGGAAAAATATATTTCCTAAAAAACCACGATTAGGAATATAGCATAATTCAAAGGGAATAAATAAATACTTTTCTGGTACATGAAATTGCAACTGAGCATGGTTAAAACCATTTAAAAGCAAAATACTTTCCTCAGAGAACAGATTTTGGCTTAGCCACACTCCTAACGCAATGATTTTTTTGGGATTTTCCTGGTTTAATTGTTTAATCCCAAAATAATCAAAACATTCCCAATTAAAAGAGGTGGAGAGAGGGATTTTTATCTGATAAAAATACGTGTCTGATCCGCTGCTTTGTTTAATTTCCCATTTTAAAGAGTACTCTTCTTCTATTAAAATGAACTGTAATGATGGTAAATTCATTAACAATAATTAATGGTGCCTTTCCGGTTTATCTTGCAGTATTTTTCTAAAAAGGTAATTGCATAAGTCACAAAAATCATCAAATAAGGGAGTTATATGATTTTTTCTTGTCTCTTTCATTATTTGCAATCACCTGTTTAGTACATGGAATTAATAATTTAATTGAGGGTGTTTTGTAACTTTTTTAATTATCGAGATGATTCTGAAGATAATACATTTCATTTTTCCTATGTCCAAAAGTAGAAAAATAAATAAATAAAGGGGGAAAGATCAAATTTATAGTAAAAAGCATAGAACATTTTAAACTTATCTGTGACTCTTTTACCAACAAACCGAGCTCCTATCGCAATACCTTTTCAGTTGTTCCCTATCCTGCCAAGGTATCAAAGGACCATTTTCAGTATCCATGGGCTATTTTTTGTAAAATTTTCATCTACAGATACTGAATTTTTTTGGTTAATATTGCATAATTATAGTTATATAACGCTTTTCATAAATATGAAAACGGGTATGTTCTGTTATTTTTTGAGAAAACCTATTAAATATGTTTATTAATAAATATTCAGAATTAATAACGCTTTTCATAAATGAAAACGAGTATTTTTTCGGCACATTTTAATGAAAACGGGTATATGATTTT
>JANQFC010000016.1 GCA_028278035.1 Chlamydiales bacterium
TGATATCCGGCTTTGAAGGCTTCCGATTTTTCATCACAAATTTCAGGCAACTGAACGCAGATGAATTTACGGTTCCCGCCGTCTTCTGCATTAAGCTGCATCACTGCATGTGCTGTTGTTCCTGAGCCACTGAAAAAATCAAGAATGATGTCGTTGTCGGTTGGTTTTGAACACATTGAAATTAAACGTTTTAAATATTCTAACGGTTTAGGGAAATTAAAGCCTAATTGATTTGATTTTATCCATTTTGTATCATTTTGAGAATCATAAAACATAACCCCTCGTGGAGATTGAGTTAAAGTATCCGATAAATAACATTTTAACTGGGGCATTACCGTTTCATCTTTCCCAAAATAAATCATATTTTTTTCAATAAGTTCTTTTATTCCATCTTTAGAATATGCCCATCCTCTTGCCCCTGTTTTACAAGGTTTGTTTGTGATGGGATGTATAATATCGAAGTAATTTTTGCTGTTTGGAGCTGTTAGGTCATTTGCACGAAAAACACCTTTAGAATCGCAATATGTATAGTGGTCAAAATCATAAAATCTAGGATATTTGACTAGGAATCTTAATTCTTTTTGTATTTCCAGATCAGATAATCCACTCTTTAATAAAGTATTCGCTCTTTTTTGAAATTCATCCGAATTTGTACGAATGACTTGCCAATCGCTTAAAGCAGATAAGTATTTTGAATAAATCAAACAATATTCATGGGTAGTCGATATCTGCTTTACATTATTTTTGGATGAATTTCCAATTTTAATAATCTGTGCGACAAAATTTTCCTCTCCAAAGACTTCATCGCAGAGTTTTCGCAGGTTAGTTACTTCATTGTCATCAATCGAGATAAAGATGACCCCATCATCACGAAGGAGGTTTGCCGCCAGGCGAAGGCGGGGGTACATCATATTTAGCCAGTTTGTATGGAAACGACCCATTGTCTCTGGATTGGATTTGGTGGTTTGGGCGGTTATTTCTTTGTATTTTTCTATCGGATCCTTGAAATCATCCTCGTACACGAAATCATTACCCGTATTGTACGGAGGGTCGATGTATATCATCTTCACTTTGCGATAATAAGCTGTTTGCAAGAGTTTTAGGACTTCTAAATTATCCCCTTCAATATACAAATTGCCAGTTTCATCAAGATTTACACTTTCCTCCGGGCAAGGTCTGAGCGTTCCTGTCGAGCGTTTGCCGGCAATCTTGTAACATTCAGACTTTCCTGACCATTCGAATTTATACTTCTCAAAATCATTATCAATATATTCACCACAAATTGATAAGAGCTTATCTATATCAAGTTTTCCTTCAATAAAACACTGCGGAAACAAACTTTTTAACTTGTCTTTTTCCGACTGTTCTATATCCATGCTTAACCCGCTCAATTTTTCTACTTCCACTGCTTCTCCCTCTTTTTCTCCTCATTTTAGCATGAAAAAACACTTCTCATTGCTAATTACTCACTCCTAACTGAAATAAGAAACATTCTGTTTGCTTTGATTGAGAACCTATCAATTGAAGATATTTCTTCAATATCCTTTTCCATTTCAACATCTATTTTCATTTGATCTAAAAACAATTTTTCTTGCTTTTTCCTGAGTTCTTTTTCTAATACTTTAATTTGTTTATGAGTTTGCAATTCTTTTAGCCTATCGCCTGTGGATGTTTCTTTTTTCAGCTCTTTAATTTGCGATTTTAAATCTTGCAGGGAATGTTCCAGATCAACCTTTTTCCTTATAGCTCTAAGTTTTATTACATCCATTTCTTGTGCAAAAGAAGATTTTCTATCTGCCATATATTTTTGGATAAGTTGTTCTTCAGGTACAAAGTCATCCAGCTCCTGGTATTCTTTATGCTTAAATAACTCCCGCATTCTATAAGTTGAATTATTACCGCTTTCTCTACAGCTTAAAACAGGCAAATTCATAATCTCACGACACTGCTCATCGGTTAAAACCTTACCGGATGAAGTTTTACCAACTAAAACATCAAAACTGGTGAGCCATTTGTTTTTAGATAATATATCAATTTTATAAAAACCTATTTCACAAGGTTCTATTTTAGCGTTGACTTCAATTTCTCCATAATCAGCACATTCAATCTCGCTAAAAATGCCCTTAGAAAGAGGAGATGTAAAGGAAATTCTTGCATGTCTCGGTTTAAAATCCTTGTCAGCCCCATATTGTTTTTCCCCCAAATAAGGTTTATTTTGACTGCCAGTCCAATAGTAAAACAAGTGTGGAGGAGTTGGTTCTTTACAAATTAGTATTTTATTTTTTTCATCGATTTCATAATATCCTTTGTTTAGCAAAAAATATTCTGTAACCTCCCATAAATCAGAATTTATCTCATCGATTTTGTCCTGGATATACTGAGGTGTAACTTCTACTTTATCTGCAACAGATTTTGTAAAAGTTGTAAATAGAGCATCCTCGGCATTTGAAACTATTTTTTTATTCTCATTTTTATGAGTTTTTAAGTTTGCTTCAAAACTTTCTTCAACTTCTTTGCTGTGTCGAATTTCATGTAAAATGTCGTCTATTGATTTGTCAAAATTGCCGACAATATCATCTGACATTCCAAATATACCTTCAAATTGCAAAACCCTCTTGTTAATTAATTCCAAAATCCTCACATCAGCAAAATTTTGTTTGCTCAACATATTAATTACAAGAACATCTGACTTCTGACCCTGTCTATGACAGCGACAAATGCGTTGTTCCATCTCAATTGCGTTATATAATAAATCATAATTCACAACAACGGGGCAATACTCTATATCAAGACCTTTTGCCGCTTTATCGGTTGTAATTAAAATTTGAACTTTTTTATCACTTCTGAATTTTTCAAGAGTATTATTATCCTTGTACTTCAATGTGTTGTAGCCACTTTTGGTGAAAATTTCATGAAGAGCGTCAAGTGTCGTTAAATTATCAACGAAAATAATAGCTTTTTGATTGAGCTTTTGAGTTTTTAAATGCTTAAAAATGGGTTTTAAAATTTTTAATAAATTTATAGTTTTAGAATTAATCTCAATGCTATTAGCTAAATTTTGGAGTTCAATCAACATATCTTTTTCACTATCATCAGCTCTTTTAATAGGAGCATCTAGCATATTAGAAAATGCTTGTGTTGACGAAGATAAAGTGTGATAAAACATCAAAGTTAAATCATATTTGTCCATTTGTGGGTAGGCTGATTTGTGAGCTAGTGTTAGATAATTTTCGATTAGTTTATAGAGCTCTTTTTCTTTCTCACAAAGGAGATAATCTATGGTTATAGGTATTCTTTTGCTGAAATTTACATACTGTGTGACCTGGCTTTTTAAAGTCCTGAAACAAAATTTGGAGACCCAATTTGTTAATTCACCATAATTTTGGGGCTTTCTAAAATACCTTTTGTAAAAATATTCAGCCTCGGGCAATATACTTTCATCAATAAAATGAATTAATCCGTAAATATCCATTATACTTATGGTTATAGGGGTTGGAGTTAAAAGCAGTTTAAAAGAATTTTTTGTTGCGTTTTTAAGAGTAATAACAGATTTGTTTTCCGGTTTGAATAAAAAATCAGCCTCATCAAAAATAACCAAATCCCAATTTATCTCATTTATTTTTTCAGCATTTTTAACCGCAAAATCATAAGTAGTAATAACTAAATTATCCGTTTCAAACAAATCTTTTTCCTTTTTCCAAATAAAATAAGGTAAAGTGAAATCTTTTTCTAACTTGTAAATCCATTGTCTGATAAGGTTTTGAGGTAAAATAGCAAGGATTTTATCCTGGCCTTCATACCATTTTTGTGCTGCAATCAAAAGAGCTTCATACGTTTTACCCAAACTACCTTCATCACACAAAATATAACCTTTTAAGTGTTTAGCTTGAAGTGCAAATCTTGTAGCAGCAATTTGATAAGGAAGAATTTTAGCTGAAGATGAGGCAAAAGCGGGCAATAAATTTTCATCCTGGATAAACCCGGCAATTCTGCGAGTTTCTACAAATGCAGAAAATTTTGTTTTCATTTTTTTATTTTCTAATTTTTGAACTTTTAATTCGCACATTTTGATTCTAAAAGTTTTTTAGATTTTAGCATGAATGCTGCTTAAGGAGTTTACCAGATAGGGGATTCAAAGCCTGCTGTGAATCTGGTGAGAATATAAATAAAAGTAAATAATGAACTGTACCCATGAAACTGGACAAGTAGGCTGAGAATGAATTGTTAAAAAAGCTAAAGGCTCTGGAAAAATATTACAGGTTAGTTTGGCGTCATTATACAGGTAAAGGAATTAACTTATTCTGCGCAAATTATTTTATTTAAACTTTTATTGTTATAGTTCTTATTAATCGCAATAATGTTTTGAAAATAAAAGATTTCTTGAGATACTGGGTATTGATAATCATAGTTTAACTTAACTAGTCCATCAGGAAGCATTCTATAAAAATCATAATTGCTTAATAACTCAACAAAATCTCTAAAGAATGTTCTACTTACAACATTCATGTTATTAAACTCAAATTGAATTATATTAATTTTATTATTTTCAATTAATTTTTGAGCCCCTTTTAATACATTTAATTCGTTTCCTTCTGTATCAATTTTTAAAATATCAATATGGTTAAGATTGTTTATTTCAAAAATATTATCAATAGTATCTAAATCCACCTCGTATTTTGTGGATTCTTGAGCGTAATTCACTTCAATTACATTTTTAAAGCAAGAGGCAAGTTGGCTATCTCCACCCTTTTTAGAGTCAAATAAGTATATTTTACCCTTTTCTTCTCCAACAGCAATATTTAGTAATTTTATGTTATCAAATGACTTAAATTTGTTTGATATTTGTTCATAATTAAATGGTTGAGGTTCAAAACTGAATATATTTGGGTTTGAAAAATTAGTATTAATCTTTTCAGCATAGCCTCCAGTATACGCACCCACATCAAAAACAATAGGTGCATCTATATCAAGGCTTTCTATAAAGAATTTTTCACCGCTAAGTATATCTTCTTCGTCCCAGTTTCCTATTCCTAGACCTTTTAATGCTAAATTAAATATTTTTTCATTATATGAATAATAATTTACTGATATATCATTTTTTAAGCAATATTTTAGTATTTTATATGCACATTTATAGGCAAGTTTTCTCAACAGGAATTTTAACCACTACTCATTAACTATTTACATATTGAGATTTTATATCAAATACTTTTTAAATTCAAACTGCAATATTAAGTTTGAGTAGTATTGTAGCGGTTTTCACACTTGCTTTACTCTTAAAACTTAGCTATAATTAATAAAAAAACAATTTTCATCAAACAGATATTTAAATATAAGATAAATAATACTATTTTGAACTTTATCACCTGACTTAACCAAAATTTTTGATATTTGTCCTGAAACCTGCGGTTTTAAGTTGACAGAATTTCGAGAGATTAAGTTTCCCTGATATGTTTGAGAATCAATAACACTGGTGTTCTTTAGGATTATAGTGTCAACCGGCACTGCCCGGCTGTTTAATAAGGGCTTTTTAGAGCAGCCGCAAGAAATAACAGATATAATTACTAATATTAAAAGTATTCCCGTATATTTTTTCATATTTTTACTCCTTAATTTTCACTGCAGACAGTAATAAACACGGAATAGTGCCGTAATCATATTTTTTTGTCTTAAAATTCCCAAAACCATTTTCGCTGAGAGCTTTTTTAAGTTCTTCTTCTGAAATAAAATGTGATGAAAATCCCCGTAACCTGGTAAAAAGTTCAAAGCAGGAATAAGTTAAATTAGAACAACTATCTTCAACTTCCAGAAAATGATTTGAAACAAATATTCCATTAATTTTAATAATACTGTTGATTTTTTTGAAAATCCGACTCAAATCGTCTTTCCAGAGCTGCAAAACATTGGAGGTTAAAACCAGTTCATAATTTTTGTTTAATTCTTCAAGATTGTTCATATCCAGTCCAATTGCAGAAATTTTATTTTCATATCCCTGTTTTGTTATGTATTCTTCTATTGCAGGTTTAATATGAGGCAAATCGATAATTTCAGAATGAAGATTGGAGTTTTTGTCTATTAAAGCCATCGAGTAAGTGCCGTGATTCCCGCCTAAATCACACATTCTGTTAAAATTTTTGAAATCATCAATAGATGTTATAAAATCAGTGGTATTTTGAACCATGCCGGCAAGTGCATGTTTCGCCATTTTTTCTAACATATCCTGACTTAGCCACATTTTTGGCGAGGACTGAACTTTTTCGCCTTTTATCAACTCAGGCAATTTTTCCAAAATATCTTGATGTTTACGATTCATCTGTAAAACGTCACCTTGATATAAAGGAGATGATTTTAATAAATATTCTTGAGATTCAGGAGTCAAAACATAGTTATTTTTATATTTTTCCAATAACTCTATAGAAACATATACATTTAACAAAGCCTCGGTTGCTTCCGGCTTAAGGTCTAATTTTTGAGCAATTTCATTAGCACTGAGCCCGTCGTAACCAATTAATTCAAAAATTCCTGCTTCAAGTCCAAAAAAGAGTAAATCAAGCGTTTTGCTCTGATAAATAATTTTGTCTAAAATATTCCTTTTTACATTCACTGTCGGTAAATTCATTTTTTATCTCCTTATATAAATAACTTTCATTAAATCTGTTTGGCAGCCATACGCTTATGGCAAAATTTTTTTATTCTCTACCAATAATTTCACTTACATCTTTATCGCTTACTTCATTTAAAAAGTCTTCGAATTTTAAAAAAAATTCTTCCAAAAAAAACAATTTTTCTTCATCTAAAGTTTCATAGTATCTTTTAAATTTTGACTCGATATTTGAATGAATTTTTTCGTGTTTTTCGAGTATTTCCCTGCCTTTATTCGAGATATCTATCTTTATTTTTGAGGCATTTTCAGGTGATTGTTCTTTTATGATAAATTCTTTTTTCTCAAGTTTTTTTAATACTTCAGAAACGCTTCCTTTTGTCATATCAAGAATTTTAGCAAGATCGGTAACACTGGCTCCTCTGTATTTTTCAATATGCATTAAAAGAAAAACTTCTGAATGATAAACTATTTGTCCATCACCAAAATTATGAGGTTTTTTCTCAAGCTCTGTCCAGAGCCTGGCTACTTTTTTAAATTTTTTCATTGCATTATAATTTGTCATATTAATAGTGTATGGCATCCTAACGCTTTTGTCAAGAGTGCTTATTTAATTTGAAACAAAAGATAATAACGCAAACAAAATTTTTTTACTAAAATTTCTTCATTTTAGCTCGTACTGAGTGATTATTTATAAATAAAGAAACTGAAGTAAAAGACACAAATTATTTCAAAAATTCGACCAATAACCTTTGTTATTTAATCCCCTCGTTATTTTAGAAAATATAAGGAGTTTTTTTATGAATGAATCTGAAAGTATAATCGACCTTAAGGAATACGTGCGCCGTAGCAAGCTATATAAAAGATGAAGGTAGGCCCTTCGAAGTCGGCTTACAGGAGCAGGCTTCAAACCACTGTAAGCGGCTTTAGTC
>JANQFC010000044.1 GCA_028278035.1 Chlamydiales bacterium
GATTGAGCGGCATTTTTAATGTTATTGTTTGCGAGGCGAAGAGTGTCAGACAGGTCTTTAGAAGCTTTTTTAACATCAGAATCAGTTTTTTTGAGGGAATCCTGAAAGCCGTTGGTGTTAATAGAGTTTTTCAGGTCATTCATGGTATTGCTAACAGAGTTTTTTACTCCCTCAAATTTACCGGACAAATCCTTTATAGCTTCGCTAAAGTTGTTTTTTAGATTATTTAAGGATTTTTTTAAGTCTTCTTTCTTAAAAAACGGATCAATCTTAGAACGAGGATATGAAGGGGATTTATCAGTAAAACCCCTCCCCCCTTTCCATCCAACAACGCCATATTTTAACCTTAAATCCTTTTTAAATCCTTCTACGTTTTTTATACCCTTAAAGCTCTTATCTACAAGCGCATTCCAGATATTACCTAAATAAGGTATAAATTTAGCTAAATCTGAAATCATAGCCTGCTCCAGTGGCTCTTTTTTTAATGCTTTTTTATAGTCTTTAATTGTTTGAGCAATATTATAAGCCGGAATAAGCTTTTTTCCAATATTATCAAGAGATTTAGGAACATTTTTTGCCAAATCTGCCTGTGATCGGGTTAGTTCTTCTTTTTTTACTCCTTCTTCTATTAAATCTTCAAGGTATTTACTTAAATTTTTTAGAATTTTTTTGAAAACATCATAGAAGGCAGTTTCTTCCAACTCTTTTTTTAATTTATTTTCTTTTTTTTTTGATTTATTTTCCATTTTTTAAATATTCCTTTTGAAATTTTTAATTTCCTACGGTATTAATTTTTATAATAAAATGGTTTATATAAGACTTTAAGGAATTTTAATTGAGTTTGGATTTTAAAAAAGCGTTTTTATCGCCCTTTATGGGTAAAGGCTGGTTACCGAAGCTTACTTTAATCACATTTATTCTTGTTACACCGGCTATTTTACACGAAGTAATTTCCTTTTGGGCATATGTATTTATAACTATACCTGTAAGTTTTATTATGATAGGGTATTTTGTCCAATTTATTCATAATGAAATTTATGATATTATTCCTCTTCTTCCTCAGTGGAAATTAAATTTTAAACGTTATTTTAACCAGGGATTTAAGTATACAGGTTTAATTTTTACTTATACGGGGTTATTGATTTCTGTTTTATTTTTTACATTTTTTTGGCCTCTTGAAGTTCTTTTAAAAGATTATAAATCTATACAGCATATGATATTTCTGATAACAGGCATTATATTTATTCTGACCGGTTCTGTTTTTTCTCAATTTCTTATGTGTTTTTATGCTGATATTCTTGATTTTGAGGAGTGTTTTAATATAAAAAGAATTTATAAAATGTTTATGGGAGTAAAAAAAGAGATAATTATAAGTATATTAGTTTATTTTCTTCTTCCCTTTGTATCTGTATCTTCTGCGAACTTTTTATTAACTTTGCTTTACAATCAATTGTCTGAAATAACAGGTAATTTAACTTTTTTACTTACTTTAGGTTTTTTATTTAGCATTTTATTATTTTATTTAGCGTCAATTCCCTTATTGATTTTTTATAATTTATGGGCACAAACATATAAAATAGCAAAATTAATGTTGAATAATAAAGAACAGAAAATAACAAACAATTAAGCAGCCGTATTAAAGGAAAACTTCCTTAAAGGCTTTTTTAAGCTCAGAACCGGGTTTTTGAGGGAATCCTGAAAGCCGTTGGTGTTAATAGAGTTTTTCAGGTCATTCATGGTATTGCTAACAGAGTTTTTCAGGTTCTCAAAGTCCCCCTCCGGCAATTGGTTTATAATGTTACCGAAATTATTTTCCAGTTTTTTAAGTTCATTTTTTAAAGCCTCTTTAATCTCTTCAGCAAGCTCTTCAGCCTCTTTATCAGAAAGCACGTAAGGAGGTTGTGTTGGATTATTTTGACTTTCTTGAATAACCCTTTCAGCAATCATATCTTTTATAGCCTGAACAACGGGCTCAATTCCTTCATCAAAAATAAAATCAATAACCAGATCAGTGCCTACTCCTGCAAAGGCAGCAACAGCTATTTTAACTCTTGGAGGGGCAGGTGTATAAATACTGGCTGCTGCACCGGCAATTATGCTTAATCCTCCACTAATACCACCTTGAAGCCAACCTTCTTCTGAAATTTGCATGCTTAAATCAATTGCACCAAGTACTTGGTTTACTTCAATTGCTTCTAAAGCAATATTTTTATATTTAATAGCTTCACTTGGTACAGTATCTTTTAAGCTAGAATAAATATCTGCAGAAAGTTCCTGAACATATGATGCAGCAGTTTTTGCTGCTATTAATCCAGCAGACATCTGTTGTTTTAAGTCTTCAAGCGCAGTTATTACTGTTTCAGATTCAGGAGTACCCAGTGAATTTAATTCATTAATATATTGATCTATTACAGCTTCTTTAATTGTATATAATTCTGATAAATTCTCCTGTTCATAATTTGCACTATATAAAATATCTATATCATAAAGATATTCTCCTGTTGTTGGATCAATTGTATAAGTTAATGACATAATTTACTCCTTTTAATTTATTCCAAAAATACTACTAAATATCTTGTTCATAAAATCACGAAATTCAGGAACTATTGTTATAAAAACAATTAATACATATGCGCCTGAAGCATCCAATAATGTATACCAAAAGCGAACATCCTTAATTTTTTCTGTTTTAAGTAAAACGGCAATATACCTATCAAGAAAAAAAGCTATTCCTATAATTATTGCAATAATATTATTAAGTTCTGAGTATATAACAGAAAGAAAATTATCTGGATCAAAAGGTCGTTGATCATAAGCATTTGAGAAAAATAGTCCTATAATAATTACAATTAAGTAACTTATTGGTAAAGCAATAAGCATAGGTAATATATGTTTTTTAAAGATTTTTTTATATGCAGCCAAGTATTCAGGAATAGTTTTATGTTCTTCTTTTTTTTCCTTTTTTGGACTTACAGCACGGTAAGTTATTATTATTATTCCTAAAGTAATTATCCAACCTAAAATTTCGTTCATTATTCCCCCTCTCGTTTAAACACGATAAAAAAATATAATATAGTATTAAACTTTAACATAAATAATAAAAATAATATTTTAATATTTTTATTATTTATGCAGTTTGTTTTATGTAATATTTATCAAACATTATTATACTATTATCTGCCCAGGAGCTTTTTTCCGCAAACCCGTCTGTTTCCTGGTCAAAGTAAATTCCATCGCCTATGGTTGTGGTTTCTATGCCATCGCTGTCCAGATCTTCCATAGATTGAGCGGCATTTTTAATGTTATTGTTTGCGAGGCGAAGAGTGTCAGACAGGTCTTTAGAAGCTTTTTTAACATCAGAATCAGTTTTTTTGAGGGAA
>JANQFC010000010.1 GCA_028278035.1 Chlamydiales bacterium
GCTCGATTGGACAAGTTAAGCACATGATACATGATGAAATTTACCAAATTCGTGATGCTCATGAGCGTTTACTACAAAAGTTGGCTGCCTAAATCTCTACAAAAACATATAAAGAAGCTTTTAATTTAAATAAAAAATATGGCATCAAAAATAAAGACACTCTTGATTTTAAATTATTCAAAGATAGTTTGGCAAAAGCAAGAAGAAAGAGTATATTGGTAGGTTTGGCAATAGGTACTGCTATAGGTGGAGCAGTTGTCCTTGTAAGGACCCTGATAAACAAAAATAGAAATAATAAGAATTAAAGAGGAAAAAAATGATAACTTTACAAAACAGGATACATTATAAAATAACGAACCATAATAAGAATAAATTATTAATCCGAGCACAAAAAGTTTAACATAATAAGTTTTTTTATGTTAATATAACTGTATTATGAGTAAAAAAGATTTTAGAAATACAGGACAAAAAGCACAAGACGAAATAAGAAAAAGAGCAGTTAAAGCAGTACGTTCTGGTATGTCGCAAACCGAAGTTGCAAAAATATTTGGAGTTTCAAGGCAATCCGTTAATGCTTGGGTTAATAAATATAAGAGAAAAGGCATATCTTCACTCACGTCCAAGAAACGAGGCAATCCACAAGAGCCTAAATTAAAAGGCTATCAGGCAGCAAGCATAGTAAAAATAATAAAAGATAAACATCCTGAACAATTAAAGCTTCCTTTTGTATTATGGACAAGAGAATCAGTAAGAGATTTAATAAAAAGAAAATTTAATATTGAATTATCTTTGTCAACTGTAGGCAGATACCTTAAAAAATGGGGGTTTACAAGTCAAAAGCCTGTAAAAAGAGCTTATGAACAGAATGATGAGGCGGTGCAAAAATGGCTGAAGGAAGAATATCCGAAAATAAAAGAATGAGCAAAAAAAGAAAAGGCCGAAATATATTGGGGGGATGAAACAGGTGTACGCTCTGAGCATCAGGCAGGAAAAACTTATGGCAAGAAAGGAAAGACTCCAATTGTAAAAATATCAGCAAAAAGGTTCAAAAGCAATGTAATTTCAGCAGTAAACAATAAAGGTAAGCTTGTATTTAGCGTATTTGAAGGTAAATTTAACTCAAAAAGATTTATAGATTTTTTAAAGCGATTAATCAAACATATGAAAGGAAAAAAGGTATATTTAATAGTTGATAACCTTAGTGCACATAAGTCAACAGAAGTAAAAGAGTTTATTAACAATAATAAATTAAAAATTAAACTG
>JANQFC010000079.1 GCA_028278035.1 Chlamydiales bacterium
TACTATTCAGCAAACCATAAATGAAAATAAATTAGCTTATTATTACATTGATTATGTTACTGTAACACCGGTTCCAGATACATTATCAAATTATTGTATTAATAAGTTTTCAATAAATAAAAAAGAGGCTCCTTCTTGCTTTACAACATATAAGCCTCAAAGAAACGTAACTCGTAAAAGGACTTTAATCCATATATTCTTTCAGGCATTACTGATAAAAAATATAAAAGCAGCCTTTTCTTCTTATAATATTTTTATAAATAATTGAAATCACTAATTTTAGAGAGTTAATAATGGATTAATTAATTTTATCATGAATAAAAAAGGTATCGGGCGATTATTAATACATGTTCTTGCATGGATCATTATTATTGCATTTGTTAGCTTTTTTGTAGGTCGGGATTTAGCTGATAAAAACTTTCTTCAAAAATACATATTGCTTTGGATAGTTCATCTATTAATTTTTTATATAAACTACTTTTTATTATTGCCTAACCTGATCATAAAAAAGAGAAGAGTCCTTTTTCTATTTTTCATAATTGCCTTACTATTTTCGGGATTTTATATAAACACTTATATTAAAGGAATTAAAAAACCACAACAAAACGAACAAAGAAAGGATCAACCACAAAAAAATAATCAAGATAAAAGAAAACCACCTCCACCACCACCCAGGCCTAATAAGCAGGATAGGGCAGACCATGGAACAGTTTATGGAATATTGGTTTTTTTCAGTTTAAGTACAGGTTTATGGTTTATTACCAGGTGGCAAAACAACGAAAGAGAGAAACTAAAATTTGAACTGGCTTATCTAAAACAACAAATAAATCCGCACTTTCTGTTTAATGCGTTAAATGGTATTTACTCGTTAGCGAACAGAAAATCGCCAAAAACAATAGAGCTTATTTTAGATTTAGCAGATTTACTCAGGTATATGCTTCACGATGCTCACAAAGGTTCAATCGAGCTAAAAAAAGAAATTGAATATTTAAATAATTATATAGAAATTGAAAAACTTAGAATAACGGATAAAACGGAAATAAAATTTGAATATGGTGAAACGGTAAGTGATTATATGATTGAACCCATGTTATTGTTTCCAGTTGTGGAAAATGCATTTAAATATGGAGCCAATAATTTTGATGAATCGTTTATCCATATTAATCTTAAGGAAAACAACCAGTACTTGGTATTTAATTGTAAAAATAGAATTGTTAACCATAAAAAAAAGAATAAAGAAGATTCCGGTATAGGATTAGAGAATATAAAACGCAGATTAAATTTGCTATACCCTGGAAACTATTCTTTAAAAGCAAATGAAAAAGATAAAGTCTTTGAAGTTGAATTAATTATAAATCTTGAAAAATGAATTGCTTAGCTGTTGACGACCAAGCTTTGGCTTTAGATGTAATTGAGGATTTTGTATCGAAAGTACCATTTTTGAATTTTATTGGAAGATGCACAAGTGCAATGGAAGCTTCGAAATATATTAAAGAAGAACAAATTGACCTTTTGTTTCTAGATATCAATATGCCAATGGTTACGGGGCTCGAATTCATTAAAAGCTTGGATAAACGGCCCATGGTGATTTTTACCACAGCTTACCCGGACCATGCACTGGAAGGGTTTGAATTAAAAGCAGTTGATTACCTGGTAAAACCTATTCGTTTTGAACGTTTTCTTTCAGCAGTAAACCATGCTTATGAATTGTATCTGTTAAAAGGTAAAGAAACAAAAGTTGAAACAGCTTCTGATCAGGATTACTTAATGATTAAAGTTGAATATAGCACGGTTAAAATTAACTTTAATGATATCCTTTTTATAAAGGGAGTTAAGGATTATGTTCAGATATTTACAGAAAGTAAAAAGTTCTTAACAGTAAGCACAATGAAAAATATAGAAGGTAAACTTCCCGCAAATGATTTTTTAAGAGTGCACAAATCTTATATTATTTCACTTAAGAAAATTGAAAAGATAGAACGTTTCCGAATCTGGATCAAAGAAAATATTATCCCGGTTGGAGATACATATAAGAAAAAATTCAACGAAGTTATCGATAAATTGAGCTTATAATTGCTTGAAAGCTACCCAAAATATGTTGTATATAACCAACTGCTAACCTGTCTGCCGACCAATGTCAATAAGTTAAGAAAAAACCCACTAATTAATTGTAATTTAGTGGGTTAATTAGTATATTTAAATATATTCAACCAAAAAAATATACTATTATGACAAATTTAACCAAATTATCTACAGGATCGGCGAAAATCTAAAAATCATGCCAAACTTATTGATTTACTGGATAAAAAATTAACAAGCCCTGATTTTATAGCAAAGTATAAAAGGAAGCCATCTGATTTTACCAGGAAAAGAAGCTTTACCTTTAAATCCCTTTCCTTATTCATTATTTCTTCTATCCAAAGTTCTATTCAAAGAGAACTGGACCGTTTCTTCAAATCTTATAATCATAAAGAATTATCAGAGAACTTTGCCATCCAGAGTGCTTTTTCTCAAGCAAGGATGAAGATAAACCCTGATGCTTTTGCAGAGTTAAATAATGATTGTATTGATCATTTTTACAGGGATTACCATGTAAAAAAGTGGAATGGTTTTCGATTAATAGCCATCGATGGTTCAGAAATAATGTTGCCAAATAGACAAGAGGCTATCGGTAAATTTGGTCAGTACACAACTAATTTCATGAAAAAGACAGTTGTACTGGCACGGGTGTCCAAAGCATATGATGTGCTTAACAAATTAAGTATTGATGCTAAATTAGTTAACCGTAAAATCGGCGAACATACTTTGGCTAACCAACATCTTGAATATTTTGGTTTCGGGGATTTGTTCTTGCTTGACAGGGGGTACCCTTCTTTTGATTTATTCAGGAACATACTTGCAACAGGAAGCCATTTTTGTGCAAGGCTCACCGTACCCAATTGGAGTGTTGCAAAAAAACTTGTGGAAAGTGGGCAAAAAGAGATAATTACCGAGATAAAACCAGGCAGAGAATTAAAAAGAAAATATAAAAAGCAAGGTATAACTGTTGGTCCGATAAAATGCAGATTTGTTTGCCTTGAGCTCCCTACAGGAGAAAAACAAGTATTAATTACCTCTTTATTGGATACAGAAAAATACTCACACGCTATCTTCAAGGGGCTTTATCACTTAAGATGGGCTGTAGAAGAATCCTACAAGAAAGATAAGCACAGGTTACAACTTGAAAACTTTTCAGGAAAATCAGTTATTGCAATATACCAGGATTTTTATGCAAATATTTTAATGGGTAACCTTACTTCTATTTTATCTTCCGGTTTGGATGATGAAATTGATAAGAAAACAAGATATAAATATCAAATAAATATTACCACTGCACTTGCGAAGGTAAAAGAAACAATAGCCTTACTGTTTACAAAATCAAATATTGTTAAGATAATTGAAAAGCTTATACAAATTTTTCTTTCAAATCTTTTGCCCATAAGGCCAAACAGGAGCTTTGAAAGAAAAAAAGACAAACGTAAAAGGTACTATAAATGTTATTTGGCCTTATAGCTAGTTAAATAAACAATTACATATCATTTTTAAATAACACATTATTTGTGAGTAGGATACCTATGGCTTAAAATCAAGAAAATAAATCAAACTATGTTAATATGGCAAGAAAATGAAAATCAAAAATCCCCGCCTGCCGCAGGCTGGGTTAATTGGTGTTCTTAAATCACTTTTTAATAACGAATATCGATTAAAGAATGACGATTTTTGAAGTTAAAACTGCTTATCTAATTGACATTGGTCATGCCGACAGGCAGGGATACTAAGACGCTAAGGTTTGAAATACAGTTATATACCTTTGCGCCTTTGTGCCTTTGCGGTGAAATTTTAAATAGAGGACAGTTTCTTTAAAATGTTTAT
>JANQFC010000080.1 GCA_028278035.1 Chlamydiales bacterium
ATTATATTTTCTGGTAAGACGTTTGGACATTGAGCCTCCTTGGTTAGATTAATAAAATAACTCTTAGGCTCGTGTCCTATTTATTGGTGTAACTCCATAGATGTTCCAACCTTTACTCCAAAAATTAACATAATTCTAGCCCATTGGTTGTTTTTAGGCCAAATTATTACTCTTCAAATTTTCTTTGCCGTTTTTCCAATATTTGCAAATAGAATAAAATTACATTTTAAAGATTCAAATAATAACGAATAAAAGAATGGAATGATTTAAATAAAGAAACAACCCAACCATTGAGAATTAATATCACATTTTGAAGAAATATGACAATAATCATAAGATAAAAATGTTTCACAGCAATTGTTATTTTGTGCTATTGTTCCTTCAATGAAAAGTTATATTAATTTAAGGGAGTAAATAAAATACATTATTAAAAACATTTAAAAGATTTAAAAGCATTGCGCCCCTTTAAAAGCGTGAAAAGGCAAAATGCCGTTCAAACAGCAAACAACAGCCAAAGCACAAAACTCCAATACGTTCCGCTTCGTGCGTTTGGCGAAACGTTGTTTGAAAAAAATTGGAACAATTCAATTATAGTTCCGCCGCCAAAGAGCAAAATACAATAAAAATGATTAAAAATTTTATGGAGTGTAAATATGGCTAACAAAGAAAATAAATTTATACAATTCAGACTTAAAACAGTTTACGAATTGGCAAGAAAATTTAGACGGGTACACCAAAGACCTGACCTATATTTAGGTGATGCACGTATAGCTCATGATTATCTTGCAAAAAAAATAAAGGAAAAATATCCTGAAGAAATAGATTTCAGGCTTGGTCCTTGTAATCTTCAAGAAAAAGATACTCCAGACTCATATCCAACGTATGAAGAATTCTTGAAAGGAGTATCGGGTTAGGTATGCCGGGTTTTCCAACATCAAGCAATCTGTCTACATTTTCTTTTGACATGCCTATGGCATCACCAAATTCTTTACGGGATAATTTGCTCATGTTAAATGTTTCAATGAGCCTTGGGTGCCAACCATTAAAAAAAGCCTCACTATCT
>JANQFC010000002.1 GCA_028278035.1 Chlamydiales bacterium
ATTTCAAGAGGTAGTGCATATAAATACCTATTTTTCTTTTTAGCGCACATTTCTGATTTAGAAGCCATATTTTATTGTTTTTACGACCTCATGATTATTATCAGGCTTGGCAAAAAATTTTTTATTTTTCGTGCCCTATTTTAAAATCAATTTATTTATTTTCTCAGATTTTTTGATTTCTCAATAATTAATTCATATATTTACTGAAATATACTTCAATTTTAGAAAAATATGCATTTATATGCTTTTACGTGTAAAAAAAATATAGCATTAAAAATGATTGTAGTGTACTATTATACTATTTTTAGTAGAAAATATGCATATAAATTAATATGCAAATATTTTCCCAAAGATTGACAAAAAATCGAAAATATGCGTTTATATGGAAGAATGAGTGGAAAATCTGCATTTTTCTGAATACCTGGAATTTTTTTTATTTGTTTAATTTTTTATTTTATTTTACCAACCCTGGTTATTATTTCCTTAGTATTTATTACAATTGCGATACCTCACTCACAGGCGTATTTGGGGGGTTACAAGGGTTACGTAACCCACCTCCCCCGAGGTGAAAGTATTAGACAAGAGTCCCTTAAACCCCCCCCCCCTCCCACGAGAGAGAAGAAAGGGGGGAGAAGGAAGAAGAAAAAGACGGGAAAGTGGATCAGAAAGAGCTCGAAATATTACCCTGTCGTGATAGAATTATTCATCAAATAGAATGTTTACTAGTTGCATTCATGAGGGTAACATCTAGCGAAAATTGCATTTCCTCTCCCTATGTTGAGCTTTTTGACAGAGATGTTTTTTATACATTGTTAATCCTGTTCGTAAACATAATTTTAGGGTCCATGAACAAAACAATTTAATAGGCCCGTAAAGTTAGGTCCGTGAACATTTCTCATGTTCCCCTTATCTACGCTACTGCAATACATGTAATAAAAATAGAATAAGACGTCTACAAGGTAACATACTAGTAGTATATACCCAGCTATACCGCTTAAGTTTTCAATACACAATTCACTTCAATAACCCCTTTCTCCTCAAAAATCACCCACCGCGCCTCGCTCTATCTATATCTTTATCCATATTGATAATCTCCAAGCGCTTAACATAATTGTATTAAATT
>JANQFC010000003.1 GCA_028278035.1 Chlamydiales bacterium
TATTTAATAAACTTTTAACTTTCATTTTATGTAGTTTTTGCTCAATTTATAATATAAACGAATGCAAGTCAAAAAAGGGTGGAACTATTATTTGAAAAAATAAGGAAAAATTTAAAAGTAGTTTTTTATCAAAAACTATTTGAGGAGGTTTAACAAGAAAATCCAAAGGACCTGGCCTTCTAATAATTCTTTAAGTAATTTAATTGCCCTTGCCCGTTGAGATTTTACAGTATTTACGGAAACATTTAAATCTTCGGCTACTTCTTTATATTTTAGCCCTTCAATACATGATAACTCAAAAACTCTTCGTGCTTTTTCAGGAAGTTTATCAAGAGCATTTTTCAGTATTCCTGTAAGTTCTTCTTCAATTAAATGCTCTTTAAAAAAGTTTTCGGTTGAGGTTTTCTTTATTTCTTCTGCGTGTTTAAGCGAAATATTTTGTTTACGTAAATAAGAGAGTGACTTATTCCGTACACTTACATATAAAAATGCTTTAATGGATTCAAAACTTTCGAAAGTTCTTTTTTTTCTCCACAATTCGTACATTACATCGCTTACAACATCTTCTGCAGCATCCTTATCATTTACATATTGACAGGCAAAAGAACATAACCGGGGATATAGCGTTTGATAAATATACTCAAATGCTTTTTCATCATCCTTTCGAATTTCATTTGATAAAAACCTCCAATTAAGCATATTTATATACGTTCTTGTTCGTCAGCAAATATAGAAAAATTTATAAATTTTGAATTTTATGCTTAATTTTTTTTATAAATAAGGCTAAACAGGCACTTTAATTCTTAAATTATCATAATTAAATACCAACCAGGCTATTGATAAAATCACAAAGGGTAGGTTCTAACCTTTGGGCTTTCCATACCATTACTTTTAACTTCAAACCTTTCCTGAAGGTATATAATATCATTTCCACTAAAAACAATATAACTTAATATACCTGTTAATTGCATCGGTGTAGCTACTATTTTTATGTTTTGTTTAAAAGTTATATTTTTCTTAAAACATGTAATACAATTGTTTTTTCTTATCTCTTTTTTGGTAGTTTCTCCAAAATAGATGATATCATCAACAATTTGAAAACTAGGGCTATCAAAAATGCATATACCTGATTCTAATTTCTTATAATCTAAATCAGATTCGCTAAAACATAAAGACCAACCCTCTTTTATCTTTATTTTAAATATAATTTCAATCTCATCTCCAATTAAAAAATTATCACATGATAATTCTATATCCCAGGAAACAGGGTTAAATGATTGAGCCCTCAATTGGATACTCAAAAGAAGCATTATAATACTTATTAAAATGTACTTGCCATATATCTTTATTTTTACCAAAATAATGTAGTTTTAATTTCGCTCA
>JANQFC010000017.1 GCA_028278035.1 Chlamydiales bacterium
TACCTTTACTTTTAGTGATTTATGGGAAAGCTACTCCAATGTATTTACTGAAAATCATTTATCTGCCCCAAAGGGAAGCGGTGAAACTTGCCATATTGAGAGATTTACCAATACTATCAGGCAAAGATTAGCACGTTATACAAGAAAAACACTTGCTTTTTCAAAAAGCGATTATTGGCACGATTTAATTACAAGGATTTTTATTATCCAATATAATTTATCACTTAGAATCTAATCACCGCCAATTATTATATATATTTTCTTCCATTTTTAAATTTAAAAATGACATTTAATTTCGCAAACTAACTGATAATTTATATAAATACATACAGCCTCTTTATAACGTGATGCAAGATATATGATCTTCCAACATTTTACCGTGAGGTTTTTGGCGGAGGAACATGGAAGTTAAAAACATATAATTTCTCAATCCAAAATCCATTTTCTTTATTAATAATTATTAATAAAAATGACAAATAATTCTTAATCTAACTTTTCAATATTAGCTTTTAAAATAGTATATATTTATGTTGTATATTTTGGGGCATAAATTTAGGAGAGTAAATGGTGAGAAAAGAATTAATTATAGCGGAGATGTCAAGTTTTATTGAGTCAAGCACACCGACAGTGGATAAGTCAAGCGTATACGTTGGGGTTACATTTGATATTGAAAAGAGGCTGTTCCAACAACACGCTGTTGATAAGGAATCCAAAGATTATAAGCATTTTAAGTGCTCAAGTAGCGGTGTTGCAAGAGAAATTGAGGACTACTTAATAGTCAAATACGGAACCAAAGGTGACACAGGCGGCGGAGATGACAATGCTGACTACGTTTATGTATATAAGATGAATGGAAAGACTAACCCCTAATTTTGCCTAAAAAATCTGCATAGCGTTTTTTATGAAAAAGCGAAATTAGTATATCTTTTTTAACAAGGTCTGATTTTGAAAAACCCGAAGTGAGACCTTTTAGAATTGCTTTAAAACGAATAGAAAATCCCTAAGCAAACAAAACAACCTGAACCCCCAAATAAACCGGATTCTACATAATACATCTTATTATTATCGGATATTATTCATTTATTAAGGCTATTTGTCAATGAGAATATGGAAAAAAATATCTAAAAATATTTATTTCCAAAAGTTTAGATTTTAAGTGGTTTTTGGAGCTGCATTTCCAAATACATTGACTTTTGTCAAAGATAAGTTATAATCATAATAGCCAAAGAGGTTAACATGATTGAGCGTAGCAAATATCTTGAAAAGCTTAAAAGTTTTAAGGA
>JANQFC010000021.1 GCA_028278035.1 Chlamydiales bacterium
AATAAAAAATAATGTGAACTATGATGAAATGTGGTCATTTACAGATGAAATTCACAAATATTTAGGAAACCGACCAAAAATGTTTCCTGGATTCATTGGAGGCCATTGTGTTATTCCTAATCTAGAACTAATTGATGAAGACTCTCTATATGAAATTGATAAGATCAATAACAAATATGCAAGAAAAGTAAAAAATTCAAAATCGATTAGAAAAAAATATGAAAAATCTAAAAAAACTTCTTACGACTCTAGTAAAAGATAATGAATCAGGATTTCCCTATCCATGATGCTTTACCAGAAGCAAAATTGGCAGTTCAAGCAGCTATTCTAGCAGGTAAAGAGGTGATGTCAGTATATGAAAAGGATTTTTCTTCTTCTCTAAAAAATGATAATGAACCTTTAACTGAAGCTGATATAAAAAGTAATGATATAATTTTAAAAACTATTTCAAGTTTTAATCATCCTTTTTTATCTGAAGAAAGTTTAGATGATAAAAAAAGACTAAATTTCAAAAAAATTTGGATTGTTGATCCTTTAGATGGTACTTCAGACTTTATAAAAAAAACTGGAGAATTTACAATAATGATTTCTCTTGTAGAAAATCATATTCCTATTTTAGGTATTATATACTGGCCTACAGAATCAACATTATATTTAGCACAAAAGGGACAAGGAGCATTCAAACGTGTAAACAATAATTGGTCAAAGTTATCAGTCAGTAATGTTTCAAAAATAGAAAAATGCAGTGCTGTTGGAAGTAGATATCATATTTCTGACGTAGAACAAAATTTAATCAAACGTCTTAACATAGCTCAATTTACTTCAAAAGGAAGTTCACTTAAAGTTGCTGATATTTCTTCTGGAAAAGCAGAATTGTATTTTACTACTACGAATAAAATAAAACAATGGGATACATGTGCATCATATTGTTTGATTACTGAAGCTGGAGGAAAAATGACAGATATGTATGGAAACGATCTAAAATATAATACTGAAAAAGTTAATCATGAAAATGGATTACTTGTTTCAAATGGATTAATACATAATGAAGTAATTAGCATTTATAGCAAATTTTTGAAAGAAAATTAATAGTAATTTAAGATTTTAAAT
>JANQFC010000030.1 GCA_028278035.1 Chlamydiales bacterium
GAGCTAGAAGGGGAAAAAGAAGTTAATATTATTTTTGAAGAAAAGGATGGTATCTTTTTAAAAATCCAAGGCAAGAAAAATAAACAAGAGTTAAAGCTAGGAAAAGTATATGAAGGATGGAGAGAAAATAATGGTACGTTTAGTACCGTAGGTACAAAGTATTTTGCAGCATACGAAGATAGAGAAGTGTTTGATAACCTCATTAATAGCTGGATAGCTAAAGAATATAAAGATGAAAAAATAGAATATAAAATATTAAATGGAGATGCAGCCCCATGGATTAGGGCAGAACTAGGACTTGATTCAAGAATGATTTATCAGTTAGATTTATTTCATATTTATCAAAAAGCTAGTAGAAAAATAAAAGATAAAGATAATAGGGATGCAGTTAAAAAGATAATAGGGGAAAAAGATTATGATAAGGTTTTAGAAAAAGTAAAAGAACTTATGGATAATGCAGAAGATGAAAAGATAAAAGAGAACTTATCAGAGTTGTATACTTACTATAAAAATAATTTTAATGCTCTGACTAGGTATACAGATAAGAAAGATGTTTCAATTCCTAAACCTCCCGAAGGGATAGAATATAGAGGGCTTGGAACAATGGAAGGAAGCATCCGGAATGTTCTAGCAAATAGAATGAAAAATAATGCAATGAGTTGGTCGATAAATGGGGCAGATAATTTAAGTAAATTATTATGTTTGAAGCATTCCAAACTGACTTCTCATCAAGATAAAATCAAAGAAATTGTAATGGATAAACGAGAAATCAATATTATTGATATTAAAAAGATGCTTAAAACACTCTATAATGACACTAAAATAGCTGTAAATAAAGAAGTAAAAAAAGCGATAAAAGAAATGAAAAGTAAGAAAAAGCATCAATGTAAAGAAAGCAATATTGTATACGCTTTTGGTAAAATTACAAGAACAAGTACTATATTAAAAAAATTATCGAGCTATAAACTGATAAGTAGTTTAATATAAGTGGTACTATATTTTGAAAAATCCACATTTAATCCTAG
>JANQFC010000095.1 GCA_028278035.1 Chlamydiales bacterium
CATGTTTTGCATTGCTCTTTGAGTTGATTGAGAAGATCGGTGTGCTAATCTTAACAAATTAGTTAAGGTTGTGTTTTCTCTTACTCGTATTTGAGAGGGTGGGGCAGATCTTTGTATTTGTTGTATTTGTTCTTGCTGGAGTTGTGGCGGCTCCTCCATGCGCATTGGTTGAGGAGGCTCGATAATTTGTAGAGGAAATATATTTTCTGGCAACTGACTTTTGGCTTCGTTGTAATAAAGCTTATTTTCCGGATGAGTAGGATCATTTACAAACTTGTTAATTTCTTTAGCTAACCCTGTATTAGGATATGCTACAATTGGTATTTGTCTGCACAATGGACATGTCGGATGCTGTAATAGCCATTGAGCTATTGAGGCTTTATCAAATGTATGCCCGCATTTTAGACCTTCTTCGTTGTCTGGATTTGCAATAGTAACGGGATTGATTATTAAATCTTTAGTAATTGGATCTGTTAAATCTTCAGGTATTAGGATGCTCATAATTTTATCCTTTATTAAAAAGTTAAGGATAAAAATATGTCTGATTTTCGATATTTAAGCAAATATTTTATGCGACTTGAAATGACGGATTAATTTTCATAAGGGGATATGTTCTTTTTATTTTGTAAGAAGGCAGGAATGCAATCACTATAAAAAAGTTATGCCCTTTTAATTTTTCCGGTAAATGATATTTGTATCTAAAATTATTTAGATCTTTAGCTTTTATTTCCAAAAACCAAATTCTGTCATATTCCGATAAGTTGTCGGGCTTTATGGAATAAAGATCTTTTATTTGAAATAAAAAAGAATTGTCTAATTCTTTTATTTTGAAAACATCTAAGTTTATATATTCTTCTTTGGATATTATTTTTATTGCTGTTGTATTATTTGCTTTTTTAGTTTTTGAATTTGAAATATTAGGATATAAAAAATCTACGAAGTTATTTTCTATGTCCAAATATACTTCTTTATTTTTTCTTTGTTTTAACGTGCCTTTAAAATTTATGTTTTTTAAAGAAGATATTGAAAAACAAAGCTCTTTTTTAGGAATTTGATGTGTTTCTTCTATAAGGTAGTCGATTCTTTGCTCGGGAGAATCAATAAAACTTCTGGATATTGGCTTGTCGTTGAAATTATCGTAATAATTAAAAAATATTGGAAAAAAGTTATAAAAAATATTTTTAATATCATCAAAAAAAGACTTAATAGTAGAAATAGGTTTTGTAAATACTTTTTTTACATTTAAATCTATAGATAAAGAATTTAAATAGCTAAGTATTTGAAAAGCAGATTTTTTTGACTTAGTATTAAAATTAGATCTAGCTATTTTTTCTATTACGTAATTTAAATTATCTTTCATTATTAATATTTAATTTGTTATTATTTTAATAATTATAACAAATTATTGTATTAATTTCTATGAATGTATTAAATCTGTCCTATTAATGTTTGATGTTTGAACTTTTTAATTTTTATATTTTGAAAAGTGCCTATTAAACTCGCATCTGCTTTAAATATTACTTTATCGAAAAAGCGGGTTCTGCCTTTTAAAAAAGCGCTGTTTTTATTTTCTCTTTCTACTAATACTTCTTGAGTAGTTCCTATTAATTTTGTGTATTTTTCTTTAAGGATATTTTGATACAGGGACATTAATTTTTGCAGTCTTGTATTTTTAATTTTTACATCTATATCATCTTTGAATAGTTTAGATGCTGCTGTTAATTTTCTTTCGCTATAAGCGAAGATAAATGCTAGATCAAATTTGACTTGTTTAAAGACTTCTAGCGTTTGCTCGAAATCTTTTTCTGTTTCAGTTGGAAAGCCTACTATTACATCTGTTCCAATGCTTGCATTTTTTACAATTTCTTTTAAGAGCTGAATTTTTTCTAAATATTCTTCAATTGTATATTTTCTATTCATTTTTTTGAGGATATTATTAGAGCCTGCCTGAAAAGGAAAATGAACAAATTCACACACTGATTCAAGGTCTTTGATTGCATACATTAAGTCTTTGGTAATATCTTTTGGGTGAGAAGTCATGAATCTTATTCTTTTTTGTCCGTCAATTTTATCTAACTCATATAAAAGGTCGGGAAACAGCATTTTGTTATTTAGCTCTTTTCCATAGCTATTGACATTTTGTCCTAAAAGAATAATTTCTTTATGCCCATCTTCGATGAGTTGTTTACATTCTTGTACTATACTTTCCGCAGATCTGGAGACTTCCCTACCTCTTGTGTGAGGAACTACGCAGTATGTGCAGAAATTATTACAGCCCTTTATTATGGATACGGAGGCTTTAATAGGGTTTTTTCTTTTTATGAACATATATTCTAATTCTTTTTCGTATCGGGTATCTAATTTGGCTACTTGGGTATGTTTTTTTTCGATGTTATTTAAAATTTTATTTAAATCTGAGATATTATTAGTTCCAATTAAAAAATCAACATGAGGAAATTTTTTTAAAATAATTTCTTTCTTTGCCATGGCTATACAGCCGGCAATGCCTATTATTTTTTTTTTCTTGCCCCTTCCTAAAATACCCAGCTTTCCAAAGATTTTTCTTTCTGACAAGTCCCGGATAGAACAGGTATTGTAAATAATCAGATCGGCCTCTTTTTCCGATAAGACTTCGCTTAGCCCTCTTTTTAACAATTGAGCTTCCATAATTTCGGAGTCTAACTCATTCATTTGACAGCCGTAAGTTCTTATATAAAAAGATTTTAACTTTTGCATAATTAAAATTTTGTTTTTAGCCATCAATTTTATATGATAGCCTCTCTTTTAGCAAGAAAGAGTGAGCTTTAATAAAAATGCTTGGCAAAAATTGATGATATGCAATATTCTTACCAATAAGTTATATATCAAAAAATCGTAAAGTAAAAAAATGAATAGAACACAATTTGTAAAGAAACAAGAAACGCTAAATAAAAGATACTACATTCTAGATGCTACAGGCAAAACATTAGGTAGATTCGCTTCTGAAATATCAAAGATATTAAGAGGAAAGCATAAGCCTGATTACACACCCAATGCGGATACTGGAGATGGAGTAATTGTTATCAATGCTGAAAAAATTCGTGTTAGTGGCGAAAAAGAAGCAAGAAAAGTTTATAGACATTATACTGGTTGGGTAGGTGGCCTAAGAGAGACTACTTATAGAGATATGCAGGCCCGCAAGCCAGAAGAAATAATCATGCATGCTGTAAAAGGTATGATGCCAAAGAAATCTAAGCTTTCAAGACAGCAGATCAAAAAACTTAGAGTATTTAAAGGACCAGAACATAACATGCAAGCGCAACAACCGGTGCCGGTTAATATTTAAGGAGAATTATGGTTAAGAAAAAGCAAATACAAGAATGGACAGCAATAGGCAGAAGAAAGACTGCAGTAGCATCAGTACGTTTGAGAAAAGGAAAAGGAAATATCGACATCAACGGCAGAAAAGTAGAAGAGTATTTCCCCTCTGCGAATCAAAGAGAGACTATCCTGGCTCCTTTTGCAAAATGTGATTTAGTTGGCAAGTTTGATATAATTGTTCGATTGAAAGGTGGTGGCATAGAAGCTCAGGCTGTTGCTACTAGACTTGGTGTATCTAGAGCATTAGTTCAAGAAAACGAAGACTTTAGATCTCAATTGAAAGAATTAGGCTATTTAACAAGAGATCCTCGCAAGAAAGAAAGGAAAAAATATGGTCTTGCGGGGGCTAGAAAACGTTTTCAGTTTTCTAAACGTTAACCTTTTTTTCTTCCTCCTTGTTTATCAAAGGGCCTTTGGGAATTTTTCCCAAGGGCTTTTTTTATTAATATTTTATTTTTTTGTTGATAGAAAAGTTTGTTTTTCAATATTACGTAAGTTATGGCAGGAGGATAAAACGTGTTCATTATTCATCGAAATAGAGGAGGTAAACCGACCTCTGAATCGGCAGTAATAAATCATAAAATCAAGATATTAGATGAGGCTCTACCCCCTGGCAGTGTGATTTTCGGCGGGAGAATATTAGAGTTGGTAAATCAAGTTGCTTTAAAAGTAGCGCAGAGTCATACAGAAAAAAAATGCATAACATTGGGTATCGATTTTATAAGGTATTATGCTCCTATTAAAAAAGAGGATATTTTAACCTGCTGTGCTTCTGTTAATAAAGTATGGGACAATACTTTGGAAGTTGGGGTAAAAGTAATAGCAGAAGACTTTAGGATGCTTAATAAAAAAGACATTCTGTCTGCTTATTTTACTTTTAAGGTAGAAGAGGAAAAATCCATAACTAAAGTTCTGCCGGAAAATCCTATGGAAAAATTAAGGTTTATTGAGGCAGAAAAAAGAAAAAAAATAAGAATTAGACGTTTAAAGAAAAAGTTATATTTTTAAGTATCTTTTACCAAAAAATACTAGACTGATTATTAAAGGGCTCCATATACAAATAAATGCGGGCATTACAGCATTTTCAGAAAGGATCAAAGCAGAATCCATAAGAGTATAAAAAATTACAAATCCGAATAAAGAAAAACACGAAATAAAAAATATAGAAATATTTCTAGAAAACTTAATAAGAAATGGAAAAATGGACAAGATTATTAAAATAGATACAAAAGGCATAGCCAGCTTGTAATTTAAATGTGTAGATATTTCAGCAAGCTCTTTTTGAGAGGCGATTTTTGCGTTTTTTTGTTTGTACAAAGTTGAAATAGATCTGTTGTCATATGGAACAAAAATGCTTGCGCTGTCATTTATATCTATTTTCATGTCTGAAAATAGATGTTCGTCAAAGGAATCTATTTTTTTGAAAAATCCGTTTTCTTTGATTAAATGATCTACATGTTTAGCCTTAATGGGAAATGAATCTAAAAACAGGTATTTTGCATGCCATAGATCTTTATTGGATTTTACCCAGTAAACATCAAAAAGCTCCTTGTTGATACGATCGTACTTTTGATACACAAGCCTTGAATAATCCTGTAAATATATAATATTGGGATGAATTTTTTTTCTGTAAGCTGTTTTTTTTAAGTTTTTTTCTTTGAACGTATCTTTATTATTTAAGGCTTTTGGTAATTTATATTCTAAATTCCAAAAAGAAATAATACTAATTATAACAGCAACTATTATAAAAGGTCTGGAAATTAATTTTGCTGATATTCCACCCATGCGCAGGGCTGTAAGCTCATTATGAACGTTCATGTCAGCTAAAACTTTAATAATAGCCAATAAGAAAGTTAAAGCTAAAAACAGGTTTAAGTTAACAAACAAAAAATTGATATAATATAATATTATATCTTTCATTGTCGTATTTGCATAAGCGAACATTTTTGTTCCGTGAATCGAAAAATCTATAGCTATAAAAACAGCATAAATAGCAGCTGTAAAAAACAAGACAAGTTTAATGATTTCATAGAAGATATGTCTTTCCCATATTTTTTTTAGAATCATTCATGTCCTCTTGATATTTTTTTTAGCCTGTAACCTGTAAAAGATAAGACAAAAAGCTGGGGTAGTATATACATAATAATTGAAAAAATAGCTTGTTTTTTTAAAGCTTTGCCTATTGTAAAACTTGTTAATACTATTAAAGATAACAAGGTAACGGTAATCAAACTTTTTAAGGTAGAAGATCGGCTGATCTGGATTCCGTAGCAAGCGCCGATAAATGTAAATGTAAAAGCAGATATAGCAAAAGCAATTCTTCTGGCTATTTCTATTTCTGCTGCATGTTTTATTTTTGGGTTTGCCTCTTTTTTTAATTCCTTTGATTTTATTAGCAGCATGCGTATCGGCATGGAAGCTATTGTCATATTCCATTTTTTTGATTTCATGAATTGTGAAATAGCAGATGCTTTTGTGGACATTATATTTTGATTTTCAATAATTAAATTATCAAAATTGTCATTATTTTTTGAGTCCATATAAGATATTAAACTTACATCCTTGCCGATCAGCTCATCATCTTTTAATTCCATATTATCAGCACTTATAAAATAGAGTCTTCCATTAGATTTGTTAGGAGTTATTACAATTATGTCTTTTGCTGTTTGGTCATTATTATGAGCGTTAATTTCAACGTAAGAATTTTTTATCTTTGCAAGCTTTTGTCTTCTTTGAAGCAGTATTATAGGATTGATAGAGGTCTGTTCATATAAAAGCTCTTTGGATTTGCATCTGCACTTAGGAGTGATTTCTGAGGTTATGAGAAAATTTAAAACAGATAAAAAAATAGCTAAAATTAAAAGAGGGGAGAGTATTCTTTTTAAAGATATCCCTGAAGCCCTGAAAGCTGTCAGTTCATTCATTTGGCTGAGTCTTTGAAATAATAAAATAGAAGAGATTAAGCATGATATTGAAATAGCAAAAGGCAAAATATACGGTATTTGAAAAATAGTAAATAAAACGACACTTATATAATTGGAAGCTAAAGTTGCAAAACTGGCTATTACTTTTAATCTTGTTACTAATAAGATCGATATAAAAGCTGAAATACTTAAAAAAAAGACTTTTAAATATTCTTTAGACAAGTACTTCCAAAAAATTGGCATAGAGTATTTTCCGCATATGTATTAAAATAAGTGAGTTTAATAAATTTTTGTTTTTATTTATAGGGATATGAAAAATCTATTTGAAATTATAAAATCTTTTTTGATCGAGAATTGTGATAGGACAAGACCTCTTTGTTTGGCTATGTCCGGAGGTCCTGATTCCAGATGCTTGTTTGAGATCTTGAAACAAATAAGACAAGAATTTTTTTTAGATCTGCATGTTGTCCATATTGATCATAATTATAGAAAAGAAAGTAATTATGAAGCCGAATTTTTAAAAAAAGAAATGAAAAGCCTTAAAATTCCTTTTCACTTAAAAACTTTGCAGATGACGGCAAAGTCTAATTTGGAAGATTTTTTTAGAATAGAGCGTATAAAATTTTTTAAAGAGCTTTATAGTAAAATAAAATTTCAGGCAATCATGCTTGCGCATCAGGAAGATGATCTGGCTGAAACAGTTATCAAAAGAGTTTTTGAAGGGGCAAATATAGCTTTTTTTGGTTCAATGGATAGAATATCTAGATTTGAAGAAATAACGTTTTTTAGGCCGTTCTTAAATGTTTTAAAAAAAGACATTTTAAATTGGCTGAAAGATAATAATATTGCGTATTTTATTGATAAATCTAATAAAGACCGTAATTTTTTAAGAGCAAGATTAAGAGAAGATGTCTTTCCTTTTTTAGAAGATAAGTTTCAAAAAAACATTAAACAGAATTTAACTAAATTGTCCAAGCGTTCTTATGAGCTTAAAAAATATTTAGATCGTAAAGTTGAGCCGTATGTAAAGAAAATTGATTATTTTGGAAATAATCTGCATATCGATCTCAGAAAAATCAAAGAAAAAATTGAGCTGAGACATTTGCTAAAGATGATTTTTAGAAAACAGGATCTGGATGTTTCTTCAGATGTTTTGGAAAATATAGTTACTTGGATTCTTGAAAACAGAGCAAATCTTGAGGTAAATATTAAAGGTGCGAAAATTTTTATTGATCGATCTCATTTATTTGTTTTGAAAGATAGAATAAGCAGATTAGATAATCAACTTTTAAAAGAAGGGACTTTTAATTTTGGTATTTTTGAAATTTCCGTAAAAAAATGTAATATATACAAACAAAATACTAAATGGCAGGATCTTTTAAAAAATAAATCATATATTTATGTTCCTGAAAATAAATATTTTATTTCATATGAAAGAATTGCAAAATTTAATAAAATATGGCAAAATTTAAAAGTTCCTGCAATATTAAGAAAGCTTGTTCCTGTTGTCTTTTCAGAAGACAGGCAAGCATATGATTTTTTATCAGGAAATAACATAAACTATAACAAACTAAATTCCAAATATTTAGAAATTAATATTAAGTTTTTGAAATAAAATTTTACAAACTATATTTTTTTTGCTATAGCTGAAGTAGGGAGCCTAGGTTATATCCTTTACGAAAATATCAATAAAATGGTTTAATTTTAGGCTTAAATAGTATTTAAAAACCAAAAATAAGAAGAAAAAATTATGGCAGATAATAGACAAAGAGAGCCTAGACGAGGATTTCCCGGAGGCTTTTTATTTTTTATACTAGCAGCAATATTAATAATATTATCTATTCAAACATTTACGGGAGAAAAAACTGCAAAAGTATCTTTTTCTCATCAGTTAGAGCATTTGGTGAATCTGGATTTATTAAATCCGAACGAAAATAAAAAAATTGCTCAAAATGATAATCTGGTTACTTTTACCGGTAAATTCAGACAACAGGAGACTCAAGATGCTGCAAATAGATATGAATATTTAGAGCTTTTAAATAAAAAACATACTCTTGTATCAGAAAAAAATACTTTAAAAGAAGAGCTGGATGTATTAGAAAAAAACGTTCAAAAGTCGGCTGCCTGGTTTTTATATGCTACAGGAAATGCAAATACAAATGCATTTGTAGTAGTAAGTGCAAATTACGATACTCCTGAAAGGCAAAATTCAGTTGTTGTAAGATCTTTGCCTCAAAAGGAAATAGTGAATTTAAAAAGTTTAAAACACAGATTCACTTGGATATCCCATAATCCTACAAATGAAAATACTCAAATGATGCAAAAGGATTTAATAGCGCTTATTCAAATCTTAAGATCTCCGAATGTTGGAATTGGCGATGAGAAATTAAAACAAACCTTAAAAACAGCAGAAGCGAGTCTTTATGATGTAAAGGCAGATACACCTTATAAACAAAGAATCACAACGTTCTCTTCTGTTTTCGAAAATATAAATTCAGTTGTCCTTTCACTTTTAGAAGATCAAAATGGTGTGCGTTTATTAGGACTTAGAAGCGTTAGAAACTATGTGGAATCAATTGATAGATATAATACAGTATTAGCCAGCCTGGACAGCAATGCTGCTTTATTAAAAAAAGCTAGGGTTAATGTTGCTAATGTCTTTTGGTTTTTTAATAATAAAGAAATATCGACCAAAGCATTAGAAAAACAAAATCCTGAAGAGTTCAGTCACTGGTTTGCCGGAGCGAAAAAAGAATGGGTTAATTTTGCCAATAATAAAGGTTTGGCAATCAAATCACCGGACCAGCCCAGAAGTGTTGTTTTGGAAAAAATATTTAAAAGCCAGGAGCAGCCTGCCTTTAGTTTTTATAGTTTGTTATTTACTTTAGGCCCTATAGTTTTGGTGGTTTTATTTTTATTTTTCTTATTTTCACGTCAGATGAAAGGCGGGGTTGGATCTTCTGCTATGAATTTTGGAAAATCACCTGCAAAACTTTTAACCAAAGAAGGCAATAAAGTAACTTTTAAAGATGTGGCCGGAGCTGAAGAATCAAAAGAAGAGCTTACTGAAGTTGTAGACTTTTTAAAAGATCCTCAAAAATTTACGGCACTTGGTGCTAGAATTCCTAAAGGGGTGTTGTTAGTAGGCCCTCCGGGAACAGGAAAGACATTGATAGCAAAAGCAGTTGCCGGAGAAGCAGACAGACCATTTTTTACAATATCAGGTTCTGATTTTGTAGAGATGTTTGTCGGAGTTGGTGCCAGCAGAGTAAGAGATTTGTTTGACCAGGCCAAGAAAAATGCACCATGTATTATTTTTATGGATGAAATAGATGCAGTGGGAAGACATAGAGGTGCTGGTATCGGCGGAGGTCATGATGAAAGAGAGCAGACGCTAAATCAGCTTTTAGTTGAAATGGATGGATTTGACACTAAAGAAGGTGTTATTATGATGGCAGCGACCAATAGGCCCGATATTTTAGATAAAGCTCTTTTAAGGCCAGGAAGATTTGACAGACAGGTGCTCTTGGATTTGCCAGATGTAAAGGGAAGGTATGAGATATTAAAAGTACATGCCAGAAAAATTAAAATTGATCCATCTGTAGAACTTATGGATATTGCAAGATCAACCCCTGGTGCATCCGGAGCTGATTTGGAAAATATCTTAAACGAAGCCGCTCTTTTAGCTGCTAGAAAAGGAAGAAAAGCAGTTACAACACTAGAAGCTAAAGAGGCTTGTGATAAAGTAAGGTTCGGAAAAGAAAGAAGAAGCCTAGAAATGGATGATGAAGAGAAAAAAACAACCGCTTATCACGAATCGGGTCATACTATGGTAGGATTAGTAGTAAAACATTCTGATCCGGTGGATAAGGTAACTATTATTCCAAGAGGTTTTTCTCTAGGAGCTACTCATTTTATGCCTAAAAAGAACAAGGTGAATTTCTGGAAAAGAGAAGGGATAGATCAGCTAGCTGTTTTGATGGGAGGAAGAGCTGCAGAAGAAATATTTTTAGAAGACATGACGTCCGGAGCCTCTCAGGATATAGCCCAGGCTACAAAACTTGCAAGAGCTATGATATGTAAATGGGGGATGAATGAAAATATAGGAACAGTTACCTACGATCAGCAAGAGGGAGGTAATCAGTTCTTGGGTCTTTCTGGCTATCAGGAAAAAGTATATTCTGAAGATACTGCTAAAAAAATTGATGATGAGGTCAAGAACTTAATTCACGAAGCTCATAAAAGAGCAAGGCAAATAATTAAAGAGAATAAGGATAAAGTCGAGTTAATGGCTAAAATGCTTATGGAGTTTGAAACATTGGATCAGCAGGATGTAAAAGAAATTATGGAAGGCAAGTGGAATACTGAAGAGAAAAAGAAGCGTTTAAAAATAGCGGACGATCTTCAAAGAAAATTACCACCTCCTCCACCAATGGAACCTAATAAAGGATCTGATGAAGGACCGGCACCTCAGCAAGCTTAATTAAATTTGATAAGTTTATTATTTATGCTCTTTAATTATTTCAAATGATTAAGTATAATGATTATTTGTAAAAAAATAATTTTAAATAAAGGGGTAATATATTATGTCAGCAGTAGAATCTTATTTTTTAGGCTGTTTAACAAACCCGCCTGGACCCTTTCCAATACAAGCCACTGAAAGTGAAGAGGATGTTTCGACAGACTCATCTGATTTATTTTTTAGAAGTGCAGCCGTAGCTTGTGAAAGTTTTCAACTAAGACCGTGGTATTTTCCTTCTCCGGGAACAACACCTGTTGGATCTCCTGAGCCTGAGCTTTGTTCTATGGAAGCAGATTCTTTTCCAGGTAAAGTTAAGAAAACACCTGAAGGAGTTTTTCACATGGAGCAAACAGAAAAAACAAGACCGGAGGATCATATTATAGATCATTTAGTTTTAACGCCTAGTTCGGAAGAAGGAGATTGTGAAAAAAGAGGTATAGGCAGCTTAAATGCATTTGTGAAAAAGCGCCAGGTTACTGAAGCAGCGAAGTCTATTGAAGAATTGAAAAAAAATCGAAAAACAATTTTCAATGTACTGTTTGCTTTTGGATCAAAAAAATCGAAATAGTTTATATGTTAATTAGGTATTTATTACTATAAAGTTAAACCTTGTAATAATCTAGCATCTTGAAAAATAATAGGTATATTAATGGCAATATTGGTTTATTTATATTTTAGAACCAAGTTTTATTACAGAAGCGCAGGATTTTCATCAATATTTTGTTAAGTTAATAGCTTTAATCAAAACTATAGAAAAAATGATACGAAGAGATTAAAGATTATTTTTCTTCCGTTTACTGCAGTAGCCGGTAGGTAGATCTTGAAAAATTAATTTTTCATGTAAGTAATTAAAAAATATGTCATCATTAATGATAACTAATTAATTTTTTTATTAAATAATAAATAAGAATAAAATTTATGGCTATAATACCAAAATTATCAACCTATGCATGTCATGCTATGAGCTTAAAAGAGTGCGAAAGATTAGAAAAATGGATAAGTCCAAAAGAGTATGAAAGATTATTAAAAGAAAGTCATTCAAGATTACCTAAATTGCTTGATTTAGCTCAATTAGCATTTAATGTAGTT
>JANQFC010000031.1 GCA_028278035.1 Chlamydiales bacterium
TCCACGCTCAAGGTAGAACTCCGTTCAAACGATCTTCGACCACAGTATCAAGAGAATCCAGCCGTGTTACAGAGACCGCATCTCAGCTAGTTTGCCGATATTGCGGTTCCAAGCACAAGAAAGGCAATTGCCATGCATTCGACAAAACATGTGACTTCTGCGGAAAGTAGGGACACTTCAAGTCTGTATCAGTGCTGTAGATACAAAGATACGAGGATACGATTTTCGTATCTCGTATCTCGTATCGCGATATGATCGAGATCGATCGATTCCAAATTATGAAGATACGAAATATGTTTCCTAAAATATGTTTTATTTTTATAGAAATTATCGGAAATAATTAATGAAAAATTAAAAATATCAATATTTAAAATTAATAAAAATTAAAGATAATATCAAAAATCAATTTTTTTTTGAATAGAAATTTTTATCATTTTGAAATTTTTATATAATTTCAAAAAATTTTCATACCTTTTTCAAAAATTTTGAAAAATGAAAATACGAAAGATCGATCGAAAAATCTTTGCATGATACGATGATCGAGATCGGAAAATTTTTGCCAAAGATACGAAAGATTGAGATACGAAAATGTAGGATACGATACAACTCTGATTAGGACATTCCAATGTCTTTAATATGTAAATTAATAACTTTGTGCTCTCTTTATAGATTATGATACAAGTATATATCATTCGATTCGGCTTGATTACTCGATTCTGAAAATATAATTTGTTTTTAAAAAGGATGTTGCGTTTTGAATAAATACCGTAAATTATTGATTAGGAATTAAGATTTTAGATTTTTGATGGTGATTCCTAAATATTTGTTTAATAAATTCATTTTCATTTGGATATTGTGAAACCTTTACTCGTTTTAGTTTTATTGGATTTAATATATTTGTTTTAGTTGTTGTTATTTTAGGTTTTTTAGCTATTATTGTTTTAATTATTGATGTTTTTTCTATTGGTACATTTAATATCTGTTGATTTACATTTTTTAAGTTTGATCTGTGATATAAATTATTATA
>JANQFC010000032.1 GCA_028278035.1 Chlamydiales bacterium
TTCAATTAACCTTTGTTTGTATTTTGTGTCTTGTGACTCTTTTTTGCAATCTTGTTTTTGGTACACTTTTTCAGGAATAAATAAATCTTTTTGTTTGGATTGAATGGCAGAAATGTTATCGAGTTTAGCTATGCTTTTTTCTAAGTCATTTAATATTTTTTTATTTATAGCAGGTGTTGTAGTTTTCTTTTTAGGAAGAGTCTTGGAAATAGGTTTATTAATTTTTTTCGGAGGTTGTTTTATTTCTTTTTTAACAGGAGCTTTTACTATAGGTTTGGGTGTTTTGACAATTATGTTATTAATGTTTAATTTTTTTGTGTGCAATACAGTTTTTTTTAATTGAATGCAGAAAATAAAAATTAAAATAATATGAATTATTATAACTTTATAAATAGTCTTTTTTTTTATTTTATAAAGACTTAATTTTTGCATATTAATTTGTCTTTAAAATTACATCCATTTGATCAAAACCTGCTGCTTCAACACAATTTTTTACTGATTGATATGTTCCAAAATAAGCATTTTTATCATGATATAATTGCGGAATAATTTCAGGATCAAATTTTTTTTTATCTTTTAAAATTTTTGTCAGTTCACTTAAGTTGACAAAATTATTATTCAATAAAATAGAATTATCTTCTTGTACTTTTAAAATCACCAAGCTTTTTGCAATGCTTTTATCGCTGTTAATGCTTGATGTTGCTAAATTTACGTGATCTGTTTCTAAAAGAGGTGCAATTAATATAAAGCTTATTAGAACAACAAAAACCACGTCTATAAGAGGTGTTAAATTTATTAGATTTTCATCTAAATGGTATTTATTGTTATTAGATTTTTTTTTCTTCCTCATACAATCTTACTTATCATTTACTTTTCTATATTGGATTTCGATCGTTGTTAATAAACGATGCGAAAAATTTTCTAAATCAATAGTAAAATCCCTTATCCAGTTTTTTAAATAATTATGCCCGATAAGAGCTGGTATTGCTACCATAAGACCAATAACGGTAGTAGCTAATGCCATAGAAAGACCCGATAATACTTTTGCATTTGTATTAATAAAAGCATTTGTTTGAAGAGAAGAAAATGTTATTAAAATACCCCATACAGTACCCAATAGTCCTAAAAAAGGGCCCAAGGTAACAACTGTTGGAAGTATAAACATGTTTTTTTGTAATATTTTTGCTTCTTTAGCTATTTCACTATGAAGCTGAGATTCTATTAATTCAATATCCGCAATTGACATATATACCTTTTCGTCTTCCTTATTTAAAAAGAACCTATTTTTATTTAAAATTTCAAGTGTTTTTTCTTTTAAGGTATTAAATATGTTATAATAAGGATAATTAATTGAAGATTCATGATTAAAAGACAGCAGATGTTTCTGTTTGGATTTGATAAGATGTTCAAAGGTAAAATTTAAATTTTTCAATTTTTTAGAAAGCCATATTTTATGTATCAATATTATCCATGAGATAATTGACAACATAAATAAAGATAAGAAAATAAATTTTCCAAAAAAATCAGCTTGGCTATAAGCGCTGAAAAATAATGATGAAAGTATAATTGCATTCATAAATTTACCAATTCTTTTAAAGTTATATTGTTGCAGATTTTTTTTTTGTAGAAAAGAAAGGATTCAGTAGATTTGATTTTTAATACTAAATTTAGAACAATAAGAATCAATTTTTTTAAAATTTTGGAACTTTATGAAACAAAAAAACATTAAAATATTTTTAACGGTTTTTTTTGCATGCTTTTTATTTTTTTATTTAATAATTCTTATGCCAAATAGAACAAGAAGGGCTGAGACATATTTAAAATGTTTTTCTAAACAAAAATTTTTTGCAAAAATTAAACAGCCGTCTCCTAAATGGATGGATGTTCAATTATCAAGAGATTTAGAACAATTTTATCAAAGTAAAATTTCTCAAAATGCAATTTCAACAACCTATAGAACTATTTGTCTGAAAGCTCCTACTCAAAAACATCAGTTTGTAAGATATCGAATTATTAATAATAAGTTATATAAATATTTTCCTTGGAATCAAAAAGCTTCTTTTAGAGAATCCTCTTTAGAAAAAGCATTAAAGACACTTACTCAAGTAATAAAACTTCCTGACATCGATTTTATTTATTCTAAAATGGACGGCACTCCGGAAGCGTATATGTGCAAAGATTTTTATTATACAGATGATTTAAATATGCAGGCTCCTATTTTTACTAAAGCAAAATTAACTGATGCTAAATATGCCATAATGATACCGGATCATGTTTCTTTGGGTTCTTCTTGGAAAGATCATTACACACAGATTTTAGATAAGTCTAAAGATGTTATATGGGAATATAAAGCTTCTAAAGCTTTTTGGGTAGGCGGCAGCCATGACAAACCCTATAATTCTGAAAATTTTTATTATAAACCAAGAATAAAAATTGCTATGTTTTCAAAACAGTACCCAGATCTTATTGAAGCCGGAATTAATAAGACAGACTGTATTCAAATGGAAGATAAAATACTAGAAGAGAATTTATTAAAGCCTTTTTCTACTATCGAACAACAGCTGCATTACAAATATCTTCCTGTAATAGATGGTTATATGTGCACATATCCCGGTTATCAATGGAGATTAGTTTCTAACAGTGTTTGTATGAAGCAAGAATCTAATGAAATTCAATGGTTTTATTCGGCGCTTCAACCATATAAACATTATATTCCTATAAACAATGATATGTCTGATATTGTAGAAAAAGTAACATGGGCAAGAGAAAATGATCAAAAATGCAGAGAAATAGCAGAAACAGCAACTCAGTTTGTAAAAGATAATCTTATGATGGAAGATATATATTTTTATTTGTATAAAGCTTTAAAAGAATACGCTTCTTTACAGACTTTCAATAAAAAAGAACTTCTTGAAAATATTAAACAGGACCCAAGATGGGTCTGTGTTCAGCAAAGGAAAAAAGCAAATAAAAAAATTATGAGAAAAAAATTATGAAATTTTTTGAGACTCATGCACATTTAACAGATAAAGGTATTGTTACAAAAGCTGGAGAAATGATCAAGCGGGCTAAAAATGCGAAAGTGGAAAAAATAATAAATATATGTACAGATAAAATTAGTTTAGAGCACGGACTTAGGTTATCTGAAAAATATAATGATATTATTTTTAATACAGCAGCTACTACGCCTCATGATATAGAAAAAGATGGAAGTTCTTTTTTTCCTATAGTTGAAAAAGCTGCTAAAAACAAAAAAATAATAGCGATAGGTGAAACCGGGTTAGATTATTTTTATAGATATTCTAAACCTGAGATGCAAAAAGAATATTTGATCAAATATTTTGATGTAGCAAAAAAATACAACCTTCCTGTAATTATTCACTGCAGAGATGCTTTTGATGATTTATTTGCGATAACAGATAAATATTATAATGGGCCATTAGTGCTACACTGCTTCACTGGATCAGTAGAGGAAGTAAAAAGAGCTCTTGAAAAAGGATGGTTTATATCTTTTAGTGGAATTGTAACTTTTAAAAATAGTGACAAACTAAGAGAGGTTGTAAAAGCAGTTCCCATAGAAAGAATGTTTATAGAAACAGATTCTCCTTTATTAGCGCCAAGGTCCAAGAGAGGGAGGCTTAATGAACCTTCTTTTATTGTAGAAATTGCCGGAACAATAGCCAAAGTCAAAAATATCTCTTTAGAAGATGTTTCAAATATCACTTATGAAAATGCAAATGCGTTTTTTTTCAATAATTAATAATGATGATGATGATGATAATGATGTATGACTTTTGGCGGCGGCTGAAAATTTTCTATATAATCTACTACAAAAGCAGTAAATATTTTCAATATAGGTTTAAGTTCTTCCGGACATGAATTAAAAGTCATTTCGCAATTTTTTGTAAGACCAAAAGATTCTGCTGTTAATTTTGCTAAAATATTAGCCTCATTAGAGGCTGATACAATTAAAAAAAGAACTTTTTTTGAATCTAAATAAGCTATTGCAACAGGTTCATTGTTGTTGTTTGATATAATAAATTTAGCTCTGGATAAAGTAAAAAATTGCCCTTCAATAAAACCTAAATAACGATTGTCTGAGTCATATATATCTATATCCATTTCTTTAGCAGAGAATAATCCTAATGAAAAAAATCTGGTTATTCCTCTTGCCTGCAGTTTATTATTAGTATCAAATAAGTCATAATAATAGCGAGGACATAAAAGGCCCGTTCTTGTTACATATCCTGTGGGCGAGTTGTCTTCATTAAATGAGAAATTAGCAGAATAAGAAGGTAATACATGTTTAATTTGAGTAATACTCCATTCTTTAGCAGATATGCTGTATATTGTTAAAAAATTAAAAAATACTAAAAAAAACAATACTATTTTTTTCATAATCTAAGCTTATATAAAATTTAGGTAGTAAGTATAATTTATCAACTCAATTTTTGCTAGAGTTTTTAAAGTATCAAAAAAATAATAAAACAAAAAATCTAGATAGCAATTTTTATTTTTCGTAAAATGCCTGATTAAAAACTTGTAAAATATGAAAAAATTAAAAATTCCTCCCTCTTTTATATTTAGACGTATCCAGTCCTTAATGGGACTGTGGTTGATTATTTTTTTATTTGAGCATTTGCTTATTAATTCTCAGGCGGCTTTATGGTTAGGGGATCAAGGCTCTGGTTTTGTAAGAATGGTCAATCTTTTACAGTCGATACCATACCTTCATGTGATAGAAGTTGTGATAATATCACTGCCTATTTTATTCCACGTTATTTGGGGATTAAAATATATGATCTCATCTGAAAATAATGCTAAGAAAACAGATGGAAAGACTTCATCTTTAATGTATAAAAGAAATAGAGCTTATGTTTGGCAGAGAATAACATCTTATATTATCGCGATATTTTTGATTTTTCATGTAGCTGATATGAGATTTATTAGATATCCGGTAAAAACTATTTATAACAATGAAGAACAATATTTAGTGAAATTGAATTTTGATGAGGGGCTTTATGGTTTGACTGCTAGAATGCAGGGGCAGTTATTTGATAAAAAGGAAATTGTAAAATTATCAGAATATAATGATTTAAATATTCAAAAAGTAAGTTTTGACAATAGTTTTAGTTATGAATACAAAAAAGCATCAGAAATAACAAAAGCTATGGCTATAAATCAAATACATGATTTTATTAGTTCTTTGAATAAGTTTTCTTTAAAAGATAATCAAATTATTGCTGCAATGCCCAGCCCGGGAAAAGCGATATTATTAACAGTAAGAGATACATTTAAAAGCTATTATATGATTTTTTTCTATTCTATCTTTGTAATAGCCGCTATTTTTCATGCGATAAATGGTCTTTGGACATTTATGATTTCTTGGGGGCTTATTTTATCTTATCGATCCCAAAAAAGCATGTTGAACGTTTGTTTATTGATTATGCTAATTTTAGCTTTTTTAGGTCTTTCCGCTATTTGGGGAACTTATTTGGTAACTTTGAGGTAATATGGAAAAAAAAGTAATCGTTGTCGGTGCTGGTTTAGCAGGACTTTCTTGTGCTATGAAATTAGCAGAACAGAATATATTTGTGTATTTAGTGTCTATAGCACCTGCTAAAAGGTCTCATTCTGTTTGTGCTCAGGGCGGTATTAATGTTGCTATAAATTTATTTGGAGAAAATGACAGCCCAGAAGTGCATGCTTATGAAACAATAAAAGGCGGTGTTTTTTTAGCCGATCAGCCTCCAATTTTAGAAATGTGCAGGGCAGCTCCAAGCATTTTAAAAATGATGGATAGATTTGGATGTTTGTTCAATAGAACAAAAGAAGGAAATATTGATTTTAGAAGATTTGGAGGTTCTTTATATCATAGAACTGCCTATTGTGGTTCTACCACGGGACAACAATTGGTTTATTCTTTAGATGAACAAGTAAGGAAATATGAAGAAAAAAAACTTATAAAAAGATTGGAGCACCATGAATTTTTAAAAGTAATTTTAGATAAAAACAGTATTGCTTGCGGAGCTGTTGTTCAAGATATTTATAATTTAGAAATTGAAGCAATAAAAGCTGACTGCGTTGTAATTGCGACTGGAGGGCTTGGTGTAATTTATCAAAAATCTACTAATTCTACAGTTTGCACAGGTTTTGCAAATGGTAGCCTTTTTATGCAGGGTATGAAGTATGCTAATCCTGAATTTATTCAGATTCATCCGACTGCAATTCCGGGAGAAGATAAATTAAGATTAATTTCTGAGTCAACAAGAGGGGAAGGAGGAAGAATTTGGGTATATGGAGATGAAACCAAAGAAATTCAGTTTCCTGACGGTTCAATGAAGTTATGCGGTAAAAAAAATGAACCGTGGTATTTTTTAGAAGAAATGTATCCTGCTTATAAAAATTTAGTACCAAGAGATATAGCTGCAAAAGAAATATTAAAAGTATGTGAACTAGGGCTTGGTATAAATGGTAAAATGCAGGTTTATTTAGATGTGACTCATTTAGATGAAGAGACATTAAAAAAATTAGATGCTCCTTTAGAAATTTATAAAAAATTTACGAAAGAAGATCCCAAAAAAGTTCCCATGAGAATATTTCCGGCTGTTCATTATTCTATGGGAGGTGCTTGGGTGGACTGGCCTGTGGCAGATGTGAAAAATAAAGATGAAAGATTTAGACAGATGACCAATATATCAGGAGTATTCAACATAGGAGAGAGTGATTATCAGTTTCATGGAGCGAATAGGTTAGGAGCAAATGCATTATTGTCCTGTATTTTCAGCGGTTTAATAGCCGCAAAAGAAATACCTAAATATTTTGATAAGCATGATATTGAAGTGAATGAAAATATTTATGAAAAAGCAATAAAAAAAGAAAAAAATATTCAAAAAGCCATTTTCGATAATACAGGAAGTGAAAATATATTTTGTCTTCATGATGAAATGGCTGATATTATGCTTAAAAATGCATCTGTTAAAAGAAATAACAAAGATCTGCAAAAAGCATTAGATAAATTAAAAGAAATTGAAAGAAGATATGAAAATGTATCAATAGACAATAAAGATAAAATCTTAAATCAGACTTATTTACTTGTAAGAGAATTTTTACCAATGCTTCAAATAGCGAAAGCTATTGTTAAGGGAGCTTTATTAAGAGATGAATCTAGAGGCTGTCATTTTAAAGAAGGGTTTGAAAGAGATGACAAAATTTTTTTAAAAACAACTATAGCAACTTATAATAAAGATACTAAAGATATTGATATATCTTATGACGCTGTGGATATAAGACATTTTGAGCCGCTACAAAGATCGTACGATAAAAAAGAAAAACCACCCTATGCTAAAAACGTATGTGTAAATATGGAGCCATTGTTATGAAATATATTCTGAAAATTTTAAGAGGAATAAAAAAAAGACAATATTTTGAAGAATTTGAATTAGAATATATTGAAGGAGCTAATGTTATATCTGCATTAATGCAGATACAGAAAAATCCTATAAATAATAAAGGAGAAAAAGTATCTGCTGTTAGTTGGGATATGGGATGTTTGGAAGAAGTATGCGGCGCTTGTTCTATGATAATTAATGGCAAACCAAGACAGGCATGTACAGCATTGATTAAAGATTATATCAATGATAAAAATAACGTAATTACTCTAGCCCCACTGTCTAAATTTCCTGTGATAAAAGATCTGGTAACAGATAGAAAAGTATTATTTCAGAATTTAAAACATGTAAAAGCTTGGATTGATGCAGATGGATCTCATGATAGGGGATTTGGTCCTAAAATAAATCAAAGCTTAAGAGATGCTTTATATATATTGTCTACTTGCATGTCTTGTGGATGTTGTATGGAGGCATGTCCGCAATATAACAATAAATCTAAATTTATTGGGCCTGCTGCAATATCTCAAGCAAGACTTTTTAATTCACATCCTATTGGAAAAATGCAAAAAGCAAAAAGGTTAAGACCTTTATTGGAAGAAGGAGGAATAGCAGATTGCGGCAATGCTCAAAATTGCATAGAAGTATGTCCTAAAGAAATTCCTCTAACAGAATCTATTGCAAAAATCGGAAGAGATGCAACCAAACAAGCATTTAGAGATTTTTTTTGTTTAGAAGATTCTTAAGAATAAAAGATTTATAAAAAAAATATAAAAAATTAAAAAAAAACATTGCTGTTTTTTTTATAAATTACTAAAGTTATCTTAATAAATTTTTTAAAGAAAAGTTACCTCTGCTGCTTAGGTAAAACTGGTAGAGTTGATGCACTTCAACGAAGAAAAATGCTTAAGGGGAATTTGAAACTGATAAGCAAGCGCGTTGGGACCCAAGCTTCTAAAGTTTGCTGGCCTTGACAGTTTTCTTCAGAGATTTTTCCCACCTATAATTAGGTTGTAAGCGCAAGTGCCAGCTCCTTCGCAGCGGAGTTTTTTTATAATAAATTTTTCTGAAATTCTATTTTTATTTTTTCAAAGAATTCATTTTTAGATTTGAAGTAAGAATTTATCGTACTCATGAAATCTTTATGAGATCTTTGTTTTCTGTAAATAGGTGCTTTTTGTGGAAGAGTTAAATATTTATTTATTTTATCAATATTAAAATCCCATAAAAAAGAAGTATGAAGTAAAAACCTATCTTTTTTTATATATTTGGCATTTCCTGCTATTTTTTTATTATTAATTGCAAAGTCATTTTCAATAAGCTGGAAGTTATCCAATTTCAAAGCTTTATTATAAAATTTTTCTGACCATCTCATAATCGGTTCAGGAAAAAAATCTATATCCAGAGTCTTTTGGGAAAGTATAAAGGTTACAAATAAAGTATTATTATCTACAAATACTGTCCCTCCAGCTGAAAATCTTCTAGTTATTGAAATATTGTCTTTTTGAGCGTTATTTAAATGAATAAGGTCTTTTTCTTTATTTAAGATGCCTAAAACAATAGTTTCTTTAGATCCATGATTTAAAATTAAATAATCATTTTGAGAATTTTGCAAAATATCTTTTTCTATTTCTAACTGTTTAGAAATATTTATATTTTCTAAATGCATAATTTTCATATTAATATGTGCTGATTGAGTCAATATCTTCTACAAATACTACTAAATTTTTCATGCCGGTATTAGATGTCATTTGAAAAATTATCAATGTTCCATTATCAGATATTTGCATATTCATAATATTAGATATTTTATTTCCGTTAGTAAGCTGAAAGTATAATTTGGATAAAGATCTATTTTTTTTAAGCATATTATATGCTGCTAATAAATCAGCAGCTCTTTGTTTGGGATCTATAAGCATGACACTTCTAGAGCCTTCTAACTTAGAAGTATTGTCAGCTGCGGAAATAATAGTTGCGGGTGATTTTTTGGGGGTAGGTTTTGCAGGCGCGGGCGTTTGATCAGTGTCTGCGACATTAATAATAGGACTGGACGGTTGTGCTAAAGCCTCTTGTAGCGTATCTATTGTATTGGGATTTGCCGCAGCCGGTTTTGTTTTATCTGTTTGTGCAAATAAAAAAAGTGGTGTGATAAATATTAAAAGATATTTTTTCATTTATTTTTTCCTTTTTTAAGTTTGAAAATATTAGCGACTTTTTTTTGACTGGTTTTATATGTTTTACATTCGTTTAAAGTATTCATTAACTGATCTTTATTTAACGGAAGGTTTAAAAAATGAGTAAAACCTGCTTTTTTTGCTTTTTCAATATAAGATTTTTTGAAATGGGCAGTTATAAATATTATAGGAATTGAAAAAAGTCTTTTTCTTTTTTTTATTTTAAAACAGATATCTATTGGATCCATATCTATATTTTCATCAATTATAACAATGGCGAGATTTGTATTTTCTGCAATTTTGATACCCTCTTCTGCATGTTTTTTGTCTATTATAAAATAATCTTGTATATTATTTTGGATAAAATGCTTGGTATGTATGTTGTTGGTAATAAGTAAAAGTGTTGGATTATCTTTTGGCATAATTAAAATCTTGTTTAATTAAAGTGTAGCGGATCTTTTTTTTAATGCTACCATTAAAATAGTAATATCCGCATGTGATACTCCATTTATTCTAGAGGCCATAGCTAAATTTTGAGGAAGATGTTTGAGTAGTTTTTCTTTAGCTTCTTTTCTAAGGCCGGTAATTTTTTCATAAGAAAAGCTTGTTGGAATAATCATTTTATCTAAAAAAGATAATTTTTTAATCTCTTTTACTTGTCTTGAAATATATCCGGCATATTTTATTTCCAACTCAATTTGATCATTTATTTCTTTATTGAAATCTTTCATTTGAGAATGATTTTTTAATAAGTCATTATAAGTATTTTCTGGTCTGGAAAGAAGTTTGTATAATGATGTGGTCTTGTTGTTTTCTAAAACATGTATTGCTTTTAACCTGCTTATTTCTTCAGATAAGACAGATTTTTTATTTAATAATTTTTGGTGTTGATCTTCATTTATTAAATTTAAATGATATCCATATTCTCTTAACCTTAAATCAGCATTATCTTGTCTTAAAAGAAGCCTATATTCTGCTCTTGAAGTAAACATGCGATAAGGCTCTTCAATATCTTTGGTTATCAGATCATCAATCATGACACCGATATAGCTTTCTTCTCTTTTAGGAATAAACTCATCTTTATTTAATACTTTATTTGCAGCATTAATACCGGCGATTAATCCTTGCGCAGCAGCTTCCTCATAACCCGTAGTTCCATTAATTTGCCCCGCAAAATAAAGGCCTGAAATTAGTTTTGTTTCCATTGTAGGATAAATTTGTGATGATACGGCCCAATCATATTCTATTGCATAAGCAGGTCTTATAATTTCAGCATTTTCTAAACCCACCATACTTTGTATTACTTCAATCTGAGTAGAAAATGGCATGGAAGAAGATAGTCCGTTTATATAATATTCTACCGTATCTATACCTTCGGGCTCTAAGAATGCCTGATGTCTCGATTTATCTTTAAATCTTACGATTTTATCTTCGATAGAAGGACAGTATCTCGGGCCAACTCCTTGAATTTTTCCGGAAAATAATGCTGATTTTTTTAAATCCCTTAAAATGATTTTTTTTGTTTTTTCAGTTGTATAAGAAATATAACAAGGAACTTGCCTATCTAGTTTTTTTTCTTCTTTATCATAAGAAAAACTAACATCTAGATCTCCTGATTGTTTGTCTAATTTTGAAAAATCGATACTTCTTTTATGAATTCTAGGGGGTGTACCTGTTTTTAATCTTTCAATTTTAAAGCCTAAATCTTTTAAGGACTCAGATAAACTGTTAGAGGGTAAATCTCCACCTCTGCCTCCCGGGAAATCAATCTCTCCAATATGCATAAGGCCCTTCATAAAGGTTCCTGCACATATTATTATAGTTGTTCCGTAAAACGACACGCCTTCTAGGGTTTTTACTCCTGAAATATTGTTGTTTTCAGAAATTAAAGATTCTACTGTAAATTGCTTTATTTCTAGATTCTTGGTATTTTCTAAAAAAGATTTCATCTCTAAAGAATATCTGGTTTTATCTATTTGAGCTCTTGGAGCTCTGACTGCTGGTCCTTTAGAAGTGTTAAGCATACGAAGATGAATAGCTGTTCTATCGGCAATTTTACCCATTATGCCGCCAAGAGCATCTATTTCTCTTACAATATGACCTTTGCCAATCCCTCCGATAGAAGGATTGCAACTGGCTTTTGCAATAGTATCGACGTTCATAGTAAGTAGAAGCGTTTTTGCGCCCATTTTAGCTGCAGCATATGCAGCTTCACAGCCGGCATGACCAGCTCCTACTACTATAACTTCATATTTAGTAGGGTATTTCCACATAGGTTTTTAGATAAAAAATATTTTATTTTTTCTTGTGACGATCGCGTCTTCTTCTTTTCTTTCTTTTGTGTTTTGCGATCTTAGCTTTTCTTTTTTTCTTTACAGATGCCATGGTTTGTCCTAAATAAATGATTTACATAAATATATTATGGTAAGAGTGATAAAAAGTAAAGATAGGAATTTAAGGTGTTTGAAAGATAGGAATTTAAGGTGTTTGTTTTTAAGGTAATATAATTATTTTTTATAATATTAAAATATTTAATTTATATTTAAATAGAATAAAATGAGTTGAAATTAAGGTTTTGAGTTGAAATTAAGGTTTATTTCGATTTTTTTGTTATAATTTATTTTTTAATAAGATTAATTATTGTTATTTTTTGTTATAATTATATTAACTAAAAAAATATTAAAAAATATGGCTATTTCATATATAAACACGGGGATCAAATGGGCTTATTCAACAGTCAGTCGTTGCAATAGATGGGCTATTGAAACTTTTGTGCCTTCAAAAATCAATGAAGTTATAGTTCCGATAGCCTTTAAATATTGGTCTTCTGATGCAAGAGTAGAATATATGGCAAATAATCATTATATCTCATTTTTTGCCAATTATTATAATCTATCAAATAGTGAGTTGGAAAAATATTCCAAGATTTATTTCAATTGCAATATTAATGGATTTATTAAAAATATAGAAAAATTTCATTTATCACAGGCTAAATTAAATGAATATGCTCAAAAGTTAATGCATGAAAATTCAGGGTTATTCATTGATAATATAGAAAAGTTCAATCTATTAGAAAATAACCTTCATGAATATTTCAAAGTATTAATCGAAAAGAAATCGGCGAAAATTGATGAGAAAATAGCTGATAATATTGAAAAATTTTTTCTTGATCAAACCTCTATTGAATCTTTTGCAAAACAGCTTTATATCTCTAATCCTAATGCATTTTGTAGAAATATTGAAAAGTTCGCTTTTTCTAATAAACAACTTGAAAATTATGCTGAACGATTATTTCAAGTTAGATCTCAGCTTGTTTTGTATAATATTGATAAATTTCGTCTGCCATTAGAAAAACGTCAATATTATGTTGCAGAAGCATTCAATAACATATTGACTAATGAAAAAATAACTGAAAATATGCAAAAAAGAATGACGGATAATTTTGTATATAATATTGAAAAATATGAATTACTGGATAATGACTTACATACATATGCTTTTAAAATTTTGAAATTAGATCCAATTCTATTATGTTATAATATTGATAAATTTAAACTGCCTAATGATGAATTGCACAAATATGCTCAATTTTTTTTACAATATGATTCTTTTAATTTTATTAAAAATATTCAAAAATTTAAATTTTCTCAACAAGAACGTTTAGCATATGTACAAAAATTAATATTTACAAACCATCAGGCTGTTTTCAAATATATTGATGAATTAAGTTTAAATAAAGAAAATTGGGAATATTTAATAAATAAACTTTTAAAAGAAAATATATTTTATTTTGTAAATTATATTGATAAATTTAAATTGCCAAGAGTAAAAGTTTTAGAGATTGCTGAAAAAGTAGTTAGTGTTAATCCTGAGGTATTTGCATCAAATGTTCAAAAATTTAATTTTGATAATGAACAATATGAATATTATGCAACTTTATTACTCGAAAGCAATTCATTGCTATTAGTTAAAAATATTCATCTTTTTGTGTTAAATAAGCAATTTTTAAAACACATATTGAAACAATTGATATTAAAAGAACCTTATGAAGTGTTTTTATTAGATGTATTTAATTGTTTGTCAAAAAAAGAACTTGAAGAATGTGCTGAAAAATTATTTTCAGAAAATCCATATAAATTATTGCAAAATATTGAAATATTTCAATTATCAACCGAAAAAATGCATGAATATAGAAAAGAATATGGTTCAAGATTATTTTTAGAAGATCCATATAAGTTATTGCAAAATATTGAAATATTTCAAATGTCAACCAAAAAAATGCATGAATATGCAAAAGTATTTAAAAAATTATATCCAAAAGAATTTTTACAAAAGATAAGAGCTTTTAAATATTTTAATGAAATTGCTGTTATAAAAGACTTGCTAATATCATCTCCTGACGCAATAAATGGCCTTGATATAAATTATGCTTCTTGGTGGTTTAGTTGCCAATCATGTTTAATTGATGAAACTTTACCGCAATCTTTTTATAATACACTAGATTTTGTAGTCAATAAATGCGGTTTATATTTGCAAAGGCATAAAATAATTGCTTTTTTAAATAAATTGCATGAGGAATTTTCAGAAAATTCCAAACTATTATTTCCTCGTGTAATTCAAGCTTTGTTAATCAACAAAAATTCTTTTTCAAATATAGAAGCTATGTATGAAAAATATATCAAACATAAAAATCATCCAAGGTTAAAGTTTTTAATTTTTTGTATTTATTTTTTAAATATTGAAGAGGGAGTGAAGACAAAGCTATTTGAGTTTGTGTCTATAAATGCAAAAACATTTAAAGATGATAAAAACTCTAAAATTTTGCTACAGCTTTTCATTAAATTATCTTTTATAGAAGCTTCTAGTAAACAAGAAAATATCTTGAATCAATTAATCGAACGAGATGAATCAAAAAATCTAATGGATAGAATCAGATTTATACAAGCTATGATTGATTTAAAACAAGATGATTTAATCCAAAAAGAATATTTATCCCATGATGATTTATTGAAAATATTTACACGCATTTTTTTAAAAGCTATTGATGTAGAAGTTTCTGCTGCAAATATTGAATTATTCCAAACAAATATATTGAAAAAATTTAAAGATCCCTACAGTCTTTTAGTATATTTAGGTAAAATCAATACAGCAGATAATGAAAAATCAAAAAAAGAGTTAAAGCCTTTTTTTAAAGAGTGGTTTTTAGCTATTTTAGAAAATAGATATAAACAATGGCAAAAAGAAAGAAGCCCTCACATACAAAAATTGCTTGAATTACAAGTAAGCCCCCAAATTATAGATAAATGGATGAAAGATTTCCAATCATCAGGAACTTATACATTAGAAAATCAGACAGACTTTGAATTGCAAAATGTTAGATTTAAAAAATACATAAAAGAAAAATTAATTCCGCGCCATAGTTCTTTGTTGCAAACAAGATTTCCTCTTTTTTATACATATTTAACTACACATGAAAAGGTAGAAATAAATCTTAATAAAGAAAGCTATAATGAAGATAAGCTGCAACAACAGCTTATTATGGCTTGTAGTAAAAAAGATTATAGTAATTGGCAACATCTTAAAATATTTTTGAAAGATCCAAGTGAAAATAGAAAAGGAAAAAAACGCGATAATGCTATTTATGAATATGTTCCAGAATATGCGCAAATATTAAAATACATTGAAGAGTTTAAACAAACTCCAATATCAGTATCTTCAACATCAAAACAATATTATTTTTCAATTACATCTTCTGCTGAAGACTTAATGTATTTGGGTAGAGAAACGGGAGGATGTCAAAATATAGATCATCCATTAGGTGCGAACAAAAATTTATTGGGTTATGCTGACGGCAAAAACAAAGTATGGGCTATTCGTTCAGAAGATGGTAAATTTGTAGCGAGAGCAATAGCAAGGCTGCTTTGGTCGGAAACCAAAAAAAAACCTGTTATTTATCTTGAGCCTTTCTATATGTTGAATGAAAAACCTGAGATTTATAAAAATTTTGTTGAAAAAGCTAAACACTTTGCAAAATTTCTTAAATTAGAGCTTGTTTTTGCTCACAATTATAGAATTACTAATAAAACACAGATTTTAAAAGTATTTGGTTCAATAGCTCCATATGAATATTATGATGCATTTCCAGGAGAGGGCATTGATCAAGCGCTAAATAATAATTTTCATATAAAAATAAATTAACACCAATATATTGGATGTTATTTATATATGGTGAAAAGCTTTGGTTAAGAATAATTTAATTGTCGGGAGTAAAATCTGCAAAAGCTTCTTCATTATCTTCAATTTTTTCCGAATGAAGAGGAGTATAATTATCAAATCTGGCTATTTCTTTTCTAAATGTTAAATTCACAGATCCTACAGCGCCATGTCGGTTTTTAGCGACAATTAATTCGGCCTGTCCCGGTTTATCATATGGATCATAATATTCTCTTCTCAATAAGAAGAATATTAAATCTGAGTCTTGTTCCAAGCTATTATGAACAATTATATCATTTGCTACAAAATTATGAACATCTTCAACAGTGGCATCATAAACATCTTCTATTCCAAGCTCTTCTATTGAAGTAATTTTATCCCAATATATATCGGATTGAGCTAATTGAAGGATCTTTTTATCTTTTAAAATAGTATATAGTTTGAGCATTCTATTTCTTGATATTCTTGATTTATATAAAGACGTGCCTCCATATGATATGTCAAGTTTTTTACAAATATCACGCCAACTTAATTTTGCATTATTTTTAGCTTTTTTAATAATTGTGATCCAAGCTTCTTTATCAATAATATCTCTATCAGTGTTGCTTTTTATTTCTTTTAAATATTTTAATAATTGTGGGATGTTTTTAGCTTTTTGTCCAATACATCCTACGGTTGTTAAGAATTTTTCTTGATTTACTTTGCCTTGGATATTCACATGATACATATTGCGATAACCACGATTAGATATAATAGTTTGCAATGTACTTTGAATGTTAATATTTAGTAATAGATGTTGAACTTGTTCAGATAATTGTTTACTTGAACTAGCATAATAAATATTACTGGAAGGTTTTTTGTTTTTTAATATTTTGAAACTAATGTTACCGTCTGTAGCCCATAAATGTTTTAAAAAAAGACTTTTACTTTTTTGATCACATTCAAATACTCTTTTAGGTATTTTTTTATTATAAGATCTTTCTCTTGTGATTTCTAATTGATTAAACCAATTAGTAATTGGGTGATACTTTTTATTAGTTAAATGAATAGGAGATTTTAAATAGATATGAAACCATTTTTTTTGTTTTACTAATTTAGATTCAATATTAAACAGTTTTTTAGCACATTTCTTTACATAGTCAATATTTTCAAGATCGCAACTTATATAATGATAAGGTTGGTTTGGTAAAATACATCCATTTCCTAATAAATGGGCTAATAGTATTAATTCATCTTTGGAAAGAGGATTTGTTGTAGATTCCGTTAAATAGTTTCTTGGAAGGGCAATTCTGTCTCCAATTGTTAATTTATCTAATCTTGTCCAATCATTTAATTTCAAAAAAGGATGATTTGCACTTGCTTTAATTTCTCTTCCTGATTGTGTTGTTAATTTAAAAACCTTTTTTTTACCTGAGTAAAAAGCTTTGATCATTTTATGTTTTTTTACTTTATATTCATTGTCAACTGCATAAACATTTACTGGTTTTTGTTTTTTTCTTTCAGCTAATTCTTTTATTGTGTGAAGTTTTCCTGTATCTGCATCTTTAATTAAAGCATCTCCTGTTAAACAACCCGACTCTCTTAAGTCACTCATCATAGGACGATGCCCTTGTCTTTCTTCTACTTTTCTGGAAAGCTGAGATAAGCAAAGTATAGGAATATTTAATTCTCTTGCTAAATTTTTCAACATCCTGGAAATCTCTGAAATTTCGTTTTGTCTGTTTTCCATAGAACGCAGATTGCCTGAGCCTGTTAATAGTTGAAGATAATCAATAACCAAAAAGCCAATGTCAAAAGCTTCTTTCATTCTTCTAGCTCTTGCCCTAAGATCTGTGATCTTTAAAGAAGGCTGATCATCGATTATCATCGTTTTATTTTGGATATGATTTACGCAAGATACTATTTTCTGATAATCATTTCCGTCTAAAGAGCCTGTTTTAATTTTTTCGGATTCTACTTCAGATTGAGAACAGATAATTCTGTGTAACAGCTGCTCAGCTGACATCTCTAAAGAAAAAAGGCCGATAGGAAGATCATTTTTAAAACAGATATTTTCTGCAATATTTAATGCCAAGGCAGTTTTTCCCATTGCAGGTCTTGCCGCTAATATCATTAAGTTGGAATTTCCTAGACCATTTATCATTTTATCCAAATCAATAAAATGAGTAGGGGCACCAGTAATTCCAATATCATCAGGTCCTCTTTGTAAGTATTTTTCCTGTTTTTCCTGAAGTTCTTTTAAATATGGGATGTTAGATTCTGCTCTTAATCCTGATAAAATATCTTTAATTAAAGAGCCTTCATGGGCATTTACATTTTGAGATATTTGAAAAAAGCTTTTTTGGGCATCGTCCAAAGCGTCATTTACATCTTTAGGCTCTTCCAAGATATTTTTTTGAATGATTTGAGTAGCTTCGAGCATTTGTCTTAATATGGATTTTTCTTTTACTATGTTGACGTATTCTTCAACATATGCCGAAGTCCCTGCATATTGGGCCAAAGTAGTTAAATATGAAATACCGCCGATCTCTTCTAATAAATTTTCTTTTTTTAGCTCTTCAGCAACAATATGTACGTCTGCCGGTCTGTCTTTTTTATATGCTTCTTTTAATATTTTAAAGATATTTTTGTGCTCGGAATAATAAAAATCACCATCATCCAGAGCATCCGATGCGATATTTAAACTGTTGACGTTAGTTAACATACATCCTAAAACCATCATTTCAGCTTCTTTGGAATTAGGAGCTGTCTTTATCTTGAAATTTTTTTTGGCCATAAGCTTGAAATTTGTTTTTCTTATCAGGTTAACAAATAGGATTTTTTCAATAAAAGGATTTCTTGAAATACCTTAATTATAATTATTATTGACTTAATTATTATAAGTAACTTATTAACAGAATTAAGGAGAAATATATTAATTTTCCTATTTTATAGGGAGGAGAAAAATGATTAAAAAAACTATTTATACAGCTGCTTTAATTTTGGGGGTAATAGGAATTATTGCTTCTTGCAGCAACAATAAAGATAAAAATAAAAGGCACTATTCAAGACATAGTGTGTTCAATCGTCAGGAAAAAATAATACGTAATAATTTCGAGGTGGTTGAACAGTCTAGTCCAGTAGCTGCAAATGAAATTGCAAATTATAATGACATGCATAATGATATGCATAATAATATGTCAAGTATGCCTAAGAAAAAGCCTTATAGGACACATTCAGGGCATATGATCAAAGATGATGTTATAACATCAGGTTATAATGAAACAGCTAAGATCAATGTGAATGGTGTTAAGATGTATTTAAGTGCTGCTTTTATTTATTGGCAAGGTAAGCAGGACGGTCTTGCTTTAGGAGAAGACAGTATTACTGTAAGTCAAATCAATACAAGAAATACTGTTCGCATGGACTTTGATTATGAACCTGGTTTCAAAGTAGGGATCGGGGGATATTTCAAACATGACAATTGGACATTATTTGCGGATTATACGAGAATTCATGAGACAAGCAGCCGAAGTTGGACTGCAGCATCAGGACATAATTTAATACCACATTGGTTTATTACTTCTGATACAGGGATCACTTCTTCAAGAGCTTCTTGGAAATATGAATATGATATGATAACAGGAAATTTAGGAAGACCATATTATGTTGGTAAGAGATTAGTTTTCTTACCGGGATTTGGTCTTAAGGGTGGTTGGTTAGATCAAAAGTATGACATTACTTATACATCGACTACTGCTACTAGAACTAATAATGTGAAAACAACTTCTTGGTTGGTAGGTCCTAGATTATTATTTAATACAGACTGGCATTTAGGCTGTGATTTCAGATTTTTGGCTAATTTAAATGCTTCTTTATTTTACCAAAAATATAAGAAAATAGCAGCTAGATTAAATGATCCTAGTGATTCAACAGCTCCAAATAAAAACTTCTCTGATAATAAAGAAGGTTTTTTAAGGCCAAACCTTTCTGGTCTTTTGGGGCTTGGTTGGGGAAGATATTTTATTAGGCAAAAAATGCACTTTGATATTTTTGCAGCATATGAGATTGATTATTATTGGAATCAGAACATGATGGCCAATTTAATTGATAGAAATGTTAATTCAAATTCATTTATTGCTGCTATGGAATCAATAGGGGATTTTTCACTGCATGGATTGACTATTAATGTCAGATTTGACTTTTAACAATTTGGGGGTATCGATATGAAAAAAATAACATTAACATTATCCGTACTCTTGAGTTTATGCTGCTCATTATCTGCATATGATAATACGAATAAGCACTATAATGATAATTGTTATAAAGAGCCCAAAAAAATGAAAGAGGAGATGACTCCTCTTATTAATTTTCCGGGTAGAATTGATGTGAACGGAAAATATGATTTTTTTGTTACGGGCTCATTTATATATTGGCAGGCAAAACAAGATTATATGACATTAGCAGAAAATAGAAGGGTCGGGGACGATCTAGAGAGAAAAACTGCTGTAAGAATGAATTTTGAGTATAATCCGGGCTTTAAGATAGGTCTTGGCTTTAATATAAATAATGTTGACTGGCAGATATATTCTGAATATACAAGGATAAGAAATAAAGCTGATAAAATTGCTAATACGGACGGTAATTTTATTCAATACTGGTTTGTGACAAGTGCTCCAAGTATTAATCGTATTACAGGTAACTGGGAGTTTGATTATGACATGGGCAAGCTTATCATGGGAAAACCTATATATACCAGCAGAAATCTTATCTTTAAACCTTATTTCGGATTGAAAGGAGGGAAAATCGAACAAAATTTGAAAGTTGTTTTTGATTCAATTAATGCAGCACAAACAGAAGTTATTGCATCTACTCATTCATGGTTGATCGGACCTATGGCAGAGCTGGATTTCAACTGGCTTTTTCAATACGGTTTTAGATTATTTTTTGATTTGAATGCCAGCTTGTTCTATCAAAAATTTTATAAGGTTCAGCTGGATGATACCAGAGGCGATGATGCTAATTTTATTGAAAAGCATTTCAAGAACAATGATGTAAAAAGAATAAATCCTTATGCCGGAACATCCCTTGGCCTTGGCTGGGGTAAATATTTTGGATGTAATGACGGATATCATTTTGATATGTCTTTAGGGTATGATATCTCATTTTACTGGAACCAAAATAGAATACGTCACATTATTTCTCAAAACTATAATTTAATTACTCCGATTTCGACAGGTCACGATTCTTTAGGTGATCTGTACATGCATGGTCTGACTTTTGATGTAAGATTCGATTTTTAATATATTTCATATAGCATACTTCCCAATTAATTTGGGAAGTATGTATTTTTTTATAAATTTGTTAATAATAACTGTTTTAGATAAAAATTTAACTATATATCAAAGCCGCAAAGTCTTGTCCGTATATGCTTTTTATTAATAATTTTATAAAGCCGATAATAATAAAGTCCGGTCTACATTAATTACTTAGGAATCACTACTTTTTGGTGCAATAGGAGATTGCTATTGTTATGCCTTGTTAAATTTTAATTTTTATAAAAACTAGATACAAATCTTAAAAAATTAGAGATTAAATAGTAGTTTTAAAATAATTATTATAGATTAAAAAAACGGAAAGAGAGGGATTCGAACCCTCGATACCCTTGCGGGTATGCGTCCTTAGCAGGGACGTGCTTTCGGCCACTCAGCCATCTTTCCACAAAAAGTTGCTATAAATATTATAACGTTTTTACTTTTTGTTCAAATTATTCCAGAGCAAATGACTGAGAAAGCTTTTTGCCGTTCAAAGCATTGAAATGCATTCTCATTTGAGAGCCGTCCGGATTTTGCACTCCAATACTAAAAACAGGAAGATATATTTCTGTTCTTTTTCTAATAGCAAAATCTTTGCCAAAGGCATATCTTGCTATATTTTCAATTTGAGATGGTCTGAATCTTTTGGTAATTCTGGATGCGAATTTAGCAGATTTTGATACTATGTTCTGATCGAATTTAGTTTCCGGCACCACCTGCATTTTAGGGTTTTGGAAATGAAGCCTGTAATCATTGCCGTTTTGGACTATAAGATTTTTTCTTCTGCAGTTATCAATCCATGTGTCTAAAATGTCATTATCAACATTTAACTGTTTGGATAAGGATTCTCTGTCCATTGCTCCGCCTCTACCGGCTAGAGAATTGATAATTTTAAAATCATTTTTATCAGCTCCTGATCCAATACAGTCTTTAAAACCATGTGTCATTTCCCAAGAATTAGTATTTATTACCATTTCACCATTTATTAAACTCCAAAGAATGATTCCTTCACCTGTTTTTTCTTGAGATCTTGTGTATTTAACTTCCAATAATAAATATGGATGAAATTTTAAGTCCGGTTCTAAATATGTATGATTAGGATCTTTTAGAAGATCTTTTTTATAAGTATCCATTATGGTTTCAGCAGTGTATCTTATTTCTAAAGTGTTGAAATTTCTTTGAGAAAAAAGCTCACTCATCCAAGATCTTGTTTCAGGGTAATTTAACCATACCCATGAAACAATAAAAAATGCAAAAACTGTAGATGTTAAAATAGAAACTATTCGCATAGCCTTACCATTTAGTTAGTTGTCTCCAAACTTTATTGTATAAAGTTAAGCTATTCTTTCATAGATAAAAGAAATTCAGCATTACTATTTGTTTTTTTCAGTCTGCTTAAAACTAAATTCATTGCATCCACAGATGTTAAATCAGCCACACCTTGCCTTAATAAGAAGATTTTTTCTAGCTCAGCCGGATGATATAACAACTCTTCTTTTCTTGTTCCGCTTTTTATAATGTCGATAGCTGGAAATAATCTTCTATCAGCTAATCTTCTGTCTAAAACAAGTTCCATATTTCCTGTACCTTTGAATTCTTCAAAGATAACTTCGTCCATACGAGAACCGGTATCAATTAGAGCTGTAGCTATTACTGTTAAAGAACCACCTTGGTCTATGTTTCTAGCAGCTCCGAAAAATCTTTTAGGTTTATGAAGAGCATTGGCATCAATACCACCTGTTAATATTTTACCTGAATGCGGCTGTACAGTATTATATGCTCTAGCTAGTCTTGTTAATGAATCTAATAATATTACTACATCTTTTCCGCTTTCTGCTAATCTTCTGGCTTTTTCAATTACCATATCAGCTATTTGAACGTGTCTTTCAGGCGGTTCATCAAAAGTAGAAGAGACAACTTCTCCTTTAACGCTTCTGATCATATCAGTTACTTCTTCAGGCCTTTCATCTATAAGAAGTACAATTAAATAAACTTCGGGGTTATTTTTTTCTATGGCATTGGCAATATTTTGAAGAAGCACTGTTTTACCGGATTTTGGAGGTGATACTATCATACCTCTTTGACCTTTACCGATAGGTGCTGCTAAATCTAATACTCTTGTTGATAATTTTTCTTTTGAAGTTTCCATTATAATTCTTTCAGAAGGATACAAAGGAGTTAAATTTTCAAATAAGACTCTTTCTTTTAACTGTTCAGGTGATTTGTTGTTTACTTTGTCAACTTTTAATAGAGCAAAATATTTTTCTTTATCTTTTGGAGATCTGATGGTTCCATATAAGGTATCTCCTTTTTTTAAGCTGAATCTTCTAATCTGGGCAGGAGATACATAAATATCTTCTGCTGAAGGTAGATAATTATAGTTAGGAGATCTTAAAAATCCAAAACCATCAGGCAGTACTTCTAAAACGCCTTCTCCACATAACACTTCTTCATTTTTTTGTGATATTAGTTTTACTACATCAAATACAATTTGCGATTTTGTTAAAGAGCCTAGATTTTCCAGTCCTATATTTTTGGCATAATTATGCAGTTCTTCAATGGACATACGTTGTAGGTTTGCAATCTTAATGACTTTTTTTGGCTTTTGTGATTTTACTGGTTTTTCTTTAGCTTCTTTTTTATTTTCTGGTTTTTCTTCCTTGGAATCATTCATGTTTTTTTCCGGGTTTATTTTAATTTTTGACTAAGTTTGTTAATTTTTTCTTCTAAATTTTCGATAGTTGAATTATTATCAATAATGTAAGTTGATAATTTTTCTTTTTTTTCAACAGGCATCATTAAATTTTTTCTTCTTACAAAATCTCTTTCATCTTGGTGTCTTTTTTTTGCTATTTCATCTTTGGCGGTAATTAATACTATAATATTGAAAAACATTTCCCTTTTCATTTCAAAAAGCAGGGGAATTTCAACTACAAATAATTTATAATCCTGCTTTTTTGCTTTTTGCGATTCTTCTTTAATTTCTTTTATAACACTTGGATGTATAAGCTTTTCTAATTTTCTTAGAAGTTCTGGATTTTCAAAAACAATTTCAGCGATTTTTTTTCTATTTAATGTGCTGTTTTCTACAACCTTACTTCCTAATAAATCTATTATTTTTTCTTTTAATTTTTCATCTTCTTTCAGCATTTTATGCACGATTTCATCTGCGCTGACTATATATGCACCATTTTTTTTGAAAATTTTAAGGGCTGTAGATTTACCGCAGGCAATACTACCTGTTAATGCAATTTTAATTAATTTTAACATTCTGACCAATTTTTTCCAATTTCCATATCTACTATTAAGGGAACTTTGAGCGGATAAGCGTTTTCCATTTTATTTTTTACTATTTTTTTAAATACATCAAGCTCATTGTTAGGTATTTCAAATAATAATTCATCATGAATTTGAAGTATCATATAACCTTGTAGATTTTTTTGCCTAATATCTTTGTCAATTTCTATCATTGCCATTTTTATTATGTCCGCTGCTGTCCCCTGAAGAGGAGTATTGATGGCAAGTCTTTGGGCTGCTTGCTTGATTATAGGGTTTTTATTGTTAATTTCAGGAATAGGCCTTTGTCTTCCGGTTATAGTATAAGCTATTTCTGTTTTTTTAATATTATTTTTACACTCTTCTAAATATTGTTTTACCTTTTGATATCTTTCGAAATATGTTTTGATAAATAAAGAAGCTTCTTTATATGGCACATTTATTTGTTCGGAAAGTCCAAAGGGGCCTTGTCCATATAAAATTCCAAAATTAACAGCTTTTGCTGAATATCTCATTTTTTTAGTCACTTCTTCAATAGGGACATGATATACTAAAGATGCTGTATATGCGTGGATGTCATCTCCTTTTAGAAAAGCGTTTAATAATAGAGGATCTTCGCTGAAATGCGCTAAAAGTCTTAGTTCAATCTGAGAGTAATCTGCCGATAAATAGCACCAGCCATTTTTTTGAGGAATAAATCCTTCTCTTATTTTTTTTCCTTCCTCTGTTCTGATTGGAATATTTTGTAAATTTGGATTTTGAGAAGACAATCTTCCGGTAGCTGTTATTGATTGATTAAAACTTGTATGTACTCTTTTAGTATTTGGGTTGATCTGTTTTGGAATGGCGTCTATGTATGTAGAGAGTAATTTTTGAAGTTCTCTATATCTTATAATATGATTTATTATAGGAGATTTTCCTTTTAATTTTTCTAAAACCCCTGCCGCTGTTGAAAAACTAGAGCTTTTTTTCTTAGGAGGAGTAAGACCTAAATCAATATACAAGACTTCACTTAATTGTTTTGGTGAATTTATATTAAACTCTTTTCCCGCTTCTGAAAATATTTCTCCTTCAATTTGAGTTAATTGTTTTTGCACTTCTTGTGACATGTCGGATAATTTATTAGTGTCTAAATAAATACCATTTCTTTCCATTTTAACTAATACAGGAAGAAGGGGAAGTTCGATATTATATAAAATTTTGTCTAATTTTTTAGTTTTAATTTCTTTTTCAAATAAAAGTTTTAATCTGTATGTAAAATCTACATCTTCACAGCAATAGTTGGTGATTTTATCAATATCTACTTCTTTCATACAGATTTGTTTCTTGCCTTCTCCAATCAAATCCTTAATAGAAGTTTTGGTGAAATTAAACTTTTCTAAAGTAAGTAAATCTAAATTATGTCTTCTATTTTGGGGATTTAATAAATAAGATGCTAATAATGTATCAAAGCCGATATTTTTTATTTCAATATCATAGTTTAGTAATACGTGATAATCATATTTGATATTATGACCGATAAACTGTATTTTTTCATTTTTTAAAAGTTCTTTAATTAAAGATAAAACAGTTTTAGGTGCTATATTTGAGTTCAATGGTATATAAAAAGCTTCTTGAGGCTTTGTACACAGACCTATTCCAACAAGCTCAGACTGCATAGGTTTTAGATTAGTAGTTTCTGTATCTATGGCGATTTCTTTCTCAGTAGATAATTTTTGAATCAAAGTTTGCAGTTTTTTTTCATCGTCTATAAGAATATAATTTACTTTTTCTATTAGTTGTTTTTTATCTTCTTTAATATTTTTTTCCTGAAGAAGAGATAAAAAATTCATTTCTTTATAAAAATCTTCTAATTCTTTTGCTTTTTTAGGTTTTATAAAATAAAAATTTTTTTCTGTAGGGATTTGTACGTTTAAATGCAGAGTTGCTAGTTTTTTACTTAAAAAAGCAGTTTGTTTTTCTTGAATTAATACTTCCTGTCTTTTTTTAGAGGATATTTTTTCAATATTGGAATAAATATTTTCTAAAGTTTTAAATTCATTTAAAAGTTGAGAGGCTGTTTTAGGACCAAAACCTTGTATTCCAGGAATGTTATCCGAAGCATCTCCTACAATAGATAAATAATCTAATATTTGGTTTGGATTAACTCCGAATTTTTCTTTCACTTTTTCAGAATCCATAATCAAATTATCTTTATGAGCATTCAAAGCAACTATATTATCATTGATTAACTGAAATAGATCTTTATCGCTTGTGCAAAGATAAGTGAAAAATTTTTGTTTTTCAGACCATTTGGCAACAGTTGCCATAACATCGTCTGCTTCATAATTGGGAATACATAAAGTTGGTATTCCGGCTAATTCACAAAAGTCTGCGGCCATTTGAAACTGAGGATATAGATCGTCAGGAGCTTTTTTTCTATGCATTTTATAATCAGCAAAGACCTCGGTTCTAGATTGTTTAGAATCTGGGCCGTCAAAAATTGCAACCATGTATTTTGGAGAAAAATCTTTGATTATTTTATTTAATGATCTGATAAATCCATAAAGAGCACTTGTGGATATTCCCTTGCTATTGGTCATGGGGCCAATAGCAAAGTAAGATCTAAATAAATAGTTGACTGCGTCTATTATAAATATTTTATCCATATTTATTCATATAGGTAATTACTGTTAGATTGAGAGCTTTTTAAAGAGCTATATACTCCTTTTATAATATTTACGATTGTATTTGTGCTTGTTTGCTGAAAAGGCAAAAGCCAGTGCCTTTTAGGTAACAAAGTTACAACTTGATAAGGTTTTTCACTGTCAATATCAGCTTCTTTTAACAGACTTGATAAAGCATCATTATAAGATTTTTGGGCATAGTCAATATAACCAATATCTTCAGCTTTTTGACAATCGAATATATTAGCGCCGTATTCATTCATCAATATATTTTTATCAATATTTCTGGCTTTTGATACAATGTCTGCGAATCTGTTATAACCATAAGCATTTATTACTTTTAAAGATTCATCTTCATTAGGTTTCCATTTTCTAAAAGGATTCATCATATCTTTATTTTTACCTTCTATTAGAGTCTTTGTTTCAATGCCGTATCTTTCTAATAGTTCTGTGAAATTAAAAAATGGACCAAAACGTGCTCCAACTGATCCAATAATACTCATAGGACTCGCATAAATTTTTTCAGCAGCGCAAGCTATATAAAAACCGCCGGAAGCACAAAATCCGTCAACATATGCATATATGGGAACTTTGAACTTTTCTTTATATACCATTAAATTGCGATAAATATCATCTGTTGCTAACTCTGTTCCGCCCGGAGAGTTAATATGAAGTAAAATAGCTTTTATTCTATTATTTTTTAAAAGGCCTTTTCTGGATTCTATTAATTGGTATTCTACATCTTTAGGACTGAAATCAATATCACCGATAATTCCGTGAACATTTATTTGTAACACTGCAGGAGTATTAGTCGGTAAATATTTCATATTTCCTTCTAAATCAGGAAGTATTTCCAATTTTGTTTTAGTAAGCTCACTTTTATCTGATGAAAATATAGTAATAAAAAGTATAAATGGAATTATTGCAATAAATACTCCAACAGCTCCCAAAAGGGTATTAAAAAATGATCTTATTGCTGATATAAAAATAGATTCTTTTGCTATTTCCATAATAAACTGTCCTTTTTAATTTTTTCTAATACAATACCCTTTACTTTACTTTAAAGTAAACTCCTTGTAATACAATAAATAGAAAGGAGATATTAAAACATGCAAGTTATTTGGGGGTTTTTTGGAAAACATATTTGGATTTTAAAAGTTTTAATCGGTATTTTTCTTTTATTTTTTATTAATATGATTTTATCACACATATTAAAATACATCAAAAAAAAATCTCATCCCACAAAATATGATTGGAAAAGACAGATCTCTTATATTTTTCATAGACCGATTAAAGTTCTGGTCTGGATTTTAGCTCTTTCATATATAATAAATGTTTTACTAAATAGGTTTCATGTATCTGATTTTATTAAATATATCAATCTGACAAGAAATATTTTTATTGTTCTAGATATCTCATGGTTGTTGATTAGATGGAAAAAAGAAATTCAGCAGATGGTTATTAGAAAATGGCAGAAAATGATAGACAGGGGATCTGTTGATTTCATCGGAAAAATAATTTCTATTGCAATAGGTTTTGTTGCGATATTAGTTGTATTGGAAATTTTAGGTTTGAATATAGTGCCATTGATGACATTTGGTGGAATTGGAGCTGCAGCTATTGGTTTTGCTGGTAAAGATGTTATTGCAAATTTCTTTGGTGGTTTGATGATATATTTAAATAGGCCTTTTGCTAATGGAGATATAGTAGAGATTCCTAATCAAAAAATAACAGGTCATATTGAACATATTGGTTGGTATAATACCTGTATTCGCGAAATGAATAAAGTGCCTGTCTATATTCCTAATTCTTTATTTTCTACAGTTTGTATTAAAAACAGAACAAGAATGACTCATAGACGAATCGAAGAAAAAATTAACATAAGGTATAAAGACTTTTCTAAAATTCCTCAAATAATAGCAGAAATAAGAACTTTATTAAACAATGAAGAAAATATTGATAAAGGATATGTTCCTTATGTTTATTTTACTACTTATTCAGATTATGCCTTGAACATAGAAATAAAGGCTTACACTATTCTTACAAGTTATAAAGATTTTATGCAGCTTAAACAGGATATATTATTTAAAACAAAAGACATTTTAACCAAATTCGGTGCAAACATTCCATTTCCTACCACTACTATTGAAATTGAAAAAAACTAAACTGCAGATTTATAGCGAGCCGTTGTAAATAATTCTATTAGAGCAAGACATGCAAGGACAATAAATAAACTGTATACATACCAAGCAAAATGAAAGTTCATAGTAAGTCCCATTAAAACACAAAATTGCATGGCTGTAGTTATCTTGCCCCATCTTATAGCTTGAACTTCATATTTTGCCCATCTTTTAGTAGTGACTAAATAAGTGCCAAAAATTATTACAGCAAAATCTCTAGCTATCATGGAGCAACCTTGCCAGAGCTGTATTTGAGACTCGAAAAATAAAACTATAAGAGCGAAATATACAAAGAACTTGTCCATTGCCGGATCAAAAAATGCTCCAAATTTAGAAGCTGATTTATATTTTCTTGCAAAATACCCATCGATACTGTCTGTAATCATAGCAAAAACAATTGCTGTTAAACGAACATATGGATTGGTATTTAAAAATAAAAAGGCTAGAGGAATTCTAACTGCTGATAAAATGTTAGATATTGTTAACATCTTGATTTTTGTTTTTTCTTTTTATAATAACAAATCAGGGTAATTATAGTCACAATAAAGGCACCAAATATTAATAAATTTATCTTTTTTAAATAAGCGAATACTGCCTGATAATTATTTCCAACAGTAAAAGCGATATAAAATAAAGTTAAATTTGATATCAAACAAGCCAGACCGTCGCTTATAACAAATCTTCCAAAAGGCATTCTAGAAAGACCTGCGGTAAAAAAAAGACAATTTCTTACGCCAAAAGGAATGAATCTACCTATCAATAAAGTGAAAAATCCGTATTTTTTATAAAAAAGTTTAGTTTTTGAAAGTTTTCTTTTGGGGAAGGTTTTTTTAAACCATTTGAACTGCCATAGTTTTAGCCCTAAGCTTCTGCCAATCCAATAAATCATCCAATCGGATAAATAAGCCCCAAAAAATACAGCTGAGAATAATAGATATTTATTTTCAGGGATAACGTTTGAAGCTAATATTGCGCTGATTATTATCATGAAATCTTCACTGATAGGAAGATTGAGTCCTGCTAAAAGTAATGAACCAAATATTATCCAATGAGCATGCCCTGCGTGCTCAAAAAGTAAATTAATGATACTTTCCATATATGTAAACTTTTTGATCGTCTTTAATTTATCAAATAATCTAATTATAATAATAATTAAAGAAAAATTTGTAATTTTTTAATTTTAGCAGTTTTAGTTGATAAAATAAAGCTAATTAGCGAGGTGCCTTGGAAGGGAATTATCAAGTAATTTATTTAAAATAAGTAATTTATGCTTTAAAATCTAATTTTAATTATTTTTATTTTCCAAGCTACGGATTCTTTTTCAATATTTTTAACATTTTGTTCTTGTTTTTTCAAATCTGATTCAGCGTTTGCTGTTTGTTTTTCTAATTTTTGAACTTCTTTAGCTTTTTCATTTTCAAGTTTGGCGGTAGACGTTAAATTCAGATCAATGTTTTGTTTTGTGTTAATTAGCTGGGACAATTCTTTATGATTTTCATCTAATATAGCTTTTTTGTTTTGCATATCTATTTTCAATGAAGTCATTTGTTTATTGGCTTTTTCAGATTCTGAATTATTATTTTTTACAAGCTGGTTGTGCTGAGTATTGAGCTTTTTGATTTCGTTGTTAATTTTATTGAGTTCTGTATTTAATTTTTTCTGTTCTTCTTTGTAAGCTTTTAATTTATGTTTTATTTCAATTTCATTAACAGCATTTTGTAGTTTATCTTTAAAAGTGTTGACTTTTTCTCGATTAGGTGTGTTATTTATTTGAGATATTTCACTGTCAATTCTATTAAGCTCATTTTGAATATTTGTTTTTTGTTTATAATATACACTAATATCCAATTTTAATAATTCGATTTTTTTACTGTCAGTTTTTAGAGCAATAATTTCATTTTGTTTTTCTTTATATTGGTGTTCTATTTCTAAAAATAAATTTTTAGATGCTGAGTATTTTTTATTAGCTATTTTGATGTGTTTGTCTATTTCGTGCTGGTTTTTAGAAAGTTTGTTTTTTTCAGCGCTTATATGATCCAGTTCATTTTTCGCTTTATGTAAAGACTCGTTTTTAACAAAATAGTTAGATGTTAAATTTTTTAAAGCAAGATATGCATTTTTTAAATTATGCTGTTTAGTACTATAATCTTTTATGGTTGCTACTTTGCTTTTTAAAGAAGAGATCTTGTCTTTTAAAAATGATAAGAATAAATTCTTTGTAAATTTATTATTTTCATTTTTCAAGTTTTGTAGTTCTGTAGTTATTTGATTTTTATAAGATGTTTCTTTTTCTAATTTTTTAAGGTCTTGTTGAAGATAAGATAAATCGATATTTATATTCTTGATTTCTTTATCTGTCTCATTTTTTAAAGCTTCAATTTTATTTTGTGTGTCAATTTTTAAGTCATTAATACTGCTGTATGCGATATCGTTAGATAAATGCTGCATATCTTGTTCAGCTTGGGTGATTTCTTGTTCTAAAGAATCTTTTTGCGCAGCGTATTCTTGTGCTGTGACCAGTTCTTTGTTTAAAAAAACAATTTGTGATTGAGAGTTTCTAATGGCCTGATGGGTATCTTCTATAAAACGGTTAATTTTTGCATTAGGGGATTTGATCTGTTCGTATTCATTTAAATTATTCTTTAAAACAATGACCTTTGTTTCCAGATTTTCTATCATTACATTTAAATTAGCAATGAGCTTTTCGGATCTTTTAGATTTGTTTAACTGTTTTTTTAAATCATTAAGTCTTTGTCTTGTTTCTGAATACTTTTTATTAATTGGATCTACATTATCGACTGTTAACAGCTTATTATATTGTTTTGCTGTTACTTGTAATTTTGTTAACTGATCTTTTAAAGAAGAGATTTTTTCTTTTATTTTATTGGTTTCGTTTTCTGCTAATTGTATTTCTTTGAGTCTGTTTTCTAAATCTTTTAAGGTGTTTTTTTGCTTCATCACTTTTTTATCTGATGCTACTTTCTGGGATAATAAGTCTTGTTGTAATTCTATTTTTTTTGCTTCTTTGGCAGATGAATACTGATTTTTTGTATTTAATATTACATTTTCTAAGGTATTTGCGTTTTTATTTAAGTCGTTCAGCGTGTTTTCAGTTTCTTGAATTTTGTTATCTATTTGATTTAATTGATAAGTGGCCTCTTTCGATTGAGGCTGAGAGTTTTTTATTAAATCAGGTGATGCTTCAGCTGAAATAAACAAAACAGCAGAAATTGCTAATAAAATAAAGTTTTTCATGATTCTTCTCCCTCTATACATTATTATTAGAGGAATTAATATTATTTTTCAAATTAAAAATTATAATATTGGCAATTAAAAGAATTAAAAATAAGGTGTGTTTAATTAAATTAATTATTTAAACAGTTGATTATTAGGGTTTTTTAACTTCTTCTTTTTTGGGCGTATTGAAAGGATAATAGTCTTTTATATCAGTGCCTTCTTTAACCTGAGCCAACTGCTCAATAGATTTTTCGGTTTCTTTGATAGTAACTTTCTCTTTTTGAGCAATTAAAGCATTAAATTGTTTACCTAATGAACCTGTAGATATTAACCAAACTGCTAAAATAACGATAAAGATTATTCCTATATATGGAGCTGACGCTCCAAGAGTTGAAAAAGTAATTAAAAGACCGGAAGTTAAAAATGAACCGGATGACTTTCCGAGTCTTGAGCCGACCCCATCGATTGCAGCCTTTCCTTTTAATTTACTTTCTTTATTTAGAGGAATATATGCCATTTCTTTAGTTGCATCAAATAGGGTATATTTGCAAGCTCGGCTCAAGCAATTTTGCATTGATCCAAAAAGTACACTTAAGGCTAAAGGAGTTGAGCCTAAAAGAGTTGCTAAGCCTAGCATCTTGGATTCGTTGAAAATAAAAAATGAAAAGAATAATATCCCTGTTCCCAATACTATAATAGGAGTAACTAGTGCACTTATTGTCCAGTTGAACTTTCTAATAAAATTGCCGGAAACGAAAAGGGATATAAGAGTTGCAAAAACTCCGATCATTGTCATTACATTGCCCATATAAGCACTAAAGTCAGAAGGGTTAGGATATAATTGCTTAATTTGGTTTTTCCAAACTACTTCGATAATATGGGTAGTTAAATTATAGGCCAAAACAATTACAGCAATACATATCAAATATTTTGATTTAGCAAGATAGGCAAAACTTTGACGAAGCGATATTTTGCTCTTGGGTTTTTTAACTTGGGATACAGTGGTAAGATCTTTATTTTCAATTGTTTTGCTGTTTGAATATCTAAATATTCCCATTATCGCTAAACCGGATATTATAATAATTATATTCACGAACAAGATCGACTGTTCCCATGCATTGTTACCATAAGACAAAGCGGGGATAAAATTATTGTTGGATAAAAAGACCGCGGCCTGTCCCGATACTATACCCGAGACATTGGCTCCTACTCCCAAAAGAGGGTAGAATCTCTTGGCTTCTTTTATTGATGTTCTATCATTTGCCAACCCCCAAAATAATACGGTCATTATTGTTGTTCCCCATAATTCGGCCATTACATAAAACAAAGTTAAAGTCCAATTTCGAAAAACAGCTATCATTCCACTAAACCCCTGAGGGAGAAGGGTTTGTATTTTGTCGGCAAAAGCATTCGGATGTAAGAATTCTCTTAAAGGATATAAAATAAATGTGAAAATACCAAAAAAGGTTAAAAAAATCACTGTAATTAAATTAAATACTTTTTTTTGAGAATATTTATTGGACAGTTTAGTAAATATATAGGTCATTAATAAAGCCATAGGCAATATCGCCCAAACTTTAAGAAACGGCAAAGCTTCTGCTCCAGAAAAAGGTGCTGTTACAATTAAAGGATCTTTAATTGATCTTAAAAGACTGTAATTAAAGGCAATCAGGAAGAACATTAAAAACATTGGAATGAACTTGCCTAGTTCATTTCTATGAATAGGCCAAATAAAAGATCTTATTTTACCGAATTTAATATCGCTAGACATATGGACATAACTTTTGTTTATTATTTATTATTTTTTTGTGCGCAAGAATGTGTAATAAGTGGTTTGAAAAGAAAAATTTGGTTCTTGCCGTTAGCAAGATAAAATTTTTATTAGACACCGTGTTTTTTACAACGCTTTGTATAAATTTGATAGCTTAATTATAGCTTTTTTCCAACATTTTGTGCAAAGAAAGGAATTTTAAAATTTTTTATATTTAATCTAGAAGGTTATAAGATTTTTTTATTAAAATATTTTTTATTTTTTATCTGATAAAGCTTCAATTCCGGGTAGCGTTCCAAACTCTATATATTCCAAAGAAGCTCCCCCTCCTGTAGAAATATGAGAAAATTTGTCAGCAATACCTAATTTATTAATAGCGGAGATTGAATCTCCGCCTCCAATTATTGAAATAGCAGAAGTATCAGCTATTGCCTTTGCTATAGAATTAGTGCCTACAGCAAAAGTTTCTAACTCAAAGACTCCTAAAGGTCCATTCCATAATATTGTCTTAGCCTGCTTTAGTAATTCGGACCATTTTTTTATAGTATCAGGTCCAATATCCATGCCTTCAAAATTTTGAGGTATGTTTTCGGATGAAGAAATGATTTTTTTATTTGCATTATTTTTAAAATCATCAGCGATCACTATATCTGTTGGCAGATAGAGCTCAATGTTTCTTTTTTTACATTTTTCCATTACTTTTTTTGCATCTTTTAATCTATCTAATTCTATTAAAGAGTTTCCTACATCTATACCTTTTGATTTTAAAAAGGTATATGCCATGGCGCCGCCAATAAATAAAGCATCTACCTTGTCTGCTAAGTTTAAAAGGACTCCAATTTTTGTGGATATTTTAGCGCCCCCTATTATAGCAAAAAATGGACGTTTTGGATTTTTAATATTGTTGCCTAAAAAATTAATTTCTTTTTCTAATAAAAATCCAGCAGCGGCTTTGTTAGGAAAATATTTTGTAATGGTATATGTAGAAGAGTGTTTTCTATGAGCTGTTCCAAATGCATCATTAATATAAATATCAGCTAAATTAGATAATTTTTCAGCAAAAGAGGGATCTTTTTCTGGTTTTTCCTCTGCTTCATAATATCTCAAGTTTTCTAGAAGCATAATTTCTTTCGTTTTTAATTTTTTTGCCATTTTTTCAACATCTTTACCGATTGAGTCAGGAGCCATTTTCACCTCTTGTCCCAAAAGTTCACTAAGTCTTTTAGCGCAGGGCTTTAAAGATAATTTAGATTCTTTTTTTCCTTTAGGTCTACCTAAATGGCTCATTAATATTAAAGAGCCGTTATGATCTAGAATATATTTTATGGATTTTAAAGAAGCTTTTATTCTGGTGTCGTCTGCTATTGTGCAGTCTTGATTTAATGGTACATTGAAATCTACTCTCATTAATACTTTTTTATTATTTAAATCTAAATCTTGAATTGTAAGTTTGCTCATAAAAACTCCTAAATATATCTATAAATTTATAAATAGCTAAGTAGGATAAGTCAAGAAATTAAAGAGCCTGGAATGGATTAGATGCCTGTTTGAAATTGATTTTCTTTTTTCTGGTATTGATCTCAGATCTTATCGAATATAAAAGATCTTCGTCGAAATCTTTTCCTGCCGCCCATTTAAGGTATTCAAGTGGGATTTCACTAAAAGGTCTGCCTTTATGTTTTCCAAGAGGCATGTTTTTTAATAAAACAGGTTTTTGCAGTCTTTGAAAAAGCTGTTTTGTTGTAGTAAATGATTTTGTTAAATGCTTGAAAACTTCTATGTTTACAATAACATCATTTAAAGCTCTATGAGCTCCCTCAAATTCAATATTAAAATGCTTTCTTAAACTTTCTAAAGAATTTATGGGGCTTTCTCCATACAAGCGTGCAAGTCTTAAAGTGTCTATCAGTTTAGAATGGGATAAAGGACTATTAAGCCCATTTCTCTTAGCTTCACTATCAATTATAGCAATATCAAATCGTATTCCATGTCCAATGATTATATGATTTTGGGAAAATTCAAAAAGCTTGGGCAGAATGTCTTTGATCTTGGGCTTGTTTAAAACCATTTCATCTGAAATATTATGGATATTCTTAGATATTTCCGGTATGGGCATTTCAGGATCTATTAAGGTATCAAATTGTTCTATAACATTATTTAATGTAAATTTGCAGGCTGCAATTTCTATTATTTTATCATTTTCAGGATCCAACCCTGTTGCTTCTACATCAATACATACAAATTTGTCTTCATCTAATAAAGTCATATTACTTCATTTATTTTTTTTATTAATGGAATCATGCAATTTTTTGAATTTATAGAATATTCTATATGATCGGAAAAAATAGATACATTATTATTTTTTAAGATTTTTAGATTTGTCTGAATATTTTTTTCAAGCTCTGTTTTTTTAAGCTTATCTGTTTTTGTAAATATTAAAATAGTTGGTTTTTTGTAAAAATTCAGCCAATTGATAAAAGCTAGATCTTCTTTAGATACAACTCTTCTGGAATCCAATAAAAGTAAAATGCATTTAATGTTTTGGTTGTGATTTAAGTAATGATCAATTGTTTCAGACCATTTTTCCTGATCTTTTTTTGATCTTTTCGCATAGCCGTAACCAGGCAGATCTGATAATATTATTTTTTCATCAATTAGAAAATGATTGATAGATTGTGTTTTACCGGCTTTAGAGGAAGTCTTGGCTATTTTATTATTAAAAAGGTGGTTTATCAAAGAAGATTTGCCGACATTAGATCTACCGGTAATTATTATTTCTGTTTTGTTTGTATTTTCAATATCTTCAATATTGAAAATGCTTTTTAAGAATCGGATTTGTTTAAATTTAAGATTCATAAATTTTAATTTCTCTTTGATTTTCTGATAGATGGCTTATGTAAACTTTAAGGATATTTTTAGGAAGGATCTGTTCTATATTTTCTGCCCATTCGATCAAGCATATTCCATCAGATGAAAAATATTCCTCAAATCCCATATTTAAAAAATCTTCTTCATTTTTTAACCTATAGACATCGAAATGATATATTGGTAGAGATGCTTCATATATGTTCATGTATATAAAAGTAGGGCTATTAACTTGTATTTTAGCATTAAGAGATTGTACCAAGCCCTTTATTAAAGTTGTTTTGCCAGCTCCTAATGGGGCAAAAAATGCAACAATAGAACCTTTTTTTAACTTTTCAGCAAGCTTTTTGCCGAACTGCAAGGTTTCTTCACAAGAATTGGATATATATGAAATTAATTTAGCCATTTTGATAAATAAGGACCGAATTCTTTATATTCAGAAAGCTCTTTTACAAACATTTCTATTTTTTCTTCCGTAAGCTCAGTTTGTATAAGCTCAAGCAAATGAGCTTCTATTTGAAATCTATTTTGATTTTGAACTTCAAAAAGAGTTAAATGTTTAACATAGTGCTTTTTAAAATCTTCAATGACAGCTTTTTTGCTGTTAAACAGCTTTCCTGTGATTGCTGAAGAATAAACTGTTTTGGTAATAGGTTCTTTTCTTTTTGTAATATATTTTTTGATTATTTCCGGATCTTCCGATATGAAGAATCGCTTGGCTTTTAATCCTCCTACTCTTTCTGTATTTTCAGGGCACTTTGATACCCAGTCATATATAGCGTCTTGAGGATTAGGATGGGTATTATCGCCAAAAACCTTGCCGGTAAAAGGACATATATAAATTTTTTGAGTTTCTTCATTTACGCTTTCCTGGCCAAACTGTATTTTGATCTCAGTCTCTCTGTATAAGGCATTTGCTTTTTCTAGATGGTCAATCAAGTCTTCTAGGCTCTTGTAAATCATTTTTTCACGAGGAAATAAAACAGGTTTCAAATTAAATTTTTTTTCTACATAGAATAAATATGTCGCAATTAAATCAATTTTTTTATTGGATTTAATGAATTTTAATATTTCTTTTTTTAATTTTTCATTTATGACTACTGTCATTTTTACCTCAGGTATTGAATATTTATAGATCGTTAATAATAAATGGTTTTGCTGAACTACAAATTTAATGCTTTCTGTTATATTTTATCAAGTCAAAATACCTTTATGTAGATAGGGATTTATTCAATTGATTTTAGCTTAAAAAAATGGTATTCTATATGGACTCGAAGATAAATATATTAAAATAAAGAAGATAAATTAAAAATTTATTTTTAAGGAGTCCTAAATGAGCTCATTAACGCAGAAAAAACAAGATAAAGAAATTAAAAGTACTAATCCAAATCTTGTTTTCGAAAAGCTTAAAGTAAACGGTTATGAAGAAGTTTACAAAATAACAAATGAACAAGAAAACCTATTAGCAATAGTAGCGATTCACAATACTACTTTAGGGGTTGCCTTAGGAGGGACAAGAATTAAACATTATTCTACTTTTGATGAAGCTTTGGAAGATGTATTGAGACTGTCGGAAGGCATGACATATAAATCTGCAGTTGCTGAAGTTGGTTTAGGCGGCGGAAAAAGTGTTATTATTTTAAAGAAAAATCAAAAAAAAGACAAAAATTTACTCTTGGCTTTTGGTGAAGCTATAGAAGCTTTAAACGGTAGATATACTTGTGCTGAAGATATGGGCTGTACTACAGATGATGTTATGACGATAAGACAAAAGACTAAATATGTTGTGGGCCTTCCTCATAAAAATAGTAGCGGCGATCCAGGAAAATTTACTGCTTGGGGAGTGTACAAAGGTATTCATGCAACTTTAAATTATTTATATAAAACAGATTCTGCTAAAGGTAAAAAAATTGCGATACAGGGACTAGGTAATGTTGGTCTTTATTTACTAGAGAATTTATTTTGGGAAGGAGCTGATTTAATTATTAGTGACATCAATGAAAATTTAGCAAATGAGCTAGCTTTGAAATATAATGCAAAAGCTGTGAAACCGGAAGATATTTATAAAGAAAAATGCGATGTTTTTGCGCCTTGTGCAATTGGAGCTATTTTAAATGATGAGACTATTAAGCAGCTTGATTGCAAAGCTGTGGTGGGTAGCGCCAATAATCAGTTATTAAATCATCAGCATGCTTATGATTTAAAAGATAAAAATATATTATATGCCCCTGATTTTGTTGTTAATGCAGGCGGTCTTTTAAATGTGACCGCAGAGCTTCACAAAGATGGCTATAATCCACGATCGCCGAGAGATAAAACAGATAATATTTATAATGAAATTTTATCTATTTATAAAATAGCTGATAAAAATAATGTTTCAACGAATGAGGCTGCAATTCAGTTAGCCAAGCATAAATTAGAATATAATATCGGAAAAAGAAAGGATAAGTTATATTATCATCATAGTATTTAACCCATAATTTACTATGAAAACATATCTTTTAGGCTTCTTACAAAATAGATTAACAGAATCTATTTTAAAATCTTTTGATGAAATTTTAGATGCTAAATTATCTATTGCGGATGTAGCGGTCTGCAGTCAGGAGTTTGGTCATTATCAGTGCAACAGCGCATTAAAGCTAGCAAAAGTTTTAAAAGAAAATCCAAGAAAAATAGCTGATAAAATAGTTAATAATTTAAATGTTAAAGAAAATTTAAAAGATATTTTTTCTAAAATAGAAATAGCAGGACCCGGTTTTATTAATTTGACTTTAGCAGAAGATTTTATATCCGATGTTTTAAATGACAATATGAATGATCCGAAGCTTGGAGCAAAAAAATTAGAGAAAAAACAAAAGATCATAGTGGAGTTTTCGTCTCCTAATATTGCCAAAGATCTGCATGTCGGTCATTTAAGGTCTACAATTATTGGGGATTCATTAGCTAAACTATTTGAATTTTTAGGTCATGACGTTTTAAGGTTGAATCATATAGGAGACTGGGGCACTCAGTTTGGTATGCTTATCAATTATTTAAAAAAACATCAGCCGAAAATACTATCAAAAGAAGAGACTGCTGATTTAGTTGTTTTAACTAAATGGTACAAAGAGGCCAGAAAATTATTTGATTCAGATTCAGAATTTAAAAAACAATCTCAATTAGAAGTAGTAAACCTTCAAAAAAAAGAAGCTACCGCTATCAATGCTTGGAATATAATATGTGAGATTTCAAAAGCGGCTTTTCGAGAGATTTACCAGTTATTGGATATTCAGTTAGAAGAAAGAGGAGAGTCTTTTTATAATGATGAACTTCCTTTAATTGTAAAAGATCTGGAAGATAAAAAGTTAATTGAAATATCAGACGGTGCTAAATGCGTTTTTATAGAAGGATTTAAAAATAGAGAAGGAAACCCTCTTCCGGTTATGGTCCAAAAATCAGATGGCGGATATAATTATGATTCTACTGACATTGCAGCTTTTAAACATCGCTGCGAGATAGAAAAAGCAAATAGAATAATTATCATTACGGACTTGGGTCAAAGCCTTCATTTTCAAATGATCTATCCTTTAGTTGTTAAAGCAAAATATCTAGATCCTAATATTACAAAATTTGATCATGTGACATTTGGGGTTGTACTAGGAGCAGACGGCAAGAAATTCAAGACAAGATCAGGTGAGACGGAAAGATTAATAGATCTATTATATGAAGCTGTAAATCATGCTAAAAAAATACTAAAAGACAGATTAGATACAGATAATGAGACTTTAGAAAAATATGCTGTTAATTTAGGAATAAGCGCTATTAAATATGCGGATCTTTCCAATCACAGACAAAGTGATTATATTTTCTCTTATGATAAAATGCTTTCCTTAGAAGGCAACACCGCGGCATTTTTATTTTATTCTTATGTAAGAATCTTAGGTATTAAAAGAAAAATAGATTCTGATATTGATAGAATTATTAAAAGTTCTAAAATTAATTTAAAACACCCGTCAGAAGTATCTCTAGGAATTCATTTAGCAAGGTTTTCAGAAGTATTGGAAATGATGTCGAGAGATTTACTGCCTAACAGACTTTGTGATTATTTATATGAGCTTGCTACCAGATTCAATGTATTTTTCAGAGACTGCAGGGTAGAAGGGACGATAGAGCAAAATGAAAGGTTGGCTCTATGTGAATATACATCTAAAGTCATGAAAAAAAGCTTTGATATTCTAGGCTTAAAGCCGTTAGATAAAATGTAATAATTATTTCCTGGTGTTAAAAAAAAATTAGTCCGAGTCCCACTCATCCCAAGGATTAGGTAGTAAGTTATAATATTCTACTAAGGTATTTGGGGTCTGGCCATACTCATTTTGCAAGTGGGTGTTTCCTGCATAGTTATAAAACAAATATTTACATACTTCAACATTCCTATCAATAGCAGCGCAGTGTAATACAGAATTTTTCAATTTGTTTTGTATATTAAAATCAGCTCCGTGCTTACGTAATTTGATAAAAATATCAACAGGTGTAAAAGGTTTGTGAAGAGGCCTATAATATAGCCCACAACGATCAATAACCTCATTGGCCCCTATAGCTAAGTGGGCGGGGGTATTGCCATTATTATCTTGGGCATTTACATCACCGCCCAGTTCAATAATTTTATTGGTAACGTATTTGTTTCTTACAGCGTAATGTAAAGGGGTTCTGCCGTATGCATCTCTACCGTTAATATTTCCGCCATGGTCAACAAGAAATTCTATCATTTCTGAACTAAATTTAGATGCTGCATTACATAAATTCGCATTTGTGACTTCAGCTCCCTCTTCTACTAAAAACTTTATTAGTTCTTCATTGAACCGGTCTATTGCGTGTTCCAAAGGAGTAATATAACAAATGTCTGAAACATTAATAGCTGCTCCTTGGCTTTTTAAAAATTTTACCATAGCTATATCACTTTTTTTAGCTGCTAATAATAATGGCGAGTTTCCAAACTTGTCTTGTTTTTCCATATCAGCGCCTAAGTCGATAAGTTGTTTGGTTTCTTGTAAAAGACTTTTTTCGACTGCGTAATGTAATAAAGTATCTTCATAATGATTTACAATATGTGCAACATCAATATTAGAAGATTGGCAATATGTAATAAAATTAGCAAAGGAGGTCGTAGATTCCGGAGGTAAAGTTTCTTTTTTTATTGCATTGTGTTCTAAAAAAGATGTGAAATAACCATCTGAAAAAATATCCGGATGTTGTTTAACTCCTGCAGTAGACATATAAATTCCTAGTTTTTTAAAGGTACCATTTTATACATCAATATGTTTTTTTATCATAGAGAAAAATTTCGAAAGTTGAATTAAAAATTAAGTTAATAATGTTTTATTTTTTTGATCGGGAATTTCTTTAACGTATTTAACGATCATATAGCCGGGTAAGTTTGCCTGAAGTTGTTTTATAAGATCTTTTCCTTTTTTTACGGGCACTTCAAAATGATGAGTTGATTGTACTTTATCTAATTGATGTAGATAATAAGGAATGATTCCTATTGAAGTTAATTTTTCATATAAGTTTTTTAAAGTTTTTAAATTATCATTAATGCCTTTAAGTAAAACTGTTTGATTGAAAAGCAAGATGTTTAATTGCCTTAATTTTTTAACGGCATTTATTACATTCATATCTATTTCATTTGGATGGTTTATATGAAAAACAAATATAATTTGTTTTTTTAATTTTTTTAAAATATCTAAAAAATTTTTATTTATTCTTTTGGGTGCTGCAATGATATATCTTGTATGAAACCTTATTCTTTTAAGATGTTTGATTTGATTTAACTGAGCAAGAAGGTCTTGTAATGCTTTATTACTTAATGATAAAGGATCTCCCCCGCTTAAGATTATTTCTTCTATGGAAACATCTTTTTTAATAAGCTCTGTTTCCTTTGAAAAGTCTTTTTTGTTTTTGAGGGATCGATTTTTCCTAAAACAAAATCTGCAGTGCATTTGGCAGGTATTTGTGGTAATCAAAAGAGCTCGATTTTTATATTTTTTAATAAGATTGTTATTGGTGAATTTTTTCTCTAAAAGAGGATCTTTTGTATATCCTTTTACTTTTTGTATTTCATCTTTTATAGGAACAAACTGTTTAAATATAGGATCGATCGGATCATTTTTTTTTATTTTTACGGCCAGGCTATATGGCAATAATAATGGAAATGAAGGATCTAATAGTAGGTTTTCTTGATTTTTTTTATCTAACTTGAGAAATTTAATTAATTTATTTATATCTGTAAAAGATCTCATTTTAATTATAAGATAATTTTAAAAAATGAATATTTTATATAAATAAATCTTAAAAATCAAATAGAGGCTTTTTGTTTAACTGCCTTTTGCAGTCTTTTTAAGGGTTTATCGGATATTCTAACAATATCAGCCCCTAGATTTGTGAGCTTTCCAACCACATCTTCATAACCTCTGTCCAGATATTCAGCACCTGATATTATTGTGGTGTCTTTAGAAAGCAGAGCTGCCATGACATAAGCAAAGCCCGCCCGCAGATCCGGAATTGAAATATTTTTACTTATAAGAGGAGTAGGTCCTTTTATTACCAGGCTGTGTTTATGATTCTGGGAATTGAAGCGACATTTGTTAGAACCTAAACATTGAGTGAAAAGTTCGATATCTGCTCCCATTTCTTTTAGGATTTTAGTATAGCCGAATCTGTTTTCATAAACGGTTTCATGGATTACAGAAGATCCTTTTGCCTGTGTTAATAATACAGCAAAAGGCTGCTGCCAATCTGTCATAAACCCTGGGTGGACATCAGTTTCTATATGCAGCCCGCTTTTGAGCTCTTTTTCGTAGAAGAATTCAATACCATCTTTTTTTATGTTGAAGCCTCCTCCTACTTCTCTTAATTTATTTAAAAAAGTAATCAAATGAATATGCTCAGCGCCTTTTATGAACACCCGGCCTTTTGTGGCAATAGCAGCTAATGCATAAGAAATAATTTCATTTCTGTCCGGGAGGACATAATGTTCTACTTCAAAAAATTTGTTGGTTTCTTCTATATGTATTGTTCTATCTGTGTCAAGAGTGATGTTTGCTCCTAACTTTTGCAGAAATAATATTAAATCGATTATTTCGGGTTCTATTGCCGCATTTTTAATAATAGTTTTGCCTTTAGCTCTAACCGCTGTGAGTATTGTGTTTTCTGTAGCGCCGACGGAAGGATAGGGAAGATTTATTACTGTACCTTGTAGGCCATTGTGAGCATGTGCTAAATAAGCCCCTTCTTTTTTCATTGTTCTATATTCTATGAAGGCTCCGAACTTTTGTAGGGCCTGTACGTGAAAATTTAAAGGTCTTGCTCCCAAGTCATCCCCACCTACTGTAGGTACAATGATATCTTCTGTTGTTCGGCCTAAAAGGCCACCAATCATTAAGATTGGTATTCTGTTAGATCCGGAAAATCGTTGGGGAATATAAGAATTTTTGATTTCTTTTGTTTGAACTTCCATTACTTTGTTTTCTTTATCCCAACAAACTTGCATACCGATTTGTTTACAAAGCTCTACTGTTATTTCAACATCACCGATATTTGGAACATTATGGAAAATGCATTTTTTATCGGATAGCATAGATGCAACCAAAAGCTTTGTCATAGCATTTTTAGCGCCGGCTGCTTTAATAACGCCTTTTAAGGCTTTACCGCCTTTTATTTTTAGTTTATCAAATGTCATAGAAGTTCAATTGTTGTTTTTTGTTTACTAGAGTAGCCTTTTTTTGAAAAAGAGTTTAGGTTTTTTTTAGATTCTTAATAATTAAGATTTATTCGTTCAGGAAGATAAATATTTTTTTATATTTTCTCTAAAAAATTTAAATTGTTCTAGGACTTTCAATTTGCATAATTTTTTATTTTCTTTCATTTCTTCTAATGCTTCTAGTTGAAGCGGTGGATAAGTAATCTTTGGCACTAATTGTTCAGCTTGGATTATATATTTTTTAGCGGATTTTTTATCTTTTAAAAAATAAAATCTCATAGTTAATTGCATAAGTAGATGAATAGTAAGAGAATATATTTCATTGTTGTAATAATCACTATTTATTAGATTAATAAGGTTTTCTACTAAATGTATACCCTGCTCTATTTGAGGGATTTTTTGTAATGCGATAGATTGAAGATTAAATGTTAATATTTTATGGGCAATAGAGGTAAAAGTAATTTTTTTGTGTTGTGGTAAAAGATATGCTAGTTCAATAGTTTTAGTAAAATCATTTTTTGAAAGATAATAATTTATTAATTTTTGAAGTTGTTTGCCTTTGTTGTCGTTAGAAATTAATAGTGCGATAAAACTTAAGGCCTTTTCAAAATCATTTTTATTGCAAGTAGATTTTATGCAAGATAGCAAGAATTCATCGTGAAATATATGTTTGAATACATTAGCCATAACTTTATTTTCTAATAGTGAATATTGATAGATATTAGCCATTTTTGTAATTCTAGCCTGTTTAAGATAAGTGGTATATTTAGGAAATTCTTGAAATATTTCATGAATTTTTACATAAATAACCGACTCTTCGGTAGATGTGAATTTGTCTTGAAGAAAAAGAACAGTTACTGCAGTTTTTTGAGCTAATGTATTGCCTAATAGATTAAATGTCATATTATTAATTTATTTTATACATATTGAATTAAATGATTAAAAAATTTTAAAAGTAATTTTTTAAATTTTTCGGAAGGTTTGTAATCTGCATCAACAGGCATTTGGTTAAATTTTATAGTACGTCATTAATATTAACGATAAAATTATCAATTATTTTAGCATAAAAAAGATTATTTTTTATTATTTATTGGTATTGTTTTTTTTCAATATTGTCAGCATTATATTTTGCATTTTTTTAATGTTCTCTGGCATAATTTTACATTATGAAATATAGAACCGGCTTAGGCCAGGACAGTCATAGATTTTTAGATCCGGACTCTACAAAACCCTGTATAATAGGAGGTGTTATTTTTGAGGAGGTACCGGGGTTGGCTGCTGATTCGGACGGAGATGTTATTTTTCATGCAATTTGTAATGCCATAACTTCTATTACAGGCAAACCGATACTTGCCACTATTGCTTCTGATCTTTGTCATAAAGATGGTATTACCGATTCTAGGGTTTATTTGGAAAAAGCTGTAGACTCTATGGATAATCAAAAAATCATTCATGTTGCTATTTCTTTGGAAGGAAAAAGACCCAGATTTCAATCAAAAATAAATGCAATGAGAGAAAAGGTAGCAGATATTTTAAAGATTGACATACAAGATGTGGGCATTACAGCGACATCTGGAGACGGACTTACGGACTTTGGATGCGGAGATGGAATTCAGTGTTTATGCATATTAACGTCAGTAGACGTCTTTTAAATATCTTTTTTCTTCTCTAAGTTTATATAAATAATCTCTAGCTTCAGCTTCTTGTAAATTTCCCTGCTCCAAAAAGATTTTAATAAGGTTTTTTTCAACATCTATTGCCATGCGTCTTGCATCGCCGCATACATAAATATGTGCTCCATGCTGGACCCATTGCCAGACATCCGCCCCATGTTCATATAGTTTGTCTTGAACATATATCTTGTCTTTTTGGTCTCTTGAAAATGCGGTAGATAATCTAAGTTTATTTTTGCTTACCAGATCTTTAAAAAAGTCTTCATAATAAAAATCTGTTTTAGAATTTCTTTCTCCAAATATCAGCCAGTTTTCACCTGGAGCCTGATCCATAAATCTTTCTTCTAAAAAAGCCCTAAATGGAGCAACTCCGCATCCGGGTCCAATCATTATTATTGGAGCTTGATCGTTAGTGGTCAGATTAAAGCCATGAGACGGCTGTATGTAGATTGGGATAGGTGTTGTGTTTTCTTTGGATAAGTGACACATGAATTCAGTGCAAACGCCGTTTCTTTTAATGCCGTTTAATTCATAAGATACATGGGTAATTAAAAGATGCATTTCTTCCGGGTACATTTTCGAAGAAGATGATATAGAGTATAGTCTGGGAAGAATAGGGAGTAGTAAATCGCAGATCTTCTGAGAAGAAAGCTTATGTTTGGAAAATTTTTTCAATAAATCCCATAAATGGTGAGATTGAATAAGAGGTCTTATATTTTCCGGTTTGATTTTAGGGTTTAGCTTTTTTATTAATCCTGGAGATACTCTTGAAATATTTGCGTATTTTGTTAAAAACTCTTCTAATAAGATATTTTGGCCATTTCTGGGATGTGTTATTGTTTCTTGTTTGGAAGTATGCATGTGCGTGATAGTGAGATCTACAATCCTTGGATCATTTTGAGGAAATATTGCAACACTGTCGCCTGGCTTATATTCTAATTTGGCATTTTCAATATCTAAAATTATTTGATAGGACTTTTTGGTAGCGCCTTCTTTAGATAAAAGCTTTCTGTCTTTGATCTTTGTGATATATGGTGATTTTGCCGAATGCTGGGGCATTAGTATTTCCTTTTATTTTTTTTTAGACATAAATTATAAAAAAGTTGTATTTACTATATTAACTAACATAGGAGTTCAATTTTCATGCGTATCTTCTTATTTTCATTATTACTATTATTTTTAAATAGTTGCAATTCGGAAAATGGTGTCCAAAAAAATTATATAATCTCTCAAACAAAAGAAGATGTTAAGCATGAGGATAATAATTAATTATTATCTTTTATAAATTCAGAGCAATCACCTTTTTGCATTAAATCTTTTAATTTAGTTATTTTTTTATTGGAAATACCACCTAAAAATTCTGTTGCGTTTAAAAATCTGGCTCTTAATCGGTCTTTTCCGAGTATTGGGGCTGACTGAAATAGGGGAGGTCCAAATTTTTTACCCTGAATTGCAGCAAATAAAATAGGCATTACTATTTTTCTGTGATTTACTTGGAATAACTGGGCTAAATTGTGAGAGGCCTCTTCAATGTTATGAGCTTCGATTTTAGTATATGCTTCTAATAGCAGCATCATACAGTAGAGCATTACAATAGATTGAGCTTTGGTAGTTTTTTTAGGGCATAATATTTCTTCAGTGTAATTCAATTGAGAAATGAACATAAAATCAAAAAGTTCCATAAATTCAGAAAAGTTTTTCATTCTGGTATGGCAAAGAGGTATTAGTTTTTTTAAAAAAGCATCGTTGAACTGCCATTTTTTTAATCTTTCTAAAAGATCTTTTTCATTTAAATTGTTTATTAAATATTGCTGATTTACCCATTGGAGTTTATTGATATCAAAATAAGCGCCTGATTTGCCTGTTCTTTTTATATCAAAAGTATCAATGAACTCTTTCATTGAATAGATTTCTTGATCATCCGGCATGCTGTATCCCATTAATGTTAAGAAATTATCCAATGCTTCGGGAAGATAGCCTGTATCTTTAAAATAAAAAGTAGAAGTCGGGTTTTTTCTTTTGGATAATTTTCTGCCGTCTTTACCTAAAAGAAGGGGCATATGCATAAAAATAGGTTTTTTCCAGCCGAAAGCTTCGTATAAAAGAATATGTTTGGCTGTTGAGCTTACCCATTCATCCCCACGTATTACATGGGTGATTTTCATTAAATGGTCATCCACTATATTTGCCAGGTGATATGTCGGATATCCGTCTGATTTTAAAAGTATTTGATCATCTATATCAGCAAGAGGTGTTGTAATAGTACCTTTAATTCCGTCTTCAAATATACATTCGCCTGTTAGAGGCACTTTTAATCTTACTACATATGATTGACCCTCTTTTTCTCTTTTTTTAACTTCATCATCACTTAAGTTTCTGTAGCGTCTGTCATAACCGGATTTTTTACCTGTTTTTTTTGCCACTTCTCTCATTTCATCCAGTTCTTCTTTGGTCGCAAAGCATTTATAAGCTTTGTTTTCATCTAAAAGTTTTTGAGCGTATTTTTTATAAATATCTTTTCTTTCAGATTGTCTGTAAGGTCCGAATTCTCCGCCGATATCAGGCCCTTCGTCCCAAGTGATATTTGCCCATTTCAAAGCATCGTAAATATTTTGTTCGAAAACAGGATCGCTTCTTGTTTGATCTGTATCTTCAATTCTTAAAATAAATTTTCCATTATTTTTTTTAGCGAAAGCTAAATTAAATAATGCTATGTATATTGTTCCTACATGAGGATCTCCTGTAGGAGAGGGAGCTATTCTGGTGCGCACTTGCATGGTTTTTCCTTTTTTTAACCTATATATTTTTTATATAAGTTAAATTTTATTCAAATTGTTTATCATTTATTTCGGTTAAAAATACCAAGTCCTTAGTGATATTATAAGCTTCTTGCAGCTGAAGGTCTGTTTGACCAAAAATTTCAATAGATTCAGCTTCGAAATTTTTATTTTTAATTTCTTTTAAGAAACTTTGGTAATTTTTATTATCCTTTATCCTTTTTTCCGAATTGCTTTTTAATATATCTAAATACTGAGTAAAAGCCTTTGTTTTTTGCTGAATATTGTGTTTGTACAATAAGGCAATTCTTTTTCGGTGGATTGGCAGAATATCGGATAAATCATCATCGAAATTAGAAGGTATTTCATCATTTTCTAATGGGAATTTAGAGTGTTTTTCACCAAATTCCATCTCTGATAATAATCCCGGGGTAATAATATCTGATTTAACTCCTACTAATTGAGGGCTTTTACCTGAAACTGTATAATATCTGCCTCTAGTTACCTTGAACTCTCCTTGAGGATTGATCTTTGATTTATCTCCATCAATTGTCATGGTTTGATAAGAGCCTTTTCCAAAGCTATGCTCATCTCCTATTACTATTGCTCTGCCGTAATCCTGAAGTGTTTGAGCTACAATTTCAGAAGCCGAAGCACTTGCTTTGTTGATTAAGACTGTTAAAGGACCGTCCCATTCCATTTTTCCATCAGTATCACGCAAGTGCTGAACATTGCCTAAACTGTCTTTGATAGATACAACAACCCCTTTGGTTATAAAAAGGCCTGTAACTTCAACAGCCTGATTTAATACTCCTCCTGAATTGGATCTAAGATCTAAAACTACTCCTTTTATTTTATGCTTTTTCTTAAGGGAGTCTAAAGCTTTTTTTAGATCATTTGCAGAAGAATATTTTGGATCCTGATAAAAAGAAAAAAGTCTTAAATATGCAATAACCCCATCGCCATATGGTTCATATGTAGTTTCTAGTCTTGATTCTTCTAATATGACTTCTCCTCTGGTGATATTAATATCAAATTTTTCTGTTTTTTCATTTTCTTTGGACTCTCTTATTATAGTAAGCTCTACTTTGGTTCCTTTTTCTCCTCTTATTAGATCAACAGCTTCTTGAATATCCATACCAACAACAGGATCCTTATTAACAGCTATTATCCTGTCTCCTATTTTAAGATTTTGCTTTTCAGCAGGGCCTCCTTCTATTATTCTCATAATTGAAAAACCATTTAAATTATCTTTTAATAATGCTCCTATTCCAAAAAGCCTTTGCTGCATTTGGATCATAAATTGATTAGCTTCATTAGGGGTAAGATATTCTGTATGAGAATCTAAGGAATGACAAAAAGCTTTCATGATGTTACTTATTATTAGAGCTTTTTTATCTTTTATATTATTTATGTTAAGATCGCTTTCTTTTCTCAGCCTTCTTTTAGTAAGTCTGGCCATAAAATTTTCCTGACTTTCATCATTAAATTTTGCTGCTGTTTCTAGCTGTAAGCTTTTTATTTTCAATAGCCTATCGATTAATTCGTTTTTAGAAAAAGTCCAATCCATCTCTTTAAACTCTTCAGCATCAACGTTTTGAGGATGGGACTTGTTATTAGCTTGAATTTCTAGATTATTTCTTCTTTGAATAGCTTTTAGCATTATTTCATGGATTTCTTCAAAAAGTTGAAAATTACCGTTTTTTAAGGCTTCTATAGTGTTATTGGTAATTTCATCATTAGGATATAGCCATTTTTGGATATCAGATTCAATAAAATAAGTTTTAGTAGGGTCTAATTGCTCTAAATAATTTTTCAGCACTCTTTCGGCTATTTGGGGGGTAATTTTTTTATAACTGGCGTGGGCTTGTAGAATTTCTTCTATTTTTTGCTTGGCATTTTTTTCGGTTATTTCAGGAAACTTAGTCCCAATCAGAGATAAACCTATGATTATCAATAAGATAAGCTTTTTAAACATGAGTAATCCTCTATTATATTTAATATAATCAATATAACGAAAAAAATAGTTTGAGGCTAGTAATTATCTGACGATTATGACCTTATGCCAAAAGTAATAATAATTAATTACATTTCTGAGTTGATATATTAAGAATTAATTAAAGTGCAATTAAGATAGTGTAATTAAAATACTTGATTTCTATTATTAATTTTGCAATAATTGTACTAACAACATAAATAAAGATAAGTTAAAAAAGATAAACAATTTATAAAATTTATTTAAATAAATGTATAGGGAGGAAAACATGACAAATTGGGGAAATGAGAGTAACCCAATGGATAGCACAACTGCAGTAGAAGAGCCGCAAAAAAGAGTGGTTTCGATAACTGAAGCGGCTAGGATCAATAATGTTACTAGACAAGCTATCTATGTTGCAATCAAACAAAAAAAATTAAAAGCTACAAAAGATGCAACTCGTTGGACAATTGATTTAGAGGATTTAGAAGAATATAGAAATAATAAATATTCTAGAACTAAATCTGTTTTTGACGGTGAGTTAGTTTTTGATAATAACAAAGGTTATTATTCAGTAAATCAAGTAGCAAAAATGTTGAATGTTCCATCTCAAAAGATTTATTACGCTACTAGAGTTGGACATCTTAAAGCAACTAGGAAAGGAGCTGCTTGGGTAATTCATATGGATGAAGTTAAACAATATCAAGAAAATTACCTAAACAAAAGAACAACCTCTTTTGGTCAAGTTGGCTAATATCTAGTTTGGATCACTTATAAGTTATCTGAAAAAGACCGATAAAATTCGGTCTTTTTTTTTATTTGGATTTTTTTATAACTTTTTTCTTAACCGAATCTTTTATTTTAAAATCTTTTATCTGCAACTGAATACTTGTTTTATTTAAGAATGTGTTTATATGCGGAGTGAATACTATTTGCATTATTATATTCTTTTTCTTAAGTAAAGTTCTTTTGGAGGCCATCCCGAAAGCGATACCTTCCAACATTCTCTCATTTTGTTCTAGATACATCTTTAAATGAGTTTTTCCGACTATTTTTGGGGCCCAAGTTTGTTTTGCGCTGCAATATAATAAAGGAGCCGGATTTTCATTTCCGAAAGGTTCTAAGAGCTTTAAAGATTCCATGAAATCAAATGTCAGATCATCAAAATTGATTTCAGCGTCCAAATATATTTTTGACAAGACATCTTTATCTTGTAATAAAGCGTTTGCTGATTTTATAAAGGCTTTTTTTAATGAACCTATGTGTTTTTCTTCTATTGTAAGTCCGGCTGCATAATCATGTCCTCCAAAATTAGTGAGTAAATCTTCATTTTCTTTTAATACTGGAAGCAAGGGAAATTCAGGGATTGTTCTTATAGATCCTTTGCCCACTCCTTGTTCGATAGCTATCAGTAATGTAGGTCTGTTATATTGTTTTGTGATTCGCGCTGTAATTATTGGAATAATACCGGGATGCCATTTATCGGAATATAAGACAATAGCTTTTTCTTTTAAAATATTAGGGTTGTTAGCTATATATTTTTCAATATCATCTGAGGCTTTTCTTTCGATTTTTTGTCTTTCAATATTATGAAGGTCCAGCTCCTTAGCTAATTTTTCAGCTTCATTTTCATTTCTTGCCAATAAAAGCTCCACTCCTTTGGTTGGATCTGCAATTCTGCCTAAACTGTTTAATCTTGGAGCTACTTTAGAAGCTACATCAACAGGGGTGATTTCATCGGATGTTATTTCACATACTTGAAATAATTTTTTGAGTCCTATTCTTTTTGTGATATTTAGTTCTTTAAGCCCATATCTTACAAAAATTCGGTTTTCTCCAAGTAATACTCCCATATCAGAGATAGTACCTAAGGCGACTAGGTCTAAAAAGCTTTTTAAATCGATTGTTTTTTCATCAATAATGCCGTCTTCTATTAACCTGCTTGTTAGCGCATGGGCTAATTTAAAAGCAACTCCGACGCCTGTGATATCCCTGTTTGGATATGTGCTATTAATAAGTTTAGGATTTAATGTTGCGATGCAATGAGGAACTTTGGAAGTAGGTTCGTGATGATCTGTAATAATCACGTCAATATTGTGTTGTACTACATGCTGAATTTCTTTAGCTGCGGTAATACCGCAATCAACAGTTATCAATAAAGAACATTTGTTTTTTAATGCGAATTCTAATGCATCACTAATAATGCTTTTTTTATGAGAGGTGCTATCCGGAATAAAATAAAAAACATTGGCTCCGATTTTTTTGAAAAATTCTACCAACAATGCAGCTGCAGTCATTCCATCTACATCATTGTCTCCATAAATCAGAATTCCTTCATTGTTTTTTAAAGCCTTTAGTATTCTTTCAACAGCTTTGTCCATATCGAAAAATAATGAAGGATCGTAAAGCCTTGGTAGAGTGGCATAAAGATAGTTATGAATCTCTTCTAATGTAGAAAAACCGCGCGATATTAATATCTGTGCAGTTACAGGATGAATATTAAATTCATTTACAATGCGTTTTTGCCAACCGGGGTTTATTGAAGGAGGAACCCATACTGGCTGTTGATGAAAATTAGGGGGCATAACCCTTTATTTTTCCTTTTTTATTTAAATATGCGCTTATTACAATATTATTCACAATAATATTTTTTTTTAATCTTTGCACACATTTATTTTCTAAAAAATTAAATTTTTTAGATCTACTCTTTTTTCATTGCTATTTTTTGTCTTTTAAGTTCAAGTTTATTAAAAAATAGCATTAAAGGAGAGGCAATAAATATTGAAGATAGAGTTCCAAATATAACTCCAATTGTCATTACCAATGCAAAACTAAATATTGTTGATCCGCCTAATATTACTAAAGCGATTAATGCTAATATTGTTGTAGCAGATGTTATTGTAGTTCTGCTAATTGTAATATTTAGAGAATGGTTAACAATATCAATATAGCTATATTTTTTCATATATTTGATATCTTCTCTAATTCTATCAAAGATCACGATAGTATCATTTAACGAGTATCCTATTATTGTCATCAATGCTGCAATTGTATGCAGATCAATTTGTACAGGTATTTTAAAGAAATGAAGGAGAGCTACAAGACCTACTGTGACTAAAACATCGTGAATTAAGCATATCATAGCGCTCATTGCAAATTTAAACTCAAATCTAAATGTGATGTAAATTAAGATTGCAAAAAGGGCAAGAGAAAGGCCTAAAATAGCATTGTTTTTCATGGAATCAGACATTTGTCCACTCATAGCAGTCCAATTTTGGTCTAGTTTTTCCAGGCTTCTTTCGGTTAATGAAATATTAGAGGCTTTTAATGAGTTGACAATCCAAACAATTCTTGGGTTGTTTTCATAAACAAAATTAATATCTTTTTTGTCTAAACTTACAGGCATATTATAGAATGGATTTCCTTCAATATCCATTGAAGTTCCGAGCAAGATTCTTAAGTTATTTGCTGGATTTAATTCTCTAATTTGGAAATTTTGTTTATTAGCTCCTGCTTTTACCAACGCATTTTCAACTAAAGTTCTGTAATCTTTAGTGTTTTGTTTTTCCACTTCTAGATTGATTGCAAAGCCTCCGGTAAAGTCCATTCCGAAAACTGATTTTCTCTGATTGGTTAGAGTTAATCCTCCAATTAAAATAATTGCGGCTGATGCTATAAAAATGAATTTTGAATATTTTAAGAAATTAAATTTTTTTGTTTTTACAAAATCAGACATTTTTAATGTTTTATGTTCTGGATTTTGTACCCATTTCATAAAAAAGTATCTTGTCATGAAAAGGGCTGAGAACATTGAAGATGCAATACCAATTATCAATGTAACGGCAAAACCTTTAATAGGTCCTGAATCAAAATGAAGTAGTATTAAAGCGGCAAGTATTGTTGTAATATTAGAATCGAAAATGGCGCTGAATGCTTTTTTATAACCATTTTGAACAGCCGTAGAAATTCTATTAGTAAGTTTGAACTCTTCTTTTATTCTTTCAAATACTAATACGTTGGCATCAACGGCCATACCCACAGTTAAAATAATTCCCGCAATTCCAGCAAGGGTTAAAGTTGCATTTAAGTTCTGAAGAGTTGCCCACATTATCAATAAGTTAAATACTACAGCTACAGATGCTACAATTCCTGCAAATCGATAATAAACAGTCATTGCAGTGATAACAAATAACAAAGCTACAAACATAGCTATAATGCCTTTCAGCCTTTCTTGTTTTCCAAGTTCAGGACTTACATTTTTTTCTGATAAAATATGAGGAGTATAACTTAATGATCCTGCTTTCAAATCAGCTACTAACTGATTGACTTCTCTAAGTGTAAAGCTACCTGAAATCATAGCACTATCTTTCAAAGCAGATTCCAGATTTGGAGAAGATATAATAGAATGGTTTAGAACTACTGCCATTCTCCAACCTTTACCTTTAGAATAAGTTTCTAAAGGAGTACCTGATATTTTTTCTTTAGAAAACTGAGAGGTCCAACTATATAATTCTTCTCTTGGATTTATTCGTTGGTTTTGCTTATTAACATGAGAGCCTTTTACTTCAAAAGTTAAAAAATTGCCTTTTGAAGGATCATAAGCTCCACGTATATTTGCTAGATCAGTACCTTCTAAAGCATAGTTGTTAAATACAATTATTAAAGGATGAGTTTGTTGTTGCCAATCTTTAGAATCTTTTCCTCTGAAAATAGCAATTTTAGAAATAGAATCGTTAAATGTGCCGGCTGTTTCCCTAGTTGCTGGAGATGCTAGACGAAGACCATTTTCATATAAAATCTTAGCTGATTCAGATCTTGGTTCTACTGCATCGGATGTTAAAGATTCTCCATATAGATGTTTATAGGCAATAGCATTGATGCTGTCGATGTCTTTTTTATTAGTCACTACAGCTTCATTGTATACTTCCTGCAAGAATCTGTTAACATGTTGGGCTAAAGTTGTATTATTGGGAGTAAACTTTTCATTTACAACATTAAAATACATAGAAGAAGCTTTAACAAGCTCTGATGCTGATAGTCCTTGTGCTCCAGGGAAATCTAAAACTATATTAGAATCTACTGTTCTAATATTAACTTCAGAAACGCCCATTTTGTTAACACGATTATATAATTCATTTACACCTTGTTTTAAAGCAGCTTCATCTTTAACTATTTTACCATTTTGATCTTGAAGTTCAATTTGTACTGTTTTTCCACCAGATAAATCTAGACCCCAATGAAGTATTTTTCTTTCATCACCTCTGAAATATTTTTTCAGGCTTAATTTTAAATTGCTGACTAATGCATTTTTTATAGGTGGAGCAAAATCATATTTTACCCTTGGGTCTATACTGACTTGAGCTGAATTATAATCATCTCTATATTTTAAGAGTTCTTCTTGCATTCCTGTTTCAATTTTATTTATTGTTAGAATTCTTTGTTCTAAATTTGTGAATTCAAGATTAGCGTATTTTTTAGAACCATGAACTTTGAAATCTTCTCTTGATGCTTTTAAAATAGGTTCGTAATAATCATCTTTTTCAAATATAAAATCATTTGAAAATTCATTTGACATCGGCAGAATAGCTCCTGAAAATCCTAAAAATCCGTTTTGAGAAAGTAAACTTTTTAGATTATTAAAGTCTTTCATGAATTTTTGGGCATCTTCAGAATTTTGCTCGTTTTGATATTTTTGAAGTATTTTATCAAGTCCTTTTGCTACAACATAAATGGAATTTTGTCTCATTACGTTGGAAAAAGTATTTGAGTGGATAGCAGGAGAATATACTACTAAACATAAATTCTTTTGTTCTTTAGGGAGTTTCGTGTAAGTTTCAAAATCATAAACAGGAAAAGAATCTTTTGATAATTCTAAATGCTTTGTCTGCCATTGATCTGATATTATTGTTTTAATTTGATCAACGTATAGGCTTGCGACTTCATTTAATTTTAAAACCAAGAGACTTTTACTATTTTCTAGGTCGTTTAAATTAATACTGAACTCATCTTTTTCTAAAGACAGTTTTTCGTTAGTTTTTGAAGCAATTTTAGCGATTTCATTAAAAATCAATTGATCAAAAGTATCTTTTTTATCTTTAGATAAATTCTTTTTGAAGGTAATTACGTCTTTTTGTAGAGATAAAAACAGTTTATCATTAGCTAAATCTAAAACAACTTGAGATATGAAAGGATTATTTGATTTTAGATTTAATTTAATGATTTTAGATTTTGAATTATTGCTGTAATTAGTTTCTAAAGTAGAAAAAATCTCATTGTAACTTTGAGGCTTTTTGCCTCGAAGAAATCTGCTTTTGTTCTTTTTAATAATATTTTCAGATGTAAGCAGAAGATTTTCTTTTTTATCTAATACGTATAATTTTTGTTTTATGTCATCTGATACAAATCTTTGACTTTCTTTTTCTTTATTTATTTTTGCTTTTTCTATTCTTATTTGATCTCTAAAGTGTTCAAAAGCAGAAACTAAAGTGTCAATAGCTTTACTGTTACTGTCAAAATAATTTTGAGTAAATGAAGCAAAAAATCGATTGGTCACATTAGATGTTTGTCCAAAGACCTTAGTAAAGGATGCAATATTGTCAGCTATTGCAAAAACCATATCTTTTGCAAGTGCAGACTGGGGGTCTTTTAAAATATTTTCAACCATTACAGAATTTTCTGATACTCCAGCAAAAGAAGTGCTGATATGAGTGGTTCTATCAAAAATAATTTCTTTATACTTTTGAGTTAAACTTCCGTCTTGCTGTTCTTTAGCCGTATATTCAAAAAAATCTTTTAACTTCTGGGGAGTAAACTGAATAGGAATCTGCCTTTGAAGGGTCACTTTTTTCGAACGGGTGTTCATTTCTGTCGGTGCTATGGTCAACTGTGCAGGCATAAACGGAATTAAATTACCAGCTCTAGGAATATACTTTTTGAACTTATCTGAATCTGTCAGCTTGCTGAATAATAAATTAATTTGAGCTGGATTGTCCTTGTCTAAAGTAATGGAAGTCGGTTTGACTTTTATCATTTTACAAAAGGATTCTACCCAGGCGATAGATTCATTTTCTAGCGCATTAATCCTTTGTGTAATGTCTACGGCTACTTGATTTGCCTGTTTTTCACTGATAGGTTTTTTTAAAGGTTTAGTATAATAAAATACTGTAGGTAAAATATTATAAATAGTTAGTGCAAGTACAATAATTATTAGCCAATATTGCCAACGATTTCTTTTCTGCATAATCCCCTTACCTTCAAATTTCAAGAGTTTATTTAAAGAATATAAATTAAAAGGATACCCAAAAACTACCCATTATGTCTAGTGAAATTAAATTCTTAGAAAACATACTCGAAGATAAAACGATTTTTATATATGCTTAATACTTATTTCAAAAGATAATCAATTACTGAGAATCTTTTGAGATTTTTAAAAATATTATTTTAAAACAATTAATATGGTAATTACTGAAAATAAATAGTTTAAGTGAAATGATGTATCTATAATATATGATTAAAATGCAAATTTTGAAAGATTTAATAAAAGGAAGCGTAAAAAAAGAGCCTGAACTTGATAAAACAACAATACCGAAGCATATAGCTGTTATTATGGATGGCAATAGAAGATGGGCAAAATCTAGAAATTTACCTTCTTTTGTTGGGCATAAAAAGGGAGCGGATGTTTTAATTAATACTGTAAAAGACTGTTTGGAACTGGAAGTTAAAGTTTTGACTGTCTTTGCTTTTTCTACAGAAAATTGGAACAGGTCTGTAAAGGAAATAGAACATCTTATGAATCTTTTTGAACTTTATTTAAGAAAACAAGCAAGTTTTATGAAGAAAGAAGGGGTGAGGCTTTCTTATATAGGAGATTTATCAGAATTTTCTGAAAAAGTGCAAAATGCATTTGCCAAAACTATAGAAATTACAAAAGATGGGAAGAATTTGGATTTAGTAATTGCTATTAATTATGGTTCAAGAGATGAAATGAAAAGAGCTGTTGTTAAAATAGTTGAAGATTGTGCGGATAATAAAATTTCAAAAGAGGATATATCAGAAAAGCTGATTTCTAATTATCTTGATACGAAAAAATTTAATGATCCCGATCTTTTAATTCGCACCAGTGGTGAAAAAAGGTTAAGTAATTTTCTTTTATGGCAAAGCTCATATTCAGAATTATATATTACAGATTTGTTATGGCCGGAATTTACTAAAAAAGATCTTCATGTGGCAATACATGAATATCAAAAAAGAAAAAAAAGGAGATTGAAAGGCGCATGAGTACATTCGAAGATTTATCCAAACGACTTTTTATTTCGTTTATATCAATTATTATTTTAGCTGTTTTGATTGTTTTTGCTAATATATTGTTTATGCGGATCATTCTAGCTTTTGTTATCGCTTTTGTTTCTATGATAGCAATGCTGGAATATATTAATTTAATTCAGAAAAAAAATTATGAACTGTCCAAGTTAGTATTGATAGGTGGTGTGATTTTTGAAATTTTTGCATTTTTTTTGGTTTCTCAATTTCCTGTTTTAAAAATATTGCCATTAGTTGTCTTTTTTATTTTTATAATTTGTATATTTTTATCTGAATTCAACTCTATAGACAAGGCAACTAATAGAATTTCTTTTTCCGTGCTTGGTTTTTTGTATATTGCGATTCCTTTAGGGATGTTATTTCCAATATTTTATATAGATATTTTTGAAAACCAAGACGGTAGGATTTGGATTTTTTATCTTCTTTTTATTACTAAAATCACAGATGTTTGTGCTTATTTTGCAGGAAAATTATTTGGCAAGAAAAAGCTTCTTCCTAAAATAAGTCCTAAAAAAACAATAGTAGGAGCTGTAGCCGGTTTAATAGCAGCTGTAATTTCAAGTCTGTTATTTTTGTTTTTTACAAAAGGGTTTACTTTTGAACTATCTTTTATTGAAGCTGTTGTTTTAGGTATTTTATTAGGTGTTTTTGGACAATTGGGAGATCTTTTTGAGTCTTTAATTAAAAGAGATGTTAAGATTAAAGACAGCAGTGTTATTCCAGCTTTTGGAGGGATATTGGATATGCTGGATTCATTAATGATAAATATTCCGATAATGTATTTTTTCTTAGTAGGTTAATATGATTATAGCTATAGACGGGCCGGCGGGAACTGGTAAATCAACAATTGCAAAAAATTTAGCGCAGAAACTCAATATTGCTTATTTTGATACGGGAGCAATGTATCGATCTGTAACGTATGCTATTATTAAAAATAATTTAAATATCAATGATGAAGAACAAATAAAAGAATTTCTTAAAAATAATTTTCATTATGAAATGAAAATGCAAAATGGAAGATATTTTTATTATGTTAATGGTGAAAATGTTTCAGAAACTATTCGGTCTACCCATATTTCTAATATAGTTTCTCAGATATCCTCTAAAAAATATGTCAGAGAATGTTTAGTTCCTAAACAAAGACTATTTGCCGAAAATAAAAATATAGTATGTGAAGGAAGAGATATGGGAACTGTTGTATTTCCTAATGCTGATATCAAAATATACTTAACGGCTAGGGTTTCCATTAGAGCTGAAAGAAGATTTAATGAGCTTGTTGCTAAATTTCCTCAAGACATTGGAACCTTAGACAAACATCAGATTTTAGATGAAATCAAAAAAAGAGATGAACAAGATTCTAATAGAAAAATATCTCCTTTGAAAAAAGCTCATGATGCTTATCAATTGGATACATCTAATCTTACGATTGATCAGGTAGTAAAGAAAATAATAAAAAGGATCAATAAAGCTAAAAAAATGAAATTCGGATATCGTTTTGTTCGATTGCTTTCTAAAATTATTTTGAAAGTATTTTATCGTTTTAAAGTATACGGCCAAGAAAATTTCATCAAAAAAGCAGCTATAGTAACCGCTAATCATGTTTCTTTTTTAGATCCTTCAGTATTAGCTGCTTCTGTTAAAGAAGAAATGCATTTTTTAGCAAGGGACTCTCTTTTTAAAGTGCCGGTTTTTGGTAAAATCATTTCTTGTATAAATGCACACCCCATATCTTTTAAAGAATCAAATTTAACAACTTTTAAAGAAGTTAACAGAATATTGAAAAGTGGAAAGAAGGTTGTTATTTTTCCGCAAGGAACAAGAGCTAAAAATACTAAAATTGAAAAACTTTTGCCTGGCGTGGGCTTTATGATTAATCTTACAAAATGTGATGTTATTTGTGCTTATATACATGGTGCTTATGAAGTTTGGGGAAGGGATAAAAAAATCCCAAAACCTTTTGGTAAAATCTCTTGTGTTTTTGGAAAGCCCATTAAATATGAGGAATTTGAAAATATCGAAAAAGATAAAAGAATTTCTTTTATTTTAGATAGGTTGAAATCAAAATTTATTGAACTGCAAAGTTGGTGTAATAAGGGATGTAGAGGTCCTATTCCCTAGAAAATATTTGGAAAAAAAATGTTTTCTTATGATAATTAATTTATAAATCTTTTTTCGGAGGAAAAATAATATGGCTCTTATTAATTTAAATGATGAAAATTTTGCAAAAGAAATAGAAAAAGGTGTTATTTTAGTAGATTTTTTTGCTCAATGGTGTGGACCATGCCGCATGCTTTCTCCTATTATTGAGGAAGTGGCTGCTGAATTAGAGGGAAAAGCTCAGGTTGGAAAAATTGATATTGATAAAGAAGTGAAAGTTGCAACTCAGTTTCAGGTAACTTCTGTTCCTACTTTGATTTTATTCAAAGATGGAAAAGAAATAGATAGATTAATTGGTCTTAGAGATGCTGATGCTATAAAAGAATTTGTAAATAAAGCTCTTTAATGTCGCGTTTTTTATTTTGGTTTGTTGTTTTTTTAACGGTAGGTGGTTTAGCCCTGCATTATAAGGTAGATATCCCATATGTATTGTCATGGGTAGGAAAATTACCTGGAGATGTTGTTGTTAGGAAACATCGAACCTTATTTTATCTGCCAATATTATCTTCTGCTATTAGTTCTTTAATATTAACTTTTTTAGTTCATGTTTTTGATTCGAATAATAAAAGTTAAAAAATAAATTTTTGTTTTTCCAATCCTTTATAAATGGCAATAGCTACACTGTTAGATAAATTTAAACAGCGAGCATTTTTCTTCATGGGTATAGTAACAAATTTATCTGGGTATTTTTCTAAAAAGAGAGGAGTAAGACCTGAAGTTTCATTTCCAAAAATTAATAAAGTATCTTTTGTATATTCTACATCACTATATAATTTTGTAACTTTGGAAGAAAAAAAATAAAAAGATGTGTGGTTTTGAAGATAACTATCTAAATCTTCAATTTTTTCTATTTCAACGTCTAAGTAATCAAGTCCTGCCCTTTTCATTTGTCTATTTGATAAAGAAAAACCACAAGGTGTTACAACAGCTAATTTTGAGTTTGTAACAGAGCATGTTCTTATTATATTTCCGGTGTTTTGAGGGATTTTGGGTTGAAAAAGTATTATTTTCATTGCATTATTTTAATAGCTTGGGTTGCTATTTCTTTATTTTCAGGCAACATATCAGTTGCATCTGTTTTTATAATTTCTACATCAAAAACCAAAAGTTCATTTCTAGATTTTTCGAAGCCCAAAGTTGGATGGATATAAATAGTTCTTTTTTCATGTTCTTTCATGCCGATTAGAGCTTTTTTTAATCCTTCGATAGTGTTGTCCAAAGAAATCATTTCTTCAGATGATACAAAGCTTTTTCCATCTAGATATTTGCCGGTATATTTGATAATAGGATTGTTATAAATTTGTACTTGAGGACCGTTGCCGGTTTTAGTTATTTTATATTGAAGTTTGTTTTTTTCGATTTCTGTAATATCTGGATTTTGTGAGTTTTTGGATAAAAATTCATTAGCTTCTTTTAAATTTTTTTCAGAGATTTTTTCAATATGTTTTTTTTGGATTTTTGCAAGAGCTTTTAAGCAATCTTCTTCATTTATAGGAATTTCTTTTTGTTTGTTGGCTTTTTTTAATCCTTTTACTACTCTTTTTAAATCTAACTGCAGACCTAAATCGTCTAAACTTTTGCCAATCATATGTCCTATAGATTCGGATAATTCTTTAACATCAATATTTTCTTTTTCTTCAGCTAGTAAAAAAGATGAGAAAATCAAAAAAATAAAAAGTAATTTTTTATACATAATTAGTACCCGCTAATTTGTTCTTCTTGTATGGTTTTTACATTCACTTCTTCTAATTGTTTTTTATTAACAAAAGAAGGAGCCTGCATCATTAAATCTAATCCTTTTAAAGTTTTGGGGAAAGCAATAACATCTCTAATATTGTCCGTGTTAGTGAGAAGCATCATTATTCTATCAAATCCAAAAGCAATGCCCAAGTGAGGAGGAGTGCCGTAATTTAAAGCTTCCGTGAAAAATCCGAACTTTAACTGGATATCATTTTCTGTTAATTTTAATGCTTTAAAAATCTTTTTTTGTACTTCGCTGTCGTGTATACGTCTTGATCCACCAGCAATTTCATAACCATTTAAGACTAGATCATAAGCTTCAGCTCTTACTTTTAAAGGATCTTTATCTAAAAGATCAATGTCCTCAGGGTGAGGATTAGTAAAAGGATGGTGCAGAGAGGTTATTTCTCCTTCTTTGTTTTTTTCAAATAAAGGAAAGTCAGTGACCCATAATAATTTATAATCGTTATCTTTTATTAAATTTCTGTCTTTAGCTATTTTTCTTCTTAAATGATCTAATGCCTGATTTACTAAATCTTTTTTTTCTGCTGCTATGAATACTAGGTCTTGTTCTTTCATTTTCATTTTTTTGATCAGCTCTTTTTGAAGAGAAACATCAAAAAATTTAGCAATGTTAGATTTTAAGCCTTCTTCTGTTAGCTTCATGAAAGCCAAGCCTTTGAGACCGAATTTTTGAACGAAAGAGGTATATTCGTCAATTTTTTTTCTAGATAACTCAGCGCCGTTTTTGATGCAGATGCCTTTGATGATGCCACCGGATTTAATTTGATCTAAGAAAATAGAAAAACTGGATTTTTCTGCTATTTCATTTACGTTTACAAGCTGCATGTCAAATCTTAAATCTGGTTTATCAGTGCCGTATTTATCTAAACAGTCTTTATAAGTCATTTTTGTAAAAGGAAGTTTTATTTCTTTATTTAAGCAGCTCTTGAAAAGATCTTTAATGAGATTTTCCGATAGATGAAAAATATCTTCCATATGTGCAAAACTCATTTCAATGTCAATTTGAGTAAACTCCGGCTGTCTGTCAGCTCTTGGATCTTCATCTCTAAAACAAGTAGCTATTTGGAAATATTTGTCAATGCCTCCAATCATTAAAAGCTGTTTGAAAATCTGAGGAGACTGGGGCAGTGCATAAAAATTACCGGGATATAATCTAGAGGGCACTAGATAATCTCTAGCTCCTTCAGGAGTAGATTTGCAAAGTATTGGAGTATTGATTTCTAAGAAATTGTTTTTATTTAAAAAATTTCTAACTTCTAGCATTGCGGTATGCCGAAGTTTTAGTTTATTTAGAATTTCTTCTCGTCTTATATCTAAATAACGGTATTTTAACCTGATTTCTTCATTTGTTATAGTTTTATCATCAAATATTGGAAATGGTGTGGGTTTTGATTTTGATAATATACCAATATTATTCACTTCAATTTCAATATCACCTGTTTTCATATTGAGATTTTTTGCATTTTCAGATCTTTTTTTGACGGTGCCTGATATTGAGATCACCCATTCATTTCGCACTGCATATGCTTTTGAGTGTGTTTCTTTGGATGTTTCAGGATCAAAAAGCAGTTGTGTTATTCCATATCGGTCTCTTAAATCAATAAATATCAATCCGCCTAAGTCTCGTCTTTTATTGATCCAGCCATTTAATGTTACTTTTTTGCCGATATGGGATTTATTAAGCTCTCCACATGTATGGGTTCTTTTATAACTGAGCATTTTTTTCCTTTATTTTGTAATATTTATCGCGGATGAAAATTTTAAGTTTGTCAAATGGAACTTGTTTTTGTTCGCGAATCTCTAAATTTTTGTATTGAGCCGATTGATTTTTCATTTCATCGTCAGCAATAATTAAAGCATTTTTTGCTTTATATTTATTTGCTAGTTGAAGAGATTTTTGTATTTTTTTTGCATTATAATCAATTTCAGTTGGAATTTTATGGTCTCTTAATTCTTTTGTTAATTTTATTGCATAATGCTTTGCTTGATCAGTAAGAGGGACAATAAAAATGAAAGGGGGTTCTTTTCCTGGAAAATAAGATTTTTGTTTGATCATAGTCTGCAGGATTCTTTCTAAACCACAGGCAAAACCAACACCCGGCAGATCAGGCCCGCCCAGACTTTTTAAAAGTCCGTTATATCGTCCTCCGCCGCCTAAAGAATTTTGAGAGCCCAACTCTTCTGATACTACTTCGAATACCGTATTGTCATAATAATCCAGGCCTCTTACAAGCTTATCGTTTATTGTGTAGGGAATAGATAATTTTTCTAAAAGATTTAGTAAGTTTTCAAAATGACTTTTTGCATCACTAGATAAAAAATCTAAAATAGATGGAGCTTTTTTAATAATTTTTTGATCTTTTTCTTCTTTGGAATCCAAGATCCTTAAAGGATTTTTTTCAAATCTGATCTGACTGTCTTTTGAAAGATCAACAAAATGCGGTTTTAAAAAATCATGAAGAGCTTTTTTATAATTAATTCTACTATCCTTGTCTCCTATTGAATTGATTAATAATTTTAGATTTTTAAGCTCCAGTCTTTTGAAAAGCTCTAATAGCATGTCTATTATTTCAGCATCAATTACATATGAGCTGTTGCCAATAACTTCAGTTCCAAACTGGTGGTGCTGTCTATATCTGCCTGCTTGAGGCCTGTCGTATCGGAACATTGGCCCCATATAATAAAACTTATGAAGCTTTCTTTCTTGTGCAAGGTTATTTTCTATAAAAGCCCTCATAATAGCAGCGGTACCTTCCGGACGTAGGGACATCGAGCGGTCTGCTTTATCTTTGAAAGTATACATTTCTTTGGATGCTATATCTGATGTAGAGCCTACCCCTCTTACAAAAAGTTCTGTCTTTTCAAATATAGGCGTTTTTATCTCTTCAAAGTTATAGTCTATAGATAATTTTTTAATAACTTGTTCTAAATACTGCCATTTATCAGATAATTTCCATTCATCTTTTGTATAGGGCAAAATATCGAAAAGGCCTTTAGGTATTTGATACTGCATAGTTTTCCTTAAAATTATTATGTTTATTATAGAAGGGAATCAAAAAAAAGCAAAGATAGAAAAATTTAGTTTAAATCTATACCTGTTTAAAGAAAATTTTTTCTATTTATCTTTTTCGGATAAGTTTGTAATTTCCGTAGAATTTGGATTGAGTATCAAATTATTTATTTTCAGTTCTTTAACTAGAAAGGTTAAAATATCGATATTTTCTGCAATTGTTTGTTTTAAAGAAACTCCAGAAGCATGTCCTGAATTATCAGTTATTCTCAATAAAATTGGATTATTAGAGTTTTGAGCTTTTTGAAGTCTTGCTGTAAATTTATAACTATGCAATGGCACAACCCTATCATCATGAGTTGAAGCCATTATCAATGTAGCTGGATAGTTTGTGTTATCTTGAATATTATGATATGGAGAATAAGCGTATATGTATGGAAAATCACTTGAAAGATCAGGGTCACCATAATCAGATTTCCAATACCAACCAATTGTGAATTTATGAAATTTTAACATATCTAACACGCCCACTTGTATTATTGCTGCGGAAAAGAGATCAGGCCTTTGAGTTAAACAAGAACCTACTAACAACCCACCATTGCTACGACCAATAATAGCCAATTTATCAGCTCTTGTATATCCATGATTGATGAGATATTCTCCAGCTGCTATAAAATCATCAAATACATTTTGTTTTTTATTAAGTATGCCTTCAACATGCCATTTATTACCATATTCGCCACCACCTCTAATATTAACGGATGCATATATTCCACCAATATCTATCCAAGATTTAATAAGAGATGAATAATACGGGGTAATAGATATATTAAAGCCACCATAACCATACATTAAAACTGGCGTGTTACTATTGATTTTTAAATCTTTTTTATGCGTAATAAACATAGGGATTTGTGTTTTGTCTTTACTAGTAAAAAAGATTTGTTTTGTTATGATTGTATCATCATTACTTAAGGTTTGATTAAAATGAATGTTGCTAGTATTGGTTTTTGCATCATATTTATAAATTATTGTAGGAGTAGAAAAATTTGTGTATGAATAAAAAAAAGTATTATCTGAAAAATTATTACTTATATTGACTGTGCTTATATCCGGAATAGCAACATTTGTTATAAATTTTCCGGATAAATCAAAAATTTTAATTTTTGAACAGCAGTTTTCTAAATAATTACAGACAATATAATCTTTCATAAAAGCAGTTTGAGACAAAACAAACTGTTGTTCTGGTATTACTTCTGTTATTGTTCTTTTTGTATTTATTTGATCTAATCTAATGGCAATAATTTTGTAATTTTCAGCATTTTCATTTGTTATAAAAAATAATTTTTGTTGATTTTCTCCTATGAATTTATATGTAAAGTCATTGTCAGGCGAAATTTTTTTGATAATATAATTTTCTAGGTTAATTGAATAAATTTTATGATTTTTATCATTTGCATCTCTTGCAGTAATAATCATAAATTTTTTATCTGAAGTCACATGTAAATTATTAAAAAATAAAAATGGATGTTTTCTTGTATTGGTGATTAAAAAATCATTGCTATCATTATCATGCAATTTATGATAATAAATTGATTGGATTGTTTTATTAGATACGGGATCTCTACGAAATGCCGTATAATATATTCCATTGCTATCTTCGCTCCACGTTGGTGCTATATATTTCACATCTTTAATTTCATCTGATAAGATTTTATTATTTTCAAGATCTAATATTTTCCAAATTTGAGAATCTGATCCTGATAATGACAAGCCAAAACTTAAATACTTGCTATTTGAACTAATGCTAAAAGATGTAATAGAACAATGTTTATATTTAGTAAAATCATTTGGATTGATAAGACAAGTCTCATTTCCAGCACAATCCATCATATACAAACTTGTTTTATCTTCTTGTTTTGTTTTTTTTGTAAAAAAAATATTATGGTTATTTTTTATTGGTATGTCATAGGTATTATTTGAAACATTTTCAATGACTTTTTTTTCGATATTTTTTTTTAATTCAAAATCTTTGAAATAATTATTTGTTTCTAATTTTTTATTGTTCAACCAATCCAAGGTTTCAAAAGAATCCATTTTTTCAAGCCAATAATAGGGATCTTCTGTTTGTGAGACATAGTTTTTTTGTTCAATATCTTGTATTGAATAGGCTTGAATAAAAATTAATAATTGCAAATAAAATATAATCTGTAAAAACAATTTATTAGACATTCTATTTCTTTATTTTTTTCAAAGTCCATAATAATAAAAAAAAATTCAAAAAAAAAACAATATAAAACATGATTAGGAAGTTAGTTGTAAGCTAATTCTTTATTTTAGATTTTATCTAAAATATCCGTCCATTTTTGAAGAGTTGAATTATCAGGATCTTTTTTATGCTCAAAATGTAATTTTTGCAGCATTTCCATATAAGGAAAAGGCACCCATTTAAATCCCGCAAATTCAGATAAATAATATCCCAAAGAAAATTCGCTGGATTGCGGATAGATTTGTAGTAAATGAATAAATGCTTTTATTTCATTTTCTAATTTTTCAGGTTCGATAGAATATATTTCCAAATTTTTTAGTAATTTAAGCCAGATGAATGCAAAATAATTTAAAAATTTAGAATCTTGACTTAGATCTTTTGCTTTCAAGGAATTCAAAGCAGCTTTGAAGGTAAGTATTTCTTTTTTTAAAGGAGTGTCATTTATACGATGTTTTTTATGATTTGAAGTAAACGTATTGATCGTATCTTTTAGTAATTTGATGAAAGTTAAATATAAAAAGAGTTTTTTAGATACCTGTTTTGGCACAAGTTTTTGTTTTTTTTTATTTTCTGCATGTTTTTCTTCCACCCTTTCAACTCTTACATGTTCAAAGGGATCGATGGGATTTGTTGGGCCAGTCATAATATTTTCATTTAATACTTCTTTAATTTTTTTATACATGAATGTAGGATAAATAATGCAACGAAAATTTTTTTATAATTTTTTTTGATTTATGATTTTTTACAAATTGACCTTTTTTAATAATTAAAATAATAATGTAATAATAAGGTGGAATCGTGAAAGTATTAAGTCTTTTTAAACCAGCTCCTCATCTTCATGAAATTGAAGATCCAAAAGTAGTTAAGAAAAAATATAGATATTGGCGCATCCGTACATTTTATAGCATGTATATCGGATATGCTTTTTTCTATTTTTCCAGAAAGAGTTTTACTTTTGCAATGCCGGCTTTGATTCAGGATTTGGGATTTGATAAATCTCAACTTGGAATGCTTGGAAGTGTTTTATCTTTGTCTTATGGGGCTAGTAAGTTTTTTAGCGGCATTATAAGTGATAAATCTAATCCTAGATATTTTATGGGAATTGGATTGATACTGACCGGAATATGCAATATATTTTTTGGTCTTTCATCTACATTTTTTTTATTTGCAATATTTTGGGGATTAAATGGATGGTTTCAGGGATGGGGATGGCCTCCTTGTGCCAAACTGTTAACTCATTGGTATTCTCAATCTGAAAGAGGATCTTGGTGGAGCATTTGGAACACTTCGCATAATGTGGGTGGTGCTATAATACCTCTATTAGCTGCATTTTTGGCTCAGCATTTCGGCTGGCGCTATGCAATGTATGGTCCTGGTATTTTATGTATTTTAGCAGGAGTATATTTAGTCAACAGGCTGCGTGATACGCCGAGGTCTTTAGGGCTTCCTACTATTGAAAAGTATAGAAATGATTATCCCTCTAAAAAACATGAAAGGGATAGATATGAATTAACTACAAAAGAAATATTATCGAAGTATGTTCTAAAAAATAAATATATTTGGATATTAGCCGCTTCGTATTTCTTTGTTTATATTATTAGACAGGCTGTAAATGACTGGACTCAATTATTTTTGGTAGAAGCTAAGGGATATTCTTATATTTCTGCAGGAACTTGTATTTTTTGGTTTGAAATAGGGGGCTTTTTAGGAAGCTTGGCTGCCGGCTGGGGATCTGACTGGATATTCAAGGGTAAAAGAGGGCCTATCAATGCGCTTTTTTCCATTTTTGTATTGGGAACAATACTGCTTTTATGGAAATGGCCGGGCGGAATGTTATTAGTTGATTCCATTTTAATATTTTTTATAGGCTTTTTTATTTTTGGTCCACAAATGTTAATTGGTGTGGCTGCAGCAGAACTTTCTCATAAAAAAGCAGCGGGTACTGCTACAGGCTTTATTGGATGGTTTGCTTATATTGGGGCTGCAGTAGCTGGTGGTCCGCTAGGCATAATAATAAAAAATGCTGGTTGGGAAGGCTTTTTTGTTGTTTTAACAGTTTGCGCTGTTATTGCTTCTTTATGTCTACTGCCTCTTTGGAAAGTAAAATCTAATCCAAAATTTGGATAAGATTATCTTGCAAAAGATAATTTTTCATTTTATACTTGTATCTCTGGAAGGCAATAAAAAAGAACATGACTTATATATCTTTACATAATCATTCGGGATATTCAATTTTAGATTCTACTATTGCAGTAAGCAATTTGGCAAAGCTCGCTAAAGATAATAATATGCCGGCTGTTGCTTTGACTGATAACGGAAATATGTTTGGAGCTGTTGAATTCTATAAGTCATGTAGAGATTTGAATATTAAACCTATCATAGGATGTGAGCTTTGGATAGCGCACGGCTCTAGGTTTGATAAAAAAAGAAAAGGTAAAACTCCTCTTGCTTATCCAATTGTTTTACTTGTTAAAAATGAGATAGGTTATAAAAACCTTTGTAAATTATCATCGCTTGGGTATTTAGAAGGTTTTTATTATTATCCAAGAGTGGACAAAGAGCTTTTGCAAAAACATAGTGAAGGGCTTATATGCCTGTCTGGATCTGTAAACTCTTCTGTTTGCTATAATATACTTAATGCTACCAATCAGGAAGCAATAGAAGAGATTAATTGGTATAAAAATGTATTTAAAGAAGATTATTATTTTGAACTTCAAAGGCATTTGACAAAAGATGATCAAGATCTTGATAAATTAAAGCAGGAAACGTGGGTATATCAGAAATATCAAGACCATTTGGCTAAAGAAAATAAGGCAATAGAAAATCTATTATCTTTATCAAAAGAGAATAATATTAAATGCATATGTACAAATGATGTGCATTATGCAAAAAAAGATGATTGGAAGGGGCATGAGATATTATTGAATATTGCATCAGGAGAGCCCTGCGAAATATGGGAAATGGATTTAAGGGGAAATAGAAAAAATAGAAAGTCTAATCCTAAAAGAAAAGTATATCCCAGCCATGAATACTTTTTTAAATCTCCATCAGAAATGAAGTATCTTTTTGAAGATGCTTCTTTTGCGTTAGAGAATACCCAAGAAGTAGCGGATAAATGTAAATATGATTTTGATTTTGCAACAAAGCACTACCCTGTGTTCACCCCGCCTTCTTATCAAGAGGGGCAGAAAAGAAAAAAAGTGGCTCAGGACTATTTATATGATTTATGTATTAAGGCAATAGATAATAGATATTCCGAAGAAAAATTAAAAAAGGTAAAAGAGAAATATCCTAATGAACAGCCTTTAGACGTTGTAAAAAAAAGGCTCGATTATGAATTTGAATTGATTGCATCAAAGGGAATGTCGGATTATTTTTTGATTGTTTATGATTTTATCTCATGGGCAAAAAAAAGAAATATTCCTGTCGGGCCGGGAAGAGGCTCGGCAGCCGGTTCAATAATATCGTATCTAATTGGAATAACAGATATTGAACCGTTAAGGTTCAATCTGTTCTTTGAAAGATTTATCAATCCGGAAAGACTTTCTTATCCTGATATAGACGTTGATATTTGTATGGACAGAAGATCTGAAGTAATAGATTACACTGTACAAAAATATGGAAAAGAAAAAGTAGCCCAGATTATTACGTTTGGTACAATGAAGGCGAAAATGGCAATAAAAGATGTTGCCCGTGTTTTATCTGTGCCGATTTCTAAAGTAAATGATATTGCTAAATTAGTACCTGATGATCCAAACATGACTATTGAAAAAGCTTTGCAGATTGATCCTGAACTTAAAAGGGTTTATGATAATGATCAGGAAGCAAAACAGGTATTGGATCTTGCAAAAACAGTCGAAGGATCAATACGGAATACCTCTACCCATGCAGCAGGCATTATTATTTCTGCCAATCCTTTAACAGATCATATTCCTGTATGTGTTTCTAAAGACTCTGATATGGTAGTAACCCAGTTTTCAATGAAGCCGGTAGAGGCTGTAGGTCTTTTGAAAATTGACTTTTTAGGTCTTAAAACTTTGACGTCTATTCAGAAAACTATTGATGCGATAGAAAAAAATTCAGATGAGAAAATAGATTGGATGAACCTTCCTTTAGAAGACCATAATACTTACGATCTTTTGAATCAGGGTAAAACTCTAGGGGTTTTCCAGCTGGAATCCGGAGGAATTCAAGAATTATCAAAACAGCTGCATATTGATGTTTTTGAAGAAATTATTGCGGTAGAAGCCTTGTACCGGCCCGGTCCAATGGATATGATTCCTTCTTTCATAAATAGAAAACACGGTAAAGAAAAAATAGAAATAGATCATAAGTTAATGAAAGATATTTTGAATGAAACTTACGGTGTCATGGTCTACCAAGAACAGGTAATGCAGATAGCCAGCACACTTGCCGGATATTCTTTAGGAGAAGGCGATGTACTTAGAAGAGCTATGGGTAAAAAAGACCATGCTGAAATGACAAAACAAAGAGAAAAATTTGTAAAAGGGTCTGTTAAAAATAACATAACAGAAAAAACAGCAAAAATTATTTTTGATAAGATTGAGAAATTTGCTTCATATGGTTTTAATAAGTCTCATGCCACAGCTTATGCTTTTATTTCTTATGTGACTGCTTATTTAAAAGCAAATTATACAAAAGAATGGATGGCTGCTTTGATGACGTGCGATAGATACGACATTTCCAAAGTAGCTAAGTTTATTAGAGAATCTCAGGCTTTAAATATTGAAATATTACCTCCCGATGTTAATGAAGCTGAAGATGAATTTATGGCGGTCAAAAATGGTATTAGGTTTGCTATGTCTGCCATTAAAGGAATTGGTTCGAATGTAGTAGAGGCCATTGTTGAAGAGAGAAATAAAAAAGGGCCTTATAAAGATCTGTATGATTTTATCAAGAGAATAGATACTTCAAGAATTGGGAAAAAGAATATTGAATTATTAATAGATGCCGGCGGTTTTGATTTTACATCTTGGTCAAGAGATGAAATGAAATTAAGCGTTGAACCTATGTATGATTCTGCTTCTAAAGAACAAAAAGAAAACAAAAAGGGGGTTATGAGCTTTTTTTCTTTAATAAAAGAAGAAGATACTAATTTTTCTAAACCTCCAAAAGTAGAGGTGAAATCTAATAAAATAGAAATTCTTCATAGAGAAAAAGAGCTTTTAGGTTTTTATTTGACCGGGCACCCTATGGATAAATATCAAGAAATTTTGAAAAAACTGCAGTGTGAACCTTTAAAAGAAATTGAAACAGTAGAAAAAACATCTCTTATTAGAACTGCTTTTGTGATAGATGACGCAAAATTTAAAATTTCAAGAGCTCAAAGAAAATTTGCTATATTGACAATCAGTGACGGAATGGAAAAATATGAACTTCCAATTTGGCCTGAACTTTATGAAAAACAATCTCACTTATTAATAGAAAATAAACTTATTTATGCAGTTTTGCAGGTGGAAAAAACAGAGGGTGCTTTTAAACTGCAGGGTAAATTTTTGGAAGATTTAGATAAAATTGATGATAAAAATATTAAAGAATTAGATACTACATATGAAAAATTAAAAAATTCGCTTAAAAAATTTGAAAATAGAAAAAAAACTAACGGTTTTAGTAACCAGGAAAATAAAATTACTACAGTAAAAATTAAAATAAATGCTGATGAATTAAGGATGTCTCAAGTATTAGAATTAAAAAATATTTTTAAGTCTAATCCCGGTAGATCCAGAATAGAGCTACATTTTTATACTCCAAACAGATTTTTAAGTGCTTTAGAGATAGATGCTACATGGAAATTAAATTTTGACAGTGAAGTAGAAAACAGAGTAAAAAATATTCCTGCAGTAGTTGCTACTGAGGTTTCTTGACAAATAGGGTGATTTTCTTTAAATTTTTTACAACTTACAGGATGATTTTATGAATTTTAAAAATATTTTTTTATTATTAATTACAACTGCGAACATAGCTGTAGCCGTTCCCCAAGAGGAGTCAATTCAGGAATTATATCAAAATGCCAGTGAAGCTTTTCAAAATGAAAAATGGGCAGACGTGATTGATTATTCAAAAATTATTATAAAAAATTATTCTGAAAGTTCTTTAGCAAAAGAAGTTTTGTTTTTTTTGGGAGTAGCCTATTTTAATTTAAATGACTATCAGCTTGCAAACAGATATTTTTCCAGGTATTTAAAAGGAGATTTCAGCCCAACTTATTTTGAAGAAGCTATGCATTATAAATTTGCTATTGCTGAAAAATATAAAAACGGAGCCAAGAAACATGCTTTTAAAAATAAGGGTCCTAAATTGTTAAGCGGGGAAGAAGATGCAGCTGAATTATATGATGAAATCATAAATACAATGCCAAATCATGATTTAACGGCTAAATCGCTTTTTGCCAAAGGAGAGCTTCTTTTTAGATCTGAAGACTATAAAGAAAGCGTAGATACTTTTAAGGAAGTAATAAAAAATTTCTCTAAACATGAATTAGCTCAGGAAAGCTATATCCAGATAGCTAAAGTATATTTGAAGCAAACAACTTATAAACATCAAAATATTGATCTTTTAGATGCTGCAATTTTAAATTATAATAGATTCAAAGAAAAATATCCTGAAAATGAAAAAGTAAAAGAATTGGAACAAATATTATCTGAAATGAAAGATAAGTTTGCAAAAGGTCTTTATGATATTGCTGCATTTTATGAAAAAAATAAAAAGTCTACGGCTGCTATTTTATATTACAATAAAATCATAAATAATTATCCGGATTCTAAATATGCTAAGTATGCTCAAAATAGATTACAATATTTAGAAGATGAAAATAAATAATGGCCTTTTAATTTTTTTATTATTAATACTTTCTAGCTGTGGTTATCATTTTGGTCAAAATGGCAGGGAAACGAAAACTTCTGTTTGTGTTCCATATATAACCGGAGATGTGAACGGTCTTTTTACGGAAGAGATTGTTAAAAAACTGACATATTGCCCTTCTCTTAATTATAACTATTCTAATGCAGAGACTGAACTAAATATTCAAATTATTAAAAATGAATTTAAGCAAATCGGATATAAATATGATTTTGATGGAAATTTTAAAAGAAGAAATAACATTAGGGCCGTAGAAGGCAGAGAAATAGTTGAAGCTGAAGTAAAATTAATAAATACAAAAACAAATCAAGTAATATTAGGGCCTTATAAAATATCGGAATTTGCAGATTTTGATTATGTAGAACAAGATAATTTAAATGATTTATCTTTTATTAATAATCAAAATCAGAGAACTACGGTTTTATCTTTTTCTCTAGGACAGCTGGAGTCTGTAGAAAGTGCTAAATCAGCAGCTATGAAACCTCTTTTTAAAAAACTTGCAGAAAAAATAGTGGATGCAATTTCCACTCGCTTATAAACTGGAAAAAAACCCTAAAGTTAATATGGAAAGAAAAAGTTTTGCTGCAAAGCTCACGAATTTATATCCAATGCTCGTTTGGATCAGAGAAAGAATTTCTAAATATTTTACTCAAAGAGATTTAGATAAGCTAGAATTAGCCTCGGAAGAAGTGATTGTTAATATCATTAAACACGGATATAAAAATAAAAGCGGCATGATATCTATTAATATTGATATTAATGAACATGTTGAGATTATTTTTAAAGATAAAGGTATTCATTTTGATCTTTCAAAGAATAAAAAGAAAAAACCCAAGAGAGTAAGAATAGATAAAAGAAAGAATGGGGGAATGGGGATCTATCTTATTTTTCAAATGGTTGATGAAGTTGAATATAAAAGAAAAGATTCTAGCAATGTATTGATTTTGAGAAAAAAAAGAAGTTTGAATTATTGATTTTTTTCAATAGCTGTCAAAGTGGCTTCAGTCTCAAGCATGTCCAATAAATAATACTGCAATACTTTAAGCACATATTTTGGGGTGTTGTAAACCCCTCCTGTTGTAAAAACTACTTCTAAAGAAGTTTTATCATCTGAGTTCAATGAAATTAGTACATAAGTAACAGGTATGTCTTGCTCTGTTTTTGGAACGATCCATACGATAAATTGCTCATTGAATAGAGTAACTTTTTCAGAACTTTCAATAACATGAAAATATTGGGTTAAATCCTCAGGATCGTCTTTGATTTGATCTGCATCATTTAACAACTGCAGTTCATGCAAAAGCGCTAAATCAACATTTACAACGCCATCATGAGCTAGATCACTCAGGTTTGGCATATATTGTTTGTATAAATTCTCTATTTCGAGAGGATTTAGCATTTTATTTTACCGCCTTAATAAAGTTCTGTCCCTAACACAATTCTAGCCATTTAATAATAGTACTGTCAAGAAATGGTTTTATTTATTTAATTATTAATATATATCCTATTGATTTTTAATGGTTTTTATTAAGCAATTACAGAGGTTAATTTATTAAAAAAAATGATTTTATTGTTAAATAATAACTTGTTTTTTGTAAAAGCCATGTTATAATTTACTTTTTGGAGTTTTTGAATGAGAATTATTAGTTTTTTTCTGTTTTTATTATCTTGTTTTTTTGTTTATACAAAACAACTTGATATTGAAATAGATGCGAAAAATGCAATATTAATTAATCCTGAAAATGACTGTATTTTATTTGAAAAAAATGCTTATGAAAAAATATATCCCGCTTCGGTCACTAAAATAGCTACAGCCTTGTATATTTTGGAAAATCACCGCTCCAACATTAGTAACTATTATGTTGGATCTGAAGATGCCTTAAAAACAGTTACTCCCGATAAAAAAAAGACGATTAAATCATTAAGTCCTTATGTATTAGAAACTGATGGACATATGTTTAATATAATGAAAGGAGAAAAGC
>JANQFC010000039.1 GCA_028278035.1 Chlamydiales bacterium
AAAAGTTTTGCCATATGTAATTGTTCTATTATTGTTTAAATTCCTAATTGAATTGGATAGGCAAATCAGCTGGGAGATCATTCTACGTGTACAGGTTATAATTAAGTGAGCTTGATTGGTTAAACGGTTTTCTTTTTTTTAATTTGAATTTTTTAAATCGAATAGACAAAACTGAAAAGACAAAGAACTGATCTAACTATCGGAGAAAATAAACAAATCTGCCAATATCAAGATTTACATTGAAACAGTACACAAGAACATTTCTCAAAACAACTGAGTAGTATTAGTACATGTAAATTAATATGTATATGCATTTCTCATTTATCTTTTCAAAAAGTATACATACTCGTTTATATGGCAAACTCGACTTATGGCTATAATTCTATGGGAATCGATTGTGCCATATTAACGAGTTTTGACTGTACTACAATCTTGTGTTGTTGCTATCAAATACATGTACTGTACATGCAATTGTACAATGTACACAGCTAACACAGAGATAAGATTTGCATGGAAGCTTGTTACATATACATATATGGCTATAATTTAGTTGATGTCAAAATTGAAAGACAATATGGACCTAACTCGAACTTTTCCCCAATATCTACAAACAGGGCAACTGCAAATCTTATCTATATCATCGCTCAACAATTTCTTGCTTCCACAAATAAGAAAGTTTTGAGGTAATTATTTAGCTTATTTTACCAGGATGTGGATACAAGTGAACACAGGGGAGCTATAATAGGGCAGTAGCATAGATAGGAGAGGGAACACGGTGCATGGTCACGCACCTAAGAATGGCAGAAGTATTATATTTTAAACGATGCTAGTACATTCTAGTACATCCTGTGATGGTGTTCACCCCCCCCCCTAAAAAAATTCCTGGTTACGCGCCTGTAATCAAGCTAGGGTCCGCTAAAGCGGACCCAAGATTTTAGGATTTCGAAGTATCAAAGTATAGGAAAAGAGGAGAAAAAAAGAGAAAAAAAGAGAAAAATGGAAAAAGAAGAAAAGAATAAACTCTTCTATTAAAAAACATATTTATACTATATTATCTTATACTAAATTACACTATCTTATACATTTATTATCTTATACATAGCAATACTATCTTATACTCTATTATCTTGCCAATATTATTATATTATATAACTAGAGCCCGGATTTGGCGTTACTGGCACCCAGATGAAAAAAGGTGATTTTATGAATTTTTATGTTATAAAATTGTTATATGGACCACATAGACTCAGGCGCGTAGCTATTAAGGGGCTAGAGGGTGCTGCAGCCCCCCCCCCCAAAAAAAAAATTTTTCCGAAGTACTGAAAATGTATTGAAAATGTATTACATGTAACGTTTTTTAAGCTACAGCCCCCCAAACCTGTTGTAGCCCCCCCCCAAAAAAAAAACCCAAGGCTCTAGCTACGCTACTGCATAGACTAAAGTTTCGAAGGAAAATTTTGGCGTTATAGGCGATTAAGGCACTTTCGGCACTATTGAAAAAAAATATGGACACTATCGAGCACTTTACAGCTTTTTATCTGCGTCACCTATTGAATTTTTGAATTTTTCTGAATATCTATCCAGGTTTTGTGAAATACAAGTGATGTCATTTAAAAAGAGGGTCTTGCTTAGCTTTATAATTGCAGATTTCTAGATTTGTACATCTACATTCCTGTACATTTGAATTTTCCATTTATCGACTAAAAATATTCGTTTCAGTTTTTTTGTTGAAGACCAACCTGATCTGGTTAGAGCACTAATACATAAGTTTTGTGCAAGTTTATATTCGCCTTCATGTTTGTTTAGTGGTTTCCTTTTATATAATATATAAGATTGGCAGAAATAAAATAAAAAAATAGAAAATGAATCAACTATTTCGAAAATAACTCAAATAAATCAAATTTTGGAAAAATACTTAAAATACGTAAAATAGAGGAAATCTGTAATTCTTTAGACGAACCAAATACATAAAATATAAAAATTTTCCAAGATTAGTAAAATATATTTTTAATAAATCATATTCTCAAAATATTAATTTTATCACCGACTGGGGCTCGATTCGAAAAAGTCTAAAAACATTTGAATAATTGCAACTATTTCTTAAAACGAAATGATAATTGCAAAAAATCATTCTTAATATAGAAATTTGTAGGTCTGAAAAATCAGAAAGTACTAAAAAATAAATAAATTTTCTCTAGTCTTTTGGTATAATTTTATTGTGAAATAGGAAAATAATTTACTTGCAATTTTGTTCCAACCCTGATACACGATTTACAAAAGACACTAGGTAAAATCTGATGTAAATGAAAATGTAGATCAAATAATTGTTGGCTACTTTTTCAAATTTCTTTCAAAATCTAAGTTTATAAATCTTATAATTTTCTGCTAAAATATATGAAAATTTTTGTGAAGTAAAATCAGTGATGTTGTTCTTCAAATTTCTGCTTGAAAATTAATTTTATCGCTAAAAATGATTTTTTTTGGATTTCATATATTTTAGAACTATTTTAACTTGATGTTAGAACTTAACTTTTTGGTAAAAGTCAATG
>JANQFC010000082.1 GCA_028278035.1 Chlamydiales bacterium
AGCAAAGGAGAATTACACATGCAAAAAATGAGTCCTGTACACAAAAAAATCGGTGAGCTGATTTATGATATTTATCTGCTTTCAGATAACATGTGCAAAGCTGCAACAGAAAATCAAGATTAATGTCTGTGTTTAAAACTCGCTGAAGTATTTCTATCATTTTTTCTTTTGTCATTGTAAAATGATTATTAACAAGATTATTCTTGTGATAAAATATTATCAATTTCCAGTTCTAGCTTTCTAAAATCAATATTAGGTATCTTTTTTATCTCATTTTTTACAATCTTTGAAATGGTATCTTTTAACTTTTGTTTTTTTGCTTTTTTAAGAAGTTTTAATACCATGGCATCTATAGCATCATCAGCTGTATAATCTCTAAATTCATCCATGCGGCGTTGTACATAAAGTCCACTTGCCCAAGAAAAATTAGAAAAAATACCATATTTTATTGCTTCAATATTTTTCCCTTCTCGTTGTAAAAACAGTCTCATTTTATCATAAATAATTGAATGATCCATAGGCATCAATTGTGTATCGTTATTTTGATTTGGATAGCCTTTATTTAATAATAGTTGGAACTCTTTCCATGCTTCTTCAGGCTTCCCTGCTTCTTGAAGGTATAAAGGAAGTCGAAGGAATGTTTGCGGAGAATAAATAATAACATCTTTTGATATAGCTTTATAAGCTTTTTTTAGTATTGTTATTGCTTTATCAATATTTCCTGCTTTTTTAGCTGATGTAGCCTCTTTCAGAAGATCTCCTGCATCGTGGTTTTTTTTAAACAATCCGAACATAGCAACCTCCTTATTGTTTGTTTAAAATCACTTCATACTCCCTTCTCATCTTCGCAATATACTCGCCGTCCATATCATAATTTTTCCGGCTTAAAAAGGTCTTATGAAAAAAATAAACATTCAGTAATTCTCCCCAACAGAGACAGTTTTAATTTTTAAAATATTTTACCTATACTTACCTATACCTCAACCAGAGATATTTTTTATATGGGCAGCTAAGACGGGAAGATATTAATGCAAACGCCTTTATTTCAATTGAATGATGCTCATCGTTGGATACTCATCTCAATATATTTAAATTTTTTTTACAGCATGGTTTGGAATATTTTTAGATTTGGCTGAAAAAACAGATAGTATTATTTATCCTAAAATTTATGGTCCGCAAACATGTTGACACCCGATACGTTATGCGTTACACTATAGACTATGATTAAAAATTTTAAGCACAAGGGACTTAAGAAATTATTTGAATCCGGTGCAGTTGCTGGAATTCAACCTAAACATGAGAAAAAGTTGCGACAGATTTTAGCACTTCTTGAAACTGCTGAATCAACAGAAGATATGGATTTGCCTGGTCTTAATCTGCATGAGCTTAAAGGAAGCAGAAAAGGAACATTTTCTGTGAAAGTAAGTGGTAATTGGCGAGTTACATTTCAAATTTTTAACAATGACGTTTTAAACGTC
>JANQFC010000040.1 GCA_028278035.1 Chlamydiales bacterium
AACCCTGCATTCCCACGGTATCCCAAATTTCATAAAATGGTGCCCGCCCATCTTCGAAGTGCGTGCCCCAATATATGAAATAAAGGGAAAACCGTTGAAATCGCAGGGTTTTAATACTACTCTGGTATCACGTCAGAAAAAATAAAATTGAATTTTAAAGAAATAAAATCATAGAATAAACATGGTTAATAACTTAAAACAACTGTCTCTTGATCAGATTAAAAAAATAGTAAAAAAAGAGGAAAAAGCTCTCAAAAAAGAGTACTCAGAGTTGGTCGAAAAAAAGAAACTAATTGAGAGGTATAAGAAAATAAGAAAAGCAAGACAGAAAGTAAGAGGAAAGATAACAATAAAGAAGAGTAAACCTAAGTCATTCCAAGAGTACTTTGATGAGTGTATTAAAAACAGAAAAATACCAGAAGATACTCCACCTCATTTTAGGAAAGCTATAGAGAAGGTGTTAAAACAGTATAAATCAAAAATAATTAAAACTAAATCAGCTATGGGTAATTCTATTAACCAATACCAAATAGAGGGTGATCCTAATTTAACACCAAATCAATTTTTTAATAAAAACAAGAAAAAAATAATAAATTTTTTAAGAAATAATAAAAATAAAAAAGTTAATTTTGTTTTACTTTGTAATATGCAACAACCACTTTATGACCAAAAAGGGTTTGTAGGTTACCGGGAAGATGACGCATATTTTAGAACAAATACTAAAAAAGTTTTAGAGTCAACAAATGTGGAAAATATTGTAAAAGGTAACATTAATAAGATAAATTTAGATATTGATAAATATCAGCAGAATGGTAGTGGTTGGGTTTTTAGTAGTATTAAAAAGCTTGAGATAAATCTTAACGATTATTCACCAACAAAAGGATCTTCTTATATAGATTTGCCTAAATGGGTTAAACTAAAGAAAGCGATAATTAATATTAAGAATAAAGATGATAAATGTTTTCTCTGGTGTGTACTACGGCATCTTCACCCAAAAAAGAGAGATAATGAGGTAATATCCGATTTGAAAAAGTATGAGGATGAATTAGTAACAAAGGGATTAACTTTTCCAATGGATGTTAAAGATATAAAAAAGTTTGAAAAACTTAATCCAGAAATACCAAGTATTTTAGTGTTGTCAGTTGAAGGAAAATCTTTTCAAATTATTAAATCACCAAAAGATAGTAAAGATAGTATAAATTTATTTTTGGTAAAAGATGGAGATAGAAGTCATTATACTTTGATAAAAAATTTAAGTAGGTTAATAAGAAGTTCATTAACAACAAATAAAGTCGGTGGATTTTTTATTTGCAAAAGATGCTTGTGTCATTTTAATGTGGAGCGTATGTTTGATTTACATGTTAAATATTGTAATAACAATAAAGCAGTTAGAGTTAAAATGCCGGCAAAAGGCGAATTTATTACATTTAATAAAAATAAAAAGTATTCTTTTGAAGTTAGACAAGTTAACAGAAAGTATCCTATACCCTTTGTAATATATGCTGATTTTGAGTGTTTTACGAGGCCTGTTGATAGTTGTTTACCAAATAAGAGTTTTCCCTTTAGCGTTGAATACCAAAAACATGAGCCATCTGGATTTTGTTTTTATATTAAAGGGATAACAGGTAATTTTAAGCCTGTTTGTTTTACAAAGCAAAAAGAAGACGATGATGTGGCGGCTATTTTTATAAAAAAAATTGGTGAATATACTCAATTAATTTATGATAAATATTATAAAAAACCAAAGAAAATGTTTTTAAGTTTGGAAGAAAAGATAAGTTTTAGTGAGGCTAAATATTGTTCAATATGCGGAGAAGAATTGGGATTAGATAGAGTACGTGATCATTGCCATATTACAGGAAAATATAGAGGGGCAGCTCATAATTCTTGTAATTTAAATTGTAGTTTACCAAGAATTATTCCAGTAATATTTCATAATCTTCAAAGTTATGATGCTCATTTGTTTATAAAGAAAATTGGGAATTTAAAAGGTACATTTAAATGTATACCTAGTACCGAGGAAAAATATTTGTCATTTTCCAAAATAATTACAGTGGGTAATTATATTACAAAGCAAAAAAATAAAGAAGGGAATTATATAGAAAAAATAAAAAATATTAATTTTGAAATTCGTTTTATAGACTCTTTAAAATTTCTCAATTCATCCCTTGAGAAACTAATTAAAAATTTGGAAGAAGAAGATTTTAATAGTATAAAACGAGAGATTCAGCATAATACCAAACTTGTTACTAAGAAGGGGGTTTATCCATATGATTATGTAACAGATCTTAGTAAATTAGCAGAAACACAACTTCCATCCCAAGAAGAATTCTATTCAAAGTTAAATGACGAGTTCTTAAGTGATGACGATTATAAACACGCAAAAGAAGTGTGGAATACTTTTAATTGTAAAACAATAAGAGATTATCACGATCTTTATCTTAAGACTGATGTTTTACTTCTTGCTGATGTGTTTGAAAAGTTTAGGGTAACTTGTTTGAAGCATTATCAACTTGATCCTGCTTATTATTATACTATTCCTCATTTAGCTTGGTTTGCTTGTCTAAAAACAACAGGGCAACAATTAGAGTTACTTCATGATTATGATATGTTAATGTTTTTTGAAAGAGGAATACGAGGGGGTATGACTCATATAACTAAAAGATATGCTGAAGCTAATAATCGCTATATGAAGAATTTTGATGACACAAAACCAGAAACTTATATTCAATATCTTGATGCAAACAATCTTTATGGATGGGCCATGTCACAACCCTTACCCACTCACGGATTTAAGTGGGTTAAAAATATTACAAAAGAAAAAGTGTTTAAAATACTACGGGATGAGCAGGGAGGCTCCCGGGGTTATGTTTTTGAAGTTGATCTTGATTACCCAAAAAAATTATGGAAACTACATAATGATTACCCTCTTGCCCCAGAACCAACAAAAGTAGATGGAGTGGAAAAGCTTATAGGTCATTTCAAACCTAAAAAAGAATATGTTATCCATTATCAAAATCTTAAACAGTATTTAAAGATGGGATTGGAGCTTAAAGCTGTTCATAGAGCGGTATCTTTTAAACAATTTCCTTGGATGAGGCCGTATATAGAAAAAAACACTAAATTACGCACAGAAACAAAAATTCCCTTTGAGAAAGACTTTTTCAAACTGATGATTAACTCAGTATTTGGAAAGACAATAGAAAATTTAAGAAAGAGACAAAGTATAAAAATAGTTGATAATCGAAAAGAAGCGTTAAAAGAAATTAAGAAGCCTAATTTTGAAAGAGCCACAATATTTGGTAAAAAACTTGTTGCATGCCATATGCAGAAAACAGAAATATACTTTAACAAACCAGTATATGTGGGCCAAGCTATTCTTGATTTGTCTAAAACTTTAATGTTTGATTTTCACTACAATTATATAAAACCAAAATATGGGACAAAAGCTGAGTTACTTTTTACAGATACGGATAGCCTAATGTACCATATACAAACAGAAGATTTTTATAAAGATATATCGGCTGATATAGAAACCAAGTTTGACACATCAGATTATCCAGAAGATCATCGTTCTGGTATACCAACAGGTAAAAATAAAAAAGTAATTGGAATGTTTAAGGATGAAGTAGCAGGAAAGCAGATAACTCATTTTATAGGTCTTCGACCAAAGCTATATACTTTTAAAGTTGAAGAAGATAAAACAACAAAAAAGTGTAAGGGAATAAAAAAGTCTGTAGTTGCAAAAGGAATTACATTTGATAACTATTTACAATGCTTATTAACAGGCGAAAAAGAAATGCGAACTATGAGAATTTTTCGGAGTGAAAATCATGATATATATTCCAAAGAGGTAAATAAAATAGCTTTGAGCTGTGGTGATAATAAAAGGAAGGTATTAGA
>JANQFC010000083.1 GCA_028278035.1 Chlamydiales bacterium
CCAAGGGAGTTTGTGCAAAGGCGTGGAAGGGTTCTAAGAAAAAGCGAGGGTAAAAACCGGGCATATATTTATGATTTTTTTGTCGGCCCATGGAGTTTGAATCCATATTCAACAGCAACCGCACAAAGCCTTTTAAGAAGAGAACTTCCCCGTTTTTCAGAATTTAACAGCATAAACGAGAAAAAATATGATGCAATTAAAGAGGTTAAATATGCTTGCGAATATTTTAATATGGTTAATGAAATTGATATGAAGCCATGGGAAGTTTATAGTAAAATAGTTGCAAATTACTCTGACCTTTTAGTTAGTAGTGAGGATGGAAAATGATAAATAATTTTGAATTGAACCCTATTGATAAAATCAACAATATTGAAAACGATGCGGTAAAAAAGATTTGTTCTATTGCAATTACTGAGGCACAAAAAAATATTCATCAATCCAGAAATATTGCTGTTGATAGAGTATTTAAAGAAATTTCTCATAAATTACCTAGTATTGTTCAAGGAGAGTAAATAATATGAAATTTAAGAAACTAAAATTAAATAACTTTAGGCAATACATAGGTGAAAACATTGTTGATTTTTGTTCAGACTCTCAAAACAATGTAACTCTTATATTTGGGGCTAATGGATTTGGCAAAACAGGTATTTTTAGAGCGATAATGTTTGGTTTGTACGGAGACCGGTTTTTAAAACAGGATAATCTTACTCCAGAGCAGAAAAGAGAAGGTTTGATTCTTATAAATGAAAGGCTTCTCGAAGAAAATTTAAATCAAAAAATTTCTGCTTCGGTCACTATTGAATTTGAAGATAATAACAAAAGTTATGTTTTATATAGAAGTATTGTCGGGCAAAAAACTGAGAAGCAAATTTTTCAGGAACCTGGAGAAATCTCACTAGTTGTAACAGAAAATTCAAATACAAAGCCTCCCCTTACTGATTATGAGGAAATTTCCAATATTATTTCTTCTATTGTTAATGAGAAAATTAGAGACTTTTTCCTGTTTGACGGTGAACAAATGGAAGAATTAACTAAATACAGTAAAGAAAGCCGGAATGAAGTTAAAAAAGGAATAAAAACCCTTCTGCAGCTTGACACTATAGAAATTGCCCAAGAGGCACTAAAAAAGAATATAAAAGATTTAGGCGACCAAATAGAAGCTAATTCATCAGGTGAACTGGAAATAATAAGTGAAAAATTAACCGCAACGGAAGAAAAAATTTCTAATATTGAAAAAGAATTAGAAGATTTAAGTAACAATATTCAAAGTGCTGATGATGAAGAAAAAGAAGTCCGTCAAAAAATTGATGAAAACAAGGAAGCATTAGAAAAACAAAAAGACAGAGAAAATATTAAAAAACAAATCCACAACTTAGAAAGCGAAATAAATAGTGTAAATCAGCAATTAAAAGAAATGATTGAAAATAGTGGTTCTTATATAGGATTGCCTGTAATCACTGAGCTTTACACTGAATTAGACTCACTTATGGAAAAGGGAGAACTCCCAAATGGAATTAGAGAAGATTTTATACAAAAACTTTTAAGTGAACGCCGTTGTATTTGTACCACAAACTTAAATGAGCATCCTGAATGTGCGGAAGCTCTGGAAAATTATAAAAATAACAATAATAATAAAGTTTCTGAAGC
>JANQFC010000043.1 GCA_028278035.1 Chlamydiales bacterium
CAGCAACACATATATAAATAGGATAGGTATAGCTGAATAATTTACAATTTCATTTGAAAAATATTCTCCAAAGGTACGTGGTAAAATAAATAAACCCGGAAGAATTATAATTCCTATAAAAAGGGCATATGTCAAATTAAAAAGAGTTGTGCCAGATAGTTGAAACAGTGTTATAAAGTCTTCTTTTAAAGAAAAAATTAATAAAATAAGTACTATGAAAAAGCAAATATGAATGGTTATCGAAAACTCTGTAATTTTTTTACCAATAAAACCCAGAATACGAGTGTGATAGTTTTGCTTTGATTTATCAAGTTCTAACTGTAATTGGTTTATAGAACTGAATGCTGATTTTAAAGTAAGAAATAGTAAAAGAAGAAAAAATAGTAACCCATATATAAAGGGATCATCCATTTGAATTATCTTTTTTTGATTTTCTAATTTGTTTCCTTAAAGAATACATTACAAAAGCTATAAACGAAAAAATGAAAAAGGCATAACTTTTTGAAATTCCTTCATATATTGTTTGATGTATTCCCGCTGATAGGCATAGGATGGCAACTATTACCCATAAAATTTCAAAAACTTTTGAGAATTTATTTTTCATTTTCAACACTTATAGTTCCAGATGTTTTTTTGATTCTCCAGTTAGACAAGTCCTGGTCTGCTTCAAAACCCTTTCCGTGAATTATGCCATCTTCATTTGTAATTCGGACATACCTATCGGAATAAATTTTCCCTTTTTTTTGGTCCCAAACCAAGTATTCCGTATTTAATGTATCTCCTTGTTCACTTACGGAAACAACATCGTTTTCGGCTGTCCATAATTCTTCGGTTTCATCGTAAATACAATAATTGGCTTTAATATAAGAAGTTACTTTTTGAGTAGAATCATAGAATTCTACATATAAACCTTTAGGAAATTCTGTATAAGGTTCCTCTATATTTGTGTATCTGTTAATTTGGGGAGAGTTAACTTTAACCTCAATAAGGGCGTTCTTTGTAAAAATTATTTCAGTATTTGTAACTGCTATTGAAGGAACATTAAGCTCACTGGTAATTTCGTTTATTTTTTCTATGCTATTTCTTTCGCAAGAAGTAAAAAAGATAATAATTCCTGTAAAAACAGGAATTATTATCTTTTGAAAAGAATGAATTCTTTTAATATTATCGTGC
>JANQFC010000042.1 GCA_028278035.1 Chlamydiales bacterium
ACGCTGGTTGTCTCGATACCATCACCGTCTAAATCTAATATAAGTGGATCACTTACTGTCGCAGTTGTACCCTCAGCTGCTTCAAAATTTTCACCAAAACCTGGTCCCTTGTGCCCCATTGCAATACCAAGTCCACAACCTATTCTTCCACCCCATTTTACTACTTCTCCGACTCCTACTTTGGGTCCCCATATTAACCAACCTAAACCAGCTATACCTCCAACTGTAACCGCACCAATTCCACAAGAAATTGCATATCTTCCTCCTTCTTCAATGGTATCTGCTAAGTCAATACCTGTCTTATTTTGGCTATCAGGATAGATTACTGCTGGGGTTTTAAATTTTTCCATAAGTATTTCTGAACCATTATCAGGTCCATAAATAATTTCATTTGTATTTTTATCAATTAAATAACGTTTTTTTATCCCGTTTGGGTCTTCCGTTTCAACGATTAATCCATAAAAATTATAACCATCCCAATGTTTACAATAAATCTCTTTAGGAACTTCAATTTCATCTCCATATTCATTAATTTCTTTTTTAGTCCAAATAGATTTGTAAGGTTCATTAAGTATTGCCATTTTTAACTCCTCTTATTTTTTCTATAAACAAAATAGTTTTAAATTGAAATTTTCTTTAAAACCAGCTTTTTCAATAATTTCTTGCTGTTGTTTTTTTATATCAGCAATTTCTTGATCTTTATTTTGTATTTTATAAAGACTTTTTAATTTATTTAATGTGCACAGAGAAAAATTACTATCTATTGATAATTTTTCTTCTAAAGCATTTTTGTAATATTTTTCAGCTAAATTATACTTTTGTTGAATTTTATAAAGCGAAGCTAAGTTTTCTAAGTAATATGTCTTACTTATAGACTCATGAAAGGAGTTCTTCCCCCATTTGGGACTTTGTTTTTTTATCAATAAAACATTCTTATAGTATTTTTCAGCTTCATTATAATTACCCATCTTCTTTTCAATGAAAGCTAAAACTTTTAAGGGTTTTTCTAGACATTCATTTTTTGAATCTAAAGGCTCACAATTTGTATTTTGAGTATTGTTTTTGCATATAGGCTTATTTTTACAAAAATGATAAGTATAAACCCTATTAGTGAGATCATCTAGTAGCTTCTCTATTTTTTCATTTTCATTTTGTATTTTATAAATTGTAAAAAGTTTATAATAGTCACCTAAAATGCTATCTAAATTATAGATTAATGGATATTTTGAAATATTTTTACTATATAACTCTCCTGACTTTCTATAGTCTCCAATATAAAACAAATATTTTGCTTTATTAGAATTAAATACATAATCAAAACCTTTGCCTATTTTATTTTTAAGAGCTTCTTGATATTTTTTTTCTGCTTCGTCAATATTTCCTAAAATAAAATTCGTTTTAGTAAGATCAAATAAAATACTACTTAATTGCCAACCTACGCATAACTTTATTTTTCCCAGATCAGTAGGTATTTGATTTTCAGGTAGCTTTGCTATAGCTAATGCCTTATATTCAATCTGTTCGTTTTCATTATATTTTCCTAAAATTTTATAAAATGATTGTATTCTTGACAAAGCCATATAATGTGCAAAATTATTATTAGAAATTTTAGACTCTTCATACAATGAAAGTTTTTTAAGCAAGATTTTTTCTGCACCTTTCATATCTTTTATGGACAAGTTGCTATTATATGCAAGCTCAAAAACCTCAAAAAGTTTTTCATAATCCTTTTGCTCTTCAAGTATAGAAATAGCTCTTTCATAAAAATCTTTTGCTATTTTAAATTGACGTTTTGTATAAAATAAACCGCCAATATTTTCCAAAGATTTTGCCTGACTGGCTTTTTTTAGAGCATAAAAAAAAGGAATACCTGCTTTATAAAGGTTTTCAGCTAGTTTATATTTTTTATGCTCTAAGGCAAAGTATGCTGAGTTCTCTAGAATAAAAAGAATTACATAGGGATTAAATAAAATTATAAAAAGTAATGATATTATTATAATCTTTGATTTAAATATTTTTTTCATCTTAGTTTCTTTTTTTAATACAATATAGTATTAAACTTTAACATAAATAATAAAACATATCAAAACATTATTTTTATTTTTCATGCAACTAGCTTTATGTCATATTTATTAAACGCTATCTTATCATCTTCTGCAACTCGGGCAAATAGGATATCATCCAACATTGCTTCCCTGTCACCGGGGTCTGTTTCCGCTATGAAGTTTTCAACAAGATCTTGAAGG
>JANQFC010000076.1 GCA_028278035.1 Chlamydiales bacterium
TCTATTATTTTGCCATCTACCATAACTTGTTTGAGATCAATATATTTTTCAGCTTCTCTTCTAGAACAGATTCCTTTTTGGGACATTAATTTTGATAGTCTTATTAAATTATTCATCTGTCCAAAAACTTCTTGGTTATTCGATAAGCTCTTTTACTAAATAAAAGGCTTGAATGATCTTTTTTTATTATTTTATGGATATGGGGAGTAGATAAGTAAGTTTCTTCAATAGTTACTGTTCCGTCCGATTCTTCTGAGATTACAGGATTCCAATTTTTAGATCCGGCTATTACCAAAATATTGGTTTTTTTATGGGGAAACTGACCTAAATGCTCAAAATTTTTATGAGTCATTAACTGCTGACCTGATTTATCCTGCAGGATTTTTTTAAAAAAAGAAAATTTAGCTAGATATCTAGCAAAAGATGAACCCTGATTAGGAGTTGCCATTAATACAATTTTTCCTTTTTTAGCTTCAATCGGACAATCAGGATGATTTATTGCAGATCTTAATACCAGTCCTCCCATAGAATGGGCTATAAAGCTTATCGGTTTATTGGGTTTTTTCTTTGATAATTTCTTAAGCTCTTTTACTAGTTTTTCTGCGTGTTCTTCTATTCGATCCGCTCTAGACGGGTAGCCCCAATTAACAACATCCCAACCTTCTTTTTTTAAATTCTTTGCCATGTAGTACAATTGAAATTTCGATCCCATGATGCCATGCATACAAACCAAATACTCACCTTCTTCATTTGTATGAAATAAGCTGGTAAAAGAAAGTATAATACTTATAATTATAGGAAACATAGTTCTTTTTTAAAAATTCATTTTCATGAAATTATACCATTTTTTTCTTTTAAATTCGTTTAAAATTATTATTTCAGCTTTATTTGATATGTATTAAATCTTATAATGCATTTAAAAAATTATTTAATATTATGAAAATTTCTTCGATTACCTCTACTTTTTTTAAACCGACTTACTTAGTAACAGCTTCTTACTACTTAGTTTCTTTAATTAATAAAATTGGGGTGCAGGCTATTTCCATTCCTTACGAACAGTACAAAAATAGCACAGATCATTCCTATAAAAGCTTCAGTAATGATCAGCTTTTACAAAATATGGATATTGTTACTACAGGACTTTTTATTGCAGGCATTCTAAGTTGCGGGGTGCTCGGTACATACATTTTTTACTACCTGAATTGCTTTCATTGTCAAGAAAATGATACAAGAAATCTCAACTCGAATCTGCCTAGAATTACACTTACTGATCCCGCCGGCTTTGAGATGGAGGAAGAATTTTTACCTTATTTTCAAACAGATAATTACCTGGCAGAACCCTAATTAATATTAAGCAACAGCTTGTTGTCTTTGCACTTTCCCAAAAACACTTTGTATATATCGAGCTGCCTCACTAAGAGTAGACTGTTTTAAATCATTGCTAACACTTACTACTCCTAAACTTACATTCTGGCCTCTTTCCCACTCTAAATGACCATTTTTTGACTCTTTGTCACTACCTCTTAAAGTCCAATTGAATATTCCAATTAGTTTTAACTTAGCTTGAGCTATAATAGAATAAATTCTTTGATAGTATTCTTTTTGAGTAATCTCATCTCTTGTAAATTCTTTTTCTCCCCAATGCTGTATATGCGCATCACAGCCTGTTTCTGTAATAGCTACCGGCGTTTTTAAAGCTTCGGCTTCTTGCAAGGCATCAATTAAAGAATCCGGATTATATGGAACACCAAAACTCTCAGTTTTACCGCCTTCTTCTTTACAAGTAGCACCAAATGTCAACCCCTGCTTTACAAATGGGAATTTTATATTAACAATGCCGTAACCTGGATATGTCTTACCGCCATTAAATCCTATTTTCAAATAAGGATACCCATAAAACTGCATACCAACAAAGTCTGTTAATTTCTCATCTTTTTCTACTTGCATGTTAACATTTGCAAGGCCTGGTATTTTCAAAGAAAACTTTCCTGTTTTGAAAAAGTTATAAACAGCATAGTGAGTTATTTTAGATAAAAAGTAACACACTAGTCTTTCTATGATATTTCCGCTATGAGGTTTGAAGTTTAGCCATTGATGAGTAATTCCGATATTTAACTCCGGATGATCTTTCTTTACTTTTTTATAAATTTTATAGTGAGCGATTAAAAGATTTCTCATAACAACTGCAGCTAAATATATTCCCTTCTTACCACTTGACGGATATGTTTTTCTAACATATGTTTGAAAAGCATGAACAGAAGGTTCGTTAAAAGTCATGATATTTTTTACGTGGTCTTTAAATAAAAAGATTATTTTTTGTGAATACTCAACAAAATTCTCAATATTTTCCTGATTTTCAAAACCACCTGCATCTGTGAACCATTTAGGTTCTACAAAATGCTGCAGCGTCATCCAGGGTTCTATTCCAGCTTCTTTTAACTTACGGCATAGAATTTGATATTTTCTAATAGCGTTTTGGTCAAATTCTCCTTTTCTAGGCTCTATTACAGATCTTTCTAAAGAAAACCGATAAGCGGTTACATTCAAGCTTCTTAAAAGATTTACTAAGTTATCCGGATTATCTAAATAATTCACAAACATTGAAGGAAAAGCTACATCTTCAGGTTGATCTATTTCAATATGCTCTTTTGTAAGCCACTCATCCCAATTTGATCTTCCTTCAAATTCAGGTTTTGAATATCTGCTGCCTAGAGCGCAGCTTTGAAATAAAGAATCTGCAAAACCAAGAGTCTTTGGAAGCATTGAAGCTATTTCTTCTTCCGATAGATTTTTAGGCAGGTCTATTGGATTGTTTACCTGATGAAAATATTCATAAGTTTTATTTTTTATCACAGATACTAAATCATAACTTACAGCTGCCGGCAATAATAAACTATCAAAAGCCGCTCTAAAAAAATTTTCTGCATAATAAGAAATTTTTCTAATAACAGATGATTTTTCTAAAAAAGAATTGCCTTCTTTATCTAAGATAATACTTTCTTTACACGGCAAAAATCTTGTCTCTAAATCCTGCAACACCTCAATAGTAGCCATTATATTTCCCTTTTTCGTTAAAATTGCAAACAGCTTATTAACGCCAAGGTTATTTATCAAGATTTATTACAGAACATTATCTTCTTCATCCCAATAGATATCTCCATAGGAATAAGTAAGCTGCTCACCTTTTTTTATACCGTTTGGTCCTGAAGTAAAAAATATTCTAGGCCCTATCGATAAATAATACTCCCAAACTACTACATTTGTATTTTCAGAATGGTTCATAAACCTTGCCCAGTTGCCCTGATCCTGAGCATCGATAGAATACCCTTTAAAATCCGGAAATCCAAAAGAGCTGTCATTATCATCGGCTACTACTTTGTCCGGCCTTAGAATTCCGGCATAATGATTCAATATTGTGTATTTTGGAATATCTTCTTTCGCAAAAACACCATGGCCCATTTGTTTGGAAATAAATCTGATTTCTATTTTGTCGCAAAAAGAAATGTCTGTTTTTTCTTTATTAAATTTTTTATAAAAAGCTTCGATTTGTTTTTTTCTGGTTTTACTAAGTCCGTCTTTTCCCTTTTTATAAAATTTTTTCCACTTTTTCAAAAAATCTTTTTTATATTTTTCTTCTATAACAACATCTGATAGATATTCGATTTTTGTTTTAATTCCAAAAATCTCATGAAAGTTCTTATCAACCTTCATTTTTCCCCCTTACAAAGTATAAATAATTTTTAAGTATATATATTTTTTTATACAAATTCAAAATAATAAATAAAATTTTATTTATAGTTGTTTTGTTATTACAAATAATAATAACAGGTTAATTAATAAAATTGAAAGCAATTATTTATTTATTTTCATTTGACTTAATATATGTGTTGCATGTAAATTAATTGCACTAAAATAAAGAGAGATCTACTAATGACAAGTTTTGTTTTAGGTGCAATTCAAAATGCCACAACATTTGCACATGAATATCTTTCAAAAATATCTTATGATAAAAATACTTCTTCTCACCCTTATTGGACAAAAATATCATCTACTATAGCTCTTGTAGCGGCTTCTGCTCTTATTAGCACAGGCGCAATATACAAATTAATTAATTTCTACAATAATTATCGTGTTAAAACATATAATTTTGATGACTGTAAAATTATTCTTCAAAAATATCATTTGGGTTTAAAATTAATAAAATATGACAAAAATACAAATAAGGAATTAGCTTCAGACTTTTTATATTTAAAACCTGAAGAGAGAACATATTATTATCTAAAATCTTATGAAGTAAGACAGATGCCGAACGGCAATTTTGAAGCTTTTAAAGCTAAATCAGAATGGTCAACTTTTTTTAAAAACTTCACCGTCACTTTGATGTCTTATAGTAGTAATATAGTATGGAAATTAACAAAAAAAGATACTAAAGAAATATACTGGCTTTCTTTTGATCAAATAATACCATCTAATGAATGTTGCACCCAAAGTGCTGCTTATATAAATAGTTTAAAAAAAGCCTCTATTAAAAAAAGTCTTACTACCTTAACTCGCGAACTGGAAATTGAGAATATTATATTAGATCCTAACACAAAAATACCTATAACTATAGCAATAAAACCACGGAACATAAGTCGAAGTTTGATAGATCATAATGTAAAAATCAGTGATACAAAATGGATTACAACACTAATTGTCAAAGGTGCGTCAAAACAAAAAGACCCAGACAAAAAAAAACATCCAGAAATGACAAAATCAGAATACGAGAATCATGCTCAAATGCTTATTGAAGGTATAGAAAATGGAAAGTATTTTCTTAAAAAAGCTCATTTTAATCAAACGGGAGTCCATCTCACTAATTTAGGTAAAAAGCCATTTGAATTTAATTATCGTTCCGAGATATATATGGCTGATAGAAGAAATATAGAAGATATGATTATTGAAATTGAAACAGAAAAAAACCAAACAACACAAACTTCAATTTTGCAACGAATTGCTTCTTTCCGTAATAATATTTTTAAAAAATTACGATTTGCTTCTTGTGGCGATAATAATATTGTTAATAAATTCTTATTTCCTTTTGAAAAAAGACATAATTGCGCTACTTGGATATTTGAAAAGTATAAAAAATTTTTAGGAATTGATTTAAATAGTAAGCTGCTTAGCACTATTATCACATTTCCAAGACGTTTTGTAAAAGATACACAAGACTATAAAATAAATGGTCCATTATTTAACAGCATTTAAAAGGAGATTTTTATGCAAATACAAGAAGCTTTTCAACAAGTTTCAACTTTTGAAGAACTAAGCAACATCGCTGAAAAAGCAGAATTAAAATTGTCCTTTTGGGGAAGAACTTATTTTACAGTAAAAGGATATTCAGGATATTTGCAAGGTCTGGATATTTTTACTATACATCTAACAAACTTATTAGAACAAAAAAACTTTGAATTTAGTGAACGAGAAAGAGCTTTTGGTAAAAAGATAAGGAAAAAAATTGATTTTATTTATGAGCAAGACTACTGGCTTTATAAAAATAGTCATTTTATTACTAAAAAATTTAAAGAAATCAGAGATCGTTATGAATCTCTATTAGTCTATATGGGATATATAAAAGGTAATATAGATTTATTACTTCGAGATGAATGGTTCAATGAATGTAAAAGTATGGTCTTTGAACTATACAACAAAAATCAATATATACAAACCTTTGGATATGACCCAGAAATTAAATTTAAATATAATTTTCCTAGATTTGGCTATGATAATAGTGGTTTGGATGAGGAGCATAAAAAATGTTGGCTTGCTCCTAACAAGCATATACAACTAGAACGAAGCGCATATAAAAATGACCCGCAACTGCTCACTCCTGAAGAAGGTCTTTTAGAAAAACTCACTAGTTACTAAAAAAACAATTCATAAATATTTTCTTTATGAATTGTTTTTGAACCAAGGCAAATAACTTATCACTGTATGATATACTGAAAATGTTGTCTTTATACAAGGATCAACAGTTTGTTTTGATCGGTCTGCTGCATTGTCAACACATCGCTCAATACGTGAATCTACCACTCTATACGATTCCTTTGAACAATCATCAACACATTGTTGAACTGGTGAATTTTCAGGGAATTTACTTCTAATATAACCGTTACCAAATAAAAAAAATATTTTAGCAATGCTTTTAAAAAAAACTTTTGTAATGGGAGTAAGTTCGTTTATAAAGGTTTTTAAAGAAACTTTAAATCCTTCCTCTACAAATCCCTTACTTCTTTGTGAATTGTCATCAAATGTAACACTCATATAACCTCCAATTTATAATAAGAAAAAAGTATAAATTTTTTCTTATTTATTTCAAATATTTTTTTATTGTTTTTTATAAAAGCAACCTATACTTACTAGGTCAATCCCCCGTAAGGAGGCCTTATACTTAAGTATTATTCATTTATCATTATATTCTATATTTTCAGTTTTATGTACAAATATCTCCTTGGCTGAACAAATAAGACAAATTCCGCTGGAGGACTTTATTTAAAAAATCCGGGAAATATTACGGATTATTTAATAGATGAAAAAGGACAAATACGTGCATGCACTACCGTCCACGGTTTGAAAGGTAAAATACTATATAG
>JANQFC010000024.1 GCA_028278035.1 Chlamydiales bacterium
CAGCAGGAGTAGCTATAATTGCCGGTACAACTGCTACCGGCGGATACTTTTTTGTAAAAGAAATTATAATTCCGGCTTTTAAAGAAGAAGTAGTAAAACCAGCAGTTAAAGAAGTTGTTAAGGAAATAAAAAAAGATATAAAAGAAAAAAAAGAAACAGTTAGGACAACTAAAAAAATAGAAATGGGATACAAAAATTTTATTGTAGAAAGTGACCAGGCCGGCCTTGGTAAAAAAGTAACAGGTAAAATAATTGCTAACATTGTTAGAAAAAACAGGAGTGTAAAATTTACATCTTATAGTAATAAGAACAGGGCTGCCACTGTACTTATGGGGTCAGTGGATATTATTGGAGATTCTTATACAGTAAATGCCCGGCTTATAGATGCGAAATCTTCCAAAATACTTTTTTATGAATCAGTAACTGTTAATAGTAAAGATAAGATTGTTAGCGCCTGTAAACAAATAGCAGACCTGGTACTTAAGAAAATAAAATAGTGTTATATGAAATTAAATGGGATATGATGATTAAATATATATTTAAAATAACTGCTTTTATAGCCATTATTATTTTAAGCTCTGGTGAGCCGGGGCAGGCAAATGAAAAAAGTAATAACAAAAAGAAAAGGATAGCTGTTCTACAGGTAAAAGAAAACAGTATACCAGGTGGAATTGCACGGGTAATAAGAAATAACCTTGAGTTAAATCTTTTTAAGTCTGGTTCTTTTGATGTTCTTGAAAGAGAACAGGTGGAATCATTAATAAAAGAGAAAAATATAAAGATAGGAAAAACACAGAATAAGAATAGTGCTGCCAGGTTAGGGAGTTTTATCTCAGCAGACTATATGCTTATTTGTACAATAGATAAATTAAACCAGTACAATATAACGATCAAGGTTGTTGAAGTTAAAAGAAGCAGGATTGTAGCCACAGAAAATGCCAGGTTTCATAAGCTTAAGAACCTTAGAAAAATTTTGTCAGATCTATCAAAGAGAATTCATGATAAAATAAAAAACCTGGGGACAATCAAGGAAGAATTTAATAAAGCTGGAAGTGATTTTTATTTTTCTGCCGGGTTTTACCAGCTAAAACCAGTGGGAACATTTTCAGATGTGATGAAATCCGGTTATGGGGGAGTATTTGCAGGAGGAATAA
>JANQFC010000059.1 GCA_028278035.1 Chlamydiales bacterium
GCGCGGCAAAGCCGGATTTTCCTAAAAAACGCTCTCTGCTTACGCATTGTGCTTTCGAAAAAATTTTTTATTTCCGGATTTCTTTTTTAGAGCACAATAGACGTTTGGAGGCTAATTTTGTTCAACTTGCTTGCGGGAGACTATGCATATTTTGAGAAGCTATAAATCAACACTTGATTTAATAACTGCATTAAAAATTTGATTTGATTCAACAATAGCGGGCTCTCCTTTTTTCCAGGCACCCCATGGTATTAAGGTCAGAAGAACACCCAAAATGCTTAATGAAATACCAAGTATTCTGTGGTGTTGTCCTTCTTTTACTATATTGAAGTTTATCTGATGTTCCTTTCCCGCTACATCAGTTACAACCCCTTCTTTTATTTCTATATATCCAGCTCCGCCATGATGTCTGCCTCTTTTTGCTGAAGCAACGTTAGCTAAGCCAACTGTCCCTTTTTCAAAAAATACTTTTCCGTCATGAATAACATCCTTTACAATTTTAATAGAAACAACATCTCCTTCACTTACGTGGTCAGCATTAACTCTTGAGGTCATCGATACAGGTACAACCGTGCCAGCAGGTAAGCTGGCCGCTAATACTGCCCCTGAATTAATCCAGAAAATAGCAAAACTAATAATAAACGTTAAAATAGTTTTTAAAGTAAATCTTCCCATTTTTTGTTTCCTTTCTCATTTCTTGTATCTACTGTAAATATTTTTTTAGTTTCAGGTATAGCAAAATTAACCTGTATATAAGGTCTTTTTGTGATTATTGAATCCGATTTTGTTGATATAATTCTAATATCAGTACTTTGATTTTCTTTTAAATAATTAGTTTTAGCTTTTTCTTGTAAAAATTTTTCTATTTCATTTTTAACTGGTAAATTTTCTTTAGCCACAAAACCAACAGCTACAGGCAGTAAAGCTAAAGAAATACCGAAAGTTGGTATAGCTAATGCTCCTGAAATAGCAGAAATAGTCATATGTTCCCAGGTTGTAACCTTCCTTACTTCTTTAAAAGCTTCTTTTTCGTCATAAGTATTGTATGTTTTAATATCTATTATAACAACAGGTATAGTATTTTTGTTCTTTATATTGAAGGTGTAGCCTGCAAATTTGTCATTTAAATTGCTATTGAATATTTTTTTAATAACTTTAAGTTCAATATTATCCACTAAATTTTTATCATCAGAATATTCAAAATCATTTATATCAATTTCTTTGAATGATTCAAATAAAGCATTTGTTATGCTATACCCAGCAATAAAATTGCTTACATCCTCACTATAGGGCTCTTCAAGATGGTCATCATCTATATCTATACATTTATAATCAGATTTTTTAAGATTTTTTACAATAAGCTGACGTATTCTATTAGAACTAAAATCATTTCTAATAAAAAGCTGTGTTTCTCCCTTGCTGTCATCAACCTTTATAGCAACATAATCATTTTCACCGAGTAGTTGTCCCATATACCTGGGTCTAAAATAAAAATAACCTTTTTGGAGGTCTTTTCTGTGGATTTTATGTTTTTTAAGAGTTATATAATTATCTATATTCTTTACAACTTCTTCTTTTGATGCATTTTCCACTTTATAAACATCTTTTATAGTAAAACAAAATGCAGGTTGAATGCTTAAAAGAGAACCTGCTAAGAGAGAAACCATGAACTTTTTGAACATATAATACTCCTTATCCTGAAACATTTCTATAATTTACATCTTATAACTTTATACAAAAAACGAATTCAAATAAACATGATAATTTAAAAAAAATCGCTATATTTCGATGTTAAACTTGGCTTATCAAGTCTTTTGGCAAGTTTAAGAAGTTTTTCTCTCAAGTATTTTGAACTCCTTTTATTTTAAGCGTTCTAAACTGTTTTATTTCTTTATTTGTGTATTCAATTCACCTTTACATCTTATCCAGTAGGTCTTTAGTGAAAATTCTGCTGTTAAGTGTAGTGTTTACCCGGTATTCACCAAAATCCGGTTCTGTTCCCACGATTTCAATTCCAAGTGATACGATTCCTTTTTGAATCTGCTCCAGCAGTTTTATGGAGCTAATATACTAAAACGAGTTTGAATTTCGGAAAACCGGCAAAGCCGGATTTTCCCAAATTCATCACTCCTGCTTCGCCTATACTGCTACAGGCATTTACTGTTAAAATCTGAAATTTAATTTGGGAGCAGTATACATTATAGCAAAGTTTAAATAAGCCGGTGTTTATGTAATCATTATTAATGAAAATAGTAAAAAATTCAGGTTATACCGATTTCAATAAGTAATCTTAAAATGAAATTAATTAACTTAAATCGGTATGCGTAAGCAGAGAGCGACGTTTTCTTAAAGTCGGGCTTTGCC
>JANQFC010000086.1 GCA_028278035.1 Chlamydiales bacterium
ACTATCAAAATTAATGTCCCAAAAAGGAATCTGTTCTAGAAGAGAAGCTGAAAAATATATTGATCTCAAACAAGTTATGGTAGATGGCAAAATAATAGATAAACAGGGGACTAAAGTATCTGTTGATGCAGATATAAAACTATTGTCTGATGCTAAAAAAAATCAAAAAGATAAAGTTACTATTATTTTACATAAACCGATAGGCTATGTCTCTTGTCAGCCTGAGAAAGGATATATAGAAGCAAAACAGTTAATTACAAAAGAAAATCAATATAAACAAAAAAATGATTCCCAGCTACAGTCATTTCATTTAGAAAAGTTATCAGTTGTAGGAAGATTAGACATAGAGTCCAAAGGATTATTGGTATTTACCCAGGACGGAATGGTAGCCAAAAAGATCATAGGAGAAAATTCCAATATTGAAAAAGAGTACATAGTAAGGGTTGAAGGAGACGTTTCTAAAGAAAAAATTAATAAATTGTCTTATGGGCTTTATTTGGATAATAAAAAATTAAAAAAAGCAAAAATTGATTTACTGGAACCGCAGGTTTTAAGATTTATTTTAAAAGAAGGAAAAAAAAGACAAATTAGAAGGATGTGCGAACAGCTCGGTTTGAAAGTTACGGATCTTAAAAGGGTTAGAATTGGTAATATCATATTGGGAAGGCTTCCTAAAGGTAAATGGCGATTTTTATATTAAAATTTTTTATATAGCTCTTTAAATAAAACAAAAAATCCTATCCTAAAAATCATACAACCCATAAAATGGTTTCTTAATTGAATGTGAAGAATTATTTGTGATTGAAGTTATTCACAAAATGTAAACAGAAATGGTTTTTTTCTTTGTATACTGCCTGGATAGGCCAATTGATCTTAAACAGTTGCTACATAAGTAAAACCAAGAAATTTTTTTAAGGAGAAAAATATATGAAACTTTATGTAGGTAACTTACCTTACTCAGTAGATGAAGATAGTTTAAAAGAAATTTTTTCAGAATTTGAAGTATCTGAAGCAAAATTAATTATAGATAGAGATTCTGGAAGATCAAAAGGCTTTGGCTTTGTTGAAATAGAATCTGATGAAGATGCGACAAGAGCTATCGAAGAATTAAATGGAAAAGAAATTGAAGGAAGAAAAATTATTGTTAATGAAGCTCGTCCGCCAAAAAAAAGAGATAACAACAGATCTTTTGGCAATAAAAGACGTTTCAGCAACAGATAATTTTTACATTTAATATCAGTTAAATTAAAAACCGGTTCATTAAAGCCGGTTTTTTTTGTTCTCTTATAAAATAATTTTTTTTATTATTGCTCACAATATATATCTACTAATTGTTGTATGGCTAAAATCGATTTGTTTATTTTTGTATTATCTATTTTTAGTTTGATTGTTATAGGTATTTATAAAACAAAAAAAAATGTTTTAGAATCCACTTATTTAGTAGCAGATAGAAAAATATCCCTATTTGCGCTTGTAGCGACTTTAGTTATGACGGAGTTTAACAGCGCCACTTTAATTGCTTTTTCTTCGATAGGATATGAGATAGGATATTATGCTTTATTTTTTCCTTTGATTTTTTTAATAGGACTTATGTTCTATGCAATAGCTGTATCAAAAAAATGGAAACAGTATAATGGGCTTTCTGTAGCCGGGTTTTTTACAAAAAAATACGGCCCGGGTTTAGGCAGAATAGCCAGTATACTTTTGCTTTTATCGATGATGGGATTTACTGCATCTTATGTTAAGTCCATGTATATATTGTTCTTGCCTATTTTTAATATGAATCAATGGGTTTTAACGGCTGGCATTGTTTTTGCAATAGTAATGATTGTTTTAAGAGAGGGCCTAGTATCAATTATAAGAACTGATGTAGTCAGCTTTTTAATGACTCTGGTTATCTTTCCATTGATTTTATATTTTGTATATAAAGGAGGGGGAAATTCTTTTGAAAGACTGTCTTTTTCAAATGATTTTTCATTTAAGTTTTTATTGTCTTTAGTAGTCCTGACTATGTTTACATATATATTAGCTCCCTGGTATGGACAAAAAATATTTTCTGCAAGATCAGAAAAAACGGCGTATTTGTCTGTTGTTTTTGCTGCTGTATTTGTTTTTATTTTATATACAGTAACAGTTTTAACGACTGTTTTTTTAAAGAAAAAAAACGTTATTTTAGTTAATGCAGAGCTTGCCTATCCACGTGCCATCAGCATGTTTTTACCAAGAGGATTGAAAGGTCTTGCTTACTTTTTGTTATTTGCGACATCTGCAACTACATTAACGGGTGTTTGGAATGCCATGAGTGCTATGGTAGTAGCAGACTTTTTAAAAATAAAAAAAAGCGCTTTAAGATCAAAAATAATAACAATATCTTTTGCTGTTTTATCTTATGTTTTAGCAAATGTATTAATAGATAGGATCTTTGATAAAATGATACTTGCGAATATTCCAGTAGCTGCTCTGTGTTTTGCTCTTTTAGCTGGGTTTTACTGGGATAAGGCTTCCAAAACAGGAGTTTATATCAGTATTGTAGTGGGAGTATTGTGCGGGATATTATCATATGTTATTTTAAAAGAAGAGGGTATGTATACATGGTATTGGGCTATGTATGGTGTACCTTTGATTTTCATTTCAGGATTTATAGGGTCGGTAGTATTTCCTGATAAGGTTAGGGTTGAAAAATATAATTAATTGTCAATGATTTATATTGAAATAATTGATTTACGACTTTAATTGAAATAAAGTTTTTATTTTAGTATAATATATGTAATTAAATAACAAAATAATAACTAAAACAGCCTTATGACAGTTAATCAAGTTTCATTAGGTGGAGCAGTATCAGCTTTTAGAGCTTATGAAGATCATCGCAGTATATGTAGCGGTATTGTCCAAGAAATTGTTAAATATGCTTTAGATCAAATAGCTCAGACAAGAAGAGTTATTCGATCCTTAAGTTCTCCCTTAGCTTTATTATCCGATATTCAGTTTAATGAAGCATTAAGAGGTTTAATGAATGAATTAAAACATTTGAGCCTACTTAATAAAGAACAGCCAATATCTAAAGATAAAAAACAAGAGATGGTAAAAAGAATAAAAGCATTTATTATTAATGCTAACGATTCTGATCTTTTGCTTTTAATGAAACTAATAGCTCAAAATATAACAGCTATTTCTTTAGAATTATTTGTAGAAGTTTTGAATAAATTAAAAACAAGACATCCTCAATTAAATGAATATATAATTGGTTGGGATCCGATATTAACACCTAAAGCAATCAATAATTTGATATCTATTTTTGAAAATCAATTTGGCTTTGAAAAAGGTATTTTGTCTACGCAAAGCATTGAAGATGTACCTATATTAATTACTGAAATTTTGAATGCTTATCAAGATGGGATAAAAGCATGTATTGCTTATAATCCGGATGAAAAAGATCCTCATTTAGTTCCGGTTTTTATTCAAAAAAAAGAAAATAAGACAAAAGTTTTTATTTGTAATTCATTAGGTCATGATATTCATTTACCTTTATTTCAACCTTTAGTTTTGAAAAAAATTATAGAAAAATCTTATAAATTTACAGATTTGGATAATTTACAGATCTTTTCTTATAAGCCTGTAAGACAAAATGACAGCGTAAGCTGTCCTATTTTTGCTCTTTTAGATCTAAAAAATATTTATGAAGGTTTGAAAGAAGGAAGGGATATATTTGAGTTTTTACAATCAAACGGTAATCCTAAAAATATTATGCCGGAAATACAAGATGATTCAGATTTAAAAATATATGAAGTAGATCAATTGCCTCCAGATATGATGAAGGTAACACAGTCTTATACTAGATTGAGATCTTACAGTATGAAATCCTCTACATTTACTCACAGTCCTCCATCTTTTGATAGAATATCGCCGGTAGGTCTAAGGTGCAGAATTTTGCAAGATGAGGAACAGCTAAATAAAAAAATAACCGATTATAAATGTATTGCATCTGATGGAACTCCTCGTAACAAATACATAGAAAGAAAAAGACTTAACTGGATCGTTTTATTAATCAGCCGTTTTTTGCAAAGCGATTTTTAAAAAGTTGGTTAAATAATTTTTACCTCCATTATACGGTACCTGCACTTCAGCGTGGAACTGCTCTCCATAAATGGTTTTGATCTTATGTCTGATCGCTTGTATATATGTAGATTCTGCTAATAATTCAAAATCTTCAGGTATTTGAACAACGGACCATCCGTGAATTTCGGGAGCGATGAACGGATTTTTAATATTTTTAAAAATTGGATCTTCTTTAATTATGTGAATAGGTTTAATTTGAGCTAGTTTTTCCATAGCGCTCAAGGCTTCCCAGCCCATGGATCTGACAAAAGAGTATCCATAGGTAAAGGCAAGCATCTGATGGCCTGCACAAATACCTAGAAGAGGTATGTTTGAGTTTCTTATTATTTCAAATACACCGTTATATTCATACATGGGAAGATTTGGATAATCGGCATTATTACCGCTGAATATTATGGCAAAAGGCTTATTTCGTAAGTTATTTAGCATAGCCAAAGATATTTCATAGTGGGGAATAGTAAGCGTTTTAATGCCTAAGTTCAAAGTTTCGATATGAGCTGCAAGCTCGGTATAAGTACCTCCGTTCATTTGATCTCCAATTAATAGAACATATTTTCCATTAGGTGTATTTGGAATCGGTGGCATTTTAGGAGCGTAAAAAATCAGACAGTTGATTTGAGGCGACACTCCTCTAAATTTTTTTATCTTAAGTTTGATAAATCTGGCATCTGTGGGTCTTATGTTAATTATATTTCTGAAGGTATCATTATTTTTGAAATTAGCATCAGAGATAATCTCGTAGTTTGAACCGTCTGCGCTTTTTTCAAAATAAAAGTCTTCCAGCCAGCCATCATCTGTATTAGGATTGGAAAGCATCCATATTCTGGATACTTTTTGAATAGACCCGAAATCAAATATAACCTCATCTTTAATAGGGCCCGGAGGAGCCGCCTGCCAAAAAGAGACTTGGCCAGGATCATCGTAGTCCACTATATTTTTAGGGTTTTGTCCGGATGATACCCGTACATTTTGGATTTGAATTCTACTCATGTTCATAAAACGTTTATTGGAATCTGTATCTATATAAAAACGAGTTGTTGACCAGTCGCTTGTATTACGCAGATCATCTACAGCTTTCACTCTGAAATAATATCTTGATTTATCTTTTAAAGGTTTTTTGACTCTTACAGAAGATACAAATTTTGTATCTTCTTTTACATTCTTGTATTCGATGAAATCGTCAGATGAAAAGTCTTTTGACGTATCTAGTTGAACGATATACTTTTTATTACCAAAACCGCCTTTGGCATTAAAAAAAGACAGAAACGGCTTTGTGTTTGTGCATATCACATCATAAGATGGGTTATTGGTAAGCTTTGGCGGAACAATCTCCGTTTTTTTTCTATCACATGATAGAAAAATAAATGATAAAATTAATGAAAATAAAATTGCCTTTTTCATATCAATAACCCTTTTTTTTTATGAGTGATTAAAACATGTTCCTGTTGTTTTCTTTTTGAATTTTGGATTCTTTTTAAAGAAATCAAGCGCTCTTTTCATATCAGAGAGAAGCATTTCTGCCATGTCATAAGAAAATCCGTTTTTAACAACGATTCTTTGTACTATCAGATCTTCTCTGTTAGGCGGCATTTTATAAGCGGGGACAAGCCATCCTCTTTGTCTTAATTTATCTGCCATGTCATATAAGGAGAAGTTCGTTTTTTTCTTTAATGTCCATGCGAAAACAGGAAGTTCATTGCCTTTTGTAATTAATTTAAAAGGTCCCATTTTTGCAATATTAGAAGATAAGTGCATAGCTACATCCCTGCATGCTTGTTGAATTTCTTTATATCCTTTATGGCCATAGCGCAGAAAATTATAGTACTGGGCCACTATTTGTGCGCCGGGACGAGAAAAATTAAGAGCAAAGGTAGGCATTTTACCGCCTAGATAATCCACGAAGAAAATAAGATCTTCGGGAAGATCTTGTTTGTCTCTCCAAACTACCCAACCTACTCCCGGATATACAAGGCCATATTTATGGCCGGAAGAATTAATTGATTTTACTCTTGGGAGCCTGAAGTCCCAAACCAGTTTTTTATCTAAAAATGGGGCAATAAATCCGCCGCTTGCGGCATCAACATGCACTGGGATATTTAGTTTCTGGGTTTTTTGAAGATGATCGAGTTCTTTACAAACGCCTTTTACATCTTCATAGCTGCCATCAAATGTAGATCCTAAAATACAAACGACTCCTATTGTATTTTCATCACAAAGCTTGGCTGCTTTTTTAGGATCAATTGTAAATCTGTTCCCTGCGCATTTTACGAATCGTGGTTCTACATCCCAGTATCTGCAAAATTTTTCCCAGCAGACCTGCACATTCATGCCCATTACAAGATTAGGCTTGTCTATTGATTTTTTTTGTTTCTTTCTTCTTTTTTGCCACTGTCTTTTTAGAGCTAGGCCTCCTAACATACAGCCTTCGGACGAGCCGGTTGTTGAACAGCCTACAGCTATAGTTTTATTAGGTGCATTCCAAAGATTAGATATAATATTGACACATCTTTTTTCAATTTCCGCAGTTTGCGGATATTCATCCTTGTCAATCATGTTTTTATCTAAAGTATCGTCCATTAACTGTTTTGCTTCCGGTTCCATCCAGGTTGTCACAAATGTTGCCAGGTTATATCTTGAGTTGCCATCTAAAATAAGTTCGTCATGGATTAGATCATAAGCGGTTCTGGGAAGCATTTGATCATCGTCCAATTTGTATTTTGGAACAGGATTTTTTAAGGCATGTCTTGCATAGACCGGCAAAAGTGCTTTTTCAAATATTTTGAGATTTTGTGTTTTAACTATTTTATGAACCATTGTTATTCTCCTGATTTTTTAGAGATTTGTTTTTTCCAAGAGGGTCTTTTTAATGAGTTGATAATAATTGGGGCAGAAACAAAAACTATTACACCAATTATTAAGAACCAGACATAAAATCTAGGGTTAGCTATTTTTATTTGAGATGGAGGGAAAAACCCAACGGTAAAGGCAAATAAAACAGCCAAGAACCCTATTCCTGCAACACACCACATTCCAAAATGGCCAAGAGGAATTTTATAAGTTCTTTTTACATTTGGTTTTTTATATCTTAAAACAATAGCTGTTACATATAAAAGCATGTACATAACTAAATACAAGACTACTGTCAAGGAAGTGAGTAAATAGTAGGCCGTATTTACATTGGGAAGTAGTAAAAATACTAAGGCAAGCAATGTAACAATAATAGCTTGAATCCATAAAATATGCGTTTGCACACCATGTTTGTTAGTATGGGCTAAAAAGGGAGGGAGCTCACCGTATTTTGCCGTTGCTAACAATCCTTTACTAGGTCCACCGATCCACGCAATTGTTCCTCCTAAAGCGCCAAAAGCTAATAAGAAGCCCATTATGGGAATAAACCATTTTAAATTATATTTTGTTAAAATAACGTCAATTGCCTGCATTACTCCTGCTGTCAAACTGATATCTTTAGGTGAGAGAGTGGCAGCAATTGCTAAAGATCCTAATAAAAATGTTAGTGCAATAATCAAAAGCGCAATAAATAATGCTTTAGGATAATTTTTTGATGGATTTTTCAAGGATAGAACATGAACGGCCTCTACTTCCATTCCAGCAAACAATAAAACTGTTCCTGCTAGAAATGCTACGTTATTAAAATTTGTCAAATCTGGAATAAATCCTCTAGGCTGAGCTAAAAATTCAATTGGATTTCCGCCTAATACCCAAATAAGCCCAAATATTATAATTATAATAGCAGGAGCTATAGTTCCAGTTGTAACACAAACAGTTGCGAACCAGCTTGCTGCTTTGAATCCTCTGAAGTTAATAAACATTGCGCCCCAGTATACAACAAAAACAACGGCTACAATAAACATACGGTTTGCTGCTAGTGTTGGGTCGAAGAACAAGTAAGATAATGCTCCTGCTGCAAAAGCCAGAACCGTTACGTTCCAAATAGAATTTTGCACCCACTGTATCCAGATAGCTGTAAAACCAAGCTTTGATCCAAAAGCTTCTTTTACCCATCTGTAAACGCCTCCTTCTTTTGTCCAACCTGTTGCTAGCTCAGCTGATACCAAAGAAACAGGAAGCAGGAACAATAAAGAAGCAAATAAAATAAAAAAGATCATATGCGTTCCTGTATCTGCTATCATAGGAAGGCCGCGAAGAGATAATACGATCGCCACGTTCATCATTGCAAAAACGAATACGCCTGCTTTATGTAATTTTTTCGGCATAAAAACTCCTAACTTATTTAATACACGTATTAATAAACATTTTTTTAATAAAAAAAATATAATGTCAACAACTTGTTTAATAATTTTTTTTATACAAAAAAATAATATTTTTATTATATTAAGCATGAAGAAGACTAATAAACTGAGGAAACTATGAGAAAAATATCTATATTATTATTAACTTTTACGGTTTTGGCACAGCTTGGTTTTGCTAAACATCCGGACCAGCCGCCGCCGAAATATAAACCTGGTCAGCCTAAGATATATGATTCTAGCATTGATGATACGGATTTGTTCAAAAAAGATGCTAGAACAGTATTTGTAAATGCTGAATTTTTATATTGGACAGCATCGGCAGGAGATTTAGACTATGCATTTAAATATTCAGCAGCTCCTTATACAGATACAAATTCTGGAATAGGTGAATATAAATTGGCGGATTATGATTATGATCCCGGTTTTAGAGTGGCAATAGGATGGTTCAATGCTCCAAATTACTGGCAAATCTTTTGGCAGTTTACCTGGATGAGAATCAAAGATACTGATAGCACATCCAGTGATGGCAGTGCAACAATCCCATTGGTAGGAACCTTTCACCATGCATTTTTAGGTACTTTGAATAGAGCTACCAGCAATCTTAGATTTAATGAAGAATTAGGAGACTTTTTAGTGTCTAGAGTATTTATTCCAAATCCTCATTTGAGAATGAGAGCGATAGCTGGTTTTACCGGTGGTAGAGTGCAGCAGGTATTCAAGGCTCAGTATAGAGATACTGCTTTAAATACAGCTGACATTTATAACAAATGGAGATTTTTGGGTGTCGGATTAAGAGCGGGTTTAGATTTTGACTGGTTTATGGGATATGATATTTATGTAACTGGTAAAGCATCTATCGCATCGCTTGTTGGAAAACATAAAAATACTTCAAGAATAACAAATAATATTCAAAATAGAAATTTACAGGATATTAAATATGATGAGTGGCGAGGAGCTTATAATTTCCAATTCTTAATAGGGCCGTCTTATCAAAGATCGTTTAGATGTAATAGATTGGAAATTTTTGCTGGATATGAATGGAATTCATGGCTTAATGTTCATGAAATTATTAGAAATTCCAGAGAAAGCACAACTTTAACGGATGCGATATTCCCTCGTATTAATAAAGGCGCTTTTTTACTTCATGGTCTAACAACTAGACTGACTGTTGATTTCTAATTAAATATTTTAAAAAAGGGTGAGAAAAAATTTCTTACCCTTTTTTCTTGTGTAAAATATCTAAATATAGCAATATTACGATATATAAAAGGATTGTTATGAACTATAAATCTTATTTACAGGCGACTAATTGTTTAAAAACAATAGCTCATCCTCACAGACTTAAAATGATAAAACTTTTATTGGAAAAAGATAGAGCTGTAGGAGAGCTAGCTGATGCTTGCAGAATAAAGCATAATGTAGCATCTGAGCATTTAACAATTATGAAAGACAGAAATTTACTAAAATCAGAAAAAGTTGGAAGAGAAGTAATTTATAAGATCAAAGAAAAACTTTTAGCAAGCATTATGAAATGTGTGGAGAAGAAATTTAGTTAAGGAGAAGTTATGATAAGATATTTAAAAAAAGATAAATGGTCAGCGTATATTGTAGGAGCTTTGATTGGTGTATTGGGCTGGATCCTTTTTTATACAGGACATCAGTTTGGAACTACAAGAACTATTCAGAAACTGTCTGGAATTATAATAGGATTTTTTTCTAAAAGCTATATCATGAACTCGTCTTATTACATGCAGTATTTTGAAAAAAGTGTGGTAGACTGGCAGTTTACATTTGTAATAGGGATATTTTTAGGATCGTTGATATCATCTAAATTATCTAAATCGAAAAGAAATGAATATGTGCCTTCTCTATGGAAAAAGAATTTTGGACCCTCGAAGATAAAAAGAAATATATTTGCTTTTATTGGAGGTATAATTCTTATTTTAGGAGCAAGGCTGGCTGGTGGATGTACTTCAGGTCATGCTATATCTGGAGGTCTTCAGTTATCTGTATCTTCCTGGGTATTTATGTTAGCTGTGTTTGCGGTAGGTATTCCTTCAGCTTTAATAATATATAAAAAATCATAAGGAGAAAATTATGTTTAATGTCAGTTTTTTCGGTAGTTTTCCTGTTTTGTTTTCTGGTCTTGTTTTGGGAACTGTCTTTGGATTTTTATTAAGAAAAGCAAATGTTACTCATTTCAATGTAATAGTAAAGCAGCTTTTATTAAAAGACTTTACCGTAATGAAAGTAATTTTTACTGCAATAATTGTAGGAAGCATTGGTATATATGCAATGCATGCTATGGATATAATACAGTTAAACATATCAAATAGAACCTTGTTGACAGCTGCTCTTGGTGGAGGTGTATTTGGTGTGGGAATGGCTATTTTAGGATATTGTCCGGGTACTGCGATAGCAGCTTTGGCAGATGGTGCCAAAGATATGTACTTTGGAATATTAGGCATGTTATTTGGAGCTGTTCTATTCGCTTGGATGTATCCGGTAATATCTAGAAATATAAAAATAACAAATCCAACAGGATTAACCTTATCTAAAGTGAGCGGCCTGTCGCCTTGGATAATAATAGTTATATTAGCAGTTATTGCAGGAGCGTTGTTTTATTTTATTGATAAATCTAAAAATACTAAGGCTTCTTAGAATTTTTTATCTATTTTAGATATCTTATTGTTAGTAGTTTGATTGTTTGTTTTTATAAATTGACATTTAATATAATTAATGTTAAAATTAATTGCATTATTAATAATAATTAATTGAAAAAAGTTAGTTTTATGGCAATTTCTATAATTTTAGGCAATATAGAAAGTTTGTTAGGTAGGTTCTTACAAACATGTAACAAACAAGATAATCCCAATGCTATTCAGCCTTTTGATATAATAGCAAACGGATCTTTAGATTTTACTCCAACTTTTCAAAGAAGGTATCAAGAAATAAAATTGATGCATTTTGATTCATATGGATATGAAGTAGGGCTAAAACATGGCCGGGAAAACCAAGAAAAAATTCAAATGCTGATTGCACAAATTAAAAAGGACTCTGAATATCCCAATTTTGAAGAGATAAAAATACGCTGTGAGGAAATAATTCCAACTAGGCTTAAAGATGAGATGACAGGCATTGCAATAGGAGCAGAAGTTTCTTATGATGATATTTTACTAATAAATATTATTCCGGATTTGAATCACAGACTTGGCTGTACAGCCATGGCAACAAGACAAGAAGCTGATTTATCAGAAAGAAAAATTGCAGCAGCTAATCATTCTATATCAGAAGAAGTAAAAGATCCTAATACATTATCTGCTCAAAGAAGAAAAAGATTGTTGACTGATAAGGCAAATAAACTTGACAAATTAAGATCGTGTTTAATTGATACTACTGTTCAGTCTATTGTTTTTGATATTTTTGCCTCTAGAATTTCGGTGTCTGAAATATTGACAAAAACAGAAGAGGATGAAATTCCAACATGGCAGCATTTTGATAAATGTATATTATTTCAAGCAGATGATTCTGAAGCTTCAACCGGCCTTGGAACATATGTTATAAGAAATTTAGATTGGCCATGGCCATTTTTAAGATTTAATACTGTTATGCATACAAGAAGAGAAAAAGGAACAAAAAAAATAGCGCAAGTAACGTATCCCGGACTAATCGGTTCGTTATCAGCCATGAATGAGAATGGTCTGGTGATTTCTTGTTGTAATAGATCTGGAGGATTCAATGAAAGGGGAATGCCTAATTTAATTTTGTTTACTGAAATCTTACAAAAATGCTCAACAGTTCAAGAAGCTCTTAAAATTTTGGATGAAATTCCTCATATGTCTGGCATGAATTTAATTATATGCGATAGAAATGAGGGTTTTAATATAGAACTAACAGGCTCAGGATGTAATTACCAAATAGTAGAGTCTTTATCAGAGGTTGCTGCTCAGCGTGAATAGTTATATGTTTTTTTTCCTTCCTTCAAACATTTGTCCGTCTTTATAAAGCCATTTGCCTTTTTCTTTTTCAAAATGAGATATTTCAGTAAAAGATACATTTTGTCCTTTAGATTTTAAAGTGGCTATAAAAGTTACAAAAGCCTGATTTTTATCTTCCAAAAATTCTGTTATTTCTAAATTTTCAAAGGAGATCTTTTTTGAAAAATTTAATATTTCTTTTTTTAACTCTTTTATGGATCTTTGAAAGCAAGGATTTTTAGGATGAGAGGTATTTATTATGTAATCTATTAAACCTAATGCATAAGCAGAAAATCTTGATCTCATTAATGTTTCTGCATCTTTAGCTGTTTTTCCTGCATGATATTTTTGACAGCAGTCAAAATATTTTTTTTTGCTTTTACATGGACATAATTTGTCTTTCATAATTAAACCTTAAAAAAAAATGTAAAAAATAATTTTAATAATTTGTTATAAGTTATCTTAAGGTAATTTAACTTTTAAGGGGAGACAAATGATAGATCCGCTAAGTATTTTTTTGGCTAAATTAATTGGCCTAGCTATGTTGATAATCGGTATTGCAATATTTGCAAAACCTCAGGACTTTCAAAATACAGTAAAAGACGTATCTAAGAGTAATGCTATAATGACGCTTATTAGTATTATGCCGTTAGTTGTGGGACTTGCAATTATTATATCTCACAATATTTGGGTAAATCACTGGATTGTTATAATAACATTTCTTGGCTGGTTAATTACTGCGATTGGTGTTATTAGATTATTCTTCCATAAGGACTTAATGAAATGTATGGCAAAATGCTGCATGAACAAAAAGCCTTTTGTTATTACAGGAATCATTATGTTTGTTGTTGGGGCATATCTTGCAGGTAAAGGATTTTTTGGGAATAAATTCTTTTTCTAATTATTTAAAAGAAGCGGTTTTTTTAAGAACCGCTTCTTTTTATTATCTTTTTTCATATTTTTTGATCTGATAAATTTTAAGTAAATTAAAAAGCCATATGCATATGATTTATTTAGCTCTATTTTTTTTAATTCCAAATATTGTGACAAGATATGTTTTTCTTAAAAAAAATAAATATCAATTAATTGGTTTTTTACAGGATATTTTTTTATTATGTCAAAAGCTTTTTCTTTTTTATTTTTTTTGTCCTTTTGCAATTGTGCTCATATGTATTTTCGATATTTATCTTGTTTTGGATGGATTGATATATTCTCATATTAAATCTAAAATGCAACTTTCTTTTTTATTTTTTTTTAAAGAAATAAAAAGTTTTCAAAGCTCGATTGATAAAAAAATAATAATGAAAACTCTCACGTCTATTAGTCTTCTTGTTCTATATTACTTAATTTTTTTTAGTAAGATCTCTGATGCCAAAGAATATCTTTCTATTAATACAATAATAGTTGCCAATATTGTATTTTTTTTTATATCTTTTGGATCATTGAGATATCTTAAAAAAAGAAACAATTACTTCTTAGTCAATATTATTATAGAAGAAGAATTGCAAGGTTTTATAAAAATATTGTCATATATCAAATCATTTTTTTATAAAAGTAAAAATACGGTTTTTTCAAATGAACAGGCTGATTGCTTATACAAGAAATATTTTTTACTCAGAAAAACTAATAAATATATTGGTCATAAGCTTTTTAATATTGATATCCAAAAACATGAAAAGCCAAATATTATTTTTTATATAATGGAATCTTTTAGATCTAAAGATATAAATGTATTGGGTGGTAAGTATAATGTATCTTCTCAATTCGATGCGTTATCAAAAGAAGGAGTATTATTTAAAAATTTTTATTCTACCGGATGTTTTACAAATAGAGCACTTCTTGCATCTCTTTTTGGTATATATACCTCCTGTCATAAAATGCCTATTAAAAAAGCTCAAAACTGTTCTTTACTTAGTCTTGCGCAAATATTGAAAGATAAAAATTATAAAACCAGCTGTATATATAGCGGGCATTTTAGTTTTGAGAATTTGCATGAATTTTTCTATAAACAAGGCTTTGATAATTTATATGAGTTAGATGATATTAAAAAACAATATCCTGATGGTCAGCAGACAAGCTGGGGAATGCATGATGAACATTTAGTGCATTATTCTATTGATTATTTGAAGAAAAACAAAAACAGATCAAATTTTTTAACTCTTGTGCCTATTTCTAACCATCATCCTTGGATTGCACCTGACGGATATAAGATAGATATTGATACAAGCTTGCCAAAAGATTATCAAAACTATTTGCATACTTTTTCATATAGCGATAAGTGTTTGGGACAGTTTATTAGAATGTTAAGAGAAAATAATCTTATTAAAGACTCTATTGTTTTTATTTTTGGTGATCACGGTCAGAATATGGATGAAAATCAAGGGTACTTAATGCAGCCGGATTTAAGTGAAAAATATGTGCATGTGCCTTTGTTAATTTTAGCAGAAAATAGATTAAAGCCTGTTATAATAGATCAGGTGGCCTCTCAGGTAGATCTAGCACCTACTATTATGGATATGTTAAATATACAAAGCATAAATCATAATATGGGAACAAGTTTATTAAGAAAAACAAATGATAAAATTATTTATTTCAATGATCATTATAATAATAATAAAATAGGTTGTATAAAAAACAATTTTAAATATTGTTTTAATGAGACTTTGCAAAAAGATTTGTTTTTTGATTTAACCAAAAACAAAGAAAAAGATATTGCAAAACAAAAGCCCAAGCTTGTTAAAGAATACAAAAAATATGTAAAAGACCATATTTACAATATTAATAACCTTTATACAAATAAGCTATTTGCACCAAAGAAGTTTGATAACAATAATTATGTTTTAGCACCTGGTAAAAATATTGATGATATAAAGCTTTTGTCATTATTGAGAAAAAAGCAGAATATTTACATCCTCAATCTATCCGAATGTACAAATCTTTCAGAAGAGGGTTTTATTAAAGCCGCCAGTTTTTTAAAAAATTTAATAAAACTGAATGTAAAAAACTGTTATTGGGTATCGGAGAAATCCATTCATTTTATATCTAAGAATTTAAAGGATTTGGTTTATTTAAATATTGCTGATTGTGTATTTATTAATGACTTTTCTATCGAAATAATTTTATCTAATTTAACAAAGCTACAAATGTTGATTGCGAATTCTATAAATATAAAAGAACCTAAATTTCCTGAAAGAAAACTATCTTTAAGATATTTAAAACTTTTTAATAATAATAATTTATCTGGTTGTACACTAATTAATTTTTTGAAACAATCTCCTTTTTTACAGGCAGTTTTTTTTGATGCGACAAAAATTTCAAATGAAGAATTATTATCAATTAAAGATATGAAAAAGACCGTTAGATCTTTACATATTACTAATGGGGCTCATATTCACGATGAAGCGTTATTTGCTTTAATAAACAATTCTTATGATTTAAAAGAGCTATATTTAGAAGATATGTCAATAAAAGATGACTTTTTAAAGAAATTACAAAAAATACATATTAAACATTTATCTTTATTAGGCTGTCCGAATATTACGGACAAAGGTTTGTTATCATTAAAACACTCTACTTTGAAATGCCTATGGGTCATATTCAATTCTAATGTAACTCGAAAGACTGCAGATATTTTAAAAAAACAAAAAGATTTAAAGTGCTTTTTTCAAGGATGTATAAATGTATCTTTATATGATAATTAAATTTCAATAACCATGTTATCATAAGCTATTTCAGTGTCTACTTCTCTTTTTTTAGCTAATTCTCTTATTTCCTTGAAAGCTTGTTTTTCTTTTTTAACGATATCAGAGCCGCAGTGAGTTATTATCATTTTTTTTACGTTTTCTTTTTTGCACCAGGTAAGTTGTGAGCGAATATTTGCATGGCCGTAAATTTTTCCAGTTTTTTTATCTTTTCTAACCAGATTGTTTTTAATAGTTGCTCCGTCTCCGATATATAATTTTATGTTTTTAAAAGCTTGTTTTCTTTTTGTTATCCATAAAACGTCTGGTACATAAAAAATAATTTTTCTATTGCAGGTAATTCTATATCCTACTGCAGGAGCTTTGATGGAGTGCATAACAGAAAAAGCTTCAAAAGTAATCGATCCTATTTTGAATTTTTTATTGATTTGAATAGTTCTTTTATGTTTTTGTTCTATCGGAAAGTCTTTTAAAAGATTCCAAGAGTTTTTTGTCATATAGACGGGGCATTTTGATCCTTTTTCTAAGCCAAATGCGTGATCGGGATGAGCATGTGTTATAATAATATGAGTTGGTTTTATTTTATTGAGCCTGTCTAAAAAAGACAGGCCGCAATCTATCATAATTTTATTTTTGTTATGAATGATTAATAAAGAGGTGTGCATCTTATGTTTTTTGGATATTGGTTTGATGTAGCCTCTTGTTCCGATAAATTTAAGTTTCATGATTTATGGGGCTTTGTTTTATATTTCATTTCTTTTTCCAGTTCCTCTTCGTCTTCTATTGCTTTTTTTAATTCCTGTGCCTGTAGTTTTTCTTCTTTTTTCAGCATTTTTTTATGGGTAGGATTTGGGTTTACATCTTTTCTTTTCATAAATTTCTCCTATGTTAAATTATTGACTTTTCGTTAATCTAAATATCTTATATCACTTTGATTAATCAAGGTTTTTTTATGAAAGTTTTTGAAAAGATATATGAAGAAGTAAAAAAAATACCAAAAGGTCAGGTAAGGACTTACTCATATATTGCAAAAAAAACAAAGACAACTCCAAGAGTAGTCGGATTTGCCCTTCATAGGAATAAAGATCCTAAAAATATACCATGCCACAGAGTAGTATTTAAAGACGGATCCTTATCAAAAGGATATGCTTTTGGTGGAATTAAAGAGCAGGAAAAAAAGCTTAGAAAAGAAGGTGCCTTAAAATGAGTTGTAATGGATCCTGTCTTTTTTAAACCTGTCAATTTCCGGTTTTTGTTCTGCTGGATACCCAAAAGGCACTAAAGATATCGGGATGATATTTTCAGGCAAGTTAAGCATCTTTTGAAATCCTTTTACTCTGTCTTCTCTGAAATATATACTTACCCAAACTCCACCGAGGTTTAATTCATGCAGGGCCAGCAATATATTTTGCGTGCAGGCAGAGCAGTCTAATATCCACATGTCTTTTGATTGTTCTAAGGATAGATCTGCACATATTAATATAGCATGAGGCGCATGTCTGCACATTTGCGCATAAGGATGAAATTTCGTTATTTCCAATAAAAGGTTTTTATCATCAATGACAATAAACTGCCAAGGCTGTTGATTATATGCAGAAGGGGCGTACATTCCTGCTTTTAGAACTTTTTCAATTAAGTCTTTAGAAACTTTTTTTTCTTCAAATTTTCTGATACTTCTTCTTGTTAAAAGAGCTTGCATTGTATCCATGACTTTTTACCTTCTAAAAAAAATTAAAATATAATTCTTAAACATTTGCAAATTTTAAGGAAATCTTTTTTAAGCAATATCTTGAGATAGTTTTGCATATGCAGTTAAAATTGCTTTTCCACTGGTATATCCTGATAGCAAAGGAGAGAGTCCTAAAATAGTTAAGGGAATAAAAATAGGCGGTGTATACATATAAACCAACAGTCCTACAGCTCCAGCTATGTTTATCATAAGATCTTTTTTTGTAATATACGGTGTTTCTGAATTAACATTTTTTTGATCTACTAATATCATGGTTGGAAAAAGAGCTATGAAAAATTTTATCGGAGAAAATTTGAAGGTAAAAAATGAGGTTAATACAAAAGATATTTCAATAAGATGGCTGTTAACAAAGGCATTGATATGTCCTGCTCCGTCTAAAAGTGCTTTTTCCAAAATTGATCCGGCATTATACAAGTCTTCTGTTATTTCATTTAATTTAATTGCCGTGTATTTTCTGAGTTGTTCTTTTTTTACGTTATATGTATTGAATAATTGCTCAGAAATATTAGTATAAGTATTAAGTGCTGTTTGCGTCAAACTGTAGTACATACAATTCAAAAAACTATTTAGGATTAATTTTTGTTAAAGTATAAATATTTATATGATAAAAGTGAAGTTAAAAAAAAATTATTTATTTTTCTCATAAGTAGTTGGGCCTTTTTGATATCCTACTTCATCCAAATACCATTCGGGATATCCAACATATTCACCGACAGTTGGGATATTAATAAAACCGTCTCTATATTTGGATATTAAAAAGTCTAATAAGTTCCACCATTCATCTACAATATATTCAGCATTTTTTAAACATTCGTTGGTAAGATACTTTTTAGTTTTAACATAGCTTCTGTTATAAATGTAGGCAGCTTGATTTTCAATTTCTTTTTGTTTTTCAAAAAGGTAGTCTTGAAGCTCATTTTGTTTTTCTTTTAGATCTTTGACTGCATAATAAAAATAAGCGGTCCAGTTCGAACATAAATTAAAGGCCCACCAGGCAAAACTTCTGTCAAATACTTGCGGATTGCCATATTGAAAAGAATCCGGAAGCGTTTCCATTCCAATATAAAATGGAATAAAACATGTTAGATGAGGATCATCATATCCTATCCAGGTAACCCCTCCTATAGGATCAGGTAGGAAGTCTCTTATTTGAGTAATGTATGTATAGCCTGTATAGTATATTGAAATAGAGCGTTCCCAGGCGCCCTTTAACGGGGTCTTTTGTTTATTGGGGAAGTTTATTCGATCATACTTGCCCAAATACCTGTTAGGGGATCCATACGGCCCTGCAGCTAATCCTTTGGTAAGATCGAACTCAGTTTCTTCATAATGATCTTTATGAATTTTCATAAGATCTTTGATTGTTAATTTTTTTTCGGGCTTTATTGAAAAAGGATAATAAGATGTATAAGGCCCTTCTATCCAAGGGCTCAGTTTCATAGATGGATTAATCAGATCAAAAACTCTCCATACCCTTCTTAAAGAATAATACGGATGATCAAATTCACCGGGACACACTGCTTTTTGCCAGTTTAAAAATTTATCGTTAGGGTTTTTCCAATTATGCTTTTTTGCCAGATCAAATAAATTTGAAGAGTATAAATTATCTTGATTTTCAGGATCAATTTTTTGAATCCTAAATTGGTTTGCAGCGGCAAATACTTCTCCATCGGGCACTTTTTTTGCGACCCAGATGGCACTTGTTCCCTCTGGAGTACAGCTTATCTCAAATACCCAGGCCTCATTTTTATCTCCGACTAATAGCGTTTCTCCATATCCGTAATAGCCGTATTCTTCAGCTAATGCTCCCATAAGTTTTATAGCTTCTTTTGCGTACTTGCATCTTTCTAAAGCTATTTGAGATAGCTCGGAGATTCCCATTATTCTTTTATCTTTGTCCATATCAAAATAATAATAAGTTGAATTAGTACATTCTCCGAAAGCCAGTTGATGTTCATTTATTATTCCATAGTTTCCCACAAAGTAAGCGTATGTCTCTTTTGCTTGATCGACATATCCTAAGGGTTGGGTCGGTGGATAGCCTTTGATGTTGTACGCAGGAGCGGTAGATTTGCCGACGTATCGCGGAAAATTTTGAGTCTGATTGGGATAGATAGCTCTTTTAGAGCCTTTGTTATGCTTTTTAGAAGGAACGTATACGATTCTTTGATCTCCGATTTCATCATCATCACTATGTGAAATGATGATGGAGCCGTCTTGAGTTGCTCCTTTTGTTGATATTGTCGTTGTACAGCAAAAAGCATAACTAAAAAAAATAGTGAAGATCAAAGTTAATTTTTTCATTTATTTTTTCCTAAAATTTAGCTAAAACAAATAAAGTTAATCCATGCATATGAAATGATGACGGTATATATCTGGACTGTGCATTATTTGTAGCATTTTGATATAAAGATCTATTAGTTTGAGATAAATTGATCCATATATTTGTTTCATAGTTTAAATATAATTTAAAAACAGCATTTTTGAACTCAGTCTGCCAGGAAGGGCCCATTCTAAGCTGCAAATTGGTTACCATTCTAAAATCATCTAAATGTGCATTTTCTACTACAGTATCTATATTTGTACTGCTTTTGTTGAAGGCTTTCATCCAGTTATCATAGTTTCCAAAAATCCCTGCTATTGCAGATCTTCCGGACCAGTTAAATCCTTTGCCGATATACCAGTCGTAATCAATACCGGTTTTTACACCCCCGCCCTTGAAGTTCCATTTAGGCTGAAAAATTCTTTTATCATTATTATTGTTTGAAAAAATTAGTTCCCATCTTCTTTTTATCCACATCATAGTAATACCGTTCAAGTACCTTACGGAAATAGCATTTGTCGGTTGAAAGCATTTTTCTAAAAGCATATCTGTAAAATTAAGTCTTATTTTTATTTCACTGGTAGCTTTTTGTAGGTTAAAAGACTGGGCCAAAGGGAATGTAGATGATAAGAGCTTTCCTTCTGGCGGAATATCCTGTTTTGTTCCTCGGGGACATATCAGACCGTAAAGTCCTTCGAAAATCCAGTCATTATTATTAAACATAGCTCTAAACCCGACTCTAAATCCGGCTTTCCATTCATATGTAGCTCTAGAAATGTCTCCCTGGATCCCATGTTGTGGTAAAGTTAGCGCATCGTCATACGCAAAGTCTAGGCCTCCTTCTTGAGTTTTCCAGTATAAAAAATCTGAAAAAATATAATATCTGTACATTGGGCTACAGGTAATATCTTCGCAAGTAACATCTTGTTTGTTATCAATAGATTGATTATTATTTGAAAAAATTAAAAATGGAAAAGCAGTTAATAATAAAATTAACTTTTTCATAAAACCTCGTGTGCTTAAATCAATGAAATAAGAATCAAAAATTTTTTGCAAGAAATTATGAAAACTCAAACTATAAAAAATGCAATTAAGAATAATTTTTTATTAAATATATTAATATTTATAGTGGTATTAGCAATTATTCCCGGAACAGCTAAATTCATAAACTGGCTGTCTTTCAAAGGATCTTTTCATGTGACATTCATTCATGCAGTAGATATTTTTTTAGGGAGTGTTTTAATTTTTATATGGATCAAAAAAATAAATATTAACAAATATTTTTCAATAGAATCGGCTTTTTTTATAGGGTTTTTAATGGCAGCAAGGATGTCGTTATTATTTTCTGATGTTAATCACCATAGATCTTATTTAGAAATTTTAAAATTGTTTTTGGCATCTATTGTATTTTTTGTTTTTTTATCTTCTGTTTTTCATGAAAAAAAAGAAAAACTGATTGCTTGCTTCTTATCTGTTTTTTTTGCTATTGCTTTTTTTGAGTGTGCAATAGGACTGATTCAATTTATTTTACAAAGATCAATAGGTCTGCATTTTATGGGAGAGCCTTCTTTTTCAGCAGATATCGTAGGTTCCGCTACTATTTTTATGTCAGAAGATAAAAGGGCTTTGTTAGATAGGTTTATTTTTTCAAAAGGCTCTTATATTGTCAGAGCTCACGGCACTTTTTTTCATCCGAATATCTTCGGAGGATTTTTATTTATATCTTTTATGATCACTTTGTTTTTATCTTATGAAATAAAAAAAAGAAAATATAAGTATATGTTATTTTTTTTGTTATTTCTTCAGATGCTCAATATTTTGTTCACTTTTTCAAGAGCTGTGTATTTAGTCTGTTTTTTAGCAACTTTTTTATGGATTATATTGATGCTTATAAAAAAACACGATGTGAAAAAATTGGCTATTATAATATTTTCATTTGCAATTTTAGTAGGATCTTTATTTTCCAAACCTTTAATTGAAAGGGGGCTTTTATTCAGCATAAATCAATCCCAGAAAGCAGAAAAAGCAAATGCCGGCAGTTATCATATTAGGAGCTCTCTTCAGTCTGTAGCTTTTGAGATGATAAAAAAAAGACCTTTAACAGGAATCGGCTTTAGAAATTTTATTATTAAAAGAGAAGCTTTTTCTGAAATGAAAAATCTGGAAAGGGCCAATGTTCATAATATCTTTTTATTATTAGCTTCTGAAATAGGTCTCTTAGGATTTTGCTTGTTTATCGGCTGTGTACTTATGATTATTGGGAAAAGCTTTTATAATTTAACTCCTTTTACTATTACTATTTTGTGTACTTCTTTGGGGTGGTTGATAATAGGATTTTTTGATCACTATCCAATATCTACTCAGATGGGTAGGGTGTTTTTATTCATGTTTTTGGGTTTGTTAAATTATTTTAATAAACCTTTTGCATACTCTCATAAAGCTTCTCTTTATCAATAACAACTATTTTTGAAATGGAATCATTTTCTCCATAAGATACATAGATCAGATTTTTATTGTTTTCTTTTTGTTCAATAAAGCCGCAGGGAAATACAATTCTTGTATTTTTTATTTTTCCGAATAAAATCGGATATTTAGATACTTTAGTCACTTTGTAGGGAGGGTTGGCCTGATATGTATAGGCTCCCATAACATACCATTTCTTTTTTTTGCCGAAACAGCTATGAAAAAAAGCCAAATATTCCCCATTTACTAATTTAGCTGGAGTTCCTCCTCTCGGCTCGCCCCAATCCCAGAAAAATCTGGAGAAACAAGGATTGTTTTCATATGTATAATGAATTAAAGAGTTTTTCCTGGTATCTTCCAGCTCCATTACTTTATGGGGCATTAAATTGTAAGACAGCAGCAGTTTGTTATCTTTGACAAAGGGCACCCAGTTTTTTTCGACAGGTTTAATATGAAGATCTAAAGAAGTTTGATATTCTACTTTGAAATCTTTGGTTAATTTAGCTATTTTCATAACTCTGCAATAATGTTTTATCGGCAGAATGTCATTGTATAGCAAAAAATATTCATTTTTATATTTAAAGATTCTGGGATCTTCTGCTTTTGTGCTTTTAACATCAATTTTTATAGGCTCTTTTTTCACTTTAAAATTTTCATCTAAAATAGCAATACCAATAAAGTCGCTATTTTTTTCTCTTATTCTGTATGCAATGATATAATCATTATTTAAGTATTTTTCGATAGAAGTATTTACTGGATTAATATTTTTTAGATTTATATTTTTAATATCTAATACTAAGCCTTTTTTTTCGGATAAAGGCACTTTTTTCAATTCCTTTGGAAATGAAAAATAATAATATAAAAATGAACCTGTCATAAACAGCACACTTAAAAATAATAATTTTGATCTCATATATTGTCTTTTTTTAATAATATTAATATGAAAAGTCAAATATGTATTTTTTGACTACTTATTTTTTTTGTTTTTTCTATAATGAAGAAAAAAAGAGGTTTTTATGGAACTTTATTTAATGCAGCATGGTATTGCAAACCCAAAAGAAAAAGATATAGAAGAACATTTATCTGAAAGGGGGAAAACTATTGTAATGAGCTCAGCTAAGGCTTTAAAGAAGATAAATATCAGTTTTGATGTTATTTTATGCAGCCCTAAAAAAAGATCGATAGAGACCGCCGAAATTATCGCTGAAGAATTTCACTTTCCTATTAAAAATATAATAGAGACTGAAAAAGTAAAGCCTACGTCGCCTGCCGAAGAGGCTTTGGACTTTTGTCAAAAATATGAAAGAGTGTTCATTGCAGGACACTTGCCTTCGATTAAAGAAATAATTTCTTTTTTATTGTATCCTACATCACTATTAGAGGTAGATATTCAAAATGGTGGTTGTACAAGGATGCAAATCATTGATAATAAAGCCATTTTAAAATGGCATTTAGTGCCGGACATTTTAAAACTTATTTAAGCAATTTTCATCATATAAAAATTTTTACTTGTCTTTTTTTCTTTTGGCTTTATGTTTTTATAATATCTTAGTATCATTTCTGTCTTTTTTTAGTAAACATACAACTTAGGAAGTATTTATGAAATTTGTGAAAACAATAATTTTTTCAATGATGATTGCTCCTTTTTTATTATTTTCCCTGTCGGGAAATGAGATAGAAGATTTAATAAAAACATGTGTAGACGAAGGCCATACTCAGGGAATGGTTGTTGGAATTATTACAAAAGATGGAACGAAGTTTTATAAGAATGGGTATACTAGCAAAGAAAAAGACATGTTGATGGATGAAAATACTGTATTTGAAACAGGTTCCATTACAAAAATATTTACATCTCTTCTTTTAGCTGAAATGGCAAGAAATGGTGAAGTCAACATGACGGACCCAATAGAAAAATTTTTACCCGAATATGTCAAACTGCCGGAATACAAAGGACAGAAAATTACTTTGGAGCATTTGTCCAAGCATACCGCTGGTTTTCCATATGTTCCCCAAAACTTTATAATGTCTAATGCATATAATCCGTTTTGTGAATATTCGGTAGAATATTTATTTGATTATTTTGCTAATTACGAGCTTCCATATGCTCCTGGAACTAAATATCAATATTCTAATGTTTGCATAGGTTCATTAGGCTATATTTTATCTTTACAAGCGGGTAAAGATTTTGATGAGCTTGTACAAGAAAAAATATTGAACAAACTTGATATGCATGAAACTAAAATACGAGCGCATTTTACAGAGGATATGGAAAAAAGATTTGCGAAAGCTCATATGAGAGACAAAGAAGTTCCTCATTGGGATATAGCGGTATTTGATGGCGCAGGCGGTCTTCATTCAACAGCAAAGGACTTGGCTAGGTTTGTTGAGGCTAACTTGGGCTTTTATGAAACAGATCTTTATCCTTCCTTGCAGCTTGCTTTAATAGATAGGGCGCCGCAAGATATTTCTTATTTAGATGTTGGTCTTGAATGGAACATAGATCATAAATATAGCCCTGAGTTTGTATATCATGCTGGTATTGTAGGAGGACATCAGGCTTTTATAGGTTTTTGTCCAGAGACAGAAATAGGAGTTGTAATACTTTCTAATTCCTGTGCTAATATTTCGGATATTGGTAAAAATATTTTAAATAAGAAATGGCGGCTTAATAAATATCGTCAGCAGGCTCAAATAGTTCCCATGATGCTTTTTCAGTTCATCGGAGAATATGAAGACATTAATGATGGGGAAAAGTTTTCTCTGCAGTTTTTAGATATGGGCCATTTAAGTACTTTATTATTTAAAAAAGGATATTATCCTGCAGTTAAACTATATCCGGCCAGCGATTTGGACTTCTTTTTAAAAGTATTTCCGCTTGAGATGTCTTTTATCCGAGAAGATGGTCAAATAACAGGATGCACGGTTAATTATGACGGTCAGTTAAAGACCTTTAAGAAAATCAAGTAATTAGATATTTTAATGCAGAAAACAAAAGGCTCCCAAGAGTGATCTTGGGAGCCTTTTTTTATTTAGAATGTTTTTGATAGTATTGCTAGAAGTAAGATTGCTGAGATTGTTATGATTTTTATCATAGGATTGATTGCAGGGCCTACCGTATCTTTGTATGGATCTCCTACAGTATCTCCGGTAATGGCAGCCTTATGGGCATTGGAGTTTTTTCCTCCACAGTTACCTTCTTCAATATGTTTCTTGGCATTGTCCCAAGCTCCTCCTCCTCCGGTCATTGAAAGAGCAACGAAAAGACCGGTCACTACCGTACCCAGTAATAAAGCGCCAAGTGTTACGAAAGCAGGTTTCATACCTACAACTAAAAATATTACAAAGAATACTAATACTGGAGCTATTACAGGCAGAAGCGAAGGTACTATCATTTCTTTAATAGCGGCTTTAGTTAAAAGATCTACAGCTGTTCCGTATTCAGGCTTATGTTTACCTTTCATAATGCCCGGAATTTCTTTGAACTGTCTTCTAACTTCATGAACAATGGCAGATGCTGCTTTTCCGACAGACGTTAAACCTAAAGCTCCAAATAAATAAGGAAGCAAACCTCCTATAAAAAGACCGATAATTACATAAGGGTCCTGAAGAAAGAAATTGCATTCTATATTTGGAAAATAATGCGATAGATCTTCTACAAATGCTGCAAATAATACTAAAGCACCGAATCCTGCAGATGCTATGGCGTAACCTTTAGTAACAGCTTTTGTTGTATTTCCGACAGCATCTAATGCATCTGTTGTATTTCTGATCTCTTTAGGAAGTTTAGACATTTCTGCAATACCGCCTGCATTATCTGTAACAGGTCCGTATGAGTCTAAAGCCACTATCATGCCGGCAAGTGACAGCATACTGGTCGCAGCTACTGCAACGCCGAAAAGTTCACCATTTAAGTACGATATTAAAATGCCCACGCAGATTACTATAACAGGCAAAACAGTAGACTTCATGGAAACTGCTAATCCTTGAATAATATTAGTCGCATGTCCTGTTTTAGAAGCTTCTGCAATACTTTTTACCGGATGAAACTTGGTAGATGTATAATATTCTGTTATCCACATTAATAGTCCCGTTACGATAAGCCCTGTAATTGAACAGTAAAATAAGTTAAGCCCTGAAAATTTAATTTCATCAATTGTATGAATGGTTTTTTCAAAACCAAGCCAGTAATAGGTAAATAGTCCTATTGCAATAGTGGACAATGCAGCGGTTACTATAAAGCCTTTATATAAAGCTCCCATTATATTTTGTTTCTTGCCCAGTTTTACAAAAAAGGTTCCGATAATGGAAGTTAATATACTAACAGCTCCGATTCCTAGAGGATAGAACATCATTTTATCTCTAATGTCCCCAATAAAGAAAATCGAACCCAAAAGCATGGTACCGACAATTGTTACTAAATAAGTTTCAAACAAATCGGCCGCCATTCCGGCACAGTCACCAACATTGTCTCCGACGTTATCTGCGATAACAGCCGGGTTTCTTGGATCATCTTCAGGAATCTCTGCTTCTATTTTTCCAACTAGATCAGCGCCGACGTCAGCGCCTTTAGTAAAAATACCACCACCTAGTCTTGCAAAAATAGATATTAAAGAAGCCCCAAAACTTAAGGCCACCAGCGCTTCTAGAATATGTCTGTGAGAGATATCAAACTGTCTTAGTATGATGTAATATATTGTGACTCCTAAAAGAGCAAGTCCTACTACCAGCATTCCGGTAATCGTGCCGGATCTAAAAGCAATAGTTAATGCCGGTTGCATTCCCTTTTTAGCAGCTTCTGTTACCCTGACATTTCCACGGACAGAAATATTCATGCCGATATATCCGGCAGCACCGGATAAAATAGATCCTATTATAAATCCAATTCCTACTAAAAGGCCTAGTTGCCAGGATAGTAATAAGAATACGAATATGCCCACTAGGGCTATCATTTTGTATTGTCGATTAAGATAGGCTTTAGCCCCTTCTTGAATAGCTCGAGATATTTTTCTCATATCTTCCGTTCCGCTGTTTTGGGTCAGAACGTTATATATCAAGAAAGCTCCGTAAACAAGAGCTGCCAAACCACAAATAATCGGAAAATCATATACATTAAACATAATATGAGTCCTATTTGTTTTTAATTTGATTGATAAGAAATAATATAATGGTTTAGCTTCTTAAAATCACGAAATTTTCTTATGAGGGTATTATGTTTAAGCTTTTAAGTATTTTTTTAGTAATTTTTTCATCGATTTATGCAGCTAAAAACGATGAGAAAATCACTCTTTTAAAAAAAGAAATTGATAAACAAGAAATTTCTGCTTTGATAAAACAGGGATTTTTGGAAGATATATTATATATGAATAAAAATAACAATAAGTTAGATAATGAGGAGTTAGATTTATTAAAAAATTGGAATAAAGACAAACAAAATAAAATTAACGAATTAAAAATAGATAAATTACTCACGCCAAATAGTATTACAGATAACATGAAAAAAATACTTGTAAAAGAAGCAGCGAGGGTAAGGACTTACGGATATGCACCGTATTCAAAATTTCATGTGGGAGCCGCTATTTTAACAAGGTCAGGAAAGATTTATACAGGCTGCAACTTTGAAAATGCAGCATATGGCAATACTATTTGCGCTGAAAGGGCAGCGGTTGCCAAAGCAATATCTGAGGAAAATAGAGGTCAGTCAATTATAGAAAATAAAGAAATTGTGGCAATAGCTATTGTATTAAGAGGTCAAAATGGTTCTCCCTGCGGTAATTGTCGGCAGGCCTTATACGAGTTCAATCCAAATATGCTAATTATCATGAGCGATATTAACGGTAAGAATTTTGTTGAAAAACCTCTGCATCAGCTTTTGCCGATCGGATTTGGGCCTGTTTGTTTGGATGAGGCTAAGATAGAATAGAATAAAAAACCGCAGCTTGGAAAAGGCTGCGGTAATTTTCTGCTAAAGCTGTTTGAGTTAATCTCTGTATTGCGCCACGATCATTAAATGTGCATTTTTTAAATACAGCCTTTGTAGCGCTAGAATTGAGCAATCTCAAAATTGCTTTATTTTTTTTCAGCCCTTGGGTTGGTTTCAACCTTGTTAAAATCTTCTTCTCTTTGAGATTAAAACTCGTTTATTATTTCCTGCAAGGTCTTTTTTGCATCTCCAAATATCATTGTTGTATTATCTTTAAAAAATAAAGGATTTTCAATACCTGCAAAACCGGACGCCATGGATCTTTTCAAGACAAAGACATTTTTGGCTCTATCGACTTCTATTATTGGCATTCCATAAATGGGAGAAGACGGATCTTCTTTAGCGGATGGGTTAACAACATCATTAGCTCCTATTACCAAACATACATCTATTGTATCCATAATTCTATTGATATCATCCATTTCTACTAATTTTTCGTAAGGGACATCGGCTTCTGCTAAAAGTACGTTCATATGTCCCGGCATTCTGCCGGCTACCGGATGTATGGCAAATTTAACATCGGCACCATTTTTTTCTAAAAGCTCAGCAAGTTCTTTTACTGCGTGCTGAGCTTGTGCAACTGCAAGGCCGTAGCCCGGAACAATAGCTATATTTTTTGCCGCTTCCAATACATAATAGGCATCTTTTGGACTACAGGATTTAGCTTCTTTGTTTTCTTCTTTTGCAATGCTTGCTGTGATAGATCCAAATCCGGAAAATAAAACATTTGCCAAAGATCTGTTCATTGCCTTGCACATAATGGATGTTAAGATAATACCGCTAGCGCCTACTAATGCACCGGACACAATCAAAACATTATTTTGTATAACAAAACCTGTAGCGCATGCAGCGAGCCCTGAGTAGCTGTTTAATAAAGAAATAACTACCGGCATATCTGCTCCGCCAATTGGAATTACTACGAGAATACCTAAAATATTTGCAGCAATTATTATTGCTATAAGATACATGTAAGTAGTAGTGGGACTTATAGAGAATAATATTCCTAGTATTATTAAAGCTATTAGTATAATAGAATTAATTATCATTTGCAGGGGAAATAATATCGGTTTGCCGGGTAATTTTCCTGAGAGTTTAGCCCAGGCTATCATTGATCCTGTAAATGTTACTCCTCCTATTAATATAGATAAGAATATAGTAACGGCTGTAAAAGAGCCTATCTGGATGTTATTATAGTATACGGCCCATCCTACCAGAAGGGATGCTATTCCTCCAAAGCCGTTTAATAAAGCTACCATTTCCGGCATTTTGGTCATCTGCACTTTTTTTGCAGCAAAAAGACCGATTAAAGCTCCCAAGATTAATCCGGTTATGATCCAGGTATAATCTATAATTTCTTTGGAAATTAAAGTAGCTACAACGGCAATCAGCATACCAACTGCTGATAATAGATTTCCTTTTTTTGCAGTTTCTGCAGAACTTAATAGTTTAAGGCCGATAACAAATAAAACAGCTGCTATCAAATAAGAAAAATTAATTATTATTTCTAAATTCACTATTTGGCTCCTTTATTTTTGGACTTAAACATTTTCAACATTCTGTCTGTCACTAAATATCCACCGACTACATTGATAGTGGCGAAAGCTACTGCTATTGTTCCTAGAGTAGTACTTAATACCGGAGATACTTTTAATCCGGCAGATATTAAAGCTCCAACTAAAGTGATGCCGGATATTGCATTGGATCCGCTCATTAAGGGAGTGTGTAAAATAGAGGGTACTTTTGAAATAAGTTCGAATCCCAAAAATATTGAAAGAATTAGTACGAAGGATAGAAATATTATTGTTTGAGGTTCCATTTTTTTCTCCTATTTTAAAAAGCTGGATATTATTTGGCCTTTATTTGTAACCATTGCTTTTTTGATGATTTCATCATCAAAATTTAGATTTATTTTTTGTTGTTCTTTATCAAAAAAATGTTCAATTAAATTATATAAGTTCGATGAGTACATAAAACTTGCATTGGATGCTACGTCTGTCAGTAAATTTGAAGGTCCTAAAATTGTAATGTTATTAATATTTACAACTTCGTCTACTTTGGATCCTTCCACGTTTCCCCCTGTGGATGCGGCCATATCTATTACGATACTTCCTGGCTGCATGTCTTTTAGCATTTCTTGAGTAATTATAACAGGCGCTTTTTTGCCGAATACCTGAGCCGTTGTAATTATTACATCGGAAGAGGTGCATATTTTTTTCATTTCATCTCTTTGTTTTTGGATCTGCTCTTGAGAAAGCTCTTTAGCGTATCCTTCTTTTGTACTCTCGGTTTTGCCAAGATCGATTTTTACAAATTTAGCTCCTAGAGATTTTACTTGTTCTTCGACAGCAGCCCTTGTATCAAAGGCTTCTACTTTTGCTCCGAGCCTTCTAGCTGTGGCAATAGCCTGAAGTCCTGCCACTCCTGCTCCTATTATAAAAAATTTAGCAGGGGATATTGTTCCGGCAGGAGTTGTCATCATAGGAAGTATATTATGGAAATGTTTAGCTGCAAGTATGACAGATGCATATCCAGCCAGATTAGCCTGAGAGCTTAATGCGTCCATTTTTTGAGCTATTGTAGATCTAGGAAGCAAATGCATGGAAATAGATGTGATATTTTTTTTGATAAGTGCATCTATTATGTTTTTTTCGGTGAAAGGATCTAGAAAGCTGATAGTTATAGAGTCTTGCTTTAATTTAGATATTTCATCGGTGTTTGGAGCTCGGACTTTTAATAAAATATCACAAGATGTTAACAGAGCATCTTTTCCTTCTATTGCAGCTCCGGCTTTTTTGTACATTTCATCTGATAGAAAAATATCTTTGCCAATGTCTTTTTCTACAGCTACATCGAAATTTAATCTTTTTAGTTTTTCGATTATTTTGGGAACTAAAGCAACTCTTTTTTCATTTGCTTCTTTAACAGCTACTATTTTCATTTTTTTCCTAAATATTTACTTAAAGTTGATAACAATTTCTAAAACAAGTAAATATAAAATTAAAGAAAAGATCAATACTTTTGAAGGTAATTATGCCGTACAAAAATATATCAGAGCTGCCGGATCCTATAAAAAAACATCTGCCGAAGCATGCTCAAGAAATATATAAAGAAGCATTTAACAATGCATGGGAACAATACAAGGACCCTAAAAAAAGAAGGGGAAATTCTACTCATGAAGAGGCCTGTCATAAAGTTGCTTGGAATGCAGTCAAGCAGCAGTACGAAAAATCAGACGGCAAGTGGGTAAAAAAATAAGGAGTGTTTATGAGTGACAAGGGAGGAATAGAAGTCTCTAAATTAAAAAAAATGGGAGATTTCTATATATATAGATCAAGAAAATGGAAATTAAATAAGCCGGTTCCATCGACTATTAAAGGTAAGAAAATGATGGTCTTAGCCACTAAAACGGTGAATGGAACAAGAAAAGCAAAAGTTATTCATTTCGGAGCTAAAGGATATGGGCATAACTATAGTCCAAAAGCCAAGAAAAGTTATTTAGCAAGAAGTGCCGGTATTCGAAGTAAAGAAGGAAAACTTACAATGAATGACAAGTGGAGCCCAAACTATTGGGCTAGAAAAATACTTTGGCCCAAAAATAAACCGACAACAGGGCCAAGAGGTAGATTAGGCGGGATAAAATAAAGGATTATTATGAAAAAAATAGTATTAGTATTTTATGTATTATCAGTTTTTTTTCTCTCATCTTGTACACAACAGGAGGAAAAAAAGGATTTTCAAAAGTATAACCAGGGATTTAGATATGAAAAAAACGGTTGGATATTTCTGCATGTGGAAGGACGGCCTTATGATAGAGGGTATCAGCATGGTTATCTGATCGCTAAAGAATATAAAGATGCTTATAAATGCTATAACGACATGATGATCCAGACTATGGGCATAACAATGGATTTTATAGTCAAAGAGGCCGTAAAATTGATAAAAAGTAAAATTCCTCAAGAATATATTGATGAGATGCAAGGAATTGCAGATGGAATTGCAGCTAAGGGATATCAAACTACATTGGATGAAGTGATAGGGTGGAATGCCTGGAATGATATGGCGGAAGGATGGTGGCCGAGCGTAAAATCGAATTATGCTTCTTATCTGCCGACATCTATTGGCAAAAAAAGAGAAAGATGCTCAGCTATGCTTGCAACAGGCAATGCGACTAAAGATGGCAAGATTATAATCTCTCATTCCTCTTTTGATGATTTTTGGAATGTTCAGTGGTTTAATATTATTTTAGATATTGAGCCTACTCAAGGTAATCATATGTTAATACAAATAGCTCCCGGATATATATCGAGTATGACTGATTTTTTTATATCGAAAGCGGGGATTGTCGGGCTGGAGACTGCTTTTGCAGGTTTCAATGGTTTTAATATTAACGGCAATCCTGCTTTTGTGAATCAAAGACTTGCTATGCAGTATGCAAATAATATAGATGAATTTATTAAGATTATCAGTAAAAATAACAATGCCGGAAATCCTGCGGCCTGGCTTATCGGTGATATCAAAACTAATGAAATTGCTAAACTAGAACTGGGGTTGACTTTTCAAAGTGTAGAAAGAAAGAAAAACGGATATTTTTATGGGTGTAATGTTGCCTTTGACCCATATATTAGAAATTTAGAATGTAATGGTGAAGGATTTAATGATATAAGAAGGCATACCGGTGGTAGAAAAGTTAGACTTCCTCAGCTTTTAGAAAAGCATTTTGGGCAAATTGATACGGAAAATACCAAGAAAATTATGTCGGACCATTATGATGTATATCATAAAAAAAATATACCAGCCGCCAATACTGTGTGCGCTCACTATGATAATGATCCCAGATATTCAATGAGCTCTACCGCTGCAATTCATCCCGATCCTTATACTCCTGCCGGAGCTGTTGACTGTAAGATTACAACATCTGATATGGCAAAAGATATGAAGCTATTAGCTATTTTCGGTAGGCCATGCGGCAGGGCATTTTATGCAAAAAAGTTTTTAAAGAAGCATCCTCAGTGGAATTGGCAGAAAGGGTATATACATGAAAGGCCCTCTCAAAAGTGGAGTGAATTTTCTGCTAAGTAATAATTTTTTTCTTATTATTTATGCATTTTTATGTTTTCCAAAAGTGTTTGGAGATCTTCTTCATGCTCAATTTCTTCTTCTAGAATTTTTAAAAGAAGATGAAATGTAATATGATCTTTTCCCTTTAGTTCTTCCAGAAGATTATTATAAACGCCAATAGCGCATCTTTCACCTTTGAGGTTTTGTTTTAAAATGGGTATTTCTCTAAAGTCTGAAGGTTCGATAAAACCGCATGTAGATAAACTGTTCCATTTATTAGGATTTAATATTGGATTTCCTCCCAACTGAATAATTCTTTCAGCCAACATATCAGCATGTTTGAACTCTTCTTCTGCATGTTCCTGCAGCTCTTTTTGTACTTCTGATGTAAAAGGACCTTTTACAACTCTGGCTCCTACCCAATATTGGTATCCTGCAAGCCACTCATCAGCTAAAGCTTTATTTAGTTCAGTTAATAACTTTTTTACATCATATTGAATAATTTTTACAGCTTGGTCGCCCATTATTTTTTTCTCCATTTATTTCTACTTTTTTTATCATTGATTAGAAAATAAATGTCTAATAATTTTTTTAATATTATTTAGAAAATAACGAACCCTGATGGGTATTTCTTTTTTCCAGCACATGTTGGATAGCCTGCATGACTTCATTTTTATTGCTGTATATCCATTTTGGAGCAATGATATCTTTAGGATAGCCACTTCCGGCTGTTCTGTGTATTATATACTCCGGAGGCATCCTTTCTATAAAGTCTGCACATAAATTGACATAGTTGTCAAAAGTTAAGGGACTCCATTTTTTTTGATTATGCATGTTTTCTAATTCAGTATTTTTTAGTGCTATAAGAAAATGAAGTTTTATACCTGATATTTCTAGATTGGCTAAACGATCAGCTGTTTTTAAAATATCATTTTTGGTTTCATTTGGAAGACCTAAAATTACATGGGAAACTATAGCGATATTATATTTTTTTAAAAGTTCAACAGCTTTTAAGAAGTCTTTATGTGTTTCTCCTCTATTTATTAATTTTAGTGTTTTGTCATGAGAGGACTGCATGCCCAGTTCAACAGATACATAGGGTAAATATTTTCTGTAAGATGCGATTAACTGCACTTTTTCTTCATCTAAGCAGTCAGCTCTTGTAGAGATAGACAGACCAATTATATCAGGGTGAATGAATACAGCCTGATCATATATTTTTTTTAGGTATTTAATATCCCCATATGTGTTGGTAAATGATTGGAAATACGCAATAAATTTTTTTGCCTTATATCTTGTTTTTCTAATTAAAATATTATTTAAAACCTGATCTTTAATAGGGGTCCTTTTTTTATGGATTCTTGAAGATGAGCCGAACTTGTCACAATATATACAGCCTCCCGATCCTTTAGTTCCATCTCTATTCGGACAGGTAAAGTTAGCATCTATAGATATTTTATAGACCCTTTCATTAAATCTTTTTTGCAGATATTTATTTAAGGTAAAATATCTCATATAATCTTTTCTTTTAATTTTTTTAGATGGTTACTATACTAAATAATAAATTCTATTCATAGGAGTAAATAGTGAAAAAAAAGGTATCATTAATAATAATTATTACAATTTTTTCACTTTTAGGTGTATATAATTACCTTCCTTTTGTTCTTGCAAAATATCATGAGACTAAATCTATAAATGATTTAAATTTAGTTGTCAAAAAGGTTAAGTATGAAAAAAATTATTTTGAGTATATGGAAGGAGGTGAAGGGGACACCATACTTTTAGTTCATGGGTTTCAAAGCAGTAAAAGTTATTGGCTTCCATATATCAAACAGCTTGTTAAAAATCATCATGTTATAGCTCTGGATTTGCCCGGGCATGGAAATACCCCTAATTTTAAAACGCAGAAATATGATTTATATTCTATAGCGGACTCTTTGCATCATTTTGTAAAAGCTAAAGGTTTAGACCATTTTCATTTAATGGGCACTTCTATGGGCGGCGGGATAACCGCTATTTATGCTTATAATAATCCTGATTATTTGCTTAGCTTGACCATGATCAATCCTCTGGGGATCGATCAAGAAAAGAAAAGTGATCTGCAAATTTTATTAGATCAGGGGAAAAATTTATTTTTTCCGGAAGATCTAGAAGAGTTCAACAAGCTCACAATTTACTGTACGGGCAGAGAAATGTCTATAAGTTCTTATTTTAAAAAATATGTTATTAAGCAAATGAACAAAAAGTATGCTTTTTTTAAGGAGGCATTTAATCAGATGCTGACCACTACTCCATTAGATAAAATACTTCCTAAGATCAAGACCAAGAGCTTAATTTTGATAGGCCAAAAAGATAAGATTATCCATCCGGCCTCTTTTGAACACTTTGTAAGGTTAATGCCTAATGTAAAGCCGGTTAGATTGAAAAACGGATCGCATGTTTTTGTTGATGATTCCTTTAAGGAGGCAATTAAAGAAATTAAGGATTTTTTAGATAAGGATTCTTAATATTTTTTTTGAATCTGTTTTGAGATTTTGAAAATCTCTTTATATATTTTTTGTATATTTTTAGATTGTATTTTATTTAAGATCTCTTTTTCCCTTTTTGAGTCTGTTATATTTTTTTTTAATTTATTAATATCTTTTACAATAGAAAATCTTTGTTCTAATAAAGATATTATCTGATCGTCTAATTCATCAATTTTTTTTCTGATTTCATCCAACATTAGTTTTCTCCAATAAGTATAATTTATCGCCTCTTCTTATTTTTTGCTTTACTTTAATAGCTATTTTTTCACCTTTTTTAGCTGTCAGTATTTTTTTATCTGTATATAGAGATGTTACGTTCATTTTAATAAAACCGGTAGTTTGTCCTAATATTAAAATCTCATCATTTTGTTTTAACTGGTGTGATTCCAGTAAAAATTCAGCAACACTTATTTTAGAAAAAAAGTTGGTTGCTTTACCTAAATAGGTTTTTTTTAATTTAGCTTGAGAGCCGTAAGATTTGGTCCACATATCCGTTTTTTTGCCGAGGTAATATCCACCTTGCCAAAATCCCCGGTTATAGACTTTTTCAAGCTCTTGAAGCCAGAAGTTGATTTTTTCTTTTGAAAAAGAATCGGACTCAATACTATTTAATGCGTCTTTATAGCATTTAGTTGTTGTATATACATATTCACTGGATCTTTTTCTTCCTTCTATTTTAAAGATAGTTGCACCTGTTTTTACAAGTCTGTCTAAATTACCGATAGTACATAGATCCTTAGGAGACATTACATATTTATTTTCTATGGACAATTCTTTTTTTGTCTCATTTTCTTGGACTCTATATTTTCTTCTGCATGCCTGAAGGCATTTGCCTCTATTTGCTGATTCATTGTATTGGGCTAGACTCATATAGCATTTGCCGGATATTGCTATGCATAAGGCTCCGTGAATAAATATTTCTATTTGGATTAATTTATTAGAAGGGCCTTGTATATTTTCTTTTTTAATTTGCTGACAGATATTAGTGATCTTATCTAGACTCAGTTCTCTTGCAAGCACTATTACATCTGCAAATTGCGAGTAGTATTTAACAGCTTCGATATTTGAAATATTTGCTTGTGTCGATAAGTGAACAGGCATATTGATTTGTTTCGCATATTTAATTACTGACATGTCGTGTGCTATGATAGCGTTGATATTGTGTTTTTTGGCTTTATCTAAAATATTTTGCATTAACGACAGTTCATTATCATAAATGATGGAATTGACTGTAAGATAGGATCGGATATTATTTTTTTTGCATATTTGGGATATTTCTTTTAAATCTTCAATAGTAAAATTTTTAGAAGAGCTTGATCTCATGTTGAGTTCTTTCAGACCAAAATAAACAGCATCTGCTCCAGCTTTGATCGCAGCTGAGAGAGAATCAAAATAACCTGCGGGAGATAATATTTTAGGTTTTATTGTCATAATGTTTTTTTTAATGTTTGTTAGTAAATTATCACTCATTTACTATCCTTTTGCAATTAATAAAAATTAATATTGTTAATAGATTTTTTTTTATGAGCTGTTCATTTGAAAAATATTTGGGGTTTTTGCCTAGCTGTTTTGTCTCTTTATATCCCATGCAGTCTTATTCATTTGAAATGATTTGCTCTCAGGTTGAAGCATTGGAGGAAGCTGGTTACGAAAAAGTAGCTATTGTGGCGGAATGTTTGTATAAATTGGAGGTGTCTTTTTTTATAGAAGATAAGAAAAGAGAGCTGAAATATTTTTCCAGAGAATTTTTTGTTATGTCAAACGATCAAAATAAAAGGTGTTGGTATAAAATGACTAGGTCTATAGGATGTTCATATTTTAGGACCATAAATTTATATGCAATAGAACAAAGTCAATTAGAAACAGATCCTGTTTTTAAAACGATTCCAAGGGCTTTTTAGCGGATATTGCAAACTTTTACATTTTTTTCTATTTGTTTTTTTATATTTAAAAGATCTTTTGCTAAAAAAGATGTATGATTTTTGAAATCTGGATTCAAGGTATTGTTAGGAACAAATTTTTGAAGTACATATAAAGGCGCATGTTTAATAAGTTTAGATATTTCAATAGGATCTTGCATAGTATGTAAGTTATGAACTAAGGTAGTTCTAAATTCATATTCTATGTTTGAATTAAGCAGCACTTTTATAGACTGAAGTATTTTTTTTGTATCTATTTTTCTATTAATTATTTTTTCATATTTTTCTAATGGTGCTTTTATGTCCATAGCAACATAATCTAGAAAAGAATTATCTATTAGATCTTTTAAAATTTTTGGATTAATTCCTGCAGTATCCAATTTAACAGAAAAATTTAAATCTTTAATTTTTTGAATAAAGGATTTTAAGTCTTTTTGAACAGTTGGTTCTCCACCTGTTATTACTACAGCATTTAACTGTGTTTTTCTTTTATTTAAAAAATCCAATATCTCTTTTTCCGGGATTGGTTTCATAAAATTATTAGGGAGCACTAAAGTAGGATTATGACAAAAATGGCATAAAAAAGGGCAGCCCTGGGTAAATATTACGGCTGCCATTTTTTTTGGATAATCTATTAATGAAAATTTTTGCAGACCTCCAATTTTCATTTTATTTTATTGCGGGCTCTAGTTGTGGAATGTCATATTCTTTTCTCATTTCAAACTCACAGCGCTTACCGTCATTCCATTGACTTACAGGACGTAAGTATCCTACTACCCTTGAGTATACTTCACAGGTTTTAAAACAATGAGGGCATGTTTGTACTTCACCATCCAAATAACCATGTTCAGGACATACGCTGAAGGTTGGGGTTAGAGATAAATAGGGAAGGCCGTAATTTTCAAATGATTTTTTAATTATGTTTTTAACATTTGTAATATCTTCAATTCTTTCTCCAATGAAAGCATGCAGGACAGTTCCTCCTGTATATCTTGTTTGAAGATCGTCTTGATGATCTAAAACTTCAAAAAGATCATCTGTGTAATTAACTGGAAGCAGAGTTGAGTTGGTGTAAAAAGGTTTGGAACCCTTTTTAAGCTCTTTTTCGTTTGCAACAATAATATCTGGAAAACGTTTTTTATCAATTTGAGCTAGCCTGAATGTTGTTCCTTCTGCAGGAGTGGCCTCTAGATTATATTGATTTCCGGTCTCTTCTTGGAATAAAGATAATTTTTCTCTCATGAAATCTAATACATTTTTCGCAAATTCTTTGCCTTCTGGATCCGCTATTGTTTTGCCGATTAGATTTAAAGATGCTTCATTCATTCCTACCAGGCCTATTGTAGAAAAATGATTTGTCCAGAATTGATCAAATCTTTCTTTTATTTGTCTTAAATAGAATTTTGAATATGGATACAAGCCTTTTGTTGTTAAGTGCTCAAGAATTTTTCTTTTAATTTCTAAACTTTCTTTTGCTAGGTCCATTAGTTCATTTAAATGTTTTATGAATTCTTTTTCATTATTTGCCAAGTAACCTATTCTGGGAAGATTAATGGTGACAACTCCTATAGAGCCAGTCAGAGGATTGGAGCCAAATAAACCTCCACCTCTATTTTTTAGCTCAGATGTATCTAATCTTAGTCTGCAGCACATGGACCTTGTATCTTCCGGGTCCATATCGGAATTAATAAAGTTTGTGAAATAAGGAATTCCATATTTACCTGTAACTTTCCATAAAAGATCTAGGTTTGGATTGTCCCAATCAAATCCTTTAGTTATATTATAAGTGGGAATCGGGAAAGTAAATACTCTTCCTTTAGCATCCCCTTCCATCATTACTTCTAAAAAGGCCTTATTGAACAAATCCATTTCTTTTTGGAAATCTTTGTATTTTTCTTTATGAACCTCTCCTCCAATTACTACATTGGAATCTGCATATAAAGAGGCTGGAGTTAAGTCTAAAGTTATATTGGTAAAAGGAGTTTGAAAGCCAACTCTTGTTGGAACGTTTACATTAAAGATAAATTCCTGCATAGCCTGTTTTATCTGTTGGTAGGTTAATTTATCATATCTTATGTAAGGAGCTAAAAGGGTATCGAGATTAGAAAAGGCTTGAGCTCCTGCTGCTTCTCCCTGCAAGGTGTAGAAAAAGTTAACAATTTGCCCAAGCGCAGTTCTAAAATGCTTCGGAGGATTACTTTGGACTTTACCTGATACGCCTTTAAACCCGACGGTTAATAAATCTTTTAAATCCCAACCAACACAATATACTGACAAAACACCTAAATCATGGACATGAAAAGAACCATCTATATGTGCCCTTCGAATGTTAGGAGGATAGATTTTGTTTAGCCAGTATATTTTGTTAGTTTCGGCCGCGATATAATTATGAAGGCCTTGAAGAGAATAACTCATATTTGAGTTTTCTTTTACTTGCCAATCTAATTTTTCTAAATATTGATCTATCAAATCAACACCGGCCTTGTTAGTAATTTCTCTTATTTTTGCGTGCTGTTCACGATATATTAAATAAGCTTTAGCTGTTTTTTTAAAAGGAGATGATAATAAAATTTCTTCTACTATATCCTGAATTTCTTCAACTGACGGAATGTCTTTTACAATTTTTTCAGCTAGTTGCATAACTCGAATTGTTAAAGTTTTTGCGATATCTTCTGTAAATTCTTTAGATGCCTTGCCTGCTTTAGCAATAGCTTTAGTAATTTTTGCGGCGTCAAATATTACTATTTGCCCGTTTCTTTTAATTATCTTATCGAGTTTATTCAGTTTTGTGTTTTTCATAAATTAACTCCTTTTATATTTATTATTAGTATTTAGGTTTTAAAGACCCGGATACTACATATTGTATTTCATTTTGTTCTAAATTACTATATATGGGGTTTTGTGATTTTTATCTACAATTTTTTTTGATCATTGAAAATCAGGTTTTTACGAAAATATTTTTATTAAAAAAATAAAAAGATCGATAAATTTTTTCGTCTTTTCAAGTTTTCGAAAGTGTTTTATTTTTGTATTTTTTATATTAAAAAATAAATGGTTTATTTTTTTATGAAAAATGAAAAAAGATTGTTTTTTGCTTTTGTTGTGGAAACTAACTGGCCTGGTTTTCCTGAAGAACATAAATTAATAACACAAGAAAACAGGCATTTAACTGTTTTATTTTTAGGTAATCAAGATTTTGATCGATTAGAGTCTTTAATTGATAAGATGCCGAAATTATCGGATGAGATATCTGTAGTGGGGCAATTTAATAAATGTATTTTTTTGCCGCAAAAAGAACCGAGACTTGTTGCCTGGCAGATAGATTTTTTTGAAAAGATTTATTTGTTAAAAGAGTTTCAAAAAAAGATGTTTTTATTTTTTAAAGAAAATGGCTTTGATATAAAAAATAAAAATAATTTTCTGCCGCATATTACAATTTGCAGAAATCAATTTGATAAGCAACAATGGGAAGAATCTTTTAAGGCTTTACCTTTATATATAAAAGGGCTGCATTTGTTTGAAAGTTTGGGCAATAGTCAGTATAAGTCTGTTTGGCAAAAAGAATTTATAAAGCCTTTTGAAGAAATTCATCATACTGCAGATATTGCATATATTGTTAAAGGTAAGGGTTTTGATGATCTTTTATTAAATGCATTTACTGCATTAAGTTTTAAAGATAATCAGTTTTTAAATTACAAATATCTTTTGAAAAAAGCATCTTCTATTGATGATGTTATAATTAATTTAAATGAGCTGATAACTAAAGCGGAAATAGAAGGAAAGCATCTTCCGTTTAAAGCTGTCAGTTTTCATTCTGATATAGAAACAAAAGATAATATTTTGCATTGGGAGATGATTGTAGATGTATAATCTAGAGAAAAAAGGAGATTGTCAGTTTTTGCTTCCAAAAGAAGGAAAAATGAGAGTTCCTGGTCTTATTATAGCGAAAGAAAAATTATTAGAAGTAATAAAAGAAGACAAGTCTATAGAGCAGGTAAAAAATGTGGCAACACTTCCTGGAATAGTGGGATATTCTATTGCTATGCCGGATATCCATTGGGGCTATGGTTTTCCAATAGGCGGAGTTGCTGCAATGGATATAGAAAAAGGGGTTATCAGTCCGGGAGGGGTTGGCTATGATATTAACTGTGGAGTTAGAATAGCAATGCTGCCTATGACTTTTTCTGATCTCAAAGAAAAATATGGCAATAAAATAATCAAGCGCATTTTCGAATTAGTGCCTTCTGGTGTTGGTTATGGTCATAGAGGTGAAAAACATTTATCGGATATAGACTATAAAGAGCTTTTGGAAAAAGGAGCCGAATGGTCTATTGAACAGGGATTTGGAGTAGATAGTGATTTGGAAAACATTGAAAGTTTGGGTAAAATTGAAGGGGCTGAGATATCGGCTGTGTCGAATCATGCAAAAGACAGAGGAAAAAAACAGCTGGGAACACTAGGCTCCGGCAATCACTTTATAGAAATCGGCAGAGTTGAAAAATTGTTATATCCAGAAATAGCTTCAGCCTGGGATATTAAAGAAAATCAGGCCTATGTATTAATACATACAGGTTCTCGTGGGTTTGGACATCAAACGTGTCAGGATACTTTAAATTATTTCATTAAAAAAGGATATGATAAAGGGCTTCCCGACAGACAGTTAGTTGCAGCTCCCATTAAATCTGATGATGGTAAAAAATATTTTGCTGCAATGGCGGCTGCAGCAAATTATGCATTTAATAATCGTCAGCAAATACTTCATTTAGTAAGACAGGCCATAAAGGATGTGTGCGCTATTAATCCGGAGGAAATAAAGCTTTTATATGATGTTTGTCATAATATTGCCAAATTCGAAGAACATAAATTTGAAGGTAAATTAAAAAAGCTCTGCGTGCATAGAAAAGGAGCTACAAGAGCTTTCGGCCCTAATTCAAAAGAATTAAGCCCCATTTTTCAAAAAACAGGCCAGCCTGTTTTAGTCCCGGGAGATATGGGAACCGCAAGTTATATATTAGTAGGAAAGGGAAATAGTTGGACATGGTCGTCATCTTGTCATGGGGCCGGAAGGTCAAGATCTAGAAAAGAGTCTATGAAAGCCTGGAAGGGAAAAGATTTAAAATCTTATATGATGAATCGAGGCATAGAGGTTTATGCAAAGTCTTATTCTACAATAGCAGAAGAAATGCCGGATGCATATAAGAATGTAGATATTGTAGTAGATACAGTGCATGATGCTAATCTGGCTGCAAAAGTAGCAAGACTAATACCTGTTTATGTCATTAAGGGATGATTAAAAAAAGAAATAAGTCATATAAGTTAAATAAATACCTACTGCTAAAAACGCTAGACTAATCCAAGTATAGCCGTGATGTTTTTGCATTTTCTTTGTAAAATTATCCATTGATTTTCTGAAAAAATTTAAAAACACGCCGAATACTAATAATATCCATCCAAATAAAGTAACTATTATTTGTATGGGGCTTGACCATACATTGTGTAAATTCACAACAATTAACCCAAATATCAATATTAAAGATGCCAAGAGTCCAGAAATTTCGCTGGATGCAAGTATTTTATGAATCGTTTTTTTACAGCTTTTTGTGTCTGTTAAATAAGCAATAGAAGTGATAACAAAAAATAGGCCGAATATTTTTCCTAAAAAAATTGTTAAGTGCATGTATATGTCTCCTATGTATTAATAGCCTTAAATTGCTTTTTACTATGATTTTAATCTTTTTGTAAATATTTTTTTTAGTTAATTAAATTTATTAATATAGTTAAGGGATATAATTAATTCGTTATAGTTTTTATTATATTATAAAGATAAATGGTCGATTGTTTGAGAAGGCAATTTTTTAAGATAAATTTTAACTTTTTATTTTTTGTCTCTTGCGTTAAACAAATAGTTTTTGTATTCTGATTGTTATTCTTTTAAGGCAAAAACCTTAAAAAGAAAAAGTAGCTATTAAGCTGCATTTGTTATTTTGACAGTAGAAAAAGAAAAGATATGATATAGCCAAGCTTGTGCGAGGTTTTTTTATTAAAGGACCTCG
>JANQFC010000035.1 GCA_028278035.1 Chlamydiales bacterium
CAGAGAGCGACGTTTTCTTAAAGTCGGGCTCCCTCCATTTTTTTGATACTCAATCAAAAAAACAGAGTCCTTCCGATTTTAAGAAAACTAACTCATTTGGTATAAGTATAAATCATTTGCACGAATTACAATAGCCGGTAAATTCAAGATTATAGCCTGTGGTGGTAAAATTATCATTTGATGGGAATTGGACAAGATTATGACCTTGAATTTCAGTTATTATTCCGCATTTATTACATAAAAGCAGGTAATGTGAATTATAATCCAAATCATTAATATTGTTATCCTGATTATAAAGGCTACATTTAACTACCTTCCCGGAAAAAAGAGTCCTGTGAATCAGTTTGTGCTCTTCCAGGCATTCTATAATTCTATACACACTTACTTTATCTATTGAACTTTTCTGCCGGGAAAGAATGTCAATAATTTCATTTACTGACAGTGCTTTTTCAGCTCTATCAAGTATTTCCAGGATTAGTTTTCTGGCAAGAGTAATTCTTAACCCGCTTGTTTTTAATTTTTCAATAGCGTATTGCTTGTAGCTCTTCATCATCAGTAGCTATATCTGCTTTTGTTAAATCCGCCTTGAGGTTTATTTTTTTTCCTGTCCCTATCATTATTCTGATATGAGACCGAAATTATTTGCCCGCCTAAATTGGAATTATTTAATTGATTTACAGCATTTTCCGCTTCATCCAAAGTGGACATTTCAATAAATCCAAAAGGTTTTTGACTTCCTGTTTCTCTATCTGTAGGGATTCTTGCTGATATTACCCTGCCAATTTGGCTAAATAGGTTTTCAAGCTCGTATTCAGATACATCAGGGCTTATATTTCGTATAAAAATCTTTGAGTTTTTATTTTCAGGTCTGGTTGATTGCCTGTTTTCATCTTGATAATCAATATGAATCTCTCTATCATCTAAAGGCATTCCGTTTAATTGTTTTATGGCCTTTTGTGCAAGGTCTGGATTTGCCATTTCGACAAACGCAAAGCCTCTCGGTCTGGAGTCCTCACGCCTTAAAGGAATTTTTACTGATATAACTTCTCCTATGCGTCCAAATATTTCATACAAATCATCTTCAGATACTGACCAACTCAGGTTCCGTACAAATAACTTTTTATTCATTTTTTTTACCTTCTAATATTTACTATTGCAATTATATCATTATAGCAAATGAGTTGCAATAAGAATGAGTAAATTAAGATTAATTTAACTTTTAGTCAATTTGCGTTGATTTTACATATGTTTCATTATCGGTCTTAAACTTGCAACCCTCTTCTTGCAGCTATTGGACGAATGGTTTCGTAAATTGACCCAACCTATAACTAAGCTTAAAATATCAATTATTATTTTCATAAAAGCTATCAACAATATCGTCTAATTTTACATTTAGAGCTTTAGAGATTTTAAAAAGTTTAAAATAAGTAGGGTTAATTTCTCCTCTTTCTAAAGCCCCTATATATGAAGGTGCACAATCAGCAAGTACAGAGAGTTCTTCTCTGCCTAAATCTTTATCTATTCTTTTTACTTTTAATTTATGTCCTAATTTTTTTAAAAATTCTTTTTGCTCCATAAAAATATAGTATTTTTAATTTTGGTTAAAAACAATATTACATGATGTTGTTTTTTTATTTATATTGGCATATTATTATATATAATATTTTAAATAGCTGGTATATAGTCAAAAAAAATGTATTTCAAATAAAAAAACAATATATAGATAGAAGGATAAGCAAAAATGGAAGAAATAAAAAGCTATAATTTTAGCGAAAAAGAATTCAAAAAAATAGCAAAACTAGCTGATGATGTTCATAATACAATTGTCGTATTAAAAGGCTTCTGTGAAAATGAACCATATAGTCCTGATTTCATACATATTAAGCCAGTAATTGATTTTTTGCATAATAATAGCGATAAGCTGACAGCTATTTTTATAACTTATCCTGAAAATCCATAAAAAGCTCGTAGAAAAGTAGTAGGGACTTTACAATCCCAAATTTAGATTTGTTGATTTAGAGTACTCTTTAAAACAACACAAAAACCAGCCTGACTTCTGTTTGTTTTAGACCTGGTTAATGATTTCATTACTTTGCCGTAAGAGCCTTCGTATTAATTAATAACAGGACTTACGCAACTAACTCAAAAACATCTTGATTAGTGTATTTTTTCATATAGAAATCCTGCAAGAAGTCTCTATGCGCGGCTTCTGTA
>JANQFC010000048.1 GCA_028278035.1 Chlamydiales bacterium
CTGGTTTTTCCACCAAAAGCAATAGTGTGCCGGATATTAAAATTATATTGCCCACATAAATCTTCCCAGAAACTAATATGGTTTTTTGGTAGTGCCAGGATAATATTAATGTTGGGGTCAAACTCATGAAAAGTAGTAATGCTTTTCATTAATATAATTTCATCATTTATTTTTAGAAACTGTTTTGGTACAGAGCTTTCCATTCTTTGCCCTGAACCTCCTGCTACTATAATTACAAATCTTTTCATTTTTTATATATTCTACTCAAAGTTATAAATAATAACTTGGCATATCAATAACTTGAAAATTCTAATTACTTTGTTATATTTGACGTTAAACAAAAATTGCTCAAAATTTTTTTTGTTTAAATTAATGTTATTATATTTGCATACCAAACGGTCGGTTTTATGACTCCAACAAAGGAACATATTATATTAACATCATTCAGGCTCTTTCTACAAAAGGGGTACAAAGAAGTTACCATGAGTATGCTTGTTAAAGCAACGGGTTTATCCAAAGGTGCATTTTACCATTATTTTGAGAATAAAGAGCAGTTATTTATAGAAACCTTAGATAATTTATTTTTTTCTATATCCCCTTTTAATAAGGAAATGGTTATTAACCCAGAAGTTTCATTTTATGATTATATGCAAATGTATATTGATAATGTGAAAAAGATGGCTAAGATGATAACAAGCTATATTGGAGAAGAAGCCTCTGGAATGGGTTATTACCGTTTGATGTTGGATGTAGCAAATTATGCACCTGATTTTAATAAAAAGATAGAAGAATCGAATCAAAACGAATTAGCTTTTTGGAGAAAAATTATAGAAAATGGAATTAAAAAAGGTGAGATTCAGAAAGATTTAGATGTTGAAATTTTATCTAACCATTTCCAATGGTTGCAGGATGGAATTGCTTTAAACTCTATATTTACTGGTAACCCGCAGGTTTTATATAATCATTTGGAAAAGGCTTTTGAGCAATTATATCATTGTATTAAGGCCTAAAATTTTTTATAGATAAACAGACCGAATGGTTGGTATGATATTTGAATGATAAAAAAGGAATAGATTTTGAATGGATAAGCTAGTTGTTAAATTAAAAAACGTTGCTTATGAAAACTATAGAAAAAAGATTACGAAAAGTTTTAG
>JANQFC010000067.1 GCA_028278035.1 Chlamydiales bacterium
TTTTAAGCGTAAGAATAAAGGGTTTTTATCAATCAATTCGCATAGCCTTTCGGTTGTTTTCGGATAACTTTCAAGTCAAATTTACTGTTAATTAGCACAAAATTTTTAAATTCTGTATGAGTATACATTTTTGTTCATTATTTAGACCATTTTAGTGTAGGCGAAAAATGTTATTTATCTAATAAATAAACTGTTTTATTACATTTAGCAAAAAAGACACATACCTCCCCTTTTTCAACTTTAAAAAGTAGTTTATTTCACGAAAATTACGCACCCCTATATAAATAATCGGACTTACGTACTATACAAGTTAATTTAGCCTTATTGGGCTTTTCTAAATTTTAATATCGGTGTTTCCATACTGTTTTAGTACTGTTACTCATACTCTATTATTTTGAAAACGTCAAAAATAGAAACCATCGTATACATTTTTTCTATTCCACGCCATATAACTATTAACCCTGGTGGAGGGTCATTTTTTCTATTTAAATATCCTCCTAGTTGGGCTATATAAAGAATAATTGTAGCTAGTTTAGGAGGCTTTGGAGGAGGTTTTTTACGATGGATACTCATATATACTGTTTTCCATTCAGAAGGTGAAAAAAAAATGTCACAGGGAATATCTGGGTAGGTTCTTCCTATTTTTAACAAAAGCATGATTCTACAAGCTATCGACATATAAAGTACCAAACATGCTGTAAGTCTTTTAAGTGTTTGCAAACGTATTTTTTCAACCATACAGCAACTTTTTAGTACTTTAAAGAAGGTTTCAATATTCCAACGCTTAGTATAATAATGGAGAATTTTTTTTGCATCTTCTAGTGATTTTATAGGATAATCTGTGAGTATAGTCCAATTTATTGGTTTTTTCCCTTTAGGGGTATCTATTTCTTTTGCTTGTACGACCCAAACTTTTACTTTAGGGTCTTCATTTAAATTATCCTTTTCTTGTTTAATTTTAGCTTTTTTTGAAACTTTTGCAGAGAGGATTTTATCTGGTTTAGGTTTTTTTCTTCTATTTTTCGGGTTCTTTAACTCTATTTTTTTTGCCTTAACCGTTTGCCGTACGGTTCTTTCTTCACCTTTTCTTTTATATTCAAAAGAAATTCTCCCTATCTCTGGAGTATTATCCATAGTCTCTCTTAGTTTTCCTTCTTTTGTAGCTGTTCTTCGATTTGATGATGATCGAATTATAAAATAAAGGTTTTCAACATTTTCTTTTGATGCTTCAAGCAACAAATCATAAATATCTCCTTCTCGATCAGAGATATTAAAAAAATACTTTTCTGGACATTCCTGTGCTGTTTTTTTTGTTATTTTAAAAGACTCAAGCCATTTATAACTTTCTTTTTCTTCTATAGGGCGAGATTTTGGTATCTGGTTGTTCAGTTGTTTTTTTTCTTTCCCAGTCCATATTCGCACGTGCAGAAGGCCTAGGCAAATATCGTCTTCAGTAAATGCAATGGATGGGTGAATCTTTAACCCTTTTTGTATGTGAGGGTGAGTTGGAAATAAATCTTCTTTGCTTTCATGCCCATTATAATTTAAGTCTGATGAATCTTGTGATACCAGAATATCTGTATGCTCATCAAAGTTTATTATCTTACTATTAGTCTGCCTATATTCATGCGAGATAAACTTTTCACTTGTTACTTTGGGGTTATTAAACAATTTGTAAGTAGCTTGCGTTTGTCCCCATTCTTTAAAAAGGGCGTTAAGGGTCCGAGAAGGCTGTTTAACGCCTGCTTCTTTTACTTTTTTATATCGCTTATTAAGTCTTGAGTCCCCTAGATCGATAGGGAGTTCTTTTGTTAAGTTATTCATAATAATAAATAGTATTGTTGTATCGTTCGTTTTTGAGCTAAAATTTGTCGATTAGCTTACTGAAAAACTTATTTATATAGCTTAAAAAAGCTGTTTCTCCCAGTAATCTAACAAGATCGTAATAAATTAAAAGAGATTAGACTTTGTGTGAAAATCTCAACAGTCTTTAAAATTAAATTAGTAAATAGTTATTTCAAGGGCCTTTAAAGATACCGTATTAGCCTGACAATTTTCAAACTATAAGCAAAAACATGAATTAATGGAAATTTTTTTATTTTATAATCAGTTTTATATTTTTAGGATAATGCCAAGAATGGATAAAATTATAGATATGACATATTTGTTTTCTATTATATCTTTTTTATTAAATTTTTTATACAAAAAATTATACATATTATTTCTTTTAATGTCTCTTTTTTGGCTAAAAAACATTCTAACAACTATGAGGAAATATGTGCATTCCTTGATAAAAATCTTTTATTTTTATTCTCACAAGCAGGATTTGAACTTAAGGCTAAAAGTATGCTCTCAGAGCAGAAAAAAAGGTATATATAGATTTAA
>JANQFC010000084.1 GCA_028278035.1 Chlamydiales bacterium
AATATTCAGATCAATAGTCAGATCAATAGTCAGATCGATGCTCGATCTACAGGTGTTATGTTTTCAATTTGGGCTGTTCACTTTGGAATGTTTCTTTACTGATCTACACATGTTTTTATATTTAATAACACAGAGAAAACAGTTAATAACACAGAGAAAACAATACATCTTTTTCTTTGTTATTAGATGTACAAGAAAAAAACAGAAGTCGTGATGGCCATCTTTTATCGATGAATAATCAGGTATCATTTGTCATTTTTTTTGTTATCTATGAAACACATAGTGATATCGATCATTTGTTATTAGAGGTACAAGAAAAAATAAAAGATCCTTACGGGTGAAAAACAGTTAATAACACAGAGAAAACAATACATGTTTTTCTTTCTTATTAGACGTAGAAGAAAAAAACAGAAGTCGTGATGGCCATCTTTTATGGATGAATAATCAAGTATCATTTGTCATTTTTTTTTGTTATTTATGAATCATATAGTGAGATCGATCCATATCAACAGTCACATCAATGTGTTAACTTTCAATTTTGGTTGTTAACTTTTCAATGTTGTTCTGGTGATGTATACATGTTTCTGTTTAATACCATAAAGAATAAATAACGTTTTCTTCTTTGTTATTACAGGTTGTCTTAGTCTTTTGATCTTTTATGATACAGAGAGATACAAGAGATGTTTTTGTTAGTTATTATACGTCTTGTGATGTTTAAATCTACATATGAAACAAGGTGTAATGAAAATGAGGAATAACAAAAATTTTAGATACGTAAGTTTGTTTAAATATAATAAGTAACAAAACAAAACCTACAAATGAGATAAATATATCAGATTATCTGAACAACAAAACAGGTATTGTAGATCTCCAATAGTCTCGACTTTTGAGAATAGTACAAAAGCATAATGTTAAATAAAAAAGTTAAATAAAGAAATACGGTGCAATATTATCATCCTTTTGCAAAAAAGAGCATCTTTTTCATCTAGTGTTTTAATATGTTCGCTTATTATTCAATTCGTTGTTCGGTAACCAAGCGTTCTGATGAAAGTATCTTGGAGTTCCACTAAACTTCTTAACTTTGCAAGTTCCAGAAGATGTACCTATATATGTACGTAACATGTTATAAACTTTATATAGTTCATAGGACATGTGTAGAATTTCATTCATGTTTACCCGTGTCTGAGTATAAAATTTTACGTCATAAAGTTCACTTATATCATATCGCATCATAGAAATGTAGTAAAAGTTTTCTAACCTGGCTGCATACTCTGGTGTTGTTCATGCATGTTTCTATTTAAACCAAATTTTTCCTTGTATTCAGCTAAAAGTATGTGCTTAATCAGTATGAAACATGTATATATCTCAGTTTACAGTTATTTTGATATAATTGATCTACCTGAAGTTGCCTTGCGTTGTTTAGTCATCTGGTCTGCTTTTTGACTCAGTCCACTACGATATTTTCTACAAGACGCTTCTGGAACTTTATTGCTTTGGGAATTGGATCGATGATCAACAGGAGCTCTGGGTTGATATTCTTTACGGTAAATTCTATTTCTCGAAGTACCACATCTTTTGTCTTCTTCTTTTTTTTCTAAACATATGAAAAAGTTAAGATAATAGAAAGGTTGTTCATTATATGAATTAGATAGACGGTATATCTATGCTTTTTATCTATTTCTTTTTATATCATATGATCATATCATTTTTTTTTTACTTTCTGT
>JANQFC010000069.1 GCA_028278035.1 Chlamydiales bacterium
CCAATTTCTTTAACAATGATTTACAAATAAAACTCTCTATTATACAATATCAAATACTTACAACTCATTTAATTTATATACACCTACACCTACAATAATAGTAATTATTGTAGGTGTAGGAGAACTTTTAAAAAAAATAAAGACATTTTAACCTTAAAAACTTAAATTAAAACTATGAAAAATTAAAAACCAGTAAGGAATTAGATTCGAAACTATTTTTTTTCATTAGGATAACTCGCTGATTTCATTAGATTATCTCAATAATTTCATTAGTCTAACCCAGAATATTTCATTAGATTATCTCAAGATTTTGATGGTAAAGAATTATTTAAAATTACATGTTAGGGCGACTTTAGGACTGATCATTCTTCTTAACGATTGATCGTCTTCTATCTCAATCCATCCATCTGATTTCACTTTTATTATTTTTAGTTTTTTATCTTTTACCTGGATAAATTTAGAGGTCTTAGCTTTCTCAATTAAACTGTCTAAATTATCTTCAACCAGTTTAACCTCTTTCATTTGTTTCTTTTTATCTAAAAATTCATCATAATAAATTGTAAAAGCTCCGCATAGATTTTTTAACCCTGGAAAGCGTTGTTTTTCAATCGCTTCTCTAACTACAAAATCTGTAAACATTAAAAATGATTCTTTCCCAGAAAAATTCTGACTTACAAGGTTAACTTCTTTCTTTGAAGGCTTTTTACTTATACCATCAGATTTAAATAATTTCTCATAAAAAGCCTTAATAAGTCCTTCGGGTTCCGTTAGTCTTGGTTCATTACTGTTATCTTCCGGCCTGGAATCTAAAAAGTTAATCTGGGTAGATATAAGTCTTATTCCCGGGAAGAATTTTATTACGATCTCATTTGCGCCATTTTTTGAAAAGAGAACATCTTTTAAGAATCCAGCTGCGATTAATTCATTTATTGCAGGTCTTAAAATTTGTACGGCTTTAGAATAAAATTTTTGGTAAGTAATCATAGTTTCTTTACACAGATCTGAATAATTCTTTTGAAAAAATTTCATCTGTCTAATATGTTCTGCTGAACCAAATCTGGAACTTAAATATTTATATAGAGTACGAGCTGTAGAATTTTTCAAATTAAAGTAAAAGTTTGAATCGATCGGCCTGTAGTATTTAGAATCCAGACTTTTCTTAACCCATTCTCCCAGTTTGATATAATTATTTCTTGCAATCGTACCATCCTGCAATATTTCACCTGACCATATTACAGAATCAAATAAATGGAAAATTTCATTAATCCAAAACTTTCCAGCTTTATAATAAAAAGAGCCTTTGGATTTAAAACCAGTAAGTGTTAATCTCTCGATCGACTCTTTTATTTTTTTAATATTTGGGCCTGAATGTTTCATATGCATAATTTTCTCAATTTCGCATAATGAGAAAGGAATATAATCTGAAAAATTATTCTTATGAGCTAGTATTTGTATCGCTGTATAGACATCTCTATCAAATGCAGCTGGTCTTCCATAACCTGTCGCCGGAATAACTTGCCACTCGATCGTTATTATTTGATTGTCACGTCTGACTTTTTTCCTGTATGTATAAATTTCTGCTTTTCTTTTATCCCAAGGAGAGAAGACAGGCAGGCGCTCAAAATTTACCTCTGCACGGATAAAATATGAGCGTCCTCCCGACTTTTCCTTATTTATCATTTGTTTAGATCAAAAACAATACTTGATCCTATTACGTTAGGTGAAATAGAAAATTGTAAATTTTCCGAATCACTATTAATCTTAAAAGAAATTTCCCCTCTTATTTTTCTTCCCGGGTTAATTGTTCCATCTGGCAAAGGTTTTTTTAAGTTAGTCCCACTTGTAAAATCAGGTGCAAAGGTAAACCCATCCTTATCAGAGATTTTAGGCTGCATAACGATCGAGCTAAAAACCTCCTGTTTTGATCCAATATTTTCAACCGTCAAATCTAAAATACAAAATGTTTCTCCAGAAGGAGTTTTTGAAATCATAAATTGATTATTTTTCTCATTTATAACCTGGGTGAATCTTGCATTATGTAGTGTCATTTGATAATTACCTAATTTGACTACATCTCCGATTTTGAAATTAGGTGGTGGATTTTTGACTTTTTTTTCCTGACCGCTTATTTTATTTTGATTCTTTTCCGCTTTTTCAGGTTCTTCAGGTGAACATGAAACAACAATAATAAGCAATGAAATACTGATAATAAGACTTTTTAACATTAGTTTCCTCCTAAATATTCTATCAAATAGTTAACAATTAATTATCAATTATAACCCCTTTGCTAGAAAAATGTGTGATATACTATACTAAATTTTAAAAATTTAAGTTTGTTCGAGGTTTTAAATGAGTATATCAGACTTTATAGGTAAGCAGTTAAAAAGAATAAGAAAAGAAAAGAGTATAACGCAACATAACCTCGCTAAGAAAATAGATCTAAGTCCTAAGCATATTTCAGCCATTGAGAATGGCAAAAGAAATGTAACTTTTAGGACATTAGAAAAAATTTTAGAAGAGTTGGAAGTTAACATCCAAGAGATTTTCGATATACCGGATTTAACGTCAGCTAATCCAGAAAAGCAGAAAATAATATTTAAGATAGTAAATTTGATAAAGGAAAAAGACACCTTATTTTTAAAGACTCTGGAAGAAATTTTATCTTTAGTTTTGAAAAATTATAGATAAATTGATATTAATATTATCAACTCAATTGCGACAAACTAACTAATTCTTAGATAAGTTATATTACCAACACAATATTTATCCAAGATAATGTTGATATAATGTTGTGTTGGTACGTATGTAATGTTTGTACTAAAAATATCTTTCTTTTATTACACCTACAATAATAGTAATTATTGTAGGTGTAGGTGTATATAAATTAAATGAGTTGTAAGTATTTGATATTGTATAATAGAGAGTTTTATTTGTAAATCATTGTTAAAGAAATTGG
>JANQFC010000071.1 GCA_028278035.1 Chlamydiales bacterium
GATCGAGGAGCTGATATAGAAGTTAGAGATGTATTTAATCAAACTGCCTTACATCTAGCTGCTGAGGGGGGTAATAAAGAAACAGTTGAGCTTTTGTTAGATCGAGGAGCTGATATAGAAGTTAGAGATGACTTTAATCAAACTGCCTTGCATCTAGCTGTTCTAAGGGGCAATAGAGAAACAGTTGAGCTATTGTTAGATCGAGGATCTGATATAGAAGTTAGAGATGATGATAATCGAACAGCCTTGCACCTAGCTACTACGGCAGATAATAGAGAAACAGCTGAACTATTGTTAGATCGAAGAGCTTATATAGAAGTTAGAGATGATGATAATCGAACAGCCTTGCAAATAGCTACTACGGCAGGTAATAGAGAAATAGTTGAGCTGCTTTTAGATCGAGGATCTGATATAAAAGTTAGAGATGATAAGAATCGAACAGCCTTGCATTTAGCTGCTGAGCGCGGTAATAGAGAAATAGTTGAGCTGCTTTTAGATCGAGGATCTGATATAGAAGTTAGAGATGATGATAATCAAACTGCCTTGCATTTAGCTGCTGAGCGCGGTCATAGAGAAATAGTTGAGCTTTTGTTAGATCGAGGAACTGATATAAAAGTTAGAGATGATAAGAATCGAACAGCCTTGCATTTAGCTGCTGAGCGCGGTAATAGAGAAACAGTTGAGCTTTTGTTAGATCGAGGATCTGATATAGAAGTTAGAGATGATGATAATCGAACAGCCTTGCATATAGCTGCTGAGCGCGGTAATAGAGAAATAGTTGAACTATTGTTAGATCAAGAGGCTGATATAAATGCTAGAATTAATTACAGTCAAATAGCCTTGCATATAGCTGCTGAGCGCGATAATAGAGAAACAGTTGAACTATTGTTAGATCAAGAGGCTGATATAAATGCTAGAACTAATTACAGTCAAATAGCCTTGCATATAGCTGCTGAGCGCGGTGATAGAGAAACAGTTGAAATATTGTTAGAAAGAGGAGCTCAAGTTACTTTAGCGGATATTAAGAGTTATTCTTCAGTAAGGCCATTACTTATAAAAGCTTATTTAAAACAAAATGCAAAGATATTAAAAGCATTAGGTATTGCTGTATTATCAATTGCTCTATACTATAATATGTCTGCAACTGCTCACGAAGAAAGCTGATTGGGCAGCTTTGTTACTATTAAGGATTAAAGATTATTTTTCTTCTGTTTACTGCAGTAGCCGGTAAATAAGCTCTCGAAAAATTATTTTTTTCATGTAAGTGATTAAAAATAAGTCCCTTGGATTTTTTTATATTAAGTTTTAAATAATTAAAAAATATGTTATTATTAATAATAATTAATTAATTTTTATTAAATAATAACAATAATAAATAAGGATAAAAATTTATGGCTATAATACCAAAATTATCAACATATGCATGTCATTCTATGAGCTTAAAAGAATGCGAAAGATTAGAAAGATGGATAAGTCCAAAAGAGTATGAAAGATTAAAAGAAAGCCATTTTAGGTTACCTAAATTGCTTGATTTAGCTCAATTAGCATTTAATGTAATTTCAAAACAACCGCCATTTTCCGCTCAAACTTCAACAACGAGTTTTTATAATATTTTATGTGAGAAAATGAAAGACCGAAGTATTTGCCCTGTAGATATGGAGCAGCTTAAAGCTTTTAAAGATTGTCTTTTAGAAAATACACAAGATTTTCAAGAAGCTTTTATAAAGGCAATACAATCTAATAATATCGAAGTTATTTATTGGTTATTAATTCATAAAAATAAGGACATAACTATAAATGTTAGATATTTCTTTTACTTACATCTAATTCCCTTGCACCTAGCTGCTGAGTGCGGTCATAGAGAAATAGTTGAGCTATTGTTAGATCGAGGGGCTGATATAAATGCTAGAGCTAATTACAATCGAACAGCTTTGCACCTAGCTGCTGAGCGCGGTCATAGAGAAATAGTTGAGCTATTGTTAGATCGAGGGGCTGATATAAATATTAGAACTAATTACAATCGAACTGCTTTGCATATAGCTGCTTTGTGGGGCAATAGAGAAATAGCTGAGCTTTTGTTAGATCGAGGGGCTGATATAAAAATTAGAGATGATGATAATCTAACTGCTTTGAACCTAGCTATTTGGAAAGATAATAGAGAAATAACTGAGCTATTGTGAGAAAAGAGGAGCTGATATAAATGCTAGAAGTGATTACAATCGAACTGTCTTGCATCTAACTGCTCTATGGGATAATAGAGAAATAATTGAGCTTTTGTTGGAAACAGGTGCTCAAGTTACTTTAGCGGATATTAGGAGTTATTCTTCGGTAAGACCATTATTTGTAAAAGCTTATTTAAAACAAAATGCAAAGATGTTAAAGGCATTGGATATTACTGCATTATCCAATTTTCTATAATATGGTGTGTCTGCAGCAACAGTTCACCAAGAAGAAATAATTGTCTTCGTTATCCTTCTTGGTGATGAATTTATTTCGTAGCCTTTTTAAGCAAGGCTTTATGAGATAATTTAATTTGCCCTCTGTCATTTATATCTATTACTTTGACTTCGATAGGATCGCCTATTTTAAATAAGTCAAATAAGTTATCTATTCTTTCATGAGAAAGTTCTGATATATGACAAAGTCCTTCATTACTAAAGATCTGGACGAATAGGCCAAAAGGTTTTATAGAGGTGATTTTACCTTTGTAGATTTTTCCAACTTCTGCTTCTTCTGTAAGATTTCTAATAATATCTTTTGCTCTGTTCATCGAGTCTTGGTTATTAGAAACAACGCTTATTAAACCGTCATCGCTGATATCTATTTCTACACCGGTTTCTTCAACTATAGCTCTAATTTGTTTGCCGCCAGGACCGATAACAGTTCCGATCTTGCTTTGTTTGATCTGGATGGTTTCGATTCTAGGAGCATATACAGACATTTGATTGTTTGGTTTAGGACATACTTCTAACATTTTTTTAAGAATGTGAATTCTGCCTTCTTTTGCCTGCATCAAGGCTTCTTTCATGATCTCTTTAGTTATGCCTTCTACTTTAATGTCCATTTGAAAGGCAGTAACACCGTTTTCGTCACCAGTAATTTTAAAGTCCATATCACCTAGAGCATCTTCAGTTCCTATAATGTCAGATAAAATAGTAAATTTTTCATTTTCTAAAATAAGACCCATGGCTATTCCGGAGACCGGATTTTTAATAGGTACTCCGGCATCCATTAAAGCAACGCATCCGCTACATACTGATGCCATAGAAGATGAACCGTTAGATTCTGTTATATTAGATTCTAATCTAATAATATATGGAAAGTCTTTTTGCTGAGGCAAAGCTGCAGTGATTGCTCTTTCAGCTAAAGTTCCGTGTCCAATTTCTCTTCTACCGGGAGGTCCTGATCTTCCTACTTCTCCCACTGAAAAAGGAGGGAAGAAATACTGTAGATAAAATCTATGAGCACCTTCTCCATGCAAGTCCTCATATTTTTGAGCCATATTTTCTCCACCTAAGGTGCAAACTGCAATTGCTTGAGTTTCTCCTCTGGTAAATAATGCGCTTCCATGAGTTCTGCCGAGTAATTGTGTTTCTACTTCAATCGGACGGATTTCATTCATTTTTCTACCGTCGATCCTCTTGTTTTCTTCAAGGATCATTTTTCTCATAAGATTAGAACTTATCTTTTTAAATGCTAATTTCACATCTCTTTTGCTGTATTTAGGCTCTTCATTTTCCGGAAAAAGTTTTTCGTTAAGCTCAGTGTTGATTTCATCAAAAGATTTTTCTCTTAATTTTTTTTCTTTTATCCGCATAGCTTTAGTTACTTTTTCAGCAGTAATATCAGATACGACATCTATGACTTTTTGAGGAATTTGTTTGATTGTGTTTTTATTTTTTTCTTTGCCGATTTTATCAGCCCAGTTTTTGATGTTCTGACATATTACCTTAATTGATTTATGTCCTGTGTCAATTGCTTCCAGCACCTGCTCTTCTGTTAAAAAATCGCAGTATCCTTCGATCATTAAAATAGCATCTTCACTACCAGCTAAAACTAGATCTAATTTGGATCTTTTTTGTTCTTCAGCATTTGGATTGATGATGAAATTATCATCAATCATTCCAACTCTTACCGCGCCGATTGGTTTTATAAACGGAATGTCGGATATGGCTAAGGCTGCGGAGACCCCGCACATAGCTAAAACATCAGGCGTAGATAAGCCGTCATATGAATATACATATGTTAAAATCTGTACTTCATTATAATAACCGTCCTCAAACAAAGGTCTGATCGTTCTGTCGATCAAACGGCTTGTTAATATTTCTTTTATAGTCGGTCTTCCTTCTCTTTTAATAAAACCGCCAAGAGTTTTTCCAACTGATGAGAATTTTTCCTGGTAGTCTACTCTCAAGGGAAAGAAATCAATTTCATCTGATGCGGTTTTTGAGGCACATGCTGTTGCCAAAATTGTTGTATCGCCTGCATGTATTAATACGCTGCCATTTGCTTGCCTAGCAATTTTACCGGTCTCTATAACTATTTCCTTACCGTCTAAGGTAAAGCTTAGTTTTTCGTTTTTCATGGATTACTCCTTTTGTAAAGCGAGCAAAAAAGAATTGAATAAAAAAAGATAGAAAACAAAAAGCATACTTCAAATTTTTATTGAAATATCTTTTCTGCTCTCTATCTTTTTCAAATCTTTTTTAAACACTTGCATTAAATATTTTACAACCTATATGTAATAGGCGTAATTAAAAAGTTTACTTTCTTAAGCTTAATCTTGTAATTAAATTCTGATATCTCTTGGTATCTGTCGAATTTAAATAATCTAAAAGCTTTCTTCTTTGACCTACCAGTTTTAACAAAGCAAGCCTAGAACTATGATCTTTCGGGGCTAGTTTTAAATGCTCTGTCAGTTCAGCTATTCTTTCAGTTAAAATAGCTATTTGAACATCTGCAGATCCAGTGTCTTTTTCGTGTAATTGAAATTTTTTTGTTATTTCTTCTTTAGTTCCTTTATCTAAAGACATGGATATTCTCCTAAACTTAAGTTTTAATTTCCATTTATTATAGCTTGAAATATATAATATTATCAACCGAAAAGGGTATTTTATCATAGTATGGAAATATAATTTTGATTTATATTATACTAAATAAATTAAACGATTGTTTATAATATTTAATTATAAATTTAAAAATCTTTTAATTAATTTAAATTATTAAAATACCAAAACGTACATTACAAAAACATTTTGGAGATGGTTATGAATCCGGATATTTTTTTTATGATAGAAGCTATTAAAGAAGCAAAAAAAGCGTATTCTTTGGAAGAAGTTCCTGTAGGTGCTGTTTTGGTATATGAAAATAAAATTATAGCCAAAGGTCATAATCAAGTAGAGATGTTAAAAGATGCGACAGCCCATGCGGAGATGATATGTTTGACTGCAGGATCTAGCTATTTAAATGATTGGCGATTGAACGGGACTACCTTATATACTACGCTGGAGCCTTGTATTATGTGTGCAGGTGCCATCTTGGCCTCTAGGGTAAAAAGACTAGTCTGGTCTGTCGAAGATATAAGGTTAGGTGCTAACGGTAGCTTTATAAATGTTTTTGAAAAAAAACATCCCATGCATGAGATAGAGATAACCAAGCATGTTTTAAAAGAGATATCTTCTGATCTGTTAAAGTCTTTTTTTCAAAAAAGAAGAAAGAAAAGCAAGATTTAAATTATTTTTTTCTTTTGATCTTAGGCCTGAACAAAAAGATTAAAAATCTTTCAAATCTATATAAAAATTTAAAAGGGCTGTGTTTGGTCAAAATCATGACAGAATAAAAATATCCCACTAAAGTAGCTGTTAAATAAGAAAAGAAGTTGATGAGATGAAGGTTTGCTATATCTATAAAAAGGTTGAATCCGATAAGGCCTGTTACGATCCATTTTAATTTGATGGGAACAGTAAAAAACAAGAATATTCTCATGTCTTTAGGAGATAGCATCATCCAGGCTACTAGTGTGGAGTAGACTCCTACGCTAGTAGTTGCAAACACATAATTAGGTATAAAAGCCCATATGGTCAATAAAGCTATAAACGAAGTAATTATTATGCTTGATAGATACAATAGGACAAAGTCTTTAACGGTGGATTTTTGTATTACATCTGAGCCTATTACCCATAAAATATACATATTAAATACCAAATGGGTGATAAAACCAATATTGAGACCAAATCCGGGCTGCAGCAGCGAATAAGTAAAAAACTGCCAGAAAAAAAAGTTTTTTACTCCGCTGATTGAAAGTCCTAAAAAATATCCTATATAATTAAAACCGGTATAGGGAGTAGTAATAGCAGCTATTAAACTTATTATTATGATTGATAAAAGTAAGACTTTGATTATTTTAGGTGTTTTATATGGCCCTATTTTATAAGCATGGGGATATTTCATTTTTTACCTATTTAGTATTTAAATTTCTTTTTACATGAAATTTTTTTTTTAGGCTATTGAAGTTTAGACTTTGGGAGAGGGAGCACATTGAGGAAGTAGTTGGGTTGCCAACTCACGAATAGAAGGAGATAGTTCCTTGTCGATTTCTTCTGTTTCCTGCAGAGATAATAAATATTTTTGTAAATGATTATATAAGGTTTGAAGTTCCCGCAGTTTGTCTTTAAGGGGTAGCTTGGTTATTTGAGAGAGACGGCTTTGTGTTTGTGTTTGAACTGAGGCATAGTCGCTTAATTTAGGAAAAATTTCTTCTGCTATTTGTCTAGTAAGTTCTGCCGCTTGGGCTTTGTGAAGGGCTTTTATGTCTATTGCCCCTCTTCTGCAATGCAAAGGATGAGAGGGTTTTGTTTCTTGAATTGTTCCCTCAAATACCGGGTTTTTGGTTGGATCATTGTCTTCTTGAATATAGCTTAACGTAGGCGGAGGCATAGGAGGTCTTCCTGCAGCGGTACGTCTGGCCAAAAAACTATTTCCTGTTGTCATAATAAAAATTTTATTTTTAATTTCCTAAATACTTTAGCAGGAAAACACCTTTTATTGCAAAACTCCTTGTTTTTAAAAGATTTTGAGGGTAAATTAATAGCTTATTAAAGAATATTTGGAGCTATAAAATGAAAGAAAAAACACATCCTGCTTATCAAGACGTTTTGTTTGTAGACTCTTCTACAAACTATAAATTTGTATGCGGCAGCACTTTAAAACCAAAAGAAACAGAAGAATTTGAAGGAAAAGAGTATCCTGTGTACAGAGTTTCTATTTCTTCTGCATCTCATCCGTTCTTTACCGGAAGTAAACAGTTTATCGATACTGAAGGAAGAGTTGATAAATTCGCAAAAAAATATGCAAATAAGAGAAAGGATGCTTTGAAAGCAAAAGAAAAAGAAGAAAAAAGCATGCAGGATAGTAAAGATAAAAAGAAAAAGAAAGCTGTTAAGAAAAAAAAGTAAATGGAAGAAAAAATTGAAAAACTTCTTTTAAAATTAAAAGAAGTTGAAGAAAAACTTGGTGATCCAAGTGTTTTTGCCGATCAAAAGTTGTATAAAGAACTTTCGCAGGATCATGCTAGGTTAACTTTATTAAAAGACAAGTGGAATTATTATCAAAAGACATTTACACAGTTAGCTGAAAATAAAGAGCTTCTTTTATCGGAAAAAGATTTCGAGCTTATTCAGATAATAAAAGAAGAGATAACTGATCAGGAAAGAGAATTAGAAATTACTAAATCTCAAATCCAAAATATACTAATACCGCCCGACCCAAGGGATAACAGAAATATCATTATGGAAATACGCGCCGGTACCGGCGGGGACGAAGCTGCGATATTTGTAGGTGATATTGTGCGTATGTATAATTTATACGCATCTCAAAAAGGCTGGACTATAGAAGTATTATCTGCAACAGAAGCTGAAAAAGGCGGATTTAAAGAATATATAATGATCCTGTCCGGTCAAAATGTGTTTAGGTTTATGCAGTATGAAGGCGGAACCCATAGAGTTCAAAGAGTGCCGGAAACAGAGGCGCAGGGAAGACTGCATACATCGGCTGCTACTGTAGCGGTTTTATTAGAGCCTAACGAAGAAGATCAGGTTGATATTGATGAAAAAGATCTAAGGATAGATACATACAGAGCATCAGGCGCAGGTGGGCAGCATGTTAATGTAACTGATTCGGCAGTTAGGCTAACTCACCTTCCGACAGGTATTGTAGTGGCATGTCAGGATGAAAGAAGCCAGCATAAAAACAAAGCTAAAGCAATGAGACTATTAGCGGCTAAAGTTGTTGAAAAGAAAAGACAGGAAGAAGCCGCTAAGCAATCAGCTAGTAGAAGTGCCCAAGTAGGAACGGGGGACAGATCTGAAAGGATCAGAACTTACAACTTTCCTCAAAATAGAATTACAGATCACAGAATAAATCTGACTCTGTATAATTTAGATAAAGTAATGACCGGAGATTTAGATGAGATTATAAATGCTTTGGTTAATTTTTATTATCAGCAAAAAATGCAAGAGTGATGAAAACTCTTCAAGATATTTTACAATCTAACGTTTCTTTTTTAGAAAAACATAAAATTAAAAATTCCAAGTTTTCTGTTGAAAGTATTATTGCCTATGTTTTAAATATTAAAAGATCAGACATCTTTTTCTCTTTTAAAAGAGATATATCTAAAAAAGATGAAGATGCAATCTCGTATTTAATAAAAAGAAGATCAAGAAAAGAGCCTTTGGAATATATCTTGGGATTCGTAGATTTTTATGATGTTAGAATTGAGGTAAACCAAGATGTTTTAATTCCAAGAGTAGAAACTGAAATATTAGTAGATCTTGTCGCTAAAGATATTGAAAACAACGGGTCGGAAAGTAAAGTCTTATTTGATATTTGCACCGGGTCAGGTTGTATTGGAATCGCTTTAAAAAAAAGGTTTCCCGATCTAAAAATATATTTGTCAGACATTTCTCAAAAAGCTGTTGATATAGCTCAAAAAAATGCTTGTCTGAATAATGTAAATATATTTTTAAAAAAGGGGGATTTTTTAAATCCTTTTTTGAATATTAAAGCAGATTATATAATCTGCAATCCTCCTTATATTTCAGAAAAAGAATATTTATCTTTGGATTTAGATGTTTTAAATTTTGAGCCTAAAATAGCCCTCACTGCGCCAAATGAGGGGTTGCATTTTTACATAAGGGCTCAAAAAGAGCTAAATAAATACCTAAATGCTTGTGGGAAAGTATTTTTTGAGATAGGATATTTACAAAAAAATAGTATTTTAAAAATTTTTTCCGATAATATTTGGAAAAATAAAAAGGTAATTAAAGATTTTTCTAATAAGGACAGGTTCTTTTTTGTTGAAATAGAATGACTTCTTGGATTATTCTATATAGGGTAAATAAAGAGATTTAATAAATATGTTTGAAGCTTTAACAGATAAATTTCAAAATCTTTTTTCTAGTTTTTCTCGAAATAAAAAAATTTCTGAGGACAATATATCTGATGCTGTAAGAGAGGTAAGGCTTGCTCTATTGGAGGCCGATGTCAATTACGGTGTAGCTTCGCTATTTGTAAAAAAAGTTAAAGAAAAAGCTATTGGAGAAAACGTTGTAAAATCAGTATCTCCAAAAGACCAATTTGTTAAAATTGTTCATGATGAGCTTATGGACTTGATGGGTTCTAAAGAGGCCCAATTAAATATTAAGAATAAGCCTGCTGTAATAATGATGTGTGGACTTCAGGGGTCTGGTAAAACAACACATACAGCAAAACTTGGATATTTCTTAAAAAACAAACATAAAAAAGTTTTGGTTGCAGCATGCGATCTGCAAAGGCCTGCAGCTGTTCTTCAGCTAAAAAAATTAGCATTAGATGCAAAAGTTCAATTCTTTTCAATAGATAACGAAAAAAATCCTGTAACGGTAGCTAAAAAAGCATTAAATAAGGCTAAAGATGAAAAATTTGATGTGCTGATCCTAGATACAGCCGGAAGACTTCATGTAGATGAGCCTTTAATGAAAGAACTTCATGATATTAAAAAAGTAGCAGCACCTGAAGAGATATTGTTTGTTGCAAGTGCGACAACAGGCCAGGATGCAGTCAATACAGCTAAACAGTTTGATGAAAAGATCAATATCACAGGATCTATTTTAACAATGCTGGATTCAGACGCCAGGGCTGGAGCTGCAATATCCATTAAAGAGATAACCAAGAAGCCTTTAAAATTTGAAGGAATTGGTGAAAAATTAACTGATCTTCAGGTATTCAATCCCAATTCTATGGCTGATAGAATTTTAGGAATGGGAGATGTCATTAATTTAGTTAGAAAGGCAGAGAATTTAGTTGATGAAGAAGAACAGGGAAAATTAGAAAAAAAACTTAAAAAAGCAAGCTTTAACTACGAAGACTATTTGAAGCAGATGTCAATGATCAAAAAAATGGGATCGATGAAAAGTATAATGAAAATGATTCCGGGTATGGGAGGAATGGCAAATTTGGAGCTTCCTGAAGGAGAGCTGAAAAAAGTAGAATCTATAATAAAATCTATGACAGAAAAAGAAAGATTGGAAAAAGTCGATCTTATTCATACAAGAAGAAAAAGATTAGCTCAAGGAAGCGGAACAACGGTAGATGATGTTAATAGGTTGGTAAAAGGATTTAAAAGAATTAAGCAGATGCTTAAAAAAATGCCCAAGAAAGGGTTAAAAGGATTTAACATGAATCAAATGAATAATTTTGGAGGCAAATTATGGCGTTAGTTATTCGCCTGCGACAAATGGGAAGAACTAATAGACAAACATACCGTTTAGTTTTAACAGATAAAAGAGCTCCTCGCGATGGTAAGTATTTAGAAATGCTTGGATGGTACAATCCCTTCGAAGAGAACGAAAAAAATGTTTTAGTAAAAACTGAAAGAGTGCAATTTTGGTTAGACAATGGAGCTGAGTTATCTCCTAAAGCTAAATCTTTAGTAAAAAGAGCAGCTCCAGAGATTTTAAAAGAACTTTATGAAAAAAAATTAAAAAAAGTTCAAAAGAAAAAGTCTAAAAACAAAAAATAAAAAAAGAGATAGTAGAATGAAGATAGATGTGTTGTCTTTATTTCCGAAGTATTTCAAAGGGCCTTTTGATGTAAGTATTATTAAAAGAGCTGTTGATGCTGGACTATTGGATATTAATCAAATAGATATTAGAGATTTTTCTAAAGACAAACATCAAAAAGTAGATGACAGGCCTTTTGGCGGAGGTCCCGGAATGGTAATGCAGCCGGAACCTTTATGTTCTGCTATTAGAAGTGTTAAAAAAAATGATTCCCATGTTGTTTATTTAACGCCTCAGGGAAAACCTTTAACCTCTTCTAAATGCAAGTCTCTATCTCGAAACAAACATTTGGTTTTGATTTGCGGGCATTATGAAGGAATCGATCAAAGGGTAATAAATAAAGAAGTTGATGAAGAGATAAGTATCGGTGATTTTGTAACAACGAATGGGTGTATAGCCGCTATTGCTTTAATTGATGCTGTTACCAGATTTATACCGAGGGCTTTAGGTCATCCGGATGCTGCATTAAAAGATACTTTTGAAAATGACATGTTTGAAGGGCCTCAATACACAAGGCCTGAGGTGTTTGAAGGAGAAAAAGTGCCGGAAGTATTAAAAAATGGAAACCATAAAGAAATAGAAGAGTTCAAAATGAAAGAAGCCTTAAAGAAAATGAAAAAAAATCGGGCTGATTTATATTTTAAATATCTTCTTTCCGCAAAACAAAAAGTTAAAAAAGAAAAAAAATTATTAGAAAAATAAGGAGTTAACCGTGGGCTCAAGCCAACTGATAGAAGAATACGAAAATAAGCTTATGCAAAAAAGGCCGAAGTTTGAAGTCGGTGATACTATTCGTGTTCATACAAAAATTATTGAAGGAGAAAAAGAAAGGATTCAAATATTTACCGGAATAGTAATAGCTAAAAAGGGCTCGGGCCTGTCTGAAACATTTACTTTGTATAGAACTGCTTATGGATGTAGTATGGAAAGAGACTTTCTTTTGAACAGTCCTAGAATCACTAAAATAGAAATTGAAAGAACCGGCAAAGTCAGAAAAGCTAAATTATATTACTTAAAAGGTGCTACTGGTAAAAAAGCTAGGGTAAAAGAGCAAATTGGTGGCAGAAAGCAGGCTGCATCTACTAATGCAACAAAAGAAACAGTAGAAGAACAAAAACAAGAACCTGAAAAAACAGAAGTGAAAAAAGAAGAAAAACCTAAAACTGAAAAAAAGAAACCGGCTCCTAAGAAGAAAAAAGAAGACAACCCAAAAGAAGATAAATAGTTTAATTAAGAATTTTAAATCTCTAAAAAAGTCCCTTTTATTGAAGGGGTTTTTTATATCCTGTTTTTTTAATTTTTTATTTAATTGATTTAAATTATAATAGTTCAAGCAATTTCTCAATCACAACTTTCGCTAGCAGAAAGAAGTAGAACTTCTGTTAGAGAGCTAATAGAAGAATATCCGGTCAGTTAATAAATAATAATTTCTAGGCATATTAAATGATTCTTTAAAGATTTAATGATTTATTGTGTTTGGATTAAACTTTTTTAAGCTAGTATGTCAAGCAAATGAGACATACTGGTTAAGTTTATAATGAGACAAATAAACAATTAAGTTAAAAAAATCTTGTTTCATATTTTATAAAAAGTTATACAAAATGTATAATTTTATGGAATATGAAATGTCTAAAGAAAAGTTACGTGTTAAAAAACTGCATTTGTTCGAAAATGAATATAGATCTAAAGGCTATAAATTAATAGCAGGTGTTGATGAAGTAGGAAGAGGGCCTTTGGCAGGTCCTGTAGTTGCAGCAGCCTGCGTATTACCGGAAAACTTTTTTATAGAGGGTATAAACGATAGTAAGAAGGTAACTGAAGAAAATAGACTGAGAATTTTTAATGAACTTACTAATCATCCGGACGTTTATTATAGTATATCTGTTGTCGATGCTATTGTAATAGATCAGATCAACATTCATCAAGCCTCTCTTTTAGCTATGAAAAAAGCTTTTCAAGGGTTAAATATCACTCCTGATTTCTTATTGTTTGACGGTCGTCAGCATCCAATGACTGCTATTCCATGCACGGCAATTATTGGAGGAGATTCCAAGAGCATTTCTATTGCGGCAGCATCTATTATTGCAAAATGTACAAGAGATAAAATCATGGATGAGTTTCATGAGCAATATCCTGAGTATGGTTTTTTATCTCATAAAGGCTATGCTACTGAAAAACACAGAAAAGCATTAATGAATCACGGTCCTTGTGCAATTCATAGAAGATCATTTGAGCCGGTAAAAGTACTTTTTACTTAATGCTTTTTTGCTTTATCTAAAATTAAATGAGAAAAGTCAGACATAAAAATTCCTAATACTCCATATAAAAAATATTTGCTTTTTAAAATATGCATCGAGTGCTTCATAAAATATAATTTATCAGCAAAGTACAGTATCAGAAACAGCAGTCCTCCTAGATACAATACTCTTGTCATTGTTCCTAACAGAAAGGAGTGAGAAACTCCTCTATGTTTAAAAAGAAAAGAATAAAATCTAAAAGGAAATGTTAATATTCCTCTTACTGATATTAATTTAATTTGGTTCGCTACATCCATGTCCGGGTTCATAAATAAAGTGGAATATACAAAGCAGCCTGCAAAAATGATAAGTAAGTTTATAGATGGATGTATGAAGTACACAATAGCTGCTAAAAATGCAGGAAGAGCAAATAAAATATTAAAAGAGACATGAGTTTTATATTGGGCCATAAAAAATCCTTTTAGAAAAAAATTTAATATTTAAAAGTTTTTTTTTAAATATATTTTTTTTGCTCCGCTTGACTTTGTATTTTTATAATTATATAATTTATTTATCTTTAACAATTTAAAGGTATGAAATGCTAAAGAGCATGACAGGGTTCGGGAGAGCGTCTTTTTCTTCAAAATTAGGTAGCATAAATATTGAGATAAGCGGGGTGAACAAAAGATTTTTAGATATTGCCCTATCTATTCCGAAAGAGCTGTCGATATTTGAAGCAGACATCAAAAAAATGATCAAATCCAAGCTCAATAGGGGTTATATAAACCTTAAATTGGATTATCTTCCTAATGTAGAAGAAGGAGTTTTGCCTGATAAAGCTATTTTGAAAAAGCTCAAAAAAAGCTGGGAGAGTTTAGCAGAGGATCTGGGATATTCAAAAAAAGATATTAATTTTGAATTTTTATTTGAGCAATACAGGTTTTTGCCTCAAAAAAAACTTAAAAATATCCAGGAGTTGAAAAAGCTTATATTCGAAGCATTAGACAAAGCTTTGCTTTCAATGATAGACATGAGGACAAAAGAGGCTAAAGAGATAAAAATAGATTTGGAGAAAAGACTTTTAATTATTTCTAAAGAGTTAGCTTCAATAGAAAAAAAAGCGCCTAGAGCAAAAAAAAACTATGAAAAAAAGCTTTTAATGAAATTAAAAGATCTTTTGAAAGAAACAGCAGACAAGGAAAGAGTTTTAAGGGAAGCTGCCATTTATGCCGAAAAAATCGATATACAAGAAGAGATTATAAGATTAAAATCTCATATAAAGCAGTTTTCGCTTCTTTTGAAAGATAAAAAAGAAGCGATAGGTAGAAAATTGGAGTTTTTGATCCAAGAGTTTTTAAGAGAAGCTAATACTATAGCTTCAAAATCTCAGGATATTGAGGTTTCAACTTCTGTTGTTGAAATAAAAAACGAGATAGAAAAAATTAAAGAGCAATTACAAAATATAGAGTAGTATGACACAAAAATTAATTGGCAATTTAAACAAAGGGCTTTTCTTTGTTGTAAGCGCGCCGTCCGGAACAGGTAAAACAACGCTTATCAGAATGCTTACAAAAGAATTTTCCAATATCGTGGAAAGCGTATCTTATACCACTAGAAAAATAAGACCCGGTGAAAAAGACGGTGTAGACTATCATTTTATTAATGTAGAAGAGTTTGAAAATAAAATAAAAGAAGATGAATTTTTAGAATATGCTAAAGTATTTGATCATTATTACGGAACATCAAAAAAAATAGTAGAAAAAGACCTTTTGGCAAAAAAGCATGTAGTGCTTGTAATTGATACTCAAGGCGCAATGAAAGTAAAACAAAAAGTAGATGCTAATTTTATATTTATTTTGCCACCTAGTTTAGAAGAGCTAAAAAACAGATTGGATATTAGAAACTCTGATAAAGATGTAGAAACTAGGCTTGATTGGGCCAAAAAGGAAATGCAAAAAAGCAAAAATTATGATTATTGGATTGTAAACGATGATCTGAAAATTGCTTATGAAGTGTTAAAATCAGTATTTATAGCTATAGAACATAAAGTTAAAAAATAAATAAGGGAGAAAAAATTGAATACAAATCATTATTTAACGAATGAAAGATTGAGACATAAATTTAAAAACAATTTTGATTTGGCAAATTATGGAATCAAGCTTGCAAAAGAAAAGATAGAGCATGAGCAAAGTGCTACTTTAAATCAAATAATGCAGGAGCTTATAAAACTTCCGGATACAAACGGTGAATTAAAAGAATAATGAAAAAAATATTAATAACAGCTGCTCTTCCCTATGCTAACGGTCCTGTTCATTTTGGTCATTTTGCAGGGGCGTATCTTCCTGCGGACTGCTTTGCCAGATTTGAAAGGCTTTTAAAAAATGATGTATTGTTTATCTGCGGCTCTGACGAATATGGAATAGCAATCACGTTAAGTGCTGAAATAGCAAAAAGAACTCCTAAGGAGCATGTTGATATTTTTCATGAGATCAATAAAAAGCTATTTGATAAAATGAACTTTTCTTTTGATAATTATTCCAGAACAACTTGGGCCGGACATAAAACAACTGCACAAGAATTTTTCAATGAACTTTATAAAAACGGGTATATTGAAGAAAAAGTTGAGAACCATCTTTTTTCAAAAGCAGACAATAAGTTTCTGGCCGATAGATATGTTGTAGGCACATGTCCTAAATGCAATTTTGAAAATGCAAGAGGGGATGAATGCCAAAAATGCGGGTCCAGCTATGAAGCTAATGACCTTATTAATCCCAGATCTAAACTGACAGGTGCTAAACTTGTTTTAAAGCCAAGCAAACACTGGTACATGCGCTTTGATAAGTTTAAGAAAAAGCTCAATGATTGGATCAAGAAAAAAGATCTTAAAGAAAATGTTTTAAATTTTACAAAAGAATATATTGATAATTTAAAACCAAGAGGAATAACAAGAGACTCTAGCTGGGGAGTGCCTGTTCCCTTAGTAGAAGCTAAAGGAAAAGTATTATATGTATGGTTCGATGCCCCAATTGGATATATTTCAGCTACTCAAGAGTGGGCAGAGAAAATAAATAAAAAGGATAAATGGAAAGATTACTGGCTTGATCCGAAAACCAAGCTTGTAAATTTCATAGGAAAGGACAATATTCCATTCCATGCTGTGTTTTTTCCGGCTATGATCATGGGGCAAAACAAGCCTTATAAATTAGTTGATGACATCCCTGCGAATGAATTTTTAATGTTAGAGGGTAAACAGTTTTCCAAATCGGAAGGCTGGTATATCGATCTAGACGAATTTTTTAAAAAATATACGGTCGATCAAATTCGATATGTATTAGCTGCAAATGCACCGGAAAATCATGATTCGGATTTTTCCTGGAAAGATTTTCAAATGCGATGCAATGCCGAGTTAGTCGGAAAGCTTGGTAATTTTATTCATAGGACTTTAGTTTTCACAAAAAATAATTTGGACTTTCACATCCCCAAGATATCTGATTTAGACAAAGAAGATGAAAATTTTTTAAATTCCATTAAAAAACATATTTCTGAAATAGAAAAAGCTTATTCTAATTATAAACTCAGAAAAGCAACCCAGTTAATAATGGAACTTGCAACGTTAGGCAATACTTATTTTGATCATCAAAAACCCTGGGTTTTGATAAAAGAAAATAAATTAGATAAGCTTTATAATGTGATAGGCCTTTGCATAAAGTGCATAAAGGCCCTTGCTTTAATTGCCAATCCTATTATTCCGTCGTCATCTCAAAAGATATGGGAGCTTATCGGAAATACTTCTTCTTTGTGCAAGGAAGACTGGATGGAAGTAAAAAAATTAGAAGTAAAAGGGAAGATCAATAAACCTGAAGTAATTTTTCAAAAAGTTGAAGATGAAGATATAAAAGAGGAAATAATGAATTTAGAAAACTCTAAAAAAAGAGACGAGACTGAATCTGATAACAAAAAATCTTTAAAAGAACAAATTACTTATAAGGATTTTGATAAATTGGATATGAGGGTAGGTCAAATAGTATCCTCAGAAAAAGTGCAAAAAAGTGAAAAACTTCTTAAAATACAGGTGGATCTGGGATTTGAAACAAGACAGATCGTGTCAGGTATTGCTAAAAGTATAAATCCTAATGCTCTTATTGATAAGAAAGTAATAGTTTTGGTTAATTTAAAACCCGCTAAAATTATGGGGATAGAATCTCAGGGTATGATCCTGGCCGGTGGTGAAAAAGACGACGAGTTGGAGATTCCTTTTATTCAGGAGTTGAAGCCGGGCAGCATAGTTTCCTGAGATATAGATTTTTCTTGCTTCAAAGCATGTTTTAAACCTGTAAATCTTTTAATCACTTCATTATTTTTAACAGCAATTGCAACAGCCTTGGTTGTGCCTAGAACAACAACTAGCTGTTTGCCCCTGGTTATTGCCGTATAGATTAAATTTCTATATAGAAGTTTAAAATGGGTTGTATGAATAGGAATTATTATGCATGGACATTCGCTGCCCTGATATTTATGAACGGATACTGCATAAGACAAAGTTAGTTCGTCAAGCTCTGAAAATTCATAGTTTACAGTGTTTTCTTCAAAAGCGACTATTACCTGCTGTTCTATAGTGTCAATCTTAATAATTCTTCCAATATCTCCATTGAAAACGTTTTTATTGTAATTGTTTTTTATCTGCATGACTTTGTCTTGTTCATGGAACCTACTGCCTGCTCTGAAAAGAGGTTTGGGAGATGGGTTTAATGCATTCTGCAAAAGCATATTTAAATTTTCAATACCGATCTTGCCCTTTTTCATGGGGGACAATACCTGTATGTCATTGACCGGATGGAGGTTTCTTTTTTTAGGAAGTTCTTTTTCTACAAGTTTTAAGATCTTTTTTTGTATTTCTTCTACGTCAGTGATAGGATAAAATAAAAAGTCAGAATCTTTTTCCTGCGATATTTCAGGGAAAAGCCCGCTGTTTATTTTATGGGCATTTAAAATAATTTGAGAGTCTTTTGCCTGTCTGTATATTTCGCTGAGTTTTGTGTATCCTATTTTTTCAGAGGCTATAAGATCTTTTAGAACATATCCCGGCCCGACGCTTGGAAGCTGGTCAATATCACCCACAAAAATAATTTTTGTATAAGACGGAAGGGCTTTTAAGAGATGGTTCATTAAAAAAGTATCTATCATTGATGCTTCATCAATTATTATTAAATCGCATTTAAGGGGGTTATTTTCGCATTTCTTGAAACCTTTGGATGAAAAGTCGAACTCAAGCAGACAATGGATTGTAAAGGCCTTTTTATGCGTTATTTCGGTAAGTCGTTTAGCGGCTCTGCCTGTAGGAGCGGCCAAGAATATTTTATTGGTGATCATTTTGTATATTTCTAAAATGGCGTTTACTATTGTAGATTTGCCTGTTCCTGGTCCTCCTGTTATAATATGAACTTTTTCTAAAATTGCTTGTTTTATCGCTTCTTTTTGTTTTTCAGCAAGTTGTATATTTTGTTTTTCCTGAACCCAAAGAAGTGCTTTTTCCAAGTCTATTTCTCTTACGTCTTGAGGGCAGGTATTTATTCTGTGGAGCTCGTAAGCTATTGTTTTTTCAAAGTTGTATAAGGATTTTAGCCAGATGCAGTTTGTTTTTATGCCGTCTATTAAAAGTTCTTCTTGAGTTATTTGATTGTCTAGTAAAAGTTTTTGCAGCTCTTTTAAAATAAGCTTTTCATCTACTTCCAAGATATTTTCTGCACTAGGCAGAAAGTCATCTAAAGGATAGCAGGTATGACCTTGCAAAGTGAGTTCATGAAGTACGTATTCAATGCCGGAAGATATTCTCAAGGGACTGTCCAACTCGAATCCCATGTTTTTTGCGATATTATCTGCTATTTTAAAGCCGATACCTGTGATATCTCTAGCCAGGGTATAGGGATTGATTTTAACGTTATCGATTGTTTTGTCGCCGTATATTTTATATATTTTTTGAGCGTATGTCGGGCTTATTCCGTATGTTCTTAAAAATATGATAATATCTCTAATTGCTTTTTGCTCATCAAAGCATTCAATGATTTTTTCTATTCTTTTTTTTCCGATGCCGGGTACTTCCTGAAGTCTTCTAGGTGTTTTTTCGATGATATCTAAAGTATCCGTTCCGAATTTATGAACAATTTTTTCGGCGTAGACAGGGCCGATCCCTTTTACCAAACCTGATTCTAAATATTTTTGTATCCCTATAAGGTCAGCAGGCGAGGTGATTTTATATTCTTTTACATCGAACTGTTTACCGAAATTAGGATGAGATTTCCATTCTCCTTCTAACTGCAAGGTCTCTCCAGGCTGCACGGACGGCATGCATCCGACTATAGTTATCAAAAAATTTTTATTATTTTCCTTAAGTTTTGCTACCGTAAAGCCGTTTTCCTGGTTTTGAAAAACAATATTTTCTATGTAACCCTTGATTGTATCCATAATATCTCTTTTTTTTAAAAGCTTACCAATATAAGATATTGAATAAAATAATTAATTTTTATAAACTAAAATAGATTTTTTCCGGGTTAGCTCAGTGGTAGAGCAGTTGACTGTTAATCAATTGGTCGTAGGTTCGAATCCTTCACCCGGAGTCTAAAAGCCCTCTTTTTAGAGGGCTTTTTTGTTCTTGTTTATAAAACAAATAAAATTCTTTTTTAATGTTAATATTTATTTTTGGTAGCTTGTAGCAAAAAGAACTTAAATAATCTACAAAAGCCAACTGTATGAATAGAAAAAAAGAGAATAGTTGCCAGCAATCCAAAAATTATCATTTGCATTCCTATTTCTGCAATTGTCGGTAGATTTCTTACACTAGTTACAAAAGCTGACGAATCATAATAAGAGTAAATAAGCTCATCTAGGTTTAGGTTCTTTTTTCATATAATTAACTTGGGTTGTTTTATATTTTAACCTATAAAACTTATGAAATATTACTTTAACATAAAAACAATAGTTTTAAAAATAGAATTAGCGGAATACTTAAATGTTTATAGTTAAATGTTAGTTAATTCTAAGTATGCTTTTTTAAATTAAATAAAAGATAAATATATAGTTTTAGAATAGCTTTGAATTATTAATGTCTTTTATAATATTTTTATCTAAAATATAATATTAAGATTATTCACTAAACAAAAGGTCATTATAAGATAACTGAAAAATTGACACTATTTGAAGCTTTAAAAAGAATATATCCCGATTCTTCAAATATCACTATAAGAAATTTTTTAAAAAATAAAAGGGTATATGTAGATAATATTTTAATTGTAAATCCTAAAGAAATAATTGAAAAAGATAAAACTATATCAGTATATCCTATAATCAAAAAAATTCCTTATGGAATTGAAGTAATTTTTGAGGATAAGGGATATATTAGTAGTAAACAAGCCCGAGGGTTTATTGAGTGTTCCTTTGGATAATGAAAAAACTGAAAATGCTCTTTCAATTTTAAGGCAATACTTTGATACAAAAAATATTTTTGTAGTGCATAGAATAGATAAAGGCACATCAGGCGTTATGATGTTTGCCAAAAATCAACAGACAGTTGAAAAGCTCAGCTTTATGTTTAAAAATCATGAACTTAAAAGAGAGTATCTCGCGATTGTTTCAGGGAATTTAAAAGAAAATAAAGGCACTTGGAAAAGTTATCTTTTAGAAGATGAAAATATAATGTTAGATCTGTTAGTAAAGAAAAAGGCAAACTCGCTGACTCATTTTTCAGTTATTAAAAGATCTAAAAAGTTTAGCTATTTAAAATTAAATTTAGCAACGGGAAGAAAACATCAGATAAGGGTTCATTGCAAAGATGCTAATCATCCGATTCTAGATGATAAAAGATATTCTTTATTAAAGGGCCCAATATCTAGAATGTGTCTTCATTCTCATTTATTAGAATTTTTTCATCTTATCACTAATGAAAAAATGAGCTTTACAGCTCCTATTTTTCAGCGATTTAAAAAATTGGGAAATTTTAAATAAATTGAAATCTATTATTTTGTATTTATAGCTTTTATATAACGATTATTGACAGTTTCCCAATCAATATTTTCGAAAAAAGTTTGAATATATTTATTTCTATTCAATCCAAATTCTGGCATATAGGCATGTTCCCAAACATCCATTACTAAAATAGGTTTGCCTCCTGCTAAATGATTGGTATTGTGCTCATTTATCCAGACATTTATGAGTTTATTATTTTCTGGATCTAAGTATAATACACTCCAACCGATTCCTCTTATCATTCCAGTTGCAATAAAATCCTTTTTCCAATCATCAAAATTATTAAATTGTTCTTCTAAAGCTTTTATAAGTTCTGTTTTTTTTGAAAATTTATCATCATTTCCTAAGTTGCTAAAATATAATTCATGTAAACGCATGCCATCGAATTCCCAACCGAATCTATGTTTGAGAGCCTGATACTCATAACTACTCATTTGATTTTGTTTTTCCAACTGTTTGAGTTTTTTTAAAAAATAATTTGTATTGTTTACATAACCACGATATAGGTTAAAATGCAATTTTAATAAATCAGAATCAAAGGTTGTTTTTTTAAGAAGATAAGAAAAATCTCTAGCTTTATAAAACTCTTCATTTTTTTGCGTATTAGATATATCTAAGGCATGTAAAGAAATAATACAAAAAAAGAAATATAGAAATAATGATCTTAACATATTAATTAACTCTCCGATATTGTTGAATTGAGATTAAAAAAAAATTTTAAATAACAATGTAAAAAATATTCAATAGTTTTTATAAATATAGAGTGTTTTTATTAAAGCCAACCAAATATATAGATATATGAAAAATAATTTATTTAGAATTAGAAAAGCTCAGATTCTAGATGTTTCTCTTATACTTCAAATGATAAAAGAACTTGCTGCATATGAAAAACTTTTAGATGAAGTAATAACTGATGAAAAAACTCTTTTAAAGAGTCTTTTTGAGGATCCTAAAGGTCCAGAAGTATTAATTATAGAAGAAAAAGAAAATCCTATTGGCTTTGTTCTTTTTTTTCATAATTTTTCAACTTTTTTGGGTAAAAAAGGCATTTATATTGAAGATCTTTATATAAAAGAAGAATATAGAGGAAAAGGATACGGAGAAGCTATTTTCAAAGAAATATGTAAAATTGCCAAAGAAAGAAATTGTGGTCGAATTGAATGGTGGGTTCTTGATTGGAATGAACGTGCTATTAAATTTTATAAAAAAATCGGTGCAATTCCAATGAAAGATTGGACGGTTTTCAGAATGACAGATGAAGGTATTGAGAAATTGTTAAAATAATATTCAACAATATAAAGTTTTTTCATATTTAGAAAGGGCGTATAAAAAAATTAAAATATTTTTTATTGCTATTTTTCTTTCGAAAATGATTTAATCTCGCGAAAAAATATAGTCAATCAATATGGGATTCAATTTATGTTGTGGGAGAAGGTCTCAACATACACCAACTCTGCCATTACCTCCTGATCATGAAGCTATCGATCCATTTTTTAATCAAGGACGAGAAACTTTATCAGTAAGAATTTCTGCAATTATTCGACACGAATTAAATCAAGGAAATAATGCAAAGAGATTAAATAAAGCTCTTCGAGACATGTTAGCTAGAATAAGAACGGGAGTTGCTCCAACAACGGCAGAGCCTACTCAAGAAGAGCTCATGCAAGAAGGGGCTGGAGTGGGAATTATGACATTGGAGCCCACTCAAGAACTTGATGAGAAGAATCTTGCTAGTGAAATGCCTCCTCATGCAAATACATTTATTGCTAGAATGCAAAGAATTTGGCAAAAATGTCTATCTAGATTCAGAGCTGATCCTATACTGCCGCCGCCGGATATTGAACTTGCTGAAGTTGCAAGAGTTGTAGAGCTAGAGGATTCTCCTCCAGAAATTACTGCAGCTTCTCAAACTATGTCTGAAGCTGTTGAAGAGCCAAGAACAAGACCTGATGTTCCTGATATTGTTCAAGCACGTGCAGCTTATTTGAGAGTTTTAGCTGAAGTAAAAGATCTTTCTACAAGAGATGGGCAAACATTTGCATCAACAGAGCATAAAGAGCCTTTTGGTGATGTTACTTTTAGTTTTGCGGAAGAAGCTGAATTTGCTTCAAGTCAAGAATATTATGAAGAAAAAATCGATGAAGGATTTGATTGGTTTCATGCTCCAACAGGAAGTAGTTGTTTTGAATTATTGGATCCCAGCACTATTGAGGATCCCAAAGTTGTTCAAGAACAAAATCCATATATTTTTATGGAATGTTTATTACATTCTGCATTTTATTTTTATAAGCAAGCATTATCCGAGGATTTAGAGCCTTTAGATAAAAATCAATCTGTTTTGTCTTCTAAAAGTATATTTGCATCTCGAATATTTACAAGTGAAAAAGCTCATATGCTTGCTAATTATCTAGCTTTAATGGAATTAAAAAAAATTTATATTATGCGCAAAACAGTGTCAGAAAAAGTTCAGGCTATTCGTCATTGGATAACTAAAAATCAAGAATTTCTATATGGAATAGAAGCTTTATTTATTAATTTCGAATTAACTCCTAATGTTAGATTTTTAACAGAAATTCCTAATGAAATTAGATATTTATTTAATTGTTCTTTTTTAGATATTAAATCTCCTTTTCTAACTAAGGTTCATCTTGCTCTGCCTAATTTGCGACAATGTTGCATTGATTGTAGCAATATAGCATCTATGCATTTTGATGAAGGGTTGCCATTGCAAGAATTAGAAATTATCAATAATAATCAAATTTTAGAAATACCTTCAGATATTACAAAACTTTCATCTTTAAAAAAATTACGATTAGAAAAAAGTAGTAAATTAACTACACTTGATAATCTACCTCCTACTTTGCTCAGCTTATTTCTTGTAAGTAATTATCAGATAGAAGATTTAAGCTCTCTTTCATTACCTAATTTAGAACAATTGATTATTGATGGTTTAAATACAGATAAATTATGCACTTTTGCAAATGTAGCTAAATTAAGAGATTTAAGTATAACTAATAATGATAGAATTACAGCAATACCTGAAGATGTAAATAATTTGCAATTTTTACAAAAATTAAGAATTGCAAAATGTAGTAAGTTAATCTCAATTGGTCGTTTACCCTCTTCTTTGCGAAGATTGTTTATCGTCCATAATGCTAATTTAACGGGATTTGAAGAGGGCTTAAGTTGGGTTTTACCATCAGCTCATAAAATAAGATTAGCAAATAACTCTTTGAATGGCAGACTACCTTTTGATGTTAAAGATCTTCCTCAGTTAGAAGTTTTAGACATTTCAGCTAATGCATATACAAGACTTCCTGAGGCTATTTCTCCATCGAATCTTTCGCATGTAATATTATTACTTGGTATCGAAGATCCTTTTGAATATGTTCAAAAATATGCCGCTATATGGCAAGCAAATGGTAGAAATGATTATAAGCCTAATCCTTTTGGTGATGAAGAAAAAGAAAGAATTAGATATATATTTCGTGATAGACCAGATATAACTGTAATTTAATATTTCAAAAACTCTTCAAAGTATTTGCTTGGTTAATATTTGCTAAAAATTGATTTTTATAAATTTATTGTGAATTAGCAATTAAGAATTACCTTTGGAAAAGCTGTTCGAAAAAGAAGAGAACATTTAAATCTCACTCAAGAGGAACTAGCTGAAAAAGCTTCTTTACATCCTACTTACATTGGGTCTGTTGAAAGAGGAGAAAGAAACATATCATTAGAAAATATTGTGAGATTAGCTAAAGCTTTGAAGTGTTCTCCTAAAGATCTGATGATTGAATAATAAATATTTTTTTGAAGCAACTTTATTGCTTTGTTTCATTTTCAATTCTAGTAATTATGCCATTTTTTTGGGATTTGTTTATTCCGGCAAAAATAAAAGCAATGATTGCAAAAACTAAAGAAATAGAACCCACTAATATGCAAAATAATTTTGTATTTTTATACAGTGAATTCCATGAGGCTAGGATAAATACTGAAGACATCATTAGAGACAGAAAAAATGATCCAATTGATGAGAAAACAGCCATATGCGTATTGATTAATGATATTGCATCTAATTCATTCCGATTAACAGAAAACATTTCCATTTGTCTTTGTTTAGGAATAATTATTACAGGTTGTTTATTTTCATCAAAAGAAAAAGATGGTGGATTAATACTCATTATTTTCTTCCTCTTTTGAAGACAATAATCCTAATATAACTGCATTAAAGTATTTAGTATTTCCGCATTCAAGACAGGTTACTGTTAATACTGGAGCTACTGGACCTTTACCAAGTATTAATTTTCCTTCAAATCTTGGAGATACTGATAAAAAATCTGATATAATCCATTGATTTTTTCCACAACATTCACAATTTTTATTATTCCATTTTTTTCAAGGAATTCTAAAGCTTTCTTTCGTTTTTCCTTGTTTTAAAATTTTTTTTGATCATCTTGCATGATTACACTCAATATAAATAAAAATATTTTTGCTTAATAGCTAAAAAGTTCGTAATTTTACCGTAGTATTAAATAATCTTCAATTGAATAAAGGTGTCTTAATTAACCAACTATTACCTTGTAGTATTTTAGATATTCAATTACTCTATGAAATTTAGGTTAATTAAGGATAATATAAGTAGATTTTTAAGCATATTTTTTTAAGACCGTTAATCAATTGGTCGTAGGTTCGAATCCTTCACCCGGAGTTTTTAAAGTCCCTCAATCGAGGGGCTTTTTTTATGGAGTAAATATATGTCTAATTGGATGTGGATATCAATCGGCTCGATTTTTGGAAGTTTATTTTTAATAAAAAACTTGATAGTAATAGTTATTTCCAATTTACTGGATAGCAAGCATAAAGGGTTTAAGAGATAATTGAAGAGGCATAAATGAAAATATTTTTTTTTATAAGAGATTGCTTAATGATTCTTAATAGATCTCTTATTAAATATAGTAGACTTACAATAAGTCTTTTAATTATTTTATTCTTTTTAGGGTGGATAAATCTTTTTGCAGAAACATGGAATATAGATGCGGCAGGTAATTGGAATACTGCTAGCAATTGGGATCCAGCTTCTGTACCTAATAGTTCTGGAGCTACCGCTTCTTTTGATAGTATTATTACTGCGCCAAGGACAATAACTGTTGATGGTACTTTTTCTGTAGGTACATTGGCAATAGATAATGCTAATGCTTATACATTGTCTGGTGGTACTCTCAATGTTAATGGAATTATTAATATTACGAATACAAATGGTAATGCTGCACATTCTATAAGTTCAGATATTGTTTTAACCTCTGACACTACTGTTACACAAAATTCGACTTCTGATGTCACTATTTCAGGAACTATTTCAGGCTCTGGTATGAGATTTACAAAAGAAGGTAGTGAAACTTTAGTAATAAGCGATAGCAGTAATTCTTATTCTGGTGGCACTACTGTAAATGCTGGTGTTTTACAGGGAACTCCCGATTCTATTAAAGGTGATATTATCAATAATGCTAATGTTACTTTTACTAATTGGAGTGGCGACAAAGAATATAGTAACAGTATAAGTGGAACAGGATCATTAACTAAAAATGAAAATTCTGGGCTTACTATATCAGGCACAAATTCTTATTCAGGTGGAACAAGAATGTTAGGAGGAGGAATTCTGAGTATAAGCGCTGAAAATAATCTAGGAGATGTAAGCGGTGATCTTAGTTTAGTCAGCGGAAATTACCTTATAACAGCTAGCTTTACATCTAATAGGACAATTAATGTAGATGGGTCTGGTGCTAGTATTTCAATTACTCCATCACCAGGAGTAATATTTGAACAAGCAGGAACTATCACTGGTACAGGTAATGTGAATGAAGGTTCTCTTAGAAAATTTGATGAAGGAACATTAGTTCTTTCAGGTGTTAATGATTTTTATGTAAATAATTTTAGATTATTTGCAGGAACTGTTCAGGTAAGTTCAGATAATAATTTAGGGGATACACGTACTGATCTTAAATTAAGAGGTGGCACATTGAATACAACTGCTTCATTTACTTCTACTAGAGAATATATATTTGAAACATCTGGAACTATATCTGTAGATGATGGTACTACGCTTACAATATCCGGTACAGCTAGTTCAACCGGAGGTTTTAATAAAAGTGGGCTAGGTTCTTTAGTCCTTTCTGGTGATAATACATATTCAGGAGATACTACTCTTTTAGAGGGAACATTGACATTAGCCCATAAGAATGGAGCTGGCTCAGGAACTATTGCAATATCTGATGGCGCTACTTTAGGTCTTAACTCATCTATAAGTGCATCAAATAATATTACTCTTGCGGGTACAAGTACGATTAATATTGATTCAGGCACAGGTACTTTATCAGGTATACTAAGTAGTACAGGAAATTTAGAAAAAAATGGATCTGGAATATTGTCATTAAGTGGAGACAATACCTATTCAGGAGGAACAACTCTTTCAGTAGGAACATTGACATTAGCCCATAAGAATGGGGCAGGCACAGGAACTATCGCAATATCTGATGGCGCTACTTTAAATCTTAACTCATCTATAAGTGCATCAAATAATATTACTCTTGCAGGTACAAGTACAATTAACGTTGATTCAGGCACAGGCACTTTATCAGGTATATTAAGTAGTACAGGAAATTTAGAAAAAAATGGATCTGGAACCTTAAATTTATCGGGAAGTAATACCTACACAGGAACTACTTTAATTTCTACTGGCACTATACAAACAGGATCTACATCAGCTCTCTCTTCTTCTAGTGCTTTTACAGTAGATGCCGCTTTAGATGTTGACCATTCTAATACAATAGGTTCTTTAGCGGGTAGTGGAACAGTAGATATAGCAACAGGAGTTACTCTTACAGCGGGAGGAGATAATAAATCAACAATCTTTTCAGGAAATATTACTGGTGATGGTAATTTTACTAAAGATGGAATAGATGTTCTTATTCTTTCAGGAGATAGTGATCTTACAGGAACAACAACAGTTAATAGAGGAATATTAGATGTTCGAGGATCTTTGAGCTCAAGTAACATTTTATTGGGCTCTAATGGAAGAGTTAAAGGATCTGGTAATTTAGGAATTTTAACTGTTAATGGCGGAACGATATCAGGCAATGGAACATATAATGGTATTGTTTTAAATTCAGGAACAATCTCTCCTGGTGATTCAGTTGGCACTATCAATATTGCTGGAGATTATTCTCAGGCTGATGGAGCGATTTATGAAGTTGAAATAGAAGGTTCGACAAGCGATAAAATTATTGCAACAGGATCTGCGACTATTGATACAGGAGCTATTTTGAGAGTTCAAACTCCTACAGGCTCCCTTTATGAAGGAACTACTTATGATATTTTAACAGCTTCTGGTGGAATTAATCAGCTATGGGGTGAAATTAATTATCCTGATGGCTTTAGTTTTGATCTAAATTTGATTAATGGAAATACAATCGCGCAACTTACTTTGCTTGATACAATTTTATTTGTTGGAAAAGCAATTGATCCTGGCAATCCAATGGCTGTAAAAAATTATTTACAGGATTTAAATATTCAACCGAATACGGATCTTAAAAATGTTGTGGATGTTATGGATGCTCTTAATGATTCAGATTTAAATGCAGCATTAAATAAGCTTCATCCAGGACTTTTTGGAGCTTTTGAACTTGCAAATCTTGATAATAATGCTTTAATTGCATCAATTCTTTCAGATCAAATGATAAGATTGCCTTGCAGTGAAAATACTTGCTCATTAAATGCTAATCAAAAAACAAAAGGAAATAATTTATGGTTAGCACCTTTTGGCAACTTTACAAATGTTAATAGATATCAACAATTAAGAGGGTTTGATACTTATTCTGGAGGTCTTGCTTTAGGTTATGATAGATGTTTGGAACATAAGGCCATTATTGGAACTGCAACAGGTTATGAATATACAAGACTTTCATGGAATAATTCTGTTGGTCATGCAGATATTCATAAGGTTTTTGGTGCGCTTTATGGAAGTTATAATATAAAAAGAATAAATCTGATTACTGATATTTCTTTTTTAGGTGGAGGAAATTTTTATGATGTAAAAAGAAAAATTGTTTTTTCATCAATTGATCGAACAGCTATGAATAATCATACTGATTATTTTTTTACAACTCATTTAAGAGCTAATTTGAATCTATTAAAAGCAAAAGAAAACTCTACTAAATCAATCCTTTTAAATTTGTTTGGAATATTAGATTATTTTTATCTTTATCAACCAAAATATAAAGAACATGGAGCTCAAAGTTTAAACTTAGAAGTAAAAAATAAGAGCTCTAATATGATGAGAAGCGATTTAGGAATAAATATTGCTAAAGACATTAAACTATCATCTGATTGTATGAGACCCTATTTGTCATTTAGTTGGGTAAGAAAATTTCGTATTAATGGAAATAAATTTAAGGCTCAATTTGTAAATAATACGGAAGAAAGTTATGTTTTGAAAGTGGATACTTTTTCAAAGTCAAAAGATTTTTTCTCTCCAGAAGCAGGAGTTATCTACACGAAAAAGGACTTTACTTTTTTTGCTGTTTATAAGGGAGAATTTGCAAGTAACTATTTTGTAAATCAAGCTAAGATTAATTTTCAATGGACTTTTTAATAATTGTTTTACTATATAGATCAATTAAAGAAACAATTTTTGACGATTACAAAGAATATTTAAACTTAATTTGTTGAGAATATATTTTGAGCAACAAAATAATAAGGGATTAATTTTTATAGATTATAATAATCTCTTAATTTAGATATCATTCTGTTTTGGAAAAAAATGTCGTAATATAACCGTAATTCAATATAACCTTTTATAGACAAAGATTAACTTTGATGGGTAAAGATTCTTGTAAAATTTTATTTGTCTTTCTATGCTATAGAATTTAGGTTAATTTAAGGAAGTTTTGAGTAATTTTCAGAGATAATTTTTCAAGACTGTTAATCAATTGGTCGTAGGTTCGAATCCTTCACCCGGAGTTAAAAAAAAAGCCCTCTTTAAAGAGGGCTTTTTTGTGCTTGTTTATAAAACAAATAAAATTCTTTTTTAATGTTAATATTTATTTCTGTAGCTTGTAGCAAAAAGAACTTAAGTAATCTACAAAAGCCAACTGAATGGGAAAAAATAGGAGTTTACTTTATGAGGAATATAGCTTTCATTTTTTATAGTTATTGAAGTTGACATGGATACGAAAGGTTTTTTAAATTAATCAACTGTTTTCAACTTGAGTCCTATTATAATAAAAAGCTGCAGAAGGAATCATTCCTAACAACCAATACCTACATATTGTATAACCTTGTCCTTGATGTTCTTGATTAGTAATTTTTAATGTCCAGAAATTTGGCTCTGATATTATTTTGTGTACTAAAAGGCCAGTAGTAATAGCAAGAAAAGCGTTTGTAATCTTCAAGAATACGTTTTCAATCATTAAACATTCTTTTGCCAAATTATATTCATCATCACAAGTTGGTAGAGTTGGATTAGGTATATAATGAAAAGAATGCAATAAGCTATAAAACCATTTATGAGTTAAAAAGAGCACACTATTGGTCAATTGTTCTCTATTCTTTGAACATGTTTCTGCTATTGTTATTAATTTCTCACATATAGGTATTAAAGATGATACTTTCTTTAGTGAAAAATAAGCGCATGTCAAAGAGCCAGCTATACCATATAGATTTATTCTCAACATGTTTGTTTTCTTGTTTTTTAGCTAGAATAATATACTACCAATTATTTTTATTATAAAAGAATTGAATTGCAGGTTTCTAATTTCTTAAACCTAATAGTGAAAGATGCACAAATAGAGCTAACAAAACAGAATAATTCATTAATTTTTTTTAATTAAGTCATGAAAAAGTTCATAACGTGACCAGTTACTGGAGTTTTAAAAGTTCTCTAAAAAAAGGATCTTTTTTTTGCAACACGGTCCCACAATAAACTTTAAAAAAATATAAAATAAGAAATATACATCCCTAACTTTTCTGTAAAAAATTAAAAAAAGATCTGATGAAAATTTGAAAAACTAACTGATGAATGGGAAAAAAGAGGAGTAAAAGAAGATAAAGAATATGTAATATTGACAGCTGAAATATCCAAAGCTCGTTTGGATTAAAATCATCTGAACATAAAAAATTAAAAAAGCTTAAAAAAGAAAATCTAAGAGATCATATGAGTGATCTAGAGCTTATATTTTCTATGTTGGATGAAGCGTCTATTACAGAAATTGCTATTCAAAAAGCTGCAAAAGAAGGTGATAATATTGCTGGTAATGCAAGAAAAAAATTGGAAGAAAAATCAGGTAAAAAAGTTGTTACTAATTCAAATTTTTTAAATCAAATAAATAACAATGATGAGGCTATTCTAGTAGAAAAAGAATGATTCTTTGAAATCTTCTTTTAAGACTAGCCAGGGAAAAGCTCATAATATGACTTAGTAACTGGAGTTCTAGAAATAAGGCTATTTTTGTTAAGTTATTTATTTCATATAATTCTTTTTTTAGAGCTTTAACAATTGTCAAAGTTTTGTTGAGAAATTTTTATAGTCTATTAATTTTTTGATATCATTTTATTTGTATTGAAATTGAATAAGATATTAAAATTGATTGCATAATTTATTTTCACAAGAAAAGATTTTTATGTCTATTTTAACACGTGTTGCTGCCTATCTACATATAAATCCAACTAGTAGTACTGCTGATAGTGATCTTGATGTTATAAGGGATGCAAGAGGTAATATCGATGAAATTAGATTATTACTTAAAGGAAATATAGAAGTTTGTCAAAGATTATTTAAAGAAGCGGTAGAAAAAAGAGATGTTATTTCTCAAATCCAGCTTTCTCAAGCTTATTTTGCAATAAAATGGGGAAAAGATCAGGAAAAAGATTTTTCTTCTCTTTCTATTCATGACTTGGAAAAATTTTTTTACTATCCTAAGGACTTCGCGCTTTTTAAGTACGTTTATAATGAGATAATGGGTGTAGGGGGTGATTCTAAGAGGCTCTATTCAATAGCTTTTGAAACATTTTCATTAGCAGCAGATATGGGATATCTTCCTGCTGTTTTAGAGCTTAAAGCAACACAATGGAAGTTGTCTTTAGATAGCTATGGTTTTGCTGTTCAACTTCGACCTTTTGTTGGAAATGGAGATAAGCAATTAGACTATTACTTTGGTCTTGCTTTAAAAGCAGGAAGTCCATTTGGATCGGAACATTATTATGAAGGATTATATTGGCAGGAAACCTCTTGCGGCATTTATGTAAAATATCCTAAGGAAGGTCAATCATTTGAAGAGTTTAAGCGTCGTTATATTCAGTCTGAGATAGGGAGTGAGCTAGTTTCTGAGTATGATGGCTTGTTACATATTGGATCTTCGATTGTGCTTGCACCTTCTAGAGAAGCTTGGGAGACATTTAAACGCGAAAAGTTGACAGATGTTAAAATTGCTAATTTGGATTCATATATATTTGCATATGATCCTGAGGAAATAAAAATTTTAATAAATCAATATAAGATAAGTTTTAGTGAAGAAGAATTGTTTATTAAGGATCCTGTAAAAGGATATGAGCTTATGCTATATGATGGAACTTCAGGGCATGGTTTTTGCGTAAGTTGTTTATCGATATTTGAAGGTGATAAGAAAATAGATGAAATTTCTGTTCGGAAGGATGTTAGAGAAATTCATCAAACGTTTAGAGAGCCAAGGATTCAGCCGATTATAGCATTCATTGAAAATGTTATGATAAGATCAGGTTCAGCGAAAGCAGCTTATTCTTGGCTAAGGAAAATTACGAAATAAATGAGATTTAAAAAACATCTAAAAAAATTTGAAAAAATGATAAAATTTCAGTTCTCATCTAAAAATAATATAATTTTTTAAGAAGAAAAACTTGTTAGTAAATTCTGAAGTCTGGCAACAATCTCTTCTACTGTAATAGGTTGTTTTCCAAAATAGCCAAAATCTCCATTAATTGTATCGGTCAATATATCAAAAGTTAATTTAGTGAATCTTAAGTCAAAAATGATTTCTTTTTTTAATTTTTCAGGGATGTATTGTAATTTAGTAACAAGCCATTCTAAGTCTTTAATATTTTTTGCTTGTTGTATTTGTGTTTCAAATATCATTTTATTGGTTCTTGCAATATTCATAAGCTGATATTTGAGTGGACTGTCCGTAGCATCGGAAATTGGAGTTTTAGAAAAACCGTGTTTGGATATTTCCTGAATTATTGTAGCTTTATGTATCGACATCATTTTATTAGAAAAATCACTTGAATAAATGGGTTGTCCATTGGAATTATACCTTGTATTATATGAAAATTTTTTTCTGGCAGTAACTAATTCTTTTTTTCGCATGTCGGGAAAAGGTATTAAATCGGAATGATTTGGTAAGAATTTAGTAGAAAGATTGTCTTTGAATACTGCTAGAGCTAAAGTTAGGCTTAAGGCAAAAAAGTCTTGATTGGATGTTTGTTCTATTGGATAGATGGATAAAAGATGCTGGCTAGGCATGAAATAAGAGGTTCCTGCTGCTGGGCTTTTTTTATTTAATTCAGTAATAATACCCAAATCTCCGATTAGTAAATGGAAGTCTGGTGTTACAAATAAATTAGTAGGTTTAATATCTCTATGAACCCACCCTTTACTATGCATATATTTAAGTCCTTCTGCAATATTGATTATTTCTCGGCACAGCCCTGCTGAAATTGTTGGATCTCTATTAGGGGATTTATTTAATATATCCTGAAAATCACATAAGTATTTTTTTTGAACAAATATTGTTTGCTTTGTATTATTCATCAACACGAGTGGGCTTTCTGTGATATATCTATTTTTTAATAAAGTATGAATCATTGCAGCCTCAACTTCCTTTTTTCTATCAGCCAAATGTATATATGATTTTATTTTTTGGATCATTGTAAGATAGATCTGCGACTCTTTATTTTTCCAATAATAGGTACATTTTTTAGAAGAAAAAATATTTTTATAAGATCCTGTTGCTTCGTAAGATAATACAAAGTGTACATCTCTTTTGTCTGGATGATGATTGTCAATATAGCATTGCATTTTTTGCTTTTTATTATATGTAATACAAACTTCCTGAGAAGAGCGGCTCTGCATAGCTTTTTTTGTAATATTTTCGGCAATTAGCTCAATAGCCTGAGGATTTAAGTCTGAAAATAATTCCTTTATGTTGTCTTTCATTTCTTTTTTGTATTCATTATTTCGTTCTATTTTTTCTCTTAGCAATCTTTGAATTTTAATAATGGGTTCTATATTATTGGAAAATTCAATTTCAAAGTGTTTTTTTCTTAGTAGGGAATAATATCTTTTTTTAGCTTTTACGGATTGTTGGAGTAGATTTAGCTTAAATTTTATAAGATCTTGTAAATTCTTATAAACAAGAGGTTTTTTGGGATTTAGAATAGAGGGAGAGATATTGTCTAATTCTTGCTTTATCCTTGTGAGCTCGGAACTTATTATATTATTAATTGCCATATTTTATAATTTAAATTAAAAAGTTAAAGTTTTGTTATTATTAATTATAATAATATGTAATTAATTATTATTCAAGTATGATTTTTATCGTAAGTATTTAATGATTAGCGTTTTTATATAAATATTCTATAAAATCTTTTTTTTAAAAAAAGCAAATTAAAGGCTGCTTTTTAGAAAAAGTGTATTTTTAGTGAATATGGCTACTGATTCGTCTATAGATGCCCAATCAAAAGTTCGTAACGTAACCAGTAACCGGGTTTTGAAAATAAGGTAGGGCATTTCCTGTGATGAGGCGTTTAAGATGAGTATTCTTCTTCTGGTACTTTTATTGCTTTAAAACGAAAACCTTCTTCTTCACACACTTCAACTTTTTTCACTGAAAATCCAGATTTTGTGAATAGTAATTTTGTAAATTTCCTACCCCCTTCATAAAAATGTACGCCCATTTTACTCGTAAAGGCACGCAATTGTAGTGTTGTAATCTTTTGTTGTTCTTCTATTGTTGTTATAATTGACTCTTCAATATTTTTCTTTACCTTATATGAATCCTTCTATTCATCTATATTTTGAGATTTATGTTGTTTTGTTGCGGTATGTAAAATAATTTTTAAAATTATTTGTAATAATTCTATTTAAAAAATTGACAATTTATTTCTAACTTATTATAATAGCATTCCCTTTTTATTGAAGGAGTTTTAAGTGTTAGAGGGAATCTTGGATTTAGTTGTTGAATTGATTTTAGAAAACTATTAAAAAAGGTTAATAATTATGAGTACTATTCAAGTCTTTAGTAGAGATAAAACATTTGCAAATGTTGATTCATCAAAATCATTTCGAGATACACTAATTGGTGAAAATGCATTTTATAAACACTCAAATTATGAGGCTATTACTAAAAAAGAAATGGCTCAAAAAACGGCATTATCTAGTAGTTATGTATATAATACTGAATATAAAATAACAACAATAGTAAAACAGATTTTATCATTTATACTATTTCCAATTTTGATACATAAGCGTATTCATTCTTTATTGGGTAAATTTGCTTTTCTACCAGCTGCTAGTTATGAAAAAAATTATGCAAATGTAAGAAGAGAAGCTATTGATTTAAAAAGTGAGTGGAAATATAAACGTATCACAATAGAAACAGATGGATATAAAATTGATGCTGTAATCCTAGGAAAACAAAATATTTTTAACAATAATAGATGGTTAGTAGCATCCAATGGAAATGCTGAATTTTACGAAGATAAACTATTTGATGAAAAAGGATTCAAAAAAATACTTAGCGAGATAAATTCTAATGGAATTGTTTTCAATTATCCAGGTGTAGGGGCTAGTACAGGTTTACCAAATAGATATGCAATGGCAAAAGCTTATCGTGCAATATTGACATTTTTAGAAGATGAAAAAAAAGGATTAGGCGCTAAACAAATCATTGGATATGGACATTCTATTGGTGCAGGTACTCAGGGAGAAGCTTTAAGTATTCATAAGTTGAAAAAGGGCATAAAGTATGTTTTTGTAAAAAGTAGAACATTTGATTCTATGAGTAAATTAGTATCGATTCTAACAAATAGTAAAAGTTTAGGCTTCTTGGCAAAACTATTTGGTTGGAATATGAGTTCTGTAAAATCTAGCAAAAAGCTTTTAACCCCTGAGATTATTTTGCAAACTGCTAACGTAAGAAATTATGAGATTATGCAATCAAAAGATAGCCATAAGATTAAAGACGATGGCATTATTCACCAAGATGCATCTTTAGCAAAAACATTACTGCAAGATCCAAAATGTCCTAAAGATAATAAAATATTTATTGGAATACCTCAAATGCATAATGAGCCTCTAGAGAATTATTCTTTTTTAGCTCAAAAAATAAAACAAATGCTTGAATAAAAAAATATAAAGTTACTTTGTTTGAATTAAGTTTTGCTTTCGAATTTTAAAAGATATTCATTTATTTTTAATTATGAAAAAGTTCGCAATATAACCAGTAATTATAGTTTGGAAAATAAGGCAGTTGGCTCGCAAGGCTTAAATGTCTTTTTAGTTTTTGCACAATTTTTTACAATAGATTATAACGGACCTTGCTTCATAAGGATACCATCATCATAGGGAAATTCCGTATAATATTAGCTCTCTATTGGAAGAATAATCTTGTAGGTTTAGCCATCTTGATTAGCGTTGTCTTATTAAGAGAACTATACGGATAGAAAGTTATTATATTCTTCTCTTTGTTTTTCTTCTATTTTTGAGTTTTTTCTAAGATTTTTATGATTTGCTCTTCTGTAAATTTTTTTTCATCGTTCATGTTCTTTTTAGTTGAAAAGTTTATGATGAACTTCTACATTTTTGTGGATTTATTTGGGGGACAGTTCAGATATCTTTTTTCTAAAAAAAGAGAGTAGAGTATGAAAAAAAGTATTTTTGAGAATTATTAATTAATATTAATTTAGGATAGGTATTGGAAATAGATTTTTGGGTGTTACTTGGTTTTGAAGAGCTTTTTTATTGTCTGAGATAATAAATTAAAAATTCGGCCAAAAATTAGTGTCATCATTCTAATTATCCATTCAATAATTTCAGAAATAATTAAGAAAATAAAATCGATCATAGAGATAATATTATAAATTAGAATTTTTCTAGCTATAAAATGCTGCATTAGTCTGCTGTTTTTGTCAATAATCTCCTCCTAATAAATTGTTGATAAGTATTTTTTATGAAAAATTTATTTTTCCTATTGCGTAATATTTTCTAAGGTATTTATGTCTAGTAGCTGGTTTAACAAGATGTTTTAATAGTTGACTACTTGAGTAAAAGAAAAATTTTAAAGAAAAAGGCATAGTAGAAAAGCAACAGCAGAAAAGACAGAGCAATAATGAATTTGTTAATCAATTGGGCTTAGTTTTTAATCTTATATTAGGAGCTTAGAAAATAAGGCTGTTGATTAACGGAACTGATCTGCATTTGATATTGCTGAAAGATATAATAGATCTAAAAATATATTAAATCTTTTGGCTTTTTAGTAGTAAAAAGGTTGTTAAGGTTTTTTTTGTAATCTAATAATACCGGCATGTTCCCTTTTTATATTGCTACAGTCATCTACCCAACAACAGGGGAAACAGCAGCAGAAAATAGCTGTTATTATAGTGCAGCATATATCTGTTTTAACTTGTTTCCATAGTAAAGGGGCTTTTGGTAATCCCCCAATACCTTCTGTCATTAAAGTAACTTTATCTTTTTCCATTTCGGTAATTTTTCGTTTTTCGAATAAATCTTTTGCTAAAGCAGGCGTCATGAATTGACCGGTACCCGGTTTTATTGCGGGTTTAATTTCGCCGTTTAAAGCCAAATAATAATAATCGTTTCTTGCTTTTAGAAATAAATAATCTGTATATTTTTTAGTTTTCATATACAGATCAGCTTGTTCTTCTGTTAAAGGAACATAATAGTTATGAGTATGGGTATGAGTATGATAATGTTTTTCTCCCTGTTGCACAAGAGGCATGGAGACTAGATGAGCCATATAGCATTTCCCTGAAATTTAAAAAAAATAACTATAAATAAAAAAAAAATTAATTTCAATTTATAAAAATCTTTTTTTTAATATTAAATTTATTCCATATTCGAACGACAATGCTTGAAAAATTTTAGCCCTTATGTGAAGTTAATAAAAAAGTCCTTTCAAAAAGGACTTTTTTATATAATTCGTGAGATTAGTTATCAATCAAACTAATCTTTGGATTCATTTACTAAACGGTTTTGAAGCTCTTTATTTAATTTAAAAAGTTTAAAACTGAAAATAAAAAATACGACATTAATAGCTAAGCCTAAAATAAAACAGATATGATCATAAGCAGTATAAGCTGATTTGTTAGGTATAAACGAAAATATATTTAATCTTATAAGTATTGTGTAGATAAGTGAAAGAGGGGTTAATATTAAATTAAATGCTAACAATTTTCTTCCCGGCTTTTTATATGCACATCGATAGTAAATATTACACCACACTAGCACAAAAATGATGTTAAGAGCAATCATTAGAAAAACCATTTTTGTTCCCATATAATTTGTTAGAGATTGAAAATTAGGACTGGAGAGCGAAGTGATAATTAAAAAAATCAGGCTCATTCCGCTAGAAACACATAATGTATATAACCATCTTTTTTTAATTTTATTTTCAGTTGAACTTAACATAATACCTCCTATTAAAAAAATACTTAATAATTAATGTTAAATGATAACATATTATAATAATATTTTATTAGGAAAATTTTAAGATATTTTTTATTAATAATTAAAAATAATATCTAATTGTTTTAAAAAATGCGTCTAAACTATATTACTGAGTGGCTATTTGCATTTTTGGGAGCTAAAAAGACTCACATCTATTAAAGTGGGTTTTGGTTTTTTTGTGTTTGATCTAAAACTTCAAGAGTTTTTAACATTGCTTTATTTGTCTCTAATCGATCGGAAGCATATGGATGAGATCTTAACCATCCAAAAGTGTACCTATGCAGTTTCGAAGGCTTTCCACCTTCCATCATCATAAACATTTCTTGAAGAACCAAAGCTCCTTTTGGATTGTACCCTGCTTTATGCATAAGGGCCATACCATATGTATCAGCTTGATGTTCATGAGTTCTTGAATAAGCATGAAGATATAAATTCAGAGCTTTGTCATTTAAAAATTGAAATATGTTATTTGCAATAGATTGAATCGAATTACGGTTTTGTTTTAATTTATTTTGGATAAAGAAAGAAGTTATTTTTTTACAAACAAAAATCATAAGCTGAGCAAGCAAAGTAATTTCCATATTTCTAGCGGTATGTCTGGCATCAGAATGAATAATTTCATGAGCTAATACAGCAGCTTTCACATCTTCAATATTTACATCTTTATAATCAGAGGATTTATTTTGCATTTCTAGATAAAATTTATGTATTTTGTTAATAAGTCCTTCATAAATGGCAATTTTTCCGTTTGGCAAAGCCCAGGCGTTTGTTATATTAGAATCGAGGACTGTAAATTCATAATCTAATCCTTTTCTAGCAGTTTCTTTAGAAAGTTTATTGCCAATATCTGTAATTTCTTCTTGCAGCTTTGAAGAAATAGTTCTGCTGCCTGCAGACTCTAGATATATTGGATAAAGGTTGTTTCCTAAAAATTTTTCTACACTAACGGGAATAAGCCTGAATTCTCTATTACCTGTAACGGCATTATGAGGTAAAATAAAATTGTAGCTATCATGTATTTTGCGACCGGCCCATTTAGCTGATTGAATTATTGTTGAGTAAGAATTATTTACTTGCTCATAAAGAAATGTTGAAATACTGTTCATATTATTAACTCCCTTTTAAAAAATCTGGAATTATTATTGCATAAGTACAATTAAAATAATAATAAAAATAAATAATTTTCATTTTTTTATAAAATTATTTAAAAAATATATTTACTATAAAAATTAATTATTGATTTTTTGGGGACAAACTCAATTTTATATATTTTAGACCATTGCTTGCCGGTTATCAATAATTTTTTGGTTTTTATAGAAGAATGAATTTAAACATCAAAAAAATGTCATGATTCTTCAATTTATTTTATTTAAAAAATGCAATAAAAAATCTTTTTATTGCATTTTTCGTGGTTCTATTTAATAAACAATTATCTCTTCTCTTCTGGATATTTTGTTTGAGCTATCACTTCCAACGCACTCATACACTTTCCTCTAGCCTGGCTAGCAGACGAACCTCTATTTTCAACAGAAAGGCCATCCATTTTTCCGTCTGGAGAGCTAAGAACAGTTTGAGACTGACGGTGTGCCCATACATCAAGAGCTTGTTCTCTTACTACACACGTTTTTCCCGCTATAGTTTCTACCCTATCTTCTGGATGATGTGTTAATGAATCTACAACTTGCTGTCCAAATTTTTTTACTGAATCTGCTGCTGACATATAAAACTCCTTTTTAAGGCGGTTGATTTTAATAAATAAACTTTAATTGTTAATTTTGAAAAAAAGTTTATATATATATTTTTTTTAGTAAATAAAATATATTATGAAATTAGACAGTAACCTGTTTTGTTCTGTTTAAGAAAAGCATCAATTTCTGCTTGTCTAGCAAATGGATGATGGGGATGCCCAAGTTCAGCATTATATCCTAATAAAATTTTTACTATTTCTACGGAGCCTGCTTCATCAAGAGGGGTTGCTTGTAAATGATCACGGGCATTAACTTTAGCGCCGTTATTTATTAAAAGCTGTATGACTTCAATCATATTTTTAGATTCAGGAGAAGACACATGATTTTTTGCAGCTTCATGCAGAGGGGTTTGTTGACGAAAATTTTTGGCGTTTACATTAGCACCATTTTTGATCAAGAATCTTACTGTTGGAACTTGTCCTGATAAAGCAGCTTTATGCAAAGCTGTATCGCCTAAGCTACTAGTGGAGTGTACTGTAAATTTATAATAAATCATAAGTTCTTGCAGTATATCAACTTTTCCTTCATAAGCAGCAGAAGTAAACGGAGACTCTTGCTGTAAATATTTTTGCACTTCTTCATTTAATTTAATAACTTTTGCTTTTATTATTTTTAACAGTTCAGCCGGCAATTGAGGGCCCTGAGTATCTGGAGATAATTTAATTTTATGACGGTTTAAGGCAATATATGTAGATGTTATGTCTACTAAGCTTTTGGGTTTTATTGTCATTATTATTTATTATGTTAAATAGTTGTGCTGCGCTCTATGGTTCTGCAAGCTCCTAAAATAATTGCAAAAAACACCAACCCAATAATTGTACAAGTTTCTAATATTATTCTTCGTTTTTCTTTATTAACATTTTTATAAGCTGTCAGATAATTCTTAACATCTTGTTTTTCTTCGTTTGTTAAGTTCATTTCATGAAGGTTTGTAAAAGAACTTTCACTAGTGATTATTTTTGTAGATCTGTTTAAATTAAAAATCATTTGAGTGATTTTTGTGTTTGGCGGAGTGCTTACAGCTATGATTTTTTTTGCGAGAGCTATTATTTTAATTTCTTGCTGTTTATAACTTTGTACTGCTTTTTGCAGTTGGCAATTACCTAAAAAGGTTAAATTTAAAAAAGAAGAATTAGGAGATATTAACATTCCTGATTCATTAAAGTTTAGAGTAAGGATCATAAGCGTAAACTTTCCTTATGGTGTAAATAAAATTTGTAATAGCTCAAGAGTATATATTTCAGTTGATTTTTTATGAATATGAATAATAATATTAATTAATTTTTAATCATATTTATAAAAAAGGAAAGTAATATGAAAGATACTCTGGCAGCTGTTGAAGGAAAGTCGGTTTATGCAATCAGAAAATATGCTCGTGAATTTTTCGATAATGCCCCCGTTGTATCTAAGCAGACTTATATAAAAATACTGCAGTGGATGCTTAATGAAAGACCTTTGCCAGTTATGAGTTTTGAGATGTTTGATTATGTGTATGGCATACAGCAAATAATCAAAAATCCTAAAAGTTTTTTACCTGTTGAACAAGCTGGGAAGGTAGTTGATATTTTCAAAACCCTTATGAGAGAGAAAATTCATTACTTATCTGATTGTTTGGTTGAAGAGATAAGAATACAAGAGGATGTTGTATGCTCCCCGCCGGGTAACAGAACTTTATTTTTATCTCCTCCACCCCTGCCATCAGGACATAGAAGAAGGCCATCCTTTTTGCCGCCGTTAAGAAGATATTAGATATAACAAAACCTTTTTTAATCAAAGAGATAAATTCGTTATTCATTTATAATATGATGTTATAAACTAACTAAATCCAAAGATTTATTTTGAAATATTACAAAACATCTATAACCTCTACATTATTAGAAGCTTTAAGAAAAATGTATCCCGATTCTTCGAATACGGCTATAAGGGAACTTTTGAAAAACAAGAGAGTATATGTAGATAATATTTTAACGGTAAATGCTAAAAAAATAATTGAAAAAGATCACACCGTTATAATTAAACAAATTGTTAAAAAAATTCCCTACGGAATAGAAGTGATTTTTGAGGATAAGGATATTTTAATAATTAACAAGCCTGAGAATTTATTAAGTGTTCCTTTAGATAATGAAAAAGCTGAAAATGCCCTATACATTTTAAGAAGGTATTTTAATACCAAAAACATTTTTGTAGTGCATAGAATAGATAAAGCAACGTCCGGGATTATGATGTTTGCTAAAAATCAAACAACTGTCGATAAGCTCAATCGGATGTTTAAAAATCACGAGCTTGCAAGACAGTACTTGGCAGTAGTTTCTGGAAATATGAAAGAGAATAAAGGGACTTGGCGAAGCTATCTTTTAGAAGATGAAAAATATAACGTTAGATCTGTAAATAAAGAAAAAGGCAAGATTGCAGTAACCCACTTTGAAGTTGTTAGAAGATCTAAGAATTTCACTTATTTAAAACTCAATCTAGAAACAGGCAGGAAGCACCAGATAAGAGTGCACTGCAAAGATGCAGGCCATCCAATCTTAGGAGATAAAAGATATTCATTAGATTCCAGTCCTGTGAAGGGAATGTGTCTGCATGCTTATTTGCTTGCTTTTAGCCACCCAATAACTGAAGAAAAAATGAGCTTTACAGCACCGGCTCCTAAAAAGTTTAAAAGATTAGGTAATTTTCAATAATTTATTCTTTCGAGCGGGTATGTTTTTTTCTTTCATTTTCTGTAAGATATTTTTTTCTTAAACGAATATTATTTGGGGTAATCTCTACGTATTCGTCATCTTGTATATAATTAATAGAATCTTCCAATGTGATTTTTCTGGGGGGAATTAATAATATATTTTCGTCTTTTCCACTGGAGCGTACGTTGGTTAACTGTTTGCCTTTTGTAATATTTACAATTAAGTCATTGTCCCTGCTGTTTTCTCCTACTATCATACCTTCATAAACCTGGTCACTGGGCTTTACAAACAGAGAGCCTCTTTTTTGAATGGCAAAACAGGCAAATGCATTTGCTGTGCCGTTGTTCATAGAAATTAACACGCCGTTGGTTCTTCCCGGAATCTTTCCTTTCCATGGTGCATAGCTGTCAAAGATTGAAGTCATGACAATAAGTCCCTTTGTCAAAGTAAGAAGCTCACTATGACATCCCATATAACCTCTTGTAGGAATCAAAAAGTTCATTCTTGTTATATCATGCTCATTTGTATCTAAAGATTGCATTTCCCCTTTTCTTTTGGCAAGCTCTTCAATCACAACGCCGGAAAATTCACTCGGTACTTCAATATGGGCCATTTCCATAGGTTCGTGTTTTTGCCCATCTATGATTTTTGTAATTACTTTAGGCTGAGATACAATTACTTCAAAATTTTCTCGTCTCATAGCTTCTAATAATACCGCTAGATGAAGCTCTCCTCTTCCGGACACTGTAATTTTATCGATAATGCTTTTAGGGGTTTCAATGTTTAAGGTTACATTTGCAAGTTTTTCTTTTATCAAACGGTCTTTGATTTTATTCATGGTAATATTCTTGCCGTCTTTTCCTGCAAAAGGACCTGAGTTTACCATGATGTCGATAGAAAGGGTGGGTTCTTCAATAGAAATAGATTTTAGTTTAACTGTGTTGTCTATTGCACAAAGAGTATCGCCGATAGTAACATTTTCTATGCCGGATATTACAACAATATCTCCAACAGAAGCTTCTTTAAGCTCGACTTTTTTTAAGCCGTGATGGGATTCAATTTTCTGGATACGAAAATTTTCTTTGTTGCCATTTTTATCAATTTTATAAATAGGCATGCCTATTTCTATTTTGCCGTTTAATATTCTTCCACATGCCTGTCTGCCTACATAATTATCATAAAAAATAGAAGCTGACTGCATTAAGAATGGAGCATTTAAATCACCTTTGGGGGCGGGCACTTTTTTTGTTATTAATTCAAAAAGAGGCTCCATGTTTGCTTGGGGATCATCAATGTTCATTATAGCAAAGCCACTTAAACCGGAAGCGTAGCAATATGCAAAATCAAGCTGTTCGTCACTGGCACCGAGCTCTACAAATAAATCAAAGGTGGCATTCAATGCCCCTTCTGGGTCAACGTGCGGACGGTCAATTTTGTTTAGGATTACAATGGGCTTCAGGCCCATTTGCAGAGATTTCATCAAAACAAAACGAGTTTGAGGCATAGGTCCTTCTTTAGCATCTACTAATAGTAGTACAGAGTTTACCATGCCTAAGACTCTTTCTACTTCTCCTGAAAAATCAGCATGGCCGGGAGTATCGATAATGTTTATTTTAAAATCCTTATAAAAGATCGAAGTATGCTTTGAAAAAATTGTTATTCCTCTTTCCTGTTCTTGGTCATAACTGTCCATTACTCTTTCTGGGATTTTTTCATGATCGTGGAATATCATTGACTGTTTTAACAGACTGTCCAGCATAGTGGTCTTGCCATGGTCGATATGGGCAATAATTGCAATATTACGTATTTTTTCTGGTTTAAACATATTTTTTTAATCTTTTATGAAATTAAATTTTTAAATTAACAAAGAATTAAAAATTCAGAATTTCAGATATTATGAAGTTTATTAATAACTATTCTAGCAAAGATGTGAATAGAAATAAATCTTAGTTTGTATACTAATGCGTTTTTTTATCTGAAAGGATTGCCAAAAATATTGCCAATAAATTCTATTAAATTTATTGAATTTGCTCCGATATTAATTATTTTGGTTAACGATTCTTTTTCTTCATATGATGCAGTTAATTCATTAATATTTCTAATATCATGAATATTTACTGCAGTATAAATATGATTTCTATAGTAAATAGCTGTACTCCAATTTAAATAAATCATTATTAATTGTGAAAAAGAAGGGATCAGTCCAAAGATTATTGTTTGAGCCACTAAAAGAATAACAAAGGTTGTAGGATAATGAGAAATAAATTTTTTACTACAATGTTTAGCGCTTTTTATGACAGTTGCTGAAATATTTTTTATATTGCTAAAGCAATCACCATTTAGATCCGGGGCAGATTTTATAATGTTATGTAGATCATTGCCAAGAGCGTTCATAAAATCTGGGACATTATTTAAAAAAGCCATTTATTGCCTCAATGGTTAAAATCAGCAATATTTTAATCGGTAGATAGGTTTATTGCAATTGTAAAAATAAATATTTGAAATAAGGATTTTATTTAGCAAAAAGTAAGTATCAAATATTATAGCTGCAATTAAAACAAGTAAAAAATATGTATGATTTAATAGTGATAGGAGGTGGGCCTGCTGGTTTCTTTGCTGCTATTTGGGCCAAACAAAAATGCCCAAAAGCTCAAGTTTTAATTTTAGAGAAAACTTCACATTTGCTTTTTAAAGTAAAAATATCAGGAGGAGGCAGGTGCAATGTTACAAATGCTATTTATGAGCCCAAAGAGCTTGCCAAATATTACCCAAGAGGACAAAAAGAGTTGATATCAGCATTTTATCAGTTCAATTCCGAAGACATGATCCAGTGGCTGGAAAATAAAGGTGTGAAGCTTAAAGTTGATAAAGATAAAAAAGTGTTTCCCAAGACAGATGATTCTATGACAATTGTAGAGTGTTTACTTAATGAAGCTAAAAAAAACAAAGTAGAAATTAAAATTAATCAAAATATTACTAAAATCTCTAAAAATAAAGAGGTTTTTGAAATTCATTTCAAAGATCAAAAAAAGCTTTTTTGTAAAAAGCTTTTATTGACAACCGGCAGTCAAAAACAAGGGTATGAATTCTCTGAAAAATTAGGTCACAGCATACAAAGGCCAATACCTTCTTTATTTGCTTTTAAAATCAAAAAATCACAACTTCAAAAATTAAGTGGGATTTCTCAAGATCCGATAACAATAAAAATAAAAGATACTTCTTTTAAACAAATAGGTCCTATTTTGCTAACCCATGAAGGGTTTAGCGGGCCTGCTGTTATAAATTTATCAGCTTATGCAGCAAAATATCTATATGAAAAAAATTATAAGGCGGTAGTGCAAATTAATTGGATCAATTTAAGATCCTTAAAAAAAATAGAAGAAAAACTACTTTATTTGAAAAAGATATACCCTTCAAAAAAACTTATTAATGCCAATATATTTAATTTTTCCAAAAATCTTTGGAACTATTTTTTAGATTCTTTTAAAGGCTTTTTTGATAGGCCTTTAAAAGATGTGACCGATAAACATCTAAAAAAACTATCTGAAAAGCTTTTTTCAGATTCTTATCAAATGATAGGAAAATCCACAAATAAACAAGAATTTGTAACTTGCGGCGGTGTAACTTTAAAAGAAGTAAATTTTAAAGATATGCAAAGCAAGATATGTAAAGGATTATATTTTGCGGGAGAGATATTAGATATTGATGGAATAACCGGAGGGTTTAATTTCCAAAATACCTGGACGACAGGTTTTATTGCGGGCTCTAACATTTAGTAAAAATAAAAATTAAAAAAAATATTTTATTGTTGTATAAATTTTATAAATTTTTTTAAGGAGATATTATGGCTGCAGGAGCTGCTAATCTTAGAGGAACTATTGAATCCAATACAATTTCAATATTAAGCTTAAGAAGAGACGGTATCAATGATGATGATAATGTATGTGACGAAGGTCAATGGCAGCTTGGAGAAGCTACTGATAGTCTTTTTATACAATTTAGATCTTTTTCATTACAAGATGCTTTAGATCAATTATCTTTGCAGGATAGAAACCTATTAGTTGTAATTCATGGATTTAATTCACAAGCAGATATTCTGCAGACGTTTCAAAGAACAAAACAAAAAATTATTGAATTAGTCAATAACCGTATTCCGCAAGCGGAAGGCCGTTATGATGCAATTATAGGACTAACTTGGCCAGGAGGCAATATTCCAGAGAGTGAAATTCCATTTCTAATGAAATGTTTAGGTGTTATTAATCTATTGGGTATAGGAATGCCTTTTAATATTGGAATAAGCGTGATTGCATTATTCGAAACAGGACGGAGGACTTATATTAAAGCCAAAGCAAGAGTAATTAATGAATTAGCACCTAGGTTGAACCCAATGCTGCGTGCTTTAAAATCTCGAGTGCGAAGACTGGATGTAATGGCGCATAGTATGGGGGCTAGATTGATTTTAGAAGCAATTTGCAGACAATCAATTAAAGCCCGTATAGATAATCTTTTTTGTATAGGACCTGCTGTTAGGTGGAATGATTTAAGCAGTAAGTATTATGGAGGCCGGTATAGACTGGCGACAATAGGAGATATAACACGAAATATTTTTGTATTTCATTCTTCAAGAGATTTGGTTTTATCGCTAATTTTTCTTCTTCCTGAAATGGCATATTCTTTAGGTGGGTATGGATCTGATGGCCAAACAAGCGATCAAGTATATACTATTGATGTAACCAGGGCAGTTGCAGGGCATAGTGATTATTATACCACTGATTGTATTTATAACTTTATTACTAGGAAAATTCTAGATGAAGTTGATCCTGCATTGCGATTTTTTCGGCTGGATGCAAATGGATCGCTGCGAGGTTCGCGTGATGGAAGAGGATTTAATTTTATAATTGGATGAATTTAAAAAGAGGAAAAAATAATGGCTGGTTTAGGTAATGTAGGAGTGCCTGCGTCTTTACCTCAGGGATCGATTGCATTAATGTTTTTTGTTAGAGAACCTGAGGGATATCCTTTTCAATTTGGCTCTTTAGGAAGAATTCCTGCTGGGGCTGCTGGAGGAGTAGTTGTTAGTGAGGGAGCAACTCCTTTAAAAAGAGTTTTAAAAACAACAGGCAAAATAATAGGCTTGCCCATTTTAACAGGCAGCATATTAACAGCGATAGGAGCTCATTATAAAGTTGACTTAGATGGAATTATTGGGGTAAATTTTGTGGGAGGCTGTGTTTATTCTTATTATTCCTTACTCTCAAAAAGATTAAAATGGAAAACCTTATTACCTATATTATTTGGTGTTGCTGCACCTGTTATTAATAGGCCTGCAATTGGGCAGGCTAGGGAGGATATAATAATCACAGCTTTTTTTAATTCCTCATTGCTTGCAACAGCATATGTAGTAGGTAGAGATGCCTATCGAAATGAAGAATATACACGAAAAACGCAAAAAACTATAAAAATCGCAGGTGTAATAATCGGAGGCATTGGCGGTTTAGTTGTTGGTTGCTATTCTTCAAATAAAAGAATTATACTTATAAATACAGTTGCAGGCGCAATATTAGGCAGAATGTTTGCTATGATGGGATATAAAGAAGAATCATAGTTTGATTGAAAAAAATATTATTGCAATTAATTGCGCCAAATTATAATTAAAATAGATATAGGCATTCTATTTAAATTTATAATTAGGTGTAATTATTACTAAAAAGAATATATTAATAACAGGCGGTAGGTTTTTCACTGCGTTAGATCTTGCTAGATCTTTTAAAAGGCAAAATCACAAAGTTTTTGTAGCGGATTCCACAAAAGCTCATTTATGCAGAATATCTAATTGTGTAGATAGATCCTTTTTAATACCAAGCCCAAGATTTAATTTTGATGGATTTCAAGATAGGTTAAACCAAATAATAATAGATTATAAAATAGATGTGGTCATTCCAATTTTTGAAGAGTCTTTATATGTAGCTAAAGCCAAGCCCATATTAGAAAAAAACTGTGAGGTTTTTTGTCCTTCTTTTGAAATTATCAATCAGCTTCATAATAAATGGCTCTTTTCTCAGCTTCAAAAAAAACATCAAATTGATGCAATACCCTCTGTTATTATCAAAAATAAAGAAGATATTGAAAAGATTGATTTTTCTTATCCATATGTTTTAAAACCTTCTTATTCCAGAGGATCTATGGGTATAAAAAAAATAGGTTCGGATAAGGATATATTTGATGGAAAGATCAATAAAAAAAATTCCTGGGTAGCTCAAAAATGGATAGAGGGAAAAACTTATTGTTCTTATTCGATTTGCAGAAACGGCAAGATTAAAGCTCATGCTGTTTATGCAAATAATGTGCCCAATTCTAATTATTGTTTGAGTTTTCAAGCTATCCGCCATCCTAAAATTTATAAATGGGTTAGAAACTTCATTAGAAAGCTTGATATCACAGGTCATATTTCCTTTGATTTTGTCGAAACAAAAGAAAAAAAGATTTATGCAATAGAATGTAATCCCAGAGCTACAAGCGGCCTTCATTTAGTGGCATCTCATGCAAATCTGTCCAAGTATTTTATAGAAACAGAAACTGATATATTGCAGCCCAAAATAGGAACCGGAAGACAGCTTGCTTTTGGTATGCTTATGTATGGATATTTGCAGAAACAAAAAAAAGAAACTGTATTTGGTTTTATAAAAAAGCATTTGAAATTCAAAGATGTAGTTTTTTGCATTAAAGATATAAAGCCTTTTTTGCTGCAATTGTTTGTATATACAGCAAGTTTTTATAAAAGCTTTAAATATAAAATATCTATTCCCAAGGCTTTTATTCATGACTTGAATTGGGAAGAAGAGATCGATAATTAAAAATATTGTAATATTTTAACAAGCTATATAAACTTTCGTTTTTTTGAAAAGAGGAAAGTTTTATGTCTACTGCGCAAGTTGCTACAGTTGAGTATAAAGAGTTTGAAAATGTTTTCAAGTGCATTAAAAAATGGGAAGCAAAAGCATCGATTACTTGCAGTTTGCTCGAAAAAGAAAATCAACTTTCAATTAATGTTGAGCTGCCTGATTTTTCTGTTATGAATGTAATCACCGGAAATTGTTTTTTACTTCAGAGCAAAACATTTGAAATTAATGAAATCGGAAGGTTAAATGAAACTCATGTTCTTGAAATAAAAGGCAAAGATGAGAAGAGTGATAGAAAATTTACAATAGTCGTTCGAGTTTTATACGATGTACATGATGTGGAATATTGCTTGTTTCCAATAAGTGTGGTCACTTTTAATTGGGGAGTTTAAAAATTCCTGTCGCATTTTTGGCATATCGGATAATCATCCAGATTGTTGGTCAAGTGAGCTTTTATGAATTTTTGATATTGTTTGCTGGAAAAAATTTCTTGAAGGCTCTGTTTTTTTAAATCACCTAAAATTATTGAAGAATTAAAATCAAAACAGCATGGGATTACTTTTAAATCCCAGGTAATTTGAAGTATTTTTTTTCTGTCTCCAAATGCTACGGAACATATACTTTGATCTATATGTTCGTTGAATTCTCGGCCGTTACCGTAATTATGAAGTGATATGTTTGCAAGTTCATCGATTTGTTGGTTATACAGCCAGTTATAAATCATATCTTCATCTATATTTGAATTGATTTGAGCTTTCATTAGATGATTGGAAACGAGTAGTTTTACCTTTAAATTTTTATTTTTTCGAACTTCGGATAAAGTGTTTAAATTTTTTAGGATTAGATCGAAATTATCCACTCCGTGGATTTTTTTATATTGTTCTTTTGTGTAACCATAAAAGCTCAGCATTAAATAATCTAAGCCGGAGTTGGCAAGAGCTGCAAAAAAAGCATCGGATTTTTTTACACCTAAAGTTGTATAAAAAGCTACGCTGCTATTAGGATGTTTTTTTTTAGCTATATTGATTTTATCAATTAATAAATTGTCCAATAATGGCTCTCCATATCCATGAATATGAATTTCGCTTTTAAAATCATGAAATTGATCAATTATATATTGAAAATCCTCAAATTTCATAAAACCTAGATTTCTGGTTAATTTTTCTCTAGGACACATTTGACACTTATAAGCGCAGTGATTTGTATTTTCTATTCGAATTTGATTAAAATCTAAAAGATGCTTCACAAATTTTTCCATTTTTCATCTAGGATAATGGATGTTAACATATTAGAAAAATAATAAATTATTTTTTATTAGATTGTTTTTCTCAGTCTTTTAGAATATCTTTATTTTTGCTAACATATGTTTAATATAAATATATAAAAAAGTTATGGAAACAAAAGATAGAGAAACAATTTCTTTTCAGACTTTTAAAGAAGAAATAGCCAACAGTATTACACATGCTATCGGTATTGTTTTGAGCTTTATAGGCCTGATTGTACTTTTGTACAATTCTATCTCCAAGGGGAATGTCTGGCATATTGTAAGCAGTTCCTTCTATGGGGGCTCTTTATTAATGCTTTACAGCACATCTACAATATATCATGCAGTTACTCATCAAACAGCTAAAAAAATATTGAGAAGACTGGATCACATAAGTATTTATTTTTTAATTGCCGGAACTTATATGCCGCTTACTTTAGTTGTACTGAAAGGAGCTTTCGGTTGGATTATTTTTGGAATAGAATGCGGTCTTTGTTTTATAGGGGTGACTTTTAAGGCTATTTTTGGTCCTAAATATGAAGTATTGTCTACAATATTTTATCTACTGATGGGATGGATCGCTATTTTTACTATTAAGCCGATCTTTATCGCTCTTTCTCTGAAAGGGCTTTTGTGGATAATGCTAGGTGGTTTTTTCTATACTTTGGGAGTCGTTTTTTTTATAGCAGATAAGCTTTTTGCTTATTTCCATGCTATCTGGCACGTTTTTGTGCTCTTGGGAAGCATTTGTCATTTTATCATGATATTGCTATATGTAATTCCATTTACAATATAGATTGTTTTTTTCGTCAATTTTTAGCATTATTTTATTGATTAATTTAAAAGGAGATATTAATGGAAAAAAATCAAATAATTTGTCTACAGACTAATCAGGGAACTATAGAACTTAAATTAAAGCCGGAGATCGCGCCAAAGGCCTGTGAGAATTTTATTACCTTAGTTAATAATCATTATTATGACGGAGTGGTATTTCATAGGGTAATAAAAGATTTTATGATTCAATCGGGAGATCCAACAGGAACCGGAGCTGGAGGGGAGTCTTGCTGGAAAAAAAATTTCGAAGATGAAGTTATAGCTGATGTTGCTTTTGACAAACCGGGTATTTTAGCGATGGCCAATGCAGGCCCTAATACCAATGGTTCTCAGTTTTTTATAACAACAGCAAAAACTCCATGGCTTAATATGAATCATACCATTTTTGGTGAGGTTGTCAACGGCATGGATATTGTAAAGAAAATTGAAAATACACAAACAGACATGTCAGACAGGCCTACAGAAGTTCAAAAAATTATCAAGGCTTATATCAAAGAATAAAAGTTTATTTAATGGATTCGTCTTTTTTAGAAAATATTTTTAAAATTGTTGAATCCATGTTATGCATACCTTCGCTGTGAAGCATTGCTAAATAATTGGTAGTATCCTTTGGACTGTTGCCGGTAATTCCTTCGTTACATACAGAAATGTTATTTAAAGCTAATGCAGCAGATTCTGTGGCGACTGAAGCGCTGGCAGCTATTTTCATACTGCAGCTGTTTTTGGCGCCGTCACAAACAAGCCCTGCAAGGGTTGCTATTACTAAATTAATTGATGATAGAACTTGTTTATCTGATCCTCCCAGCAAATAGACAATAGCGCCACTGGCTGCAGCTCCCGCTGCAACTGAGCAGCCGCACATAGGAGCTAAAAGGCCTGTTTTTTGTTTTATATATGATAATATTATTAGTCCGAATGCTAATGCTTTTTGTAAAGACTGGGTTTTATTTTTGAAAAACTTATAGGCCAAACCGACTGATATAAAAAATGTAATTCCATGATTGCCAGAGCCTGTACAGCCGATGATTTTAACTGTTTGACCTGTCATTCTGGATGATGCTGCAGCGGCTGCCGTATATTTGATTTTATGGAAGATATCTTCATTATTTAGTATTTTCTTCAAAGCTGCTCCTATATTCATTTTAGGGTCTTGCTTGAGCCCAAAGTCTGCAGCTTGTAAGTTAATAGAAACATAATCGGTTAAATAGTTTAGATCTTCATCTTTTATTTCATTTAAGATGTCAATTACATCTTGAATTGAAAAATCAACGATTTCATCTTTTGCAGAAGAGATTTGTTTAGTTTCTTTTTGCAATAATATTTCACCGTTTTTTTCAATTTTTACGATATTGTCATGTTTATTTTGTATAGTAGCTTTTACATATCCGTTAGTAGTGATTATTTTTGCTTCAATAAATATTTTGTGTTTATTGATATCGTGAGAGATTGCAACAATGTTATTTTTTAAAAGCTCTTCTGCTTTTTTGATGTTGTTTTTAGAAACATCCTCAAAAAGAAGGAGTCCTTTGGACGGCTCTGCAAAAAGCGCTAAAATGCTTGCAAATTTTATGCCTTTTTGAGTAGTGCCCGGTATGTAAACATTAGAGGCATTTTTATAAACATTTTTATCTAAGATCAGCTCGATTTTTTGGATATTGCCTTTGATTTCATTATAAGCTGTAGCAACTGCCAAGGCTATTGCTATCGGTTCTGTGCATCCTAGAGATTCAAATGTTGTGTTTGCCAGTAAATTTAAAGCTTTTTTTCTATTTAACATAATTTTTTAAGTTATTGTTTTTTATAGATATTATACTTTATTAATGTTTTTTAATAGGAGTCAAATAAAAATTTATATTTTTTTTTATATTTTTTTTAAACGCCTCATAATGAGATGTTTATATATTATTCAATATTTTTCAATATTTCAGCTATTTCTCTATTACCGCTCCAAGTAGCTATGAGCAAGGCAGTCCGATTATTATCATCTCTAACTTCTATATCAGCGCCTCGATCTAACAATAGCTCAACTGTTTCTCTATTACCGCTCCAAGTAGCTATGAGCAAAGCAGTCCGATTATTATCATCTCTAACTTCTATATCAGCCCCTCGATCTAACAGTAGTTTAGTTATTTCTTTATTACCGCGCTCAGCAGCTATAAACAAGGCTGTTCGATTATAATTACTTCTAACTTCTATATCAGCTCCACGATCTAAAAGCAGCTCAACTGTTTCTCTATTACTATTCCAAGCAGCTAGGTGCAAGGCAGTTCGATTTAAGTTATCTTTAACTTCTATATCAGATCCTCGATCTAACAAAAGCTCAACTGTTTCTCTATTACCTTTCCAAGCAGCTAGGAGCAAAGCAGTTAGATTTAATCCATCTCTAACTTTTATGTCGGCTCCTCGATCTAACAGCAGTTTAGTTATTTCTTTATTACCGCGTTCAGCAGCTATGAGCAAGGCAGTTCGATTATTAATATCTCTAACTTTTATATCAGCTCCTCGATCTAACAAAAGTTCAACTGTTTCTTTATTAACTGACCTAGCAGCTAGTTGTAAGGCAGTTTGATTTTTATTATCTCTTACTTCTATATCAGCATCTCGATCTAACAAAAGCTCAGCTATTTCTCTATTATTGTTCCAAGCAGCTAGGTGCAAGGCAGTTCGATTATTATCATTTTTAGCATTTATATCAGCACCTCGATCTAACAAAAGCTCAGCTATTTCTCTATTACCTGATATAGCAGCTAGGTGTAAGGCAGTTCGATTAAACCTATCTCTAACTTCTATATCAGCACCTCGATCTAACAAAAGCTCAACTATTTCTCTATTACCATACTCAGCAGCTAGGAGTAAGGCTGTTCGATTGAAATGATCTGTCGCATTAATAATTATGTCGTTATTTTTATGAACTAATAACCAATAAATAACTTCGATGTTATTAGATTTTACTGCCTTTATAAACGCTTCTTGAAAATCTTGTGTATTTTCCGAAATACAATCTTTAAAAGCTTTAAGCTGCTTCATATCTACAGGGCAAATACTTCGATCTTTCATTTTCTCACATAAAATATTATAAAAACTCTCTTCCAAAGTGTGAGCGGAAAATGGCGGTTGTTTTGAAATTACATTAAATGCTAATTGAGCTAAATCAAGTAATTTAGGTAACCTTGAATGGCTTTCTTTTAATAATCTTTCATACTCTTTTGGACTTATCCATCTTTCTAATCTTTCGCACTCTTTTGAGCTCATATTATGACATGCATATGTTGATAATTTTGGTATTATAGGCATAAATTTTATTCTTATTTATTATTTAATAAAAAAATTAATTAGTTATCATTAATGATGACATATTTTTTAATTACTTACAAACTTAATATATAAAAAACCAAGAAGTTTATCTTTAATTACTTACATAAAAAAATTTAATTTTTCAAGAGAGATCTACCCGGCTACTGCAGTAAACGGAATAAAAATAATCTTTACTCCCTATAGTAGCGGAGCCGTCCAGTCAGGCTTCTTTATGAGCAGTTACAGACACACCATAGTATAGAGCAATTGATAATGCAGCAATACCTAATGCCTTTAATATCTTTGCATTTTGTTTTAAATAAGCTTTTATAAGTAATGATCTTATTGAAGAAAAAGAAGAATTTCTAATATCTGCTAAAGTAACTTAAGCACCTCGATCTAACAATAGCTCAACTATTTCTCTATTCTCTCTCCAAACAGCTATGAGCAAAACAGTTTAATTATTAATATCTCTAACTTTTATATCAGCTTCTCTTTCTAACAATAGCTCAATTGTTTCTCTATTATCGTTCCAAATAGCTAGGTGTAAGGCAGTTCGATTATTAATATCTCTCACTTCTATATCAGCATCTCGATCTAAGAGCAGCTCAACTATTTCTCTATTACTTGATTTAGCAGCTATGAGCAAGGCAGTTTGATTAAATACATCTCTAACTTCCATATCAGCCCCTCGATCTAACAAAAGCTCAACTATTTCTTTATTAGCTGATATAGCAGCTAGGTGTAAAACAGTTCGATTATTATCATCTCTAACTTTTATATCAGCACCTCGATCTAAGAGCATCTCAACTATTTCTCTATTTTCTTTCCAAACAGCTATGTGCAAAGCAGTTTGATTTAAGTAATTTGTCGTATTTATATTTATTTTCTTATTTTTATGAACTAATAACCAATAAATAAGTTCAATATTATTAGATTTTATTGCCTTTATAAAAGCTTCTTGAAAATCTTGGGTTTTTCCCGAAACACAATCTTTAAAAGCTTTAAGCTGCTCCATATCTTCAGGGCAGATACGTCGGTCTTTCATTTTCTTACATAAAATATTATAAAAAATTTCTTCTGAAGTTTGAGCGGAAAATGGCGGTTGTTTTGAAATTACATTAAATGCTAATTGAGCTAAATCAAGCAATTTAGGTAATCTTGAATAGCTTTCTTTTAATCTTTTATACTCTTTTGGACT
>JANQFC010000085.1 GCA_028278035.1 Chlamydiales bacterium
TAATTTTGTCACCTACAGCTAGAAAACTTTTGGCAACACAAGGTGCACCTGTAGAAATTTTAAGGAAGAAAAATAAAAGCATAGAAGAAAAAAGAAAACAATTTTTAAAATATGGACCTAAATTATTTCCTTTAATCCTACCTTCAGTTTTAAACCAACTTTATGGCTACAGAAACATACTTCCGTAAAGACCCCGATGACAGCCTCTGGCGAGAGATCGAAGATAAAAAAATGGTCATAGATACATTACCACCAAAGGGTAAAAAGATAGCTGAACAAATGGGTGATAAATTAAAATTAACAGAGGATGCCGAGGTCGTATATGAAAATATTCCAGCGACTGGCAGCCCTTTACTTTTGTTAATGAATTGGTACTTAAACAAAAAAGAAGCTAAAGAGAAACCTTTGGATGCAGATTTATTCGAAGAATTAATAAAACAGTCAGTACCGAAACGATGGATAAAAGTATATGATAAAAAATAATCAAAAATTTAAAAAATTGTATTGAAATTAAATAAGTGAAAATACATACTTTTCCAATTTTATCCTTCTCATTGTAAATATGTAAATATAATAATGTAAAATAAAAGTTTTTACAAAAAATTGATGAGTTACAGTTTACATGAAAGTGAATGTTGTTGAACAAAAATGGAAAAAATTTATGATAATTACCTCGAATGTCCGAGCACCTAGAATAACTTTATTCGTGTATAAGTATACCGCGGTATCATATATTCCATCACTATCAAAGATCTGAGTGTGTAAAATTTTGACAATTTATCAAAATAATAATGAAATAACTACTTTCTTTATATATAATTTATTCCAAATCACTCGACTTTCGGGCGACGGCCGGCCCAGGATTCGGCGGCGGCGAGCTCGAGCTCCCTAGCTCTAAGTTCCCGGGTACGAAGTCGATTATGCGATCATCTAGAATAACCGCCCGCGCAAATAAATACAGTACACTCGAATCTTACATCAACTTCGTGAAACTTTGAACCTTACATCAACTTTGAATCTTGCACTAACTTCACATTATATAATAACAAATTTTATGCTAGAT
>JANQFC010000001.1 GCA_028278035.1 Chlamydiales bacterium
ATGTAACTTCCGGGAGGAATTTCTGTAACATTTAGCTGCATAGCTTTCCCACTGACTTACCATATATATAAATAAAAACAATTTATATGAAATAATTGCTATTAAGTTAATATTTTTTAACTTAAGTTGCCACACATTACAAAATTTTTATAGGTGGCAACTTTTTTTAGTGGTCTAAAAAAGTTTTCGTTAAATGCAATTAATGCGCATTTTTCATCACGAGGAAGAGCCTGCCCCGTGCTTGACACGGGGTGGTGATCTCAGGTTATAAAACATATTAATGTTTGTTTGACAGATTGCCGCGTCAGGATTTTCAAGTATATTAACATCATAAGAGGTTATATCTTTGAAAAATCCCTCCTCGCAATGACATGCGACGTTTATAAGTTTTTAATCACACGTTTATTTTCTCAGACCATTAATATTTACTTATTTTGAAAATTTTTCTTTTTTTTTAATAACTATTTCATAGCCCAAAATATCCAGAACTTCTTCTAATTCAGGCAGTTTTATAGTTTTATTGGTCAATTTTTTACGTAAATTTAGAACAGAATCATTTCTATTATATTTTTTATTTACTAATTCTTTTAACTTAGTCAAAGTTAAATCATTAACTGTTGCTATTGATTTAACTTGATTCTTAATATTTTTTACATCTAATTTGTATTCATTTTCCATAATAATAAGATTATATACAATTTTTTTTAACGAGATTGACATAGGCACTTTTTTGTTATTAGATATCTACAAAAATGTATATGTAGATCTACAAAAAACTTAACAAAAGGAGCAAAAAAATGAATACAAAAGAACAGATTAAATTACTTAAAGAATGCAAGGATTCTATGCTTGCTATTTATTCAACGACTAAAATTGCCCTGGAAAAACTTTCCAGTGAAGAAGGACTGGGCAACTTTCATACCGGGGGAATTTTGCGTTCCGCCAAATTTCATAGTCAGGACGCTTTTTACAAATTAAGCCATTACATTGAAAATGTTGAAGATCAGCCTGAATATCAGCAGTAGCGGATTTAAAGCTGTCGGGGCAATTTACAAATTTGATCCAACCTGCCCAACTGATGTCACCCGTGCTTGACACGGGGTCTATGTAACTTCGCTATAATACTGATAGCGTTTAGTGCTGATTTGATAGCCCCCCCCGTGTCAAGCACGGGGCAGGCTTTTCAAGTGCGGGGTGATAAACCTGTATTTACGGTAAGTCAACAAAACTAATGAATCAAATAATTCGGATTTAAAACGAAAGAGCTACTAATAGTAATAGTAACTCTTTATTATTTATAGTTTACTCGCTGGCAGGTCAAATGACCTGCCAGCCACATGAGTAAGTACTATAACATATTTTTATTTTTTTTAAAAGCCTTTTTTCTATTTCTGCTTAAATATAAAATACCTGGGTCCGGGCGGTAAAAATTTTAAAACTGAAATAGTCAAAAAATCAATAATTAACCTGGTAAAATAATAAAAATCAACTGCAAAAGCCTTATTATACCTTCTGGCAAAGCCCCAGACATATAAGTTATTTTTTAGCAGCCTGAACCGGGGTCTTTCAAAAGGGCATACAGCAGAAAAACCCCCGCCTGAATAATAAGAGACAATTTTATTAATCTTCTTAAATCCTGCCTTTTTATTATGATATAAATCAAGCCTTAAAATTGCATCCGCGCCTTTTTCATTAATAAAATATTTATTTTTTTTCAGAATAAATGTTTTGTAAAACTCACTTTGATGACAGGGAAAAGTTCTCCAGAAATTTTCAGGCTCAGGCGCAGGGCGGGTTTTTGTAAAAACCCTGTCGCCTATATAGTATGAAGCAGCAGAATCCCCGTAAATAACATCCTGCCGCGTTTCTTCCTTATTAAAAATACTTTGTATAATATCATTAGTATAAAAATAATCGCCTGCATTCATAAAATTTATCCATTCGCCGTTTGCAAGGTCAATTCCCTTGTTCATAGCATCAAAAATTCCTTTATCAGGCTCACTTTTAAATAACGCGATTTTGCCCTCATATTTTTTAATTATATCGATCGTCCCGTCAGCTGAACCGCCGTCTATAACTATATATTCAATATGGGGGTAAGTCTGGTTAATTACGCTTTGAATTGTCTTTTCTATATGGTTTTTTGCGTTTAAAACAACCGTTATAACGGTTATAAGGGGATTTTTACTCATTTGCCCAATATCTCGGTGTATAAATCGTAGTACTTACGGGAAATTAGTTTAATGTCAAAATTTTCTTCCGCCTTGCGTCTTGCCCGGGCTGATACACGGTTATATTCATCATGGTCCAGGCTTAGAATCCATTTAATACCTTGCGCAATTTCTTCCGGCTCGTAAGGCTTTGCAAGGTAGCCGTTTAACCTGTGATCAACGATATCTAACAGTCCGGTTATGCCGAAAGCAATAACAGGCGTAGCACAAGCCATTGCTTCTGATGCTGTCTGTCCGAATGATTCCTGCACAGAGGGAACTATCATAACATCACAGGCAGAATATAACAAAGACAGGGCTGTTTCATCTTTTAATATTCCTGTATAATTGACTTTAAAACCTGTTTTAACCGGATTTTGCGGTTTTTCATCCCCAAAAATTACTATTTCAGAGTTTTTTGAATATTCCTTCTCAATAATTTTTAATGATTCATACAGGTATTTATAGCCTTTTCTTTCATCACTCAAGCTGTTTAGCGCACCAAAAAGAATTAATTTTTTGTCTCTGGGTAAATTTAAAATATCCCTGGCGGTAATTTTATCTACAGGTTTAAATAAATCTGAATCTATACCGTTTTTTATTACTAAAATCCTTTTGTTTCCCAACAGTTCACTGTTTTTTGCGCAATTACCAAGCCAGCTGCTTACACAGACTATTGTAAGGTCAAGTTTTTCAAATACATTCTGCTTTCTTTTGAAGTTTTTATATGCTAAATCCCTTTGTTTTCCTGAATTTAAAACAGGACAATTTCCGCAATGGCTGGTATATTTAAAGCACTCTGAAGAATAATGACATCCTCCTGTAAATGACCACATATCATGAAGTGTCCATATAACAGGCTTTTTAATGTTTATAAGCTGCTCCAGCCTGAAAAACCCGCTGTTAATCCAATGAAGATGTACTATATCAGGATTAAACCCGTTTATTTTCCTGAATAAATTATAATTTGGCAACATTGCCGAAGAAAAAATAACCTGCTTTCTTTTTGAATAAGGAAATAAAGTTAATTCTTCCGCAGGATTCCTGAAAAAAGCTTCCAGTTTTTCATATTTTGTTTCAGGTGATTTTATATAATAAGGTGTTTCAGACTTATGATTAACATACATCAGGACTTCACAGCCCGCATGGTCTTTAATCCCTTTTAAAAGCCTGTTTGCGGCAATCGCAGCCCCGCCTTTTTTATAATATGTATTTAAAAATAAGCTTTTCATTAAAATCCATCCGCAAAACCAATAAGAACTGTCTCGTTTACAAAATGATCAGGTTCTAATTTTTTAAACATAAACTTATAACCAAGATTCAAAGATTCAATCAGGGGTTTTATCTTAAAAAAGTCTTTTGGATGATGGTAAACTGAAACTATTAAAATCGGTCTGTATTCTCTTAAAGTTTGCAGAGCTCCCTGCACAGCCTGAAGTTCACAGCCTTCTATATCCATTTTTATTAAACCGGGGGTTAATTTGTTTTCCCGGACAAAATTATCAATTTTAGTTATTTTTATTTTTTCACTGCTTACCCGGTTAAAATGAAGAGGAAGATGTTCTTTCAAAACGCTTGCGGCGCTGAGCTCGCCATATAGTTCAATTTCTTCTTCCTGGTCTGCCAGACCGGCTTTAACAGGGGAAATTTTATTTTCCAGACCATTTATTTTAATTGTTTTTTCCAAAACTTTATAGTTTTCTGTATTGGGCTCAAACGCATATATTTTTCTATCTGTATATTCAGCAAAAATAAGCGCGGTATCACCTATATAAGCGCCACAATCAATAATGTCCTTACTTCTTAATTTCCGAATAAAATCAACCTGTAAAAATTTTAAACCGTAATCATATAAAAAGGTCTGCTTAGAGTAAGCAGGTATGGCATTTTCGGCTTTATGCCGGGGTATTTTATATTTTCTCCTTAATTTATTAATATTTAATTTCTTTTTGCGTTCCCTGATTTCATCTTCTGTCCATATCCCTTTTGTATAAAAGTAAATATTATCCAGATAACCGCACCGGGGAACTAAATAAATAAACCTGTTAAAAACCAGCTCAACAAGATCACTGCTTTTTTTATCCAGTCTTTTTTTTAAGTTTTCCAATTCTTCTAAAGTCCCTTGCCGGTCATTAAGAAAATAATCTTTCCAGTAATCACCCTGCGGAGCGAAGGCTATTCCTTTATATATATCAAAAAACCTGTAATATTTGCTTTTTATAGCCTTTTTATAAAAATTTTTCAACAAATTAAACATCTTATAAACTTTCTGCTATTTTTTAAATGATATAAACATTATTCCCCAAAAAACCAATATTGATTTTTTGTAATCCATGTTTTTACATATTAATTTATTTATATAATTTTTGCTAAAAAACAAAACTTAACATAAAAAGGGCAAAAGCCTTGAATAACAAAATAGATAACTTTGTAGCTTATATGTCAGGTTTTTTCATAAATATTTATAATGATTGTCTAAAATTGTCAGTCAAAAGTAAATTTTTTATATCAAATTATAAAAGCCATTTTTTCTTTAATTCTCTTGCAAAATAACTATTTTGCAGACTTACGGGCAGATTTTTAATAAATTCCAATGATTGTTGTTTGTTTAAATCTAAAGGTGATTTTTTTTCCGTATTTTTTGGTTTTTGGTATTTAGGGTAATTAATGCCCGTAATATGTGAATTATTATGGTATTTTCCCTTAAATTCCTTAAATTTTCCAGTTTTATTATTTAATTTATTATTTATTTGTTTGTGTTCAATTTTTGAACTTCCTGAATTACAATTTTCACACATACCCTGTTCAATTTTTAAACTTTCAAAAAAATAAGCTGTAAAACTGTAATGATTAACGTTTTTAGTTTCATACAAAATAAAACCTGATCCGGATAACTCCTTTAAGGAACTGATTATACTTGTCCTGGAAGATATTCCGGATTCATTTTGAATAGTTTTTAAACTGGGATAAATGTTTGGATAATGTGAAGTTAAAACAATTAAGACGAGTCTTGCAGAAGGACTCATTTTGTTTTTTGAAAAAAAGTTAGTGGTAATAATTAATTTTGAAAGTTCAAACTGTGTAAAATCGTTTTTTTCGGCAAAATTTCGCATAAAAATCTCCTCCTCTACTGCCTGCAAACGGTCAGAAACAAAAACATTGACAAACGCCCCTTTAGGGAGGATAATAAAATTGCTAATTTAATAAAATAATTTTTTAATCCCCTCCCAAAAAGAGGGATTTTTTATATTTAATTTTTCTTCACTTAACGATCATTATTTTACAGTTTGTTATATAATTATGTCAATAGAGATTAAATTTCACACATAACTAATTAAATTTCACAGGTTAAATAGGAGTTAAAAAAGTGAAAAAGTTTACTCTAACAGAGCTATCCCGATGTTTAAACATGTCATATAACGGAACAGTTAAAAAGGTTAAAAAGCTGGTTCAAGATAAAAAATTAAAAGATAAAATAAAGTTAACCGAAGAGTTAAATGAACATGGAAGAAAAGTAAAAACAGTTGTTATATCTGAAGATTTATATCAAAAACTACTAAAAGAGCATGCCTTAAAAAGTGAACCGGTTGAATTTAATGAAATTTATGAAAATGAACCTGTTCAAAGTGAAATTGAACAGTTAAATAACCCGGAAACAAATGGAGTGATGCAAAAGCTTATAAATGAGCTTATAGATTCAAAAAACCAGTTAATTAACTACGCTGAACAGGTAGGACAGGTAAGGTTATTAACAGACAACCTTATAAACAGGGAAAAAGATGCAAAATACTGGCAGGAAAAGTATTTTGAACTTCAATTTGAATTACAGAAAATTAAACAGGAAAATGAAGATTTAAAAGAAAAAACAAATAAAAAATGGTGGCAGGTTAAAATAATATAAATAAAAAAAGCAGGTACTAAGACCTGCTTTTTAATAATATATGGAAAAAACGATATTTAACTTTAGTTAAACCCGGTTAAATAATGAATATTTGTTAAAAATAAAAACTATTAAATCAACCAGGAATCCCAGAAGTTTTTCCTCCAGAAACTCGGGAATAACAGGGATATCAAGCAGTTCATTAATAATTTCAATAACTTTTTGTTTTTTTATTGCACCAGAACCGGGCTGGTTATAAAATTCATTTTCAATTTTAATAATTGTATTAATAATTTTTTTAAAAAATTCCATATTAAAACTCCTTATTTAATTTATCAACACCTTGTTTAACAGGTCTGTATTTACCTATAATTCTTGACCATCGGGCTTTATATCCTCTAACATCCAGGTGGAAACCGGGCTTGTGCCAGTCAGGGTATACGCCTAATCCGACAAAGCCTTCAGCCTGGAATTCCCTTAAAACTTCTGTAATAATCCTGTAAGCTTCTGAGGCAGGGATATTTTCAAAATGAAAATCAGCCGCGTTTCCTATATAATGCTGGGAATTAGGGCTATGCCCCGAGGTTTCATAAGCACAGTGAATTACACACGGTGAAATTTTTTTATAATGTTTCCAGCAATAATCTTTAACCCGATCTGTTATTTTATCGAGAAGCAGGATCAAAAGCCCGTTTACTTTATTTTTGTCGCCCCAGTTTTCCCCGGGGTGAAAATGTTTTACCTTTCCCCAAACAGACATAATTAACTCCAATTTTTACAGTTTATTTTAAAAAAGCACCTCTAGCCCCACCCAGTGCCTAATTCATCCTTCCTCAATGTTACCCTGCTTTTAGATAAATTATCAGGGATTTTGAGATAATCTCCCCCAAAATTCCTCCTCGGATATTTCAAATTTTTACATTACCAAAAATCATTACTTTTTCCCTATACCTCCTAAATCTACTACATAATTTTCACCAGCAACTGAATCCTCTTTAAAATCGTGATGAGCCAATCCATGTCTTTCTAGAAAGTCTTGTAAAAGTATTCCATCTTTTCTTGCCTGCTTATCAGGTGGAATATATTCAGAAATAGTCCAGGAACCGTTTCTAGAAGGATTTGTCATCCTTAGTTTTGCTATATTAGAAACATTTGCCTTATCAGCTTCAATCGCAATTGCAGCTTCGCCATATACACCATGTGAGCCTAAAAATTGCCGATTTTTATATACTTTTAAAACACAACTTTTATGACCAGAAGTCAACTTGTATGCGTTACTTTTTTCGCCGCCGCCAATATATTTAATTTCAACAATTTGATCTCCTAATTTAAATCTACTCACGACATTTTTATCTGAATAAGAAGGAGAAGGTGAAAGATTTCTTAATACTGTTGAAATTTTATCCAGGTTTCTTCCTACTTCAGCCTCAGTTAAACCGGAATTGCTGAATATTTCAGGAGTATCACGAGTTATATAAGGAGACCCTGTTGCGTTTACGTTATTTTTATAAGCCGCAGCAAATTT
>JANQFC010000049.1 GCA_028278035.1 Chlamydiales bacterium
ATGGTTTTGCTGATGCATTTATGGAGGTTTACGCGATGCACTTATGGTTATAATGATGCAGTTATGGAGGTGATGCACTTATAGAGGTATTTTCATAATAACTCCCGTTCACATAAATTCGCAGTCAGGCATATAATTTTCTGCCAACTTTGAATAAAAATTAGAGAATATTTTTAGTGAAATACAGTAATAATTGTTATAAATCAGTAAAGGTTTATTTTACTATTTATCATACCTTTTACATAATATTCAGATTCTAAGAATTTTCATATAAAACCATAGACAAATTTTTACTAAAATATCCAGAAACTTAAATAACAATATTTTATCCTGTACACATTTTCCAAGAAACTCTATATAAATCCTAGACATTTTTTCTCACAGTTATCCTGATTGGGAAACCGCCAGTTTATCCTGTTTGGGAAAAAATTGTTTTTATATGGCTGATATAAAAGTCTTATACTAACCAGGTATTAATGAACTTATACTGGTAATCAATTAATCATTTTTATATACCTAATATAAGTGTGTTTATACCCTTCAGATAAAAACAGGCTTTTCCCACACAGGATAAAAAATTTATTCCCAGCCAGGATAAATTATTTGTATAAATCTGTTATCCTGGAAATGGCATAAATATGTTATCCTGACTGGGATAAAAAGGTCATATTTTTATAAATCTCTTATCCTGACTGGGAAATGGCATAAATATGTTATCTTGACTGGGAAATGGCATAAATATGTTATCCTGACTGGGATAAAAAGCTCATATTTTTATAAATCTCTTATCCTGACCGGGAAATGGCATAAATATGTTATCCTGACTGGGATAAAAAAAGCTCAATTCATATTAGCGTAACGATGATTTTTGGATTTTAAGCTCACAGAAAAACATAAAGCTACAAAAACAAAGCTCAATTCATATTAGCATAACGATGAATTTTGGATTTTAAGCTCACAGAAAAACATAAAGCTACAAAAACAATAAGTTCAATCATCAATTTCAAACTAAGCTCAACAAAAAAACAAACTGCAGACATCGACATTGGGGCATTGGCGGGGGCAACTGCGTAGAAAACCTTTATGGGGGGCCGATAATTTAGCCAACAGCTTCCTTACAGCTTAGCCTTTTTCTTGTGCGCCATGATATGTGGCGCCATAATGCGCCATGATATGCAAAGGCATGAATCCACTCTAAAAATTCAAAAAATAAGTTTTTTTTCTAAAACATCCATAAATTATACAGTACTAAACTACCAAAAATTTTAAATTATCACCCATAGTGCAAAGTCTCATGTATACTCGCGGGGGCTAGTGCCCACTTTAGAGGGCTACATAAGAGTACTGAAAGCTACTTTATCAACAAGTCTTAAACTGTATTATACCACATTCACACACAAATGCCCATGGCGCTTGCACTGTGTGAGGTAAGATACCGCTTCCCGTGTATCTCTATTATGAAATTTTTGCATTTTATTCTGTTTTCATTAAAAGCTACTCAGTGATCACATAAATCACGAAAAATTTCCAGACAGAAACACACAAAGTTGGAACCTTGCCATGATAGCTGGAGTGCCAGGGGCATTTGCTTGAATGTGGTACACAAACATTTTTGTAAAAGCAGAACTAAACAAATTTCGGCGGTCTTACAGTAAAGCTTCGAATATAACCTCCTAAACAACCACCAATTTTTGTATACCTCCCTCTACAAAAATGCCAAA
>JANQFC010000068.1 GCA_028278035.1 Chlamydiales bacterium
TTGTCCGCCAATAACGTTTTCTATGCCCGTTAAATCATTGTTAATATTTATAAATTCAACCGGGTTATTCAGGTCTATATTTAATTTATGTGTAACAGCACTAAAATCCAGCGTGTCATTTTCTATAGAATCATCACCAGCTTTTTCTATAACAGTATCAAGAATATTAGCAACTTCATCAACTACGGCTATATCATTATCAGTAAAGACATATGTATCTCCGCCTTTTTCTCCGTAAAGCGTGTCATTCCCGGCACCTCCGATTAAAGTATCATTTCCAGCTCCGGCGTATATTTTGTCGTTACCATTTTTTCCATCGAACTTATGAGACCCTTTTCCGGCGATTAGGATATCATGTTTTTCCAGTCCATCATTGTACCCATTTATATTTCTATCTCCAAAAGTTACTACACTAATAGTATTATCTGTATTTGTTATATGTATTTTCAAATTTTTATATGCAACTTCTTTTTCCTGCTGTGTTCCAGGCAAAGCGGCAATAACACTAGTGCGATATCTTTCATCATACCAGACTATTTTATCCCTCACTCTGGGGTAGTCTGCCAACTCCTGTATTTCATTAGCATTTAATTCACTTATTTGCCTTTCAGAGAGGGGGGTTGCTCCTTGGATGAAATCAAGGAAGGTTTGTAAATCTGTTCCAGATAAATTTTGGGTATTAAGGAAAAAATTTGACTCATCATATCTTCTTCTTGCAAGGCCACCTGAGTATTCTAAATTTGATCTGTATCTTATCTCATACCAGGCTTTATAAAACTCATTCATATTACCAGTTGTGTTTCAGTTTGTGAGAGCTTCTTGCAGGTAAGTTTGAGTTCTATCTACTGTATTCCATGGTTCATTTATAAATGTTTGAATTTCATTAGGTATAGATTGTCACCAAGTTTGAGAAAAAGTATCACGAGGTTTGAGAAAAACTTCAAAAATTTATCAAACTTCTTACAAGAAACGAGAAGTTTTTTTGTTGCTTGAGCTACTAAGTTTTATAATTCAAGTAAGTTGATAAAGTTTCTTTTTTTTTAGACAATAAATTTAAATTGATAAAAAAATAATATTTTATTGAGCAGTTAATGTGGAAATAATAATTTTTGGAACAAGTAAAGTCGCTGAAGTTGTTTATAGTTATATAAAAGATGACAAATCTTTTAATATTGTAGGATTTTGCGTTGATAAAGAATATATTCAGGAAAATCAAAAGTTTAAACTTCCGATTGTTGCATTTGAAGATGTTGAAAAGAAATTCCCTCCTGATAAGTACAAAATGCTTGTTGCAATTGGCTATCACGAAATGAATAAAATCAGAGAACAAAAATGTAGTGAAGCTTTAAACAAAGGTTATGAACTTATCAGCTATATCAATAAAAAAGCTGATGTAGCATCCACTGCAAAAATAGGCAAAAACTGCATAATTCTGGATAATGTGTCAGTTGAGCCATTTGTCGAAATTGGAGACAACGTATGTCTGTATTGCAATGCAACTATCGCCCATCACAGCAAAATAAACGATAATGTCTGGGCAACATCAGGAACTGTAGTTGGAGGGAATTCCACAGTTGGCAGGAACTGTTTTTTAGGAATAAATTCCACTATAGGTCATAATATCGATGTCGGTGCTGAGAATTTTATCGGCGCAGGTGCTGTTGTTACCAAAAACACGGAAGAAAAATCTGTTTTCATTAATCCTGATACACCAAAATACAGACTAAGCACAGACCAGTTTATGAAATTCAGCAAATTTGACTGAGGAAATTATGCAAGAAATTAAAGAAATTTTATCAAAAACTTTCAGAGTGAAAGCTGAGGATATAACAGTGAATACAACCATAGATAACATTGACACCTGGGATTCGCTCACTCATATGGAACTCGTGGCTAACCTTGAAGAATGTATAGGTATCGAACTTGACGGTGACGAAATAATGCAGATGACAAGCGTAGAAATAATCAAAAATATTATTGAAGAGAAAAGGAAATAATGGACATTAAAGATAAAAATATTTTAATAACAGGAGGTCTTGGTGGTTTTGGATTACCGCTGGCACAGGCATTAAAGGATTTAGGGGCGAATATTTTCATCTTCGATATCAACAAAAGCGATGAATTTCAGTGTTTTCAAGTAGATGTAACTGATGAAGAGCGGATTAAGCAGGCGTTGGAGCAAATTGACAAAGTGGATGTGCTTATTAACTGCGCAGGTGAGATATATTCCGAGCCTTTTATCAACGTTATGTCAAAGGATGACAAAAAACATTCACGCTCAAATTGGGATAGAATCATCAATAATAATCTGACTTCCACTTTTAACATGAGTGTTCAGGTAGCTGAAAAAATGGCAACTAAACGCACAAAAGGCGTGATTATCAATTTTAGCTCAGTGTCCGCAAAAGGTAATGCAGGTCAGGCTGCCTACTCTGCAGCAAAGGCAGGGGTAGAAGCTATGACAAAGGTCATTGCAAAAGAACTTGGCGTATTTAAAGTCAGGGCTGTTACGATTGCACCAGGATTTATTGACACTCCTTCAACAAGAAGTGCTATGTCAGAAGCTGTTCTGGATAACTGGATAAAACAAACCTCTCTTAAAAAGTTGGGAAAAGTTGAAGATATAATCGAAACAGTAAAATATATTATTGCATGTGATCATCTGACAGGCTGTACAATCAACGTTGACGGCGGTTTAAGTTTTTAAAAAGGAGAATAAAATATAATGCCACAGGAACAGGGACATATTTACGGAGAGCAGGAAAGCGTTAAGTTTAATTATAGAAGAGAGCAATATTACGAATATGTTGACTATTTAAAAAAACAACCGCCGACACTCGAGGATTTTATGCACGATTTTGCTGCTTATATAGGACATATGTCTCTAAATAGGCTTTTGACAATTTATGAGCTTTATAAAAAAACGTTAGGATTGGCAGGGCATATTGCTGATGTTGGAGTTTATAAAGGTGCGTCATCACTGCTGTTTGCAAAATTAATCAAAATATTTGAAGCAGAATCATTAACTCTCTGTCATGGTTTTGACTGGTTTGAAGGCACAAAAACAGGTGAAAAAGATTCAAATCTCGTAATTGATGGCGGATACAAAACTGATTATGAAAATATATTAGAATTAGTTAATAAACAGGGTTTTGATAATATATTAAAAATCCATAAACTTGGTTTAACAAAAGATCTTGAAGAATTTTTTAATAAATATCCTCATTTAAAATTTAAGCTTGTAATGATGGATGCTGGAACTTATGAAGTAATGAAAGCAAGTATTCCGTATTTTTACGATAGATTAATTCCCGGAGGAATAATGATTTTTGACCAGTATTCTCATGAATTTGCGCCGGGAGAAACAATGGCAGTAAGTGAAATATTGCCTAAAGCTGTTGTTAGGACCATTCCGGGCTCGTGGATGCCAAATGCCTATTTAATAAAGGAATAAATTTTGATTAATTTAATTTATCAAAGCCAGAAAGCCAAATTCCCCCTTATAGCTTCTGTAATTGAAGGTATTCAAACCGGGCAGATTTTACAAAACAGGGAGGATTCGCCGACACATTTTTTTATAATTAATAAATTTGGATTTTGTCAGGAGTTTTTTTCCGAGTTTGACGAAAAATTTTTTGAAAAAATTAAACAGCTTATCTTAAAACAAGAATATAAAAAGTTACGTTGTTACGTTCCATCTGAAAGGCTTAAGAATTTTCTTAATTCTATTGATTTTGGACAAAAAAGTGAAAGAATTCAGTTTGAATATTTATCAACTTCTGAAAAAATTGATTCTATAAGTGGATTCAGGCTGGAAAAGGTTGATAAAAAGAATATAAAGCTAGTCGATTTTGGACTTGACCTGAATAACCGCTATTGGTCAGGGGAAGACGATTTTATAAATAATGCTAACGCTGTTGCGGCATTTGATGCTGATATTCCCGCAGGAATATGCTATAGCGCAGGTAATGGTCTGGGTAAAGCAGAAACCGATGTTTTTATTGATGAAAGTTACCGCAAGACTGGCTTAGGTTATGCATTATGTGTAAAATTTATACAAGAATGTATAAAAAAAGGAACAAAGCCCGGCTGGGACTGTTACTTAAATAATGCTGGCTCCGTAAACCTGGCTAAAAAATTGGGTTTTAAGGAAAGTTTTAAATATGATTTTTATAATATAAATGGTGATAACTAATGAGGAAAGAAATACTGGATCGATTAATATGTCCTAAAACAGGTTCCAAGCTAGAGCTTAAGGGTGATGTTTTAGTGAATAAAAATGGTGATGAATACTCTATCATAGAAGGATTACCTGATATGATATATGAAGAAGAACTTATAGGGGATGCTAAATTTGCAAGAAATTATTATACACAAATTTCCGATACTTATGATGAAAACCTGCACGTAACTTTTGAACTATATAATGATAGCGAGCGTTCTGTTCGGGAATTTCAGATAAATAAACTTAACCCAAAACCCGGCGATAATATTCTAGAAGTATCAGCGGGTACAGGAAAAGATTCTGAAATAATAGTACAGAAATTAGGTGATAAAGGCAGTTTGACTTTACTGGATATTACTCCTGCAATGCTCCAAAAAGCAAGAGAAAACCTGAAAAATTCTACTATTCCGATTGATTTTGTTGCTGGAACTGCCTGTTCGCTTCCTTTTGCAGATAACACTTTTGATAAATTATACTGTTTTACAGGAATTGGACATTTTCCCGACATAAAAAAAGCGTTTAAAGAGATGGCAAGAGTCGTAAAAACAGGCGGGAAGGTAGTTTTTTGTGAAAAGAATGTTCCACCATGGCTTAGAGATACTACTTACGGGAAAATTCTAATCAATAATAATCCTATGTTTGCTTATGACATTCCTCTGGATAAACTTCCGGTAGAAGCAAGAAACGTTGGTGTGCACTGGATATTAGGAAATGTCCATTATGTTGTAGATTATACCGTAGGAGAAGGGGAGCCTGTAGGCAATTTTGACCTTGAACTACCCGGAGAAAGAGGAGGAACTTTTAATACCCGATATTTTGGAAAATTAGAGGGAGTTACTCCTGAAACTAAGAAATTAGCATTAAAAGCAAGGGAAAAAACAGGCGTTTCTATGCATAAATGGCTGGATGATCTTATAAAATGCGAATCTCTAAGAATATTAGAGGAAAAGTAAATGAAATGGATTAAAAAAGGTCATATATTTGAAACCAACAAACAGGCAGACTGGATATTTTCTCATGCGCAATGTCCTGTAGCTTTGGCTCTGGAAGATAGAATCAGAATATATTTTTCTGCCCGGATGAAAAACCAACAGAGCTTACCTACATTTATTGATGTGGATAAAGAAAATCCATCAAAAATAGTAAAATTAAATGCCGAACCAATCTTACAAAGAGGAAGAAAAGGAACTTTTGATGAAAATGGTATAATTCCTAACCATTTATTCAGAATAAAAGATAAAATTTATTTTTATTATGCAGGTTGGAGTCAGAATAAAAATGTTCCTTATAAAAATTTTACAGGTCTTGCAATAAGTAATGATAATGGGTTAACGTTCAAAAAATTTTCAGAGGCTCCGAGTTTTACATTAAATGAGTTTGATCCGCTTTCTGCGACCGGACCATATGTAATAGGACAGAGTAATAAATATATTGCAGTTTATTCAACAGGAATAAACTGGCATGAAATAAACGGAAAATTAGAACATACCTATTTATTTACCTATGCAACTTCAGAAGATGCTATTCACTGGCAACCCAGCGGCAAAATTATAGTTGAACCTGAAAACGAATATGAAGCTCACTGTAAACCTGCAATAATAAAACTTGGCGATACTTATCATATGTGGTTTGCCAAAAGAGGCAGTCATAATTTTAGACAGCCCGGGGATACAGCATATAGAATAGGTTATGCCTATTCAAAAGATTTTATTAACTGGACAAGGGATGACTCAAAAGCTGGAATTGATGTTTCTGAAACAGGTTGGGATTCTGAAATGATTTGTTACCCTGATGTTGTTGAAGTTAACGGAAAATATTTAATGTTTTATAATGGCAATGGATTTGGTAAATCAGGGTTTGGATATGCGGAGCTGGAGTTATAATGAGTTATATTTATAATCTGGGCTTAAAATTTAGAGAAGTGGTTAAAGAATATGGCGATAAAACTGCCATAAAGTTCTGTGATGGAACTGAAATTAGCTTTGCAGAACTGGAAAACCTTTCAAATAAGGTTGCTAACTGGTTGATTAAAAAAGGTATTAGCAAAAATCAAGTCGTAGCAATCCAAAACAACAAGACAGCCTCAGGATATGCAATTATGCTGGCTTGTTTAAAAATTGGAGCAATCTATACAAATTTTGATAGTAACAACCCTAAAGAACGACTGGATAAAATGTTTGAAACTGCAAAACCTGCTTTAATCATATCCGACACTGAAATTAACCCGCAGGAAGTCGAAAACCAAAAAGAAACCCTTTCTGAAGAAATTCTTTCAGGCGTTACAGGAGAAAATCCAGCCTATATTATGTTTACTTCCGGTTCGACAGGAATTCCTAAAGGAGTTTTGATAAAACAAAAAAGCCTCTTAAACTTTATAGACTGGGGAAAAACCACTTATAATATTACTCCTGATGATGTTCTGACCAATGTTAACCCGATTTACTTTGATAACTCTGTTTTTGACTTTTATTGCTCAATTTTTAATGGCGCGGCACTCGGTGCATTTCCTCAAAATATAGTAGAGCAGCCTAAAAAAATGCTGGAAACTATAGATGAAATGAGGTGTACCTTCTGGTTCTCCGTGCCGTCATTTCTAATTTATCTTATGAATATAAAACTTCTAAATAAAGAAACTTTTAAGACGATTCGGACTTTTTCTTTTGGCGGAGAAGGATACCTCAAGGATTTACTGAAAAAACTGTATGACCTGTACAGTAACAGAGCGGAATTTTTCAATGTTTATGGTCCTACAGAAGGGACTTGCATTTGCTCAGCCTATAAAATTCAGGATTCTGATTTTAAGGATATGCACGGTTTGGTTACTTTAGGAAATATAGCACCGAACTTTGATTATTTAATTCTTGATGAAAACAATACCCCCTCAAAGCATGGCGAATTATGCCTAATGGGGGCGCAGTTGGCTGTAGGATATTATAATGATAAAGAAAGAACTGCAAAATCATTTGTAAATAATCCAATAAATTTCTGCTTTGAACAAAAAATGTATAAAACAGGTGACTTGGTTGAAGAAAAAGAAGATGGCAGGCTTTATTTTATTGGCAGAACTGATAATCAGATAAAACATATGGGGTATCGTATTGAGCTAGAAGAAATTGAAGCAAATTTAATCAAGCTCTCTTCTGTAAAACAATGCGCGGTTGTTCACGGTAAGACAGAAAAAGGATTCTCAAAGCTTCAAGCTTATATTGCAACTGACGCCCCCCGTGAACAAAAGGATTTAAGGGAAGATTTGCGGAAATTTCTGCCGGATTATATGATACCGAATATTTTTGAATTTGTGAAAGAATTGCCTAAAAACCATAATGGCAAGGTTGACAGAGTTACCCTGAAAAAACAGGCTAACCTTCTTTAAATGCTATAACGTAGGCAACTGCATATTCATTGCAATGAGACAGGCTTAATTTAAATGAAAACCTCTCGAACCCCGGTTTCAAAATTCTCGCACAGGGAGAATTATTTTCATCATGGTAAATTTCAATATCCTCAAATAAAATATTTTTTACCCCAAAATCACTTAATGCTTTTATTACAGATTCTTTTGCCGAAAATCTTACTGCCAAATGCCGGCTAGGATTAGACTTACTAAACGAATATTCAATTTCTGATGGAGTAAATATTTTTTTTAAAACAGAATTTTCTTCTGTTTCATATTTTTTAAATCTTACAATTTCTTCTATGTCCGTTCCAACTGAAATATTTTCAAAATTCATCATTTAATCTCGTTTTTAACATATCGTTAACTTTTTGAATAAAAAAATATCTTTTAATTCTAAAAACCTGTTTTAAAAATTTAATTTTTTTATTCAAATTTTCCTGTTTAATCAGTTCCCATTTTAAATCAATTAATTCATTTATTTCATTTTTTAATAATGGGTTCTTATAGTCTGCAGTAAATAAATCAATATGTGTTTTTAATAAACTAGTAAAGTATTGATTTGAATGATTAAAAAGTTCACTAATAGTGTAAAAAGCATACGTATTTGATAATTCTTTTTCTAATTTACCTTTTAGCGACCATATTCCACTATTTGAAATTCGGTAAACGCCCATACATTGATTTAAAATTGCTCCTTTGCCCTTTAACAATAAATCTACAAATAATACAATATCCTTAAAATATTTTAGTTTATATTTTTTATATTTTTCTATATCAAATAATTCTCGACGATAAACAACTGATAATGAAATTAAAAGAAAGGGGTCAAAAAGATTATTCAGATCAAATGTCCTATAATCCTTGTATTTTTCATCAGCGAAATGTTCTTCATTTCTTTTATGAAAAATTTTATAATCTTCCTCTTGCTTTATAACATAAAAGTCATGTCCAACTAATGAATAATCAGGATTATTGTCTAAGAAATCTACTTGCTTTTGTAATTTATTTTCATCGCACCAAAAATCATCGCCATCCAGATAAGCAATATATTCTCCACTACATTTTTCAACGGTTTCCAAATAATTGTTCTTTCCTTGTAGTAATAGATTTTTTTCTTTTAAAATAGGCTTTACAATTTCAGGATATTTTTCTTTGTATTCTAAAATTACTTTTGGGGTATTATCTGTGGAACCATCATCCCCTATTATAACTTCATAAGGAAAATTTGTTTTTTGGGATAAAACGCTATCTAATGTTTGTGAGATAAAGTTTTCCTGATTATATGTAACTATACAGACACTTAATTTCGGTTTATGCATTTTTTTATAAATCTCATAATTTCACAAATTTTGTTTGCGTTATCCTCTCCTAATTCTCCATAAAAAGGCAAACAGAGTACTTGTTCCTTTATTTTATTAGCAACAGGTAAATTTTCTTTTTTTGATGTTTCAAAATACTTATAAGGTTCATATTCTGAACAGAGAGGATAAAAATATTTTCTGGTAAACACATTATACTTTTTAAGTTCTTCATATAATTGATTTCTGGAAACTCCAAATTGTTCTTTATTTATTTTAATAACAAAATATTGCATTGAGTGCGACACATTTGGTGGTAAACAGGGGATTTTGATTCCATCTATGTCGTTTAAATTTTCTATATATATTTTTTTAATTTTCTTTCTTAATTCTTTTTCTTTTTCGACCAAATCCAGATTCAATACTCCCATTAATGCCTGTAGTTCATTCATTTTTCCATTTATACCAATGTCTACGACTTCTTCCTCGCTCTTTATACCAAAATTTCTTAAGTAATCGATTTTATCTTTTAAATAATCATCATTATAAGCAAGACAACCACCTTCCATAGTATGGAAAAGTTTTGTTGCATGGAAACTAAACATTGAAATATCACCATAAACAGCTATGCTTTTACCATTTATTTCAGTAGTAAAAGCATGTGCAGCATCATAGATAACCTTTAAATTATGTTTATTAGCAATTTCTTGAATTTTTTCTACATTACAAGGAAAACCGTAAACATGAACAGGTAATATTGCTGAGGTGTTAGGCGTTATAAGAGCTTCAATTTTCTCTGAATTAATTGTCATTGTCTCTGGCTCTATATCACAAAAGACAGGCTTCATTCCATTCCAGCTAATTGAATGCGGAGTAGCTGGAAATGTAAATGGAGTTGTAATAATTTCGCTATTAAAAGGTATATCTAATGCCTTAAATGCTGTAATTAAAGCATTAGTTCCATTATTGAAAAGTGAAACATTATTAATTTTAATAAACGATTTAAGCTTATTTTCGAGTAATTTACTGTTAGGTCCATCGTTTGTTAAGTATTTACTTTCCCACATATCTGTTAGCCCCTTATTAAAGGGCTCTAAGTCTGTAAGCATTGGTTTTGTTACATATACAGGAGTTTTAAATTTTGTAGGTTTCATAAATTAAAACACTTATTCCAGGCAAAAATTATTAACTATTTCGATAAGCTGTTTTTTGCTTTTAAACATCATTATATCAATAACAGACAGATTTGAAATGAAATCATTATTAAACTGTTGATACTCAATATAACCTGTTTTTATAAACTTCAATTCTACTCCTTGAGTTTCAAAAATTTTTTTATCATATAATTCAACTCCGCCTGGAAGGTTTATATATTCCTTCGCCTCTAATTTCTTACATATATCAATTATTTTATCCTGTCCTTTAAAATTGTTATCTTTTTCTATTTCTGAGGATAAAATAAAATTTGTATTAATACCTATATATTGAGTTATTTTTTTTAAACTATAAAAAACATATTCTGATAAACTTGTTTCTTTGTTTAAAATGATTTCTTCGATTAACGGGAAAACATTTTTAAAATAGGGGGCTTTATTATAAGCGAGATTAATGGTCTTGAGAAACTCTTGTTTAGTTTTTCCACCTGCTGCAAGTTCTATCTCTTTTATTAATTTATTTTGAGATGCTTTTTTTAAAGGAATGGTAAAAAGATGAAGTTTTCCATTTAAAAGGATTCTATTTCTGTTAATCCAGCCTTTTTTTATAAAATTAACATCATCTAAAATTACAAATGTATTTACGGCATTTATTAATTGCCAGTAACCAATATATGGAAATATATAAGGCTGCATTATAGCAAGTTTATTCATCTTAATTTTTGTCCACTATTGCAAAAAGTAATGTTTCTTCGCAATGAATAGTTCTATGAGCTAAATAAAATTTATATCCTATGTTTAAAGAATTAATGAATTGAGGGATTTCTTTAAAATCTGAAATCTTATGATATAGAGATATTGCAAGCTTTGGCTTGTGTTTTTTTATTGTATTAATAGCTCCTTTTAAAGCTTCTATTTCTGATCCTTCTATATCCATTTTTATAAAATTAATTTTCGAAATAGAATTTTTTTCTACGTAATCGTCTATACTAATTGTTTTGTAGTTCAAGGCTTTATCATTTTTTCCTAGAGAATAACAACTTGCCGGACCATTATTTTCAAAATACAATTCAGTTTGAGAATCAGACCAAAGAGGATTTTTTACAACTTGGATTCTGGAAATCAATGACGGATTTATAGATAAGTTCTTTTTTAACACGTCAATATTTTCAGGAATAAATTCAAAAGAAAAAACTTTTCCTTTTTCTCCAACTAAATCTGCAAAATAAAGAGATGTATCTCCATAACATGCTCCTGCATCTATTACATAATCATTTTTTTCAACTTTAATTAAAGCATCATTAGTTTTATAAGCATAATGTTCCATAACATAACAAGTATGAACACCTAATAAATTCGAAAACAATTCTATATTGTATCCAATTTCTTTTAGACTAAAATAATTTAATTTAAATCCTAAAAAGCTTAAGTTGATTGTATCTTTAGAGATGATTTGTTTTTTAAGTTCATTTATAGGCTTAAAAAATTCTTTTTTATTAAATATTTTAATTTTCTCATTACCTAAGATATTAAAGGCACAAATTTTTATTAATAAATCTTTGGACTCTTTATTCTCAAGTAGGTCATATAAATAGTTATAATTTGAAATGTTTAAGAGATTATTTTCAAGGCGGTGGTAGTTATTTTGTATTTTTAAAAAAGGACTCTTTATCAGCCTTAGTAAGAAATATATAAATTTATAAATATACAAAACAAATAATTCAGAAATGGATCTTTTGCCAAATCGCTTTTCATCGTAGTTATTAATATAGAACCTATGTATGTTATTGTAACAGGTGGTTATTAATTGCTCATAAAATTCATTTCCAGAGTTCAATATCTTAATTCTCCTCTATTAAGTCAGATTGTTTTTATTATACAACTAAAGCCTTAAAATAAAGAAAAATCAGTTAATGAGGCTACGGAAAAAGTAAGATTTTCCAAAAAACTAGACTTTTTCCGTACCCTCAATATTCAATAAAAAATTATTAATATTGAATCTTGTTTAATGTACAATCAGTTTAGTTAATAAAATCCTAAAAACAGGGAGTTTTAATTGAAATTAGCAGAAGTTGCTCAGGATCGAGCGTTCGATTATAAATATTTATATAAAAAAATGTACCGTTATATAAAACCCTATTTGTTTAGAGGGGTTTTGGGTGTACTGATCGCAATACCGGCAGGACTTTTAGAAACGGTTCCTGCACTTGCTATAAAATATTATTTTGATTTGGGGATAAACGGTAAGAATGAAGCCTTGGCTCAAACTATATTATTTTGGGTTCCATTTGCCGTAATCGGATTCGCTTTCCTGCAAGGCATTCTTAAGTATCTTAATGCTTACTTAAATGATTGGACTGCTTTTAAAATGTCTAATCTTTTAAAGTTTGATTTATTTAAAAAATTATTATCCCTTGAACCTGCATTTTATGATCAAAATACTTCAGGATTTGTAATGAGCAGATTTTTGAATGATGCCGGAGCTGCAACATCAGGGTTGATATTAAATCTTAAAACCCTGATAACTCTTTCAACTTCTGCAATAGCCTTCATTGCGGTATTGATTTTTAATTCTTGGAAACTTTCTTTTGTTGCTGTGCTTATGCTGGGAAGCGCATTTCTGCCTGTATCCTTGATAAGAAAACACGTTAAAAAAGTTTCTATGGAACAGATGAGGATAGGAAGCCAAATTAACTCCAATTTTTATGAAACCTTCAATGGTAATAAAATAATTACTTCTTTTAATCTGCAAAATCATTTTTTTGAAAAGTTTAAGGATCAAGTGATTCAGGCATTTAACTTCAGTATGGGACTTACCAAAAGAGTTGGTTGGCTATCTCCGCTAATGTACTTGATTGCTTCATTTGGTATTGCTGGCGTTTTATGGTACGGAAATATTCTGTTAGCATCAGGAGAGCTTACAATAGGTGGTTTTTTCTCCTTTGTAACAGCATTGTTATTGCTTTACAAGCCATTTAAGTCTCTTGGTAACACCATGGCCGGCATGCAGTCAAGTTTTGTTGCGATGAACAGAGTATTTGACCTGTTTGATATAGAGCCAACTATTAAAAATAAAGAAAATGCACTTAAAATTGATACGATTAAAAACTCTATTAAATTTGAAAATGTTTGGTTTGAGTATGAAGAAAATACACCGGTGTTGAAAAATATCAACCTTGATATAAGAATCGGTGAGTCTGTTGCGCTTGTTGGAAATTCGGGTGGCGGCAAGACCACAGTAGCTAATCTTATTCCACGGTTTTATGACGTGAAAGAAGGTTCAATAAAAATCGATGGTGTTGATGTTCGCAACATTGAAATGGAAAGTTTAAGGCAAAATATCTCAATCGTGTTTCAGGATAATTTCCTGTTTAGCGGAACAATTAAGGAAAATATTTTACTGGGCAAATCAAATGCTACCGACGTAGAAATCAATAAAGCATTAAAAGATGCTTATCTTGATGAATTTGTGGCTTCGCAAGCTGATGGAATCCATACAGAAATCGGTGAGAGAGGTGTTAAACTTTCAGGCGGACAGAAACAGCGTCTTGCTATAGCGAGGGCTATGATTAAAAATACTCCGGTGGTTATTCTCGATGAAGCAACCTCCGCTCTTGACAACAAATCTGAAGCAGTTGTCCAAAAAGCTATGGATAAATTAATGGAAAATAAAACAGTAATTGTAATAGCTCATAGGTTATCCACTGTTCAAAATGTTGACAAAATAGTTGTGGCAAATCAGGGTGAAATCGTTGAAATGGGATCTCACTCAGAATTAATTAATATTTCTAACGGCATATATAAAGGGCTCTACGATATGCAGTTTAATAATAAAGAAGTAACGGTTTAGTACTTATTAGATTATGGTTGTAAAAAAAGAATTAGCAATAGTTTTTGGTGCTACGGGAAATATGGCATTTGCTTTAGGGAATGTTTTAATTGGGCTGAAAAAATACTCGACAGATTTGAAAGCTGACTTAATTGTTTTTGAACAGGGCATTGCTGATAGAGATAAGAAATTAATAAATTCTATTTTGTCGTGTGATTTTAGGGAATATAATTTTCCGAAAAAAAATACTCTTACTAACGATACTTTGAAAAAATTTAGTGAACTTACGTTTTCTAGGTTTGAATGTTTTAATCTATTAAATGAATATAAAAATGTCTTATGGCTTGATATTGATATTCTTATTCAAAAAGATATAGAGTTATTATTGGCGGAAAAATCAACGGGTATCTCTATGCTTGGTGGACTTAAAGCGGGAGATGATTTTACTATTGAAGTTAAAGGGCTGGAAAAAGACAAAGAGAACTTCAATGCAGGTATAATGTATATTCAAGACAATCTGCCAAATTATGAAAATCTTACTGAATATTGTTATTCAAAAGCCATTGAATATTCTCAATACCTGAAGAGTGCAGATCAGGGAATTATTAACTTAATGGTGAAAGAAAATAATCTTGATGTTCATAGGTTAGATTGGAAGTTCAATTCAAACCCTGCATTTAATAATGATTATCTTGATGCTATTATCGTTCATACATATTGTCCCGAAAAAATGTGGAATTATTGGAATATTAAAGAATGGGAAGAAAATGATAAAGCTTGGCGAAAAATGGGAGGTTCAGCATACAGAGGAAAAAAGTTCGGCTGGTGGGAACGAAAATTTAAAAATATTCCCCATCCAGTTAAAAGAACAAGGGCTTTTATTAAGTATTTTCAAGAAAAATATTTATAAATTTTTTGAAATGTATTAAATTAACTTTATAGATTTATTGTTACCATAGAGGAAGCAAATTGAGAAAAAACATAAACAAAATATTGAAAAATTTTGGTTATCAGTTGACTAAAACGAAAAAAGAATCACCATACTCATTTGCTAAGTTAAAGGGTAAGAATTTTAAGCTTAAAAAAAATTCATTTTGGGATTACGAGTTCAATAACTGGGAGCCTCAGACTTTTGAAATTTATAAGAAGTATTTAAAACCAGACAAGTCATATATAGACATTGGAACTTGGATTGGACCAACTATGATTATAGCTTCATCACTTGGTGTTTCTAAAATTTGGGGAGTAGAGGCAAATCCTGTAACATTTGGAATAGTTAATGAAAATATATGTTTAAATGAGTCTTTAACAAGGCAAGTTAGTTTATCTAATATCTGTATTACAAATAAAGAAGAAGGACTTCAAAGCTTTGGATTTGACTTCGATACAGAAGCAAGTACCTCATCAATTGGCAGATCTCACTGGAGTATTAAAACTACAACTTTATCAAAATACATTGAAGATAATAAAATTGATGATTTTAACTTTATAAAAATCGATATTGAAGGTGCAGAATCGTTGATAACGAATGATTTTAAGAAGTTAAGCGAAAGAAGAGATCTGATTATTTTTCTATCATTGCATCCTCCTTTATTTAGCGATAAAGAAAATACAACTAAAAGTTTGCTTGAAGCTTTTGAAGTGTTTGCTGTTTTTGATTCAAGTGATAAAGAATTACCATTAAATAGACTTAAAGAAATGATGTTAACTGAAGAATCTTTTCCTGAATGGGGAACAGAGTTTGGTAATTTCTTTGAAGTCTTACTAAAAACTAAACAATAATAGGCTTATAATTAACAGATGAAACTACTTAAATATCCTTTTAAAATAGATACTATAAGTGCAGAAGAGTTCAGTTCAAAGCATCCTGAAATAATTGAACAGCTTGAAATATACCCTGAAACAGTAGTTTATTGTCCACAACCTAGAGCTTTTGAAGAAAATAACGCATTTGAGTCAAAAGAAGTAACTATTCCTCAAATGAATGTTGCTAAAATCAAAAACGGAAAATGCTATACTCAAAACGGCTTGGTTTTAACAAGCAACAATAAAGCTCTAACTGACTATACACCTCTGGAAGAGCACCCTCTAAGAAATAAAAGACATTATAAGTTTCAAAAACCTGAAAAAATCGAAGGAGCTGTTGCTGTTTTAACTAATGATAGTTGTCAGAAGAATTATTATCATTGGCTCATAGAAAGCGCTTCAAGGTTGCATTTGATTGAAAAATCAGGTTTTAAAGTTGATAAATATATAATTAATAATGAATGCACATATCAAAAAAAGGTTTTAGCTCTTTTAGGAATTCCAGAAGACCAAATAATAAAAATAGAACCTAATAGATTAATTCAAGCTGATGAGTTAATTATTCCGAGCATTGTCAATTATTTTGAAGAAATAAAAACTGAAAAAAGAGACTATTTTAATGCAAAATTTGTTGCCCCATGGGTAATAGAGTTTTATAGAGAAAAGTTTTTACCTTTAGTGGCAGAAACAGAACCAAAAAAAATCTATATTTCAAGAAAAAAAGCTCCTTATCGAAAAGTAGAAAATGAAGATGAGCTAATGGAGTATTTAGAAAAACATGGTTTTGAATCTTATTGTTTAGAAGATTTGGATTTTTTGGAACAAGTAGAACTTTTTTATAATGCAACTCATGTCTTTTCAGCACATGGCGCAGGATTAACCAATATTATGTTTTGCAAGAAAAACACAAAAGTATATGAATTTTTTGACCCGGGATATTTATATCAGGGACAACAAATGATTGCTTTAAACTTAAATTTGGATTATATTTGCAGTTATATTAAGACCACAATAACAAATAATCCGGGATTTGAACCAATTATTTTTGATATTGAAAAATTAAGATTATGAAAAAGATTTTAAATAAATTTTTTAAAAAAGAGTCTAAATTTGATTACTTTGAATTTATTAACGATAAACTCAAAAATTTAAAAAATCAAACCATAGATTCAGAAGATCAAATTCTATCAGTTTATGATCAAAGTTTATTAAGCTTTGAAGAAAAAATCTTCTTTAAAATTTTAAATGAACTTGTACTTATATATAAGCCTAAATTTATATATAAAAATAAATTTGACTATATAACTGAGGTTGATGAAGGGAGTTCTTTTGATTTTCTCTTTAAATATAAATATCCAAGCGATTGTTATCCTATAATTAGTTATTTAAACAATAAAAATAAAAATTACAATACAACTATTGATATTGGTGCAAATAGAGGTGAGGTAGCAATTTTCTTAGCAAAAAATTCTCAATCTGTTTTGGCTTTTGAACCTGTCGATGATAATATTCAAAAGTTTAAAAATAACATTGAATTAAATCGATATTCAAACATAGAAATAATACCCAATGTTGTGTCTGATTCCAATGGAGAAATGGATTTTTATTTATATGAGTCTAACGGACATCATTCCCTTGGAAAATTAGGCGACAAAGATCCAAAAGAAGTTAAAAAGGTTAAAAGTATCACTCTTGATAATTTTGCTAAAGAAAGAGGTTTGGAATCAATAGATATACTTAAAGTCGATGTGGAAGGATTTGAGCTGAATGTATTTAAGGGTGCTGAGTCTTTATTAAAGGAGCAAAAAATAAAGTGCATTATTTTTGAAATTTCTAAGTTACCATTAGAACAATTTAATTTTAATGCTGTTGATATATATAAATACCTAAAAAAGCAAGGGTATGAAATATTTAACTTACTTGACGAAAAAATATCTGAAGAATATTTTGATCAGATTTTCCACGAAGATTTAGCTGCATACCCTAAAAAATAACTATGTAGGAATATATAATGTTTAAACTATTTAAAAAAAAGAAAAAAGCCCCCCCTGTTAATAAACTAGCTCTGTTAGAAATAATAAAAAATGAAGCATTTAATAAAAACAATTCAGTTCTTGAAGATTGGAGCAATAGATCATCTGAGAGAAAGAGTTTGGGTAATTTAAAATACATTAAAAATGTAGACATACAGCTTTCTAACTTATGCAATTATTCAAATATTCACAAAAGTTGTCCTTTGAATAAAATGAAAACAAAGGAAGTTCTGCGTTCAAAAATTGTTTATAAAGTAATTAATGAACTGGCAAGTTATGGTTACGAAGGAGGATGGCAGTTTCACCTTTACAATGAGCCGATGATTGATCCAAGACTATTTATGTTTATAAAATATGCTAAAGAAAAGTGCCCTAAATCCAAGGTATTGATTAATACTAATGGTTTTTGGACAACTCAAACTATGATTGAGGAATTAGAAGAAATAGGCGTCGATTCTATTTATAATTCGGCATATACGATTAAAGAATACGAGCGAATGAAAAAACTGAAATCTAATATTGGTTATTGCATAGAACCGATGATATTAGATGATAGAATGTCTATATACGAAAGAGAACCTCTGGGCTATACTACTCCTTGTTCTGCGCCCATAAAAGAAGTTTGCATAAACGCTAAAGGTGAGGTTCAGCTTTGCTGTTTGGACTGGAAGCAATCTTGTACGTTTGGTTCTCTTTATGAAAAATCTTTATCAGAAATATTAAACTCAGATAAAGTTGATCAAATATTTTCAAAACTTTCTGAAGGTAAACGTGAGCTCCCAATTTGCTCAAGATGTAATTGGTCAAGATAAATATGTGCGGAATTAATGGTATTTTTAAATATTCAAAAATAACTGAAGCTGAAATCTGTAAAATTCAGAATATGAATGCTCAAATGCCATATCGTGGGCCTGATGATAGCGGTGTATGGAATGATCATAAAACAGCGCTAGCTCAAGTTAGACTTTCAATTATTGGCGTTAACAACGGACACCAGCCAATTTTTAACGAAGATAAAACCATTGCTCTGGTTTGTAATGGTGAGATATATAACTATAAAGAACTAAGGAATGAACTTATTAAAAAGGGACATATTTTTAATACAGAGAGCGATAGTGAAGTTATCATCCATCTTTACGAAGAAAAAGGCATTGACTGTTTAGATAATTTCCGAGGAATGTTTGCATTTGCAATTTATGACATTAATAAAGAGCAAATGTATATAGCCAGAGATAGAACTGGTAAAAAGCCTTTATATTACTCTACTTTACCGGACTGTTTTGTGTTTAGTTCTGAATTAAAAGCTATAAATAATGCTTTTTTATGTGAATCAGAAATTAACTATGCTCATATCAGACAGATTATGAGGTATTCATATTCTCAAAGTACATCAAAAACGTTTAACAAACAGATTAAAAAGCTAAAGCCAGGTGAATATGCCTTAATCTCAAACGATAAAACTATAATCAAACCATATTGGAAAAAACAAAATTCATATTGTTTTGAAGGTTCATATGAAGAAGCTAAGGCTCAAACTCTTGATATATTAAGAGAGTCTGTTGCTTTAAGATTAAGAAGTGATGTACCTATAGCAATTTTATTAAGTGGAGGTGTAGACTCTTCAGCCGTGGGTGCACTAGCAAGAGAAACTAATGATAATATACATGCTATTACTGTTGGTTATAAAGGAGCTTATGACTGTGATGAAAGAAGCATAGCCAAAAAGTTTGCTAAAGAAAAAGGACTTATTTGGCACGAGCTTGAGCTTGATGTAAACGATTACAGCAACTACTTTGAAGAGCTTGTTGAATATCTTGATGAACCTGTATGTGATGTTGCAGCAATTGCTCAGTGGGGAATTTATAAAAAAGCAAAAGAAGAAGGGTTTACTGTTCTGCTATCAGGTAATGGTGGAGATGAGCTTTTTTATGGATACGGCTCTCATAACATCGCAGCTAGGAATATAGATTTTATAAATAAACTTAAGCAATATATAGCTTGTGGAAAGGGTCGAAAAGTTACAAAGTGGATTAAGTTCCTATTACGAAATAAAAATGAAATAATGAGTTTTTTAAAAACTTATCATCCTCATCATTTTGACTCTTTATTTTATAATGACTTTTCTGAATTTAAATACGACTGGCCTGATGGTAGTAATTTTTCAGAAAGTCCATATAATGAGTATTTTGCTACTGAGAAGCACTCTATAGATGGCGTTTATTCATATCTGTTTAATATTTGGCTTATTAATAACTGCTTTTTCTTAAGTGATAAGCTAGGAATGGCTCATTCTCTTGAAATAAGAGCCCCATTTGCTGATAACAATCTAATAGACTTCATCTCAACATTACCTGTTGAGTACAGGTATAATCCTAGTCAACCCAAAGGTTTCCTTAAAGACACTTTACAAGGTATAGTTCCTAATTACATCCTTTATGGGGATAAAAAAGGGTTTACCCCCCCAACAGAAATTCTTCATGATCTAATCAACAAATACAATTCAAAATTCTTTAATGTAAAATTAAATTCATATAATGAAATATTACTTGATAAATTCTTGTATAATTTCACGAAGAGTCACGACAATGTTTTAATATAGAGCTATGTTTCAAACACCTATTTTACTTTTAATATTCAACCGCCCTGAACTTACTCAGAAAGTATTTGAGCGAATTAGGGAAATTAAGCCATTAACTCTATACATAGCGGCAGATGGACCAAGAAGTGAAAATGAAAAAGCCCTTTGTGATCAAACTAGGCAAGTAGTTGAAAAAGTTGATTGGGATTGTGAAGTTAAAACTTTATTCAGACAAGAAAATCTTGGACTAAAAAAAGCAGTAGCAGGGGCATTAGACTGGTTCTTTGAAAATGAAGAACAAGGAATAGTTCTTGAAGATGATTGTATAGCCTGTGATTCATTTTTCTGTTTTTGTGAAGAAATGCTAGAAAAATATAAAGACAATGATAAGGTGATGCATATCGGTGGAATTAACTTTATATTAGATAAAAATATAAAATATGATACAAGTTACTATTTTTCTAACATACCTGCAAGTTGGGGGTGGGCTAGCTGGCGAAGTTCCTGGAAAAAATTCGACATAAATATGGATGAATATAAAGATTTTGTTGAAAATAAAATAATACAAAAAAACTTCCCTAAACTTTATTATCAATCAAAGTGGCTGGATTTATTAAATAATACCTACTTGGGGAATTATGACTCCTGGGCTTATATTTGGACATATACAATATTTAAAAATAATGGATTAACTATACTGCCCAAAAACAACCTGGTTAGAAATATTGGTTTTGGTGATGATGCAACTCATACTATTGACGACAGTTCCAAATGGTCAAACATGGAAGTTGCTGACTTAAAAAATATAGTGCATCTTGAAAAATTACATCTAGATAAACGTTTAGAAAAATTGGTTTTAAGAGAATACTTTAATGGTTTCAAGGGCGAGCTTGAGTTTTATAAAACAAAAATCAAGAAAGATTTTTTCGACTTTCTATATAAAATAAAAATCAGGAAAAGGAGAAAAAATATTCATTTGATTACTCCAATTAACTGGGATGAAGGAATGTAATGTGTTCAAATACTTAAAAGAAATAAAAAGGCAAAAAAAATTAAATAAGCTTCCGCTCATTCAAAAAGAAAAAATCTTGTTGAATGAAAAGTATCTTGGTTATCCGAGATATAAAGATGAGAATATTGACTTCTTAGGTTATAGCCTCAAAACACCTGATTGTATGAGTTTCTTATTTCAATTTGGTGAAATTTTTGTTGATGAAATATATAAGTTTAAAAGTAGTAAAAAATCACCCGTTATTATTGATTGTGGTTCTAATATTGGATTAAGCTGTTTATATTTTGCCAAGAACCACCCAGATTCTAAAATATATGCTTTTGAAGCAGATGAAAAGATTTTTACAATATTATCTTCTAATATGAAAAATAATAATATTAATAATATTGAACTTTATAATAAAGCTGTTTGGATAAAAGAAGAAGAACTTAGTTTTTCTTCTGAAGGTGCAGATGGGGGTTCTATATATGATACCTCTGATAGTAAAATTAAGGTTCAAGCAATTAGATTTAAAGAATTTTTAGAAAAATTTACAACAATAGATTTCTTAAAAATTGATATCGAAGGTGCAGAAACTGAAGTTTTAAAAGATATTGAAACTGAACTTAATAAAGTTGAAAACCTTTTTGTTGAATATCACTCAATAACCGGGCAACCTCAAACTTTAGATCAGATCTTAAAAATATTAACTCAAAACAATTTCAGATATTATACTCAAACCATGAATGATATAAACATTCCTTTTATTAATAAATCAGGTAAACAATATATGGATTTGCAAATGAACATTTTTGCATATAGAGTGGATTCAAATGAATAATTTAAAAAAATTAAACTTAGGATGTGGTCAAAATTTTCATTCTGACTGGATAAATATAGATTTTGCGTCAACTGGAGAAAATGTAATTAATCACAATTTACTAGAAGGAATTCCTTTTTCTGATAATGAATTTGACGTTGTGTATCATTCTCACGTTCTTGAACATTTTTCAAAAAAACAAGCGGATTTTTTTCTTGAGGAATGCTATAGAGTCTTAAAACCAAATGGAATTATAAGAATTGCAGTCCCTGACTTGGAGCAAATAGCAAAGTTATATATTGAAAAATTAAATGCAATTGCAAATGGAAATGAAGATAGTAAATTTGATTATGATTGGATAATGCTTGAACTATTAGATCAATCAGTGAGAACAAAAACGGGTGGGGATATGCTAAACTATCTTGCTCAAAATGATTTAAAAAATGAAACATTCGTTATAGAAAGACTTGGATTCTATGCAAAAAATATAATTGATAGTTGCAAAAATTTTAGAACTAATGAACTTGCCAAAAAACGAATTAAATTTAAAAATCGATTCAAGGATTATTTAAGAAAAAAACTTTTTGGTGATGATTTGGAATATATTGAAATAGGAAAATTTGCAATGAGCGGAGAGCTTCATCGGTGGATGTATGATAAATATTCTTTATCAGAACTGCTTAAAAAGCATAAATTTGTTAATATTGCCTCAAAAACTGCTTTTGATAGTGATATAGATAATTTTGCAAGTTATAATTTAGACGTAATAAATAATAAAATTATAAAAGCTGATTCATTGTTTATAGAGGCAAAAAAGTGACAAATATTCAAATTTGTACATTAACCGATAATAATTATGTGCAACATTTAGGAGTTTTGATAACTTCTATATTAGTAAACTCAAAAAGTTCAGAAAATTTTACATTTAATGTCTTAGATGGTGGGATTTTTGACTCTGAAAAAGAAAAAATTGAACAATTAAAAAGAATTAAAAATTTTAATATTTTTTACCACAAAATAAATAAAGATGATTTTGCGAAATGCCCTATTCTTTACCATAATATTGCAACATATTATAGGTTAAAATTTCAATCTTATTTAACAAGTGTAGATAAGGCTATTTATTTTGACCCGGATGTAATTGTATTAAATTCATTAAGCGAATTATGGGAAATAGATATAAATGATTACTTTATAGCTGGAGTTGAAGATCCATTAGCTAAAAAAAATATGTCCAGATTAGATATTAGTGAGGAATATAATTACTTTAATGCTGGTGTTTTAATATTAAATTTAAAGAAATTTCGTGAAAATAATATAGAAGAGAAATTATTTAACTATATTGAAAATCATTCAGATAAAATAGTATGGGCTGATCAGGATATTTTAAATGATAATTTACACAAAAATGCATTAATCTTACCTTTAAAGTGGAATTCAATGGAGTATAATCTTGAAGAATCCACCTATTCGGATTTTGACGAATATAAAAATGCATATAATAACCCAAATGTAATTCATTTTATTTCTCCTGATAAGCCTTGGAATTACAAATCTAAAGAACCCAGAAAACATTTGTACAATAAGTATTTAAATATGTCGCCTTGGAAAATTTCGGGCAGATTAAAAAAACTTAGACAAATTCCTCAATATAACTATAAAAAATTACAAGTAGCTTTTAAATTTTTTTTTCGACATCCACTTTTTATATTTAGTAAATCAAAACGCAAGGCATTTCTTGATTTATAAAAAGTTTTTTAAAGTATGAAGCAATAAATCGCAATTTGAAGTTTTTTACTTCAAGTATTTAGTAGTAATAACTTGAATTTAACCTGTTTTCGGATTTTTATAGTAAAATTAAAAAATAAAAATCAATACTGAATAACAGGAGATAATAGTATGAAATTCAAATTATTTTTTATGAAAAAACTTAATAATATATTAAGAAAAACACATAAAAAGCAGTTTGAATTAGAATGGTGTCAACCTAAAAAAGCACCCCCTGAATGGTTTGACCATTATCTGGATTTATATTACCAGTGGCCCACAAAAAATGAGTCATTATTCTTGGAAAGAGGTATTTTCAATCTTTTAGCTATTAAAAATAACGGCAATATTCTAGAACTATGTTGTGGAGACGGTTTTAATGCTAAATTTTTCTACTCAAAAATGGCTAATAAAATTATTTCCGTAGACTTTGATAAATCTGCAATTGAACATGCAAAGTTATATAATAGTGTTTCTAACATAGAATATAAATTATGTGATATTAGACATGACCTTCCTGAAGGTAGTTTTGATAACATTATTTGGGATGGAGCTATAGAACATTTTACTGAAGATGAAATAGTACAAATAATGAATAATTTAAAATCTAGACTTACTAAAGATGGTGTTTTATGCGGACATACTATTGTTGAGAGTGTTAATGGAAAATCATTACCACAGCATGAATATGAATTTAAGTCTAAAGAAGATTTATTAAGATTTTTAGACCCTTACTTTAAAAATGTTAGAGTATTTGAAACAGTTTACCCAGAAAGACATAATTTGTATTTTTGGGCTTCTGATTCAATAATTCCATTTGATAAAAACTGGAAGCATCAAGTGACAAGAAGCAGTAATCAAGAACAGCAAATCAGTTATCCACAATAATAATGAACAATAGACCTTAAACTAATAGCTATTATTGCGTTTTGAACTCTGATTATAAACTAGAATCACAAGCTACAAATGTATTTAACAAAAGATTAAAAGAAAATATAAATGCCTTTATGAATGAACCGACTCCTTATGGTGAAAAAGAATGAAAGAAGAGTTTAAAAAAGAATTAGCGATAGTTTTTGGAATAACACCTAACCTGACATTTGCGCTTGCTAATGTTTTAGAAGGTTTAAAAGAACATTTTAAAGGTAATATTGATGAAGTAATAGTCTATCATAGTGGCATAATTGATAATGACAAAAAGCTTTTAAATAACATTTTACCTTGTGTTTTTATAGACTATAAGCCTTTTTATGAGTATAAAAAGCTAAATGAATATGGAAAGATCAATTTTTCAAATATGGCTTTTTCTATATATGAATGTTTTTCACTTGTAAGCAACTTTAAAAAAGTTATCTGGCTTGATATAGATATACTTATTCAAGACGATTTCTCTGAAATAATTGAATCAGATAAGCATCTATCAATACTTCAAAATAATATACCTAATTCAAGTAACTTTTCAGAACCTATTGAAGGCTATGATATGGAGATTCCTATTTATGGTACAGGAACAGTTGTGTTTAATAATTCAATAAAAAATCCTGAAGAATTAACAAAATGGTGTTATTCCAAATCATTAGAATTAGCAGAAAAATTAATATATCCTGATCAAGGAATAATAAATCTTTTGCTACAAGAATTCAATCTTGATGTTGAGCCGTTAGATATGGCAATATATGCCGGCCATCCATCTCATAAAAAATATTTAAAAAATGCAAAAATCATTCATGCATATTCACCTATGAAGTTCTGGAATTATTGGAATATGAGTGCTTGGAATAAACATTATAAAAAATGGATAAAGCAAGGTGGTTCTCCATACATAGGTAAAAAATACGATTCACTTGAAAAACTTTGGCTCAAATACACAAATAATGCCCCTAATCCTATTAAACAACCTCGAAAGTTTTATAAACAATTGTTTTCTAATTTAGATTAAATCCAAATATAATTCCTGCAATTTTTCTTTTTTTTGAGCTTTTAGCGATTGTTCTGAATGTTTTGTTTAGAATTTTATTTGCTAAAAAATGTCTTGGCTTGAAGTACTTATTTAAAATTTCTTTTTTTTCTTTATCTTGAGTGGTTTTGAGTTTGTCAGAATTGCTTTGTCCGTCAAGTGTGAACTTTGCAATTGTTCTATTAAGATAGCGGGCTTTTAGTTTCTTTTTAAGAATTGCTTTGAGGTTTAGGTCATAATCAGCAAATAATCTATAATTCTCATCGTATAATCCGCAAGAGGAAAAAACTTTTCTCTTATAAAAAGTTCCTTGATGGCAGATGTTCTCTGATGTTAAAAAGAGTTTATCTACTAACTCAAAGCTTCGTCTTTCTTTTTCTTTCCCATTTTCTTTTATAAAAGACATATCTCCAAAAACAATATCAGCTTTTGTTTTTTCAAAGTGATTTACTACATCCTGAACAACGTTTTCATCAAATAAATAATCATTCGCATTTAAGAAATATAAAATGTCTCCCGTTGATTTTTTTATTGCCTTATTCATTGCATTATAAATGCCATAATCTTTTTCTGAGACAAAATAAGAAATTTGAGAAGTATATTTATTTATAATATCTGTCGTGTTATCAGCTGAAAGTCCGTCAATTACAATGTGTTCAATGTTTTTATACGTCTGAGATACAACACTTTTTATGGTGTCTTCTATCGTATCCTGCGCGTTATAACAAACTGTAATTACAGATACTTTCAATTATTTAAAAACCTCATTACATAGATTTTTTAAACCATTTTCAATATCAATTTCAGGCCCCCAGCTTAATTCTTTTTGAGCCTTATTTACGTCTAAAGTATTCCAGTCAGTCAAGGTATTGGTTTTCAAATCAATGTATTCTTTTTTTATTGATTGATCCAAATGGTTTTCTATTAAATTTAGAATATTATTAACACTTTGTCCGGTACCCGATCCAATATTATAAATTTCAAAATAATTTTTATTGTTAAAAGTAGACTCGATTGCACTGCACATATCTTCAAGATGTATGTAATCTCTTACATTATCTGGGTTTCCAAATATTTGAACAGGTTCATTGTTTTTAATTTTATTTAAAACAACTCCAATGAGTCCCTGCTTCCGATTAGAAGGCAGTAAAACACCATAAGGATTTGAAACCCTCAATACATTTGATGTTATGTATTTTTGTGATGCCCATAGTCTTAAATAGTTTTCCATTAACAGTTTTTGAATTCCATATGAAGATAATGGTGAACAGTTGTCAGTTTCTTTAAAAGGGATTTTATTGCTGGAGTTTCCATAAACAGCACCACCACTGCTTAGGTACACAATGTGAATTTTTCTTCCTGATTTTTTTATTGATTCAAGTAATTTAAGGTTTGGAATTAAATTTAGACTGGCATCACTAATAATATCGTTATTTGAAGTAATAGGTGAATTGTTGTTATGAGCAAGATGGACAAGAACATCAACATCTTGAATAAAATTTTCACAATCATATTGCGAATTAAGATCGCCTATTTGCCAGTTTATATTATTTGTCTTTTTAACAGGAATTTGACTTAAAGCCTTGATATTGTAATTACCTTTATTTATAAGGTAATCAATCAAATATGAACCTAAAAAACCTGTTGCGCCGGTTATTCCAATATTCATAAGCTAAACCATTACTTGATTATTGTGTTTATTAAACCATCTTAGGCAGGTGATTTCAAGGATTCTACTTTTTGAAATTGTACTCATAAACATATTTGAAAAATTTTCCTGTATGCCTTAACGGGTCTGGAGCTTCAGGGAGATATTTTTTCTTAAATTCGATTCTAAATTTGTCCGAAAAATTAGCTTTCCAGCCTTTATATGGAGTTCCTCCCATAGAGAGCCAATTTTTATAATATTTATTCCATTTTTCAAAGTTGTAATAATAATTCCAGAACTTGTATTGGGCGTAAGGGTGAACTATATAAGCATCCTCCACAAATTCTTTGTCCGGATGGCAGTTATAGCGTTCATCAAGGTTATAAACATTTATGTTAAATTCTTGAACAAGTAAGTTTAAGATACTTTGATCAGAGCAAATAAGGTTTTCTCCCCATTCGACAGTTTTTTCATAGCACCATTTTTTGAGTATCTCAGGTTCTTTTAATTTGTCTGTAACCAGCATAATACCTGCATTATAGTAATTGACGTTCATGTCATAACCTTCAACAGGTTTGTAAAAGTTAAATCCTGTCCAAACATCCGTTTGCCAGGCAGCGAACTTGGCATTGATATCAACAAGTTCGTTTAAATCTTTTTGAATCAGGGTGTCCGTGTCAATCCATAGGGCTTTTTTATACTCTTTAAGGTGCTCAAAGCATTCAAATCTTGCAAAAGTAAGTTGGGAATATTTTTGCAGAGCTTCACTTTTAAGAGTTGAAGCATCCATTTTAAATTCAATGAAATTACAGGGCAGAATTGAATTTAATAAAGATTTTTGTTCATCCGAAAGGTTTTGATAATGAACATAAATATCATAAGCCCTGTTTTGTAAGTGGTCTTTTATTCCCATTAATGTTACGGCGAGGGCAAATGCCCAATTGCCGGAAACAGGCATTACAATAGCTAATTCTTTCTTATCCATCAGCTAAAACCTTTCTATACGTTTTTTTTGTTAATTCCGCTGTTTTTTGCCAGCTAAAATCATTTAAACGTTTATAGCCTTTTTGAACAATGTTTTCTCTCAATATTTCATCTTGAAGAATTTTTACTACAGCATTTTTTATTGATTCTGTATCATAAGGATCAAAATATACAGCTGCGTCTCCAGCAACTTCAGGGAATGAACTTGTATTTGAACAAACAAGCGGGCAAGCACATTGGAAAGCTTCAAGAATAGGGAAGCCAAAACCTTCATAAAAGCTTGGAAAAACAAAGAATAATGCGTTTTTGTAATATTTGATTAAGTATTGATCACTATTAATGGGAAGTCTTATAACCTTTCCTTCAATACCCAAATTTTTTATAAGTTCTTTTTCACTTTTATTAAAATTAGGTCCCCCAGCGCAGGCAAATTTTAAATCTTCAGATTCTTTTAAAATATCTGCTATAGATTGCAAAAATAACGCGAAATTCTTGTATTTTGCTCTTTGTCCAACAAATAAAATGAATTTTTCAGGCAATTCTTGTTCCGGAGGCTCATAATCTGAAATATCCAAAGGCAGAGCATGATATATAACATCAATTTTACTTTCATCAATATTGTAGAAATTAATTATGTCATTTTTGGTATTTTCAGATATTGCTATTATTCTTGCTGCTTTTTGAGCCAGCATTTTCTTTGTTTCTTTAAATTCTTCAACTTTTTTATCAAAGACAAAATGCTCAGGAACTATTTCCTGTGTCATATCATGAATAGTAAGGACAAATGGCTTATTTCCAATATGATTTAACAAGGATTTATCAAAATAAGTAGGGTGTAAAAGGTCAAAATTCTTGTTTTTTATTTTAGTGTGAAATTTTAAAGCATTAAGCTGCTTTAAAATTTTAATGACTTCATCTTTAAAAGGGAATTTTTTTTCATAAAAAGATAGTTTTTTTAATAGGCTGGAAGCACATATATATCTATTGTCAGAGTATATTAGCGGTAAGTCAAACTCTATTTCTTTATCTTTGCTGTAATACTCAAGAAGTTTTGTAAAATAAAGCGAAATTCCACCAAAGATTTGCAAGTTGAATATTTGAGGGTCATATAGTACTTTCATAAAAGGGTTTAAAACGATTATTTTTACTTATATTTAAAGCAAAGTATACCATATAAGTTTTAGGTATAATATTTAAAGTTTCACATTATATTGAAAAAAAGAAATGAATAAAAAAGCAATAGTAACGATAGCTGTCGGAAAACGGTTTGAAAGAATGGTAAGGGATTATTGCCTTACCAATTGGAAGTTATATGCGGATAAACACGGATATGACCTTATTATTATTGACAAACCTCTTGATGAAGAGGATGATAGGTGTGTTGCCTGGCAAAAATGTCTTGTCTGCTCGCAGGACTGGTCTCAAAAGTATGATAGGATTGTTTGGATTGATACTGATATTGTAATTAATCCTAATTCCCCTGATATTATCGATGGCGTGCCTGAAGATAAAATTGGGGCAGTAGATGAATTTAGCTTCCCGACAAGACAGGAATATGATATTGCCCTATCAAGGATGTATCAGCACTGGGAAAACCTTGGCTATAACCCGACAATTAATTACGGGGCAAAGACTTATTACAAGAATTTTGGCATAGAATGCGATTTTGAAGAAGTTGTTCAGACCGGAGTAATGGTATTTAACCCTAAAGTTCACAGGGAAGTCCTTGAGCACGTTTATTATAATTATGAAGAAAAAGGGCTGAACTATGAAATGCGCCCCTTGTCCTATGAAATTTTGAATAATAATTTTGAATTTTGGCTGGATAAAAGGTTTAATATGCATATTCAATTCTTGAAAGCCCTTTATTATCCATATTTGCTGGAACTGGATTACAAAAAACCTTCTTTCTTCTGTAAAGACGAAGTTTTAAAGTTAAACATTGAAGCTATGTTTGCAAACTCATACTTCCTGCATTTTACAGGGGTTACCAACGAAATGAAGTTATTAAACTGGAAGAAATTTATAAAAAATGATTAAAAAAATCCAAAAAGAGTATCGTCGTTTTATTAAGAAGCAGTTTTTTAAGATATTTGGAAGGTATCAGGATGATATCGCTGAAAACGTCTGGTCTGATGTCTGGAAAGAATATTATATTGATAATAAATCGCTGATTGAGGAAAAATTTGAAAAGTTAAATAAAAACTTTGATGAAGAAAGTATCCTGACTGCAAGGGAAATATTTGATAGATATGTATATAAGCTTCCCTGGCAAAAATACAAAGATAGTTTTTTGTGTTTGGAAAAGGATTTTTATACATCTAAAGAGCTGGAAGCTCAAAAAGAAAGGTTTGAAGCAGATAGAAACAAGTACAAATTACCGCCGTATATTTATTATGAAACTTCGATTTTTAAATACGGGCATGGAATAAGGCTTTTACCTGAATCAATTTTAAAAAAAATTAAAAACAAGGACTTTATTGATGGCGGAGCTTTTGCAGGCGATTCTGCCCTGGCTTTACTTGATTACACAGATAAAAAAATCCACTCTTTTGAGCCTGATGGAAACAACTTCAATCTATTAAATGAAACAATATCGCTAAATAATTGTCCTGACAGAATAACCCCTGTTAAATTAGGACTTGGAGAGAGGACAGAAGAAATTACGGTTTACCCGACAGAATTCTGTAACTCGGTAATTGCCGTTGATGAAGAGCGAAAATCAACAGCTATAACTATTCTAATAACTTCAATTGATGAGTATGTAAAACAACAAAAAATAGAGGTTGGCTTAATTAAACTCGATGTTGAAGGTAATGAACTGGAAGTGATTAAAGGCATGTTAAACACAATAAAAAAGCAAAAACCTGCGCTTTTAATCTCTGTATATCATCATCCGAAAGACTTTTTTGATATTAAGCCATTAATAGAATCAGTTGCTCCTGGATATAAGTTTATCGTCAGGAAATTAAACGATTTCTCCCCGACTTACGAAACAATGCTAATTGGTTGGTATGAAGGCTAGTCTAAAGCTAATTGAAGGGTTTTTTCTAAAACTTCAATATCTAAAATAATATCTTGATCTGTGTATTTAACACCGTTTTTCTTGAGTTTCCCTTTTTGCGGCTCTGCCATAATGTGGTAATACTCAAGGTTCTGCATATTAGCAATAGCCTGATAGCAAGGTATTGGCATTAGTGGAGAACAAATCTCTATAACTTTCATGCCGGTGTAAGAGAAAACAAGGTTTGTTAACCCGCCTCCATGCGAAGCAAAAATGGCTTTTGCCTTGTTAAAAATAGCAGCCTGCTCGCACACATCATAATTTTCAATAGCAATTTCTTCGAATCCATATTTTTTAAGAATTTTCTCAACTTCCTCATTGTTCACAAATCTTCTGGAAAAAGCTTTATTTCGGCTAATATAGATTCTTTCAGGAGTATTAACTGTCTTAGAGGAGTCGAGGAAATTTTCTCTTAAATAATCAATAGCCCACTTTGGGTCATGTCCAGTAAATCCGGGGATTTTAGGAAGTATAATTTTTTCCGCTTTTAAATGAAGATTTTTATGAGTCCATATGATTTTTTCTTCAGGAATACCAAGCTTTTTCAGAGTAAATTTCTGAAATTTCTTGCCGGACCCATTAATAACGTACCAATCTGGTGTAATACCCACTTTTTCTAACAGATGAAATTTGGGTAAGATATCAACCATCCAGTGATAGTAAAAATCAGGCCAAAGTGAAGTTAAAACAGCAACTGTACCGTTTATTTCTTTTACTTCCGGCAGTTTAAATCTGCTGAAAATTTCGTGATTTGTTATATGTCCAATATGGTCGTGTATGATATTTATTCGGTCAAAAACCTTGTTATCAGGAGTAATAACAAGTCCTTCAGTTCCGTAAATTCTTGAATTATTTAATGTGAATATAATATCTTCAAAGTAATCTATTTCTTCCTTGCTAAAATTACCGTTTAAATCAGGTTGAACGGTTATAGCTTTATTTACTTTGACAGTGTTTTTATCAAAAATTTTTATTGAATCAACAAAAGATAATTCTGAGAGTGAGTCCCAGCCTTTGTAGAATTCTGAAGGAGGAACCTGCTCTTTTTTCAAAAAGTATTTGTTGATATACTTTAGAAAATATTTATTCAAGTACAGTTTTGCCTTTTTAATATGATTCAATTCTATTAATCCTCCATACAAAATTATTAAACTAAAAAAATGAAGAAAATAAAAATAGCTTTCATAAAATATCTGGGACTTGTAACAGCTGGGACGGAAAAGTTTTTACAGACAATTGCTGCCGGGCTGTCTAAAGACGAGTTTGAAGTTGATTACTACTGGGCGCACCCTGAAGATAATCCTCCTGATGAGGGTAGAATTAAATACCTTCAAGAAAACGGGGTAAACCTCACAGAGTTTAAAACCTCTTCTCCTCGTGTTCACAGGGGAAAAATCTGGCTTGATGAAACAAACTTTTTTGATGTTTTTAAAGGAGCTGATTTAATCCAGACAGGGCGTTGCGGGCTTTATGAAGAACCTTTTTGCTCTATAAGGAATATTCCCATAGTTGATTCTTATCACTATGTTGTAGGCGTTGATAATCAATACAATGTCGCTCGCGCAATGCATATTTCTGAGTTTTCCAAAAGAAAATGGATAGAAAGAGGCGGGGACAAAGACCGTATAGTGATGGTTTCGCATCCTATGATAATTCCTGAAATTGAATTTATTGATTATCGAAAAGAATTAGGGTTGGAAGATAAGTTTATTTTTGGTTTTCATCAACGAAACGACGATACGATATTTTCTGAGATTCCGCTAAAAGCATACAAGGAAACGGAAACTGACGATAATGCTTTTGTCTTGCTTGGCGGTGGAGAAAAATATAAAGAGCAGGCAAAAGAGTTAGGGCTGAAAAATGTTCATTTCCTGCCGCATACAGGCGATGTGAATAAGATTCACAGCTTTCTGCAAATGATTGACGTGTATGCGCACGGCAGAAAAGATGGGGAGCTTAACTCTACAGCCATTGCAGAAGCTATGTATTACGGAAAACCTATAGTTTCGCATATTACAGACGCTTTTAACGGGCATATAGAATGTATCGGCAATGCCGGCTGGGTTGAACAGGATTATTTGCAATATGCGTTTAAGCTTCACGAACTTGAGATTGACCCGGGTTTATATCAGGCAATACAGCCTCTGATTAAAAAGCAGTTTAATGAAATGGTATGATTACGAAAATCAAATGCAAAACATAATCGAAATTTACAGGGATGTGATTAAAAATCCATATCCTAATAAGCTAAAAAGACTGTTTCTGGACATAAAACAACAATTTCCTATCAGACGACACAGGAGATGGAAATGATTTACGACTGTTTTATTTTTTTTAATGAACTGGATTTACTCGAAATTCGTTTAAATGAACTTAACGAGTCAGTAGATAAATTTGTTTTGGTTGAATCAACAAAAACTTTTACCGGTAAAGATAAAGAATTATATTTTGAGAAAAATAAGCATCTTTTTGAGAAATACCTCGATAAAATTATTCATATTGTGGTAGATGACTTTGAAGAAGGAATGTCTGCCTGGGATAGAGAAATCCACCAACGTAATTCAATAAAAAGAGGCTTAAGTGACTGCAAGCCTTCTGATGTCATTATAATTTCTGATGTTGACGAGATTATTAACCCACAAACTCTTGATAGAGTTAAAAACAAGCCCGGAATAAAAGTTTTAGAGCAAAAATTATATTACTATTATCTGAATTGCATAAACGCCAATGAGCCATACTGGCTAAGAGGACCAAGAGTCCTGTTTTTTGAGGATTATACAAAAACCGCTGATGAAATCAGAAACACAGACGGTGAACTTATTAAAAACGGAGGCTGGCATTTTACCTACCTTGGCGGAACAGAGGCAATTATAAGAAAAATCCAGTCGTTTTCCCATCAGGAATACAATAACGATTACTACACAAATCCTGAAAAAATCGAAAGTGACATTTTGTCAGGCAAAGATATTTTTGAAAGAGGATATGATTATAAAATCGTTAATGTAGACAAGTCTTTTCCCTCTTATTTGCTTAAAAACAAAGATAAATATGATAACTTAATTTTAAAAAAGCTCGCAGGATATAAAAAAACAGGTTTTAAAAGAAAAAACAGGTTTATTGAAGACTATAGCTCTTCTAACAAATTCCCGATTTTAGATTTTATCAACAGAAATAATAAAAATATTCTCGTTGTTTCTGAAAACCAAGAATTTGTTAATTTGCTAAACGAAAAAAACCAAACAGAATGTAAGGTTTTGAACTATCAAGATAACTTGATAAATGAGATAAACAAATTTGAAGATAAAACCATAGATTGCGCGATTTTTGAGAATACATTCGGAAAAGTTGCGTATATTGAAGAAGTTTTAAACTTATTAAGGCAAAAAATGGCGAAAAATGGCTATGTTGTCGCCAATGTTCAAAATTTCAGACATTTTAATTCTTTAAACACTTTACTAAATAAAAAAAGAAGCCCGCTTGCCACTCCTCAAGCCCTTTATACTAAGAAAGATTTAGATAATCTCTTTAACAGGTCAAAATATCATTTTGTAACTTTTAAGGGCTTAAAACCAATTAAATCTTTTAAATACGGCTTATTTGACTTATTATCCTTTTATAATTTATATGATGCAAAGCACGAAGAATTTCTGCTGGTGGCAAAACATTAAATTACTCTATACGGTATTAAAATAATGGATAACTGTAAAACTTTAGACTTAAACTTTTTTGAGGATAACAGAGGCAAGCTTGTGCCTCTGGTTGATAAAGATTTACTGCCGTTTGAAGTTAAGCGAATTTATTATATTTTGGATAACAAAAACAATATTCCAAGAGGCGAACTTGCTCATAAAAGTCTGCAGCAGGTTTTACTATGTGTTTGCGGTTCCTGTAAAGTTTTGCTTGATGACGGAGCTGTTAAAAAAACTATTAATTTGGATAAATTTAACAAGGCTTTATACATTAAAAAGGGCATTTGGAGGAAAGTTTTTGAGTTTTCCCCTGACTGCGTAGTTTTATCCCTGAACAGCGAATTTCACAGCGAAGATGAGTTAATAAGAGATTATAAAGAATTTCTCGAATATAAAGGACTGAATCAATGAAAGTAATGACAATTGTCGGTACCAGGCCGGAAATTATAAAACTTGCCGAAACGCTTAAAGAGCTTGATAAATACACGGAACATGTCCTTGTTCATACAGGACAGAATTTTGACTATGAACTAAACGAAGTTTTTTTCAATGATTTGGAAATTAGAAAACCTGATTATTTTTTAAACGCAGTTGGAGACAGCTTGGCTCAGACTATCGGGAATATAATTTCAAAATCCGATGAGGTTCTGGAAAAAGAGAATCCCGATGCTGTTTTGCTATACGGCGATACAAACAGCTGTTTATCAATAATCAGCGCAAAACGTCGTAAAATCCCGATTTTCCATATGGAAGCAGGTAATAGATGTTTTGACCAGAGAGTTCCTGAGGAAATCAACAGAAAAATTGTTGACCACCTGAGCGACATTAATATGGTTTTAACCGAACATGCCCGCAGATATTTGATAAGAGAGGGTATAAATCCTGAAACCATTATAAAAACTGGTTCTTCAATGCAGGAACTGTTTAAGAAATATGGTGAAAAAATTGATTCATCAGATATTTTAAGCAAGCTTAATCTTAAAAAAGACGAATATTTTGTGGTCAGCTCTCATCGGGAAGAAAATGTTGATACTAAAGAAAATTTGATAAACCTTATCGAGTCTTTGAATGCTCTTGCTGAGGATTATAAATTACCGATAATTTTTTCAACCCATCCAAGAACAAGAAAAAGGCTTGAAGAGCTTAAAGATATCGAAATAAACAGTTTAATCCAATTTTCAAAGCCATTTGGGTTCTTTGATTATATTAATCTTCAAAAAAATGCAAAATGCACATTATCAGACAGCGGCACTATAACAGAAGAAAGCTCAATACTTAACTTCCCTGCTGTTACAATAAGAAACTCCCATGAACGCCCGGAAGGAATGGATGAGGGAACTCTTATTATGTGCGGTTTTGAGAAAAACAGGATTGCACAGGCAGTTAAAACCGTTGTTTCTCAATATGATGAGGATAAAGAATCAATAAAAATAGTAAAAGATTACAACGTTGATAATGTATCTAAAAAAGTAGTGAGAATTATTTTAAGTTATACTGAATACATTAATCAAAACGTGTGGAAAAAATAAAATTAAAGATATTGAGTGAGGAAAAATGAGTCAACTACAAACATTTACAGTGAAAGCCAACAGGCTAAAAGATATAAATATATACACATCTCAGGACTATTTTGATATTGTCTTTTCTGATGGAAATTATGATGAAGAAATTTTCTCTGCATTAGAAAAAAATTGCCCTGAAGGTAAGACCATTTATGATGTAGGTGGCTTTATGGGCATAAATAGCATTGCTTTTTCACGTTTAGTTGGGGAAAACGGAAAAGTTATTGTTTTTGAACCAAACCCATGGAATATAGAACGTATTCAGAAAAATTTATCTTGTAACGAAACCGAAGCTAAAAATATCTCAATAGAGCCATTGGCTTTTTCTAATGAAATTACAAAACAAAAAATGCTTGTAAGTGAGCAAATTGACACAGGATATAGCAGCACTTCCCAGCTTTTATCAGCGCATGGGGCTGACCCTCAAGAGAATATCAGGCAACTTGGATTTAAAGAAGTTGATGTGGATGTTACTACATTAGATGCTTTTGTTGAAAAAACACAAATAGTTCCTGATTTCTTAAAGGTAGATATAGAAGGAGTGGAGCACCTCTTTCTTGAAGGCGGAATAAAAACCCTGCAAGAACACTCCCCAGTGTTGTTTATTGAGATTCACTCCAATTACTGTGCAATTAAATGCAGCTCTATATTATTAAAATTAAATTATGAAATGAGAGTTATTAAAAAAGAGAAAGACGGAAGAGTCATTATTCTTTGTACTCGTCAGGAATCTTCTGGTGGCACCGTTCCACAAAAAGACTTTTTACAATCTAGAGTAGAAGAATTATCTTTTGAGCTTAACGAAAAAATTGATGAATTATCAAAAAGCGTTAAGTTTATTGAAAGCAAATTTAAGAAAAAATCTTTTATTAAAAGGATTTTCAGAAAATGAAAATTTTAATCATCGCGATCACGCAAAGTATACATAGCTATAGATGGATAAACCAACTAAAAAATTCCGGACATAAAGTTTATGTGTACTGCCCTTCTAATTACAACTCCCCAGTTTTTCGAGATTATAGCTGGTGTGATGGATGGTATGATAATAAACTTAGAAAAAGAACTCAAAAAAAGTTTGATAAAATCAGGTTCAGCGCAGACAGATTTTTCCAACGCAAAAAATACGGAAAACTTTCTTTTGATAATTACTCTTTGCTTAAAGAAATTGAATGTATTCAACCGGATTTAATACATAGTATGGCTCTACAGGATTCTGCATACCCTGTTTTAGAAATCAGGAATCTTATCTTAGCACAGGGTAAAATGCCCAAATGGCTTGCTACAAACTGGGGAAGTGATATTTACTTCTGGCAGCACGACAAATACCATAATCCTAAAATTTTGGATGTGTTGAAATATTGTGATTATTACTCCTGTGAAAACAAGCGGGATTTAAGAATGGCTCAGGGTTTAGGGCTTAAAGGCAAAGGCTTTGAACCGTTTCCTAATACAGGCGGACTGAATTTAAATATAGTTGAAAAATATAGAGGAGCTTTGCCTTCCAAGCGGAAAGTAATTTTCTTAAAAGGTTATAACAGTCAGTGGGGACGGGCTTCTGTGGGATTGAGAGCTTTAGAAAGATGTATTCCGGAGATTAAAGGAGGTGGATATGAAATAGTCATCCATAATCCTCAAATGCTTATGGATTATTTAGCGAAAAATTTCGAAGATAAATATGGCATTAAAGTAACTTTAATGGATTATGTGGAACACGAAGAAATGCTCGAAATGTATGGTAAATCGCGAATTCATATAGGACTTAGCATTTCTGACGGTAATGCAACTTCGTTATTGGAATCAATTGCGATGGGAACATTTCCTATTCAATCAGATACAGCTGCTGTTGATGAATGGTTTGAAGATGGAGAGTCAGGTTATGCGGTTCCTGCAGAGGATGTTGATGTAATTGCAGATAGAGTTAAAAAGGCTCTTGTTGATGATGAGCTTGTTGATAGGGCTTATGAATTAAATTGGGAAACGACACAAAGATGTTTGGATTATAATGTAGTTAAAAGTAAAACTTTGGATTTATATAAAACTATTGAGAATGATATAAAAACAGAATCAGGTGTCTGAAATGTATAAAAACAAAAAATTACTTATAACTGGTGGTACAGGATCGTTTGGAAATCAGGTTTTAAGGTTTTTCCTTAAAAATACTGATATAGAAGAAATCAGGGTTTTTTCGCGTGATGAAGAAAAACAGGACAGAATGCGTAATGAGCTTAAAGATAATCGTATTAAGTATTATATTGGTGATGTCAGGAATTATGACAGTATTTACAGTGCGCTATACGAAGTTGATTATGTATTCCACGCAGCAGCTCTAAAGCAGGTTCCATCTTGCGAATTTTACCCGATGGAAGCAGTCAGGACTAATATTATTGGTGCAGATAATGTCTTAAATGCCGCAACTAAGCAGGAAGTTAAAAACGTAATCGTTTTATCCACAGATAAAGCTGTTTATCCTATTAATGCGATGGGAATGTCAAAGGCAATGATGGAAAAATTAATGGTTGCAAAGTCAAGAACTACTAACCATGAAAAAACAGTTCTTTGCGCAACCAGATACGGTAACGTTATGGCTTCAAGAGGTTCTGTAATTCCTCTGTTTGTAAAACAATGCAAGGAAAACAAACCAATTACAATTACTGACCCTAATATGACAAGATTCTTGATGTCTTTAGAGGAATCTGTACAGCTTGTGTTATTTGCTCACAAAAACGCAAACACCGGTGATATTTTCGTGCAGAAAGCCCCGGCTTCAACTATTTATGACCTTGCACTGGCAATTCAAAAAATATTCAATTCCAATAATGAAATTAAGATTATTGGAACAAGACACGGCGAAAAAGCTCACGAGTCACTTATCAATAGAGAAGAAAAGCAAAAAGCAGAAGATTTAGGCAATTTCTATAGAATTCCTGCTGATGCAAGGGACTTAAATTACAATAAATATTTTATTGAAGGTGATTTAGAGATTGCTAAACAGGAAGAATATAATTCCTTTAACACAGAGCGTCTTAATGTTGATGGAGTTGTAGAGAAACTTCTGAGGCTCGACTATATTCAAAAAGAATTAGAATCACAAGAGCAGGTTTAAAATGAAGGTTTTAATTGCTGGCGCAACAGGAATGCTTGGAAGTATGGTGCTGGATGTATTTGATAAAAATACATCTTATGAACTGATTCCAACAGCAAGAGTAGAAAGTGATTTTAATGATAAGTTTAACTGGCGAAAACTTGATGCCCGGAAATATTCTTTAGAAGAAATTAAGAAAATAGCTAATGACTGCGATAGGGTTATTAATTGTATCGGGATTATTAAGCCATATATTCACGATGACAATTCCTTTGAAGTTCAGCGCGCTCTTGAAGTTAACTCACTATTCCCTCATAAACTGGCTCAAGCAGCAGAAGCTTGCGGCGCAAAAGTTATACAAATAGCAACAGATTGTGTTTATGACGGAGAAAAAGGTAATTATATTGAAACAGACAAGCACAATGCTCTTGATGTATACGGAAAGTCCAAAAGCATGGGCGAAGTATATTCTTCTAACTTGATGAATTTAAGGTGCTCAATTATTGGTCCTGAAAAAAGAGGAAAATCTTCTCTTCTTGAATGGTTCTTAAACCAACCTGAAAATGCCCAGGTAAACGGCTTTTTAAATCATTTATGGAACGGAGTTACTACATATCATTTTGCAAAAATTTGTCTTGGTATTATAGAAAATAATATTGAGCATTTTCAGATGCAGCACGTTGTTCCAAAAGATTCTGTGACAAAAGCACAGATGTTAAAGGATTTTGCCCAAATATACGGGCGAAATGATATTCAAATAACGGATATTAATGCAAATGTTGGTGTAGATAGAACCGTTTCTACCACTAACAAAGAACAAAACCAAAAAATATGGGAATTAGCGGGATATAGTGAAATTCCAACAGTAAGAGAGATGGTTGAGGAGCTAAAAAATGTCAGAATTTAATCCGTTAGTTTCGATAGTAATACCTGTTTATAACGGTTCTAACTATATGCGGAGTGCCATTGATTCAGCGTTAAACCAGACTTATCAGAATATTGAAGTTATTGTCGTAAACGACGGTTCTAAAGACAATACTGATGAAATAGCCAGGTCTTACGGTGATAAAATCAGGTATTTTGATAAAGAAAACGGAGGTGTGGCTTCTGCCTTAAACCTCGCTATTAAAGAAGCCCGAGGATATTATATTTCCTGGCTTTCTCACGATGACTTTTATCTGCCGGAAAAAGTTTCAAGACAAATTCAAAAACTTGAAGAACTTGGATGTCTGGAAAATAAAATTTTAATTTCTGATTACATAAATGAAAATATCACGACTAATACAACAGAAACTATTAAATTAAGCGGTATCTTCACTAATTCGGATAAAGCTAACAGCATAAAATTGTTGCATCTATCTGTTTTACACGGATGCACTCTTTTAGTTCCGAAAAAAGCATTTGAAGAAGTTGCGTATTTCGATACGGCTTTAAAAACAACACAGGATTACAGTTTATGGTTTAAGTTTATTAACGCCGGCTATGTTTTTGCCCATATTAACGAGTCGCTTGTTCAAAGCAGATTGCACGAACAACAAGATTCCCACACTAAAGTCGATATTTGTGAAAAAGAAAAACAAGACCTTTTTAAAAACGCCTCAAAAATGTTTTTTAAAGATATAATTGACTTTGCTGATGAAGATTATTCCGTGATAAGACAAACATTAAGAGATAACCGTTTAAAATCTGTATGCAGGAAAATTGAGTTTTTTAGAAAATTTCCATTACTGAAAAAGTTAGTAAAATGAGTGAACAAAAACAAAAGATAGCTGTAATTTCAAATATATTCACGCCTTTCTCAGCAGGCAGTGTTGCTACAGCACTGTTTAATCTTTTTTACTAAAAATTATTTTGCAAAATCCAAAAAAAGAATTGTGAAACTTCCAATGAATATGCATGACAATTCAATTTCTTTTTAAACTTTTATGATAAAGTAGAATCAGAGTGAGAATAAAGTGAGTAAACATAAATTTTGAAAAAATATTTTAAATTCAGTTTGTATTTTTTGTTAAAACTGATTACGTTTAGCTTGTCATCAAAGGTAAATAATCAATGTAATAAATACAAGCAACAAATTAAAGAAAATAATCTTTTTAATACAATACATCAGCATTTTATAGATGTCAGGGCGATTAGGTTTCAAAATGAGATTATAATGGATTATTTTATGGATTCAAGAAAAGCAGCTAAAGCTTCTGGTGGTTATAGAGAGTATCAACTAAGTAATTTTGAACTTTTGGAAAAAATAAAAAATGTTTTTGATGAAAATAACATCGAATATTGGATTGATTTTGGCACTTTGCTTGGTGCAGTTAGACATGAGGGGTTTATACCCTGGGACGATGATATTGACATAGCATGTTTTAGTAGTGATTACTTGAGAATAAAAAAATTATTGACTGAAAATTTTAAAAATCTTAAATATAAAGAGTGTAATGACAATATCATACAAATTTATGAAGACGATCGTTTATTAGATATATTTTTGTATAAGCAGGTTGAAAAAATTGGTGATGCCTTAAGATGTGAGCATTTTGTAAATATGAAAAATAAAGATTATGGACGAGCTTTTCCTGATAATATTCTTAAGCCTTTTGGCAAATTGAAATTTGAAGGTGTTGAATTTAATGTTCCAAATGATGTTAATTCTTATTTGCGTGTAAAATATGGAAATTATTTACTATTGCCTAAACACCCTCACCATCACGGTTTCAAAAAAAATGTTGCCAGAAAAATATTTTATCCGGAATTAGAAAGTGATTTTTAAAAATGACAGATAGTATATTAATAGATAAAATTGACAATAAAGAGTATTGGAACAATTTTTATAAACATAATGAACACCTTAAACAGCCATCTAGTTTTGCAAAATATATAAGCGAAAAATATATTTCAGATAAACAAAATAAAACTTTTCTGGAATTAGGCTGTGGTAACGGGAGAGATTCTCTGTTTTTTGCATCACAGGGATTAAGCGTTATAGGATTAGATTTATCTATTGTCGCAATTGAAAATTTGAAAAAAAATAATTTTGAAAATGTTAATTTTCAAGTTAAAAACTTTTGTGAATTGGAAAATTTTAAAAATATTGATTTTGTATATTCTCGTTTTGCTTTTCATTCTATTGATGAAAATGCAGAAAATGCAGTTATAGACCAATTAAAAGATGTTATTTCTCCAGAAGGCTTTTTTTTTCTTGAAGCAAGAACAAGCAAAGATGAAGCATTGCCAAAAGAGTTTGGCATAGAACATTATAGAAGATATTTGAATTTCGAAAAAACCATTATAAAAATTAAGAAACAAGGCTTTGAAATACTAGAATCTATTGAAAGTCAAGGATTATCTCCTTATAAAAAGGAAGACCCCTATCTTTTAAGAATTATTGCCAAATTGAAGTGATGCTATAAAAGCTTTGAAATAAATGTTCAATTTTGAATTATAATAGACTTTAATTTATTAGATGCTTATGTTTTTTTGCCATATAATCGATACAAGAAAATTATACATAAAAATTTAATCAATATATGAAAAAGATAGCTGTAATTTCAAATACATTCCCGCCTTTCTCAGGAGGCGGTGTTGCTACGGCGCAGTTTAATCTTTTTAAGAAATTGCAGGAAAACGAGTTTGATGTTAAAGGGTTTACTTTTTATGACCATGGAAAAATAAAACTCAAAGAAGAAAATATTATTAGGTGCGGTTCACCAAAGTTTATTTTCAGGACTGTAAACACTTTTACTAAAAATTACTTTGCAAAATCCCCAAAAAAAGACTGCTCAACTTCAAATGAATACGCCTGGCAATGGAATTTCACGCTAAATTCAGCGATAGGTTGCTGGAAGATTAACCAAAAGTTAAAGAAGTTTAAACCGGATGTAATTATTCTTCCTGACCTTGGTACACCAAATTATTACATCAAAAAACCGCATAAAGACTGTAAAATTATAATGATTTCTCATCATAATGCTATGAGATTTATTGATAATCCGTTAATAGACAAGCATTCCGAGTTAGACGCAAAACTTGTTAATGAGCTTGAAAATAAGGGAATGAAAAACGTTGATAAGGTTATTTGCCCTTCTGAATATATGAGGAAAGTTTTTAACGAAACTCATAGCTTTACTGGAGAGGTGGAAGTTGTACCGAATCTGATTAATGAAAAACTTATAGAGAACGCTCCTGCTGTTAATGTGAGACCAGAGCTTGGATTATCAGAAGATGCGCCTCTTATTTATATGCCGGCGGCAAATACCCCTGTAAAAGGACCTCGCTACATGTTCGAGATAATCAGGCGTCTGGCAACTTTTTATAAAAAGCCGATTGGTTTTTATTTGTCCGCAGGAACCACAGAGGAACTTGCTTTTGAGCTGAAATATCTTCCTGAAAACGCAAAAATATATTGCCCCGGTTTTTTAGAATATGAAAAAAATATCGGTGTTATTAAATCCTGCGATTTTGGAATAACCCCTGCCCTGCTGGAAAGCTTCGGGATGGCAGTTTTGGAAGGACATTTATGCGGAGTTCCTTTTGTAAGCTTTGACTGCGGCGGAAACGCGGATATTATCAATAACGGAGAAGACGGATTTTTAGTCGACTATCTTGACGTCGAGGCTCTTATAGAAAAAGCTCAAATTCTCTTGTTCAAAAAAAATTTAATGGCTGACTTCAGTAGAAAAGCCAAACAAAACGCTTTTGAAAACTATAATTCTGATAAAATTGTTAATGTGTTAATTAATCAAATAAATATTTAAAATGTTAAAAACACCGATATTATTTTTAATATTTAATCGCCCTGAAGAAACTTTCAAGGTATTTGAGGCGATTAGGAAACAAGAGCCTAAATATCTCTATATAGCGGCAGATGGGGCAAGAAAAGCCAAACAAGGCGAAGCTGAGCTATGCGAGCAAACTCGTTCTATCGCAGAAAAAATCGACTGGGACTGTGAAGTTAAGACGCTTTTCCGCGAAGAAAACCTCGGCTGCAAAAAGGCGGTTTCTGAGGGAGTAACTTGGTTTTTTGATAACGTAGAAGAAGGTATTATTCTTGAAGATGACTGCCTTCCTTCAGGCAGTTTCTTCAAATTCTGCGAAGAGAATCTTGAAAAATACCGGCATGATAATAGAGTTATGCATATTTCCGGAGAAAACCCGCTTGATACGGAATTTGGAGATTCCAGTTATTATTTTTCAAAAATTCCTCATATCTGGGGCTGGGCAAGCTGGCGAAGGGCTTGGAATTTATATGACGTAGAGTTCCAAAATTTTGATTATTTTATTAAGAATAATTTTATTCAAAATGTTTTTGAAATAAAAGAAGCGCAAAAGTTTTGGAACAGGGTATTTACAAGGGTTAAAAATGGCGAAATTAACACCTGGGATTACCAATGGACATATAATTTATTTGTTAATAATGGCTTAAGCATTGTTCCAAACAAAAATATGGTTTCTAATATTGGTTTTGGAGCAGCAGAAGCCACACACACAAGTGAAAACGCAAAATGCGCGAACAGAAAAGTTTATGAAATAGAAGAAATTATACACCCTGAATTCATAATCCCTGAAAAACAAGCTGTAGATATGATTTTAAAGGAAAGATACGATATTCATAAAAAAACTGTTTCTTTTATAATAAAACGTGAAATATCAAGAGCATTTAGGAAACTCAAATGATTCCAAATCCGCATGAAACCACTTTCCCCAATATTATTGAGCGTAACTTTAAGACCAGAAAAATTGCGCAGAAAATTTACGAAGGTTTTGTGCTTCTTTATCTAAAAAAATATCCTAAAACAACTCCAGACAAACAAAATTTGGAAAAAATTCTTCATATAAATACAGCGGTAGCAAAAGGTGGTGCTGCAAAAGTTGCTTATGACTTTCTTTGTAAAAACTTGGTTTTAAAAGGATATAAGTCAAAAGTTCTCACTGGTTCTAATTATGGAAAACCTTCTGATGATATAAAAGAACTTCGAACAACAAATATAAAACTTCATAAGTTATTACACAGATATCAAAAAAATGCAGGTATTCTAGATTTTTTTAACCTGGAAAGTTTTAATATTCCGGATTTAGAACTTTTTAAAAACACAGATTTAGTTCATTTACATAATTTGCACGGAGCTTATTTTTCACCATTTGTTTTGCCTTATTTAACCTCTTTAAAGCCAACAATATGGACATTACATGACGAGCAATCTTTTACTGGGCACTGTGCATATTCTTTTGATTGCGATAAATGGCAGACTGGATGTGGAAATTGTCCGGATTTAGACTATTATCCAAAAATTAAAAAAGATACGACTGATTTTCTGCTACAAACAAAGAAGAAAATTTACGATTTTTCTGATTTTACAGTAGTTTGCCCTTCTCACTGGCTTGCTAACAGGGCAAAGCAGAGTGTTTTAGGAAATAAAGATATTAAAGTTATCTATAACGGTATTGATGAAAACGTGTTTACTCCAACGGCAAAGGCTTATGCAAGGAAAAAACTTGATCTGCCGCTTGATAAAAAAATACTCCTTTTTAACGCCAGTGGTAGTATTAATATAATTAACAGGGAGATTGCAAATTATCAGTTTTAAATTTCATGAAATTTTCTCTCTAGAAAAGGCCTTTAGACTTATAAAGACACGTTTTTTAAATTTCAGACATACTTCCCCCGAACTTCCGCAAACTTCCCTCTGTGATTAAAATTGGAAAAAAATATTTTTTCAGAAATCAGCCTCTATTATAGACGTACTAGGGAATAGAGGCGGTTTGCGAAAAGATTGTCGTTTCCAATTCTTTTCCAATTTCATTCCAATTTTTTTCCGTTTTTTCCGTTTTTCTCAAACTTCTAAAATCCGTCTCAATCTCGCACCGTTTCTAAGTATTAGCCATAATTTACGCATTCGCAATTGGAAAAAAGTCTATATTAGGTTTTGGTCCTATTAATTTATATCCATTGTTGTACTCCATAGACCAGAGAGCTAATAATTCTTCAGAATATTCTCCTGTAACAGAATTATAAAACCTGTTAAAAACATCTGTACCTAATCTATCAATTAAATTTTGTTTATATAAGTTGGACTGAAGGACATTTCCCAAAAGAGTAGTTGCATCAGTTTCTCTTAAAGTCCAGTTAATTCCATATAAATTTGGGTTTTGACTTGGATTAGTATTTAGATCATTTGCCATTGTCTGAAGTATATCCCATTCATCAGCAAGTTCTGGGTTTGTTGCTGGATTGTCATATACTCCATTATTATTGATAGTTATACCAAATGCTGCCAAATCTGATATAATACCATCTCTTACTTCATATCCTATAGGGGTTTCTACTAACAAAGCGTATCCGTATCCTAAAGTAGGTATATGATTAATATCAAAATGAATTTGATTATTATAAGGTGTGTTTTCAAATTTTTTAATGAGTATTGTTAATGCGTCAAAAAACTGTTGTTCATTCATTAGTTATTCTCCTTATTTTTTGCCTTCCTATAAAACCTACAAATTGCAATTGGCCATCTATGCTTTGTTTGTTCAGTAGATTCCCAACGATAAAACTGTAAAAGTGTAATATCAGTATTTGAATAATCTCTTCTACGATCAGATATATGAAAACCATTATTATATTTATGAATTTAATAATGGTTTTCATGCTTGATAACTCCATTTAGGTTTCCAGTTAAGGTTCTGGTAAAGTAATCAACCATTGGTTGGATTGTTTTGCCTCCCATATATTTGCATTTACTGAAATCGTATAATATATAGAGATCATAACCTTGCCCTCGATCATACATATTATATTTTTCCTGTCTCCATTGATTCATAACCTTGTCAAAAAGACCCGCAGAATAAAAAAGGTTACTTTCTATACCATCATCTTTATTATCAAAATCTATTTTGTATACTCTAAAACCATAATGGGCAATATAATTTCCAGGAGCATTTTTATTAGAGTATTGCCTTAAGCGATCATTAAACTTGTAGTTAGGATCAATTGCTGTGCTAGGACATTTTTGTGCATATGGTTTTAGTTCTTCACCTTCAAAGTCATCAGAAATTATTTCAGGTTCAGCTATTTTAATATTTTTGTTGTCTCTAAAGTCAATATATAGTTGCTCACAATAATTTTTATTTTTTTGTATATATTCAGAAGAATCAAAATCAAAGCCATCATGTTCTTTTTCAGCTTTAAGTATTGCTTTTACAGCTTTATTATATACTTTTTTAGCTTTGTATCTATTTTTAATTAACTCTTCATTTTCTTTTTTCTTAAGAAAGTCAAAAGCAAACGTAGAGACTAATAATGACACAACTAAAATGCCAACAATCACTAAGATTAGTATTATTTTCTTATTCAGTTTTCCCAAAATGTTAAAATTCATATTATCCAGCTTTCATATGTACAGTAAACTATAAATTCTGTAGTATTTATGTACATAAGTTTTATTATAATCACTAAAACTTAAAATGAAATACTAATTTATCAAATTTTTCTGTATTCAACGT
>JANQFC010000074.1 GCA_028278035.1 Chlamydiales bacterium
TGCTACTTCATATTATATCGTTTTAAACAAGTTTCATAATGAAAATATAAAATTTGTTATAAAGGAAAAATTGTTTCTATAGAAATCTTTTTCCTTAACAACGAAAGAACCAAGGCAAATTGTTTCAGAGCAATAATACATCAAGGGTAGTAGATACGTTAGTAATACATTATACATGTATATATTGGGCGTCTCTCATTTTAGAAAGCTTTCTGTTTGACAATGGCAACAAAAAGAAAGAGTACTCAAGAAGTTGTTGAAAAAGAAATTCAATTACCTCCACTATCTCCAGAACTTTTACAACAAGAGACATTTTCAGGAACTTCCTTAACATTCACTAGTGATCCGATAGTGAAAGACCCAATCAATTAACGAAGAAATAAAATAGAAAAATTGATGAAAATAATGGAAAACAAGAGAATTCGTTTGGACTTGCTTGAAATGATTCCAGATGATATATTGAATAGAATATATGAAAAAGGTATTGAAAATGGAGAAGAAGGTGTTGCTGAATCAGAAAAAACAAAAACAAATAATAAAGTCAAGAAGCCATATTCAGAAACTCTAATAGAAAGTATTACGAAAGTTATTGAGAAAATTAAGCAAGATGAAGGAAAAGTATTTATTCCATTAGACCAACCTTATCTTTTACATTTGATACAAAGTAGTCTCGATTTTGCAGATGAAGCACAATTACAAACTCGTCATAAAGCATTATTACAACATTATAGAAGCACCCAATTTTTACAAAAAATCCTATGTGTAGCAATGGTAAATACGTTTTACAACCATTACTTTCATTATGGAAGACATCTTTCGATAAAGGATTTCTGTCAAAAATATAATTACAACTACGATTTAACTTTGGATTCAATAAAGTTTTTTCGACTGGTGAAAGAATATCGAGTGTTATTCTTTTTACGAGAATCATTAAGCACGTTGATGAGAAACTGGGGAGTTATCGAGAAAGCAATGAACAAGAAAGAATTTAAAGAACTTATGAAGATAGAAATTAAAGAGGTACATTTTGCAAATGAATTGGCTGAGATTCCGATTGCTAATTTTTCTTACAGTTTTATACGTCAATTACCTTTCATATAGTCTTTGAGATTAAACGAAAAGTAATGGAATCAAAAAACTCAAATAAGAAATTAACATGTATGAATCTACTATAAAAATTACAAAAGAAAATGATTGATACTATTAACAATTCTCTAATTAATACATGTAAGAAATGTAATGCTAACCAGAATCTTTTTCTTTTCACTATTAATTTTTACATAGATTTAACCGGAAAGTTTGCAGTGTTTTTGTGATTCATGTAAAACAGAAATTGAAAAAGCATTAGATTTTATCCTTAAATAAATGTACGCAGAATCAATCCTTAAAAATTTGTCTATACAAACAGGTAAAGATATTAAACGATTAGATCTTAAAAAACAATATTTAATAAATAGAGAGAAGTTTTTTTTTACAACTCTTTCTTTTAAAAATAAAATCTTTGAAAATATCCGAACTAGAAGGTGAAAAATTTAATGAAATATTTAGAGAAATTAATCATTATTCTCAATTTGTAAAAAATGAACTCAATAAAA
>JANQFC010000081.1 GCA_028278035.1 Chlamydiales bacterium
ATCATCAATAGCTATGGTATTAAATTCAGCAGCAAAACAACCAAGGTTTTCGATTATTGATTTTACAAAACTTCCAACTTCCTTTAAATGCGCATGCCCCGGAACAAATTGTGAGAAAGAGTTAACAACAGCAATAATTGGCTTGCCAAATTGTTCTTCTTTCATGCCATTAGCTCTCCAAAGGCTCCTGGCACCTGCCATTCTTCTTCCTTGTGTTACTTCATTGCTTTTTAATTTTTCCATTTTTTAAACAAAATCTTTTTTAATGGCATCAAACACATTGTGTTTCATGCAAAGTATTTATTAATTTCTCTTAGTATTTAACTTATTTTTTTTGTAATTACGATAGCCATCTTAAAAGTGATTTTATCTAAGTTCTTGTTTTTTAGCGAGTAAGAATATTCTGTTATTACCATGCATAAATTGAAAAACTTAGGTTTTTTATTTTGTTTTTTAGAATCATTCTAAGTTTGTTTAGCATTATTATACTTTTTATGTTTCTTATAAAAGCTATATCTGTAAAGATTTTTTCGTATTGCCCCAACCCTAAAAGGGAGTCGAAAAAATCAATTTCTGCCCTAGCCCTAAAGAGAAAATTGATTTTTTTCTGTCTAATATTTATTATATCTAAATTCATGTTTAGTTAAATCCATAAAAAAACCTTCCGTTTTGATGGGAAGGCTTTCTTAATTTGTATTTAAATCTTAATTATCTATAGTATTCCCATTTAGCCTTTTGAACTATCACGACAATAATAATGGTAATGATCATAGATAGGTTTTTCATTTCATACTTAAATTTTGTTTTGTAAAAGTATGAATTAAATAATTAATTCAAAATTCCAGTTTTATTTTTCATACTTTTCTATAAAACACCTTAAATTAAAAAAAGGGTGATAAAAAAAATCAAATTCTCATTTTTTTCTATAAGTAATTAATCAATTCGAATTTGCAGTTGTAATTCTTACACAAAAGATAATTTTGTATGATGTTGTAAATTAAAAAATTATGACACACGATTTTATACATCACTTCTATTTAGGTGTCGTAGAATCAAAAAAAAACGGCTTTTCTTATGTAATCAAAGGAATATTTTTGCCTGCTGATTACAAACTAAAAAATAATGTTATGAATGAACGAATCATAATATTTGATACTACTCTACGCGATGGAGAGCAGGTTCCGG
>JANQFC010000023.1 GCA_028278035.1 Chlamydiales bacterium
AAAAATATGGATACAAAAAGAAGTTTAATAAATTCATTGAGCTGGAAGAACGCAAAAAAGGACAATGGAAATATTATTTGTTGATAAATGTTGGTATTGATGGGGATTACCCTTTGGCAACAATCCTTGAAAAAGAAGGTGAAAATTTTACACAAAGGGAAAAAGACTTAATATCATCCTATATGAATAAAATACCTGCATGCGCAGAAGTAATATCTTATGAAGATAACCACTTAAAGATTTATAATTTGATTAATGAAAAAGAATATGATGTTATCCCGGTTAAAAAACTATTTTCTTCGTCTGAAGAAACGGTTTCTCAATTTATAAAATCCGTAATAATATGCTTTGAAGGTAAATATTATCTAAATGAGCCTTTAGAGATAGTATCTCAAAAATTCAGGGCATTAAATTATGCGTATGATGTCTTGACAGAAGCACCAGATTTCTTGTTTTTGGATAATGACATTAAAAAACAACAAGTTGATGTGGCTATAATGAAAATAAATACTGTTTTTAGAAAAATATTCGATACCGACCTTATTTATATTTCAGTTAAAGACGAAGAAAATTTTTTAGAGAAGTTTTTTGATTATGTTAAGTCTGAAGATCAAGACCTTTTAGCGTCATTAAAGGATTTTACTGTTGACCTTTCTGGCAGGGATTATTCAGAAGATAATGAAGACGAAGTTATTGGAGTTTTTACAACAAAAACAGGCGGCATTTATTATGCCTTCCGATATGATATTTTATCAAAAATCTATTCCTCGCCAGATTACAAGGATATTTATGACTATAAAGAGTGTATGCTGGATTATTTTCTCGAAGAAATGTCATTTTTTCCGGTTGCAGCTATCCTTAAACTTTATGATGACTACAAAGATAAGAAAAAATTCAAGAAAATCATCAGCGAAATTCTCGCTGAAATAATGAGTTCAAGAATGACTCTTATAGACCCGACTATAGGTCTGGAAAACTGGGATTTAATGAAACTTTTTGAAACTTTTAAGAATTATGATCCTGATGGCAGGGATATTTCCAATAAAACATTGCCATATATTTCAAAATCAGTAAAAGAATTCTGGGAAGTACAGACTAAAATGTACGATAATATGAGCAAATTATTTGACTTTGAAAAGTTATTTTAGATCTCATAACCACGAGCCACCCAGTATTG
>JANQFC010000025.1 GCA_028278035.1 Chlamydiales bacterium
CGAGATGACTTCTTTTTACAAAAACTACAATAATGAAAATCAAAAAAGCTATTTAAAACTACTTCCTTCTACATAATCAACAAGTTGTTCAGGTTGGCATAGATCACCAATACTTTCCCAGATATCGTATAAATTCTCAACATCATCTTTGCCTCCTTCAAATCCGTCTTTATTATAATCACTCAATTCAAAAAACTCTTTCTCTCCTGTATTAACAATCATTACCTCCTGCCCCTTTAAATCAATAAACAGTTTAAAATCTTTATCGGCACTAGTTTCCATTATTTTCTCCAGAAAATTTCTTGATACTTCAATGGTTAAAATGCCATAATTAATTGCCTTGGCATTAAAAATATCAGTAAAAACATCTGAAATAACTATTCTGAAACCTAAATCAGAAATGGATTTTACAAGCTCGTCATAATTACCAACCCTTTCGCTTGAAACATCAACTACCAGGATTTTTTCTTTATTTTCCGGGCCTGCTTTTACAATTTTAATATCTAATGATTCTTGCTCACTTTTTTTTACATCCTTTGCTATTGCCAGCACTCCGGATGTTAAAGTAGAATCTTTTGTGATACTCATAAAGTTTAAAATTTGAGTTTTACAATTTTTCTTTACATTTGTCTGTGTTCCTATTGTGACTAACCAAAAATATTTTTTATAGTATTTGATCAAAAACTAATTATTCGCCTATTTACGATACCTAAATAATAAATAATTTAACTTATTAAACTGGCAAATACTTAAAAATCAGAATTTAAAATAATCATCGATTAAAAAAGAATTTACAATGCCCAATAAAAATAACGACCCACTATTTCAATTAATAAAGTCTCTTACTAAAGCTGAAAAGAGATACTTTAAATTGCGTGCTACCAAGCAAATAGCAGGAGAAGACACGAAATATTTAAAGCTTTTTGATTTAATTGATAAGCAAAAGGATTATGATGAATCCAAAATCCTTGATAAAGATAAAAGCATAAAAAGTACTCAATTATCAAACCTTAAAGCACATTTATACAAACAAATTCTTCAGAGCCTTCGAAATTTAAATACTGATGAAGATATTGATTTAATTATTCACGAACTTATAGGCTTCTCAACTATATTATACAATAAGTGCCTTTATGATCAATGTATAAAAATGCTTGAAAAGGCGAAAAGTACAGCTGAAAAATATGATAAAAATGCGTTGCTTCTTGAGATTATTGAGTTCGAAAAAAAATTGGTTACCAAATATATCCGTTCTAATATAGAAGATAAAGTAAGCCAATTAATAAAGGCTTCTGGCCATATAAATGAAAAAATAAACCATATTAATACATTTTCGAACTTAACAATCAAACTCTATTCGTTTTATTTAAAAATCGGGTTTCTACGAAACCATAAAGATTTTGAGTTAGTAAATAGTTTCTTATATTCTACCTTGCCTGTTTTTCAAGAAGAACAACTTTCTTTTGATGAAAAAACATATTTATATAACTCATTTGTAGGTTATTACTTTTTCATACAAGATTTTGACCGTGGATATGAATATGCTAAAAAATGGGTGAATTTATTTGAAGAGAACCCTACATTGATTGCTCCTAAAATTGAAATGTATATAAGGTCTGTAAATAATTTATTGGTTTCTCAATCTAAACTTTTTAAATACGAAGAATTTAAAAGTACAGTACAAAAGTTAGATGAAATAAGAAACCTTAAAGATTTAAAACTTACAGAGAATGTTAGGTTATTGCTTTTTAAATATTCATCTACACATAAAATTAACCGCTATTTTATGACAGGCGAATTTAGCGAAGGAACCGAAATAATTCCGGAAATAGCAAAAAGCCTTGAGGAATTTGAAAATCTGCTGGATACTCATTACATAATTATTTTTTACTACAAATTCGCTTGCATGTATTTTGGAAATAGTGATTATCAGAATGTAGTTTTTTGGCTCAATAAAATTATTAATATGAAAGATGTTGACCTCAGGTCTGATATACATAGTTTTGCCCGTATTTTAAATTTAATTAGCCACTATGAACTTGGAAACCTGGATTTAGTTGATTATTACATTCGTTCAACTTACCGTTTTTTAATAAAGAAAAACGATTTGCATTTATTCCAAAAGATCATTATGAAATTCTTACGAAAGTTAAGTTCAATCACCAGAGACCAACTTACTGATGCTTTTAAAGAACTACGAGAACAATTAATTCCGCTTAACGATAAGTTTTATGAGCGGCGCCCTTTTATATATTTTGATATCATATCGTGGCTCGAAAGTAAAATTGAAAAAAGAGATGTTCAGGAAGTGATCAAGGAAAAAGCACTAAAGAAGATAAGTAATAATATTTAAACTATCCCAAATTTTATTTATCCAAAATAATATTTACCTCTAATCAAAACCATCATGAAGAAATTCATAAACCTTATTCTAATCACATTTCTAAGTATTAACATTATGTGCGCACAAGACAGGTTAACCGGAAAATCATTTGCAACACGTTCCGAAGTAATTGCAAAACACGGTATGGCTGCAACAAGCCAACCTTTAGCAACACAAGTTGCAATAGATATCCTAAAAAAAGGTGGCAATGCAATTGATGCTGCCATTGCCGCAAATGCAGCACTTGGTTTAATGGAACCTACCGGAAATGGGATTGGAGGCGATTTATTTGCCATTGTCTGGGATGCAAAAACACAGAAACTTTATGGTTTAAATGCAAGTGGAAGGTCTCCAAAGTCTTTAACATTGGATTATTTTATAGAAAATGGGTATGAAAAGATACCTGCTTTTGGCCCGTTGCCTGTATCGGTTCCTGGCTGTGTTGACGGATGGTTTGAACTTCATAAAAAGTTTGGTTCCTTAGAAATGGCACAGATACTTCAACCAGTAATTAATTATTGTAAAGAAGGGTTTCCTGTAAGTGAATTGATTGCTTTTTACTGGAACGGAAATGTAAAAAGGTTAGAAAAATACCCTGGTTTTAAAGAGGTATATATGCCTAATGGAAAAGCTCCTCAAAAAGGTGAAATATTCAAAAATCCATATTTAGCAAATACACTTGAAAGAATTGCAA
>JANQFC010000053.1 GCA_028278035.1 Chlamydiales bacterium
AAATTGGGTACAACCCCGGACCAGTACATGTAAGCTAGATATATTAGATACTTCATAGCACAAATAAAATTTTTAAATTTATTATCCCTGTATCGCTACTCAGGGGTTCAGTCGTCTCCCTACCAAAATTTTTTTCCATAATTTAACCCCTGCATTCCACCTTGATACCTCATTTCAACCACAACATAAAATCGATTTTTTTCATCCCTTACAAAAAATCAACCAGCTTTCGTCATCGGAACATCAAATTCATTTTTTTAAAAAAATTAAAAATTCTGTAAAATTCATAATGATAATTGATTTCATTATGTATGTTTTTAACCCTGGAGACTACTAGACCTTTGAGTAAAAGAGATACAGGGATAGTAAATTTAAAAATTTTATTTGTGCTATGAAGTATCTAATATATCTAGCTAAAAATTTTATTGAACTTTTTAATCTTTATAAATGGACAACTATTCCGATCTCTGTGAAAATGCTAAAAACTTTTATGATCCAAATGACAATTTCCTATTGATGAAGATGCATGAATTAGAACCAAAATTCGAATACAAGATTTGGAACATAAAATCAGGAAAGTCAAAAACAGGAATTGAATGGAAATTAGCAACTTTTTTCTATCCAATTGAAAATGAAGTAATTCCTAGAAAAGTATTTTTACCTAATGGATCCACTGGAACAAACAGCTTTAGTTTTAAGCAATTAGATAAATCAAATCAACGCTATGCATGTTTAGGGTTCTCAATGACTTAACGTGTCTCTCTGAAAAAAAATATTTTAAGGGATTTAGTTCTATAATAAATGGAAACAAAATTAACTAAAAATTTAAGTTTTGATAAAAAAAATTTTAAAGAATATAAAAAATTAATATATGAACTAGTTGATGTTTATACATCTAAATTTTCCGGAATGATAGATTATTTTTTATTTTCTGATGTGGATGAAAGAGATCGCGATCATGAATTCGAAGAATTTTTTACAGATGAAATGTGTATCGAAGCTGAATTAAAGGAATTTTTGGAATCTTATAAGTATGTAAATAATGAAAAATATGAAAGGTTTAAAAGTTTTATATATCAAATCAATAAAAGACTAAAAAAATTAGATTCCATTGTGTATGAATGTATTAAAAATAAAAAACCTTTTTCCACAACGCAAGATGATTCATTATATAGAAAAGAACAAAGTGATTTAGAAGATTATATGAAATATAAATTAAATCAACTAAAA
>JANQFC010000075.1 GCA_028278035.1 Chlamydiales bacterium
TATATTAAGGTTGATCCAAAAACAAACGAAACATCAAAGGAATTTGTATATGCTGGCGGAGATATTGTAACCGGGTCAGCGACAGTTATAGAAGCAATGGGAGCGGGAAGAATTGCTTCAATTGCTATACATAATAAATTATCAAAAAACAAAAAGAAATAAATATTGTTAACATTAAAACTAATTACTAAAAAAGATGAAAGAATTTAACTCTATTAACGATATCTTGGATTTTGCAATTAATGCTGAACAAGAAGCTGTAGATTTTTATAATGAGTTAGCTGAAAATGCAAAGACTGAAGATATGCGAATTGTGTTTACTTCTTTTGCACAAGAAGAAATTGAGCATAAAGCTCGTTTAACAAAAATTAAAAATGAAGGTTCATTTAAAATTGAACAAAAACAAATTACTGATTTAAAAATAAGTGATTATATGGCCGAGGTTTCAGTAAAGCCGGATATGACTTATTCAGAAGCTCTGGTTGTTGCAATGGGCAAGGAAAAGGTGGCTTTTAAGTTATACTACGACCTGGCAAAGGCAGCTTCTGATGAAAATATCAGAGATATTTTTATTGCTTTAGCCCAGGAAGAATCAAAACATAAATTACGGTTCGAAATTGAATATGACGAATATGTATTAAGAGAGAATTAATTTTAAATTATTCATAGAAATAAGCATGACAATTTTGTCATGCTTATTTTTTTATTCAAAGACTTCATGTAATTTTGTGGGTGAAACAATAAAAATATCCTCTGAAAGTTAATTATTAAACCTAAATTATTTACACGTGAAAAAGTCCATTTTTATTCTTATTATAATACTTTTAGCAGGTTATAGCTTTGCCCAAAACGATTCGCTTAAAATAGAAATATCAAAAAATAAAGTAATAATAGGAGGGCAGCATTACTATGTTCATATTGTAAAAAAGGGGGAAACCTTGCATTCTTTAAGTAGTGTGTATAACGTTAGCCAGAAGGAAATTGCGAAAGAAAACCCTGAAATATTTTTAGGCTTACAACCCGGGCAAGCATTAAAAATACAGGTAGTTGAAGGGCTAGGTAAAAAGAAACAAGATGAAGATAAGTACGTTTTGTACCACCGGGTAAAACCTGGGCAAACTTTATTTTCATTGTCAAAAATGTATAATGTTTCAAAAGAGGAAATTATTGC
>JANQFC010000078.1 GCA_028278035.1 Chlamydiales bacterium
TAAAAAATGGCAAGGTTATAAATATCTCCCAGTTGCCATAATGCCCTGTTATACCCACTATACTTTTTCCCTGTTCATATAAATCATTCAGGACATGGCAGTTTTCAAACTCTACCATTTTACGAATCCTTTTATGGCTCATTTGCATTAATGCAATGTTTTCAACAAAAATATCGCTTAAATGATGGAAAAATTTCTTTTGTATTTTTCTGATTTCTTTTTCTGATTTCTCGGGGAAGGAGTTTAATAGATTATTATAAACTACTTTTTTTCGATATTTAATTATGTAAAATAGTACAACAAATACGATATCTGCGATACCATATATGATAAAATTTGGAGCTTTGCTAAGAAGCCAGCTTAGTACCTTAAATAATATAACTCCAATTTTATTCACTATCTATTAAACTTATTAAGAATTCATAATTTTTTTAACTGCACTTGCGAATTCTGTGTAAATATGGCTGTTTGATGCAATTATCTCTTTACCAAAGATATAATTATTTTTTCCATTAAAATCACAAACCAAGCCCCCCGCTTGCTGAACTATAAAAGCCCCTGCTGCAACATCCCAAGCTTGTAGGCTATATTCATAAAAAGCTTCAAACCTCCCACATGCAACATATACCAAATCTGTTGCTGCAGACCCCAGCCTTCTTAATCCTCTTGAATGCCTCATAAAATACTCCATAGTTTCCATAAATGGATTAATTCGTTCGTAATCATAATAAGGGAATCCTGTAGCAATCAAACTTTTTTCAACAGTTTCCTTATTTGAAACATTTATCTCTTTGCCATTTAAAAATGCGGGGCTATTTTTCCAGGCATAAAAACATTCATCTAATCCTAATTCATGGACAACTCCAAGAATAATTTCATCACCTTCCATTAAGGCTATACTTATAGCAAATGGTGTAATTCCATGAATAAAATTAGTTGTCCCATCTAAAGGGTCAATTACCCAATTATATTTATCACCTTTATTATTTGCAGTTCCTTCTTCGGCGATAAAACCTGCTTCTGGTAAGATATTTTTTAATCCTTCAACTATTCTTTCTTCTGAAGTTTTGTCAACATAAGTTACAAAATCATGTAAACCCTTCTCTTCTACATTAAGCTCTTTGATATTATTTTTTTCCAATAATATAAACTGGCCAACGTTTTTGGTTATTTCAATTACCTGTAAACAGATTTTTTCGAGATTCATAGATAAAATTTAAATGTCAAATATAGTAAAGGAAATAGTCTAAATTG
>JANQFC010000013.1 GCA_028278035.1 Chlamydiales bacterium
ACGCTTTTATGTAGTAAAAACTTTTAAGTTTCCTGATTGGATAAAATTATTATCCTTAACTGATGATAAAGTTTTTATAAGCTCTACTTATAACCACGATACCTCTTCTTTTTGTGAATTAGATATAAATACAGCCACAGAAAAATATATATTTAACCATCCAGAAGTAGATATACAAGGAGTAGTAAAATCAAAAAAAAGAAATAAAGTTACAGCTATCAAATATACTACAGATAAAACTCAGTATAAATTTTTAGATGAACAGCAGAAAAAAATTCAAACGTTTATAGATAACTCTCTGCCGCAATATACAAATACAATTGTATCTTCCAATAAAGAAGAAAACAAACTAATCATTTATTCTTCAAGTGATAAAACGCTGGGAGCGTATTATCTTTTCGATATTAACAATTGGCAAATTACAAAATTATTTGAAGTATCGCCCTGGCTAAAAGAAGAAGAGCTGTCCTCCATGCAGTCAATCTCATATATAGCAAGGGACGGTTTAAAAATTCACGGCTATTTAACGCTTCCCAAAAATAAACCCGCTAAGAACCTTCCATTAATCATTTGTCCTCATGGAGGGCCTTGGGCAAGAACATATAAAATATTTAGACCAGATGTACAATTTTTAGCTAATAGAGGATATGCTGTTTTGATAATGGATTTCCGCGGCTCTATTGGCTATGGCAAAAACTTATACACAAAAGGCTTTAAGCAGTGGGGCCTTAACATACAAAATGATATCACTGACGGAGTCATGTGGGCTATTAACCAAGGCATTGCCGACCCTCAAAAAATAGCAATTTTGGGAGGAAGTTTTGGCGGATACTCGGCTTTATGTGGCATTATTCAAAATCCTAAGCTTTATGCAGCTGCTATAGACTACGTAGGAGTAACAGATCTTTTGGAACAGTTTGGAAAAGCATATAATTATAACCAACGGGCAAAAAAAATCATTATAATGCGAAATGGAGACATTAAAAAAGATAAACAGCAATTAATTAAGACTTCTCCCATTCATAATGTTGATAAAATTAAAACCCCACTTTTTGTAGTACATGGCGCCAATGACAGAAGAGTTGATATATCACAATCGAAAAGACTTGTAAAATTAATGCAGGAAAAAAATATACCTGTTGAATATATGTTTTTAGAAAACGAAGGTCACGGTTTTAGAAAAGAAGAAAATAAATTTGAATTTTATAAAGCTTTAGAAGATTTTCTCAATAGGCATTTAGATAAGAGCTGCGATTAATTGTTTTGTTTGAAAATTTTATGTTTTAAACCTATACTTTTTTTAATTATTTTTTGAATGATGTAATTTATGGCTAGTTTATCCAATGTTTCAACAGCTCCATCTTTATGTAGCACTTTGGATTTTATAATGTCTTCCGAACCAATAACATCTATTCAAAATGATCAAGGCAAACAATTTTTAATCTCTTCTCTTACCAGTTCCTCAGAAATCTCCGCCTTTCCAAAAGAATTATCTTTTGATTACAGAGTATCTTTTGAAAATAAAGATTATAAATTAGCATGTTTCAATCAAGTAGAGTTAGATCCAAATTTTCATCGTAGTGAGATTTTTGCAATAAAAGACGAACAAGATATTATTGGCATAAGCACGTTATTTGTAACTCCTTCCAAACACTTGAACACAATACCTTTTGTGTATAATAAAGAAAACCAAATAGCTCTGACATATCTTACTGATCACATGCCAATTTCAAATCCAGATACATATGTATTTGAGATCGGCTGGTTTCAGCTATTAACTCAATATCAAAATCAAAAAATAGCATCTAATTTCCTCTATTCATTTTTAATCCCGAAAATCCAAAAACTATTATATACAAAACCTTCTGCAGATATTCTTATATTAGTTTCTGCAGCAGGCACAGGTTCTTATAAAGAAAAACAATTGTTTCGAAAAATATGGCAAACAGACCCTTTGCAAAAAATTTCAATTGAACCGGATATATATGCAAAACTCGGTAAAGTTCATCTAGGAGCTAGATTTACATATTTTTTAGTTCAAAAATTTGAATTTGACCTACTTCCTAATTGTTATAATTTTTCATTAGGCCCGGTATTTTATAAAAAAATCCCACATTAACAAAACAAATTATTTTACTGATTTACGTATTAAGGATGCTGTAAGTTTTTTTAAAGCTTCAGGATATTTATTTTGAAGCTCCCCATATAGCCATATGCTTAATGATAAAACATGTTTCATATACTGGCAGGATATCTCATCAAAAGAAGTAAATTTTTCATGTACACAACCTCCTCCACAAGAATATTTAGCAAAACACTTTTCACATTTTTTTTCGTTGTTAACATCGAAATACTTCAATTCTTTTAAAATTTTGCTACTTTCATCAAATCCTTCATGAATATTTCCAATTTTAAACTCATTATTTTCAACTAATCTATGACAAGAATATAAACTTCCGTCTGTCGCCACTGAAAATAAATTCTTGCCCGAATTGCAAAAAGAATGTTTTTTTTGCCCAAAATGAAGTGTTTGCAAATAAAATTTTATAGGATACAAATCAATAATGCTATCTGTTTCAATAATATGCTGTAAATAATATTCGGCCAGTCGAGTAGTTTCATCAAATAATTTTGCAAGATCATCATTTTTAATGATCAACTCATTTATTGATGAAGAACAAAGGGCATAGCTTATTTTTTTAAACCCCTTGCTTTCAAAAAACCTGAATATTTCCAATAGATTCATATTGTGAGGTGTGATGGTACTTCTAACAGATATATTATCTAAAATATCTTTATATTTTTCGAAATTAGAATTAATAATATCAAACGAACCTTTCTTATTTTGAAAAGATCTTAAATAATCGTGTTGTTTTTTAGGACCATCCCAACTAATTTGAAATGATATTTTATTATCTTTAACAAAAGATAAAATATCATTATTGATGATTGTACCGTTCGTAGTAAATGTTATTGAATATTTTTTGTCTTTAAATACCCGTTTCGCTGTATCTTTAATATATTCAAATTTTTTTGCAAATAATAAAGGCTCGCCTCCAAACAAACTTATACGGAACAAACTGACAGAAGGATAAGCTTTTAATGCTAATAAAAAAGCCTTTTCTATTGTAATATCCGACATTTTCTTATGTTTTTCTAAATGACATTTTTCATTTATAAAGCAATACTTACAACTCAAATTACAGTCATTGGTAACATGCAGCTCGATACAAACAGAATTAAACGGTCTTTTCTGCGTTTTTTTAGGCTCTTTGATTTTATTTATGCTTTTTTTGTATTTTTGAATTATTTCACTATCTTCTACCGATTTTTTTTTAGAAAAGATTATTAAAGACTGCGGATCAAAAAAATATTTCGAATCATTTTTATTAACTATCAATATATCATCGAATAATTGAAACATAAAATATCCTTATTTAATTTTATTTATGAAAATATAAGGGCTATTCTGCAAAAAGAACAGCCCTAAAAACATTAATCTGGCATAGCGCAAGGAGCATCTCGATATCCACAGTTTGAAGTGTCACAATGATAAAGATTCATGTCCTTTACATGTCCATGAATTTTTACATCCAATGCATTTGGATTCAAAACTTCAAAATCATCTGTTTTTTGTACTTTTTCCGGCTCACGAACCGTAACAGAGCCTATTGATGATAACATAAAACCTCCATATTATAATTAATTACTTTTCATAGAAAACTTTCCTATAAAAAGATCAAACCTTATATAGAATATCATCTCAATACGTCAATGTTTATTTTTATATAAAAACGAATGAATGTATTTTCTTTATCTTCTAAAAACACTTCCTCAATTCACATATTACAAAAATCAGAGTTCTCCATCCCAAGCACTACACTTACGATCACTATCACAATGATAAAGATTCATATCCTTTACATGTCCATGAATTTTTACATCCAATGCATTTGGATTCAAAACTTCAAAATCATCTGTTTCTTGTGCTTTTTCCGGCTCACGAACTGTAACAGAGCTTATTGACGGTAACATAAAACCTCCAAAAAAATTTTACCATAAGAAATATAAATTTATTATTTTTTATTTAAAATAAATATTTTACTACATCGTATAATCAATACCAATTTGTGATAATCATTTTCCATATCAGAAACACAGGCATTTAATATTTATTAAATTTAATATTATTTAGTATTTTCTTTTGACTTCTACTAATTGGGAATATAAACTTTTGACGTTATATTAAGCCTTAAATTATTATGATAAGTTTTATTTCTAATTTATCTCTTCGAAATGCAACAACATTTGCCTATAGACAGCTTTCTCACGCAGTACTTTCTACTACAACTACTTGCCTTAACTTACCAAATTGGGCTAAAGTAGCTTCAATTACTGCATTAGTCGGCTCTGCTGCTATATACAAATTAGTTAGATACTATCATGGAGATCAAATAAAAACCTTTGACATAGATAGGTTTCATATTGAGCTATACAAACGCAGAAATGGCCTAGAAATAATTCAGCAAGACACACTCAGTGGTGAAGTTAATAAAAAGTTTTTATATCCTCATGAAAAAACATATGATCTAATATGTGATTTTGAAGCAAGGCTTATCGCAGATGACGAAGTAGCTCTTTTTCTACCTGTTAAAAAGTGGTCAACTTCATTAGAAGATTTTAATGTCCATATTGTGTATCATATGGAACAAAACACTTTGTTATGGAAAATAACAACCAAAGAGACTAATCAAACGTATTGGCTGCCATTTGATCAAATAAATGCTTCTGATAAATGTTGTCGTCCAAGCGCAGAATTCATAAAAGATCTATCTAAACTGCCTATGAAAGATATCATCTCATTATTTAACAACGAATTAGATGTTGAAAAAATTGAAATAGATAGCATCAACGATAAACCAACAAAGATTGTTCTGAAACCCCGCCATATCAAAGCCAGTCTTACCGATCCTAGTGTAGTTATAAGTAATACAAAATGGATCACAATAAGAGCTGCTGTTGCTCCTATTATCAAATAAGGAGCTAACTGCATAGCTGAAATTTTTACAGCTAATCCGAAAAAAGGCATTCTGGCTACAAAGGAAAAAAACGTTCCGGCAATTGCACACACATGCCATGTAGCTATAGAGCCCCAGGCAATAGCATTTAAATTTGGATTTAAAGTATTTAAAGGACGACACCGAAGCTTCTTTCCATCATAAAAGTGTCCAACAGTAAAATGCTCAATACAGTCACGACAAGCTATCATATCATTTGCAATACCATAACCAAAACCAGTAAGGACAGTCATCCCTATTATCTTTATAGACTCTAATAGGAGCCAATAAAGATAAAGCAGCAAGACCTGTAGCCTTAATAGCAGTATGTACTAAAAGACGATACTTTGATTGATTAAAGGCAGAGATTGAGCGGTTTGTTGATCTCTTTCAAAAACCTCTGTTATTTTTGCCATAAGAAACTTCTTAAAAAATTTCAGGGTTAAAATAACACACGCTTTAATATTTTTCAATTCTTGGCTTTTATTTAAAATTATTAATATATTTTTGAATAAAAAGTTTAATTGTAATACTTTATTTTTAAAGACTTATCTAACCCTAGGGTAAATATGAGAAGGCAGTCACAAGAAATTACAGATAAAAACACCTTACAAGAAATATTAAATAAAGAGCATGTTTGCAGATTAGGACTTTGCAGTAATAACACACCCTATATCGTTCCTGTCAATTTTGCAGTTAAAGAAAATATTTTATATTTTCATTCTGCACAAGCAGGTATGAAAATCGATATGATAAAACAAAATAATAACATTTGTTTTGAAGTAGATACCAATGTAGAGTTTGTGCAAGCAGAACAGGCTTGTCAAAACTCAATGAAATACCAAAGTATTATTGCCTTTGGCAAAGCCCAAATAATCGAAGATGTAGAAGAAAAGAAAAAAGCTTTTGATCTTTTATTAAAAAAATACACTTCTAAAGGCTTATCTGAATATCCTCAAATAAATGTCGAGCATGTATCTATTATTAAAATTCACATTACCTCAATGACCGGCAAGCATTCGAAATAAGCTTCTAACCCTACATTTTTAAAATGATTTTTATTATTCATTACAATACAAAATCTTAATTAACAGTAATTTAATTAAAAAAATAAATTTACAAGGCTTTTTTTTAGTAATTATGCTAAAATCGATTAAGTTTTTTATAAAAAAGAGAAAAAAATGGTTACTTCACTAGATCAATTAAATCCCGGCAATATCACCCAAACATGCTTTCCCATCCCTATTTCTGCAAGAGCTAAAGAAAGACTAGCTACCGATTTTTTACCACATAGAGATGGAGCTGAAGAAATAAAAACATGTGCCTGGCACAAACAGATATATGCTCCTGCTTCCGTACAGGATTGGGCCTTAAGAAAAGTCCATGAGCTAAAACACTATGCCAGAACTCATGAAGCAACCAGGCCCCTTCTGCAAGAAACCGCTGCTGCATATTCCGACCCCAAAAGAGTGATAGAAGAAAAAACCCCTCAAATAATAGACCATCTAGACCGCAGGGTAGCTCTTTTTTTTCAGCAGTTAGTATTATGCCACAGAACTCCTTTTACATATGAAGAAGGATCTACTGAAGATCAATTTGGAAAAGGTCATTCATTAATACCAGCCTCCCCTATAAAAACTCAAGCTGCCCATTCAGCAACGATACCTTGTTTATATGCAACTGCTGCCGACGAAACAGGAGAAAGAAAATTTGTTTTTTTAAAAGGCTCTCATTTTTATATACAAAGCAATTCAACAATGGAACTGCCCGATGTTGTTAACAAAGTAGACTCTTTATTAGACTTTCAATCGGCTACCAAAATAAGACAAATAAGCCTTGATATTATCAATCAGACAGCAAGAGGAACTTTTACCCCGGTACAAGGCACCCGAATATTTTTAACAGAACTTAAATCAGCACTAGAACAGCTAATTGAAAAATACCAACATGACGAAGCAAAAGAGTTGGTAAAAGATGTCTGTCTGATATATCTTGATCGAGTAAATGAAATTTTAAATTTCGAAGATGCTATGGTCGATCAGCTTATGGGAGTTAGATTTGATGGAGCAGATGCAGAAGAAAATTTAAGAAAAATCGTATATGAATCAAGATACAAACTGCTTCAGACAGCCCAATTAATAGAAAGTCAGATCGTCAAAAGAATCCTGCAGGCACAAACAGAAATTTTCGGAAGACCCAGAAGTGTAAAAAGTACAAGATCGGTTGACTGGAAACTGAGATACATACTTTTACAGGATAAAAACAACTGGCAAAGACGCTCTTTAGAAAAATTATTCTGCACATCACTTGAACAACTGCAGGCAACCAAAGAAAGAACTGCTGATTTAAGACAAAGAGAGCTGCTCAAAGTAAATCAGGAAATTGAGCAAATAAAAATACAACATAAAGAACAGATCGAAAATTTACAAAGAGATCTGCGCTATTTTTTACAAGAGATGTTAAGAGAAGAGCTCATTTTTAGATCTCAGCTATTTAAAAAAATAAGAGAAGAATACAAACATTGGACTCCCGAACAAGTAGTTACTGCATTCAAAACTTTATTCCCTAATGACCCTATGAGCAAAACAATGGTATGGAGATTAGAGCATAACCTGGAAAGAGACCCGTCTGAACCTGAAGTAGTGGCGGTAAGACCAATAGAAAGATCTACTGCTTCATTTAAAGAAGCATTAAAAACAGATCCTTCTCAACCAAGAACATCCGGATATAAAACACCAAGATGTCAAAGAAGAAAAGTATTAGATAGTAAGCTTGCTCAAAAAATATCACAAGCTCTTGGTATTGATGCAGGACTTTTTCTTCCCAGCATGCTTTGCTCTGTTTAATTAAGCTTTTTTATATTTAATAGGAGCAATATAATGCCTGCACCTCAATTAGAAACCAAACGTCTAATATTAAGACAATGGAAAAAAGAAGATCTTGAGTGTTTTGCAAAATTAAACGCAGATAAAAGAGTTATGGAATTTTTCCCATCAACTCTTTCTGAAAAAGAAAGTAATTCTCTTTCCGAAACAATCCAAAAAGAGCTTCAAGAGAAAAAGTATGGCCTATGGGCTGTTGAAGCAAAGAACTGTGCTCCATTTATTGGATGCATAGGTTTACATTATCAAGATTTTTCAGCCCATTTTACTCCCTGCATTGAAATAGGTTGGAGATTATTATTTGATTATTGGAAAAAAGGTTATGCTTTTGAAGCAGCAAGCAAAGTACTAGAATATGGTTTCAACGTTCTAAATCTAAATGAAATAGTTGCTTTTACTGCAGAAAAAAATACCAGATCTAGAAAACTTATGGAGAAATTAAATATGACTTATAACCCTAAAGATGATTTTCACCACCCCAAACTTCCCAAAAACCATATTCTACAACCACATGTCTTATACAGACTAAAAAACCCAAATATTAAAACCTAAATGAAAAAGCAAAGTTAGGCCTTCCAATCATTGCTGAATTTGTTGCTGCACTGTGCAAAGCAAACAACGCAAAATCATACCAGGAATGCAAAGCAACACTTTCTTGAAGTGACTGATTTTTATATGTCATCCATCCAAAATAAGCACCAAATCCTGTGATAAAAGGAAGAGAATACTTATAGTAATTTTTACGGTCTTCACGAGAAAAATCTTTTGCATTGGGAATATGTGCTGCGCCAAATGCTAAAGAAGAAATAATAATTCCTCCCACAGGACTGGCTATTTCAGATAAAGCTGATTGTAAATACCCTCTGAAAAACACTTCTTCACTGAAACCCACAGGAAAAGCAGTTAAAGGCTTGATATCGCTTGAAGTTACTGCACATTGAGGTTTACTCTCTAGTTTATCTTGTAAATATACAATTCCTCCAGCCGCGACAAAAGCTCCTAGTAACCCGCCCCATACTTCGGGTTTTTTCAAAACTTTAAAATTAAATGGAGCAAAACTCAGTTCCTTGAAGCTATCTGTAGGCATTTTATAAGAATATCCTGAATCATTATTATATAACCTAGAATCTCTATATGCTGCGTAAATTCCATAGCTATAAGAAACTTCCAAAAGATAAGTGCCGGACACAGCTGTATTTCTATTAAACAAAGAACCAAATCCTATTATGGAACTACCAAAAATACTACCTGCTGTGTTATAATCATCCAAATATGCATGACCCAAGCCTGGCAGCAAAGTAGATAAGCCTACCGCTAAAAAAGTATTTTTACGAGGAAGGTCAATCCTTGAAGCAGGAAGCTCTAAGTCTTTTGCAGAATCGATGATATTAGAAGTATTAGTTTGAGTTGAAAAAGGCTCCGATTCTGAAATAGCCGTATCTTTAGTTAAACTTTCTGAAGTAATTAAATTATCGTCTGCTATCACATCTTCAATCTGATTTTCTTGCTCTTCTACACCAGTTTCTGGTAAAACCTCTGCAGCATGTAAAAAAGAAATATTTAAAATTAATATTAATAAATAATAACACTGTTTCTTCATGACCAATACCTGATTTTTATGCAAATATGGTAGATAAAACAATCCTTAAAAGCAATTAAATATAAGATGAAAGGCGAGAGAATGGGTTTAAATTATATTTCAAAACTGTTGGATTTTGCTTATACTTATTTATAATTAACTATAAAAAATTTATTTAGATACATTTAATCACTTTTACATTTAATTACTTATAAATTAAATATATTTTTATAATGCAAATTATATGGCAATTACAATATACTATCCTAAAAAAATAAAGGAAATTGGTTATGTCAGGAATAGTAGTAAGTTGTGGAACGATGAGAAAAGAAAATGAGATTTTCATGGGCTCCGGCAGCAGCATTGTATCAGACAATAGTATGATAGGAAGTAGCTGTAGTTTAAGTATTAAAATTATTACTTGGAAAGAATGCGATACTTTAGGTAAAAAAATAGGTTTTCTTTTTGGTCAGATTATAAACTTTATGACCCGTTTAATTTCCAATACTTATAAATTAATTTCTAAAGTTATAACAATTTTATACATCGATAAAGTTTTCGAAATTTTCTATAAGGCAATTAAGGGAATTTCAAATAAATTATACAAGCTTACAATCTGGATTTTTCAAAAATGCATAAAACCAATTTTTATTAATAGACTCACCAACAAGATAGTCGAAATCACAAAAAATATATCTTTTAAAGTTAATGATTTTTTGAGTAAATCAATCAATAAAGTTTTCGAAATTTTCTATAAGACAATTAAGGGAATTTCAAATAAATTATACAAGCTTACAATCTGGATTTTTCAAAAATGCATAAAACCGATTTTTATTAATAGACTCACCAACAAGATAGCTGAGAGCACAAAAAATATATCTTTCAAGGTTAATGACTATTTAATTAAACCAATCTATGAAAAAACCAAAGAACTTTGCTCAAAAATTCCAATATTTTCATGTCTAAAAGAAACTTCATATATTACTAAAGTAGCCAATATTTCTAAAAAATTTATTGATTTTACCGACTTTATTGCAACAACCATTGATAATTGGATTTTAGAACCTTTGTATAATAGAATTTTATCGCCTATATCAAATTCTATTAAAGATGTATTTCTTGGAATTATAGGTGGAGCTTCTCAAAAATTGGAGCCGGAAAAAGAGCCGTCCCAAACCTAGTACAAATGTTGCATATTAATAACTATCTAAAAACGTTTTTTTCGGCAAAACATTTTGAAAAAGAAAACACCTGTCCTGACAATGACAAACAAAGATTAAATAAAAAATAATAATCAATAAGTTGAGATGATTTATTTTTACTTTAAAGTATATAAAAACTCATAAACAGGCATACTTTTAATATGATCAATAAATCCTTCGTTTATAACCTTGCCCAATATAAGACTATTTTTAAACTGCTTTAGCATTTTTAAATCATTTGATTTTAGCGTATTAGACCACTTCACTTCGATAGCTTGTAAAAATTTATCTTTGAGATACATTATATCGATTTCTCCAATGCCTTTAAAATAGTATACTTTACCAAATCTTTTACAATGGCTTGCAACACAACTTTCTATAAGAATTTCGTCAGATATCTTTTCTAAAGAATTTAAATATCCTTCTCTTTTTAACCAACGAAAAATTGTATTCTGGATAAAAGGATCTAAAAAATGAAATTTTCTGGCTTTGCGTGGAAATCCTTGTTTCTTTTTTTGATCATATGCTTGTAAATTCATCAAAATATCCATCCTTTCCAAAAGATTTGCATAATCTATACAAGTCTCTTTACTCACAATCCCTATTTCTTGAGTTAAACTAGAATAAGAAATTTGAGAAATGCCTACAGTTAACAAACCGCTTAACAGTTGAAGTAAAGTTTCTTCGTTTTTGTTCTTTTTTAAAAAATCTCCTCGTATCCATTGCTCATATGTAAGATAAGTAGATTCATTAATTTTTTTGCTATCAGCAAGATCGTTAATTGCTCTTAGATAGCCTCCACAAATAGAATATATAGGCGTAATAAACTCAATATTTTAAAACTCTTTAATTATGCTAGATTCACCTATTTTTTTAATTCACTCCAAAAAACTTAGTTTCTATAATCAATAAGCGAACCGTTTGTTTTTCCCTGATCATCATCAGAAACATCGCCATAAACCTCTCTCGCTGCTATCTCTGACTCTCTGAATTTTTGTGTTTCTTGATTTACTTGCCCAGGAACAAGTGACCTATTTACTTTACAACTGGAGGGAGAGTTCGCTGTACTTGCTCTATTTCTTTCTTCTCTTTCTTTAATCCATTGTTTTCTAGCAGCAGCGGCTTTTGCTATTTCTAACTCATTCTTTTTTGCTGCTTCAGCTAATCTTTTTTCTTTTTGCGCTCTCATTTCCGCTCTTATTTCTTTCCAAGATTTTTGTAAACTTCTAACTGAAGGCTGGGAACCTTCAGTAGCTTGTTCTCTTGCCGATCCTGTAGCAGTAGAGATAGCTTCTTGTTTTTGTTCTAGAGAAGGTTTTTCAGAAGCATCATACCAAACATCATTCTCGTTGTCGCTTGCATAGCCTTCATTCACTAATAGAGCTTTTGGTTGAGAAGCCTCTTTAGCAACTTGTTCGCCTATTGGTGATGTGGGCAAAACTCTTTGAAAACTTCTTTGAGCAGTTAATATTGTTTCCGGTTTCGGATTAGGGGCTACTGGCAATCTAAAATCTTTTGATTCTTTAGAAACCGACTTATTATCATTTTTTTCAGGAGCAATTACTGTAATATTTCTATTTTTAAAGATTCCCCATAAACCCACTGCTGCCAATGAAACACCAAGTATTATGAATCCATAAGGTAAAATAGCAGCAAGAGCAATTGAGCTTGTTTTAATTGCAATAATTTTCCATGCTACCCCCGATACAGCAAGCCCTACACCTGCAAGACCTGTTCCTTTTGTTATATTGAAATTAATCATAATTAATTACCTCCGTACTACTATTTAATAAAAAACCAACTTTATTTAAATTAATTATACCATAAATAAAATTATAAATATAATGTTTTTGTTAATTAGCCATTTTATAAAAAACTTCGGTCAAAAATAACTATCCATAAACTTTTTAAGGAAAATAACTTACGTCATCAATCATACTCAAATCACTGATTAATAAAATGTTACAAGATAATTGTTTTTAATTTAAAGCTTTTCAAGAAGCATTTTTATGCCCTTTCTGTTAGCTAAGATCTGATATAATTCAATTATTAATAGCTCTAGAACATGATGAATAGAACAACAAATATAATTTTTGCATTGAATTAAAATTGATTTAAGTTGTTGAAAAATAATTAATTTTAGATAAAACCTTGGGGGAAGTGGTTGGATTCGAACCAACGTATTTCCGAAGAAAAGGGATCTACAGTCATTTGATAGGATTTAAACTAGCGTAATCTAGAATACATAAGCATGATAAAATCAATGTTTTAAAGAAGCTTTAATTATGTTAGATTCATGTATTTTCTTCTATATTCTACTAGTCAAGTGCGTAAAATTTGCGTAAAAATAATTATTTTTAAGTCTTGTTTCCTGAAATATTCAAATTATATATTTCAGGCTAAACAAATTGTAAGATGTTTTCCTACAGCATTTGCAGCTTTAGCAAAAGTTTTCAATGTTGAAGGGCACTCTGGATCTAAAATGCGATCAACAGCTGATCGACTAGTTTCTAATCTTATAGCAAAGTCTGATTTATCAATTTTTTGTTTTTTCATTTCTTTTTCAAGTTGATAAACAAAGACTCTTTTAGCAGCAACAGCAGTTGCTTCTTCAAGTAAATTTTCTTCTTCAAGAAAATCATCAAACTTAGAACCTATATGTTTACTCATACCTCACCTCAATGTTTTTGCTCTTTTAAAAGCAATTTCTAAATCTTTAGATGGTGTTTTTTGACTTTTCTTAACAAAGCCATGTAATAACACCATCTGCTTTTCAAACATTTTAAATAATATTCTTGCTATGCCATTTCTAAAATTGATTCTCACTTTCCAAATACCTTTGCCAATATTTTTTAACAAGAGGCATTCCTAAAGGCCAACCCATTTCTACTGTTTTTATATCTTCCCCAATTATTTTTTTCTGATGTTTTGTCAGAGACTTAAGCCAAACTCTAACAGGTTCTTTTCCATTAACTTCTTTCCAAAAAACAACAGAAACAATTTTTTTAGGATAAGAATCAGTCATAATCATTCTCAATTTATCTCGATTGTATCAATTTTGGTACATTAATACAATAAAAAGTTATGATTTACATTTAAGGCACTTAATAACAAGAAAATAAAATTAAACTAAAAGCCTATTGGAGGCTTTGGATCTAAAGGGCCATCAGAAGATATTATTATCTCATATTCTTCTAGCAGAAGATCACAGCGCTCCCCAAGAGGTATCTTTTTATTAAAACGATTTTCTAAATCCAACAAAAGATTTTTTTTCTGGTCATTGAAAAATTGCTTGAAATTTTCTGAAGAACTATTTTTGCTATGATCTATATAAATTTGAGATCTTATCTTTAATTCTTTTAACACTTCATCAGCCAAAACCATCAAAAAAGCACTACTTGCAATAGCATCTTTAGCAATATAACTTTCAATACACTGCGCCAAATTTTCTGCCATTCGAAATGTCTTTTTTTAATACCAATCGTCAAAAAATCCATTTTAATCTCCAAAAAAATATAAAAATTTGTAGATTTTTTGCTGATTTTCCTCCATTATTCCTAACAATTAAACTATGTATAGCGATTTCTTCAGTTTTTTCTTTTCCTGGTATTTTAAACTTAGCAACCTGTCCAATATAGCATACAACCCGAGCTTTCAACCGTATCCATAAAGCAAAACAAGCTGCTATAAACCCAGCAATGCTAAGAGAAATAATCCAACTATAAATTCAACAATATATTTAATCATAATTGAGGGTGGTTGGATTTGAACCAACATATTCCAAAGAGTAAAATAAATTGATCTTTTCGAATTAATCCATTAAAATGGTATAATGTTAATATTATTTTTTTCATTAATTTTTATTCTACATAATCTTGAGGAATATTTCTTTTTTAAAGTTCCATTAAAATTTAAAAAAACACTATCAAAAAAAGCTTTTTTATATGCTCTTATTTTATTGAGTTTAACTGTATTATTTCTCTCCATTGCAAATATTTTTATTGATAGCATTTTTTTAAAAAAAATTATCTTCATTACATATTCTGCAATTTTTTTTAATGCTATCCAACATCTTATTTTATCTTGTAATTACAAAAAAATTATTCCTGGAACAATTACAGCTATATGTTTAATAATACCTTTATATATAAATTATTTCGTGAAGGAAGGAATAAAGACATATAGTAATTTTAGCACTTTCATATTTTATATTATTTTATCTATAATTTTGATGTATGCATCAATTGTAACTAGTCTTTTTATTGGTTTCAATTTAACAAAAATCATAGATAAACAAACATGAAAATTGATATTAATAATATTAGTTAAAAATTCTAAAGTCTTGCTTTCATTCTCTCGAAAAAAAACACAGCAATCACAAAATTTATTTCATTAATTTATAAATCACTAGGAATTTAACACGGAATAACTAAATGTCGTTTTCATGGGGGAAAATCAATCGATCCAAAAATAAAAAAGGTCAAATAAAAACTCATATCAAATATGGTTTAAGAACAAAAGAAGCTATTTTTAGAAATAAAGAAACAAGGAAGTTAATTCAATTTAGCAAAAATTGAATAAATATTATAGATAAGCAATAATAATACTATTTATAATTTCTATCTTCATTTGTAATTATAGGAACTATTGCATGATATTTCTTTGAATTGAAGGAAGAATTTCTTGAAGATTTCCAATAAGAAGAAAATCTTCATCACCAAGATATGACGGTTTTTGCAAATCTATAGCAATAATTTTTCCCTTAGGATTATTCTCTTTATACCATCCTAAAAAACCCTTATCATCATAACTTAAACCAATGCAAATAATATAATCAATTTTAGCTAAATTCTCTGAGCCAACTTCATCTCTTAATTGATTGGGATTGATTCTATATGGATAAATTCCGCTAGACTCATGAAGATTATCAAAATTTTCTGTAACAATCTGCTTATTTTTAAATTCGGCAAGCTCTTTTAAAGCATAATGTGCTTTTGTAGGAGAGCTATAAAAACAACTTTTATAAAATGCAGAAATTTTAGATGCAAATTCTTTAGAATTATTTAATGCACCTTCTAAAAAATGAAAAAATTTTTCACCTTCTTCCATCCCCAATAAATCCATAAGTTCATTCATTGCAGGAACGCCTGCATCTACAGACAATCCTGCACCTGTATAAAAAAGTGTATTATTATTCTTCATAATATCTTCTAGTTCGAATTGATTGATAAGTTGCGGAGTTGCATTTTCAACAACTCTTCTATTTGTTACTATATATGAATACTCATCAGGATGAGCTTTTTTAGCACCGCATTGTGCTACATTTATTTCTTCTGTTCCATCTTCTTTAACTTTATAAGAAAAAATAAGTTGTTTTGATTTTTCAAACTGTTTTTCAATAAATTTATCTTTCCATTTCATAAAAAAATCTTTATAAGAATCAGGCAATACTCCAAGACATATTTCAAAATATACTTCATTTTCTTTACAAGATACTTGAAAATAGCTGTCTTGTGTAAAATGCCAAGACATATCAAATTTCTTTTCTTTTAACTCTTTTGCAAATTCTTCATATGAACAAAGATATGGATTGGAAAAAAAATTAACTTGGGCATTTCCTCCCAGAGTGAAAAAAACACATACAAATAGAAACAAACTGAAAAATCTTTTAAACCAGAAATTAACTTTAAATATATCCATAAATATCCTCATTTGTCTTTTTAAAGTGTGCCATTAGTATGCCGCGAAAAAGTTTTTTGTCTAGAGATTTTTAGCACACTTTATTGACATTTCTCATAGAGTTTTGGGGGTGGTTGGATTCGAACCAACGTATTCCGAAGAAGAGGGATTTACAGTCCCTTGCAATTGGCCGCTATGCGACACCCCCAAAAGAAATATGCTGGCGAAAGGACTTGAACCCTCAACCGTCCGATTACAAGTCGGGTGCTCTACCAATTGAGCTACACCAGCATTAAAAGATACAACTTTTATACCAAAAAGAAATCTTTGACTCAAGAAATATTAAGATTTTTATTATCTTCTATAGCTTCAACAGCAGTATTTTCAATAGCACTCTCTTCTTTTTTTTCTGCTTCTGTTTTTTCATTTTCTTTTTCTGCAGGAACAACGTCTTCAGGTTTCGAAGTTGGAATAACATTGTTTTGAAAAAACGAAGAAATCCTGGAAGAAGTATCAACTGTATCTATTTTCGTTGCTAAAAACTTTCTACCGATCATTTTATTGGCACAGCACTTTTTAAACTTCTTGCCTGATCCGCATGTACAAGGATCATTTCTTCCGATTTTTTCCATAATTCTACCTTTTTGAGAAAAATTTTAACTCATTTTTTATTTTAAAACCATTTAAAATATAATTTTAATATACATAAAAATTATGTTAACTTTCTCTTTATTAGAAAATTAGATATTATCTACGAAAAAATTATAAAAAAATGACTGTAAATACCCATCTTTCAAAAAAGATAGAAAGCCAGATGAGAAAAGCCCTTTATGACTTTTCTATGGTAGAAAATATCTCTTCTTTAGCTATAGCGCTCAGCGGAGGAAAAGACAGCCTTACTATGATGCTGATGTTAAAAAAAATACTTGGCAGAGGTTTTAATAATCTAAAACTTCTAGCTATTTACATAGACGGTGATTTTTCCTGTGGACCGAGCGAGCAAAAAAATATTTTAAAAAAGATCTGTGAAGACAACAATATAGATTTTATATCAAAAGAACTAAACCAGAAGATAGATGCCCTTAACTGCTACAAATGCGCAAGAGAAAGAAGAAAATTAATTTTCAAAACAGCTAAAGAAAACAACATAAATACAATAGCCTTTGGTCATCATAGAGACGATAATATTCAAACTCTTTTACTAAACCTTTTCCATAAAGGCGAATTTGAAGGAATGCAGCCTGTTATAAAATTCCAAAAATTAGATGTAACAATAATAAGACCTCTTATATACATAACAGAACAGGAAATAATAAATTTTGCAAAACAAAACCACTTTTTGAAAATAATATGTAAATGCCCAATAGGTCAAAAATCCAAGAGAAAAGAAATAGATAAAATAATTAGCAATATCGATAGGTCCTTTCCTAATATTAGAAAAAACTTATCTACCGCCAGTTTTATATACGGATCTAAAAAGGCGCTTAGTATTTGATATTGAAAACTTCAAGAAAAGGTATTAAACTTAATAAAAACGAGCTTCATTTATGAATATTTTAGAAATATCTACCTTTTCCATATATTTTGCGGTAGTGATTGCTATTGTTCTATTTTCTTATAAAAAACAAAAGTCCGATACTTCCTTTGTTTTAGGTAACAGATCCTTAAATTTCTGGCTGACCGCTTTATCTGCCCACGCAAGTGATATGTCCAACTGGCTGTTTTTAGGCTATCCTATGATCGTTTTTTTATCAGGGATATACAAAGTATGGGCCGCTATCGGTTTGATTGTTTTTATGTACTTAAACTGGCAGTTCATCGCTCCCAGAATTAGAACCCTTACCGAAAAAATGAACAATCTAACAATGTATTCTTATTTCGAAACCAGATTTAAGGATACCACTAAAATAATAAAAACACTGTCTGCTGCACTTTCTTTAATATTTTATTTGTTTTATATAACAGCCGGTCTTACCGGCCTAGGATTCATAGTAGAATCCCTCTTCGGTTTAAGCTATACGATTGGAATAACCATAGGCCTTCTCATTGTTGTATTTTATGTCTTCTTGGGAGGATATACAACAGTTGCATGGTTAGATCTTTTTCAAGGATTTTTCCTGCTTGGTGTAATTTTATATATCCCAATTACCCTATTAATAAAATTCGGCGGCTTTCATCCGATTGCTGAAGCTATAAAAATGCAGAACCTGACGACCCATTTATTTCCGGATTTTTCTATAAGAACAATCATAGAAATATTATTTATCAGTGCAGGCTGGGGCCTAGGCTATTTCGGCCAGCCTCATATCATAACCAAATTTATGGGTATAAAAAACGTAAAAGACATACCAAAAGCAAAGTATGTAGGAATATCTTGGCAGACTTTAGCCTTAGGCGGTGCTACAATATTAGGTCTCATCGGAATATATGTTTTCCCAAACGGTCTGGGCAATCCCCAACTTGTAATACTCGATTTGGTAAAATTAAACTTAGCCCCAGTGTTTGCAGCCTTGGTATTGTGCGCAATTTTAGCAGCTACCACAAATGTAATAGCCGCACAAATATTAGTAGTGGCATCAAGTTTGGCCGAAGATTTTTATAAAGGTATATTTTCAAAAAAAGCAAGCCACAAACAAACTCTTGCAGCCTCAAGAATAAGTGTAGTTCTTATAGGAATTATATCTTACATAATAGCTTACTTTAAAATCGGCACTGTATATGATCTTGTATTATATGCATGGTCAGGCCTCGGCGCATCTTTTGGTCCTTTGCTTTTAATTTCGCTATATTACAAAAAAGCAAATAGGATAGGCGCTTTTTTCGGTATCTTTACAGGAGGGGTCGTAGCTGGTATATGGCCGATTATAAATAAACTTACAGATAATGAAATTCCGCCTATGATACCCGGATTTTTGCTTAGTTTATTAGTAATATATTTATTTTCATTTATAAAAGAAAAAAGGACAAGTTATGGAAAATAATAAACCATTAATATTAATTTCAAATGATGACGGCATTTCAGCTCCCGGAATAAAACACCTGGCAAACTCTTTAGCTCAAGACTTTTCTTTAGCTATTGTAGCTCCCCACGGTGAAAAATCCGGAGCCGGTCTTTCTACTACAATGATAAAACCCCTTCATATCCACAAAGTAAAATGGGAAAACAACACTCCTGCATGGAAAGTGACAGGCACTCCAGCTGACAGCGTAAAACTAGCTCTAAGTGTTCTTTTGGAAAGAAAGCCTGATCTAATAGTATCCGGTATAAATAGAGGCTCCAATGCAGGCAGAAATATTTTATATTCAGGTACTGTCGGCTGTGTAATAGAAGGAGCCTTCAGAAATATTCCGGGAATTGCTTTTTCATGTACCGACCTGGAAAAACCAAATTACCAAAGATTTGAAAAGTATATCCCTTCTATTGTAAATCATTTTCTTGAAAACAAACCTCCTTACGGATCTTTCATCAATGTAACGTTCCCTGAAAATAATTTAGAGATCAAAGGGTTTAAAATGGCAAGGCAGGGACAAAGCCGCTGGTTTGAAAACCCTGATAAAAGAACACATCCCGAAGGCCATAATTACTATTGGCTTGGAGGAGAGTGGCTAGATCATGACGAGCATGATGACAGCGAAATCAAGTACTTAAACCAGGGGTATATCACAGCTGCACCTATACATGTAAATGAACTTACAGATGTTGAATTTTTAAAAAAACACAAAGAGAATTTCGAAAAATTATTTGAAAGATAATAAGTTCATAGAATTTTGTTGTATAAAAGACTGAGTTCAAGTAAATTTATTATTCAGTTTAAGGGCGCATAGCTCAGTTGGTAGAGCGCCTGCCTTACAAGCAGGTGGTCATAGGTTCGAGTCCTGTTGCGCCCATAGTTGAGCGGGAGTAGTTCAACTGGTTAGAGCACCGGCCTGTCACGCCGGAAGTTGCGGGTTCGAATCCCGTCTCCCGCGTTTTACCCACGCAAGATCATGGTACAAAAAAAAACGCCTAAGTCCTTTTGGAGTTTCATAACAGACTTTTTTACAACAGCAATTGGAGCTTTTTTAGCTGCTATTGCTATTAGAGTCTTTTTATATCCCAACCATCTAATTGATGGCGGGGTTGTTGGCGTATCTTTGATTTTAGCAAGACTGTTTTCTGATTCTTATTTATCTATTTTTTTAATCCTCATAAACCTGCCTTTTTTATATTTAGCTTATAAACATATTAGAAGGTCCTTTGTCGTTCATATGTTCATAGCAACAGTTCTGTTTGCTGTATTTTTATCACTACTTCAAAAAGCACCTGCTTTTGAAGGAGATGTTTTAGAAATAATAGTAATAGGAGGGGCCATTTTAGGAACTGGAGTCGGCTTTATTATAAGAAGCGGAGGATGTACAGACGGAACAGAAATTTTAGCTATTATAATAAACAGAAAATTAGGCTTTACCGTCGGGCAGATTATTTTATCTATTAATATATTTATATTTGCAGCCTACGGCTGGATCTTTATGGACTGGCATATTGCATTAAAATCACTTATGACATATATCGTAGCGTTTAAAATGATAGATATTGTAATAGCCGGTTTAGATGAAGTAAAATCAGTTCTTATCATGACAACCAAACCAAAAAAAATCCAAAACCTGATTATGCATGAGTTGGGTTTAGGTCTTACTGTTATTCCGGGCATAGGAGGCTTTTCAGGAGAAGACAGAGATATTTTATTTGTAATAGTAGAAAGACTCGATCTGGCTGAATTAAAAGATCTGGTGTTAACAGAAGACCCAAGTGCATTTTTAGCTATTGAAAATCTGCATGAAGTGGCGTACGGCAGACAGGTATCCAAAGTCTCGCAAAAGAAAAAAGCTAAAAAAAGACTGTCTTGGTTTAAAAAGAAATAAATTTATTTAATATTCATTAAAAAATAAACTAAAGCGCAAACAACTAATCATAAAATATTTAAATAATTCGATAAATGCATATGAAATTAAATCTTCTACAAAAAAATCTACTCTCCAAAAGAATGAAAAAAAATTATCCTCATAGTTCATTCGAAGTAATAAATACAGAAAATTATTTATCTTTTATTAACAGTTCTTATAAGTAAATTTTCTAGATTGTGAGGATTTTTCATTAATTTAGACGTTTTACTACTACATTTTTAACCTTATTTAATTTATTTACTTTTAAATTGACATATCAGCATTTCTTTTTTATTTTTAAATAAGCAATGTGGGTATTTCATGAAATCCTTATTTTATTTAACTATTTTTATTTTCTTGACTTCTTTTGATTTTCAGAATTTCAATACCGAAAATTTAGAAAATGAATCTATGCTTTATAATTCTGCAAAACTTGCAAAGAATTATTCCGGGAAAAAAACTCAATGGCAGCATCCATACGGCCTTCCCCAACCGGAACAAATCTGTGCAAAAACATCTGTCTGGCTGGACTTTTATCCCAGAGCATTAATAACAGATGATAATAAAACAGTTTTAGAAACGCTTGGCAATCCAAAGCTGTGGGATATTCTAGAAGATATTGGAATTCAGGGAGTACACACAAACCCAATGAAACTGGCTGGAGGAATAGTAACCGGCAAACTAACCCCTTCCGTAGATGGCGGCTACGACAGAATAAGTATTAATATTGACCCTGAATTTGGTACTCAAGAGCAATATATAGAAATGACAAAAGTTATACACTCGTATAAAGCTGTAGTAATTGGAGATTTAATACCAGGACATACAGGATTAGGGTCGGACTTCGTCTTGGCATGCATGAACTACAAAGGCTATCCGGGAATTTATACAATGGTTGAAATCGATAAAAATGACTGGTCACTTCTGCCTCAAGTAAAAGAAAACGAATTTTCCAAAAATTTAAATTTCAAACAAGTCGATTCTTTAAAAAATAAGGGTTATATAGTCGGAAGACTTGAAAGAGTTATATTTGCAGAACCCGGCGTAAAAATAAGTAACTGGGATGCTACCAAAGAAATTACGGGAATAGATGGAAAAAAAAGAAGATGGGTATATCTGCATGTCTTTAAGGCCGGACAACCTTCTTTGAACTGGCTAGACCCAACTTATGGAGCTGACAGACTGATTGCTGGTGATGTTATGCAGTCTTTAGGCGTTTTAAATATGGACGGTCTGAGATTAGATGCTAACGGTTTTTTAGGAGTTGAAAAAAGGCCTGGGAAACAAAAGGCCTGGTCTGAAGGAGAGCCCTTGAGCGTTGTATCTTCAAATTTAATTTCCATGTTGGTTAGAAAACTAGGCACCTTTACAAGAAAACTCGGCGGCTTCACATTCCAGGAACTAAACCTTACCATGACCGATATGAAAAAAATGCTGGAATACGGCGCTGATTTTTCTTATGACTTTATTACAAGAACGGCGTATCTTCATGCATTGATCACAGGTGATACTGCTTTTTTAAAACTCAATATTTCCTTGATGAATGAAGCTAAGCTCTCTGCTATTCGTTTTATACATGCTCTTCAAAATCATGATGAACTTACTTATGAGCTTGTAAATTTAAATGAACATGCTAATGAAGAGTTTTTTTATAAAAATAAAAAATTCACAGGTAGGCAAATAAGGCAGCAGATCCGCAAAGAAGACTTCTCTAAAATACTCACACAAAAAACTCCATATATTTTAGGCAGTGGAAATGGCCCGTGTACCACAATGGTGGGGCTTTGTGCTGCAGCCTTGGGCGTAAAAGATATATTCTCTATGACACAAAAACAAAAAGATGAAGTCAAAAAAGCTCATTTGCTTTTAACATTTTTCAATGCCATGCAACCCGGAATATTTATGGTGTCCGGCTGGGATTTGGTAGGAGCTTACCCTTTAAAACCGGAACAGGTAAAAGATTTAATTAAAGACGGAGATAACCGCTGGATAAATAGAGGAGCTTATGATCTTTTGGGAAGTAACCCAAACAAACAAACCAGTCCTTCCGACCTGCCTGTAGCTCAAACTTTATATGGGCCTTTACCTCAGCAGCTACAAGACTCATCATCATACGTATCTAATTTAAAAAAGATGCTAAAAATAAGAAAAGTTCATAAAATAAATCTATCCCAGATGATAGATCTTGTTAAAGTAAAAAATACGTCTTTATATGTCATGGTTTATAAACTTTATGACAATTCCGTTCTAATGACAGCCCTTAACTTTTCCAAAGACCCTATCCAGGAAAAAATAGACACCCCTCATATCAAAAATAAAAAGGCTGTTAATATAATAACGGACAATAAAGAAGAGAAAAAATACTTCTCCAGCTCTATTAACCTGCAATTAGAAGGCTTTGAGGGCAAAGCTATTAGATTTTACTAAGACCATTCAACTCAAGCTACTTATTTTAAACTATTTAAACAAATGAATCCTAAATATTTTTCTTTACATTTTCTTTAAAAACAGTTATAATTTAATAAGATAAAACAAGAGAAGAAAAATGAGACAAGTAATAGCTCAGGCTACAATTCAGGTAGACCCAGAAAGCTTGCACGCTCACAATATTTATCTGCATTCAAAGCACGGAAATGATGCTTCCCTACAGCAAGCTTTAGAAATAGCTTTAGATACGATCAAAACAAGTTTTAAGCCAGGAAGATACTTTCTTCAAGTCTTAGATAATAAAAATATCCAAATAAGGGACACTCTTGGTAATTGCCTGTTTAAATCCGCAGAAGGTAAAATACAGAAAGTTTTCAATATGTATCTAGGTATAAAAAATATTGAAAATCAAGAAAAAACACCCCCTTCAAAAAACATTTTTATTAAAGCAATAGATTACATATTCAGACAAAAATTGTACCACGCAAAAGCATGCGATATCGCTTCAATACTTTTATTCGGCTGTATAATGTTAAGTATTATATTGCACAGTCCAACTGCATTAAACATCACACATACAATATCAAATATGTCGCAACCTATTTTTGGAGGCCTGAACATTCTGGTAGGGTCCGCCCTATTATATCAATCTTATCTAAACTATAAAAAAGCAAAGAAAAATCAAAACAAAGGTAATATGAAATTAGCTATTGCCACCGCCTTTTTTTCAATAGTTATCATGGGACTCGGCGGAATATCCGTTTTATCTTTTGAACATATTACTTCTGATGTTTTATTTAAATTAGCATTAGGGTCTTGCTCAATGTTAGCTATGGGATTCGGAGTATTTAATTTCAGCAAAGCTCAAGTACTTAAAAACAAATTAAAAAACCAATCTTTCAACAAAGTTCTAAAAGAAGAACTTGAAATAACCAAGAAAGAAAAAGAAAACCTTAAAAAAAACATTCATAAATACACAACAGATGAGCTGAAAAACCATCTTAAAAAATTATTGTCTGAAGATCAGTTCAAGGCTATTGAAGAAAACGATAAAGAAAACAAACGTAAACTTTTATATGTATTAGAGCTTGAAATGCTACAAAATAGAAAAACAGATCACATACAATCCATTATCGGTGAAAAATTAATTAAAGAAGCAAAAGAATTTTTAATAAATAATAAAAATGAAAAAGATTTAAAAAATAAGATATTTTCAGAGATTACCAAAAGACAAATAGCAGAAAGCTTTAGAATATTAGGGCCTATTTTAGGTATCGGGGGCTTTATATTATCCAGAACCTCTCAAATCAGCAATAAAGAGTTCACATACAACTTACTAATGCTTTTATCAACTATCAGTGTGTTTTGGTTAAATTACATTAAATCATGGAGATATGTGCCCGTTGAAGAAAATAAAAAATGTTCGGCAACTTAAGGTTTTTTGTTTTTCTTGAACCTGCACCCTCGGGCAATTAATTCATCTATATAGTTTAAGTTATACTTTCCTTGCAAAAAGTTATTATCTTCCAACATGTAAAGATGAAAGTCTATCGTAGATTTTACTCCCTCAATATGAAATTCTTTTAAAGCTCTTTTTGCAATAGCTACAGCATCTGATCTGTTTTTTCCCTTTACGATTAACTTTGCTATCATAGAATCATAATATGGAGGAATTTTATACCCTGCATAACAGGCACTGTCCAATCTTATACTCGGTCCGCCTGGAGGAATATAATATTTTAGCTCTCCTGGTGAAGGTGTAAAGTTTGTCGACGGATCTTCTGCATTTATTCTAAATTCAAATACATGGCCATTAAATGTAATATTTTTTTGCTTAAAAGATAATTTTTCGCCTTGAGCTATTTTTATCTGCTCTTTTACTAAATCGACATTAGTTAATTCCTCCGTTACAGTATGCTCCACTTGTATTCTTGTATTCATCTCCATGAAATAAAAATGATTGTTCTCATCAATCAAAAATTCTACTGTCCCGCAGGAATAGTACTTGGCCTGTTTAGCTATGTTAATAGCTGCTTGGCCCATTTTTTTCCGCATGCTGTTAGTAACTATAGGAGATGGGCTTTCTTCTATTAACTTCTGTCTTCTTCTTTGAATGGAACAATCCCTTTCTCCCAAATGAACATAGTTACCATATTTATCCCCAATAATCTGTATTTCTACGTGTCTGGGATTAACAATCATTTTTTCTAAATAAATATCAGAATTATTAAAGCTGGCCTCTGCTTCAGCCTGTGCTGCAAGAAACTTTTTAATAAAATCATCTTCCGAATCCGCAATTCTGATTCCTTTTCCACCGCCGCCGGCCACTGCTTTAATAAAAATAGGAAAGCCTATTTTTCTCGCCTCTTTTAAAGCTTCTGTCACATCTTTTACAATACCTTCCGTGCCTGGTATAACCGGACATTTTGCTTTTCTGGCTATTTCTTTGGCATTGGCTTTATCTCCGAGTAAAGATATTGACTTATGAGACGGCCCTATAAACTGCAGCCCACAGCTTTCACAAATAGATGCAAACTTAGCATTTTCCGCTAAAAAACCATACCCCGGATGAATAGCGTCTGCCCCTGTAATTTCACATGCAGATAATATATTAGATACTTTTAAATAAGACTTAGCAGACAAAGCCTCTCCAATACAGATAGCTTCATCTGCTAATAGAACATGCAGCGATTCCGCATCGGCTTCTGAATAAACAGCAACAGTCGAAATACCTAAATCATAACATGCTCTAATAATTCTAACGGCTATTTCACCGCGATTGGCTATTAATACTTTCATATTTACTCTATTACAAACAGTTTAGTTCCATATTCTATCGGCTGAGCATTTTCAACCAATATTTGTTTTATTGTACCTTTTTTTCCGGCTTTTACTTCATTCATTACTTTCATGGCTTCAATAATGCAGATCACTGTGCCTTCCGTTACTTTATCACCGACTTTAACAAAATCAGGCTGATCTGGTGATGAAGCTGCATAAAAAGTCCCTACCATTGGAGATTCAACAAAATGTCCGTCCTCAATAACCGGTTTGATCTCTTCTTTTGCTACATAACCTGGCCTTGGAGCCTCATGAACATGCTCATGTTTATGAGCAGTTTCTTTTTCTAAAGCAATCTCAAATTCTCCATCTCTTAAATGAAGCTTTTTCAAATTACTTTCTTCTAATAAAGCTATGATCTTTTTTATTTCATTTAACTGCATAATTAAACCCTTTGTATAAATTCATTTTCAGCCGTATCAACTTTAATAATGTCACCTACTTCTACAAATAACGGCACCTGCACTTTTGCCCCTGTTTCCAATTCAGCCTGTTTAGTTGAATTAGATACCGTTAACTTATCTTCTAAAGACTCTGTTTTTACAATCATTAATTCTAAAAACTGAGGAAGCTCAACTGAAAAAATTGCATCACCGTAAAAAAATGATTTTATTCTTGTTCCTTCTTTTAAATAGTTGATCCTGTCTTTTAAAATTTCAGGAGATACAATAACCTGTTCTAATTCATCCACGTCCAAAAATAAATAATCCCTTCCTTCCGGATAAAGGTATTCCAATTGATGTTCCACCAAAGATACTTCATTAAGGCTTTGAGATAATTTAAAGTTTTTCTCTGATACCTTTTCAGACATCAGGTCTCTTAATTTCGTTTTAATAAAAGGAGTGCCCTTTGGCATTGTAACTTTTACACAAGATTCAACTCTATAAATCTTGCCGCTAATATTAATTGTCATTCCTGGTGTAAGCTGATTGCTTGTTGTCATTTTATCCCCTAATTTTTTTGTTAATAATTTCTAAAATACTATTAAGCTCATTAATTTGAAAATCAACATTTTCATCTTTTTCAAGATTTTTTCCTCTCCCATGTCTCATATGCACTGTCGTACACCCCATTTTTTTTGCAGGCATAAGATCATTACGTATCTTGTCGCCTACAACTATGACAGCAGAAGAATCGATGTTTAACTCTTCAATTAATTTTTTGTATTCCCAGCCTTTTTCATTTTGTGTTACTACTATTTTACTAAAAAAAGCAGTATCTATTCCAGCTTTTTTAAGCTTTTGATACTGAAGGTTTTTAACTCCCATTGTAACTATGGCCAACTTATGCTTTTGATATAAAGTACTTAAAACATCTTTAGCATTTTTTAAAGTAAAAATTTTAATATCACTTGGAAGGTCGGAATATATAGATCTAACGGCAATATCAAAATATTTAGGATCTTTTTGCAACTTTTCTAAAAATTTTTTAATAACATCTTGTGAGCTGTAAGCTGTTTTATGAATTTTTAAAATTTCAGACACAGCAAAATGTTTATTCTCCAGCTCCAGCCCTTTTTCCATCATATGATAAACAGCTCTTTTTAATACTATAGGAGTTATAGTATTAGTTGTTTCTATGAGAGTGTCGTCTAAATCAAATATGATTAACAATTTTTATTATCTCTTTTGCTAGTTTACTTGAATCATGCCTTATCAAACTGCGTCTCATTAAATCAGTTTTATAAGAAGCTGCTATAGGGCCTAATAAATCACAGGCTATTACCCTTGATTCAAAAAGATCATTTTCTACAACGTCCCCTTCTTCCTGATAAGACATAACTAATTCTTCAGGGGGTTTTTTGTTATTAACTATGATGTAATCAAAAACATCTTTATCCATAAACCTTAATAACTCATGCAGATTATTACTGACCTTATGCCCGGTAGTCTGACCTTTTCTATTCATCAAATTCGCAATAAAAACTTTTTTTGCCTGAGTTTTTTTCAAGGCCTCTGTTACCCCCTGCACCAAAAGGTTAGGAATAATAGATGTATATATTCCTCCCGGACCCAGTACAATAAGATCCGCATTCATTATCTCATCTATCACTCTAGGATTTACTTTTGGAAAAGGCTCTAGATAAATACTTTTATATCCTTGATCAATTTCCTGAGATAAATAGATCTGTCCTTCTCCTTCCAATAATTTCCTGTTGTTCAAAATCATTTTAAGATGTACTTGATTCATGGTAACTGGAATGACATTGCCTTTAATGTACAATATCCTGCCCGCCTCTTCTACAGCCTTTTCAAAACTGCCTGTGACTTTTTCTAAAGCTGAAAGTAATAAATTTCCAAAACTATGCCCACCTAAATTCCCATTTTCGAATCTGTAATTCATCAAGCTTCTCATTAGTCTGGAAGAATTTGACAAAGCCACTAAGCACTGCCTGACATCGCCTGGAGGCAAAACGCCCAGTTCATCTCTTAATATCCCTGTACTACCGCCGCTATCAGCCATAGAAACTATAGCTGAAAGATCAACATCATAATTTTTAAGACCTTTTAAAACAACAAAGTTGCCGGTTCCTCCTCCAATTACGACGATTTTTTTTCTCATATGCAATTTCTTAAATTTTTAACGGCTTCCGACATATCCTTTTGGGAAAATAAGTATGAACCCGATACTAAAAAGTTAGCTCCCGCTTTTGCACATAATTTACCGGTATCTTGATTTATTCCCCCATCCACCTGAATATCAAAATTAAGTTTCATATCCTCTTTTATTTTCTTGGCTTCTTGAATTTTATCAACTATAGATGGAATAAACTTTTGTCCTCCAAACCCAGGGTTGACAGACATAAATAATATTAGGTCCGCATAAGGTAAATATCTTTCTGCCAACTGGAAAGATGTTTCCGGGTTAAAAGCAAGACCTGCTTTTTTCCCGCATTTTTTAATAAAATTCAAAGTATCTTCAACATCTTCTGTAGCCTCAAAATGAAATGTTATGATATCAGCTCCGGCCTCAATGAACTTTTCTATGTAATCAAAGGGATTATATATCATTAAATGCACATCTAATTCTATGTCAGTACATCTTTTTACTGCAGAGGTAATCTTTGGCCCCATTGAAAGATTTGGAACAAAATGACCGTCCATAACATCTATATGAATAGCATCTGCTTTTGTATCTTCAATTTTTTTTAATTCTTTTGCCAAGTGGGCAAAGTCACATGATAATAAGGAAGGCGCTATTTTAATACTTGATTTCATATACTTTCAAAAGTTTTAACATATTAAATTAACTATCTTATGTGCAAAAGTCAAGAATTTACAATTATAAAAAAATTATTTAAGGTTATCTTGAATTTTATGAAATAAAAGATCCTGTTTTTCTTTATTATCTGATAAATAGACATATCCCAAATACATAGTCTCATGAGAATTTAAAGAAAAAGACACAAGCTCTGATGATAAAAAGTTTAGTTTTTCTATTTCGTCCATAACAACCTTTTTCTTCAAAGATTCATGCATTGGAATAATAATGCAAATCTGCTTAGCTTCTTTTTTGAATAATATATCGTTATTTCTCTTAATTCTGGTCTCTTCTCTTTTGATCGCATTTAAAAGCATTAAAAATATATCTTTCAAAGTCTGCGGTTTGATTATGGTAGACATTTCAACCGGAGATATAGAATAAAAAAACTTTTCTAACAATACTTCGTTTTGTTTGCCGATATCAGCTAAATAACTCTTTAATTCAGTAAACACTTCATTTTGCTTGTAGATCATTCCTCCATTATAATCCCTCACCTCCCCAAAGATCCGGACCAGCTCATTTAAAATATCTCTTCTAGCCTTATTTATATCCACAGTATGGTCATCTCTTAAATAATCCCCACTTGAAAGCTGTGCTCTAAATACATTGGCTTCTTTTAGGTATTTTCTTCTAATGATCCCTACTTTTTTTACTCTGTCTTGAATTAACTTCATTAGAGTTTTAGATCTAATTATTATTTCCCTCAAAGGAAGGTCGTTCATTTTCAATACTCTTAAAAAGATAATATTGAAGGTAAGGTCCATGCTAGTCTGCTTATCAAAAGAAATAATTACCTGAGGAATATCATGTACATATTTTAATTGATGGGAAAGCGTCATCACATTTCTCATGATCTCTTCTTCATTTCTCGGCATGAATACCGGATGTAGAAGCTGTTCTACATTACCTTTTAAATAAGCCGGCAGCTTTTCTTTTAAAAGTTTTATCTCATCATGAGAAAAATTTTTATTATCCGGTTTTTCAATTTCCAAATAACAGGTCTGAATAGAATTTCTAGAGTTTTTATCAACAAAATAAGATTTATCAACAGCTTTGGCATCTTTAATAAAATAATTAACAGCTTTTATTAAGTGCCTTTTTTCAAAAACTTCATGTTCTTTAACAAAATTGAGTCCAACCAGCATTCCCAAGACAATTTTTACACTACCTTTAGAATCTTTCAATCTTGTTTTTATCAATTTCAAAACTACATATCTCTTATCCGGCACAATATCGATATTTTGCTTAATAATTTTTCTAATAGTGTACAAAATTGAAATGATTCTGCTGATATGATGATAATCCCTTTCTGATTTGAACTCATCCCTGCTCATTATTAAAAACTGCTGCATCTCGGAAAAAATATTCTTACCATACTCTTTAGGCTTAGACATCATCAAAGATCCGATTTTTTCCTGTACCATTGCCGTTTTTCTATCATTAGAAAGCCCTTTGAACTCTCTTATTCTATTAGCATGAAAATCAGATACTATCCCTAGTCTAAGTTCTGTTTCAAAAGACTTCTTATTTTGTAAAATACCTTCGATCTCTTCTTTATTCACACTGATAATAATTTCCATTATCGTAAATTTTTCAGTTGAAAGCCTTGGAAAGATAAAATCGGATGTAAAAAATAGTTCAATATTTAATTTTTTTTGGGGAATCAGCCATCTATTGACCATATCATAAAAAAAGTTGGCTACATTATATCTTTGTTTGCACATTAAGATAATAGATACCGATCCAATAGAATCTTTAACATCAGACCATTTAATTATGGGCAAAGCCTCATTTAAAAAAAGCTTTGCTTTATTTACTTTGTCAGCTGTTATCTCTTCTTGAAAAAAAATATTAGAAGGCAAAATTTTTCTTGCTAATACCTTTATGGCATTAACATGATGAGACCTGTCCAAACTAAAAGAATTATCTTCTTTACTAGATAAAAGATCTAATTCTAATTTCATCCTCTTTGCCCTGACTTCTTATAATTAAAAGCCCTTAAGTATTTTCGTATACACTTTTTTGAACTTTTGTGAAAGTATCTTTTTTTATAATTGTCTTTTTTTTATTACTTTTTAAATTAAAAGCCTTTTTAAAGTTCTTTATAATTAAGTCTATATTATTATCTGAGGCCATTTTTATACATCTAGGATGAAGCACAAATCTTTGATTTTTTTTAACAATGTCTATTGCCTGCAGATGAGATAGTTTTTCAAAAAAAACCGCTTTTTTATTGAGCTTTGGATCTTCAGAAAAAATCCCGTCCACATCTTTATAAAACTCAACTGTTTTTGCACTTAATGCAATTGCCAATGCAACAGCTGAAGTATCAGATCCTCCCCTGCCTAAAGTAGTTATTTCTTTATCTTCACTTACTCCCTGAAAACCAGCCACTATTACAATTTTATTGTTATTTAAAGCATCAATAATTCTAAAAGGCCTAACATCTATTATTTTCGCATTTAAATGTTTACTACAGGTTATAATTCCGGACTGAGACCCGGTAAAGCTAATAGATTCAAGACCTTTTTTTTCCAAGGACATAGCTAAAAGAGATATACTTATTCTTTCCCCCACAGAAATAAGCATGTCCTGTTCACGCTTAGATGGGTTTTGATTGATTTGTTTAACTAAAGATAATAGTTTGTCTGTCGTCTTGCCCATAGCAGAGACTACTACTACTATATTTTTATATTCTTTTGTCTTTTGTTTGATAATATCTGCGATTTTCAAAAATCTTTTCGGAGTAGCAACAGAAGCTCCCCCGAATTTCATAATTAATGTTTTCATGTAAATAATTATTAATTTAATACTAACCGCATTTTATGCTCTTTTTTTATTAAATGTCACAATAAAAAAAGAAATATAAATTAATATATCTTTTCCAAATAGCTATTCCGATTAATGCAATATAACAGACAGAAGGTATTTATTATTTTTTAGAAACAACCCCCGCCCCTTAAAATATCACCCAAAATTGTAACAAACCATCCGCTTAAAGAACAAGCAGAAAGACAAGTTAATTGCAGCCAAGATCCAGTAGGCGTCTCTCTTATACAGCGAGCAATACAATCGTCCTCCAGAGGCATAATCGTGCCTTGTGCAACAGGCAAACAACAACTCAAATAAACTAAAAATAGAGGCATTGCTATTCGTTTAATTCTGCTTAA
>JANQFC010000047.1 GCA_028278035.1 Chlamydiales bacterium
GAAGCCGAAATAAGATTAAAAAATACTTTTGGATTTGACCATTTTTATGATGAACAATGGGAAACTATTGATTTATTATTTCAAGGAAAAAGAGTTTTACTTATTGAAAAAACTGGATTTGGAAAATCACTTTGTTTTCAATTCCCTGCAACACAATTTCAAGGGCTGACTGTTATTTTTTCTCCTCTAATTGCATTAATGCGAGACCAAGTAAAAGGACTTAATGAGAAAGGAATAAAAGCAAAATTCATTAATTCTGAACAGACACCAGAAGAAAACTCTCAAACAATTCAAGATGCTTTAAATGGCAGTCTGAAAATCTTGTATATAGCACCTGAAAGGCAAGAAAATCAGGAATGGATCGAGGCTACAAGAAAAATGAACTTATCAATGATTGTTATTGATGAAGCACATACAATTTCAGTTTGGGGACACGATTTCAGACCGGCATTTAGAAGAATTATAAACCTTGTAAAATTATTACCACAAAATCTACCTGTACTGGCAACGACAGCGACAGCAACAAAACGAGTTCAAGAAGATATTGAAAGACAAATATCAGGAAACATTCAAACTATCAGAGGTGAACTAATTCGTGAGAATTTTCGATTATATGTAATAAAAGTAAAGTCTGAAGATGAAAAGTTATTGTGGTTAGCTGAAAATTTACCAGGATTGGAAGGAAACGGTTTAATTTACACCGGAACAAGGGTTAATACAGAGATTTATTCAAGGTGGTTCGAATATTTGGGCATTAGTACAACTGAATACAATGCAGGACTTGATTCTGATTCAAGAAAAGAAATTGAAAATGGATTAATGAATAATAGATGGAAAGCAGTCGTTTCTACCAATGCACTTGGAATGGGAATAGATAAATCCGATATTCGATTTATTATACACACTCAAATTTCAGCTTCACCGATACACTACTATCAAGAAATCGGTAGAGCAGGAAGAGATGGCAAACCAACTAAACTCATCCTTTTCTTCAATTCAACAAAAGACGAAAACGGAATTGAAGAAGATTATAAATTGCCGAAAGCTTTTATTGACGGTGGTCGTCCAAGTATGAAAAATTACAACAAAGTAATCAATGTTCTAAAACAAGAACAATTAGGCGAACGACAAATAATGAAAGCCACGAATTTGAAACAAATGCAAGTTAGGGTTATAAAGGCAGATTTAATTGAACAGGAAATAATAAAAGAAGTCATTTACGGTCGCTCAAAAAAATATGAATATCAATTCAATGCACCTCAACTTAACACAAGAGCTTTTGATGAACTTCGAGAACAAAAGTTGACGGAACTTAGCTCAATGATAGAATATGTTAATACTGGGAATTCAAGAATGAAGTATTTGTGTGACTATTTAGGGGATAAATCACACAATCACTACCAGAACTGCGATAATACGACGCTTGAACCATTGATATTAAATCCAAAGCAAGCAACAATGCAAAAATTACAGGATTTTCGAGAATCATACTTTCCTGAATTAATTGTAAAAAGCAAATATTCAAATATTGTGAATGGAATAGCTTCAAGTTATTATGGTGTGTCAAGTGTTGGAGCAGCTTTACATCGGAGTAAATATGAAAATGGTGGAGATTTTCCTGACTTTTTGCTAAAACTTACTTTAAAAGCATTTAGGAAAAAATATGGTCAAGAAAAGTTTGATTTCATCGTTTATGTCCCTCCGACTGAATCAGGCGATTTAGTGAAAAACTTTGCAGAAAAGTTATCACAAGTTCTAAAAGTTCCTATTTCACACAGATTGATTAAGACAGGCGAAACTCAACCTCAAAAAGATTTCAAAAATGGTTATCTGAAAAAAGACAATGTTGCACAAAAATTCAGTTACTCGGAACCAAGTGAGTTATCAGGAAAATCAATCATTCTATTTGACGACATATTTGATAGCGGTTCTACAATTAAGGAAATCGGAAATGTTTTAACTAAATTTGGAGTTACGAAAATTGCACCTTTAGTAATTGCAAGAACTGTAGGTGGAGATATTTAAATGGTTGATTATGAATGAAAAATTAACATATTGGTTGGCTTTGGCTCACGTTCCAAAGATTAAAACAAAAAAGAAAAACGAAATAATAGTTCAACTTTTTGAACAAGGTAAATCTATTATTAATTTTTTTGAATCTGAGTATTCAGTTTGGGAAGATAAATATCAGTTAAATAAATCAGAAGTTGAACTATTCTTAGATGCAAAAAAAGAGTTATCAAATTATGCTTTTATGGTTGAAGATCTTTTGGAACAAGGCTACAATATTCTTCCAATAACTTCACAAGATTATTCTCCAACTTTAAAAAAGAATTTAGGAAGAACGTACGCTCCGCCTGTAATTTATACCAAAGGCAATCTACAAATAATGAAAGAGAAATCAGTTGCTATTGTAGGTTCTCGAAAGGCAAATGATAATTCTTTAGAATTTACCGATAATGTTGTGAAGAATGCGTCGAAAGATTATAAAGTTGTAGTTAGTGGTTTTGCTAAAGGCGTAGATAAACAAGCACTTGATTCTGCCTTAAAATATAAAGGTCAAAGTATAATTGTCCTCCCTCAAGGAATTGCAACATTTCAATCAGGCTTTAAAAAGTATTACAAGCAAATAATTAAAGGTGATGTTTTAGTATTAAGTACTTTCTATCCTAAAGCACCTTGGAGCGTTCAACTTGCTATGGCGCGTAATCCAATTATCTATGGACTTGCATCTGAGATTTATGTAGCTGAATCAAGTGAAAAAGGGGGAACTTGGTCAGGCGTTATGGACGGTTTGAGAAAAAGTAGAACGATTTACGTTAGAAAACCAAATCCAAGAGAAAAAAATGCAAATAACATTCTTATTTCAAAAGGAGGAAAAGCAGTTGATATTGCAGGAAATTTGACAACTTATGAAATTAAAGATGAAATTAAATCAGTAGTTTCTGAACCAAACTTGAATAATACAGAAGAAAAGATAATTGAATTCTTAAAGTCTGGTGTTTTTCCTGCCAAAAAGATTATTGATACTTTAAAAATTGATTGGAGTTCAAGAAAGGTTTCTAATTTCTTAAAAAGCAGACAGGATATTTTGACTGTACAAGGGAAACCCCTAAAATTTGCTCATAAAGACAGGTCAATCCAAAAACAAAAATCTCTTTTTGACTAAAAATAAGAAAAATACTGTGGCTAACATTGTACATAGTTCATAGCCGCTTTGCAGGACGGTAACGCACCATACCTGCAACCGTTAGCGACCATGGAAAAACAGATGCGAAATAACTGATAATAAACACATTAAAAAATAACACGAATCAAAATATGGAAATCATATTCTTGACAGGAGCAATTCAAGCATTTTTTTTTGCAGTTTTGTTAACCGGAAAAAAAACTTCGGATTTTAACAAAAAGTTACTATCTGTTTGGTTTTTACTCTTAGGAATACATCTATCATTATTGTTTTTACTTAATAAAAGTTTATGTAATGATATTTACATTCTTACAACTATTCATTTAACATTTCCTTTGCTACATTATCCAATTTTTTATTTATATGTTAAGTCTTTAATTAACAAAACAAGTAGGCCTCGGCTTATTGAATTATTACATTTAATCCCATATCTTATTTTATTTTTATTACTTAGTTTGTTCCCTGATAATCGGGATTTTTTAAGCATTTCAAATCAACCGGGTAGATTAATTCATTTTAACCTGCTTTTAAATTTTGTATCCGGATTGACGTATATGTCCTTATGTTTAATGCTGTTGCAGAAATATAACAAAAGAATTAAACAAGCTTTTTCAAACATTGACAAAATAAATTTAAAGTGGCTTGCTCATTTAATTTTTAGTTTTGTGGCGGTTTTGCTTATCGGAATAACTTATATTGTTCTGACAAAAGGATTTCAAATAAAATCAAATTATAGTATTGATGTATTTATTTATGGGTCAATAACTTTTTTTGTCTTTTTTATTGGATTTTACAGCATTAAAAAGACAAATTTCTTTTCTTATCAAAATTTTGGCGAAGATATAAGTGCCACTGCTTATAAACAAAATGCAAAAAACAAATACGATAAATATGGTTTAAAGAAAAATGAAATCCCGGCACTAAAAGAAACCCTTTTACAGTTTATGGATGAAGAAAAACCATATTTAGATTGTGATTTAACATTAGCACAGCTCGCAAAAAAACTAAATGTCTACAAACACTATTTGACCCAAATATTAAATGATGAATTAAATCAAAATTTTTATGATTTTATTAATTTTTACAGGGTTGAAGAGGTTAAAAAGAACCTATCCGATAAAAAATCTGACCAATATACTCTTTTAGGTATTGCATTTGATGCGGGATTTAATTCAAAATCTTCATTTAACCGGATTTTTAAGAATCATACAGACATTACCCCTTCTCAATACAAAAAGAATCTCTCTCAAAAATAAGTCCTATCTGTATAGTTAGGACGATAGATGTGTATTTCTGCTCTTTCTTTGCATCAAAATTTTAAAACAAAATAAGATGTTTAAAGACAGACCCATTCCAAATTTTATAGCACGAATAATGTTTAAAATGCATTCTTCGAAAAGATTACAGAAAGAAATAAAATTTCTTAAGTCAGGATTAATAACCCCGGGAGATACCATATTAGATTTTGCCTGCGGCCCCGGCAACCTTTCAATAGTTATAGCTGAAGAAACCGGTGACAAGGGAGAAGTTTATGCTCTTGATATTCACCCGTTGGCAATAAAGCAAACTGAAAAATTAGCAAAACAACATCAAATACAAAACATTAAAACAATAATAACGGATAAATCCGAAACAGGACTTGCAGATAATTCTATTGATATTGTTTTCATTTTTAATGCTATTGATATGATTAGAGACAAGAAAAAGATGATAAACGAAATCGAAAGAGTTTTAAAGCCCAAAGGAAAATTAATTATTAGAAATAAAATAAATTTTAAGCGAAATACAAGCTATTACGAAAATCTGCTTTCCAAAACCTCAATCGAATTTTCAAAACAAAAAGAAAAATCATTTTTTTTCACTAAAAAACAGAATATCAGTTAACCCTCATAAAAAATACTCAAATGAATAACATAATAAAATTCTTTATACTAACATTTTTAATGTGTATTGCATTTATATTCACATTTATAAAATCTCCTGATCAAATCACAAATACGCTGAATCAGATTACAAAAGATATGCATATTTGGGCAATAATAATACACGCAGTTTATATAATACTTATTTTTATTGGTATTATTTTAAAAAAGATAAGAAATATAGTTTTTCCGATACTGATGCTAATTTTATCTGCAAGTGCTACTGTAATTTCTATAATGTATATGATTTATCCCAATGTGATAATTTTTCTAACTTTCTTTATTCTTACTTTAATTGCATTCCTGCGAAAAGAACTTAATTTTGATTTTACGGAATTAAAACCGATAAATAAAATGATTGGTTCTGTTGCATTATTTTTTGCTTTTTATTATTTGCACTGGGTTGGCAAACCTTTATTCTTGAATGCAATATTTTACTCACCTACAGGAATTGTAAACTGTCCAACTATGCTGGCTTTTTGTGGTTTCCTTTGTTTTTTGAAACAACCAGGCTCAAAATATCTTGA
>JANQFC010000051.1 GCA_028278035.1 Chlamydiales bacterium
AATGTCAGTATCATTCATTTTTTGAAACCTCCTACCTCTCTAATAGGAGGTTTCGCTTATTTTTTAAATTTTTTCAAATTAATTCGCAGTTCAGGTTACATATGATTTAAAAATATTACGAAAGAAGTAGAGCATGGATCAAAATATCAAGCAAGAAAATTTTAGAAAACTAGCAGAAAATCGCGTTGGGAATGCCATAAAAAACATAAGATTAGTAGGAAATTTAGCCAATAAATCTCATTATGATTATACTGATGAACAAATAAGAAAAATCATTAATACATTAACAAAAGAGCTGGATGCAATGAAAGTAAAATTTTAAAAAAAACCTCAAGAAGATGATAAAGTATTCAAGCTATAAGACCGACAAAGGAGTCCCTCCAACAATACGTCAGGCGGTAGCACAATTCATAGAAAAAGCAAAAAGTCCTGAAAAAGAAAATACGGGAAGGGTTAGAGAATGGGATAAAATTTTAAGAACCGAGATTGCAAAAAAAATTACAGTTGCAGCTACTGGTTTAAAAGAAAGACCTTCTTTTACTATTGCTGATTGTGGAGAAGGCCAAACACCAATCATGGTACCCCAAACGTTCATGTCTATTGGAAAAGATAACAAATTAAAAATCCCTTTTGTTCAGGGAAAATTCAATATGTGAGGAACAGATGTTCTCAGATTTACAGGAACAAAACGCTTCCAGTTGCTGATGACTCAATGAATAACTTGGAACCTGGTATTCATTTTCCAATTTCAAGTACTTTTGAAGTTGAAGGAGGGAAATTAACCGCTCGAGTTTATGTATTCAAGAGAGGAAAAGAGGAGTTTTATAAAAGAGATGAAGGTGTATTATTTGTTATTAATGGACAAACTCATGCAATTTTTCCAAAAATTGAAAGGGATAAAACAGCCTGATTGGTTTATAAGTAGGTGCTTATCATCAAGTTTTTTAAAATTAAACGGTAGTAAATTATATTTTAATGTTTGCATTTTTATTCTTGTATAAAACTAAACGCTTTACTATTAAGAGGCTGATAATACAGCCTCTTTTGAATAAATTTTATTGTCTAATTTTACAATGTAGCCTTGGTTATTCGCCTGTTCAATTGATATGTTATCAGAGTTCACTTACTAATACCTTGATGAATAATGTGAATAATGCGACCTATGAGAACGTTGAATACAGAAAAATTTGATAAATTAGTATTTCATTTTAAGTTTTAGTGATTATAATAAAACTTATGTACATAAATACTACAGAATTTATAGTTT
>JANQFC010000056.1 GCA_028278035.1 Chlamydiales bacterium
AGAAAATTGTTACGCGAAAGCGAACTTCCTGTATCAGATATTGCTATTAAAACCGGATTTAATGAATGTAATTATTTTTCAAGGAAATTTAAAAAAACAAGTGGTGTATCTCCCTTAAAGTATAGAATGAGGTTTAGGGAAAAAACTAATTTTGTGCTTGCCCGTACCGAAGAAGAAATTTAACTTTTTCATTAAAACTTAAAATCGCCGAAAACGAAGAACAAAAGGCTTTCTTCTAAAAATTTATTATTTGAGTCGTCCTAAAATAGGTTGACAGTTTTTAAATAAAATTAATTAAAACCAGGAAAGCATGCTTTCCTGGTTTTTTCATGTACAAAATTAGGAGTTTTCATATTTAAACTCAAATGTGGCCTTTCGTTATTATAAGTATTAATTGATTCTTTAACCAATAATTCTAATTCCCGTCCATTATTGCAAGTTTCTATTAAAAATTCTTGTTTCAAAATGCCATTAATCCTTTCTGCCAGGGCATTTTGATAACAATCATATCCATCTGTCATGGATGGCCTAATGTTGTTTTTACTTAATTCCTTTTGATATTTATAAGAGCAGTATTGTAGCCCTCGATCAGAATGATGAATTGCTTTATTAACGGTTTTCCTATTTTTTATTGCCATTTTTAAAGCTTTTATAACATTTTCTGAACTTAAGTCATCGCCTAGTTCATATCCCATTATTTTTCTGCTAAATGCATCTGTAACTAAAGAAAGGTAATGGGTTCTTTCTCGTGTTTTAATATATGTGATATCACTTACAAAAACTTGTTCCGGTTTTATTGCTTTAGTTTCTTTTAATAAGTTTGGATACTTCTTAAGCCAATGTTTTGAATTTGTTGTTTTAGTATAGGTTTTCCTGGGTTTTATTAAGAGATTTTCTGTGCGTAAGTAATTAAAAAATGCATCTCTACCTATTTTTATTCCCAACTGTTCAAATCGCGGTTTTAGTAAATAGTATAATTTACGTGTGCCCAAACGGGGCATCTTCATACGTATAGCTAAAACCAGTGGCTTTAATCGCATTAATTCCTTCTCTCTTGCTAAAGCTCTTGAACTGGCCTGATAAATAGCCTGTCTGCTTATTCCAAACAATCTACAACTTCTTGATAAACTTATTTGTTCTTCTTTTTTGAGTCTTTGGATTGTTTGGACAAATACTTTTTTCTGATTGTTGTCCCATATTGTTGGTCAGAGATATCAATCATTGTATTTAATATCTTATTTTTTAATCGCTCATCTTCTAATTCTTTTTCTAAGCGCTTTATCTTTTGGGCTGGGGTTTCTTTAGACTTTGACTTCATAAATAAACAGGGGTTACTCCAGTCTAAGTTACCATGTTTTCTTAACCAAACCAAAACTGTACTTCTGCCTTGGATTCCATATTTAACTTGTGCTTGTTTATAGGTCAATTCGCCTTTTTCTACTTGCGAAACAATGGCTAATTTAAAGCCTAGGTTGTAATCTCGTTGTGTTCTTTTCTTCTTTTGTGATAAGTTTTTCATAAATAAGTCGATTTTATGTCAACTTATTTCAGGACGGGACA
>JANQFC010000073.1 GCA_028278035.1 Chlamydiales bacterium
TGTTTGCGAATATTTTCAAAAAGTTTGCAAATATTTTGAGAATTTTTTTTAAAAATTTCTAAGTTTTAACAGTTTTTTTAGGAGAGTTTCATAAGTATTTCATAATTTTCCCGATTTTACAAATTTTCCAGAATAATATTCGAGAAAAATCTTTGACTGCTCTCACTGTCTTATGCAAAACTGTACAGAGCATTCAAAATATTTCATAAAGTATTGACTAAAAAGCGAAAAACTTTGATTTATTTTATATACTATCAAAACTTTTAGATTTCTATAAGGTAAAAAGAAAATGTTTTACATATTTTTAATTATATTATTGCCATCCTTCGTCTCAGCGGACCAAATTTTCAGAAAATAAACAAATACCTTATTTAAATTTGTAACCCAAATAGGTTATACTTTTAGGTTGAGTTGGCGCATCTCAACCCAACCAAAAAAAAGTTGGGTTGGGTTGGAAATTTCTGCTCAGAAAAGATGTTCTGTATAGAAAAGTGAGGGGCATATATGCTTTGGAATTTGTTAAGGTACTTATAAAAATAAAAATGTATAAAATTAGTACAATACATCGATATTCAAAAATAATCTTAAAAAATCGATTACATGAAATCGATTACTTTGATATCGGAGTAATTAAGGATGTAATCTGATTACCCAATAGTGGAAAGTACTCTGTAATCGATACTGATTACTTTTTAAAGTAATCTTTCCCAACACTGTTTATAATGATGATATGTTAACCAGTTCACATATTGAGACTCAACCTGATATCTGCAAGGATATTTGCTGTTTCGAAGTTGGCATCTCTTAGCCTTAAAATAAGAAATAATTCAATTCAAAAATATACAAGATGTGTCCATATAATGAAATTGCTTGCAGATGTTTCTATTGTTTTGGCCACGATCATAGATATTCACAAAAAATCAAGCGCAAAGAATTTTCTTAGAGGAAAAAACCTGAAATTTTAGGAAAATCCCCAACCCAGGTGCTAATGAATTTTGATAATAAAGGTTTGCAATTTTTA
>JANQFC010000050.1 GCA_028278035.1 Chlamydiales bacterium
CGTTGATAATGATTTTATCAATGTTAAACCCTCCCTAGTATACATATACATGAGGAAGGTTCTTTATTCAAGTACTTTTTTTTCTTTGCTATATCTCTAGTTTGGACCAAAGTGTTAGTTTGTCCACTTGCTTTTATCGTTTCTTTAACTATTTTATCAGCATTAACATCATCTTCTATTAATTTAGCCAGTCTCTTTTGTTTTATTCTTGGGGTTTTATATTTATTAGACTGTCCTTCCCCTTCAGCAGTATCAATCCAAAAATCAATAATAGGTTTATCACCAATTTTTCTGTTTTGATACTCGCCACTATCTAGTAAATTCCTGATAGTATCGGCATTGATATTTTGTGATTCATCCAATTCTTGCAGGTCATTATTATTTAACCTATTTAATTCAGCAGGTAAAACGTTCTGTACGTATTCTGTTGCAGTAGCTTTAATTAAAGTCTTTTTATCGGCTTTAGATAAACCGTTGATTGTAGCTAGTTTTTCCTCAGGAGTCATAACTTTACTATCTTTACCAAGGATATTTAACCAGAAATTTGTTAAGTTTTTATTTCCTAGCTTTTTATTAGTAATCCAATGTGCGGTAAATTCAGGGCTTTTTGCAGAGGCAGGCTTATCTAAGCCTAAAGCTAATGATTGGAGAGTGTTCTCTATAAACTTATCATATAGGCGTTCAATTTTAGGATAATTAGAATTGCTGGCTAGTTCTATTATTTTTTTTGCGGCTATTGGATGTTCTGACATAACACCTGCTATATCTGAATATGCTCCATATGCATATGATTTAAGATTTGCCTTATATTTGGGTTCTGTTTTAGAATCAACTAGGATATTGTCTATTTTGTCGTGCCAAGTTGCTTGTAACCTAGTAGTACGTTCAGCTTTTATTTTAGCGGCATGTGCAGCCTGCAATTTAGCTGTTTCTTCACTTTCTTTTTTTTCCCTTTCTTTAGCTATATTTTCTAGTATATTTATACTTTTATTTGTATCTTCTTTAACCTCAGAATCGCTTTTTTGGGCTAAAGCCTTAAGAATATCTATTGACCTATAAGTTAGACTGCTATGAACTTTTCCTATTAATTCTGTGCCTTGCAATAAAGCATCTAAATAACTTTGCCCTAGTAACCCTTTAGGTGTAGGAGGAGAGCTTATGTCAGGCAAGTTGTTAATTGAAGCGTTAAATGTACTAAGTACTTTTGGTGCAAGTTTTTCGTATTTTACTCCGATAAGGCCTAAAGTTTCGATAGCAAACGACTCATGTTTTTGAACTAGAGGATCGAGTATATCAAAGACCCTCTCAGATAATTCTTCGTGAGCTTTACCTAGTTCTCCTAGTTTTTTTATTGCCGTTTTTCTAATATCTGTGTAATCGTCTACATCAGATGAGGTCCTAGTTAGTATACTTGATAAATCTACTAGCTGCTTGGCTGGTACGGATGCGTTATTAGTGCTTAGAAGCTCTCTACGCATTATTTCTTCTTTTATTAGTTTTTTATCAAGTGCTAAAGCTTCTTCATATTCATTTGATGTTCCCCAACGCATTTTTTCTTCTTTTAATAGTTCTTTATCAAATGCTAAATTTTCTTCATATAAACGATCAAATTCATTTGATTTATTTTGTGCTCTTTGTGCTTCTTTTTCTTTTCTTAACTGCTCTTTATCTGCGCTTAAATGTTTATTATATGTCTCATTTGAATTATTAAGACCATTTTTTCCCATAAAGCCTACACTAATAGCTTGCTTATGCATTAAAGAAAGCATATCTATCGATTTATTTATTTTGTTATTTGTTTGATTATTTATTGTGTTATTTTTTTTATTTGTAATTTTAGTGTTTGATTTTGCTATTGAACTATTGTTAATTATTAATTTATTCATTATTTTCTTTTTACCTTTCATTTGTATTTTTTTATTATAAAAATTACTCATCATCTTCAACTTCTGCTATTTCTTTATATATCAGATTTAGCCGCTTTATTCGAGTTCAACTTGAATTTTATCCATTGTGAGTTTATTTTGTTTTTTACTATCATTTTTCTCTCCTTGTCTAAGATAGTTTTTCTTTAAGTTTGATCTTTGTTTTGCAATTCTGCAATTTTTCTTCTTAAAGTTATAGATTTTCCAGAATCTGTTCCGTTTATTTTATCGCTAATACCTAAAGCTGTAAGATATTCTTCTAACGCTTTATCATTATTTCCTAATTGTTTATGCCTAAGGGCTAACATTTGTAATATATTTATTTTGTCAAAATCACTAACTGGCTTCATAGAAAACAATTTTTGAGCATGATCAAGACACTTTATAGCTTCACTTGACTCTTTGTCTTTAATATAGCTATCTGTAGCTTTCAACCAAGATCTAATCAGCTCGCGATTTTCATCTACAGAGCTTTGATTTTTTTTCTCCAATATGTTGACTCTTTTTTCATTATGCAAAGCTGATCTGAAAAAATCATCATTTTCCTCATGAGCATCCGCGATTAACTTATGTAAATTAGCAGCTTCAAGAGACTCTTTACCAGATGCCTTTTCTGTTTTTTTGAGAGCCAATTTATAATTTTCTATTGCCTTTTCAGGTTCCAATTCGTTAATGTAATACTTTGCTAATGTCATATTAAAATCTTTAGTAGAAACAAGTTTAGGACACATTGTTTTATATTTTTCTATTGCTTCGTCTTTCTCTTCGCACTCAAGTTTTTTAGAATCTAGTATATTCTTAAGATATAAAATAGAGTTATTAAATCTTTTATTTGATTCCTGAACGTTATTGTCATTTTGAGCCTTTTTTCCGAGCAGATAGTTTGTTTCACCAAGTTTTAAGTAGGATTGAAATTTATCATCAGAATCTAAATTTTCTCTAATTTTTAATGAATCTGAAAAGAGCTCATCAGCTTTTTCAAATTCATTACTTCTTATTAAAACATCACCTGTTTTGTGCAATAAATCTCCAAGATAGCTATCTTCTAATATTTCTTGCTGATATTTTTTCAAAAAGTCTTGCCTATTTGAAATTGCAACTTCATAATTATTAAGGGCCATACCCAAATTGTTTTTTTGGAGATATTCATCACCTTTATCTTCATTATCAAATGCCCCAAAAAGGGTTTGTTCGTTTTGTGCAACTCCAACTATTTCAGCTTCAGAACATTTTTTATTCATTAATAATTGTTTTAATCTAAATACAATATTGGCATTTTTAATATTTTTCTTATATTTATTTTCTACATTATTTTTTTCTTCTAATAACCTCATTACTTTCATTACATCATTACTACTATTTTCACTTTGTATATCTATTCTAGATATTTCATCATTACGTTTTTTTATCGCATCAAAATGTAATATACTTCTTTGATTCTCAATTAGCTTTGATAGTGGAGGAACTTCAATCAATTCAGGTGCTATACTCTTGTGAACGTCCTCCTTACTCTTTCCTGTCTTCCTTGCTATGAAATCAATATACTGATCTTGTTTTCCCTCATCTGTTAAAACTTTTTCATTCATATGCTGGTCAAATGCAACTTCACCATGCCATGGCCTTCCAATTTTTAATTTTTCAAAATAACTTCTACCTTTAAATGAAATATTATTTAAAAGCCTTGGATTAGACTTCTTGTCTATCCCATCAGGATTTTTTTCTGCATTTTTGATATAATAATTTATTGTTGCTTTTTGTACTTCTATATCCCTAAGTTTTTCTAAAGCTTCTTCCTTTGGGTATTGTGTTCTTACCTTATCTGCTTGTTTATATAAATCTTGCTTTAATAGCTGCATTACAGATTTAAGTACTTTAGGATTTTGAAAATCTTTCACTATTTCTTTGTATTCTAAGTTTTGGTAATTTTCTTTTTTTGACTTTTCAAGAAACTCAGAAGAATTTAATTTATTAAAAATTTCTTGTGCTTTTTTTTGTTCATTAGCCTTTGAATCCTTAGAATTATTTAAATAATAAGCTTTTAATAAGTCGCTAGAATCAACTGTTTTTCCATAAGATTCTTTTTGTACTTCGCCAGTCCTATTTTTTTTCGAATCAGACATTTTTAAATATTTATTTGACATTTCTCTGCCAAATGCAACTTTATTTATCATTTTTACCCTCTCAGTTATTTATTGTTATATCTTGATTGTTCTGTTTTCCTTGGTTATTCTTTTCAAGCTTATTTAAATTATTTAACTTTGTTTTATAAATATTATGAGCAATATTTAATTTCATTATTTATATATCCTTTATGCATTATTTTAAAATTGATTATTTTAAAAAATTACCATGAAAAAATTTTCTTCTTAAGTTATTTAATATTTTAATCTTTAAAAATGTTTACAATTACTCACTTAATAAAATCCACTCCTGTCCACGCTTTTCTTAAAATTTATTTTTTATTAAGACTCTTTCGACATTTGCCTCTTATGTAAAATATTACGGGTGATAAAAAATTAAATTTAGGATAATGACTACTTTTAAAGGAAAAAAGGTATATTTAATAGTTGATAACCTTAGTGCACATAAGTCAACAGAAGTAAAAGAGTTTATTAACAATAATAAATTAAAAATTAAACTG
>JANQFC010000089.1 GCA_028278035.1 Chlamydiales bacterium
CATATAAAATAACCTGGTTTGGGTATAGAATGATTTTAAATCCATAAATGCCTGCTTTTAACCCATGTACATCTGTCCAGTCTTCATTGTAGCCTAAAAGTTTTTCAATATTTTTTTCGGCTTTTGGCAGTATAGTTTTTGCTTTTTCAAATTCTGCCTGGTCAATTAACATTCCAATGTATCCATATTGGCTTTTAGCTAATTCATGAAGGGTAAAAATATTTTTAGATTTCGTATAGGAATTTTCAAGGCTATTCATTACTTCTAACCAAAGGCTATTATCTCCCGTAATATATGCATCATATAATTTTTCTCTCGCCTCTCTTAGCTCTGATGGAGCAACAGGATTTGTAAAAAATAGGCTTATAAACAATATTTTAATTAATCTTTTCATGGTTCCAAGTTTTTCATTTAACTATGAAACAATAAAAAGAATAAATTGTTTAATAAAATTAATTAAAAATTAAACAAACCTAATTTTTAATAGGAAGGGCAATATAAAAAGTACTACCAATATCTTCTTTACTTTTCACCCAAATTGAGCCATTAATTTTTTCAATAAGTTCTTTGCAAAGTATTAAGCCTAACCCAGTACCTTTCTCATTATTTGTACCATATGTTGTGAAAGTAGTTTCTATTTTAAAAAGCTTGTCAATATTTTCTTCAGGTATGCCAACGCCTTTATCTTCAATAGATATAATGACTTTATCCCTGGATTCCGGAATTTGAGTTTTTATCTTTATTTCACTATTATCATATGAAAATTTTACTGCATTTGATAGTAAATTTCGTAATACAGTTTCAACTGAACTTTGATTAGAAAAAATATTAATAGGTTCAATTTCTGTGGTGAACTTAATTTTCTTTTCCTTAGCTTTTTCTTTTACAATTTCAATACATCTTGTAATTAATGATTCTATGTATATATTATCCTCTGTGAGGTCAATTGTATTCATTTGGATTCGTGCCCATAACAACAAATCATCAAGAAGGTTATTAGTTTTTGTAGACAATCCAAGTAGAATATTTAAATAATCAATTTTTTCATCACTTGAAATATCATTGAAGTTATCTTTGAATAGCTTTAATACTTGAGAAAAGTTGCCAACCGGGCTTTTTAAGTCATGCGCTATTATAGAAAAAAACATGTTTTTTGTTGCATTAGCCTCAGAAAGTTTCTTTTCAGAGTTCATTAATGCTACTTCAGTTCTTTTACGGTCGGTAATATCTTCTTTTACAGCTATATATTTTATTATTCTTCCTTTCTCATCAATGATGGGCGAGATCGAAGCTAACTCCCAATAATGAGTACCATCCTTTTTCTTGTTTAAAAACTCGCCTCTCCAAATTTCTCCTTTTGTGATTGTTTCCCATAATTCTTTATAGTCGCCTGATGTGGTGTGCTCAGTTTTTAGGATTTTAGGATTTTTACCGACAGCTTCTTCAGATGTATATCCTGTAACTTCAGTAAATTTTGGGTTTACGTATTCAATAATGCCATTGGTATCTGTAATAACAATTGAAGAAGGGCTTTGTTTTACAGCAGTTGATAAGGATAGTATCTCCGCTTCAATCTTTTTACG
>JANQFC010000097.1 GCA_028278035.1 Chlamydiales bacterium
TGTCACAAGAATCATTAGAACTTTTTGAACAAAAAGTAAAGGCAGACAATGAGTTATTAAGTAAAGTGATAAAAGCTGCTTCGCCTGAAGAAATTGTAAAAGTGGCAGCCTCAGAAGGATTTGAAATTACTGTTGAAGATGTAAGTGAAAAAATGAAATATGAAAAACCAGAACTAAAAGGAATTGATGGTGAACTTTTAGAAGAAGAATTAGGCGCCGTTGCTGGTGGAGCACGGTGTACAAATGGAAGTGCTCCTGGGCATGATTGTACTACTGGAAGCTGGTATATTTAATTAGTTCGGAGATAGTAGTTCGGATTTCGGAGAAAAATATTTAGTAAGTTCAGAGTGATTAGTTCGGACCACCTACGCTAAAGGTGTAGTTACAGAATTTTAATATTTTATAGATCTATAGCCAAGCCGTTTACAGGCTGTCCGAGAATAGCAAAAAACAAAATATAAATATTGACAAAAAATAAAAGTTAATCTAACATTATGATTAGTTTTAAAACTAATCATAATGAGGTATTTTAAAATGGGATATCAAACAAAGGTTCAAGTAATAAATCGTAAATATTCGAAACAATATTATATAGTCCTGCCTGTGCCTTTAGCTCAAGCGTTGGAAATTGAAAAAGGAGAAAAAGTGGAATGGATAATTAAAGACAAGGAAGAATTACTATTAAAAAGAATTCAGAACCAGGGAGAAAATAATGAGTAAATTTAAACCTGAAAATTCAAAAAGCGGCTGTGTGTTTGGCTATTATATAGAAGATTTTGTAACTGAGACACATTTCGCGCGTGTCGTTGATGAGATAGTAAAAAAATTAGACACAAGCGCAATAGAAAAAAAATATTCATATACGGGGCAGAAATCTTATCATCCCAAAATATTATTAAAAATATTATTTTATGGATATGCGCTGGGAATATGCAGCTCTCGGAAATTGATGACAGCTTGCCGGGAAGTATTGCCTTTTATGTATTTATCCCAAACCTATCAGCCGAATTTTAGGACGATAAGTGATTTCCGGAAAGATAATATATCAGAAATAGAAAAATATTTTGTTCAGGTGTTGAAATATTGCAATGAGATTGGTATGCTTAACGCTGGAATTATATCAATAGATGGAAGTAAATTTCGCGCGAACGCGTCAAGCGGCAGAACAAAAGATATTGAAGGCTACAAAAAATGGGAGCAAAAATTAAAGGAGGAAATAAAAGACTATCATAAAAGAGCGGAAAAAATAGATGATGAAGAAAATAACAAACTTAAAGGAGCTGCAACCCAAATAGATATTCCAAAAGAAATAAAAAAGCGTGAAGATTTAATTAAAAAAATTGCTGAGGCTCAAATAACATTAGCGAAGCGGAAAAAAGAAAGAGAGAATCAAGCAGAAAAAAAGAAACTAAAAATAAACGTAACAGATCCAGACGCAAAATTTCAAAGGGAAAGTAAAGGGATAATACGACCAAATTATAATGGACAAATAGCGACAACAAAGGAAGGGATAATAGCCGGAGCTGATATTAGTCAGGAGGCCTCGGATAAAAAACTCTTAATACCAATGATAACCCAGGTTAAGAAAAATACAAATCAGAAAATAGACGAAGTAAAAGCGGATAGCGGCTACGCAAGTTATGAAAATTATGAAAATTTAGAAAAAGCTGAAATAGACGGTTATATACCAGATCAGGAATGTAGAAAAATAGAAAAATTACAATCAAAAGGAACATTAGGAAAATATCATAAAGAAAATTTTAAATATGATCAGGAAAAAGATGAGTACATCTGCCCCGAAGGAGAAAAATTAAACTTTCATCAAAAAAGAAGCGATAGAAAAAATACATCTCGTTATAAATGTAATTCTTGCGCGAACTGTAAAATAAAAAATGAATGCACAACAGCAAAAAACCGAACAATAACACGTCATAATTCAGAATACCTGCAGGAAGTCATGCGAAAAAAGTTAAGTACGCCTGAAGGTAAAAAGAAATATTATGAACGTATGAATATGGCTGAAGCTCCGTTTGGACATTTTAAAAAGAACCTTGGATTTCAACAATTTTTATTACGGGGATTAGAAAAAGTTAGAGGTGAATTTAAATTATTATGTACGGCATATAATATAATGAAAATATATAGGTTAAAATTAGCAAAAGTTAATTAAAAAATACATAAAAAATGCCTGAAAGTAAAAACAATAAGTTATAAAATAATTAAAACGCGAATAAACCAAAATTATTGTTACAAATTTTTATTACATAAAAATATATGTGATTATATTTGAATGTTCTCGGACAGCCTGTAAACGCATGGGCTATTAAACAAAACAGTTGTGCAACAGAGCATTAAGGATTTGTTGTACAAGAATCAAATAATAATTTGATTTAATAGGCCAGCCGTTCACGGCTGGTGTCTATTATTAACCAATATATTGTAGGGTGTTTACGCCCATATTTGTTTAAAAAAGGGCATGAATGCCCTTCGCTTTTATTTGAAATTATATTAGAGCTTGTCCCAAAACAACCGAATTTACCGAAATGCAGATCAGGAATTAAAG
>JANQFC010000019.1 GCA_028278035.1 Chlamydiales bacterium
GTAAAATGAGCAAAAAAGAACAACTTTTAAGAGAACTAGAGCATCTATCAAAGTCATTAAATAATGAAAAAATATGGAAAGAATGCATGAAAAATAAAACTAATCTTGTTGTAGATCTTTGGTCATATTGTACCGAAAAAGGCATACCCGAAATACATGCAATTGAACAACTAGAAAAATACAAAAATTCCTTTATGCAAATGCATGCAAAATTAAGCAATACTTCAGATACTAATACTGAATATATATCATTTGTAGACGGTATCATAGAGAGTACTAATTTTTTAATGGCTAAAGGTCAGATGTATGTTAAGCCTGATAGAAAAACAAGTCTTTACTTTTCTTTTTATGGTCTTACTAGGATAACTACAGATACTATGCAATTATTGAATTGCATAGAACAAGAGCATGGAATTGATAGCCTTGCTTTTTATGATTGTGATTTTACTGAATTAAAGTTGCCACCTTTTAGCAATATAGAACGTATTGGTTTTGGCTACAAAACCAATTTTGATAAAATAAAAGAAATTATTTACGACAAAAAAATTATTGAAGCTTTCAAGAACAAAAAACGTAATGATAAACGTAAAATTAAAAATATGATATCCAAAATGAAATCGAGAGACTCAATTCAAAATAATGAATACTTAACAGCTTTTAATGAAACTTTAAGTAGTTACTGCCATAACGATTCATCTTCAAAATCTAAAAGTTCTATGAATTCAAATAGATTCAACTATAAAAAAGGAAAAGGTACATGTAGTATAATGTAAGATTTTTTCTTACTCTAATACATTTGAAATTTTGATGTGGTAATTTTTTTGGATAAAAAAGTTTTGTCTGGATCCCGCGGTCAAGCCGCGGGATGACGAAATGGCAAACCGAAGGAGTAGTAAAATGAGCAAAAAAGAACAACTTTTAAGAGAACTAGAGCATCTATCAAAGTCATTAAATAATGAAAAAATATGGGAAGAATGCATGAAGAATAAAAAAGAACTTAATAAACAGGGCACTTACCATGAAAAGGTAGGCTATATTGATCCAATTATAATGCTAACAAAATATAGAAGTATATTAAAGGAATATCATGCATTATTAAACAGAACTCCAGATACTGATATTGAAACTATAGCAAAAATAGATAATTTCATAGGTACTGTCAACTGTTTAATGGCTGA
>JANQFC010000063.1 GCA_028278035.1 Chlamydiales bacterium
TACTTAACTAGTGTCCTGAATTCTTATTAGGTACAAAATACTGCTCCCATCCAATAGCTTTTCTTGCCCTGTTAACTTTTTCAAGTATTTTTACACCTTCTTTTTTCCATACATACCTTTTAGGATTTTTATTTCTGTTTGCAAGATATTCCTCAATAGATTTTTCCAGCTCCTTGATATTTTTAAAACTTCCGTCTCGTATTACATCATTGGTTATATCTGCAAAAAAACGTTCTACAAGATTTAGCCATGAACTGCCAGTTGGCGTAAAATGAACATGGAATCTTGGATGTTTTGATAACCAATCTTTTACATCTTTATGCTTATGAGTTGAATAATTATCAATAATTAAATGTAAATCTAACTCTTTTGGAGTCTCCTTATCAATTTGTTTTAAAAAAACTAACCATTCCTCATGACGATGTTTTTTTTGAGTATTTGAAATTAGACTGCCATCTAAATAATTTAAGGCCGCAAACAATGTGGTGGTTCCATGCCTGTAATAATCATGTGTTTTTGTTTTAACGTGTCCAATTCCCAGTGGAAGCCCAGGTTGAGTTCTTTCTAATGCCTGACATTGACTCTTTTCATCACAACATAAAACTAAAGCTTTATCCGGAGGATTTAGGTATAAGCCTATAATATCCCAAAACTTCTCCTCAAATTTTAGGTCTTTGGATAATTTAAATGTTTTTGTTCTATGGGGTTTAATATCATTTGCTTGCCATACTTTTAATACAGTTGTTTGAGAAACACCAACCGCTTTTGCCATAGTCCGCGATGACCAGCGAGTTTTATTTTCAGGAGGTTGAGTAGCCTGAGTAATAATTTTATTAATTGTTTCTTCCGGTATTGTTGTCTTTGGACCTCTTCCAGGTGCATCTTTCAACCCTTCGATACCTTTATTAATAAAACGATTTACCCATTTAAAAACAGTTCGAATATTAACATTTAATTCTTCTTTAATTTCTGTTTGTGATTTTCCTGATTCACTTAATAAAACTATTTGAGCTCTTAAACTATCACGCTTAGAGTATGAGTAGCCCTTTACCCATTTTTGCAATTCTTTTTTGTCGTTATCATTTAAAATTATAGTTTTTCTTGGTCTTGCCATACGAATTTATACCATAAAATAATTTATATTTTGTAGTTAAATACAATTCAGGACACTAGTGACATTAAATTATTTAAGAAATTACTACTAACGCGAACTTTGATTTAGAAAAAT
>JANQFC010000070.1 GCA_028278035.1 Chlamydiales bacterium
GAATTATGATATTTGCTTTAAAATCAAGTTGCCCTCCGGCAAGATAATAGAGCTTGGCATTATCAGCATAAATATTCCTGACGATAAGTTTGTTTATAATGCATTGGCAAATAATTTAAATTTTAAAATTAATGAAAATACTGAATATATAACCTTTATAGTCGAAAGAAACGATAAAATTATTTATTTTAGAGATTATTACGTTATAACAACAAATTAAATGGAGAGTTATCTTATGAATTTACTAAAAAAAATTTTTTTAAGCTGTATAATGTCAAGCTGTCTGCTATTATGCTCATCTGCAACCTTTGCAGAAGAATACGGCATAATAGACGTTAATAAGGTTGATAGTATGTACAAAAAATCTATTCAGACAAAAGCGGACTTGAGTATAAAAGAAGCAGAACTGCAAAAATTTCAGGCAGAACAATTGAAAAAGATCAATTTAAAAACAGATGAAGCAGAAAAAAAAGAATTAATAGAAAAATTTAAAAAGGATTATAAATATAAAAAAGAAAAAATTTTAAAAGAACATAATCGAAAAATGAAAGCTATAAGAGATGAGCTGGCTAAAACATTAAGATCCGTAATGAAAAATAAGGGCATAAAGGTATTATTCAGAAATAATGCCGTAGTCTTAGGCGCGCAAGACATTACTGACGAAGTAGTTGAAGAATTAAATTCAAAAACATCAAGTTCATTTAGGTAATTAATTTTTAAAAAGAAATATTTGCTTCTTCTTTGGGTGATGGTCATCACCTTTTTTATGCCATCGCTGTAAGCTTTTGATATAACTTAAGTTTACTTGTAAGCATCAGTACTCAACTGAGCATTACCCTTCTTTGATATGGCTACTTGGCTGTTGTTTTTTTTAATAAAAATTTTAAAATTAAAGTAAGTAAGATAGTAGTCATATATCGGTTTCTAATGATTTCTAACAAGCTTATTAATAATTTTTATTTTATATTTTTAGTTGCATTATTATTAAACTGTTACAGTATAGCCGTTGTTTTAGGTAATGATATGGCTGATGCTTCCAAATATATAAGTAATTTCTATAAGGTTGATTCTGTCTATTATAGGGGTGGACAACCAAGCCTGCTCGGCTACAGGTATTTAAAAAAAACTGTAAAAATAAAAACAATAATAGACCTAAGAAGCCACAGCAAGAAAAAAGCCTCTAAAAATAAAGCAAAGCTGGAAAAAATGGGTTTTAACTATATAAATATAGCTCTAAACCCTTTTACTTCACCCGGAAAGGAACAAATAGACAAGTTTTTAAAAATTATAAATACACCTAAATGCCAGCCTGTATACGTGCATTGTTTTTTTGGCAATGACAGAACCGGCTTAATGACAGCTATATACAGAATAGTAAAATATAATTGGACATTTGCGCAGGCTTATGAAGAAATGAAAAATAACGGATATAAGTTTTATTTGCTTCCTTGGCAAAAATATTATTTAAAAGCTTACTATTATAAAGATCACTTAGCGTACAAATCCGGCAAGGGCAAATAATTCTTTTAATTTGCCGTAATATCCGTTGTCTAATAATTCAAAAAACCTTTGATAAGAGTTAGGAGCAATGAGTTTTACCTGAGTGTTATTAATAAACATACCCTCAATAAATCTTGCAAATAGCTCAGCCGGCTTGCTATAATAATTTTTAGCCTTATTTTGATAGCGAATTAACCTTTTATATTCTCTTTGTAAAGATTTTAATTTAATATAAGCCCTTAAATACTCAGGTATATGGAAAAAGTCTTCATCAATATTATTAATATTAAATACTTCCACTTTATTGCATAGTTTATTCATTACTTTTACACTGTCATATTTAAAAAAATACACTGCAATAGATTTATTCTTTTCAAAGTAGGTTTTTGCTTCTTTAAAGTCTTCTGAGCGCTTAAATAAAGGAAAATCCTGCTTGATTATTTCATGTAGTTCTTTTATTTTATTTTTTATTTCCTGTTTTTTTAAATTTATATTATCAAAATTAGAATTAACATCTACAAAATTTGTTACATCAGTCAATTCCGAGATATAAGGCTCAATTTTGTCTTTTTTAAATAAAACTTCAAGGCTCCCACCCTCATAGAATTTTTCTTTTTCCATATCAAAATGTATCTTATGGGCGTATTCGTGAATCAGAATAGGTATTCTTTTTTGCGGTGCAACATTTTTAGAAACATCTATTCTGTTATTAAAATATATACCAAGGTTTCCACGGGCTTTAGTATTAGTTTTTACTGTTATCCCCTGACTTTTTAAAAATTTTATAAGTTCTTTTTCTTCTAAATTATGCATCACCTGAAGATTCAATTGTATTTTCGTCTATCCATTTTAAAAATTCCGGCAAACCGTCTGTAATATCAAGCATAATTATAGCCGGCAGCTCGTAAGAATGATTTTGCCTTATTTCTTTTTTTACTTCTTCAAAAATACTTTTTTTGGTTTTTGCCCAAACCATAAACTCAGAATCTTCCTGAACAGTGTCTTTCCACTTATACACAGAGGTCACACCCTGTATAATATTGACACATGCCGCAAGATTTTTATCCACAAGAGCGTGTGCTATTTTTTTAGCTTCATCTTGACTTGATATTAACGTAATAACATAACAAAATTCCATATTGAGTTTCCTTATATATTTTTTTATACAAAAAAATTATAACAAAAATAATTTTTGTTTGAATTAATGATTGTATTTTAAAATTTTAGAATATTTTAAGTGCTTGTTCCACACCAAATAAACTATTCAATTTTTTATCTGGTTGCGATAGAATAAATTTATTATAGTGTTAAAATTAATTATATTGAGGAGCAGTATTTACTAATTCAAAAATACTTTTCGGATTATTCAATAGAGTAAAAGCTAATAAAATAAATTATATTTCAAAAAATAATAATCTGAATTTGAATTAGAGTAACATAAATACTATAAAGATTTGGGGATAAGCTAATATGACAAAGCCTAAAAATAAATATTTTATTATACTGATTGCGATGGCGCTGTTGTTTATGGGTGCAGGGGATGATAGTTCTTTTGCAAAAGAAAAAAAGAAGAAAAAAAAGCAAACAACAGAATTATTTAAAATATCACCCAAAAAGCTTGAATCACCAAAGAATAAAACCTATAATGACTCTGTAACAATAAAAGAAGTTGAATTTAAGGGTAATAATCTGGTTAAATCAGATATTATACTGGAAAATATTTATAGTAAACCGGGCGCAAAATTTAACAGAAACACAATACAAGAAGATCTAAGAGCCATATACGGTATGGGATATTTTACCGAAAAGCTAAGAGCAATACCGCAAAATACAGAGAACGGAATTAAGTTAAGAATAGAAGTTGAAGAAAACGCGCCGGTTACAGGTTTTGTTGTAAAGGGAAACTCAAAAGTTTCAAACGAAGAGCTGGCAAAGATATTCGATCCGCAAGCAGGCTTACCTCAAAATATAGCAGAATTAAACAGGGCAGTAGAAGAGATAGAAACCTACTATGCTAAAAAAGGCTATATATTAGCCAGGGTAAAAAGTATAACGGACGATCCGGACGGAACTATCAATATAGATATTAATGAAGGTCTTATTGATAAAATAGCGGTTTCCGGCAACACCAAAACAAAAGATTATGTTATTAAAAGAAATATTTATACAAAGCCGGGAGAAGTTTATAATGAACTTTTGTTAAAGCAAGATTTATCAAGAATTTTTTCAACACAAGCATTTAAAGATGTTAGGCGAGTCTTGACTGTTTCACCTGATGATCCTGATAAATATTTATTAACCGTAGAAGTTGACGAAAAAAGAACCGGATCAATTTCGTTAGGCGGTGGTATTGATACAGGTACGGGGCTTTTTGGAACTGTGGGTTATGCTAATAACAACTTTACCGGTCGTGGACAACAGGTGTCCATAAATATTTTAGCAGGTAGCGGAGCAGTATTAAGAGACTATGACGTAATCAGACGTGCACCTTTGCAGGTGGAAGCATCCTTTGTTGAACCAAGATTAAGACAATCATTAACTTCAATGAAAATAGCCGCTTATGGCCGTGACTTTGCAAGTTATCAGGTGCCGTTAGGTATTGAACGAAGAATCGGCGGTGACTTAGAATTTGCAAGACCTGTTAAAAGGGTGAAACATCTTGCCGGAAGTGTTTCTATGGGTGTAGAAAGCGTAAAAGTCAGAGAAGGTGATCAAGGCAAAATAGAAAATATTTTTGCGGAAAAAGGCTTGGATATAGGCAAAAGGGCGGAACAGCTCCAAGGCGGAACGTTTCTTTCTTTAGGGCCTTCTCTTATTTATGATAACCGCAATAGCATAGCAGATCCCACAGACGGTTGGTATGCATATACCTCCTTTAAAGAATCATTTGCTATATCAGGAGACTCAAACACCTTTGGTAAAGCGTCTGCCAGCATAAGAAAATATTTTCCGGTTGGTGAGCGTTCAACTTTTACCCTGGGAGTTAAAGCGGCTACAAAAGTATTAGGTGACATGCCCGAATTTGCAACCTTTCGATTGGGTGGTGCAAATACTATCAGAGGATTTAGAGAAGGTGACGTAGGTAACGGGCGAGCTTATTTAATGGGCTCAGCTGAGTATAGAACGCCAATACCATTTATAGATAAACTTACACGAATTAATTTTGTTAGAAATATGAAAATTGCAGCATTTATCGATGCAGGTACATTATTTAGAGAAACATTTTCCAATCAACTATACAATAGGCCCGGTTATGGTATAACAACCGGTATGGGGCTTAGATTGGCGATTCCGGGACTTGGGCCTATTAGGGTTGACTATGGTTATCCGCTTACTTATGTTGGAGCCGGGAATAAGAGGTCAGGTAAGTTTACATTTGGATTCGGTGATAAATTCTAACTTTTTATTCAATGACCAGAAAATAAATTTACAATAGTTTAAATTTATTTATGTTATGCTTTTAGTAATGTATATTTCAAAATAATACTTGGAAGATTTAAGGAGGAGTGAATATGAAAAAATTACTGGTTTTATTAATGATGGCTGGCTTTTTGGGCTTAAATATTCTGACTGCACAGGCTGGTGAATTAGGTGTAGTAAATTTATACAAAATTATGGAAGAGTATAAAAAAGCACAGGAAATTACAGCTGCAATAAACTCAAAAAAAGCTGAGTTACAACAATTTCAAGATCAAAGCAATAAAAAAATTAAAGCTGTTAAAAATCAAATAGAAAAGAAAAGTTTGTTTGAAAAATTAAATAAACAATATAATCAAAAAGCAATGACTCTTAATCAAGAAATTGAGGCAAAGTTAATTAATTTGAAAAATATTCAGCATAAAGAAGTTTTAAAAACAGTTGCAAAAGTAGCAAGAAAAAGGGATCTTGACCTTGTTTTAGAAAAGGCAACAGTTCCTTATGCTAAGTATGATATTACTGAAGAAGTTCTAAAGATATTAAATAATTCTTACAAAAAAAAGTAAGTAGACTAAGTATACTTAAAGAATTAGTATATTAATATAATAAAAAAATATCTGTTCTATTATTAAGCCAGGTATTTTTTTATTTGAGATTTTATACCGTTAATTCTTAAACCTATATCTTTTGAAAAATAGGCTTCATTGTGTTTTACGGATTTAATATCAGCAATGGATAATAAATCTAATAAATCAAGGTTAACAGACGTTTTAAAAGTATTTGCCAGTCTTTTGTAATCAAGCTCAAGCTTGCCAATTGCCATAAATCCAAATATTTGATGATGCCTTATTAATAAATACACTGTGTTTATAAAGCTTTCATCAAAATTTAACCTGTACAATACCGAGCTTGCCTTATCTGCTCCTTTTGACGGGTGTTCAGGATCAACTTCTTTTTCTCGTTTGGCTATATCGTGCAATAATCCGGTATATAAAATTATTAATTTATTATAATCGCTTAATAATTTATATTCTTGAGATTTTTTTATTTTATTTATTACTAATAATGTATGGTTAGCTAGGCAATAATCGTGTACATTATGCTGTTGACAGTTTATTAACCGTCGCCATTCCGGAATTAAGCTTATAGCAGTGTTAACTAATTCTATTTGAGAATTTGTAAAAGAATTATTTTTTACAAAAAATTCTCCTGTAAACCCAGAGTTGTTAAAGTCCGCATCTTGCCAGTCCACCTGTAGAAGAAGATTATTTAAGGCGCATGTTTCTTTGGTTTGATTGCTTATTAGTTCATCATAGTCGTGTTGATTAATTTTTGGCATTTTTATTATCTCTATAGCACTACTATATTTTTACAAGACCTTATATTTTTACTTTGCCTAATAAATTATAAAGCTATCCATTATATTTGTCTATTATAAGTATTTTATAGCAGGGTTAAGGAAAATTAAGTAATACCCTTTAACCCCAAGAGTTTATTGAAATTAAGGGAGTTAGAAAATATAGCCATAGTAATAATTTTAAAGCTATTTAGTCTTAAAATATTAAGTGCTAAGCTTCTAATTATTGCAAAAACCATAGGGTTAACTCTAATTCTAGATTTATCTTCCATAAAGGTAACATCTTTAACGTAATGATTTAAATTTTCAATTTTCCAATGGTCTCTAATGTTTTTTAAAAACTTTCCTGCTGAATAAATTTTTGTAGAAGCATAATATGAGTATTCAATAGAGGCATCTTTATACGTTTTTTCTTTTGTATCAAATACTTGACGAAATTTTCTTATTTCGATAATGCATTTTACTTCTTGCCATTCACTACAAGTATTTTTTAGCAATTCATTCATTTTAAAAACTCTTGCTCTTCTTGATTCAATTCTCCCATGAGCCTTTTCCATCTTTTGATAACTTTTAGAAATACACTCACACTCTTGAGTTATTCCTACTGCTTCAGAATAAATCATACTTTGATTTTCTTTTATCTGAACTATAGCAATATTATTAGTCTCAACAATATATTCTAAAGTTTTTTTTGACAGTGCATTGCATCCATTGTAAAAACTTTATCTTCAACACCTAACTCTTTGATTAACTCAGGAAGCACTGGTATTTCATTTGTTTTATCATCTATTTTTGAATGAGCCAGGATTAAATCAATATTTGTTGCAAATATACTTAAAATCTGAGTAGCTCTTTGGTCTTTCATATGGTCAAAACTTCCTCTTAATGTTTTTCCATCTGCCGCTAATACCTCTATGTCATTTAATTTATCAACTTTTGCAACTTCTTGAGTATATTTTCTAAATTTATTTTCAAGATCTTCATAATTTACTTTGTAAAAAATCTTTCTGATTGTTGAACTTTCAGGAGCTTTTACCCATCCCATATTATATATTTCATCTAATTGCCAAAATTTATCCTCAATAAATACTGCTATCTTATTGTAGGAGTTTGCACCACATAAAACAGCCAACAATGAAAAGAAAAGAACATAACCTAAACCATATTGTTTACCTTGTCCTTTACGTTCATCTTCTACTTGCATTAAATAATTCAATAACATTAAGCCATACCTCTAATCTATAACTAATAAAAGCATGGCTCATTTTTTATTTTTTTTCTAAATTATTCTTTTTTACTTTTAATTTATTATTTGCTTTTAACTACTTTTCCGTAGCCCTGAAATTTTGTCGACTTACCCGCGTTGTTAAGTTAATCGCATTTTTTACCAACAGCGCAAGCTGTTTTTTTTATTGGATGGTGTAATATTTTTTCAAAAAAACAAGTATTTTTAATTTCTTTTTGTTTTAATATTATAAGAATAGTGTCAGGGTTAGATTTTTTATTATGGTTTGGAATTTTTTAAAGCTAAAAACAGAGAATAGTTTTAAGTCTTTACAGGATAATTTAAGGGCTATAGTTGGCTTTATTGAAAAACATTGGGTTCCAATATTAATTATTTTCTCTATTACTACTATACTTTATTTTTTAGGTCATATAATAAACTTTTTGGCAGACCTTTGGTATCCGTATGATATTGAACTCAAAGAAATTAAAAACCAAGAATTGTACACTTCAATAATAAAAGCAAAAAACGAAAATGTCCTTAAAATATTTGCTGCAATAACAGCTTTAGGCTTAGCCATCTGGAGATTAATCATTGCAGATAAAAACCGAAAAAT